>CAUQXC010000004.1:0-352323 GCA_963522175.1 uncultured Lachnospiraceae bacterium
GGTTAGGTTTTTAGTTGATGAAGTTTGATGTGTGGTTTTCAAGGTATGAGTTTTTGAAAATACTTTGTTTTGTGCAAGAATTGCTTGACAATTCAAGCTTTACATAGTAGAATAAAGTGTCAAATTAAAATTGCGGCCCCATGGTCAAGTGGTTAAGACATCGCCCTTTCACGGCGGTAACACGAGTTCGAACCTCGTTGGGGTCATAGAGTAGAAATACTACTCGTTGGGAGCTTTAGCTCAGTTGGTTAGAGCAATCGGCTCATAACCGATCGGTCCTGGGTTCGAGTCCCTGAAGCTCCACTGACTAAGTATTTATACTTAGTCAAATTTTCCTTGATAGCTCAGTCGGTAGAGCACGCGGCTGTTAACCGCGGTGTCGTAGGTTCGAGTCCTACTCAGGGAGTTTTATTTTATTTGGCCCAATGGCTCAGTTGGTTAGAGCGCCGCCCTGTCACGGCGGAGGTCGTCGGTTCGAGTCCGATTTGGGTCGTTTTGCCGCAGTGGCGGAACAGGCAGACGCCCGGGACTTAAAATCCCGTGGGTAGAAATACCCGTACCGGTTCGATTCCGGTCTGCGGCATGTGTGCCGGAGCCTTCGAAGTTATTTCGAAGGCTCTTTTTGTATATAATAAAACAAGGAGGGAATTATAATGGAAATCAGCAGAGGAATGCGAGATAAGTTGGATAAATATATCAATGCAGGTGCCGAATTTGAAGTAAGTATGAGTATAGACGGGAATGACGAGTATGACTTCAGTTGCTTCGGTGTAGATGCCGCAGGGAAATTGTCCGACGATAGGTATATGATATTTTACAATCAGGAAAGCTCACCGCAAAAAGAAATATGCTACAGACGAGAGGGAAAAGCAGCAAAGTTCAGGACAGATTTGTCAAAACTTCCTCAAAGTATTGATAAATTGGTGTTTACGGTCAATATTGACGGAAATGCTACTATGGGAAGTATAAATGCACATAATATTTCAATAAGCCAAAACAATCAGGTACAGATTTCTTTAAATTTAAGCGGAAGTGATTTTAAGGCGGAAAAAGCGATTATCTCCATAGAAATATACAGAAAGCAAGGCGAGTGGAGGTTTAATGCCGTAGCAAGAGGTTTTGACGGCGGATTGGGGGATTTGCTTAGATTTTTCGGCGGTGAGGAGGCTACGGATGCCACACCGGTTCAAGTAAAACAAGCTGTTCCGGAGATAAAGCAGACAGCTCTGGAGATAAAAGCGGCTCCTGTTGAGATACCGGAACAAAAAAAAGAAAAAATTTCTCTTAAAAAAGGGGAAAAGGTTTCACTGACAAAAAATAAAAATAATGAGCCTATTATAATTGAAAACGGATGGGAAGCCAAGGGAAAGGATTATGATTTAAAGGCTCTCGTACGTTACAGAGACGGAAGGCTTGTATACGTCGGTGCCGCAAACACGGATGAAGTACTTGTGACGGCTGAAGGGGCGGTAAGGCATGGAGGAGATGTTACCGTTCCGGGAGAGTTGGAACACATCAATATTACTTGGCATCCGGATATTGCATCCGTAGCTGTCAGTTCTTATTCAGCGCTTGAAAACGGGGTCGGTTCTTTCCGACGTTACGGAGTATATGTAAGGATAAAGAACGGAAACCAAACTATAGAAATACCTGCATCTGATGTAAGTGCCGATGAAAAGAGCTATACTCTGTGCTTTGGAGAGATTTTATTCGGAGAAGCAAAAGATTCTCTGGAAGTAGTAGCACTGGAGTTATACAGCTCACCCGGTTCTGAAAAAAGAGTGGGATATGTGGGCGGAAAAGTTGTCATGGATAAGGGACCTGCAGGTTCAAGAAAAAAATAAATCATAAAATTCAGAAAAAAATAAATTTCCTATTGCTTTACTATGAAAAGTATGATATAGTTAGGGAGTACTAACCGATAGGGATAATAAATCAAATTAAATACACTTTATTTCAATTTAGGTTTGTTATGTACAAGGGTTACACATATTAAAATTTCCTCTTACTTTAAAAAAGATAAGGCTTGAGCAACCTTATCTTTTTTTCTATAATAAATGCATATAAATAAGGGTTTGGAGTTAAACTATGGAAAATGTATTTTTAACAACATATCAGCTTAAGGAGTGTCAGGTGAAAGATGTTAAAAGCCTTGTCACAAAATGTAATAAATACGATAAGACAAATATATCCTGTCCTATCAATGAAGAAGACAGCATATATTTCTTGAAATATATAGGTGAAGCTTTGGCATCTTTTCTCTGCCTGTATTACTATGGAGATAATGAATATGAATGTATAGCTTTTACCGATCCCGAGCTCCGAAACAGAAGATATTTTTCATTTATATTTCGCTATGCAGTGAATTATATAAAAAAGAACAGCGAGAATATATATATAATATTCAATCTGCCTCATAAGAATAAGACTACGGCGGAGCTTTTAAAAAGACTCGGTGCGAAGCTTGACACGGCTGAAATAGAGATGAGTTTGGGGCTTAAATCTTATATACCTTCTGATAATGTGCGGTATGAAATTATTTTAAACAACAGCTTATCCGATTTTGAAGAATATAAAATCAAATATAAGGGGAAAAATATAGGGGAATTTAAACTCTTAGTGTACAAAAAAGGAGTTTATTTAAACGGCTTCGAGATATATGAAGGCTACAGGGCAAAAGGGCACGGCTATGAAAGCATAAAAGTCCTTATGAGTCGTGCGAAAAAAAGAGACAGAGAATATATAAGTTTACAGGTGAATTCAGACAATGTGGCTGCGGTAAAGCTTTATGAAAAGGTCGGATTTAAGGTGGATAATATTATAGACGTATATAGCCTGAAAGTGGAAAAAAACTCTTGAACCCGGGAAGGGAACAAGAGTTTTTAAAACTATTTTAAAAGTCGGCTGTATTTTCTTCCCGCATCAAGGAAGGCATCTATTTTATCCTCGGCGGTGGCAAGAGGGAGATTGCATCCCGGAGTCAATACAAAGCCCTTTCGACAATTCTTTCCTGCCAAGATACATCTTTTAACCTCGTCCTCTATCATATCCAAGGAGCCGTTGCATATAGTGTGTACAGGATTGACATTTCCGGCAACAGCCTTTGACTCCGAGAAAAATTCACAGGTTTCTTCTATATCCATCTCGTTATCCACACTGAATAAGCCTATGTCAAGTTTTGCAATATCCTCCCAGATTTTTTTCGTATTACCGCAAACATGGTAGCTTGGCATTTTACCGCTTTTTTTATTGATATAAGAGCTTATCTCAAGTGTATAAGGGAAGGCGAATTCTCTATACATTCTCGGGCTGAGCATGGTCGTAGAGGCTATAGGATCCGCCATGGAAAAGCCTACATCCAATTTGGCAAATTCGTCTATTACGTATTTTACATTTCTTGTTATATACCTTAAAAACTCATGAACCTTATCGGGGGACTTTATCATAGCACGTAAAAGCTTATCCGTTCCCAGAACGAAGCCCGCCAAAGTTATGGGACCGGAAACGGAGGCTCCCACGCCGCAAAATCCTTCCGCAACTTCGCGAAGTCTTGCGGTAGCGTTATAATACATCCTGAGCCTGCCGTCATCAAGGCTTATATCCTTAAGCTTATAGATTTCATCTATACTGCTTATAGGATGAGTTTCCACATAAATAAGTCCTTTTTCGGGATAATGGGGCACGACACCCATAGCTTCGGCTATTCCGTAAGCATTGGGACCAACACCCATACCGTCAAGGCCGTAGCGGTTACAGGATAAAATATCCCCCATAACCAGATTGTCCTCATTCATCCAATATTGTCCGGTATTTTTATTAATGATACGTGCTTTTATCTCACCTAAGAAAGGATCCATAATAAGCCTGTCATAGTCTTTCCCGGAGGCTATAGCCTTACCCCTTTCAAGGGGGGTCATGCTGTCATGCGGGTGAATTTTAAGTTTCATATTTATCTCCCAAAATTTTATAGCTTACCATAATAAAGAAGATGCAAATATTCTGTCGTATTTTACGTATTTTGAAAGCTCGAAAAATTCAACCTTTTTTGCAAATTCGGACATGGTTTTCAAAGCCTTGCTGTCAAGCAGGCTGAGGTAGGCTCCGCCAAGCGAAGTATTTCCCAAATATTCAAGCTTATCCCTAAATTCATCCGGAAGGAGAGAAAGCCCGAACAAAGAATCAAGGCTTATGTATTTACCGAATTGTCCGGCAATATAGACCTTATCTATTTTATCAAAGCTTAAGCCGGCTGCTTGAGTAAGGCAGATGATACCGGATAAAATTGCCGCCTTTGCAAGCTGAACCTGCCTAATATCCTTGCTGCTGAAAAAAAGTCCCTTGCCTATATCAATGTAGGCCTTATCATCCTTATAAACAATTATGCGGGAGCGGTGATCATCCTTGTCAAATTTCTTCTTATCGGATATAGCACCCCTCTTATTTATAATTTCATTTTTAAGAAGCTCTCTTACCAAGGCAAGAACCCCGCTACCGCAGATTCCCTCGGGCTTTTTCTTACCTATAACGCTGCAGTGCAGTCCTTTCTCATCGATAGTAAAATCGTCTATGGCACCTTTATCGGCACGCATACCGCAGGAAATATTCATGCCTTCAAGGGCAGGTCCCACGGCACAGGAGGTGGCGATAAATTTATTACCCGCCTTTAAAAGCATCTCACCGTTGGTACCTATATCTATAAAAAGTATGTTCTCATGCTCACTGTCCTCATACATTTTGCAGGCATATACACCTGCAACTATATCGGAACCCACAAAGCCCGATATATGAGGAAGGCTTATGAGTTTACAATCGGGAGCGAGATTTAAGCCCGCAAATACCGCCGATAAATTGCAGCTTTTTGTGAAAAGAGGCTTAAACGGGAATTTTCCCAGGGTTACTATGGGTTTGCCCAGTAAAATGTGACACATACAGGTGTTGGCGGAAACACATAATTCTTTTATTTCAAAGCGATTGATTCCTGCCTTACTTACCAGAGTGTCTATCATGGAATTAAGTGTCCAAATGAGGGACTTGTGTAAATTTTCAAGACCGTCTTCATTTTCCATAGTATAGGCTATTCGGCTCATTACATCGAAACCGAAGTTCACCTGAGGATTTATATCCGTAACCTTTGCTAAAATCTTCGTATTTTTTAAACTTATAAGATTCATGGCAAGAGTAGTGGTTCCTATGTCAAGCGCCAGACCGAAATAAGGGCTTATCTTATCGTGTGTGAATTCGGGAACAAAGCTGTCTGAAAGTATGGTGTCGTTCTTTTCGAAAACCTTGTTTTTTTCTTCGAGATTTTCGTAATATTCATGTAAAACGGCATCAACCTCGTCTTCATCTACGTAATGCTCACAGGAGAGCCTGTATCCTTCTTTCACTTCCTCCTCGGAAAGGTAGTTTACATCATTTTCGCAAACGGGGAAATCGGGGTTAAGCTTTATTTTACACTTGCCGCAACCCCAGAGACCGTTGCATGCGGCATCTATATGAATATCGTTTTTTCTTAAATAATAAAGTATCGTTTTTTTCATGTTCATCACCTAAAGTTCATGTAATTTTTTCAGCTTAAAGAATGTAAGCTTATTTGTTTTTCCGAGAAAATGTATACATTTTAAACCCGATATAAGTCCTCTGTTTCCCTCTTCAAAAACCAGAGCATGGACAAGGGAGGGGTAAACTTTGTCAAGATTTAAGTTTAAAATCTCAAGACGGTACGGACAGGCTTCATAATCCTGCATTGTTCTGATAAGTAAAATGCTGAGTTTCGGGCACAGATGTATACGGATCTCATGAGGGCACATATTTTGAAGCTCATATAAAAAATCAAGTAAAAACAGATCAAGATAGGCATGTGCCGCTTTAGAACCTATAAACTCGAGGGAGGACAAAGGATCGGCCATACTTATGACGGTATAGCTGTGAGAAATAGCGGTAAGAGCTTTAGCTTCAAGTTCCTTTGACAAGCGTTTGAATTCAAGCTTGAGTTCGAGCTTTTCCTCCAAAGCCGAACGCTCGTACTTAAGCAGTTTTTTATAAAATTTGTTGAGACGGTTTTGGTTGTCACAATATTGAAGCAGACCGTCAAGCTCGAATACCTTGCTTTCATAAAGAAGCTTATAGGCTTTATCGTAATCGTACAGAAGTACATCTGGACAGTTAAAAACAGGAATTTTTTTCATAGGCTTTATTAAGCGATTCCGAATAAAGATTTGGCGACGCTTACGGCTTCAACGGCATTCTCGGAATATGCATCCGCACCTATCTGTAAAGCGAATTTATTTGTTATAGGTCCGCCGCCTACCATAATCTTTACCTTATCCCTATAGCCCTTTTGCGAAAGTCTGTCTATAACATCCTTCATTCCGTACATGGTCGTGGACATCAAAGAGGACATACAAATAAGACTTGCTTTGTTTTCGATAGCACTGTTCACAAAGGTGTCTATGGGCACATCACGACCTAAATCTATCATATCGAAGCCTGCCGTTTCAAGCATAATCTTGACAAGATTTTTCCCTATATCATGAGTGTCCCCTTCAATAACCCCTATAACAGCCCTTATCTTATTATCCGTTTCCTCGGTGACCGCCGTTTTTAGAACCTCTATTCCCGCATACATGGCATCGGCACACAACAAAAGCTCGGCTATGTAATATTCTTCCTCATCGTAAAGCCTGCCCGCTTTTTCCATACCTACCGTGAGTCCGTTTAAAATGCCTTCCTTTGCGGGGTAGCCGGCATCAAGATACTCTTTTGCCAAATCCGATATTTTTTCGTCCTCCATGTCAACGACATAATCCGCAAGCAATTTGAGCATTTCTTCCTTAGTTTTCATAAGCACCTCTGATAAGCATATCTCGTATTTCTTTATAATATGTGTAATCCTTATATTCGTCAAGAATCAATTCTTTGTTTTCGTTCTTTGCAAGTATTTTTATGCCCAAGCTCTCACGTAACTTAGGTAAAACCGAAACTCCCCGTTTTTCCAGTTTCTTGAAGATATTGAAATCCTGAATCGAAAACAACATGTTTTTTTCTCTTATACTGTGACAAATTTGCATATTTTTTCCGGGATAAACAAAAAACATATCCCCGGCATCCCACGCTTCGGGCTTATAACAAATATTTTCAAAAGGTTTTTCGGTATAGAGAGCATAAGCCCAGCGAAGCATACCTTTAAACTGCCACAAATAGGTGTAAAGTCCCAAATATCTCGACTCTATAAGAGGGCTTCCTACAAAGGTGTTAAGCTTTTTCGGGAAACAGCAGGGATACCAAGTCATCTCGTGAGAGTGCTCTTTTAGGATGCCGCTAAGTTCTCCGTCTTTAACATAATCTCCTATATAAGCCGAGTTTAAAGAAAAGCTCTCGTAAGAACCTTTGTAATTGTCAAGAAAGCTTGATGAATGCATAGCATATTTAAAGCTTAAAGTCCTGTCGTAACAGGTAGAAAGAAAATCGTGAAAGGAATTAAATCTGTCATTATCACTCGGTTCATCACCTATTATTTTTGTAATAGGCATATAGCCTTTTTCTTCCATGTGCGTAAACAGGGCTTTCAAATATTTGTGTAAATCTGATTTGTCCCTTATAAAATCATAACATCTTTCATCTTCGTCATAGTAAGAAACTCGTATAGGATCAAGATAATCCGACAGAGGAGACTTAAAATCCGAACCGTGCCAGTTTCCGCAAATTCCGAAAAGATTTATTTCCTTTTTGATGCCGTACTTAAAACAAAGTTCCACGAATCTGTCAAGATTTGCAAAATCGAAATTAAAATTACCGGCTTTTTTACCGATTTTTACTATGTTGTATTCATACAGGCGGGAAGCGTTTTCTCCGATTTTAAAACATGCCTGCCCCGCCCAAGGGAAATCCGAGACTATAAGGTCTATAACATCCTGCCCGAGATCGGACATAGCTTTAAGGTACTTTTCTATCAAGTCAAAATGTTCGTCGCTGTAATAGGACATACCGTAGGTTCTGGCAAGAGAACAGGGTTGAAGCCAAAGGTCAAGATAAAAGCTGTCATCATCCTTAGAAAGCTCAAAGTCCAATATATCTATACCGAATTCTTTGCTGTAAACAAGTTCTTCCTTGTTATAGCCCTTTCCCTTATACAGCCTGAACTCCAAGGTAAGTCTTTTATCCTTAAAGTCTGAGCTTACTTTTCCGCCTATGTATACAGGAGCGGGTTTAGTGTCATAATACATTGATTTTTCATTGCTTATGATATCGGCATAATAAAATTTATCATCATTTAATACGTAGGAGCAAAGCGAAGCGGACACTTCTGCTCCCTGCTTGTCATCATTTAATATTTTAAGTTCAAAGCGATATCTGTTATCAAGTCCCCACCACGGAAGATCGAAATGCCTTTCAAGGCTCAGATATGAGGGATTCTCAAATTCGAAGCCTATAAAAAATCCGAATTCTTCATTTTTTATAAGACAAAGCTCTGTAAGAAGGTCGGAATCGGAATTGTATTTTGGGGAATTGTTAAAGCTGTGTGTACTGTTATAGATTTTCATAAGCTCATACTCCTAACGTAAAGATAGTTTATAAGCTTCATTGTAAACCAAAAGCAGGTAAAATAATAATAGATAATATCAATAATAGATAGTAATAATAGATAAAAACAATATGGGAAAAGCATGGAATTACTGGAACTATTATAAATATTTTGATATAATTCTTTGGGCTTCAAATAAAAGAAAGGGGAGTATGTACTAAACATACAAAAGTTATGAAAAAATTTTTATCAATGAGCTTTGCGGCTGTTATGCTTGCGAGCACCTTATTATCAGCTTGCAGCTCGGGAACACAAACACAGGAGACAAGCACTACCGCAGCGGGGGCTTCAAGCGAGGAAAGCAAGGAAGCAAGTAAAGAGGCGGACAATGCCGAGGGAACGGTACTTAAGTTTTTGGTTCCGGGATATGATTCAGGCTATTTAAAGAAAGAGCTTGACAGCGGAATAGCAGCTTTTGAAAAGGAGAACGAGGGGGTTAAGGTTCAAATCGTATCTGTAGGTTGGGATGAGCTTAACTCAAAAATCGTTTCTTTATATCAGGCGGGAGATGCACCGGACATTATGCTTACAGGTTCAAGAACTTTAAAGCAGCTTGCAAGCCTCGGTGTTGCAAAAGATTTAAGTTTATATGTTACGGATGATTTCAAATCTAAAAGAGTGGAGTCCGTGCTTGCAACCGGAACGGTTGACGGAAAGCAATACGGAATTCCTATGGCATTTTCATCGAGAGCTTTATATTACAGAAGCGACCTTATAGATAAGGCACCTACAAACTGGGATGAGCTTTATGAGACTGCAAAGGAAGTAAAGGCTAAGAATGAAGGAATTTACGGCTTTGCAATCCCTACGGACGTAACAAGCGGTACGGATGAGCTTTTGAACTTCATTTATCAAAATGACGGAGCTTTGGTTGATGATAAGGGAGAAATCACTTTCAGTACCGAGGCAAATGCGGGAACATTGGAGTTTTTGAAAAAGTTCAATGACGAGAAATTGGTTCCGGACGTTGTAAGTACGGCAAGAGGAGACCAGGCAAAGTTATTTGCAAATGGCGACCTCGCTATGTTCGTATCCGGACCGTGGGAGAAGGAAACTCTTGATGCGGCGGCTGAAAAGGCACCTTACAAGGTAGCACCGCTTCCTGAAGGAAAGAAGAAGGCTGAAACATTGGTAACCGACTCTTATGTAATATCAAGCATCAGCAAGAATGAAGATCTGGCTTGGAAATTTGTTGAGTTTATGGGACAGCCTGAGTATCAGAGACCTGTATCGGAGGCATTCGGATGGTTCCCTATACTTAAAGAAGAGTTTGAGGATGAGAGATTTAAGAGCGAGTTCATGCAGGCGTTTGCGACAAGCATAGAGTACGGAATAAGCGAACCGCAGGTTGAGGACTGGGACAGCTTTAATAAGGCGTTTTTAACAGCCGTTCAAAAAGCGCTTACGGGTCAGGCAGGAGCTAAAGAGGCACTTGATGAAGCACAGGAAGAAGTTTCAAAGTAATGAAATAAAAGCAAAAAACCGCATAATGAAAAGCGCACAGCCGTACATTTTACTGCTTCCGCTTTTTATTATGGTGGCTTTGCTGTTCGGATACCCGGTATATAGAATTATATCGGGGTCTTTTTATAAGATTGCCGTTATAAACGGTGAAATGAGCTTTGTAGGCTTTGAAAATTACAAAAAGCTCTTTGGCTCAAAGGTATTTTTGCCTACACTTTCACTTACATTCAGATACGCTGTTACGGCGGTTTTTCTTAAGTTATTCTTAGGCTTTGTGATGGCATTATTTTTAAACAGTGAAATGTATTTTTCAAAACTCTTAAGATTTTTATCGCTGCTTCCGTGGGCTTTACAACAGGTTACCGTTGCGGTAATATGGAAATGGATGCTGGACGGAAATTACGGCTATCTGAACTACTATCTGCAAAAAATCGGACTTATAAGCGAGAATATAAGCTTTTTGTCCGATCCGAAATCGGCATTTTTTGCGGCGGCTTTTGTGGATGCATGGCTCGGACTTCCTATGGTATCCATGATGTTTTTGGCGGGACTTGCAAACATCAATCCGTCACTGTATGAAAGTGCAAAGGTGGACGGAGCGGGAGCGATAAGGCGCTTTTTTGTGATAACCTGCCCGGCTTTAAAAAAATTGTTTTTGGTGACCTTGACCTTGGTCGGTATTTGGACCTTCAACTCCTTCAATGTTATATTTGTGTTGACGGGCGGAGGACCTATGAGGACGACGGAAACTCTCATACTTAAGATTTATGAAGAGGCTTTTGCCAAGTTCAACCTCGGTCTTGCCTATGCCTTTTCGGGAGTGGCGGTACTTATTTTATTAGTATTTACACTCATATACTACAAGCTTGATGTGGAGGAAAGTTGACATGGGCAGAAAAAAGAAAATCGTCAAGCTTCTGAGAAGCCTTATATATTTTGTATATATTTTGCTTTATGTAAGTCCTATTCTGATTATGCTCAATACATCCTTAAAAAAGTACGAGGACATAATCAAATGGCCGCCTACATGGTTTACAGGAAAGCTTGAGTGGATAAATTACCAAACGGTTTTATTCGGAGAAAAGAGCATAATACCTGCACTGAGAAACAGCTTTGCGGTTTCTGTAAGCAGTGCTTTTATATGCATTATTATTGCAATACCGGCGGCTTATGCCGTAGCCAGATACAAATTCAGGCTCAGAAAAGAGGTTATGCTTATAATAATTCTGACACAGATGTTTTCGGAGGTTATACTGGCAGCTCCTATGTACATGGTTTTTAAGCATTTAAAGCTTTTAGATACGAGGGCGGTGCTTATAATAGCCAACTGTGCGGTTTGTTTGCCTATGAGCCTGTGGCTTTTATATTCTTATTTACAGGATATACCTAAAGAGCTTGAGGAAGCGGCATGGGTGGACGGTTGCTCGAGACTTGAAGGTATAAGACATATACTTGCGCCTCTTATACTTCCGGGGATTATAACGGCAAGCTTATTTGCCTTTATAAGAGCTTACGGAGACTTGCTTTTTGCAAGAACCTTCATTCTTTCACCGGAAAACAGAACCATAGCCATGGCACTTACGGATTTCCAATCTTTATATAAGACAACATGGGAAACGCAGATGGCTGCAAGTTTTATTTCAATGTTACCTACCTTGTTTATATTTATCTTTATACAGAAGTTTTTGGTAAAAGGTATAATAGGAGACAGCGTAAAAGGTTAAATAATATATTTAGGAAAGGGAAAAAAATGAGAAAAATCTTTTTAAGGACAACGGCAGTAGCGGTTTTGGGAGCACTTGCACTCAGTGCTTGCTCAAACAACAAGCCTGTAACGGACGAAACAGGTAAAGAAAGCGTAAAGGAGAGCGCCAAGGAGAGTGAGGCAAAAAAGAGCGATGATAAAGATGCACTCAATGTAATGATACCCGAGTGGGCGGTTCCTTCGGATGCTTTACTTAAAGAGTTTACAGACAGTACAGGTATAGCTGTAAATATCAACAGAGTGGACTGGGATGCCATAAGAGATAAAATTTCCATAGCGGCAAGCGGCGGTGAGGCAAGTGCAGACGTTGTAGAGGTGGACTGGTCATGGGTAGGAGAATTCGGAGAAGCGGACTGGCTTGAACCTCTTGAGGTGGATGATGCGCTCAAGGCGGATATGCCTACAATATCAACCTTTTCCGTAGGTGATAAGGTACTTGCAATTCCGTATTCAAACGATTACAGAATAGCATATTACAACACCATGCATTTTGAGAAGGCGGGTATAGGTGAAGAGCCTACAACCTACAATGAGGTGTATGAGGCGGTTAAGGCTATAAAGGAAGCCGGAGTAGCAGAGCATCCGTATCCTTTGGTACTTACAGCCGAGGAAAAAGCAAGCACGGGTCTTATTTGGACAGCTTATACAATGAATGATGTGGTATTTAATGCGGACGGAACTTTAAATGAAGCATCCGTTAAAGAGGCACTTAACTTCTATGATAAGCTTATCAAAGAGGATTTGATCGACCCTGCGGACAAGACTGCGGACGGAGGAAAGACATATGAGAGACTTACGAACGGAACTGCAAGTTTCTTAACAGGACCTACATCATATATTGCAAATGTTGAAAATCCTGAAAAGAGCAAGGTGGTGGGAGAAGTTGTTTCGGTTTTAATGCCGGGAAAAACGGGTAATGCTAAGCATACCATGGCTCTTCCGGAGGCACTTGGAATTACAAAGTTCTCGAAAAACAAAGAAAATGCAAGAAAGTTTATAGACTGGTACACATCGGCAGAGGTTCAGGAGAAGTTAAACGAGGAGCTTGGAAATCTTCCTACAAGAAATTCGGTTCTCGAAAAACTTGTTAATGACGGAAAGATTGAGAATGCCGGAGCAATGCTTGATCAAGCCAAGCTTATAGCTTCACCTTTCCCGGGCGGAGTTCCTGTATACTATAACGAAATGAGCAATGCCATTTACAATGCCGTTAACGGCATGGCACTCGGAAACTTAAGTGTTGACGAGGCATTCACACAAATGGATACAAAGATAAAAGAGCTCATAGAAGAGAATAAATAAAAAAGTAAAAGGCGGGTGCTTGTGTCACTCGCTTTTTTTAAAAAGAGGTCTTAATGAAAAAAGAAAGATTCGCATACACCCTTTTAATGCCTATGCTTCTTGTGATGCTTGTGCTTGTAATATACCCCATTGTAGAAACATTTTCCTACAGCTTGAAAAAATGGAAATTAAGCAAGCCGGGAAGTATAAAGTTTATAGGTCTTAAAAATTATATAACTATACTCGGATCCAAATCGTTTTTATACAGTTTGGGAAATACCGTGTATATACTTGTCGCAGTCGTGCTGATTACCACGATAATATCGGTATCGGTTGCCCTGTTTTTAAATATAAAGGTTAAATTTTCGGGATTTTTACTTGCTCTTGCCATAGTCCCTTGGGCTACTCCTCCCTTCGTTAATGCCTTATTGTGGAAGTTTGTATTTTATTCCGGCTACGGATTTTTAAATAAACTTTTACTGAACCTGCATTTGATAAGTGAGCCGGTAAGTTGGCTTGACAACAGGAACAGCCTCTTATTTATTGTTTCTTTGGTTGTTTCTTACAGACTTATTCCCTTTATGAGCCTTATTTGTCTTGCGGGGAGACAGTCTATAGATGAAAGCCTTATGGAGGCGGCAAGAATTGACGGAGCGGGAGCCTTTATGATCTTCAGAAAAATAATAAGTCCTTTGATGTTGCCTTTTCTGGCAGTGGGAATAACTCAAACATCTATAAGTGCGATAAATGTTTTTGATGAAATAGTTGCTTTGAGCGGCTACTCCGACATAGGAAAGAGCCTGCTTATAGAAAGCTATATGATAACCTTTAATTTTCTGGAATTCGGTAAGGGAAGTGCCTATACTTACATAGTGATGATATTGGCGGGAATACTCGGTTTTGTGTATATAAAAAGTCTTAACAAGGAGCTTGAATATTAATGAAAACACTTAAAAAAATATTGTATATTGCAGCCTTGTCTTTATTTTTGTTATTTTATATAGGCCCCTTTGTATGGACCTTTATTATTTCAATTACACCGGATTCCATGGTGCTTGAAAAAAGCTTGAGCTTTCTTCCGGTCGAGCTGAGCTTTAAAAATTATATGATTCTGTTCGATATAAATTCGAGACAGGGAAGTCTGTTGTTTATGGGTATAAGAAATGCGGTTTATGCAAGCTTTGTAACGGTAGTGCTTTGTATTCCCACGGCCTTGTTGTCGGCATACGCTTTAAGCAGGCTTAAATTTGCGGGAAGAGAATTTATAAAAAACAGTCTTCTCATAACTATGGCTATACCCGTAATGGCTACTATCATACCTATATACAAAATGTTTATGCAGCTTAAGCTTTTAAATAATATGTACACGCTCAGCTTGGTATATGTAACGGCTTATCTTCCCGTAGTGGTTTGGTTGATTTCAAATTATTTTGCAAGCATACCGAAAGAGCTTGATGAAGCGGCTAAGGTTGACGGTTGCGGCAAAATGGGTGCTTTTGTGAGGATAATTTTGCCCTTATCGTACCCGATTCTGGCTTCGGCTGTGCTTATTATATTTTTGAGTACATGGAGCCAGTTTCAAATTCCTCTTATACTGGCATCAAATATCAATACAAAGCCTATAGCTATAGTAACCTCGGAGTTTATCACAAAGGATACTGTGCATTACGGGCTTACGGCTGCTGCCGGCATACTTGCGATTATTCCGCCGGCGGTACTTGCCTTGGTATTTAAGAGATTTTTGGTATCGGGAATGACGAAAGGATCGGTGAAGGGATAATGCTTAGTATGAACAGGCTTATTGAAAGCTTGGGCTTTGACTTGGAAACTACCGAGTTTATTAATACATATACAATAAATGAGCTTGAATATAGAATATGCAAAAGTTTGTTTTACGGGGATTTTAGCCTTTTTCTTAAGCATATAAAAGAAAAGCCGGATATGAACGCCTTTGCTTTAAAGTTGTATCTTTGTCTGGCGGCGGAAAATTATGAGACGATAATCAAAAGACTGGGAAAAAAGGAAAGGGTTTTGCTTAAATACGGTATGAGCCCCGAAAGAGTATTCTTTGATACCGTTTCCGATATACGTATTTGGCAGGAGGTTTATAAAAGAAAAACCTTAAAAACGGGTCTTACCGAACTCAAATGGGTGGCAAACTGTGTGAAGGGGGATTTATACAGATTTGAACGTTTGCAGTTTGAACCCGACAAAAACACGAGTATAGTACATATACATATCCCCGAAGGGGAAAAGCTTGATATTGAGAAATGCAAAAAATCCATAGACTTGGCAAAGGATTTTTTTGAGGGTTATTCGGGCTTTGATTGCCTGTCATGGCTTTTGAGCCCCAAAATTCTCCAGCTTCTTTCAAAGGACAGCAATATAAGGAAGTTTCAGGCTCTTTTTGATGTAAAATATATAAACTACAGCTTTGCACAGGCTAGTGAACGTGTTTTGGAAGCGGGAGACGAAAAAGGACAGAGAAGCAGTCTCTATCTTAAGCTGAAAGAATATCTTAAAGAAAACTCCGACCCCGGTATGGGGTACGGAGTTATAGAAAGAGCTTAGAAAATATATTTTTATATAAAATATTCAATGGTCTTATAATCCGACCTCTTCGTTTTATTGTTGTATACTATGACAGCTTCTCCTTTGTCAGTTTTTCCCAAGGCATAGAGGCTGTCATCTTCTTTATTGAGAAAATGTGCAGGTACAATCCTGTTATATGTATACACTGTATCGGAACTAAGCTCTATTTCAGTACCCTCAAAATCATCCGTGTTGAAGTAGGGGTCAAACATAAAAACCTTAGAAGCTTTTATACCGGTGAGTAAAACATAATGTTCAACCTCGTAAAAAAGTCTGACAATGACCGCGGCTCCTCGGTTCAGGGCATCATTTATTCGGCTTGTATCACCTATAAAAACATTTTCACCCGTAAGGTATTCGCTGCTTATGTTGAGCCTGCCCATTTCGCCGTAATTATTGAGCCAACTGCTCAAAAACATCATAGCCATACGGGAAGTCCCGTGTTTTCCCTGTATACCTTCAAAGGAGTAACAGTCAAGACTGTAAAGCATAATATTTCTTATTATATCGGGCGGTATTTCTTCACGCTCAAAAAGAAAATTAAGTGCATTGAGCAAGGTGGTAGGACCGCAGTCATATTCGGATATTTGATAATGTAAGGGAGTTTTCAAGGCTTTATTCCTCCGGACTGATAAGTTTTAAGGCGAGCTTACTTGCTTTGGAAAGCTCGTCAAGGCTGCTCCACTCGTCTGTACTGTGGCAGTCGTTCATGGCTGTTGCGACAACAAGACCGCTAAGTCCGTTTGCCGAAAGGAAGTTGTTGTCGCTTCCTCCGAAGGTTCCCACGAGCTTTGTCTCCAGCTCCAAAGCTTTACAGGCTTCTTTAAAACGCTTTACGGTACTTGAATTCAGGTCTGTTTCATATGCCCTGAAATGCTCGGTAAATTCAAAGCTGAGCTTTGCGCCTGTACCGCAGCAGCTTTCTTCAAAAATATTTTTTATTTTCATGCACATTTTATGGGCGCTTTCGTTATTGAAGGAACGGATTTCACCGCCCACTCTGCAATATTCAGGCACTATATTGTTAAGGTTTCCGCCCTGTATCGTACCTATATTTACGGTAAGTCCGTCAAGTCTTCCGCAGGGAATCTTATTTATTGCGGCGGCGGCAATCTTAACGGAATGTATTCCCTTTTCAGGCTCAAAGCCCGCATGAGAAGGACGACCGTGAATCACAGCGTTAAAGCTGAGTATTATAGGAGCCTTGTATGCAGCAGTACCGACTTTTCCGCTGAGATCAAAGATATAAGCCTCTTTTGACTTAAGCTTACTTACATCAAAGCCTGTAATTCCTTTGCAGTAAGGCTCTTCGGCTATAGTAAATAAAAGTTCCGCGGGTCTTGTACGAAGTCCGGCTTCCTTTGCACTCTGAACAGCTTCAAGTATGGAACTGATACCGGCAAGGTCATCGGCTCCGAGCACGGTATCTTTGGCGGATGTTATTTTTCCGTCTTCATGAAGAACGGCTTTTTTTCCCAGGGCGGGCTCCACCGTGTCCATGTGAGCGGATAATAAAACAGGTTCGAGGCTCCTGTCGCCCTCTATATAGGCGTAGAGGTTTCCGGCATTTCCGCCGAAGGCTTCACCGCTTTTATCTTCAATAAAATTTATTCCCCTGTCTTTACCAAGCTGTATTATATAATCAGCCACACCTCTTTCCCTGAAGGAAGGGGAATCTATGCTTACAAGATCCGAAAAAATTTTATAAAGTCTGTCCGTATTTATCACTGCATATCCTCCGTAATTTAAGATAGAAAGAGTATAGCATAAAAGTCCGCTAAAATATAATAGAAAAGAATCGGAATTTATATTACAGATATTAAAAAGTGTCTTAAATCATACAAATACACAGCTCTGTAAATTGAAAAATAAATCACCTTAAACTAGACTGTTCTTTATCAAAACGATTACATACTGATGAAAGGAAAGAAGAATGTTTGAAAAGATAGCAGCATTTATAGTAAATAAAAGAAAAGCTTTTCTGGTATTTTTTATTCTTGCCGCGGTGTTCGGAGTGTTCAGCTCCTCTTGGGTGAAGGTAAGTGAGAAGCTGTCGGACTATCTGCCGGAAACGACCCTGACGAGGCAGGGACTTGATATAATGGATGAAAGCTTTACCACATTCGGAGTCGCCAAGGTAATGATAAACAATGTGGATTATGAAACGGCTTTGGAACTTTCAGAGCGCATTAAAGAGATAAAAGGCGTTTCAAGGGTGGATTTTTACGATAAAACGGATGAAAACTATGAAAATAAGGAGGTGGAGGATTATTATAAGGATTTTTCGGCTTTGTATACAATAAGTTTTGACGATACCGAAGATTCAAAGCTTGTACAGGAAGCTATAATAAAGCTCAGGGATACAGTGTCCGCCTATGATAACGTGGTATATACAAGCATAGATAAGGACGATGCTAAGGACTTAAATGAGGATATGAAGCTTATCTTTGTTCTTGTAATAATAATTATAGTGGGAGTTTTATTATTTACCTCACAAACCTACATGGAAATTCTTATATTTATGCTGACCTTCGGTGTGGCAATAATACTGAATATAGGAACAAACTTTGTATTCGGAAGGATCTCCTTTGTTACGAAGGCTGTGGGAGTAGTGTTGCAGCTGGCTCTTGCCATAGACTATGCGATAATACTTTTCCACAGATTTATGGAAGAGAGAAAACAGCATAAGCCTAAGCATGCTCTTATAAAAGCTCTTGCAAAAGCCATACCGGAGATATCCTCAAGTTCTCTTACAACTATGGCCGGAATGGTGGCTCTTATGACTATGCAATTTGAAATAGGCATGGATTTGGGGCGTGTACTTCTTAAGTCCATAGTATTCAGTATGCTTGCTGTATTTGCATTTATGCCTGCGCTTATAATGATGTTTGAGAGATATATAGAAAAGTCCATGCACAAAAATTTCGTTCCGAATATAGAAGGAGCGGGAAAGATAATAATAAAGCTCAGACACCTTATATTGCCGATCTTTGCGATAGCCGTCGCAGGAGGTTTTATATTATCAAATAAAACAAGCTATATTTTTGATGTGAACTCTATAGAATCCGAGAAGAAAACCGAGTACCTTGCCGCAAGGGAGGCTATAGAAGAGCAATTCGGAAGGAATAATATAATGGCTATAGTTGTCCCGAAAGAGGATTATCTGAAGGAAGCCGCACTTTTAAATGAAGTTTCGGGGCTTTCGGGGGTGAATTCCGTTACGGGACTTGCAAATATAGAGGTAGGAGGTAATGAAGAATATGTGCTTACCGACAGCCTTAATCCGAGAGAACTCGCGGAAATTGCCGATGTCGATGTGGATGTTGTAAAGGCGGCATATCGCTTTTACGCTTTGAAAAATGAACAGTATGCGGCATTTATAAACAGTATTGACAGTTATAAAATACCGATAATAAATATGGTTGATTTTTTATATGAACAAATTGAAAGCGGCGGACTTGATATAGACGAGGAGACCATAAGCGATATAGAGGATATACATAAGAGTATAACGGATGCAAGAAAACAGCTGGAGAGCGATAAGTATTCAAGAATACTTTTGACTTGGGATAAAACGCTTGAGGGCGGGGAAACCTTCGAAAGTATAGACAAGGTAAGGGATATAGCGCTTAAGTATTATGATGAGGCATACGTCGTGGGAGACAGCTCGAGCGATTACGATATCAGTAAGTCCTTCGGCGGAGATAATTTAAGGATAAGTATAATAACCGCTTTACTTGTTGGAGTGATACTTCTTTTCACCTTTCAAAGTGCGTCCCTGCCGTTTATCCTCGTTCTTACCATACAGGGAAGTATATGGATAAATTTCAGTCTCCCGTATTTGAGAGGAGAAAGTATGTTTTTCCTGAGTTATCTCATAGTGAGTTCCATACAAATGGGAGCAACCATAGACTATGCCATTGTTATTACAAGCAGATACATGGCTTTAAGGGATGAGCTTTCCGATAAAAAGACTGTTATAGCGAAAACACTTAATGAAGCCTTCCCTACCATAATAACATCCGGCACAATTATGGCGGCTTCGGGATTTGTAATAGGAGCCGTTACATCCAACCCGACTATATCTTCACTGGGAAAAACCTTGGGTATAGGAGTGGTTATCTCAATGGCTATGGTAATATTTGTTTTACCGGTATTACTTTATGTATTCGATTTCAGCATAGATAAAACATCATTTTCAAGAAAAATAAATGAGGAGGAGAGTAAAAGGGAAGATGAAGAAGAAAATAACAGCCTTAGTTTTGAGCCTTAGTTTACTGTTTGTAAATACCGCTTTGCCGGTATATGCCCTTGCAAATACGGACACCGAGCCTAAAGTGCAGGATGTACAGGAAAATCTTATAAATATAAGCAGCTCCGAAGACCTTAAAAAGCTTGCGAAAGAAGCCACTACGGAAACTCTTACACTGAATAAAACCTATTTTTTGACGGCTGATATAGATCTGTCCGATGTGGACTTTAAACCTATACCCGTATTCTCCGGTACATTTGACGGAAAAGGATATAAAATAAAGGGACTTAATATAAATGAAAAAAGCAGCGGTGCGGGACTTATAAGTGTACTGGGTTCTCACGGCATGATCAAGGACTTACAGGTTGAAGGAAACATAAGCCCGGAAGGCAGTAAGACCCTTGTCGGTGGTGTTGTGGGAACCAATAAGGGTATTATAGATAATGTGAGCTTTGCCGGAATCGTAAAGGCTTACAAAAAAGTGGGCGGAGTAGCAGGAGTAAATGAAGAAAACGGATTTATAATAAATTCAAGGAATTACGCATCCGTGGACGGAACGAAGCTTGTCGGAGGAATATGCGGTTTTAATGAAGGAAGCGTGATAGGCTCCGAAAACTGCGGAAGGATAGCCGGAAACAATGAAAGTGTACTTCCGGATGAGGACAAGACAAAATCCGTACCCGACGTAAATGTGAAAAATCTTGTTGCGGACAGCGAAAAACCGGAGATGATAGGCGGAATAGCAGGTGCTTCAAGCGGATATATAAAAGACAGTATAAACAGTGAGAAGGTCGGATATAAACACACAAGCTACAAGGTCGGAGGTATAGTCGGATTACAAAACGGAAGTGTGCTTAATTGTGTAAATGAGGCTCCCGTTTACGGAAGAAAGGATGTAGGCGGTATAGTGGGGGTGCTTGAACCTTATATGGAGGTTTCGTATGAAGGAGATACCTTGGATAAGCTTGAAAGGCAGACGGAGGTTCTTTCAAAGCTTCTTGATGCTTTTGAGGCGGAGGTGGATAAAAACGCTCAAGCTTTAGAGAATGATGCGGACAACATAAATAAAAAAAGAAGCGAGCTCGGAGACAGTATTCAGGACAGAAAAGATTTTCATAAGGATGAAATAGACAAGTTTGATAATGGCTTGGAAGGAAAAAATGATGAGGTAAGAACAGCCGCGGACAAGGTAAATTCGAATGTCTCGGATATTGCCGACAACATAGGTGATATGAGGCATGGAGCGGATTACAGCGATATTATAAATAACAGGAATACAAAGCTTGAAAATATAATTTCGGCAATTAAGAATATATCCGAGATTTCCGGCAGAATGAAAGCGGATCTCGAAAATAAAAAGGGACATGCCGATAATATTGCGAGAGATTTTGATTCCTTGAGTTCGGATATAAATGAACTGTATTCAAAATCTATAAATCTGTTGGATTATCTGGATGAGCAAAAAAAGGATTTAAAGGGAAATCTTGATGACAGCTTGGATGAGATAAATGGGGAAAAAGAAGAGCTTATTGCGCAGATAGACAAAGCGAGAGACGATTTAAAGAGCGGCAGGCAAAATGTAAAAAGCAGTATAGACGAGGTGAAAAGCGAGCTTGATAACATAAGACTCAGTATAAATGAGGGTGGAGACAGGCTAAGGGATAAGCCGGAGGATGGAAAAATCTATTTTGACGTCTCGGAAAATCCGCCTAAGGAATATGCCTATGGGAGATTGGAAAATTCCGTAAATAAGGCTCAGATAAGCGGAGATATAAATACGGCGGGTATAGTCGCAAGAATAGGAATAGATCCTGAGGACGGTATAATAACGGAAAAGAGCTTAAAGAGCAAAGTAGTCGAGAGCGGAACGAGATCTCTTAACTTTTCGAATAATGTCTATGCTCTTGTAAAGTCCAATATAAATGAGGGAAACGTAAAAGTAAAAAATGATTATGCCGGAGGAATAGCGGCAAGGGCGGAGTACGGAGCTCTTATTTCAAATCAAAATTATGCGGACGTGATATCGGAAAACGGGTCGTATATAGGCGGTATAGCGGGCTACAGCGAAAATCTTGTAAAGGATTCTTACGTACTCGGTGATGTTAAGGGACTTGATTACATAGGAGGTATAGTAGGCGTAGGAAAAGAGATTAAGGGTAATACGGCAATGAGTACCGTTATAAGCAGCGAGTCCGGAAGGGTAGGAAGCATAGCGGGCGATACCTTGGATGCTGCCTATGTAAGTGCCAATCGTTATGTTGACGAGGGTGTAGGTGCGATAAACGATATAAGTCTTGAAGGCGAGGCCTTTGTTACGGATTATGAGGCTTTGGCAGCGGATGAAAATACTCCCGAGGGCTTTAAAAGTCTTAAAGTAAACTACTTCGTTGGTGATGAGCTTATAAAGTCTGTAAGTGTACCTTATAATTCCTATGTAAGCGGGGCGGATATTCCCAATGCTCCCGAAAAGGAGGGCTACAATACCTACTGGGAATATAAAGACACAGGGAATGTAAAAAGGAATATAAATATACATTTAATCGAAGAAAAATGGAATAAAAATATTGCCGCATTTGAAAAGGTGGGTGAAAAACCCGTACTGCTGGCAAGTGCTCTGTTTTACGAGGGAACAAGTCTTAAGGTGGAAGAAACGGATATAAAAGGTCTTGAAAAAGGAGTGATAAAAGCTTATAAATACAGCGTAATACCGGACGGAAGAAGGAGGGAGAGCGGTATAGAGCTGAGGGTTTTAAATGAGGATTTGAAAGCTGATACCGTTGCCCTGAAAACCGAAAACGGGCTTAAGAAGCTTGAAACGAAAAAGGTCGGCTCCTACCTAAGCTTTAAAGTGGATAAGGCTCAGGGAGAATTTGTATTGATGAAAACTTCTTCCCTAAATCCCGTTTTGATTTTGCTTATTTGTTTGGTGGTTTCCTCTCTCGGCTTCGCTGCCTTTGCATATAGAAAGAGAAAGATAAAAAGCTGATAATATAAAACTATAACAAAAAGGTCATTCCGAAAGTATAGAGTATACCTTCGGAATGACCTTTTTACCAGCATCTTCCGCTCGCTCCGCAAGGGAGAACAAGCGGACTGTCTTTGATATTAAGTCCTATTTCGTCGGCAGCGACATTAGGCATGCTTGACTTTTTAACAAGCAGCTCCAGCATATACTTCAGAACGCCCGCCTGAAGACCTGTTGTGTAAGAATTAATAAGGAAGAACAGACTGTCCTCACTTAAAAGCTTGGAAGAAAGTTCGATAAGATTGTAAACGCAGTCTTCTATTTTCCATATTTCGCCTTTAGGACCCCTACCGTAAGAGGGCGGATCCATAATTATGGCATCATATTTGCTTCCGCGTCTGAGCTCTCTCTCCACAAATTTTACGCAATCATCAACCAACCAGCGTATAGGGGCATCTTTAAGTCCCGATGAGACGGCGTTTTCCTTTGCCCATGCAACCATACCTTTGCTGGCATCTACATGGGTAACATTTGCCCCGGCTTTGGCACAAGCTAAAGTTGCACCCCCCGTATAAGCGAAAAGATTAAGAACCTTAATTTCCTTTCTCCCGTTTTTCACGGCATTTGCAATAAGCTCGTAGCCCCAATCCCAGTTTGTCGCCTGCTCGGGAAATATTCCGGTGTGCTTAAAACTGAAAGGTTTAAGGTTAAAGCGTATAGTTCTTTGAGATTTAGTGCTTTCATTTATATTCGGAAGCTCATAGTCCAGAGTCCATGTTTCCGGCAGTTTGAAAAATTCCCATTCACCGCCGCCCTTACTGCTTCTGTGGTAATGAGCGTTTTTTCTTCTCCAACCTTCATGGAGCTTTTCTGTATTCCATATGACCTGAGGATCGGGCCTGACAAGAATATACTCGCCGAAACGTTCCAGCTTTTCTCCGTTCGAAGTGTCTAAGACTTCATATTCAACCCAGTTGTTTGTATTCCACATTTTTAATACCTCTTATTTATTGATAAAGCGACAAATATATAATATCGTACTTTTTCCAAACATTGCTCCTTAGAGGCAAGCGATTTTGGAAAAATAAAAAGAGCTTGTCTAAAAATCGGTGAAGAAACAAGCTCTTTTTGTAATCGATGCGACTGGATTCGAACCAGCGGCCTCTGCGTCCCGAACGCAGCACTCTTCCAAACTGAGCCACGCATCGTTTGACAATATGTTATCATAGAAAAAGATATTTGCATAGATACTTTATAAAAAACTAATATATATTTTACATTAAGTTAATATACTGAGTGAAAAATGAAATCCCGAAGCATTTTATTGCTAATTAAAAGCGTATATGATATACTTTTTATACTTAAAAAAGACCTTGTGTTCCGGTTTTATATATCTGACCGGGTGCAGGCTGCATAGAAAGGAGATATTTTATGAAGCACGTTAAGACATTAAACGAGAAAACACTTAAGGAAAGCTTAAAGCGCGGCGGTTGCGGTGAATGTCAAACATCTTGCCAATCAGCTTGTAAGACATCTTGCACAGTTGGTAATCAAGGCTGTGAGAATCCGGACAGATAAGAAAAAGCATAAAAAAGCCCCTACTTTCTTTTTGAGGGTGGGGGTTGTTTGCGTGATACTGTAGAATTAGAAAAGAGGAAATAAAAAAGTGATTCATCAATACATTAACAATGGCTACTATATAGTTCTTGACGTAAGCTCCGGCTCGGTTCATGTTACCGACGAAGTTTTATATGATGCCATTGCAACGGCAGAACCCCTTATAGGCGAGATAGAAAGCCCTATAGAAATAAGCAGTGAGATTAAGAAGAAGATAGAGGAAGAGCTTTTAAAAAAAGGCCATAACATAGATCAGATAAAAGAGTGTATAGAAGACATGCAGGAGCTCATCAATATGGAGGAGCTTTTTACAAAGGATACTTATGAAAACTATGTGAGGGATTTCAAAGCCAGAAAAACCGTTGTTAAGGCGCTGTGCCTGCATATAGCTCATGACTGCAATCTGGCATGCAAGTATTGCTTTGCAGAAGAAGGCGAGTACCACGGAAGACGTGCCCTCATGAGTTATGAAGTGGGGAAAAAGGCTATAGACTTTCTTTTGACTCATTCGGGGAACAGAAGAAACCTTGAAGTCGACTTTTTCGGCGGTGAGCCGCTCATGAACTGGAATGTGGTAAAGCAGATAGTTGAGTACGGAAGAAGCAAGGAAAAAGAATTTGATAAAAATTTCAGATTTACCCTTACTACAAACGGAGTGCTCTTAAATGACGAGATTATGGATTTCGCAAATAAAGAGATGAGTAATGTCGTGCTTTCACTCGACGGACGTAAGGAAGTAAATGACTGCATGAGACCTACAAGGGGAGGAAAGGGCAGTTATGATATGATAGTCCCGAAGTTTAAAAAATTTGCGGAGCAAAGAGAAGGCAAAAAGGACTATTACATAAGAGGAACCTTTACAAGAAATAATTTGGAATTTTCAAAGGATGTGCTTCATTTTGCGGATCTGGGCTTTAAACAGACCTCGGTAGAGCCCGTTGTAGGTGAGGAGTTCGAAAGCTATGCCATAAAAGAGGAGGATATTCCTTTAATAAAGGAAGAATACGATAAGCTTGCAAAAGAATATATCAAGAGAAAAAAAGAGGGAAGAGGCTTTAACTTTTTCCACTTTAACATAGATTTAAAGCAAGGTCCCTGTGTTGCCAAAAGACTTTCGGGCTGCGGAGCGGGAACCGAGTACCTGGCGGTTACGCCTTGGGGCGATTTTTATCCTTGCCATCAATTTGTCGGTAAGGAAGAATATCTTTTGGGAAATGTGGATACCGGCATAACAAAAGATGAGATCTGTGACGAATTTAAACTTTGCAATGTCTACGCAAAACCTAAGTGTAGGGATTGTTTTGCACGTTTTTACTGCAGCGGAGGCTGTGCGGCTAATTCATATAACTTCCATAAGGACATAACGAGCACTTATGATATCGGTTGCGAGCTTCAGAAAAAACGTATAGAATGTGCGATTATGATAAAAGCAGCCATGGCTGATGAAGATTAAAGGAGAAAAGGTATGAAAAATGAAAAAACCATAGGTTTTTTGAAAGTGCTTGTAGCCGTGCTGGCATTTGTAGGCTTTGCGTATTTAGGCTATAAAAGTATCAATGAAGTAAAATTGGGCTTGGATCTTGCCGGCGGTGTAAGTATAACTTATCAGGCTGTTGAGGAAAATCCTTCCGCAGAGCAAATGTCCGACACCATATATAAGCTGCAACAAAGAGTACAGAGCTACTCTACCGAGGCGGAGGTTTACAAAGAAGGAAATAATCGTATAAATATCGACATTCCGGGTGTAAGCGATGCAAACTCCATACTTGAAGCTTTGGGTAAGCCGGGTTCTTTGATTTTTGTCGATATGAACGGTACTGTTTTGCTTAACGGAAATCAGGTTAAGGCGGCAAAAGCCGGAATTACTCAGGACAAAAGCAGCGGAAACAATAATTACATAGTAGAACTTACCTTTACGGAAGAAGGTGCACAGGCTTTTGCGACTGCAACGGCGGCAAATGTCGGAAAGCAGATTGCGATAGTTTATGACGGAAGGGTTATATCATCCCCTCTTGTAAAGCAGGCTATTACAGGCGGACAGGCTTATATTGACGGTATGGAAAGCTATGAGATTGCTGAAAATCTGGCTTCCTTTATACGTATAGGTTCTCTTTCTCTTGAGCTTCAGGAGCTCAGAAGTAATGTGGTGGGAGCAAAGCTCGGTCAGGAAGCCATATCTACAAGCTTACTTGCGGGACTTATAGGCTTTATCGTGCTTGCGCTCTTCATGGTGGCTGTATACAGACTTCCGGGTCTTGCAAGCGTTATCGCCCTCGGAATTTATGTGGCTCTGACAGCTTGTCTTTTGGAGGCGTTCAGCAGCGAGATAACTCTTACCTTACCGGGTATAGCCGGAATTTTGCTTTCGGTCGGTATGGCTGTGGACGCAAATGTTATTATATTTACGAGAATAAAAGAAGAGATAGGTAGCGGCAAGAGTGTTACAAATGCGGTTAAACTCGGCTTTAATAAAGCTTTGTCGGCTATCCTTGACGGAAACATAACCACACTTATAGCGGCTGCGGTTTTGTACTTTAAGGGTTCGGGTACGGTAAAGGGCTTTGCTTCAACACTCGCACTCGGTATTGTACTTTCAATGTTTACAGCTTTGTTTGTAACAAGATTTATCATAGATGCTTTCACAGCTATAGGACTTACAAACCCTAAGCTTTACGGAAGCAAGGTAAATAAAGGAACAATCAATTTCCTTTCAAAAAGAAATATTTGTTTTATAGCTTCTCTTGCCGTAATTTTAATCGGATTTGTCGGAATGGGAGTTAACAAGGCGCGAGTAGGAGATTTGTTCAACTACGGCATAGACTTTAAAGGCGGTACCTTAACCAATGTTACCTTTAACGAGGATATGAGTCTTGAGGACCTTTCAAGCAAAGTAAAGCCTGTTGTAGACGGTATAACCGGAGATGCGGGAACACAGACCACGAAGGTAAAAGGAACCAACGAGGTTATTATAAAAACACGTTCTCTTAATAAAGACGAAAGAGAAAGCTTAAATAAGGCGCTTGTCGATAATTTCGGAGTGGATGAGCAGAAGATAACGGCGGAAAGTATTTCGGCAACCGTAAGCAGTGAGATGAAAAGCGATGCCGTTTTTGCCACACTTTTAGCTACAGTACTTATGCTTTTGTATATCTGGTTCAGATTTAAGGATATCAGATTTGCAGCTTCTTCGGTAATTGCTTTGGTTCATGACGTTTTAGTAGTTGCAGCGCTGTATGCTCTTTTGAAGTGGAGTGTAGGTTCAACCTTCATAGCGTGTATGCTTACGATAGTAGGATATTCAATAAATGCGACCATAGTTATCTTTGACAGAATAAGAGAAAATATGGGAATTTACGGTAACAGAATTTCAAAGGAAGAGCTTGTTAACTTAAGTGTTACGGAGACACTTACGAGAAGCGTAAACTCAAGCCTTACAACCTTTATCATGGTTCTCGTATTGTATATAGTCGGTGTATCTTCGATAAGAGAGTTTGCTTTACCTCTCATGGCGGGTATAGTCGTGGGTACATACTCATCGGTTTGCCTTGCGGGAGCAATGTGGTATGTGCTTACAGGCTTAAAGTTGAAAAATACGGGTAGCGAAAAGAGTTCAAAGAGCAAAAAGAATTAAGTGATATGGTGGAATAATGAGTTATAAAATTGTGGCTACGGACGGCATGGCAAAGTCCGCAAGCTTTGAAACCGTGCATGGAGTGATAGAAACTCCCGTTTTCATGAATGTAGGAACGGTTGCGGCGATAAAAGGCGCAGTATCTACGGATGATCTGAGAGAGATAGGAACTTCGGTGGAGCTTTCAAATACTTATCACCTTCATGTGAGGACAGGGGATAAGCTTATAAAGGAGTTCGGCGGTTTACATAAGTTTATGAACTGGGATAGACCAATACTTACCGATTCGGGCGGTTTTCAAGTGTTTTCTTTGGCAAAGCTCAGAAAGATAAAAGAAGAGGGCGTAAGTTTTAATTCTCATATAGACGGAAGGAAAATCTTCATGGGACCGGAGGAGAGTATGCAAATTCAGTCAAACCTCGCTTCGACCATAGCTATGGCATTTGATGAATGCCCTCCGGCTCTTGCCGAAAGAGAATATATAAAAAATTCCGTAGACAGAACCACAAGATGGTTACAAAGATGTAAAACGGAGATGAAGAGACTGAATCTTTTAAAGGATACCATAAACAAAAACCAGCTTTTATTCGGAATAAATCAAGGCGGTATTTTTAATGATATAAGAATTGAGCATGCAAAAATCATAAGCGATATGGATTTGGACGGCTATGCCGTGGGAGGACTTGCAGTAGGCGAGACCCATGAGCAGATGTACGAGATACTTGAAAATGTTGTTCCTCACCTTCCGAGAGATAAGGCGACTTATCTTATGGGAGTGGGAACACCGGCTAATATCCTTGAAGCGGTTGAAAGAGGAGTCGATTTCTTTGACTGCGTGTATCCGAGCAGGAACGGCAGACACGGACATGTATATACAAACTTCGGAAAACTCAATTTATTTAATAAAAAATATGAGCTTGATGCAAGACCTATAGAGGAGGGTTGCTCCTGTCCGACCTGCAGATCATATTCCAGAGCTTATATAAGACATCTTTTAAAAGCGGGAGAAATGCTCGGTATGAGACTTTGCGTCTTGCATAATCTTTATTTTTATAATACAATGATGAGCGAGATTAGAGTTGCGATAAGGAGCGGAAACTTTTCCGAATATAAGAAAAATAAATTGGCGGGAATGACCGCCAAAGGCGTTTAGGAGGACTTAAAACATGTTGGCTACAGGAGGATTACAAGGCGGCGGTTTGTTGCTTATTTATGTAGTGGCTTTCGGTGCTATGCTTTACTTTATGGTGTACAGACCGAATCAAAAAGAGAAGAAAAGAGTTGAAGACCTTATGTCAAGCTTGGCAATAGGTGATTATGTACTCACCGCTTCGGGCTTTTACGGAGTGATAATAGAAATGACCGCAGATATGGTTATTGTTGAATTCGGTAACAATAAAAACTGCAGAATCCCTATGAAAAAGACTGCGGTTGTTGAAGTGGAGAAACCTGAAAAATAAGGAAATACCCGATAGGCGGTGTTTGCACGAGTTTATAAAAAGCGTAAACGTAAAAGTTTACGCTTTTTGGTCTATGAGAGCAATCGGAAAATTGTTTCCGGAAAGGTGACATGAAGAGAAAAAAATTATTAATATTACTATCAGTTATCATTGTATTGGCGGTAATATCGTTTATTGCCTATTTTAAATTTTTTAAAGGCAGATTTGAAGACAAGGATATGAGCTTTGAAACCTCTCAAAGCTCTACCCTTCCCATAATCAGAGCAAAAATTGACAATAAAGAAATTAATGCCATGTATCCCTACAGGAACAAGGTCTCGGATAACGTTACAAACGAAACTTTAAATGTTTTGCCGGCGGACGGACAGTTTAAGTTCGAGGTGAAAAATAACAAAAAAACCGTGAAAAGTATGAGTTACGAGATAAGGAATATGGCGGGAGAGCTTATAGACAGTAAGGTTTTAGAAGAAATAAAGGATAAAACCGGAGACTTTGAAGTTTTGTTGCCTATTCAAAGTCAGGTGCTTCAAGGCAATGAATATAATCTGAAGCTCAGGCTTGACATTGAGAAAGAAGACGATGAGATTTTGGCGGAGACAAAAGAAGACGAACAAAAAAGTACGGAAAGCTTATACTATTATTCAAGAGTACGTGCCTTTGACAGTGATCTGTTTTTGCAGATGATAAATCTTGCGGATGATTTCTCAATAAGAAATTTCGACTATGATGCGGCGAGGGAAAATACAACGTATCTTGAAACTGACGGCAGTATAAGCGCACCAATGTTGTGTGACATAAGTTTAAAGAGCAGCTTCGATATGCTTACATACAACGCCCTCAAAATAAAGCCGCTGGAGCAAAGAGATATAAGACTTGTAAGCTATGACGGCAATGTGGGAGAGGTTCACATAATCAGCTATGCAAGAAGAAAGAACGATTTGGAAGAAGAGCTTTATGAAATTGAAGAAAGCTTCATTTTCAGGAAGGGTGAAGAAAGGCTTTATATGCTGGACTATCACAGAGGAATGAAGGAAATTTTTAACGGAGAAAAGCATAATTTTACCGGAACAAGGCTATCTTTGGGAATAACAAGTGATAAGGATATTTCTTCTATAATCAGCGAAGATAAAAAAAATGTGGTTTTTATATCGGCAAAGGATTTATTTATATTCGACAACAAAGAAAATATACTCAGAAAAATATTTTCGGCAAGAGATATGAGCAGTATAAGCTCCACTCATTTGAAGTATGATGTTAAAATACTGTCCATAACTAATGAAAAATTGAATTTTTTGGTGTACGGATATATAAACTCGGGTAAATATGAGGGACGTTTGGGGAGTCTTATCTACGAATATGATATCGCAAGCCAAAAGCTTAAAAATCTCGCCTTCATAGAAGATTTTTCAAGCTATGACGAATTGAAGGCTGATACGCAAAGATTGGCTTACCTTAACAAAAATAATGTGTTTTACATGAAAAAGGCAAGAAGTGTATACTCTATAGATTTGAACAATAATGCGACAAAGGTTGAGATTGCGATAGTTGAGGATAAAAGTTTTACCGCAAGTGAGAGTGGGCAATTCATTGCCTATAAAGATGCTTCGGGTAAGCTTTATTACAGAAACCTTGAGAGCGGTGAGAGCAAAACCGTGGAGCCCGCAGAAAATGAGAGGATTTTGATAGAAGGTTTTGTGGATTCGGACCTGGTTGTCGGGATAAGTAAACCTGATGAAGATTATAGTATACACGGTCAGACGCATGAGGCGAAGCTGAGAGAGATAAGAATACTCAATAAAGACCTTGAATTGCTTAAAAACTATATAAGTCCGGATAAGTATTTATCGGATGTACTTGTTGAAAGCGACATAATAAAGTTCAACATATATACAAAAGACGGCAACGGGGCGTATAAACTCGAAACCGGTGACAGTATAGTTTCAAGTACCGGCAAGGAGAGAAAAGACGGAGTCGGGTATTATGCGAGTGAAACAAAAACAAGAGTGTATTATATACAAACCCCGAAAAACTTTGCGGTGAATAAAACCAAGGTAACGGGTATTAAAAAGTTTAATATGCTTGACAACACCGAGTATAGTCCGGTGGAGAACAACAGAAGCAGCGAATACCTGGTGTTTGCAAACGGCTCCTATATGTGCAGTTATACCAATATAAGTGAAGCCGTTAAAAAAGCATATGAAAATATGGGTTCCGTACTTTATAACGGAAGGATAGTCTATTTCAGAGCCGCCACTTTGATGGCACACAGCGGAGAAATAGATAAAAATGAAGTAAGAGAATATATTGAAGCGAGGGAAAACGGCAGTATACTGAGTCTTTTCGGCATAGAATTGAATCAGGCTTTATATTATGTTTCAAAAGGCTTCAAGGTTTTAACCTATAACAGCAGCGGAGAGGCTCTTATCATATATGCTTATGACAGATACAATATAAGTGTTTATGATGTGGCAAGTGAAAGGACATATAAGATAGGAAGGGGAGATGCAACAGCGGATTTCCTGCTTTCCTACAACGACTTCTCAACAATATTAAAATTTAATTAGATATTTTCTTAATAATATGCTACACTATAGGGACGAACAGATTAGTATACACTTTTATGTAAGAGGTAGGAGATGGATCAATATATTATGAGGGGCGGAAATCCGCTGGCAGGCGAGGTTTTTATCAGCGGTGCTAAAAATGCCGCTTTGGGAATTATAGCTGCGGCTGTGATGACGGATGAGGATGTTATACTTGAGAATCTGCCCGATGTTAATGATATAAATGTTATGCTTGAAGCAATAAAAGCTATAGGTGCCAAGGTTGAAAAGCTTGACGGAAACACTGTAAAGATAAATTCCAAAGATTTAACCGATGTTGAAATAGACGATGAATTTATAAGAAAAATAAGGGCTTCATATTATTTTATCGGAGCCCTGCTGGGAAAATACAAAAGTGCCTGTGTTCCTCAGCCGGGTGGCTGTGCTATAGGTGCAAGAGCAATAGATCAGCATTTGAAGGGCTTCAGAGCTCTGGGAGCAAACATAGATTTGGATGGCGGCTTTATAAAGGCGCATGCCATAGATCTTGTGGGTTGCCATATCTATCTTGACGTTGTAAGCGTGGGAGCTACGATAAACATTATGATGGCTGCCTGTTTGGCTGAAGGGAAAACTATAATAGAAAATGTGGCAAAAGAGCCGCATATCGTTGATGTAGCTAACTTCTTAAACAGTATGGGCGCAAACATAAAAGGTGCGGGAACCGATGTTATCAGAATAGAAGGTGTAAAGAAGCTTCACGGTTCGGAATACAGTATAATTCCCGACCAGATAGAGGCGGGAACCTTTATGTGTGCGGCTGCCATTACAAAGGGTGATATTACGGTAAGAAACATCATTCCCAAACATATGGAGGCTATTTCCGCAAAGCTTATAGAGATGGGGTGCGAAATCACTGAATTTGATGATGCCATAAGGGTTGTCGGAAAGGACAATCAGCGTGCAACGAACATAAAGACCTTACCGTATCCGGGCTTTCCTACCGATATGCAGGCACAGATGACTACGGCTCTTGCTCTTGCAAGCGGTACGAGTATAGTTGTGGAAAGTATATTTGAGAGCCGATTCAAGTATGTGGATGAGCTTGCAAGAATGGGTGCGAATATAAAGGTTGAAGGCAATGTTGCCGTTGTAAGCGGAGTAAAGAGCTTTGGAGGCGCAAGTGTAAAGGCTCCCGACTTAAGAGCGGGTGCCGCTCTTGTCATGGCGGGACTTGCGGCGGAGGGAGTAACCGTTGTGGATGATATAAAATATATACAAAGAGGTTACGAGAATTTTGATGAAAAACTCAGAAAACTGGGAGCTGACATACAGCTCGTTTCCAATGAGAAGGACATCAGAAAGTTCAATATGAAAGTAAGCTAGTCGGACTTTCTTATACTTTCTTGCATAAAAAGATTGATTTATGCATAAAAATTGTTTATTATACTTAAAACGAAGGACGGTCTTTCAAAGGTGAGAGACTGTCCTTGATGTTTAATGAATAAGGAGATTATTATGAAAAAGAGTATTAAAGGTTTATTGTGTTTATCCGCTTTAGTAATTTCAAGTTTCACCGTTTCGGCATGCGGTAAAAAAGCCGAAACAACGACAGGAGAAGAAGGTAAGAAGGTTTTCAAGGTTGCCATGGAGGCAAGCTATGCCCCTTACAACTGGACTCAGTCCGACGACAGCAACGGCGCAGTTCGCATTTCCGGGAGTAAGGATTACGCAAACGGCTATGATGTTATGATGGCTAAAAAAATCAGCGAAGAATTGGGATATGAGCTTGAAATAGTAAAGCTCGACTGGGATTCTTTGGTTCCGGCGGTTCAGGCGGGAAATGTCGATGCAAACATAGCGGGACAGTCCATAACATCGGAACGTAAGGAAACCGTGGATTTTACAAAGCCTTATTACTATGCATCAATAGTAACTTTGGTTAAGAAAGACAGCCCTTATGCAAGTGCAAAATCAGTAGCCGATTTAAAGGGTGCAAAAGCCACATCACAGCTTAATACGGTTTGGTATGATATATGTATACCGCAGATACCGGAAGTAAAGGCTTTACCGGCACAGGAATCAGCACCGGCGGCTTTGGTTGCATTGAATTCGGGAACCGTAGATGTAATGGTAACGGATTTACCTACGGCGAAGGCGGCACTTGTGGCTTATCCGGATTTTGCCCTGCTTGATTTTTCGGGCAGCGAGGGAGACTACGAAGTAAGTGACGAAGAGGTGGAAATCGGAATTGCGGTTAAGAAAGGCAATACCGAGCTTGTAAACAACATCAATTCGGTGCTTGATAAGATGACAAGAGACGATTTCGACAAAATTATGGAAGAGGCTATAAAGGTTCAGCCTTTAAGTAATTAATCCAATACTTTAAGGAGGCAAGTATGCCGCAGGATTTTTTAGGAAGAATAGTTTTTATTCTCGATAATTACGGCTTAAGTTTTTTACAGGGTGCCGGAGTTACCATGGCTATAGCTTTGGTGGGTACTCTGATAGGCTGTATTATAGGCTTTATAGTGGGTATTATACAGACTATACCTGTAGATAAAGGTGACAATATAGTAAAAAAAGTCTTATTGTACAGCATTAAATTTATTTTGGATGCCTACGTGGAAATTTTCAGAGGTACGCCTATGATAGCCCAGTCCATGTTTATTTTTTACGGCTCGGCTACCCTGTTTAATATCAATATGTCTATGTGGTTTGCCGCTTTTTTCATTGTTTCCGTCAATACGGGCGCATATATGGCTGAAACCGTAAGAGGAGGAATACTTTCCGTTGATGTCGGTCAGACGGAGGGAGCAAAAGCGATAGGAATGAACCATGTTCAGACTATGCTCTTTGTTATACTTCCTCAGGCTCTCAGGAACATAATGCCGCAGATAGGAAATAACCTTATTATAAACATTAAGGACTCATCCGTGCTTTCCGTTATAGGTGTGGTTGAGCTTTACTACTCCGCAAAGGGTGTGGCGGGTGCATATTATACATATTTTGAATCCTTTACCGTTGCCATGGTTATTTATTTCGTACTTACCTTTGCCTGTTCAAGGCTTTTGCGTATATGGGAAAATACTATGGACGGGCCGGAAAATTATGATCTTGCCACAACCGATACCCTCGCATACACTTCGGGAATGAGTAAGTTCCCGGATCCTAAAAAGAAGGAGGCTAAGTAATGAGTGAGACGGTTCTTGAAATAAAGCATTTAAGTAAAACCTTCGGAACGAATGTAGTGCTCAGAGACGTCGACTTTACGGTCAGAAAAGGAGATGTTACCTGCATTATAGGCGCGTCCGGCTCAGGTAAATCAACATTGCTTCGCTGCCTTAACCTGCTTGAAACGCCTACAACGGGAGACATATTGTTTCATGGCGTAAATGTTGCGGACAAGAAAAATAATCCAACAAAGTACCGTGCAAAGGTAGGTATGGTGTTCCAAAATTTCAACCTCTTTAACAATATGACGGTACTTGAGAATTGTATGGTGGGACAGGTCAAGGTATTGGCGGTAAAAAAGGATGAGGCAAGAAAAAAAGCTATGTTTTACCTTGAAAAAGTGGGTATGGCTCCTTATATAAATGCAAAGCCGAAACAGCTTTCGGGAGGTCAAAAGCAAAGAGTAGCCATAGCAAGGGCTCTTGCAATGGATCCCGAGCTTATACTTTTTGATGAACCGACTTCGGCTCTCGACCCGCAAATGGTGGGAGAGGTACTTTCGGTTATGAGAAGCCTTGCGAAGGAAGGGCTTACCATGATAGTGGTTACGCACGAGATGGCATTTGCAAAAGACGTATCAAACCATGTCGTATTTATGGCAAACGGTGTTATAGAAGAAGAAGGTACTCCGGACGATATATTTAATAAGCCTAAAAAGTTGCTTACTCAGGACTTTTTAACAAGATTTTTACAAAATTAGACAAAAGCTTATTGACAATATATGTAGCTTGGCGTATTCTATAAACATAATTTATCCCTTATTCAGAGTGATGGAGATACAAAGGATCTGTGAAGTCACGGCAACCCCTTTTAGGAAGGTGCCAACCTGAGCGAGAAATCGAGCAATAAGTGGAAGTCGTGTTTAACGGGTCTGCTTTTTGGCAGACTCTTTTTAGTTTATTGATTAAAACTTAACAAGCGATTCGCATAGAGGATATATTATGAAGCCGAACTCTTACACGGTTCGGAGAAAAATATTTAATATTGTTGGAGGTTAGAAATGGAAGAGAGAATTTTATTTACATCGGAGTCGGTTACGGAGGGACATCCCGATAAAATGTGCGATCAGATAAGCGATGCCATATTGGATGAAATATTAAAGAACGATCCTATGGCGAGAGTAGCTTGCGAAACTGCGGCTACAACAGGGCTTGTGCTTGTTATGGGAGAGATTACCACAAGTGCTTATGTTGATATTCAAAAAGTTGTAAGAGACACTATAAAGGAAATAGGGTATGATAACAGAAACCACGGTTTTGCAAGTGATACCTGCGGTGTTATAGTTGCTCTTGACGAGCAGTCGGGCGATATTGCCATGGGAGTTGACAAAGCGCTTGAGGCGAAGGAAGGTCAGGTACAGGATGACTTGAATACCGGTGCGGGAGACCAGGGCATGATGTTCGGCTATGCTACCGACGAAACTCCGGAGTATATGCCTTATCCTATAGCTTTGGCTCATAAGCTTGCGAGACGACTTACCGAGGTGAGAAAGAACGGAACTCTCGGCTATCTGAGACCGGACGGAAAAACCCAGGTAAGCGTGGAGTATGATAAGGAAGGCAGACCTGTAAAGCTGGATGCCGTTGTTTTAAGTACCCAACATGACGAGGATGTAAGTCAGGAGCAGATACATAAAGATATAAAGAAGTATGTTTTTGATGAGATTTTACCTAAGGAGCTTATAGACAACGATACAAAGTTCTATATTAACCCTACGGGACGTTTTGTTATAGGCGGACCTCAGGGAGACTCGGGTCTTACGGGACGTAAAATCATCGTAGATACATACGGCGGATATGCAAGACACGGCGGCGGAGCTTTTTCGGGCAAGGACTGTACAAAGGTTGACAGAAGTGCGGCTTATGCGGCAAGGTATGTGGCTAAAAATGTAGTTGCGGCGGGACTTGCAAAAAAATGTGAGGTTCAGCTTTCTTATGCGATAGGTGTTGCCACGCCTACATCTATAGCTGTGGATACCTTCGGTACCGGAAAGCTTTCAAATGCAGACTTGGTAGCAGTAATAAGAAAAGAGTTTGACTTACGTCCGGCAGGAATTATAAAGATGTTGGACTTAAGAAGACCTATCTACAGGCAGACAGCCGCATACGGACATTTCGGAAGAGATGACATTAAATTACCTTGGGAAGAGCTTAATAAGCTTGAAGATTTAAAAAAATACTTATAGGATTTAAGAAATAGGGGAGAAAATGAGGGTTAAATTCAGACTTACAGTGCTGTTTTTAATAGGCACGGTAATTCCGTGCTTGGTGTTGTTTATAAATATGAGAGCTGTACCGGGACCGAAAAACAGCGCTCTGTTTATAAGCTCGATAGCAATTATTCTGGGCAGCGGCTTTTTACTTATATCGTGGTTGCACAGCCATATTGTATCGCCTATAGTCAATTTGGGTGAAGCGGTACGAAAAATCAAAGACGGAAACCTTGATTTTACGCTTGACTTTGATGCTTACGACGAAATTAACGATCTTTGTCAGGACTTTGAGGAAATGCGTGTAAGGCTTAAGGAAAACGAAGAGCAGAAGCTTTTGACGGACAGAAACAATAAGGAGCTTATAAGCAATATATCACATGATTTAAAAACACCTATAACCGCCATTAAAGGCTACGTTGAGGGTATTATGGACGGCGTAGCCTCTTCTCCCGAGAAGCTTGATAAGTATATCAGAACTATATATAATAAGGCAAATGATATGGATAAACTCATTGATGAGCTTACCTTCTATACGAAAATCGATACTAATAATATTCCGTATAATTACAAAGTTATCCCTCTTGTGGACTTTTTTGAAGACTGCATAGAGGAAATACGTCTTGATATGGACTCTCAGAACATAGATTTTCATTTTGACAATAATGTCTCAAAAGATATACTTGTCGTACTTGATGTCGAACAAATGAAAAGAGTTATAAATAATATCATAAGCAATTCTGTAAAATATATGGATAAATCAGAAACTAAAATCGGTATTAGCTTGATAGATGAGGGAGATTTTGTTAAAATAGACTTGAGTGACAATGGAAGGGGTATATCAGCCGAGGACCTGCCCTACATTTTTGACAGGTTTTACAGAGCGGATTCTTCCAGAAACTCATCTAAAGGCGGCAGCGGAATAGGCTTGTCTATAGTTAGAAAAATAATAGAAGACCATGGTGGCAGAATTTGGGCTAAATCCGTATTGGGAAGCGGTACAAATATTATAATTATTTTGAAAAAACACCAGGAAAGGATGAGTAATGAGTAAAGTACTTATAGTTGAAGATGAAATTAGTATAGCTGAGCTTGAGAGAGATTATCTTGAAATATCAGGTTTTGAAGTGGAGCTTTGCAGTGACGGTCTGGAGGGAAGAAAGCTTGCCACAAGCAAGAACTACGACCTTATTATTCTTGATGTTATGTTGCCTTCCTGCGACGGTTTTGAAATATGCAAGGCGATAAGAGAAATAAAGGATACGCCTATTATTATGGTAAGTGCCAAAAAAGAGGACATAGATAAGGTCAGGGGTCTGGGACTCGGAGCAGACGACTACATAACAAAACCTTTTTCACCGAGTGAACTGGTTGCCAGAGTGAAAGCTCATCTTGCAAGGTATGAAAGACTTATAGGTCAGGTAAGTGCAAGAGCGGAAGTAGTTGAAATTCGCGGTATCAAGATTGACAGGGCAAGCAGAACGGTTGTCATAAACGGACAGGAAAAAAGTTTTACCGCAAAAGAATTTGATCTTTTGTACTTCCTTGTTCAGCACCCTAACCATGTATTCTCAAAAGAAGACCTTTTCAAGGAAATTTGGGGTATGGAATCCTTGGGAGATATTGCAACTGTAACGGTTCATATCAAAAAACTGAGAGAAAAAATAGAGGTAAATACGGCAAAGCCTCAATACATAGAAACAATATGGGGTGTCGGTTACAGATTTAAGGTATAGTAGGAGGAGCGGATGTCACAGATTAATATACTGGTAGTTGATGATGAGAAAGAGATTGCCGACCTTGTAGAGATTTATTTGGTAAGTGACGGCTATACGGTTTTTAAGGCAAACAATGCCACTGAGGGTCTGGATATACTGGAAAGAGAAAATATAAATTTGGCACTTTTGGATATTATGATGCCGGGTATGAACGGACTTGAAATGTGTAAGGAAATCAGAACCAAGTCAAATATTCCTATAATAATGTTAAGTGCAAAAGGAACGGATTTGGACAAGATACTCGGTCTTGGAACGGGTGCTGACGACTATGTTACTAAGCCTTTCAATCCTTTAGAGCTTTCAGCAAGGGTGAAGTCTCAGCTGCGCAGATTTACGCAGCTTAATCCGGACAGCTTAAAGCCTCAAAATGAGAAGAATGAAATCAATATAAGAGGCTTGAGCATTAATAAAGATAACCACAAGGTTACTATTTCAGGAGAGGAGATTAAACTTACACCGATAGAATTTCAAATTTTATATCTTCTTGCAAGCAATGTCGGCAAGGTTTTTTCTACCGATGAAATTTTCGAGAGAGTGTGGAACGAGAAGGTATACGAAGCGAACAATACAGTTATGGTTCATATAAGGAGACTTAGAGGCAAGCTTAATGAAGATGAGCGAGACAACAAAATAATAACAACTGTATGGGGAGTAGGTTATAAAATTGAAAGTTAATTCTTCTACAAGATTTTACACCAAAACACTAATCAACATAATATATAGTGCTACAATAACTGTATTGGTAGAGCTTTTTGCTGTTACCAATATAGCTTATTTAGCTCCGGATATAGCAGAATCGCAGAAAAGATCAGGTTTGCTTTACAGCTTCATAAAATCTGATAATATAGTGCTTCTGCTTTTTCTGATATTGGGAATACTTATATTTTCGGGAGTTTTCTGGATGTTCCAAAGACGAACCATTGCATATATAGATTATATTTACGAGTCCGTAAAGCTGATTTCAAAAGGAGATTTCAGTGTCGATTTGAATGTGGTCGGAGATGACGAGTTTTCGGATATGGCGGCGGGACTTAACGCCATGGTTAAAGATATACGTAGGATTATGGAGAAGGAAAGAGAAGCCGAAAAAACCAAAAATGAACTTATAACAAATGTTGCACATGATTTAAGGACACCGCTTACATCAATAATAGGATACCTTGAACTTTTAAATAAATCGGAAAATCTATCCGAGGATTTAAGAACAAAATATACGGACGTCGCCTTTACTAAGGCAAAAAGACTTGAAAAGCTTGTTGAAGACCTGTTCGGCTTCACAAAGCTTAATTACGGAAAAATAACGATGAAGGTGGAAAGCTTTGATTTGGTTAAGCTTTTGACTCAGCTTGTGGATGAGTTTTATCCCGTATTTGAGAAAAAGCACCTGGCTTTCGAGCTTAAGACAACGGAAGAAAAGATCATGTTTTCCGGAGACAGTGGACTTTTGGTAAGACTTTTTGATAATCTTATAAACAATGCCGTGAAATACGGTGCTGAAGGTAAAAGGGTGGATATAAGTGTAGAAAACGCCGGCGAGTATATAAAAGCCATGGTTACAAATTACGGAAAGGTTATACCTGAAGAAGATTTACCTATGATTTTCAACAGGTTTTACAGAGTGGAGCGTTCAAGAGCGGAAAACACGGGCGGAACCGGGCTCGGGCTTGCTATAGCAAAGAATATAGCGGAGATGCACGGGGGAACCATAGGGGTTAAAAGCAACTTAAACGGAACTTCCTTTATTGTAATACTGAAGAAAAATTTAAATATAAATGAGGAAAGCTTTGAAAATGTGGTGTAAAAGAAATAAAATTGCTATATTAATGTTTGGCTTGCTTCTTCTATGTTTTTCATTTTTTCAAGACAGGCTTGTATTAGCAAGTGAAGAAGAGGCTTCCATGTTTATGATGGATGTGGGAGTCAGCTACGGGTATGACGATAACATTAAGCTCGGCAGATTCCTACCGATAAAAATTAAAGTAAATAAGCCTACAAGCGATGTAGATGCAAGCTTAAGCTTTGAACTTACGGACGGAATGGGATCCGGCTACAGATATGTGTATCCGATGAAGCTTTCAAAAGGCAAAGATTGTGAAAAAACATATACTATATACATAGATAAGGGCAGCACGGAAATAGATGTAAGACTGTATACAGGTGAAAATGAGAATTTATATACAAAAAAAATAGATCTGATGAATAATTCAAAAAGCACAACCCTCTTGATAGGTGTGCTCAGCGATACTCCGGAGAGTTTAAAATATCTGGACGGGGTAAAGTTAAATTACGGACTTATGGATACCAAGCTTGTAAATTTGAATGCTAAAGATTTCCCTACGGACAGTGTGAATTTGCAGCAGCTTGATATAATAATGATAAGTAATTACAGAATCAGAAACCTAAGCTACGACCAGTCAATGGCTCTTATGGATTGGGTGAAAAAGGGCGGTATTATGATACTTGGTACGGGGCTCAGGGTTGATGATACTTTGGGAAGATATGCGCCCGAGCTTTTGGATGATATGTATGATAAGGCTTATCTTAAGGATGTCAGCCTGAAAATATCCAATAAGGCGGAGAGGGTAGCCAATATTTATGTTCTTAATCTTCTGATACACGGAGGAAATATTATAATATCGGACGGAGAATTACCGCTTGTAAGCTCCGTTAATAAAGAAAGAGGGCAAATTATAGTTGCCGCCTATGATTTTATAGACTTAAGCCCGCATCTGGACGAAAATGACGAGTACATAGCAAATCTTTTGACTAAAAGCATAGGTCCGACAAGACTTGAAAGTATCGCAAATGAGCTTAATATGAAGGATGATAATCAGTATCTGGATGTAAAAGCGGTTTTGTCGGCACCGGACCTTAACAAGTTTCCGGAAACAAGTATTTTCCTGCTCATAATACTGCTTAGTATAACTATTTCGGGACCTATACTGTTCATTATTTTAAAGAATAATAATATGCTGTCAGTGTATACAAGTATCTTAATTGTATTTTCGGTTCTCAGTACGGTATTTGTATTTCTTATAGGTAATATAAGTAGATATAAAACGACTTTTTATTCTTATGCGGTTATAAATGACGTAAATGAAAATTATATTTCCAAAGAAATTTTTGTTAATTTGGTAAATCCCTATAACAGAGCGTACGATGTAAATGTGGATAAGGAATATTCATATAGAGATATAGGGGGGAATGCCTACAACCCGGAGAATGCGGGAAGTACCGATATAATTACTTTGACTGAGGGTGAAGACTATAAAAATATCGAGTTTTCAAAAAATAAGGCTTTTGAAGGGCATGTGTTCAGACTTGAGAAAAAGGAAGACAATCCCGAGCAACTGGGGATTAACGGATACATAAATATATCAAAGAATAAGATTAGCGGAAAACTGACAAACAATTATCCTTTCGATTTAAAGGACGTGAGTATATTCTCTTATTCGAAGCTTGTAAAACTCGGAGATATAAAGGCAAAAGAAGAGATAAGTCTTGATGATAAGGAGCTTTTAAACATACCTCTCAACAACACTTTTTTAATATCGGCTTATTTGACCTCGTATGACAGGCTAAGCCAAAGAGGTGATATAAGCGATAAGAATATAAGTGCATATCAAAGAACAAATCTACTTTCATTTTATATAGATAATTTTCTGTCGGGTTACACTCAGGATGCAGGAATAATCGCATTTGTCGATGAAAATACGGTGGAGGAAGAAATTGTCAAAAATATACCGGGGCAAGGAATATCATTATATGTAAGTAACCTTAATGTTGACAATAAAAACGGAGACCTTATTTACAGGCAGGCACTTATGAAAAATCCTACGGTTATAAGCGGAGAATATTACATGGAGACAAATACCTATTATACGGGAACGCCTCTTGTGCTTGAGTATAATCTGGGAACTGATGTGGATATAGAAGAGGTAATATTCGAAGGTGTATCGGATGTTTTAAAAGAGAATATTACGGATGAATTTAACGGACAGATTTATCTTTATGATTATGAAAAGGAAAGCTTTGTAAAAAAGGATGTAACTCAAAATACTTATACAAAAGGAGAGCTCGCGCAGTATTTGACACCCGAAAATACTATAAGGGTAAGATATTCAAGCAGTGATACCGGCTCTTCCAATATGTATTTGTCTTTGCCTATGCTTGCTATAACGGCGAGACAAAAGTAAGGAGAAGCTATGCTTTTAATAAAAGGATTGGAAAAAAGATTCGGAAGCTTTAAGGCCTTACAGAATTTTGATCTTGATATCAAAGACAGAGCCCTATACGGACTTGTGGGGCAAAACGGAGCCGGGAAGACTACGGCTATGAAGGTTATGACAGGCTTGTTGGCTTTTGATAAAGGTGAGGTCTGCATAGACGGAACAGATATTAAAAAAGATATAAAGAAGGTAAAAATGAGCATAGGTTATGTTCCCGATACCTTCGGCATATATGAAAATATAAATATATATGAGTATATGGATTTTTTTGCATCCGCTTACGGTCTTACGGGACTAAGTTCGAGAAAAAGGATAATGAATTTGCTTGACAGAGTGGGTCTGTCGGCTAAGGCGGGCTTTTATGTCGACAGCTTGTCTAAGGGTATGCAACAAAGGCTAAGTCTTGCAAGGGCTCTGCTTCATGACCCGAAGTTTTTGATAATGGATGAGCCGACTGCCGGTATGGATCCGGGTTCAAGATATTCTTTTAAGGAAATGATGAGACAACTTTGTGAAGACGGAAAAACCATACTACTCAGCTCGCATATACTGAGTGAGCTTTCCGAACTGTGTACCGATATAGGTATAATAGATAGGGGAAGTATGATAGCAACAGGTAAGATAGAAGACATAATGGAGAATATCGCAAGCTCCAGCCCTATAGAGGTCAGGATATTGAACGGTCAAAGTGTCGCGATGGAAGTATTTCGCAGAAATGAACATGTTACAAGTATATCTCTTATAGATAAAACGTTTATGTTGGGCTTCACAGGCTCAAGGCTTGAAGAATCAAGGCTTTTATATGAACTCATAGAAAATGAGGTGCCGGTTTTGAGCTTTGTCAGAGAGGTTGGAAGTCTTGAAAGCTTCTTTATGCAGATGACGAATAAAAATAAGGAGAAGGTTATAGCGAAAAATGATTATTAATCCTGTATACAAAAAAGAAAGTGCGATAACATGGAAGAGCTTAAGGCTTGTCCTTATTTTGTCAATGTTCAATTTGTTTTTGGCGATATATATGGTATCGAGAGTCAATGCGGAGATTAGAAATATGATCGTACTTTTGGAGGTTAATTACCGGGGCATACCTGCCATATTTAAAAGTGTTGTATCTATAAGCTATGCTGTGGCTCTGCTTGTAAGTTCGGCTATCTCCGCGTCCGGTATAAGCTCTGAAATAGAAAGAAGAAGTCTTGATATAATGCTCAGTACCGTGCTTACTCCCGCAGATATAGTTTTGGGGAAATTTATGACCTGTTTTTTTAATATTCTTATATATCTAGGTACGGGAATCCCTATATTCAGCTTTATATTTATGTACGGCGGCGTTTCGTTTATGGATTTTCTTATGATAATACTTGCTTATGTAATGGGAGCTTATCTTGTGATTTGTATGGGGCTGTTTTGCTCCGCCTTGTTGCAAAAAACCGGTGTGGCAAACTTTTTTTCTTACATGCTTTTGCTTGTGGTTTTTGTTTTAAGCCTTGCTTTACCTAAGGGGATTGAGACCTTATTGGATATAAATATTGATTTTTCGTCTATGGGAAACGGAATGGTTAGAAATGTTTTACTATTGAATCCTTTAAGTACATTCTATATGTCCATTACAAGGATAAGCAAAAACGGAGTATTTTGGACAAGTTTGTTTTCACCTGTTGAAGTAATAACGGATACAGCTAATGCCGATTTATATTTTTTTAGCGGAATTTTTGCTCAATTTTTAGTCGGAGGAGTTTTTCTGTACATGGCAATAAGAAAAATTTCACCGAAAGTAGATCAATAGAATAAGTATATAAAGACTTGCGGGTGCCGAATAATTTTGACACCCGCAGAATTATTTATGTGTGCTTTACTTGAGGTGCTATGTAGACATCCTTAAGAGAAAGGCTTTCCTGTCCGGAAAAGCCGTAGCCCTCGTCATTTTCGGCTCTTCCGGTTTCCATAGAATATAAATCGGGAAGCTTTTCAAATTTAGCTATGGCATCGTCCAATACCCTGAGTATTTTATCCTTATCTTCGGGAAGTGTACCCCGAGTGCGGACATGAATCCAATCGTGGAAGCTGTCCCATTTTATAGGATGTTCGGGGCTTATATCAAGAAGCTCTATAAGTTTCCTTTCTTCTTTCAAGTTTTCAAGCTCGGTTGCAGGCTTAAAGCTTCCTTTTTCGATTTCCTTCATGAGCCTGTCGGCAGACAGAAACATAGAAAAATTAACTACATTTTCGGGTTTCGTTATGCTGAGAAACTTAGCCATGGCTACGGCTGATTCTTCCCATCTTCCGCTTCCCGCCACACCTGTCATAAAATGAGCGGCATAAGAAAAACCGGCTCGGGTAATCCTCTCAATTTGTGTATATGCTTCATCAGGATTGTGATCCTTATTCATGAAGTCAAGTACGTCAAAAAGGGCGCTTTCAATACCTATGTAGAGCTTGTTGTAACCCAGAGAATGAAGAATATTTAAATCCTCGTCGGATTTTTTACTTATACCGGTTATTGTGGCATCGGAGTTAAATGTATTTGCGGCGGGAAAATAATCTTTTACGAGCCTAATTATTTCACTAAGCTCGGAGGCATTAAGCTCAAAGGCACTACCGTCGCCGAAATAAATGAATTTAGGATTTCCGCCATGTGCTTTCACTCTTTTGAGCTCATTTTCTATATCGCTTAAGCTTATTTTTCTATACTTAAGATCCGTAAACAGACCGCAAAACTTGCATCCGTTATAAGGACAGCCGACAGTTACGGGTAACATAAATGCCTTTCTTTCCATGGGTCCTCTGCATATTCTTCCTTCGTAATCCATAAAGCCTCCTTTCTCTATAAAACTTAAGCTACACTTTAATTCTATTATACATTAAAGCCTGAGTTATTGCAAAATTCTAAAAGATGGTGTATCATTTTTATGTTAACATATCGTATATAGAAGGAACTTATTTAAAATCTGAAAAGTTTTCGGAAAGGAGTGCATGGTACAGCCCGGCTGAAGATATCGTGCAAATAAATTATGAAAAATATTGTATATAGCAGTACAAGAGGGGGAGAAAAGGGTCTTAGCGCCTCCGAGGCTATACTTAAAGGCTTGGCTGACGACGGCGGTTTATTTATACCCGATGAAATACCCGCTTTTGACTTTGATATTAAAGATATAAAAGATAGAAGCTATCAGGAGATAGCATACGAGGTATTAAAGCTGTATTTAAGCGATTATACAAAAGAAGAGCTTGAATATTGCATAAAGAATGCCTATGATGAAAAATTTGACGATGAAAATATAGCTCCTATAGTTAAAGCCGATAAGGCTTATTACCTTGAACTTTTCCACGGAAGTACGATAGCCTTTAAGGATATGGCGCTTTCTATATTGCCGTATTTACTTACGACGGCGGCAAAAAAGAATAATGTAAAGGATAAGATAGTTATACTCACGGCTACCAGCGGTGATACCGGAAAAGCTGCCATGGCGGGTTTTGCGGATGTTGAAGGAACACAGATCATAGTATTTTATCCGAAGGGCGGAGTAAGTAAGATCCAAGAGCTCCAGATGCGTACCCAAAAGGGTAATAATACGTCGGTGGTGGCGATACACGGTAATTTTGATGATGCCCAAACGGGAGTCAAGAAGATATTTGAGGATAAGGAATTTGCCGGAAAGCTTAAGGAAAACGGTATAGTGCTTTCAAGCGCAAATTCGATAAATATAGGCAGACTTGTTCCCCAGATAGCATATTATGTGTATGCCTATGCCAAGCTTTTGAATAACGGTGAAATAGAAGAAAACGAAAAGATAAATATTTGTGTTCCCACAGGAAACTTCGGAAATGTGCTTGCAGCTTATATGGCAAAGCGTATGGGCTTACCTGTAAATAAGCTTATTGTTGCGGCAAATGAGAACAAGGTTTTGGCAGACTTCTTTGATACCGGCGTTTATGACAGAAACAGGGAGTTTATACTTACTAGCTCTCCGTCTATGGATATTTTGATTTCAAGTAACTTGGAAAGACTTATTTACTTTGCAAATGATTGCGACAGTGCTGTGAACGCTTCTCTTATGAAGGAACTTTCTTCAAAGGGTGTTTATAAAGTCAGTGAAAAAGCAAAAAGCAATATGGATGACTTTGTTTCGGGTTATGCGACTGAAAAGAGGAATTTCTCCTACATCAAAAAGCTGTATGAGGATACTCATTACCTTATAGATACTCATACGGGGGTTGCAGCCTGTGTGTATGAAGAATATAAAAATAAAACTAAGGATGAGACTAAAACTGTAATAGCAAGTACGGCAAGCCCGTATAAATTTGCGGAGGCTGTTATGAGTGCTTTGCAGGACACCCAAGCTGCTAAGGATGAATGGGACATTGTGGATATGCTTCATAAGGCAAGTGATGTAGATATCCCGAAAGCAATAAGTGAAATTAAGGATGCGAAGATTTTACACAATATGGAGTGTGATGTTAAAGATATGAAGAATATTGTAGAAAATATTTTGCATATATAGTATAATAACGTTGTTTTTATAACAAGGAGGTAATTATGTTGGTTTCAGCAAGAGATATGCTTTTAAAAGCTAAAGAAGGACACTACGCGGTAGGTCAGTTTAATATTAACAATTTGGAGTGGACAAAGTCTATTTTACTTACGGCACAGGAGTTACAGTCACCTGTTATTCTGGGTGTTTCCGAGGGTGCCGGCAAGTACATGGCAGGCTATACAACAGTTGCCAATATGGTTAAGTGTATGATAAATGAGCTTAATATAACAGTTCCTGTGGCTCTTCACCTTGACCACGGCTCTCATGAGGGTTGCCTTAAATGTATTGAAGCAGGTTTTTCTTCAATAATGTTTGACGGTTCACATTTCCCTATAGATGAAAACGTGGCAAAGACTACGGAGCTCGTTAAGATCGCACATGAAAAAGGAATTTCGATAGAGGCTGAGGTAGGCTCTATAGGCGGTGAGGAAGACGGAGTTGTAGGTGCCGGAGAATGTGCGGATCCTGATGAGTGTGCAAAGATTGCAAATCTCGGAATAGATTTCCTTGCGGCAGGTATAGGAAATATTCATGGAAAGTACCCGGCAAACTGGCAGGGACTTAATTTTGATGTACTTGCGGCTGTTCAGGCGGCTACAAACGGAATTCCGCTTGTATTGCACGGCGGTACAGGTATTCCTGAGGATATGATTAAGAAGGCTATATCATTGGGAGTTGCAAAAATAAATGTTAATACGGAATGCCAGTTATCATTTGCAGCAGCTACACGTAAGTATATAGAGGCGGGCAAGGATCTGGAAGGAAAAGGTTTTGACCCGAGAAAGCTCTTAAAACCGGGTGCAGATGCAATTATGCAGACTGTAAAGGAAAAGATGGAGTTGTTCGGATCTGTAGGTAAGGCATAAATTTTAAACAGGTGTTCTCCCAAAGGCGGGGGAACACCTATTTCTATAAAATAAAAAGCGGGAGATTATATGTGCAAGACAAATAGTATATCCGATTTTTTCGGTTGTAATGTGTTTAATGATGCTGTAATGCGAGAGAAATTGCCGAGTGATATATATAAGAAATTGAAAAAAACTATTGAAGACGGAGCCGAACTTGATTTCGGTATAGCGGGAGCCGTTGCTCATGCCATGAAAGAATGGGCTATAGAGCACGGAGCGACCCATTATACACATTGGTTTCAGCCTCTTACGGGAGTAACCGCCGAAAAACACGAGTCCTTCATATCAGCTCCCAATGCTCTTGGAAAGGTTATCATGGAGTTTTCAGCCAAGGAGCTTACAAAGGGAGAGTCCGACGCTTCGAGCTTTCCGTCCGGAGGCTTGAGAGCCACATTTGAAGCAAGAGGATATACGGCGTGGGATTGTACATCCCCTGCATTTTTGCGAGAAGATGAACTGGGAGTAACCTTGTGTATACCTACCGCTTTCTGTTCTTATAAGGGAGAGGCGCTTGATAAAAAAACGCCTTTACTCAGATCCATGCAGGCGATAAATGACGAAGCACTCAGAATAGTAAGACTTTTCGGCAATACTACGGCAAAAAGGGTTATTACCTCTGTGGGTGCGGAGCAGGAATATTTTATAGTAGATAAAGAGAAGTATTTAAAAAGACCGGACCTCATCCATACGGGAAGAACGCTTTTCGGTGCTATGCCTCCTAAGGGGCAGGAGCTTGAAGATCATTACTACGGAAGTATAAATGACAGAGTTGCCTCGTATATGAATGACATAAATCATGAGCTTTGGAAGCTGGGAGTACCTGCGAAAACTCAGCATAATGAAGTGGCTCCCGCTCAGCACGAGCTTGCTCCCGTTTATGAGCAGGCAAACAGAGCCTGCGATCATAATCAGCTTGTCATGGAGGTTATGAAAAAAGTTTCGGGAAGGCACGGACTAAGTTGCCTTTTACATGAAAAGCCTTTTGCGGGAGTAAACGGCTCGGGAAAACATAATAACTGGTCAATAACAACGGATACGGGAATAAATTTACTCAATCCCGGAGATACGCCACATGAAAACATACAGTTTTTACTGGTTCTTGCCTGTATTGTAAAAGCTGTTGACGTGCATGCGGATCTTTTGAGAGAGTCGGCAGCCGTTGCCGGAAATGACCACAGACTTGGGGCAAGCGAAGCACCTCCCGCTATAATATCCATATTTGTGGGAGATCAGCTTGAAGATGTTATAGACCAGCTTATAGAAACGGGTTTGGCGACAAGGTCCAAAAAAGGCGGCGTATTGAAGACGGGTGTAAACACTCTTCCGGATTTTGAGAAGGATGCCACCGACAGAAACAGAACTTCGCCCTTTGCTTTCACCAACAATAAATTTGAGTTCAGAATGGTGGGCTCTTCGGATTCGGTTGCTTCAAGCAACATAGTCTTAAATACCATAGTTGCCGAAAGCTTCAAAGAAGCTGCGGATGTGCTTGAAAAGGCTGAAAATTTTGACGAAGCTGTTCATGATATGATAAAAGAGCTTTTGAGCGAGCACAGAAGAATAGTGTTCAACGGAAACGGGTACTCGGAGGCTTGGGTTGAGGAAGCAAAAAGAAGAGGGCTTCCGAATATATCGTCTACAGTGGATGCTATACCCGCACTTACTACAGAGAAGGCGGTTAAGCTTTTTGAAAGCTTTAAGGTATTTACAAAAGCGGAGCTTGAATCAAGGCAGGAAATAGAGTACGAAAATTATGCAAAAATAATAAATATAGAATCAAGAACGATGTCGGATATGACAAACAGAATGATAATACCGGCTGTAATAAAGTTCGTTTCCAATGTGGCAAGTTCATTGAATTCGGTAGTAAGCGCCTGCCCGGATGCGGATGTAAGCGTGCAAAAAGAGCTTCTTCTTGAGTGTTCCGATTTGCTTTCGGAGCTTAAGCTTGCAAACTCAAAGCTTGCAGAGCTTACGGAAGAGGCGATGCTTATACAGGATGCCAAGGAAAGAGCATTTGCATATAAAAATAAGGTTACAAAGGCTATGGAAAGCTTGAGAAAGCCGGCGGATAAGCTGGAAACTCTTGTGGATAAAGCGCTTTGGCCTATGCCGGACTACGGTGATTTGTTATTTGAAATTTAGAGTTATATGGAGGGACTATGTCAAGGCAGAGGCTTAAAAGCGAAGACAGAAAGGGGCAGATAAAGCAGGCGGCTTTGGAAATTTTCATTGATAAGGGTTTTTCAAAGACCACTATGGATGATATAGTAAAAAGAGCGCTTATTTCAAAAGGCGGCTTGTATCATCATTACGGAAATAAAGAAGAAATCTTCAAGGACCTCATGGAAGACGGTATGTATTATAGGGAATCCGTGATTAAAGCTTATATGGAAAAAAATAAAAATCTGTCTAAGGAAGATTTGCTTGTTAATCTGCTCCTTGATAAAATGTTTGATACAAATCCTTATAAAACGTTGTATGTTGTTCTTTTGCGTGAAATGAGTACGAATTCCAAGCTGCGAGGCTTGTATGAAAAGGTAGTGCTTGAACAAAAAAAGATTTTTTTTAACTTTTGTGAAGAAATAGGAATAAAAGAGTACAGAAAGATGACGGGAGAGGTTTGGATGTTTTTCATAAATACTATGATGATGGGGGCCGGACTCATTGAAGAGGACGAAGAGGAGAAGGTGAGAAGCATGCTTTCCGTGATGCTTAAAGCGTATATGAAGGAAGAGTGCATTATATAGTTTTTTAAGGACCGAAGGAGCTGCGGTGTGTCGCGGCTCTTTTTTATGCCGATACGGCAAAATCAGTCCCCTTATTTTTTACATGATAAAAGCATTAAAAAGTTATATGACCGTTATGGTACGAATAAAGATAAAAGAAAGTTATATTTTTATGCTTCTCCTGTATAAGGTATATTGAAAAGCAAAAAACCTTATGCTACAATGTTTATAATATTTTTTGATTTGTGAATATTCCGGAGGTGATGTTATGAAAAGAAGAAGCTTTTTATGTCTTATTGCAATACTTACCTTAGTGTTTATGCTTGTATCTTGTAAGGAACAGAAAAAGGAACAAAAAAAGGAACTTTTGACACTTACCCTCTGGCATGTATACGGGGCTCAGACAGACTCACCCTTAAACAGCATGATAGAAAAGTTTAATGAAACAGTGGGTAAAGAAAAGGGCATCAATATTCAGGTTACATCCATATCCAACACCAATACTATACATTCGGCTGTTCTGGCGGCGGACAGGGACGACCCGGGCGCCTCACAGTTGCCGGATATGTTTGTAGCATATCCCAAAACCGTTATGGCGTTGAAAGATAAGAATATATTGGTTGATTACAAGGATTATTTCAGTGAAGAAGAGCTTGCACAGTATTTACCTGAATTTATAGAAGAAGGGTATGTAGAGGATCGGCTTGTTGTCTTTCCTATTGCGAAATCAACGGAAATATTATTTATAAATAAGACTCTTTTTGACAGATTTTCGGCGGAGACAGGTGTGAAAGTCGAAGATTTGAATACATGGGAAGGGCTTTTTAAGGCGGCGAAGATATATACGGAGTGGACGGATGAGCAAACTCCGAATACTGCCGGTGACGGAAAGACTTTCTTTGTACATGATTACCACTTTAACTATTTTCAGGTGGGAGTAGAGTCTTTGGGAGAGTCATTCTTTAATAAAAATGACCCGGAAGGAAGTATAGTTTTCGGGGATACCTTCAAAAGAGCATGGGAACCTTATGCCGATGCGGCGATTTCAGGTGCGCTTTGGCTTAAAGAAGGTTATGCTACGGAGCCTTTGCGTACGGGAAATATTATAGTAAGTGTAGCCTCGTCCGCCAGTGTTCTGTACTATGAAGATATAGTTACCTATGATAACAATGTATCGGAGCCTATAGAAGTTATTTCAAGGCCTGTTCCTATTTTTGAGGGTGGAGAAAAGCTTGTTATGCAACGCGGAGCCGGAATTTGTATGCTTAAATCCACCTCTGAAAAAGAAAAGGCGGCGGCAGTATTTTTGAAGTGGATAACCGAGCCGGAGAATAATGTCGAGTTTGCTACAAAAACAGGTTATATGCCCGTAACAAAGAAAGCTTTTGAAATACTTCCGGAAAAGGTAAAGGAGCTTGAAAATTCTAAATACAGAAGTTTGTATGAGGCGCTTGCCGAAACGCAAAACACCTATCGTTTTCTTACGGCACCGCAATTACCTAACTATTTGGATCTTGAAGTCAAGTTTGAAAAAAATGTCAGACTGGAGCTTGACAGACAAAAAAAGGGCTTTTTTAAAGCGAAAGAAGAAGATACCTCGAGTAATGAAAAAATATTTGCTGAACAGGCATATATCAATATTCAAAGTATTATGAAGTAAACAGAGCCGAACAAAGTACCGATTAAGTTAAAGTTTCCTATAGGCGAATATCGGTGTTACTTAGAATTAAAGGGAAAAATATGTTTCGAAAAGATGAAAAGACAAATAAAAGGTTTATAAAGCTGTCTTTAAAAGAGGTGTTTCTTGCGGTACGTGAGCATAGCGTTTCTATGCAAAGAATGCTTTTGTTTTATATATGTATGTTGCTTGTCGCAGGAACAGGTATATTGGTTCTTGTCCTGTATATGCTGGGGTCATTTACAGAAAGTGGAAAGAATTTAAAAAGAAGCCTTGATGTACAGCTTAAGAACAGTGTTTCCGAAGCGGATGAAAGATTCGGCTTTTTGGTCGGAAACAGTTTCGAGTTGGCGGACAGATTGTCTTCTTCACTTGAAAAGGAAATACTTACATATCCGTATGATATAAAGGAACTTGATAATTCTAAAGAGAAAATATTTTTTTTACAGGCAAATATTTATCCTTTGCTTGAAAATCAGCTTCAGGTTATGCATACAAGCGGAGTTTTTGCCGTATTTGATGCGACGGTGAACACCGAAGCTCCTAATGCCACAGATTCACGTACAGGCTTGTATTTGAGATTTTCCAACATAAGCGGCGGCAGTAGCCCCAATAATGAGGTGTTTTTATTCAGAGGAGATCCTGATGTTGCCGGTCTATATCGTATTCAGCTTCATAATCGTTGGAATCTTGAGTTTAATATAAAGCAGATTGAATGGTATGAATCGCAAATAAAAAATTCAGAAGATAAAAAAAGTGCAAGAGACTATATATGGGCAGGAAAACGTAATATTACTAATGTTTGGGAAGATGCCGCTTTTTTAAGTGTTCCTATTGTCGGAAGCAACGGTGACAGATACGGTGTTTGCGGAGTGGAAATAAGCAGCCTTCTTTATAGCTTGAGACATCCCATAATAGACAGTGATTACGGAAATATGATTACGGTGTTGGCACCGATAGAGGATGACAATATGCTTTGTCTTACACATGGACTTGTGGGGGAAACAAGGGACGTATATGTAAATGAAAATGAGAGACTGAATATAAAAAAACAAAAGTATTTTAATGTGTATGAGGGTAAGGAGGAACGCTTTATAGGAGTTCACAGAACTATTAAAGGTTTAAAGGGCAGTAACTCCGAAGAGTGGGTTCTTGCGGTCTTACTTCCCTATTCAGCTTATGAAAAAAGTTTGAAAGACGGATATACACTTATTTTTGGGGTTTTGCTTTGTTTTATTTTTGTCATGCTTGTATTTTCATATATAATTTCGCAAAAGTACGTAAAGCCTATAGTAAATAAGCTTGAGGAACTGAAAAATGAGGAGGCGCTGAACAGTAATACAAAATTCGGAATTTCGGAAATAGACGCCTTGGCGGAGTTTATGAAGCTTAAGCAGGCGGAAAAGCAGAACGGAATGTCGGAAGAGATTAAAACACCTTCCGAGATTGATGTGCTTTTTGATGCCTTTATTTCAAATGCAAATAAGCTTACCGTGACGGAAAAAACGATATTCGGATTTTATATCAAAGGATATGAGATTGCGGATATACCGGAGCTTGCCTTCATAAGCCTTAATACGGTGAGAAAACATAACAGAAGTATTTATGAAAAGCTGAATATAAAGTCAAAAGATGAGCTGCAGCTTTATATAGAGCTTTTAAAGCGTTGTAATCGTATAGATGAGATTGAACTTTAAAAATTGATAAAGGATTTAGGGTTGTGAGTTTTGCACAAATTCACAACCTTTTTTTGTGCAATTTGACATTATCCAATGGATAATATTGCTTGATTTTACGTTATTTCAAGAAATATTATTCATTGGATAATATACTTTTTTTGAGGAATATGGTATCTGTAGACTAGTAAGCTTTAGAACTTTCAAAGAAAAGGAGAATATGTCTATGAGAAAAAATATTTTTAAAAGCTCTGCCGTACTTGTATTGACAGGAGCATTTGTACTTGGGACGGCAATAACGGTTTTTGCCGACACGGTAAATTGTACTGTAAAATATAAGTACTATGATCAGATTGATATGTCATTTGAAGAGATAGGAAGTAAAACGGAGAGTGTTAATGCAACACCTTTAGTAGGGCAAACTGAGGTTTACGGCGACTCTGTTGATATTCCTAATATAGTTACCGACGGTATGGGACGTAGATACAGGCTTTTGCCGCAGCAAGATAATATAAGTTTTCAAAGCGAAGCTTTAGGGAACGGTGGAAGGTTTACTTATTTGCCACAGGCACAGAATTCACAATTTGAGCCTAAATTTAATATCCCTTTACCGTCTGCTTATCAGTTTGTTGCGGAGTATGAAAGGCTTATGAACTACAGAATAAAGTATGTAGATGAGAACGGAAATGAGCTTATACCTAACCAAATGGGGGAAGGAGCAAATAACGAGTGGGTACAACTTTTGTATCCGAGTTTTACGGCAAGCTTATACGATGCCGGTGTAAGATATAAAGTAAAGCAAGACCAGGGCTTAGGGGCTACGACCACTTTTAACTATATATCCGAAACGGATATAAAAGTGTGCTTAGATGATGATGTATATGAGGTGGAGTGTGAAAAGGTTCAGGCAGCTACGCCAAGTAACTCAGGCGGAAGTGGAAGCGGAGGCGGAAGCTCATCAAGCAGAACATTTAACAACAGCGGACAGACTGTAAAACAGGGTTGGGTATTTGAAAATAATGAATGGTATTATTTTTCCGGAACCACAAGAAGCAGTCTCAAAAAGGGTTGGCACCTTGATACTGATAATAATGAATGGTACTACCTTGAAGCGAAAACCGGTAGGATGATGAAAGGCTGGCATCTGGATCCTCAGGATAACTTCTGGTACTATCTGGACCTCAATTCGGGTAAGATGAAGAAGGGCTGGGAGAATGTGAATGAAAAATGGTATTACTTTAATCCATATACACCTAAGTGGACATGGGAATTGCACAATGACGGCGAGTGGTACTATAAGAAACTTGAGGACTCAAGACCTTTAGGTTCGATGTACTTTAATGAGAAAACTCCGGACGGATATTTTGTAAACGGAAACGGAGAATATGTTAAATAGTTTAGATGATTTAAACAGTTACTTGATTTTACACCCTTAAAAAAGCTTCCCCCGTGGTATATACCACAGGGGAAGTTTTTTTAGTACTTACGAGAAAATACTTGTACCTCTATTTAATACTCGGCTTCTATGATGCCGTAGCTTCCGTTCTTTCTTTTATAAACAACCGCCGTCTGCTCCGTTTCGGCATTTACGAATACAAAAAAGCTGTGTCCGAGCATTTCCATTTGTAAGCAGGCTTCCAAAGCCGTCATAGGCTTTATATCAAATCTCTTAAACTTAACTATCTGTATATCCTCCTCATCCGGAGCTTCGCTTTCATAGTTGACAAACAAGTCCGAGAAGGAATGAGCCGCCTGCTTTTTATCTATAAGTTTATTTTTATATTTTTTGATTTGTCTTTCTATGATGTCGCTTACCAAATCTATAGCAACATACATATCATTTGATTTTTCTTCGGCACGTATCAGCCTGTATTTTGTAGGAATAGTAACTTCTATACGTTGTTCTTCCTTTTGAACGCTGAGAGTGACCTTTGCCTGTGTATCCTCCTTAAAATATTTGTCGAGCTTAGATAATTTATCTTGTATTGCTTCCTGTAGACCTTCCGTGATTTCAATATTTTTTCCGATAATAGTATAACGCATATACATTAGCTCCTTTCTTTAAGATAGTTTTATTATAGCATAGAAATTAGAAAAATTCAATCTTGTTATTAAATTGTACGACAATTAATCTATAAGTTTAAAATTTTTAAATTATATAAAGAAAAAGATGGAAAAACAGCCTTTTCCACAAATAAGTTTTAATTTATCCCTATATACTATATAAAAAGAGGCTTATTTTTGGCTTATCCACGGACTTATCCACATTCTCCACACTAAAAAACAAAAAACAGACTATTTATAATGTGGAAAAACAGATATGAACTTTTTGTTAATACAAGCGGTTAAGATTGCACTAATTACATATAAGTGGTAGAATAACAAATTGATGTTAATAATAGCACAGGAGAAAAAGGATGAGCCTGATAGAGAAGATATTTGGAACTCACAGTGAGAGAGAGTTAAAAAGAATAAGACCTATAGTAACTGCGATAGAGGATTTAAGACCGACTATGCAGGCTATGAGCGATGAAGAATTAAAAGGACAGACAGCCAAGCTTAAACAAAGACTGGCTGACGGAGAGACTTTGGATGATATTTTGCCTGAGGCTTTTGCGACGGTAAGAGAGGCGGCAAAAAGAGTACTTAATATGGAGCATTACCAAGTACAGCTTATAGGCGGTATTGTTTTGCATCAGGGAAGAATCGCGGAGATGAGAACCGGTGAGGGTAAAACCTTGGTTTCAACCTGTCCGGCATATCTTAACGCACTCATGGGAAACGGAGTGCATATAGTTACGGTAAATGACTACCTTGCAAAGCGTGATGCCGAGTGGATGGGAAGTATACATGAGTTTTTGGGACTTAAGGTAGGCGTTGTATTAAACGGAATGTCAAGCGAGGAGAGAAAAGAAGCCTACGCCTGCGACATTACCTATGTTACAAACTCCGAACTCGGTTTTGACTACTTAAGAGATAATATGGCTATATATAAGGAACAGCAGGTCATAAGGAAACTCGATTATGCCATCATAGACGAGGTCGACTCCGTTCTTATAGATGAGGCGAGAACACCGCTTATTATTTCGGGTCAGTCGGGAAAATCCACAAAGCTTTATGAAGTTTGCGATATGCTTGCAAAGCAGTTAAAAAGAGGTGAAGCAAGCGCGGAATTCAGTAAAATGAACGCTATTATGGGCGAGGTCATAGAAGAAACGGGAGATTTCATTGTCAATGAAAAGGACAAGGTTGTAAATCTTACCGAAGAAGGTGTGAAAAAGGTTGAGGATTACTTTAAAATAGAGAACCTTGCCGATGCGGAAAACCTTGAGATACAGCACTGTATAATTCTTGCTATTCGTGCAAACAACCTTATGCATAAGGACAAGGATTATGTTGTAAAGGATGATGAAGTTCTTATAGTTGACGAGTTTACCGGAAGAATAATGCCGGGAAGAAGATATTCCGACGGTTTGCATCAGGCTATAGAGGCAAAGGAGCATGTTAACGTAAAGAGAGAATCAAAAACTCTCGCAACCATCACATATCAGAACTTCTTCAACAAGTTTGTAAAAAAGGCGGGTATGACGGGTACCGCATTGACTGAAGAAAAAGAGTTCAGAAACACATACGGAATGGATGCCATTTCCATACCTACGAACAAACCTATAGCTCGTATAGATCATAACGATGTTGTGTACAAGAGCAAAAAAGAAAAATTTGCCGCCGTTGTTGAAGAGATAAAAGAAACTTATGCAAAAAAACAGCCGGTTTTGGTAGGTACCATTACCATAGAGACCTCGGAGATGCTTTCAAAGCTTCTTAAAAAAGAAGGTATTCCTCATACCGTGCTTAATGCAAAGTTCCATGAGAAGGAGGCTGAGATAGTAGCCGGAGCCGGAGCGGTGGGAGCAGTAACCATAGCTACCAATATGGCGGGAAGAGGTACAGATATCAAGCTTGAAGAGGAAGCGAAAACTTTGGGCGGACTTAAGATTATAGGTACCGAAAGACATGAGGCAAGACGTATAGATAACCAGCTTAGAGGACGTTCGGGTCGTCAGGGAGATGTCGGTGAGTCGAGATTTTATATTTCACTTGAAGATGACTTGATGAGACTTTTCGGTTCCGACAGTCTTATAAAAATGTTTGAGGCTATAGGCGTTCCGGAAGGTGAGCCTATAGAGCACAAGATGCTTTCAAGTGCCATAGAGAAGGCTCAAATGAAGATAGAGAGCAACAACTACGGTATAAGAGAGAACCTTTTGAAATATGACGAGGTAAACAACGAACAAAGAGAGATCATTTACGACGAGAGAAACAAGGTTCTTAACGGCGACAGTATGCGTGATACCATTATTCAGATGATAAACGATATAGTGGAGCATGCGGTAGATCTTGCGGTGCCTGACGATATGAAAAATGCGGAAGCAAATGCCGAGGAATTAAATGAACTTTTACTTCCTATAGTACCTATACATCCTATAAGCGACGAGGAAATCAAGTCTCTCAGCAAGGCTGAGCTTGTTCATAAGCTTAAGGAAGAAGCTGTGAAGCTTTATGAAGATAAGGAAGCACAGTTCCCTGAGCCTGAGAAGATCAGAGAGCTTGAGCGTGTTGTTCTTTTAAAGGTTATAGACAACAAGTGGATGAACCATATAGACGATATGGAGCAGTTGAGACAGGGTATAGGCTTGCAGGCATACGGTCAGAGAGATCCGCTTGTAGAGTTCAAAAAAGGCGCTTACGAGATGTTCGAGGACATGACAAGTGCGGTTAAAGAGGATACGATTCGTATTCTTTACAATATGAGGGTGGAGCAGACAGTTGAGCGTGAGCCGGCTGCAAAGGTTACCGGAACAAATAAGGACGATTCTTCCGTAAAAGAACCGGTGAGACATTCCGAGCCGAGGATATATCCTAACGATCCGTGTCCTTGCGGAAGCGGTAAAAAGTATAAGCAGTGTCACGGAAGATTGGCATAAAGCCTGTAAAATAAAGAATTTAAGAGACTTTAAAATAAGTCTCTTAAATTTTATATATTCATTAAATGTTTTAGCGACTTAGGAGAAAAGAATGGTAGAGTTGGATCAGTACAAATATGCTATTAGCGGCTACGAAAAGAGGCTTGAAGAGATTAAGGAGTGTCTTTGACTTAGATAACAAGAGAAATTTAATAGCAGAAAATGAAAAAAATATGGAAGCTGCCGATTTTTGGCAAAATCCGGATGAGGCAAGCAGGCTCCTTAAAAGTACAAAGAGATTAAAGGACGAGTTGGAAAATTTTGAGAGTCTGGAAATTTTGTATGAGGACATTATAACTCTTATAGATATGGCACAAGAGGAAGAAGACAGGTCTTTGATAAAGGAAATTTCGGGAGAGCTGGATAGATTTGTAAAAGGCATAGATGACATGGAACTGCAAATGCTTTTCACCGGTGATTATGACACGAGTTCCGCAATTTTGAGACTTAATGCCGGTGCCGGAGGAACGGAGGCTTGCGACTGGTGCGAGATATTGTACAGAATGTATACAAGATGGGCGGCTATGCACGGTTTTAAAACGGAGGTTCTTGACTATCTTGACGGAGAAGAAGCGGGAATCAAGTCCATAACCTTGGATATTAAGGGCGAAAACGCCTACGGTTATTTGAGAAGCGAACACGGTGTCCACAGGCTTGTGCGTATATCCCCTTTCAATGCTGCGGGAAAAAGACAGACTTCCTTTGTGTCCTGTGATGTTATGCCTAGTATAGAAGAAGACATAGATATAGATATAAATATGGATGATGTCAGAATAGACACCTACCGTTCGGGCGGAGCGGGCGGACAAAATGTAAATAAAGTCAGCTCGGCGGTGCGTATGACACATATACCGACAGGAATAGTCGTACAGTGCCAAAACGAGAGAAGCCAGCTTTTTAACAAGGAAAAAGCTTTGCAGATGTTGAAGGCTAAACTGCTTATGATAAAGAGGCAGGAGAATGTCGAAAAACTCTCGGATATAAGAGGAGATGTCAAGGATATAGCTTGGGGAAGTCAAATACGTTCTTACATAATGCAGCCCTATACTTTGGTCAAGGATCACAGGTCGGGCTGCGAAAGCGGGAACATAACAGCTGTTCTTGACGGGGATATAGACAAGTTTTCAAAGGCATATCTGTCATGGATAAACCTTGGAAGCCCTAAGCTTGTAGGAGACGAATAAGTCTTCGGAAAGGAAATACATGGAAATTAAAAATACTGAACTTGTAAAGCTCATAAAGGAAATTAAAAAGGGAAATGAGGATAAGTATCCGAAATTTTGGGAAGAGGTTTTCAAGGCAAAATTTATTTGTCCGGTTAAAGCTACGGAGGGTGATGCTCAGAGCCTTGCCGTAATTACTGTTGGAAACTCCGAGGGTGAACATTTTATGATGGCGTTTACGGACTTTGATGAGTTCGGAAAGTGGAGTAAAAAGCAGAAAGAAGAAGAACTTCAAATATCAATACTGCCCTTTAATGGATATAAGGATATCATAGGCAGAAGAGATTCGACCTACAGAGGACTCGTAATAAATCCTTTCGGTGAAAATATGGTTCTCGGAAAAGAAATTTTCGACGATATAATCAAGGAAGAATATACGATTAAGGAAGAGGATACCGTCGTTTTGAAAGAAGCGGAGGATTGCCCTGAAGAAATGATAAAAGAGCTTTGTGCTTACATGGAAGAAAATACGAAAATCGACAAGGCATATTTGCTTTGGCTTGCCGAAAATGAAGGCGGAAACTATATGCTGATAGTGGATACAAAGGAGAGTCCTAAGGATTTATTTCCAAAGCTTGGAGATGTCTGCGTGAAATTTCTGCCTAAGAGAAATCTCGGTGTGCTTCTTGCAAGCTCGGACTTCGGTAAGAGAGCTATAGTAGGCAAAAAAGCCTTTTATGAAAGATAAAAAAATCGATATGATTTAATAAAGAGGGAATGTTCCGTTTTGTTTTGGTAAGTAAAGGAGCATTCCCTCTTTTTATCTAACAAATCGTAATTAATCTAAAAATCAGCTTGCTTTTTCCTCTCCTTCGTGTTAATATCTTTAAGTCGAAAACAAGTGTTTTTGTGAGGTGGACAGTGAGGGAAGAAAGTAAGTATTATGTAGTCAGGGAAAAGGCAATTCCGGATATCCTTATAAAGGTTATGGAAGCAAAAAATTTGCTCAATTATGACAAGAATATGAGCATAAGTGAGGCGGTCGAAAGACTGGGTATAAGCAGAAGCTCATTTTATAAGTATAAGGACGATATTTTTTTGTTTAATGATACATCAAGAGGAAGGACAATAACCTTGGCTATGCAGATTCTTGATAAAAGAGGTTTACTTTCGGAGATACTCAGCCTTGTGTCTTTAAACTATGCAAATATACTTACTATACATCAGTCTTTACCCTTAAACGGGAAGGCAAGCATATCCCTAACTGTTGAAATTGCAAAGGACAGGGGAGACTTGGCAAAGCTGTTGGAAGACTTGGAAAAAAAAGAAGGCATCATAGATGTAAAAACTTTAGCTAGGGAGTAATATTAGAATGATAAATGTAGCAATAATGGGATTCGGAACTATAGGCTCGGGAGTGTATGAGTACATAAGAGACAACAATGAAAAGCTTAAAGCGGCTTTAGGTACGGATGTTAAAGTTAATAAGATTTTGGAGCTTAGAGATTTTAAGGGAAGCGAGATAGAAAAGCTTATTGTAGGTGATGTATCAAGCATAACAAACGACGAGGAAACGACAGTTGTAGTTGAGTGCATGGGAGGAACAAGCCCGGCATACGAGTTTGTAAAAGCGAGCCTGCTTGCGGGTAAGCATGTGGTTACATCAAATAAGGCTTTGGTTGCGGCTCATGGAACGGAGCTCCTGCAAATAGCAAGAGATAAAAATATAAATTTCCTTTTTGAAGCAAGTGTAGGCGGAGGAATTCCTATTATCAGAACAGTTACGGAGGCTTTGGTCGGAGAAGAGATTGCGGATATAGAGGGTATTTTAAACGGAACGACAAACTTCATTCTTACAAAAATGGATGAGGACGGAGAGGACTTTGAAGTGGCTTTAAAAACCGCTCAGGAGCTCGGCTATGCGGAAAGAAATCCCGAAGCCGATATTGAGGGTCACGATACATGTAGAAAAATTGCCATATTATCCTCTCTTGTAAGCGGAAAAGAGGTTAATTTCGAAGAAATATATACGGAAGGCATAACAAAGATAGACAGCAAGGATTTCAAGTATGCAAAACAGCTTAAAGCAAGCGTGAAGCTGCTCGGAACGGCTCGCATAGAAAACGGTAAACTGTATTCGTATGTTTGCCCTACCATGGTCGGAAAAAGACATATGCTTTATGCGGTAAGTGATGTATTTAACGGAATTCTTGTTAAGGGAAACAAGCTTGGCGACTGTATGCTGTACGGAAGCGGAGCCGGAAAGTTCCCTACCGCAAGTGCAGTTGTTGCGGATATTATAGAAATAGGTAAAAATTTACATTCAAATATAAAACTCGGTTGGAGTGCCGAAAAGATAAGTGTAGGAGATATAAAAGAAACGAGCCGCAGGTATTTTGTAAGAGTGGAAGGTTCTGAAACAAAGCTTGGTGCCAAATGTGAAAAAATTTTCGGTGCCTCCCGTATATACAGAATAGAGGGAGAGAAAGAATTCGCATTTTTAAGTGAGCTTATGAAAGAAAAAGACTTCCTTGATAAAGCGGAACAAATGCCGGAGATCATTAAGTTTATAAGGGCAGAGTTATAAATGCTTATTAAGTTTTTTGAAGACTTGTTTTCTCATTATTCCTGTTCCTTCAGAAGGACTACGGGCTTGTATTGCCCCGGCTGCGGAGGACTTCGTTCAAGCCTTGCCTTCATGAAGGGGGATATAGTGGGAAGTGTAAGATACAATCCTGTGGTTCCTTATGTTGTATTTGCTTTAGGTCTGTATCTGCTGCTTATGTTAAAATACAGATTTGATAAAAAGCTTAAACCGGGTTTTAAATATGCGCTTATAAGCCTATTGTTGGGCATAGGCATAGCTATGGTTAATTTTGTTGTTAAGGATTATTATTTGATTGTAAAAGGAATAGATTTGTTAAGATAAAAAGAGGAGCTTCTTAAGCTCCTCTTTCAAAGTTTTTTAATGTGAATAGAAATTATATATTTCATTCATATCCGCATCAACTCCCAAGCTTTTAAGCATTTCCTGAACCCTCAGTGCAATTTCATTTGCGGTGGCCGGGTCTTGAGTATTCGAGAAAGAAACAAGGAAGAGTGCAAAAAGCGCAAAACCGAAAATTATTCCGCTTACCGCAAGAACTATGGATATGATATTTTTTTTATTGAACTGATTGTAAATACTTTTTGCTATAAAAGTGCAGGCAAGGGAAAAAATCCCTGCGAATATACTAAGAGGCAAGCCGCCTATGTTGCAGCAGCAAAGGGACATGATTAAAGAAACAAGAGCGAGTGAAAAACCGAGGTTGCTCCAGCTTTTGCTTAAGGCTTCCTTTTGATCGTCGCTGTTGTCCGTATCTTTTTTGTTGAAATATTCTTCGGGCATTTTATGTGGTACTCCTAAATTGAATTTTAAATAATCAGGGGTATTGTAGCACGAATAAATGTGAAAGTCCATAACGTACTTGCACTACAATGTACGATTTGTTAAAATGATATGAAGCGGAATGAAAGGAAAGTGATATGGACATAATTAAAGCTTTAGCAAATGAATTGGGAATAAAAGAAAATCAGGTAAAGGCAAGTATTGAGCTTATTGATGCAGGCAATACTATTCCGTTTATAGCGAGATACAGAAAAGAGCTTACCGGCTCTCTGAGTGATGAAATTTTAAGAAATCTGGATGAGAGACTCAGATATTTAAGAAATTTGGATGAAAAAAGAGAACAGGTAATGTCATCCATAGAAGAACAGGGACAGCTTACAGCCGAACTTAAAGAAAGACTTTTAGCGGCAGCCACTTTGGTTGAAATAGATGACCTTTACAGACCTTACAGACCTAAAAAAAGGACAAGAGCTATGGTGGCAAAGGAGAAGGGGTTGGAGCCTTTAGCTCTGACTATATTGGAAGGAAAGTTCGACGAGGAACTTTGTGTTTTGGCGAAGGCTTACGTAAAGGATGATATTGCCGACGAGAAAGAGGCTTTGCAAGGTGCAAGCGACATAATAGCGGAAATTATTTCCGATGAGGCGGTTTACAGAGCCAAAATAAGGAAGGATATTCTCGAGACCGGTTTTATTGCGACCGCCGCAAAGGACAGTGAGCTGAAATCCGTATATGAGAATTATTATGATTATGAGGAGCAGATTAAAAAGATTTTGCCCCATAGAATACTTGCGATAAACAGGGCGGAAAAAGAAAAGGTCATAAGTGTGAAGCTTGTGACTGCGGAAGATGAGATACTTGAATATCTGTATAAGATGACAAATAAGAATCCCAATAAACACAGCGAAGTATTTTTGAGAGAAGCTGTGGAGGATGCGTATAAAAGGCTTATTTTTCCGGCAATAGAAAGGGAAATAAGGAATGAACTTACGGATACGGCACAGGAGGTATCCATTAAGGTATTTTCAAAAAATCTGGAGCAGCTTTTATTACAGGCACCTATAAAAAATAAGGTCGTTTTGGGCTGGGATCCGGGCTTTAGGACAGGTTGTAAGTTGGCTGTAGTGGATGCGACGGGAAAGGTGCTCGATACGGCTGTCATATATCCTACGGAGCCTCAAAAAAAGGTGAAAGAAGCTAAAGAGGTATTAAAAAAGCTTATAAGTAAGCATAAGGTTGAGCTTATTTCTTTGGGAAACGGTACGGCAAGCAGGGAATCGGAGCTTATTATATCCGAACTTTTAAAAGAGATAAAGGAAAAGGTTTCCTATGTAATAGTAAATGAAGCGGGAGCCAGTGTGTATTCGGCAAGTGAGCTTGCGACAAAGGAGTTTCCGAATTTTGATGTAGGTCAAAGGTCGGCAACCAGTATGGCGAGACGTTTGCAGGATCCTTTGGCTGAGCTTGTTAAAATAGACCCGAAAAGTATAGGCGTAGGGCAGTATCAGCATGATATGAATCAAAAAAGGCTTGAGCAGGCTTTGGGAGCGGTTGTGGAAGACAGTGTGAACAAGGTAGGTGTCGACCTTAATACAGCTTCGTTTTCTTTGCTTGAATATATCTCGGGTATCAATAAAACTCTTGCAAAAAATATAATAGACTACAGAGAAGAAAACGGAGCCTTTAAAAACAGAAAAGAGCTCCTAAAGGTTTCCAAACTTGGACCTAAGGCATTTTTGCAATGTGCGGGATTTATGCGTATCAGGGACGGAGAAGAAGCACTTGACAGTACAAGCGTACATCCCGAAAGCTATGAAGCGGTGAAAGCTTTACTTGTAAAGCTTAATCTCAGCGCTCCCGAGCTTAAAAAGGGCGGAATAAAGGATTTGTCAAAGAAAATTACGAATTATGATAAGCTTGCCGATGAAATCGGTATAGGGGTTATAAGTCTTAAGGACATCGTTAAAGAGCTTGAAAAGCCCGCACTTGACCCGAGAGACGAGATGCCCGAGCCTGTTTTAAGAAGTGACGTGCTTGATATAAAAGACTTGAAAGAAGGCATGATTTTAAAGGGTACGGTAAGAAATGTTGTAGATTTCGGAGCCTTTGTCGATATAGGCATACATCAGGATGCTTTGGTACATATTTCAAAGCTTTCATCAAAATTTATAAAGCATCCTCTCGATGTTGTCAGTGTCGGAGATATTATGGAATTTAAGGTTTTGAGTGTGGATTTGGCGAAAAACAGAGTGGCTTTGACGGGAATAATTGATTAGAGGAGTGAATATGTCTGAAAAAAAACTTGAATTTGATATAAAGCTTAATGAAAAGGATATATGGATATTCTCTTTATACAGCAGCAACAGAGCGTATCTGGGTATATTCAATGCTTTGTTTACTTTGGCATCGCTTTATGTTCTTGTCAGTACATGGGGAGAGAGCGGTATATCGAGAAAGCTGGTTTTTCTTGCCTGTGCTCTGATGTTTTCCGTTATACAGCCTGCCATACTTTATCTTAAGGCTGCAAGACAGGCAAAAACGGAGACGATAAAAAAGGGATTTAAGCTTGAACTCAGCGAAGAAAATATAGTTGTTACCCAAGACAAAAATGTAGTGACGGCATCGTGGGAAGAGGTTTATAAGACCATGATAAGGAAGAATATGATAGTTATATATTTCGCACCTTTGCGAGGTTATCTGATTCCCGCAAGGTACTTTGAAGGAAATAGAGAAAAACTTGAAGCCTTGCTTAAAGAAAAGACTATGCTTATAAAATTTTAAGAGGTGAAAATGGAGATTTATGAGTCATTTTCGGAGGATGAGACCTTTGATATAGCAAAAGAAATTGCAAAAAAAGTAAAGCCCGGCAGTGTGATTTGCCTCGATGGAGATTTGGGTACGGGAAAGACAGCCTTTGCCAAAGGCTTTGCCAAGGGCATGGGTGTACAAAGTAATATAAACAGTCCTACATTTACCTTGGTGCAAAGCTATGAGGAGGGAAAAACGGTATTACATCATTTTGATGTATACAGAATAAGCGATGAGAGCGAAATGGAGGAGATAGGCTATGAGGAATATTTCTTTTCGGATGCCGTCTGCCTTATAGAATGGGCAAGTCTTATACCGGGACTTATACCGGAGGACGCTGTGCATATAAACATAGAAAAAGACCCTCAAAAAGGTTTTGATTACAGAAAAATAAGTGTAGAAGGAATATAAATGAGAATTTTGGGAATAGAAAGTTCATCCTTGGTCGCAAGTGTCGCCGTATTGGATGAGGATGTGATTTTGGCTGAGTACAGCATTAATTATAAAATGACACATTCACAGACCTTGTTGCCTATGATAGCAAGCATAAAGGACATAACGGGCTTTGACTTAAATGATATGGATGCCGTTGCGGTAAGCGGAGGTCCGGGCTCTTTTACGGGCTTGAGAATAGGCGTTGCCACGGCTAAGGGGATAGCCGCCGCTATCAGGAAGCCTTTGATAAATGTTTCCGCTTTGTCCGCCATGGCTTATAATTTTTATAAAACGGATGCTCTTATAGTGCCGATAATGGATGCAAGAAGGCAGCAGGTATACACGGGAAGCTATGAAAATTTTACAGAATTCAAGTGCCTTAGCGCTCCGAGAGCCGTGGGCATAGACGAGCTTGTTACCGAGCTTTCAAAAAGTACGAAGGAAGTGATATTTCTCGGAGACGGTGTACCTGTGTACAGAGAATATATAAAGGAAAATATGAAAGCCGCTTTTGATTTTGCACCGGCAGGCTTTAACAGACAAAAGGCATCGTCTTTACTGCTGCTTGCAAAGAAATATTATGAAGAGGGAAAAACCGTAGAGGCGGGAGCTTTTGAGATAGAGTATCTTAGAAAGAGCCAAGCCGAAAGAGAAAGAGATGAAGAAAACGCAGGATGTGTCGATACGGCAAAAGCTTAAGATTATAGAAAATATAGAAAAAAAGTGCTTTTCGGATGCGTGGTCTGAGGCTGTAATAGAAAGTATGTTGAAATCCGAATATGATGAAGTGATAATAATAGAGGATTTTGCATATATCAATTACAGGGTTCTATATGATGAGGCGGAGCTCATGAAAATAGCGGTTTTACCGGAGTTTCGTAAAAAAAATTATGCGGTAAGGCTTATGGAGCTTTGCATAGAAGATTTAAGGCAAAGGAAGGTGAAAAGCTGTATGCTTGAGCTTCGAGCGTCGAATGAGGCGGCTCTTTGCCTGTATAAAAAATTCGGATTTGAGATATTGAATGTAAGAAAGGATTATTATGCGGCTCCTGCGGAGGACGCCCTTATAATGCTTTTGGAACTTGGAAAGGAAATATAATGTTGGATATTTGTTTACTGGGTACCGGAGGGATGATGCCTCTTCCCTACAGGTATTTGACCAGTATGATGGCAAGATGTGAGGGAAGCAATCTGCTTATAGACTGCGGAGAGGGAACTCAGGTTGCCATAAAAAAGAAGGCTTGGAGTCCCAAGCCTGTGGATGTAATATTGTTTACACATTTTCATGCGGACCATATAAGCGGCTTACCCGGTTTTTTGCTTACCATGGGAAATGCCGAGAGAAAAGAGCCGGTATTGCTTGTGGGGCCGAAAGGCTTAATAAGAGTTGTAAACGCTTTGAGAACTATAGCTCCCGAGCTTCCATATGAGCTTAAGTTTCATGAACTTATGCAGGATAAAGAAAGTCTTAAAGTGGGACCCTACAGAATAGAGGCTTTCAAAGTGAATCACAATGTTGTTTGCTACGGCTACAGTATAAATATAGACAGAAAAGGAAAGTTCGATGCCGCAAGGGCTAAGGAGCTTAATATACCTTTAAAATTCTGGTCAAAGCTGCAAAACGGAGAGACTATAACGGACGGTGAAAAAACCTATACCCCGGATATGGTCATGGGTGAAGAAAGAAAGGGTATAAAAGTAACGTATTGTACGGATACCAGACCTGTAAAAACCATATCGGATATGGCAAAGGGCAGTGATTTGTTTATATGCGAGGGTATGTACGGAGAAGAGGAAAAGATTTCCAATGCAAAAGAATATAAACATATGACTATGTACGAGGCGGCAGGTCTTGCAAAGGCGGCCGATGTAAAGGCTATGTGGCTCACACATTACAGTCCTTCCGTAAACAGACCGGAGGAATACATAGATAAGATAAGAGAAATATTTCCGCGAACAAAGGCGGCTACGGACGGACAGAGTATAGAATTGGGGTTTGAAGATGAATAAGGATGTATATGTGCTTGCTATTGAAAGTTCCTGTGATGAGACGGCGGCGGCGGTAGTAAAAAACGGAAGAGAAGTCTTATCAAATATAATCTCCTCGCAGATTGAGCTGCATACCTTATACGGCGGAGTCGTGCCTGAGATCGCTTCAAGAAAGCATATCGAAAATATTGACTTTGTTGTGGATGAGGCGTTAAAAAAGGCGGGTAAAAGCCTTGAAGAAATAGATGCAATCGGAGTGACACACGGTCCGGGGCTTGTAGGTGCCCTGCTTGTGGGCGTGGCGTATGCAAAAGCGCTTGCATTTGCCCTAAATAAGCCTCTTATAGGCGTTCATCATATAAAAGGGCATGTTGCCGCAAATTTTATTGAGCACAAGGATTTGAAGCCGCCTTTTATTTGTCTGATAGTTTCCGGAGGGCATACCAATCTTGTCAAGGTTAAAGACTATAATGATTTCGAGATTATAGGAAGGACAAGAGATGATGCTGCGGGAGAGGCATTTGACAAGGTTGCCAGAAGCGTGGGACTGGGCTATCCGGGAGGACCTAAGATAGATAAAGCCGCAAAGGAAGGAAATCCCTTGGCTATAAATTTTCCTAAAGCAAAGGTAAATGACAACAAGTATGATTTCAGCTTTTCGGGAATAAAAAGTGCGGTTTTAAACTATCAAAATCAGGCAAAAATGAAGAACGAGGAAATAAATGTTCCCGATTTGGTTGCGAGTTTTCAAAAATCCGTGGTCGATGTTTTAACGGAGCATACGATAGCTGCGGCAAAGGAGTATAATTTTAAAACCGTGGCTATGGCGGGAGGAGTTGCGGCGAATTCCTGCCTTAGGGAGAGCCTGCAAAGAGAGTGTGATGCTGAAGGCATAAGATTTTGCTACCCTTCGCCGGTGTATTGCACGGATAATGCCGCCATGATAGGGGCGGCTGCATACTTCGACTATATGAAGGGAATAAGACATTCGTGGGATTTGAATGCCTGCCCTAATTTGGCGCTTGAGGGGTAATAAGAATGTAGATGAGAAGAAGATGTCCTAAAAGACATCCTCTTTTTTTGAAGATAAAAATTCACTTTATCCGCCGAAAAACAGATGGCTTACAAGTATTTTTATGCCCATGAGTATAAGAATACAGGCGCCGAAAATTTCGGACCTTGATTTAAGCTTATAGCCGAATTGCTTGCCTATACCGACTCCGACAAAGGAAATCAGGAATGTGCAAAAGCCGATGAAAAGTATAGCATAAATGATATTGACATACAGGAAAGCAAAAGTAACCCCGACGGTTAAAGCATCTATACTTGTGGCAATCGCAAGCCCCAACATAATTTTAAAGGCTATGCTGTTACCTGCTCTTACGTCACAGTCTTCACGGCTTTCTTTGAGCATACCGTAGCCTATGTAACATAAAAGGACAAAGGCAAGCCAATGGTCTATATGTCTTACAAAACGGCTGAAACGTATACCGAGTATATAACCTATAAAGGGCATAAAGGCTTGGAAGGTTCCGAACCAAAGGGCTATTATAAAGGCTTTAGCTTTGTCAAAAAAAGGCATAGAAAGCCCCTTGCATACGGACACGGCAAAGGCATCCATTGAGAGCGCAACGGATATTATAAAAAGTTCATATATTGACATTAAAATTTCCTCGTAAACAAATATTAAGTGGACCCCTTTAGAAGAGTCCACTTTTTTAAAATCCGAATTCTACCAACCGGTTTTACCGGCGACGAGTTCGTTGTCGCTTGTGTCACCGAGACCGGTAGGAACATTGATATAGATGATAATGTACATTACCGATGCAAGGACAAGGCTGCCTATAACATCCAAAACAGAATGTTGTTTAAGAGCTACCGTAGACATACAAATCGAGAGCATGAGCACAAAAGAGAAAAATTGAACGAACTTACATTTGGTAAGGAACTTGCTTTTGCGTACGGCTATATGTATGGCTATGGAATTATAAACATGTATGCTCGGAAAAACATTGGTGCTCGTATCCGCCGTATAAACGAGAGATACAAGATAAGTTGCCCAGTTTTTTGTAGGGTCTATATGAGGTCTTAAGTTGGTACCGTTAGGGAAAACCCAACATATAAAAAGACAGATGCTCATACCTGCCGCGAGCATGGTAAAACAATCCAAAAACTCTTTCTTGTCTTTGAAAAAAAAGTAGAGGAGAAACAAGGCTACATATAAGAACCAGAGCAGGTAAGGGACGACAAAATACTCATTAAAGGGTATAAGATCATCAAACCTGCTGTGCATTATGTAGTAGTTGTGTCTTACACTTTTTTCAAGATAATCAAACCATGTCATATACACCGGAAGATATAAAAAAACCGATGCGTAGTTATATTTTTTGAAAAAATTTGATATACTCTTATTCATAGCTTTAAAATCCACTTTCTTAAATGCGCACTCCTATAGTTACAGTTTAAAGCTTTGTTAGAAGAAAATTATAGACTTTATTTGTCAAATAATCAAGCTTTACGATGAATATTTAATAAAAATCTAAGCTTTGTTATCATTGACATAGTATTCGGTTTGGGTTTTAATATACTTTGAAACAATATAGGTAGTATGAATAAGCAGTCGTTTTTGTAAAAATGAGCAGAATTGTGAGGAGAACATTCTATGTACGATTATTTAGTTGTAGGTGCCGGATTGTACGGCGCGGTATTTGCGTATGAAGCAAGACAGAGAGGAAAAAGAGTCCTGCTTATAGACAAGAGAAAGCATATAGCGGGAAATGTATACTGCGAAGAAACCGAAGGTATTAATGTGCATAAGTACGGAGCACATATTTTTCACACAAACAGCGACAAGGTGTGGGAATATGTAAATAAATTTGCAAGCTTCAACAGATTTACCAATTCTCCCATAGCGAATTATAAAGGAGAAATATATTCCCTTCCGTTCAATATGCTTACCTTTAACAAGATGTGGGGGGTCATAAGTCCGGATGAGGCAAAGAAAAAGATACAGGAGCAAAGGGAAGCGGCGGGAATAAAGGAGCCGAGAAACCTTGAAGAACAGGCGATAAGCCTTGTGGGGCTTGATATATACGAAAAGCTGATAAAAGGCTATACACAGAAGCAGTGGGGAAGAGAGTGCAAGGATTTGCCGGCTTTTATCATTAAAAGACTGCCGGTAAGATACACCTATGACAATAATTATTTTAATGCAAAATATCAGGGAATACCTATAGGCGGTTATACCAAGATGGTTGAAAATATGCTTGAAGGTATAGAAGTGAGACTTGGCGAGGATTATCTGAAAAACAGGAAGGAATATGATAAGCTCGCAAATAAGGTAGTATATACCGGAGCGATAGATGCATATTTCGAATATAAGCTGGGAGCCTTGGAATACAGATCGGTTCGCTTTGAAAACGAAATTCTCGATACGGATAATTATCAAGGAAATGCGGCGGTAAACTACACCGATATAGAAGTACCGTATACAAGGATTATAGAGCACAAATGGTTCGAGTTTACGGAAAGCGAAAAAACCGTTATATCGAAGGAATACAGCGCCGAATGGAAGCCGGGAGATGAGCCTTATTATCCTGTAAACGACGAAAAAAATTCAAAGCTTTATTCCGAATACAAGGAGCTGGCTTTAGGAGAAGATAAGGTGTATTTCGGCGGAAGGCTCGGAGAATACAAATACTATGATATGGATGCCGTTATAGATGCGGCATTGAAATTCAGTGAAAAGGAGCTTTTGTAAAACCTATGTCTAAGACTACGGTGCTCATTTTGGCTGCGGGAAGCGGAAAAAGAATGGGCGAGGATGTACCCAAACAGTTTAAAGAAATAGCTTCAAAGCCCGTTCTTGCATATTCTATGGAAGCCTTTGACAAAAGCCTTGTCGATGAAATAATCATTGTAGGAACGAAGGAGTACGAAGCTACGGTTCTTGCAATAGCTGAGGCTTATAAAATAAAGAAGTTTACAAAGCTTGTTTACGGCGACACGGAAAGATATCTTTCCGTGTACAAGGGACTGGAATGTATAAAAGCGGAAGAAAACGATAAGGTCTTGGTTCATGATGCGGCAAGACCTCTTATAAGCGTTCAAAAAATCAATGAGCTTATAGAAGTTCTTGATAAAGAAAAAGCGGCCGTTCTCGCCGTTCCGGTGAAGGATACCGTAAGAAAAGTAAACTCTGAAGGGGTTTTTGAAGAAAGTCTTGACAGAAGCAGTCTATATGCGATACAAACGCCTCAGGGCTTTAATGCCGGTAATTTAAAAGAGGCTTATGAGGTGCTTATGTCCGATGAAAATTTGCAGAAGGGTATAACGGATGATGCAATGGTTCTTGAAAGAGTATATAACATAAAGGCAAGGCTCATTCAGGGTGAATATAAAAATATAAAGCTTACCACAAAAGAGGATACCGCTTTAGTGGAAATTTTTTTAAAGGAAGAATAAAAGGAGGATTTGAATATGGATAAGTTACTTGAAAGGTTTTTAAATTATGTGCAAAAGGAAACAAGGTCGGATAGCACAAGCAGTACCGTGCCGACTACACATACTCAAACTTTATTTTTGCAGGATTTGGTTTCGGAGCTTCGTGAGCTCGGCTTTGAAGACGTTAAATTAAATCCGAAAAACAGCTTTGTTACCGCTACGGTTCCTGCAACAAGCGATGAAAAGCTGCCTGTAATAGGCTTTATCGCTCATGTGGATACGGCGGATTTTGAAGCGAGAAACATAAAGCCGCAGATTCATAAAAATTATGACGGAGAAGATATAGTTTTAAATGAAAAAGAGGGGATAATTCTTTCAAAAACCGAGTTTCCCAATTTGAAAAATTATGTGGGAAAAACTCTTATAACAACAGACGGAACAACCCTGCTCGGTGCGGACGATAAAGCGGGAGTTGCCGAAATAGTAAGTGCAGGTGCTTATTTGATTGCAAATCCGGATATAAAGCACGGAAAAATAAGAGTCGCATTCGGTCCGGATGAGGAGATAGGAAGAGGAGCGGACCTTTTCGATGTTGAAGAGTTTGCCTGTGATTTTGCCTATACTATGGACGGCGGACCTCTCGGAGAGCTTGAATATGAAAGCTTCAATGCGGCTCAGGCCGTTATAAGCATACAAGGGAAAAATGTTCATCCGGGAAGTGCAAAGGATACCATGGTAAACTCCATGAATATAGCAAACGAAATACAGAACTCGATGCCGGCATTCAGTGTTCCGGAGCATACCGAGGGAAGAGAGGGATTTTTCCATCTTTGCTCAATCGAGGGAAATGTTGAGTTTACAAAGCTTGTTTACATAATAAGAGATCATGACAAAACGCTTTTTGAGGCAAAGAAGGCTTATGTAGAGCGCTTAGTGGAGAGACTTAATGAAAAGCTTGATAAAAAGCGTATAACTCTTGAAATTCGTGACGAGTATTACAATATGGGCGAGGTTATAGAAAAGGATTTAAGATGTGTGGAAATAGCAAAAGAAGCTATGAAAAATCTGGGAATCACACCTCTTATAAAGCCTATAAGAGGCGGTACGGACGGCTCGAAAATAAGCTTTATGGGACTTCCTACCCCTAATATTTTTGCGGGTGGAGAAAACTTCCACGGAAGATATGAATTTTGCTGTGTGGAAAGCATGGAGCAGGCAAGGAACGTTATTATAGAAATAGCGAAGCTTGCCGAAAAATATAAGAAAGACTGATAAAAAAGATGATAAAAAACAAACTTATAAAAGTATTAAGATATACTTTATTTGCAACGGGACTCTGCCTTTTGTCCGCCTGTGCGGGCACAAACACAGGCAAAAGTGTTTTGGAGAGTGAAAAGACCGGTAATCAGGCAAGTGAAGCTCCTGCCGGAGACGAGGGTAAAACGCAGGAGTTGCAAAGATATACAAGAAGCTTCACGGGTGTTTTCGATACGGTGACTCAAGTTATAGGATATGCGCAAAGTAAAGATGATTTTGATGTTGTGCTGGAAAAAACAGAAAAAGAGTTGAAAAAATATCATGAGTATTATGATATTTATGAAAGCTATGAAGGAATAAACAATATTAAAACAATCAATGATAATGCAGGTAAGGAAGCTGTAAAGGTGGATAAAGAAATAATCGACCTCTTAAAGTTCTCCAAGGAAATGTATGAAAAAACCGACGGGAAGGTGAACATAGCAATGGGCTCGGTGCTTAAGCTGTGGCATGATAAGAGGGAAGAGGGAATTTTAAATCCGGACACAGCATCCCTACCCGATAAAAAAAGCTTAGAGGAAGCCGAAAAGCATACGGATATAAATAAAATCATTATAGATGAAGAGGCATCCACGGTATACATTGAAGACGAGAATATGAGTATAGATGTAGGGGCAACGGCAAAGGGCTATGCAACCGAAAGAACGGCGGAATTTCTTAAAAAAGAGGGCTATAACGACATACTTCTTTCAGTCGGAGGCAATGTAAGAGCTATAGGAAGTAAGCACGGTGATAACGGCATAAAGGTTCCTTGGTCCGTCGGAGTTCAAAATCCTAATCCCGATATTATGGATCAAAGCATAGTTGCTATGGAGATAGAAGATTTGAGCCTCGTTACAAGCGGTGTATATGAAAGATTTTACATGGTGGACGGTAAAAGCTATCACCATATTATAAATCCGGATACTTTGTTTCCGGGAAATGAATATTTGTCGGTATCCATACTCACATCCGATTCGGGAGTGGGGGATGCCTTAAGCACGGCAGTATTTAATATGGACTTGGAAACAGGAAAAAACTTTATAGAAAATTATGCAGGTGTTGAAGCAATGTGGGTTTTACCTGATATGACTCAGGTGTACAGCTCGGGCTTCGAGGCGTTTAAGAAATAAGATGAAAAGAAGAAATGATATAATTTTGCTTGTCACCGTTTTGCTGCTGTCCTGTGCAGGGATACTGTTTGTAAACTACAGAAAAAATTCGGTGAAAACAGATATTGCTAAGGCAAAGGTTTTAATGAGCGTTGACGGTAAGGTTGAGCAGGAGATTGATTTGTCAAAAGACGGAGATTATGCAATTGTAAATGACAACGGCGATTTTAATACGATAAACATAACGCAGGGCGTCGTAAGAATGAAGGAGGCGAACTGCCCGGATAAGCTCTGCATACATCAGGGTAAAATAAGTAAAAACGGAGAGACCATAGTTTGCCTTCCTCACGGCTTGATTGTGGAAATAAAAAGTGATGATAATCCGGAGCTTGATATTGTAAGATAGGAGAACCGATGGAAGGCAGGTTTATACAAAACATAGAAAACAGAACTGAAAAGATAAACAGGGTTTCGTTAACGGGTATAATAACAAATCTTGTTTTGGCCGCTGTAAAGATAGGCTTGGGCCTAACAAGCGGTTCAATAGCCATAGTCAGTGATGCGGTTAATAATATAACGGACTCCGCATCTTCGGTAATAACAATCATAGGAACGAGACTTGCCGCAAAGGCTCCGGACAGAGAGCATCCCTTCGGACACGGAAGAACGGAGTACCTTACAAGTCTTGTTATAGGAAGCATAGTTATGGTTACAGGCATTCATATGCTTATAAGCTCCTTAAGAAGCTTAGGTACAAAGCCGGAGTATAATTACAGCTTTATAACCGTAGCTATAATGCTTCTCACCGTAATTGCAAAGGTAATTCTCGGTATATATACTGAAAATTCGGGGAAGACTTTGGGCTCCAAAGCTTTGATAGGTTCGGGAAAGGATGCCAAAAACGATGCACTTATAACATCGGCTACCCTTGTTTCCGCTTTGATTTATATGCTTTTCGGATATTCTACGGATGCCTTTGCCGGAGCTGTTATAGCCTTATTTATTGTAAAAGCGGGCTACGAGCTTTTGGGAGAAACGATAAAGGTAATACTCGGAGAAAGGGCTGATGCGGATCTTGCAAAAGCCATATATGAAATGGTTGACGAAGAAGAAATAGTTCTTGGCTCTCATGACCTGATACTTAACACTTACGGTCCGAGCACCATAATAGGAACTATTAACGTCGATATAGACCACGATAAAACAGTGGGGGATATTTACCCCATCTTTCATCATCTCCAGCTTAAAATATATGAAAAGCTCAAGATATTTCTGGTTATAGGAGTGTATGCAATAGACGAACACTCCGCAAGGGCGAAAGAGGTCAGGGATTTTCTTAAAGAATTTGAAAAAGAAGAGCCTTATGTATTGGGCTTTCACGGAGTTGTCATTGATGAGGAAAGAAAAGAGCTGTACTGTGATATACTTTTGGATTTTGCGGCGGATAAAAAAAGAATCAAGGAGAAGCTTGAAGAGGTGCTTCTCTTTAGATTTCCGAATTATGACCCGCATGTAACTATAGATTTGGAATTTGCATAAAAAGCTCCCAAACGGTGCTTTTTAGTAATATAAGGATAGTAGATGATTTCATTTATCAGAGGAAAATTGGTTGATGTATTTGAAAATAAGGTGATAGTAGACACGGGAAGTTTCGGCATGGAAATAAATGTGACGACACTTACGTTGGAGAAGCTGCCGAAAGTAAACGAAGAGGTTTTTTTATATACATACTTTAAGGTTTCGGAAGATGCGATGAGTTTATACGGCTTTAATAACGGAAAAGAGCTTGAAATTTTCAAGCTTTTGCTGGGTGTAAACGGAGTGGGACCTAAGGCGGCACTTTCGATTTTATCGGTGCTGGATGTCTACAGCTTCGGGATTGCGGTACTCGGTGATGACGAAAAAACTATTGCCAAGGCAAACGGCGTAGGCTTGAAGACGGCAAAAAGGATAATAATAGAGTTGAAGGATAAAATTCATACGGAAAACATTACTGAATTTGATGCCGGAGGCTCTAATGACGAAAATACGGTTTTGTCAACTGTGGGACGGGATACCATAGAAGCTTTGGTTGCTCTCGGCTATTCCGTTACCGAGGCGACAAAGGCTGTTAAAAGTCTTGAAATTGATGAAAATATGAGCAGTTCAAAGGCGTTAAGGCTCGCATTGAGAATGTTGTAGAGGTATTATGGAGAGGAAAATTATAAATACACAGCTGAATAAGGAAGACGCTCAAACGGAAAAAACTCTCAGACCTATGTACTTATCGGAATATGTAGGGCAGGAAAGAATCAAAGACAACTTGAAGGTTTATATAGATGCCGCCAAATTAAGGGGAGAAAGTCTGGACCATGTATTGTTTTACGGCCCTCCGGGACTCGGTAAGACTACTTTAAGTACGATAATAGCCAATGAAATGGGTGTAAATATCAAGATTACATCCGGACCGGCTATTGAAAAACCCGGAGATATGGCGGCTATTTTAAGTTCTTTAGATGAGAATGATGTTCTTTTTATAGATGAAATTCACAGGCTGAACAAACAGGTAGAGGAGCTTTTATACCCGGCAATGGAGGACTTTGCCATAGATATCGTCATAGGGAAGGAGCAGGGCGCAAAAAGCATAAGACTTGAGCTTCCGAAGTTTACCCTTGTAGGCGCGACGACAAGAGCGGGTCTTCTTTCGGCACCTTTAAGAGACAGGTTCGGAGTGGTTCAAAAGCTTGAATTTTATACTCAGGCGGAGCTTAAAAGTATAATAAGCCGTTCGGCAACCGTCCTCGGTATAGAAATAGATGCCGAGGGAGCTATGGAAATGGCAAGAAGAAGCAGGGGAACGCCAAGGCTTGCCAACAGGCTTTTAAAGAGAGTAAGAGACTTTGCACAAGTGAAATATGACGGGAATATCACAAAAGAAGTTACCGATTATGCCCTGGATATATTGGATGTCGACAAGCTTGGACTTGACAACAACGACAGAGAGATTTTATTGACTATCATAGAAAAATTTTCAGGCGGTCCTGTGGGACTTGACACCTTGTCGGCCTCTATAGGCGAGGATTCAGGCACTTTGGAAGAAGTTTATGAACCCTATCTTCTTATGAACGGGCTTATAAACAGAACCCCAAGAGGCAGGGTTGCCACCGAAAACGCATATAAACATTTGGGAATAAGTAAGGAATAAAATGAAAATAATTATCAGTCCGGCAAAAACAATAAATATTGATGAGGATTATGTTTATGATATAACAAAAGCGCCGTATTACGAAAAGACGGCAGCTCTTTTGAGTTATTTAAAAGGTCTGTCTTATGAAGAGCTTAAAGGGATATGGAAATGCAATGACAAGCTTGCAAAGCTTAATTACGAACGCATTATGAATATGGAGCTTGATAAAAATACAAGCTCCGCTCTTTTTGCGTACGAAGGCTTGCAATATCAATATCTGAGTGCAAAAACTCTCGAATTGCCGGATATGGAATATTTGGAAAAGCATTTGAGAGTACTTTCAGGTTTTTACGGTATTGTGAAGCCGAGTACCGGAATCTGTGCTTACAGGTTGGAGATGCAGGCACGGATAGATTATGAAGGATATGATAACCTTTACGATTATTGGGCCGAAGATATAGTAAAAGAACTTACAAGAGACGGTGATAAAGAAATTTTAAATCTTGCATCCAAGGAGTATTCAAAATGTGTATACAGATATGAAAAATCGGAAGCTTTGAGCATAAAGGATGTTGATTTTTGCGAAATTATTTCGGGTAAAGCAAAGCAGAAAGCGACACTTGCCAAAATGGCAAGAGGAGAGCTTGTAAGGCTTATGGCAAAGCATCAAATTACGGATTTGGAAAAAATAAAGAAGCTCAAAGTTTTGGACTTTGAGTATTGCAAGGAACGCTCCGATGACAAGCACTTCGTATTCGTCAAAAATCGGGCTTAAGTACCGTGTTTGCAAGCTATAAGGACTTATGATATAATAAGAAGGTTATATAGTTTGTTTATAAAAAAGCGAGTAGGAGAAAACGGTGCTTAACGAGGATAAGATAAAGCTTATGACGGAGCTTGCTCTTTACGAGAAGAAAGAAAAGAAGGCTCTTTATATTGCGGGAACATATTTTAAGAAGGACTATATTCACAAGCATTTGCTTCAGTCTTTTTTCAGTTTTACGGTCGGCTATGTGCTCATTACGGTGTTGCTTGCCCTGTACGGAATACAGTTTATGTTGAGTGTAGTCAATATTTTTGAACTCACAAAGATGTTTAAAATATATATTTTTATCTATTTTTTCGGCTTAATTTTATATGAGCTCCTGACTGTGTATATATATGCGAGGCGTTATGATAAGATGAAAAAAAAGAACGGGGAATATATCCTCAGATTGACAAGACTTAATAAGAGGTATGACTTTGGAGGCAGAAGCAAGGAACTTGCCAAGGAGGATAAAGATGCTTAGATTGCTCATTTTAAGAGAGAAAATAAAAATATTTTACGGAAAGTACGGTATGTTTATAATTCCCGCTTTTAAATTTTGCCTGGTGTTAAGCATACTTATGCTTATAAATCTCAATATAGGGTATTTGAATTTACTTAAGGATCCCATGCTTGCGGTAAGCCTTGCTTTGCTGTGTGCGGTTTTGCCTTTTTCGGCTGTAACCGTTTTAGTCTTTTTATATTTACTTGCAAATATTTTCAGCGTTTCGGTGGAAATGTTTTTGGCTATAAGTATTTTCTTTTCTGCAGTAGGAATTTTATATTACAGCTTTAAGCCGGGTAACTCGTATCTTTTGCTTGTGGTTCCGCTTTTATTTGTCTTAAAAATTCCGTATCTTATTCCTCTTGTTGTCGGACTCGGCTCGGGTATCGTATCGGTTATACCTGTGAGTGCAGGTGTTTTATTATACTATCTTTTACTATACATAAAGAATAATGTCGGAGTCTTAACCAATGAGCTTTCAGTGGATATAAGCGTGAGATATTTGGAGATGTTTAACAGGTTTCTGGTAAATAAAGAAATTTATATTTATATGTTTGCTTTTGCGGCAACCATAGTGCTTGTAAATATTACGCGCAGTCTTTCGGTGGATTATTCATGGGAAATAGCCATAGCGGTGGGTGTGACCTCTTTACTGATATTTATTTTTGTAGGTGAATTTGTGATGAATGTAACCTTGCCGGTTATGGAGCTTGTTGTAGGGCTGAGCGTATCGGCGCTTTTTGCATATATATATAAATTTTTTGTTTTTAACATAGATTACACAAGAACGGAGTATACTCAGTTCGAAGATGACGAGTATTACTATTATGTAAAAGCTGTGCCTAAAATAAGCGTGAAAGTTCCCGAATATAAGACAGAAAAAATAATTACGGTAAAAAACGCAAGGAAAAACAGAAAAGAAGAAAAGCTTGAAAAAAGTGAGAAAGTACAAAGTGATAATTAAAAAAGTGACAGGAGGGCGATGAGCGGTGAATATAGACAGATTTTTGGGTTCTTGGAGTTCTTTGTTCCCGAGAAACATTGTTGATATTTTGACAAATCTTATAGAGGTAGCTATAATCGCATACATTGTATATATAATTCTCTTATGGATAAAAAATACAAGAGCATGGCAGCTTTTAAAGGGATTGGTGCTGATTTTTGCCTTTACGCTTGCGGCGGCAATATTCAGATTTGACGCTATACTTTGGATTTTAAGTAAGATAGCTACTATAGCGGTAACGGCGTTGATAATAATTTTCCAGCCGGAATTAAGAAGAGCTTTGGAGCAACTCGGAAGTCGTAATTTCCTTTTAAATGCCTTTCCTTTCAGTCCCAAGGCATCAGCGGAAACCCACGTAAAAGATATGGATGAGCTTATAAAGGCTTCATTCGAGCTTGCGGCATGTAAGACGGGAGCCCTCATAGTTATTGAAAGGGATGAGTCTTTACAGGAGTTTATAAAAACCGGAATAAAAATAGATGCTGCAATAAGTTCTCAACTTCTTATAAATATTTTTGAACACAATACGCCTCTGCATGACGGAGCGGTTATAATAGTAAACAACAGAATAGATGCAGCTACCTGTTATCTTCCTTTGTCCGAAAACAGCAGTATCAGCAAGGCACTCGGAACAAGGCACAGAGCGGCTATAGGAATAAGTGAGGTCAGTGATTCGGTTACAATAGTGGTATCCGAAGAAACGGGCAGAGTTTCTGTTGCCTATCAGGGAAGAATCATAAAGGTAAGTGATTCGAGTGAATTAAGAAATAAACTTGTGAATCTTGTTTATACGGATGACGGAGTTAAAACTTCAGGTTCAAGATTCGGAATGTGGAAGATGGGGAATACAAATGAAAGAAAAATTAAGCAATAATTTATTTTTGAAAATTATCTCCATATTTGTCGCCTTCATTGTATGGCTTGTCGTTATAGACATATCAAACCCTCCGGTAACACTTACAAAAACGGTAACTTTACAAATAGAAGGTGAAGATATTATAAGCACTGCGGGAAAAACTTACACTTTAAATGTGGGTAACAGTGTGAATGTAACATACAATGTAAGATCTAAGGACAGAGACAAAGTCAGTGCCGATGATTTTAAGGCATATATAGATTTGGGAGACCTGTACTCCGTTACGGGAGCGGTACCGGTAAATATAGAGATGCTTGATAATGCCGGATATATAATCGGTTCACCTATAGTAAGACCGGGAGTTGTTACCGTGTCCACAGAGGACATGCAGAGAAAAGAATTTAAGCTTACGACAAATACGAAGGGAGAACCGGTTGAGGGCTACAGCGTAGGTACGGTAAGCATAGAGCCGGAAAATGTTTTTGTAAGCGGTCCGGTATCGGTTATAGGAAGGATTTCGGCTGTCGGAGTGGAGATAGATGTAAGCGGTGCAAGCGATGATATGGAAGGTATTACAAGACCGGTATTTTACGATGCGAACGGAAACAGGATCAGTATAGAAGAATCTATGGTCGCAATCGATAATGAGGAGATAAAATATACGGTAAGCATTTTGAAGGGAAAGACATTAAGCCTCAGGTTCAATACAAGCGGAGAGGTTGCAAAGGGATATAGATTTATGGGAGCGGAAAGTTCCACAAAGTCGATATCCGTAATAGGTCAGGCTGAGGATTTAAGCGAGCTCAGTATAGTCGAGATACCTGCAAGTCTTTTAAATCTCAATAATGCCAGTGCGGATAAGACCATAACCTTCGATATATCGGAATTCTTGCCGGCTAAGGTAAAGGTAAGAGGTAATTCCGAGGTAAGTGTTACGCTTAAGGTTGAAGCTTTAAATAAAAAGTCGTTCATACTTGAATTAAGTGATATGGAGCAGAGCGGACATACAAGCGGTTATTCGTATAAGATAAGTCCTGAGAAAGTCACGGTTGTTGTTTCGGGTGTTGAAGAAAGTCTGTCAAAGCTCAGTGCGAAGAGCTTGGGTGCAAAAATAGAGTATTCACAGCTTACAAAAGGAAATCATTCGGGAAGCCTTAAATTCAAGCTTCCGGAAGGTTTGGAGATAGATTCCTATACTCCTTTTGAAATTATAGTTTCGGATTCTGCAGGCGAGACGAGTACGAGTACGGAGGAGGAGAGTACGGAGGAAACGACGGCGCCCGTGACAAGCTCTGCAAAAAGCGAAGTAAAAACGGAAGCTAAAACTGAGCAAAAGACGGAGCCTAAAGCTGAGAGCGGGATAAAAAACGAAAGTAAAAAAGAGGTACAAAGAGTACCTGAAAATTAAGCCGATATTGACTTAATGGGAGTTTTGCCGTTTTTTAAAAATAGGAGAGTATTATGATAAAACAAAAGATCAAGGTTACAAATCCCAGCGGATTGCATTTAAGACCGGCGGGGAATTTGTGTAAGCAAGCATTGATGTTCGAGTCCCGAATATATATCGTGTTTGAGGATGCAAAATATAACGCAAAAAGTGTCTTGAGTGTACTTGGAGCCTGTGTCAAATGTGGGGATGAGATTGAAATAGAGTGTAGCGGTAAGGATGAAGCAAAGGCGCTTGAAACAATAATAGAATTGGTTGAAAGCGGTTTTGGAGAGTAGTGTTCTAAAAGGAGGTCTTATGGTTGTATTCGGTACAGGAGCATCAAACGGTATAGGTATAGGTAAAGCGGCGGTTGTAAGGGATATTAAGCCCGAGGTTATAAAAACTTTCGTTTCCGATGTTGTCGCTGAAGAAAAGAGATTTTTGGATACTTTGGAAAAGACAAAAGAAGAAACCGAAAATATGATTAAGGTTTTGGCTGATAAGGTAGGAGAAAAAGAAGCCGCCATATTGGAAGGGCATATACTTCTTATGTCAGATCCGGCTCTCATAGACGAAATATCAAAAATAATCAAAAATGATAGCGTAAATGCGGAGTTTGCCGTTGAGAGTGTTTGCGATTTGTATGCCGGAATGTTCGCCTCCATGGATGACGAGCTTATGCAGCAAAGAGCTGCGGATATGAATGATATAAAGCTGAGGCTCATAAAAGAACTTTCGGGCATCAAGAGTGTAGATATTGCAAGTCTTGAGGAAGGGAGTATTCTTATAGCCGAAGATCTTACTCCTTCGATGACTTCAGGCTTGGATCCTCATGCGGTGTACGGTATAGTTACGGAGCTTGGAGGAAGAACCTCTCATTCAGCCATACTTGCCAGAGCTCTCGAGATACCGGCGGTTGTTGCCTGTAAAGAGATAATAAGCTCGGTAAAAGACGGGGATATTGTTTGCTTTGACGGAGAAAAAGGAGAGGTTTACATTAATCCCGACGAGGAGAAGAAAAAATTTTTTGAAGAAGAAAAAAATATCTATCTTACTAAAAAAAGAGAACTTGAAGCTTATAAAGGTAAAGAAAGTATAACAAAAGACGGATACAAGGCAGAACTTGCTGCAAACATAGGAAATCCGAACGATGCCGCAAAAGCTTTGGAGTATGATGCCGAGGGTATAGGGCTTTTCAGAACCGAGTTTTTGTTTATGGACAGAAACAATGTTCCGAGCGAAGAAGAGCAGTTTGAGGCATACAAAAAGGTGGCTTCTCTTATGAAGGGAAAGCCTGTAATAATAAGAACTCTCGATATAGGCGGAGATAAGGAAATACCTTATCTCGGTATAGAAAAGGACGAAAATCCTTTCCTCGGCTACAGAGCTGTAAGACTATGTCTTGACAGATATGAGGATCTTTACAAGCCTCAGCTTCTTGCTTTACTCAGAGCCAGTGCTTTCGGAGATATACGTATAATGATTCCTTTTATAAGCTGTGTGGACGAACTCAGAAAAGCAAAGGCACTAATAAATGAACTCAAGAAAGAGCTTGATGAGAAAGATATTGCCTATAATAAAGATATAAAAGTCGGAATAATGATGGAAACGGCTGCGGCATCTCTTATAGCGGATATACTTGCGAAGGAAGCCGACTTCTTCAGTATAGGAACAAATGATTTAACTCAATATACTATGGCGGTTGACAGAGGTAACGATAAGGTTTCGTATCTCTACTCAAGTCTTAATCCGGCTGTTTTAAGAAGTATAAAAAATATTATTCTTGAAGGAAAGAAAGCGGGAATACCTGTCGGAATGTGCGGAGAAGCGGCAGCGGACAAGCTTATGCTTCCTTTGCTTCTTGCGTGGGGCTTAGATGAATTTTCCATGAGCGCTTCTTCCATATTGGAGCTTAGGAAGAGCATAATAAACTACACAAGGAAAGAGGCGATAGAAATTGCCGAAAAGGCTATGGAATTTGAAACAGAGGAGGAAATCAGAGCTTATCTGAGAAAGGTATGTTAATATATTCCGTTTTTGTACTGATAAGCTTTGTACTTGGCCGGATGGGGATATATACCTTATCCGGTTTTGCTTTAATATTATCCGCACTGTATTTGTATTATAGGGAGTATGAAGATTGTAAAAAAATAATAAATTTGCCGGGGATTTTTTATCTGAGTTTTGTGGGAGGACAAGGTATTTCAGCCTTGAAACTGTCGTATCTGCAAAAGGATTGGGATCCAAAGACATGGATTTGCTTTTATTTGACGGTTTTATGCTTTACATTAAGCTGTAAGGTATTTCAAAGGCATTTGGAGCTTGGCAAAAGGAGTATGGATAAGACTTTAGAAAAATCGGAAAAAAAGGCGAGGATATTTGCTCTTTCAACCTGTATTTTGTGCCTCGTATCTTTGTTTTCTTTTTTGGCGGAGGCACTTATACTTGGTTATATACCGCTCTTCATAAGGGGAGTACCGCATGCATACTCGTACTTCCATATTACAGGTTTGCATTACTTCACCGTTTCCTGTGTTTTGGTTCCTGCTATGGCTGTGATATATTTTTTTCATTACTCAAAAGAGGGATTCAAGGATAAAAAACGCATGGATATTTATGTGCTTATAGCGGCGTTTACGGCTTTATGCATACCTGTTTTGCTTGTATCGAGATTTCAATTTATTTTTGCGATAATCGTTGCTCTTGTGACCTTTTTATCCGTAAAGAGAGAGATAAAAGCACATATTGTGATTTCGGCTTTTATTATCATCATTCCCGTATATGTGCTTTTAAGCGTGGCAAGAAGTCATGACATAGAGTATCTGAACGGAATATTTGAAATGAAAAATGCTTATCCCATATATATAAGTCAACCTTATATTTATATAGCCAATAACTATGATAATTTTAATGCGATGGTTGAAGGTATAGAAAAACACAGTATGGGGCTTAAGATGCTTTTTCCCGTACTTGCCTTATCGGGGCTTAAATTTGTTCTTGCGGATTTTCTCAGTTTTCCTTTGTTTATAACGAAAACCGAGCTTACGACTTTGACACTTGTCTACGATGCTTATTATGATTTCGGCTTATTCGGTCTTATGATCTTCTCCTGTGCTTTGGGAGCGCTTGCGGCAAAGCTTGAGAGTATAAGGGTAAGTAATCCGGTATTCTATCTGATATATGCACAGATACTTTTATATTTCCTGTTGGCGTTTTTTACCACATGGTTCAGCAATCCTACTACATGGTTTTATTTGCTGATAAGCATGTTTATCTATTTTATTACAGAAAAGAGGGGAAATAATGGTTTCGGAAAAAATGGCAAAGCTTCTTAATAATAATTCCGCTATCAGGGCTATGTTTGAAGAAGGAAAAAGGCTGAGGGAAAAATTCGGCGACGACAAGGTTTATGATTTCAGTCTCGGCAACCCGAATGTGCCCGCACCTAAAGAAATAAAGGATATAATCACGGATATACTGAATACACAGGACAGCTTGGCCGTTCACGGATATATGTCAAATGCCGGTTACGAGGATGTCAGGGAAAGCATAGCTTTATCGTTGAACAAAAGGTTTAAAACATCCTATACCCATAAGAACCTCATAATGACGGCAGGGGCGGCGACTGCGATAAATATAAGCCTGAAGGTCTTATTAAATGCGGGCGATGAGGTAATAATATTTGCGCCTTATTTCGTGGAATACGCTAATTATATTTCAAACTATGACGGAAGGGCTGTAGTGGTGGAAGCGAAAGCACCCGGTTTTTTACCCGATATGGATGAACTTAAAAATGCCGTGACAAAGAAAACAAAAGCTATAATAATAAATTCGCCGAACAATCCCACAGGGGTAGTTTATCCCAAAAGCTTATTGGAAAACATCAATTCTGTTCTCAGACAAAAAGAAAAAGAATTGGGAACGGTAATATTTACGATAAGTGACGAGCCTTACAGAGAGCTTGTATATGAAGGTGAAGAACCGGCATGGGTTCCGGATTGTATAGAAAATACTTTGACCGTATATTCTTACTCTAAATCGCTGTCTTTACCGGGTGAAAGAATAGGCTGGCTCTTGATACCTTCGGATTGTGCGGGTTTTGAAGAAGTGGTTGCAGCATTAAGCATAGCAAACAGATGCAGCGGAAGTGTCAATGCGCCTTCTCTTATGCAGAAGGTTATAGCGAGAAGTCTTGATTTAAGATCCGATATTTCATATTATGACAGGAACAGAAAACTTTTATATGAGAAGCTGAGGAGTTTAGGATTTGAGCTTACAAAGCCGGAGGGCGGTTTCTATATATTTATGAAAAGTCCTATAGATGATGATGTACGTTTTTGCGAGATTTGTAAGGAGTTTAATGTGCTTTTGGTTCCCGGATCATCCTTCGGCGTAAAATCTTACGTGAGAATCGCCTATTGTGTATCCTATGAGATGATAGAGCGTTCCTTTGAAGCATTTGAAAAAATAGCCGGCTATTTTCTTACGATTTATTAAAAAAACTTACAGCTAAGCTATATACCTTGATATTGGGATGTTTTATTGATAATATTACCTATTATGGTAGCTTTATAGTGACGATAATAAAGAAAATTAGGAGTAAGACAGTGAAAAGAAATACTAAAAGAAATATTAGTGTTGTTCTGTCGGGGGTACTTTGTTTACTCAGTATTTTAGGGACGTTTACATATACCGAAATAGCATATGCTTATGCGGCAAAGCAGGGAAATGTAATAGCAAGTACATTAAATGTCAGAGAGAGAGCGGATAAAACATCTGCAAAAGTGGCTTCTTTATCGAGGGGAACGAAGGTGGTCGTTGTCGATGAGAGTGCTGCCGGAGCTGAGACATGGTATAAAATACAGTTCAGTACCGCCTCGGGAACAAGAGAAGGATATGTCTTAAAAACATATATAAATGCTCCGTCGGATGAGCAGCTTAACTATACGGCGGACGCAAATTTTGAAAAAATGCTTAATGAGCAGGGCTTTCCGGAAACATATAAAAAGAGCCTGAGAGTTTTGCATGCCAAGTATCCGAAATGGGTATTTAAAGCGCAAAAAACGGGTATAGACTGGGAAGAGGTTATAAGTAATCAGTCTATAGTCGGAAGGAATCTGGTTCACAGGAATTCACAGACATCGTGGAAGTCAACACAGGCGGGAGCCTACAACAGAGAAACCGGAACATGGGTAGGCTTCGATACAAACGCATGGGTATCTGCAAGTGAAGGCATAATAAGATATTATATGGATCCGCGTAATTTTTTGGATGAGTTTTATATCTTTCAGTTTTTGGACAACAGCTACAGTGCGAACGGACACGAAAGGTCCGGACTTGAAAACCTTGTAAAGGGAAGCTTTCTGGCGGGTAAGGAAAATATTTCGAGTCAGAGTTCCGCCAATGCCCCTACATCTCAAAGTCCGGGTTCCGGCAGTGCAGGCGGCAGTGTAGTGGGAACAAATGCACCGAGCAGAGGAAAAAGCTCCGGTGTGAGCCTCAGTGCGCCGGGTAGCGGACAGGAGAACAGTATAATTAACCAAGCGGCGGAAAATTCCGCTATAGGTCCGGGTGCGGGACTTAATCAAGCATCCCCGACTGAGAGTCCTACAAATACTCCTGAGCAGAATGCACCTGCTCAGAGTACGGGTACAGGCGGTGACGGAAGCTATGTTGACATTATTATGAAAGCCGGTAAAGAATCAGGCGTAAACCCTTATGTTTTGGCGGCGATGATTATTCAGGAACAGGGTGTGAACGGAACAAGCGGACTTATAAACGGTAATACGGCACCTTATCAGGGACATTATAACTTTTTCAATATAGAGGCATATCAAAAGGGAAGCCAAAGTCCGGTGCAAAGAGGTTTGTGGTGGGCTTCTCAGGAAGGCTCATACGGAAGACCTTGGAACAGCAGGGAAAAAGCCATTATAGGCGGTGCAAAATATTATGGGGACAACTATGTGAAGGCGAGTCAGAATACTTTGTACTTGAAAAAGTTCAATGTCATGGGAACGAACAGGTATAAGCATCAGTATATGACAAATATAGAGGGTGCGGCTCATGAAGGCGTGAAGCTTTCAAATGCTTACACTCAAGAACTTAAAAATTCCGTTTTGGAATTTTGTATACCTGTATACAATAACATGCCTGAGCTTCCCGAATCTATGCCTTCGGGAAATTCCGTGTCTACAAACAATAACACTACACAGGCGCCGTCACAGGATGTGAATACTGCAAACAGCCCTACCGGAACGAACAGTACAGGTAACGGAAGTTCGGGTTCTACTCAGACTGTGGGACCGGGGGCGGTTTCAAATAATAATACGAGCAAAAAGACCGAGAGCAGAGTATCTCTTGTTGCTCCGTAAAGATAGGAGAAAATTAGAATGAGTAAATATATCAGAATGGCGGTAATACTTATATTCTCGGCATTTTTGGCTCTTATGCCGCTTGCTTCTTTCAATGTATATGCACTGGATGCGAAGATAGCTTTCAGCGATCCGTCAGTCGTTGTCGGTAATGAAGTCAGTGTAACGCTTAAAATAAGCAGTTTGGACGGCTCCAATTTAGGAGATGCAACTCTTTTACTAAAGTATGATGCGTCTTATCTTGAGTTTATTGCGGGAGATAATGCACAAGGCGGTGCAGGTGCAATAAAAGTAGGAGCGGGAGAGGACGGAAAAACGGAGTGGGTATACAACTTAAGATTTAAAGCTCTCAAAGCGGGTTCATCAAAGATTGAACTCACTTCAGAAGAAATTTATGATGTTGACAAAAAGGCTGCAACGATTTCTCAAAAAGGCAGTTCAACAGTTACAATTTCGTCGGGAGCGGAGGTATCGAACGATACAAGTTTAAGCTCCTTAAATATTGCAGATGTAAAGATGAGTCCGGAATTTGATCCTAATATTACCGAATATACGGCTAATGTCGGCGAAGGAGTTACTTTACTTAGAGTAAGTGCGGTATCGGCACAGGCCAATTCGATTGTCGAAATCAGCGGAAATACGGATTTGGTAGACGGTGAAAACATTGTAAATGTTATGGTAAGAGCCGCTGATGGAGAAAATACAAAGATTTATACAATTAAAGTAAATAAAGGAAGCGAATACGGAAGCTCTCAAGGGGAACAGGCAGGCTCTTTGGTACAGATATTTGTTGAGGAAATGAGCATAAATGTTTTGCCTATTGAGGACGGTGTGAGTGTTCCATCCAACCTTACGGAAACGGAAATTGAAATAAATGATGTTAAGGTACAGGGCTGGATTGACAAAAAGGATAAAGGTAAAAACTATGCCGTTGTCTACGCAAGCAATGAAAAAGGTGAAAAAGGCTTTTATACTTATGACTTGCAGGAAAGAACCGTGCAAAGATACTTTATAAGTGAAGTAAGCGGTTCGGGCACCGCGAAGCTTGCATCAAAAACTGAAACAAAAGGCGGCTTAGGTTCGCTTTTGGGCTACTTGATACCGGTGCTTATTATAGTGCTTGCAGCAGCTGTCGTACTCTTACTTCTTAAAAAGATAAAAAAGAAAGCAAAAAAGAAAAAATATAAAGATGAAGATGACGGGTATATGCCTTCAGACGGGAAAACCGAAACCGAGGATTTTACAAACAGCCGTTTATCACTTATTTCGGATGAACCAAAAAAGAAGGAGCAGGAAAAAGAGCTTTTCCTGAATTTTGATGAAGATGAACCTGATGAAGAAGACGAGGAAGACGAGGAAGAGGAAGAAGAGGAGTATGAAGAGGAAGGATTTTTAGATTTGGATGATTCGCCTAATGAACATCCTAAATCAAAAAAGGAACAGCTCCTCGATTTGGATGACGACTTCGATATAATAGATTTATAATACAAGAGACCCTTGTATAGGTACAAGGGAGGATTTAAACTTAATTAAAAAAGAAGAAAAAAAGTGTATAATAAATAATGTATTGTATAGGAAGTTTGGCTGTCGTAAGCTTTTTCAAGAAAGTGATGAGAATTCTGATTTTCTTTGTAATGTTATCTTAAAGTCAAACAAGATAGAAGTTTACCGGCTTATTCCGGTTCAATGTTAAAAAACAGTCTTTTAAAATTTAAGCTTTAAAAGTTTGAATTTTAAAAGGCTGTTTTTTAGTCTTATCTTCTTACCGCGTTTTCGCTGAAGCTGAAACGATCGGGTCTGTGTCTTGAAGCCGTATATTCAAACATGATGCCGTCGCTGTTATAAGTGAAGTTACTCACAACGGCAAGACAATTATATTCGTTCACATCGAGTTTAAGATATTTTTCATCTATTTCATTAGCTTTTTCCACGGTTATTATTCTTTTGCTGTTGATAATATTCATACCCAAAGTATTTTCAAGGTATTCATAAATGGATTTTGAAGCTATTTGCTTGTTAAGTCCGGGAACGCTGGACTTAAGAAAATAGTTGTGGTTTAAAATTAAGGCTTCTCCGTCCATATAGTGAAGTCTTTGTATATAGTAAAGCACATCACCTTCATTAAAACCGGAGCGCATGGCAAGGTGCTTGCTGCAAACAATCTCGGTAAACAGAAGTACCTTTGTTTTTGCAACACTCAGATTTCTGCTTGAACTTTCTTTAAAAGTTTCTATGGTATCAAGCCTGAAGGATTTTTGAGCAGTTTTTATATATATGTTTCTAACACCCTTTCCCTGTATTGTCTGCACATATCCTTCTTTAACAAGTACGGATACGGCTCTTCTGACAGTATTTCTTGAACAGGCGTAGGTTTTTGTAAGTTCGTTTTCAACAGGCAGTAAGTCTAAATATTTAAAAGTATTGCTTTCTATTTTTTCCTTTAAATCCCGATAAATCTCTTCGTATTTAAGTTTTGGCATATATATTCTATCCTTGTACTTAGTTTATGTATACCCTTTAATTTAAAGCAAGAAGGAAAATTTGTCAATAAGAGCCGAAAACTTGTTTAAACAAATTGACAAACAGAAAAGAAAATGTTATAAATGGTTATAACTAGTTGTTTAAACAAGTTAAGGAGGTTTTATGGGAAAATATTCAGAGGAAGCAAAAGAGCTTCTTAAGTTGGTCGGCGGTAAAGAAAACATAGCGGCGGTTTCACACTGTATTACAAGAATGCGCTTTGTCTTAAATGAGCCGAAAAAAGCAGATATTGAGAAAATCGAAGCAATGAAGATTGTCAAAGGAAGCTTTACACAGGCGGGACAGTTCCAAGTTATAATAGGAAATACGGTTCCCGATTTTTACAATGATTTTATTGAAGTATCCGGAGTGGAAGGAGTTTCAAAGGACTCTTTAAAGCAGACGGCAAAACAGAATCAAAATATTTTGCAGCAGCTTGTAAGTGTTCTTGCGGAAATATTCGCACCCCTTATTCCGGCTATTATTACCGGAGGTCTTATACTGGGCTTCAGAAACTGTATAGACTCGCTTTATTTATTTGAAAACGGTACCAAAACCTTGGTGGAAATAAGTGTTTTCTGGGCGGGAATAGATAAGTTTTTGTGGCTTATAGGAGAAGCTATCTTCCACATGCTTCCGGTAGGTATATGCTGGTCGGTAACTAAAAAAATGGGAACAACTCAGATACTCGGTATAGTTTTGGGACTCACCTTAGTTTCAGGGCAGCTTTTAAATGCTTACGGTGTTGCCGGAGCTACCGAAATACCGGTTTGGGATTTTGACTTTTTTCAGGTGAAAATGATAGGTTATCAGGCTCAGGTAATTCCTGCCATGCTTGCAGCCTTTACCTTGGTATATATAGAGAAGTTCTTTAAACGGATAGTACCTCAGGTGGTTTCGATGATAGCGGTTCCGTTTTTCAGCTTGCTTTTGTCCGTTGTAGCTGCTCACTTTGTTTTGGGACCTATAGGCTGGGCAATGGGCTCCGCTATATCAAAAGTGGTTTATGCAGGTATTACGGGACCTTTCAAAATCTTATTTGCCGCTGTATTCGGTTTTGTGTACTCCCCTCTTGTTATTACGGGATTACATCACATGTCAAATGCCATAGATTTACAGCTTATTGCGGACTATAAGGGAACCATGCTCTGGCCTATGATAGCTCTTTCAAACATAGCGCAGGGTTCGGCTGTTCTCGGAATGACAGTTTTGCAAAAAAGAAATTCAAGGGCTCAGGAAGTAAACGTACCTGCAAGTATATCCTGTTATTTGGGTGTTACGGAGCCTGCAATGTTCGGTGTTAACTTAAAGTACAGCTTTCCGTTTATTGCAGCAATGATAGGCTCGGCTTTAGCGGCAATAGTGAGCGTGGCAACGGGAACAACCGCATCGGCTATAGGTGTAGGAGGTATTCCGGGTATACTTTCCATTAAGCCGCAGCATATGCTAAGTTTTGCATTATGTATGCTCATTGCCATAGTTGTACCTTTCCTGATTACATATTTTATAGGCAAAAAGCGTTTAAGCCCAAAAGATCTCGGTACGGAAAGCAAAGATAAAGCGGTTTCGGAAGTGAAGGAAGAAAAAACTCTTAAATCCTTTGTTGACGGAGAGCTTATAACACTTGAAAAGGTGGGTGACGGAGTTTTTTCCGCCGGTGTACTTGGCGAAGGACTTGCAATCGTTCCCGATGACGACATACTTTACGCACCGGCTTCAGGTACCGTATCTCTCATTATGGACGAGTCTAAGCATGCCTTGGCTCTTACCTTGAATAACGGAGTTGAGCTGTTTTTGCACGTAGGTATAGACACCGTAAATATGAAGGGCGAGGGATTTGAGTATTTTGTGGAAAAGGGTGAAGTGGTAAGTACGGGTACCAAGCTTTTGAAATTTGACAGAGAAAAGATTAAGGCGGCAGGCTATCCGGATTTTGTTGTATGTGTTATTACAAATCCGAACGGCAAAAAGCTTAATATCTTTACCGGAAAGAAATCAAAGGCAAATGAAACCGAAATAATAGAGTTCAGTTAAATGGGAGAGTGATATGTTTCCTTTTGGAGATAAGGTGATTTATCAAATTTATCCGAAGTCGTTTAAGGATTCAAATTCCGACGGCTTCGGAGACATACGGGGAATAACGGAAAAACTTGATTATCTTAAAAGTCTTGATATAGATTATATATGGATAACGCCCTTCTTCTTATCCCCTCAGAAAGACAACGGTTATGATATAGCTTCCTACCTTGAAATAGATCCCGGGTTCGGAACGATGGATGATTTTACAAGGCTTGTAAAGGAAGCGGACAAGAGAGATATAGGAATTATGCTTGACATGGTTTTTAACCATACATCAACAGAGCATATCTGGTTTAAGAAGGCGCTTTTAGGAGAAGAAAAATATAAAAATTATTATATATTTAAGGACAGCCCTAGGGACAAAGCACCGACAAACTGGCAGTCGAAGTTCGGCGGCAGTGCATGGGAATATTGCGAAGCCTTAAAAAAATGGTACCTTCACCTATATGATGTTTCGCAGGCGGACTTAAACTGGGAAAACAAAGAGCTTAGGGAAGAATTAAAGGAAATAATCCGTTTTTGGAAAGAAAAGGGAGTAAAGGGCTTCAGATTTGATGTAATAAATGTTATTTCAAAGCCCGAAGTTTTCGAAGATGATTATATAGGAGACGGAAGACGTTTTTATACGGACGGCCCTCACGTTCACGAGTATCTGAAGGAGCTTGTAAGGGATACGAATATACAGGCTTTGGTAAGCGTAGGAGAAATGTCTTCAACAAGCATAGAACACTGTATACGGTATTCGAAGCCCGAAGAAGGGGAGCTTTCCATGTGCTTTAACTTCCATCACTTGAAGGTGGATTATAAGGACGGAAATAAATGGGAGCTCGCAAATACAGATATTAAAAAGCTTAGAGAGATTTTTAAGGAATGGCAGGAAAAGATGGCGGAGGGAGGCGGTGTCAATGCCTTGTTCTGGTGCAATCACGACCAGCCGAGAATAGTTTCAAGAATGGGCAATGAAGGGGAATACTTTAAAGAATCGGCAAAAATGCTTGCCCTGCTTATACATCTTATGAGAGGTACTCCGTATATATATCAGGGAGAGGAAATAGGAATGACGAACCCTCATTATAAAGATATCTCACAGTATAAGGATGTTGAAAGCTTAAATTATTATTCCATACTGCTTGAAAAGGGCTTAGATGCTAAAGAGGCTTTAAAGATTCTTGCCGAGCGCTCAAGGGATAATTCCCGTTCTCCTATGCAATGGAGTGCCGAAAGCTATGCCGGTTTTTCGGATACACAGCCGTGGCTTGAGCTTTCCGATAACTTTGACAGGATAAATGTTGAAAATCAGATAAATGATAAAAATTCCGTTTTGAATTTTTATAAGGAGCTTATAAAACTCAGAAAAACGAATGAACTTATATCAAGGGGCGGTATAGCCTTTCTTGAGACGGGTTTTGATGATAAGCTCATAGCTTATAAAAGGTACATAGGAGACAGGATTGTGTTTGTGTACTGTAACCTTACGAGTGATAAAGCAGTGCTTAAAACCTCTTGTAGTGATTTTAAAATGCTTATAGGAAATTATAAAGATTTAAGGTATTCCGATTCTTTTTTGGAGCTCAGACCTTATGAAGCGGTAGCTTTGGAAACCTAAATTAAATATATACCCCGACCGGTATGTAAAGATTTATACTTACATTCTTATCGGGGTATATATTTTTATGTCATAAATTCTAAAATTATAACAATTAAATAAATAAATTTTCTTTTCAGTACATAAGGCTGAATATATGATATACTATAAAGATATTATTTTGATTTTGTATTTGGAGGATTATGTCTGTAAGGCTTAACAAATTTCTTTCCGCTATAGGGTACTGTTCAAGACGCAAAGCCGATGAGCTGACAAAAGAGGGTAGGGTATACATAAATTCTGTAAAAGCGAATATGGGTGATAAGCTTAATAGCGGTGATAAATTGTACATAGATAAAAAATTTATAGCAAGCTATGAGGATGCACTTGCGGTAAAGCCCGTAATACTTGCGCTTAATAAGCCCAGAGGCATTGTCTGTACGACGGGTAATAAAGATAAGGCCCTAAATATAGTTGATTACGTAAACTATGAAACAAGGGTATATCCGGTGGGCAGACTGGACAAGGACTCCGAGGGGCTTATTTTACTCAGCAACAGGGGTGATATGGTAAACGCTCTTATGAAAGCAAGCTCCTACCACGAAAAAGAGTACGAGGTGGAGGTCGACAGGAAAATAAACAAAGATTTTCTGGACAAAATGTCAAAAGGGGTGTATATAAAAGACTTAGATATAAAAACAAGAAAATGCCGTGTAGAGAAAATATCCGAAAACGGTTTTTTGATAACTCTCACCCAAGGACTTAACAGACAGATAAGGCGAATGTGTTCCTGTTTAGGCTATGAGGTTATAAAGCTTAGGCGAATAAGGATTATGGATATCAGACTTAAAGGAATAAAGTGCGGAGAGTACAGAAGGCTGAGTGAAAAAGAAGTAAAAAAGCTTTATAAAGATTTGAATATAGATATATAAAACAGAGGTAGAATATGGATAAGACCGTCAGAATAAGAGAATTGGTGGATATATTAAACAGGGCTGCAAAGGCGTATTACAAGGATGCAAAGGAGATAATGTCCAATAATGAATACGACAGGCTTTACGACGAGCTTATAGAACTGGAGGAAGAAACGGGGCTGATACTGTCGGCTTCTCCCAGCAGAAATGTAGGCTATGAAATACTTTCGGAGCTTCCGAAGATGAACCATGAAAGACCTATGCTTTCGCTTAATAAAACAAAGGAAACATCCGACTTGGCAAGCTTTTTGGGTGAGAAAAAGGGGCTTCTTTCATGGAAAATGGACGGACTTACCATTGTTCTTCGTTACAGCGAGGGAGAGCTTGTGAGCGCTCTTACAAGGGGTAACGGTACGGTTGGTGAAGTGGTAACCAATAATGTAAAGTATTTTGTAAATGTGCCCCTTAAAATTGATTTTAAGGGAGATCTTACTTTGCGCGGGGAAGCTGTCATCAAGTACAGTGACTTTGAAGAAATAAACGAAAAAATAGATGAAGCGGAAAGCAAGTACAAAAATCCGAGAAATTTGTGTTCGGGCTCCGTAAGGCAGCTTAATCCTTATATAACTAAGGAAAGAAACGTGTATTTTTATGCTTTCGCTCTGGTGGAGGCAAAAGGATTTGAAAATAAAAATTCAAGAAAAAAGGAATTTGAATTCTTAAAGAGTAACGGTTTTGATGTCGTCGAGTACAAAGAGGTAACTAAGGATAATGTAAATGAGGGGGTGGAGTATTTCAGAAATGCCATAGAAAAATTTGATGTTCCGAGTGACGGACTTGTTCTGATTTTTGATGACATATCCTACGGAGAATCTTTGGGAGTTACCGCAAAATTCCCAAGAAATGCAATAGCCTTTAAATGGAAGGACGAGATAAAAGAAACAAAACTTAAGGAGCTTGAATGGAGTCCTTCAAGAACGGGGCTTATAAATCCGGTTGCAATTTTCGAACCGGTGGAGCTTGAAGGCACCACGGTAAGCAGAGCAAGCCTTCATAATGCAAGCGTTTTGGAGAGTCTGGAGCTTGGAATAGGTGATACTCTTACCGTTTATAAAGCAAACATGATCATACCTCAAATACAGGATAATCTTACAAGGTCAAACAGCTTAAGTTTGCCGAAGCATTGCCCTGCGTGTGAGAAAGAAGTCATTATAAGAAACGAAAACGGAGTTAAGACGGTATTTTGTCCGAATAAAGCCTGTCCGGCAAAGCATATTAAGCTTTTCGCTCTTGCGACTTCAAGGGATATGCTTAATATAGAAGGTTTGTCGGAGGCGACCTTGCAGAAATTTCTTGCTCACGGCTTTATAAAAGAGCTTGGCGATTTGTTTAAGCTTGCCGCCCATAAGGATGAGATAATCGCAATGGAGGGCTTCGGAAAGCGTTCTTACGCAAAGCTTGAGGAAGCGATAAACAAAGCCAGAAAGACTAAGCTTGAAAGAGTTTTGGCCGCTCTGGGTATTACCGGAATAGGAAGCTCCAACGCAAAAGTGTTGGCTAAGCAGTTTAAACAGGATATAGAGCTTTTGCGAAAAGCCGACAAGGAAGAGTTTTTAAAGACGGACGGAATAGGGGAGGTACTTGCTGCTTCTCTTAAGAATTATTTTGATGATAAAGAAAATTCAAGAAGATTGGATAATCTCTTAAAGGAGCTCGAGATAGAAAAGGGTGAAGATAAAACGGACAATAAACTTGAAGGTGAGATTTTCGTTATTACAGGCAGTTTGGAGAGGTTCAAAAACAGAAAGGAGCTTCAGGCGCTTATAGAGGAGAAGGGGGCAAAGGTGGCTTCATCCGTAAGCTCAAAGACAACATACCTTATAAATAACGATAAGCTGTCCGCTTCATCAAAAAACAAGAAAGCAACCGAGCTGGGTGTAAAAGTCATATCCGAAGACGACTTTCTTGATATGCTTAAATAGATTGGAGGGCTTTATGCCGATAAAAATACAAAAAGACCTGCCTGCAAGGAGCATTTTGGAGGCGGAAAACATATTTGTAATGGATGAGGAGAGGGCTGTAAGTCAGGACATACGTCCCTTGCAGATACTTATAGTAAACCTTATGCCTCTTAAGGAGGAGACGGAGACTCAGCTTTTAAGGGCTTTATCCAATACTCCCATACAGTTGGATTTGACCTTTCTTGTTATGGAAAGCTATGAAGGAAAAAATACAAGCAAGAACCATATAAATAAATTTTATATAGGCTTCAGCGATATTAAGAACAAAACCTATGACGGTATGATAATTACCGGTGCTCCCGTGGAACACATGGATTTTGAAGAGGTTTTATACTGGGAAGAGTTGACCAAAATAATGAAGTGGTCAAAAAAGCATGTGACCTCAACCCTGCATATATGTTGGGGTGCTCAGGCGGGGCTTTACTACCATTACGGAATAAACAAGCATAAGCTTGAAACGAAATTGAGCGGTGTATATAAGCATAGGGTTTTAAACAGGAAGGTACCTTTGGTTCGCTCTCTTGATGATTATATATACTGTCCTCATTCCAGAAATACCGAAGTGAGAAAAGAAGATATAGAAAAAGTTGAGAATTTGCGTATTCTGGTGCAAAGCAAGGAAGCCGGAGTTTTGCTTGTGATGTCGGAGGACGGAAGACAGATATTTATCCAAGGACATCCTGAGTACGACAGAATGACCTTGGATTCGGAATACAGAAGGGATGAGCTTAAAGGGCTAAGTCCTGATATACCGAAAAATTATTACAAAAACGATGATGTCGAGAGTGTGCCTGTTCTTACATGGAGAAACTTTTCGAACACTTTTTATACTAATTGGCTTAATTTTTATGTATATCAAAATACGCCGTATATTCTTAAAGAATATGATGAAGAAAATGCGGATTATCAAATTTAAAGGAGTTAAATCAAAGTAATGAATGTTATTATCGTCGGCTGCGGAAAGGTCGGAAGAACACTGACAAAACATCTGAGTGAGGAAAAACATAATATAGCCGTTATTGATACGGATGCTCATGCCGTGTCCGATATTGCCAATACCTATGATGTCCTCGGAGTGGTGGGAAACGGAGCAAGTCATGCGGTGCAAAAGGAAGCGGGTGTTGAGGAAGCGGATCTTTTTATAACTGTAACCGAGATGGATGAGCTCAATCTGCTTTGCTGTATGATAGCAAGAAAAAGAGGGGACTGTAAGACCATAGCGAGGGTCAGAAATCCTGTGTACAGCAGGGAATTGAATTTTATAAAAGAAGAATTGGGACTGTCAATGATTATTAATCCCGAGTTTGCCGCTTCTACGGAAATAGCAAGAATCCTACGTTTCCCGTCCGCCATAAATATAGAAACTTTCTCTAAGGGACGTCTTGAAATGCTTGAGTTTCAGATAGGAGAAAATTCCATACTCAATAATCTTAAGCTTGCGGATATGTCGAAAAAGCTGAAAGCGGATATACTGGTTTGCGGCGTGCAAAGAGGGGATGATATAATTATTCCTAACGGAAGCTTCGTTTTAAAGGAAGGTGACGTAATAAATCTTATAGGCGGTACAAGACAGACCAAGCTCTTCTTTAAAGAGATAGGCTTTAATACTCATCAGGTTAAGGATACTATGATAGTCGGAGGCGGAACCATAGCCTACTATCTTGCAAATATACTTACCAAGATGGGTATAAAGGTAAAAATTATAGAGCTGAATGAAAGAAGATGCGAAGAACTGAGTTCTCTTCTTCCGGAAGCCGTAATCATTAACGGAGATGCGACCAATCAGGATACGCTGATAGAGGAAGGTATAGACAGCGTGGAAAGCTTTGTTACTCTTACAGGCATAGATGAGGGAAATATTTTTCTGTCTCTTTATGCACGTTCAAGAACCAATGCAAAGCTTATTACAAAAATCAACAGAATTGCTTTCGACAATATAGTTGATACCTTTAAGCTCGGTACCATAATAGCCCCTAAGGACCTAACCGCACAGTATATTTTGAGATATGCCAGAGCCTTACAAAACGGAATGGGCAGCAATGTGGAAACCTTGTATAAGATTATAAATAAAAAGGCTGAAGCTCTTGAATTTAAGATAACTAAGGATGCCGCAGTTTCGGGAAAGACACTTGAAACAATTAATCTTAAGGAAAACCTGCTTATTGCCGGAATCATAAGAAAGGGTGAAATAATAACTCCTAACGGTCAGACACAAATAGAGGAGGGAGACAATGTTATTGTCGTAACGACAAGATTCGGACTAACCGACATTAACGATATTTTGAGGACTTAAAAATGAATTATTCTATTATTATATATATTTTGGGTAAGGTTATAGGCCTGGAAAGTATATTCCTTCTCATGCCCTTTGTCGTAGGTCTTATATACGGAGAAAAAGAAGCATATGCTTTCATTATTATGGCACTTGTATGCCTGATCCTCAGTTTTTTGATGTGCAGAAAAAAACCGAAGAATTTTTTGTACTTTACAAAAGAGGGTATGACTATAGTGGCTTTGAGCTGGATTTTTATGAGTATACTAGGAGCCATGCCCTTTGTTATAAACGGAGAGATACCTGATTTTGTAGATGCATTGTTTGAAACGGTTTCGGGCTTTACAACAACAGGAGCCAGTATTTTGCCTTCCGTGGAAGATTTAAGTCATGCAAGTATTTTTTGGAGAAGCTTTACACACTGGATAGGCGGAATGGGCGTTATAGTATTTTTGCTTGCCGTACTTCCGGGAACGGGCGGTTACGATATGCATCTTATGAGAGCGGAAAGCCCGGGCCCGAGCGTGGGAAAGCTGGTCCCGAGAATAAGGGATACGGCGGTGTGTCTGTACGGTATATATATAGTTATGACCGTTCTGCAGATTATACTTCTTTTATTTGCTAAAATGCCTTTGTTTGACACCCTGACAATAACCTTCGGAACGGCGGGAACGGGAGGTTTCGGTATAAAAAACGACAGTATGGCAGCGTACAGTCCGCTTATACAGAGCATAGTAACGGTATTTATGATATTGTTCGGTGTAAACTTCAATGCATATTTTATTTTGTTTTTGACTAAACACAAAAAGGATATATTCAAGCAGGAAGAGGTTAAAGTTTATTTCCTCATTATCTTTGCGGCTATACTGATGATAACACTGAATATTAAGGATGCTTACGGCGACATATTCGTTTCCCTGCGCCATGCGGCATTTCAGGTCAGCTCCATTATAACGACAACGGGCTATTCTACGACGGACTTTAACCTATGGCCGGAAATGTCAAGAACCATACTTGTACTGTTGATGATAGTCGGAGCCTGTGCGGGAAGTACGGGAGGAGGACTTAAGGTATCCAGATTTATAATTTTGATCAAGAGTGCGGGTAGAGATATAATGAAATATATTCATCCTAATGCGGTTAAAAATATAAGGCTGGATGAAAAGCCGGTGGATAATAATACCGTTAAATCGGTTACCACCTTTCTTGCCACCTATGTTCTGATTTTCGGTGCTTTAATGTTTATCATGGCATTTGACAAGTTTGATCTTATCACCGATTTTACAGCTGTGGCGGCAACCTTCAACAATATAGGCCCGGGACTTGAAAAGGTCGGACCTATGGGGAATTTCGGTATACTTTCCTCTTTGTCGAAGACGGCTCTGATTTTCGGAATGCTTGCCGGAAGACTTGAGATTTATCCTATGTTGGTAATTTTTGTTCCGGATATGTGGAAAGTAAGTAGGGTAAGAAAATAGAAGAGTATATAAACGGAGCTTTTTCAAAGAAATCGGGAGCTTTCTTCGGAAAAGCTCATGTTTTTAATTTTGTGCAATATTGAGAGAAAATACTTGAAAAATTTGCTTGCATATATAAAAAACCTGTGTTATCCTTATAAAGCTGTGACATTGATAGCTGTGAAACGTGAGGTTGCTACTTATATTTAGTAGGTTTATTCCGTGGAGCGAAGGTCATGTTACGAAACTGGCGACAAGTCACTGTACAATAAAGCAGCACCGTAAGGTAATTTCTGTGTGTGAATAAATGCGACACACACGGAGTAGTGTACAGTCACCGCTTGTCGTACTTATATTAAGAAAGTGCGAAAAGGAGGCGACTTTTTTTATGGCAAATCAGGTAATGAGAATAACATTAAAAGCCTATGACCATCAGTTGGTTGACAGTACTGCGGCAAAGATTGTCGAGACTGCAAGAAAAGCAGGAGCTAAGGTTTCAGGTCCGGTTCCGCTACCTACAAAGAAAGAGGTAGTTACAATTTTGAGAGCGGTTCATAAGTACAAAGATTCTCGTGAGCAGTTTGAGCAAAGAACACATAAGAGACTTATTGATGTTATTGCGCCGACACAAAAAATAGTTGATACTTTATCTCGTGTAGAATTGTCTGCGGGCGTTCAGGCTGAGATAAAAATGAAGAGTAGATAATCCTGCTCTAGGATGAGCGTATATGCGCTCCGCTGTAGATTAAAATCAGGAGGAAGAAAGAATGAAGAAAGCAATACTTGCTACAAAAATCGGAATGACACAAATCTTCAATGAAGCAGGCGTGTTGATTCCCGTAACGGTTCTTCAGGCAGGTCCTTGTGTGGTAACACAGGTTAAGACGGAAGAGAATGACGGTTACAACAGCGTTCAGGTTGCATACGGAAAAATCCGTACAAAGCTTGTGAACAAGGCAAAAGCCGGACATTTGGAGAAGGCCGGTATCGAGAAGAAGGTAATTAAGGTTAAAAACGGCGAAAGCCAGAGAGAAATCTATGAAGCAGGTAGATTTATCAGAGAGTTCAAGTTTGAGAATGCGGCAGAATATGCGGTTAAAGATGAAATAAAGGCAGATATATTTGCAGTCGGCGATATGATAGATGCCGGTGCAATCTCAAAAGGTAAAGGTTTCCAAGGTGCAATCAAGAGATTCGGAAGCACAAGAGGACCTATGTCTCACGGTTCAAAGTTCCACAGACATCACGGTTCAAACGGTTCTTCATCAGATCCGAGCCATGTATTCAAGGGCAAGAAGATGCCGGGACAGATGGGTGCGAAGAAGGTTACTACTCAAAACCTTGAGATAGTAAGTGTAGATCCGAAGAACAACATCATCTTAGTAAAAGGTGCGGTACCGGGAGCTAAGAAGGCGCTTGTAACACTAAAAGAAACGGTTAAGGTTAGCAAGTAATCTTAACAAGAAAGGAGGAAGGCCAGATGGCTAAGGTATCTGTTTACAATATAGAAGGAAAAGAAGTAGGTAATATAGAATTAAACGATGCTATTTTCGGTGTAGAGGTTAACGAACATCTTTTACACATGGCAGTAGTAGCACAGTTGGCAAATAAACGCCAAGGAACACAGAAAGCAAAGACACGTGCTGAAGTTAGCGGCGGCGGAAGAAAGCCATGGAGACAAAAAGGAACAGGTCATGCAAGACAGGGTTCAATCAGAGCTCCGCAGTGGAAAGGCGGCGGTGTTGTATTTGCACCGACACCTAGAGATTACACAATCACATTGAACAAGAAGGAAAGAAGGCTTGCTCTCAAGTCGGCTTTGACAAGCAGAGTAAAGGAGAACAAGTTCCTGGTTGTTGAAGATTTCGAGATGACGGAGATTAAGACAAAGAAGGTTGCAAACACATTAAAGAATCTTAATGTAAATAAGGCTCTTTTGGTTGTTTCCGAGGGTGAGAACAACACAGTTCTTTCTGCAAGAAACTTACAAGGTGTTAAGGCTGCTTCTCCTAAGACAATCAATGTATACGATATTCTTAAATACAATACTGTTGTAGCTTCAAAGGCTGCTGTAAGTACTATCGAGGAGGTATACGCATAATGGCAGATATAAAATATTATGATGTAATTCAAAAGCCTGTTATAACTGAAAAGAGTATGCAAAGCATGGCTGACAAGAAGTATACTTTCTTGGTACATCCACAGGCTAACAAAGTGATGATTAAAGAAGCTGTTGAAAAAATGTTTCCGGGAACAAAGGTGGCATTTGTAAATACAATGAACCTTGACGGAAAGACAAAAAGACGTGGAAACACCTACGGAAAGACAGCAAAGACAAAGAAAGCTATCGTTCAGCTTACAGCTGAGAGCAAAGAGATAGAGTTATTCCAGGGACTGTAAGAGAATAACGAAATATACGGTAGAAACCGTGATAAAAAGCAAACGCTTTAAGCGTTAGAAGGAGAATAATATGGGAATTAAAAAGTATAGTCCATATACCCCGTCAAGACGTAATATGACCGGACTTGACTTTGCAGAGATTACAAAGTCAACACCTGAGAAGTCACTGACAGTTTCTCTTAAGAAGAATGCAGGTCGTAACAATCAGGGTAAAATAACTGTCAGACATCATGGCGGCGGTTCGAGAAGAAAATACAGAATCATAGATTTCAAGAGAAATACAAAGGACGGAGTACCTGCAAAGGTTGCTTCTATAGAGTACGATCCTAACAGAACTGCAAACATAGCACTTTTATTCTATGCTGACGGTGCAAAGGCTTACATAGTGGCACCTGAAGGCTTAAAAGTAGGTATGACCGTTATGAGCGGACCTACTGCGGAAGCAAAAGTAGGTAACTGCCTTGCGCTTGCAGATATACCTGTAGGTACACAGATTCACAATATAGAGCTTTATCCGGGTAAGGGAGCTCAGCTTGTAAGATCTGCCGGTAACGGAGCTCAGTTAATGGCTAAAGAGGGTAAGTATGCAACACTTCGTCTTCCTTCGGGAGAGATGAGAATGGTACCTATCAACTGCCGTGCAACTATAGGTGTTGTAGGTAACGGTGAGCACTCACTTGTTAAAATAGGTAAAGCGGGAAGAAAGAGAAACATGGGTATCAGACCTACAGTCCGCGGTTCCGTTATGAACCCTAACGATCACCCTCACGGCGGTGGTGAAGGTAAGACAGGTATCGGTCGTCCGGGTCCTTGTACTCCTTGGGGTAAACCTGCTCTCGGTCTTAAGACCAGAAACAAGAAGAAACAATCAAGTAAGCTTATTATAAGAAGACGCGATGGTAAAGGCGCAAGTAAATAAAGGAGGAGAAAATAGATGTCACGTTCATTAAAGAAGGGACCTTTTGCAGACGCAAGTTTGTTAAAGAAAGTAGAAGCATTAAACGCTTCAGGACAAAAAACTGTAATAAAGACATGGTCAAGAAGATCAACTATCTTCCCTCAAATGTTGGGCCACACTTTTGCGGTTCATGACGGAAGAAAGCATGTTCCTGTATATGTTACAGAGGATATGGTTGGACATAAGCTCGGTGAGTTCGTTGCAACAAGAACTTACAGAGGACACAAGTCGGATGATAAAAAGGCTTCAAGGTAATAAGAAAGGTTTGAAAGGAGGTTTCACCAATGGCTAAAGGACATAGATCCCAAATCAAGAGAGAGAGAAACGCTAAGAAGGATGCGAGACCATCAGCAAAGCTTTCTTACGCTAGAGTACCTGTTCAGAAAGCTTGTTTCGTGTTGGATGCGATTAGAGGTAAAGATGTGGCTACAGCGCTCGGTATCTTGAGATACAGCCCGAGATACGCTTCAAGTGTTATAGAGAAGTTGTTAAATTCAGCTGTTGCTAACGCAGAGGTTAACAATAACCTCAATGTTGAGAAGTTATATATTGCGGAGTGTTATGCAAGTAACGGTCCGATTATGAAGAGAGTAAAACCAAGAGCACAAGGCAGAGCTTATCGTATAGAGAAGAGAATGAGCCATATAACAGTAGTGCTTGATGAAAGATAAGAAGGAGGCAAAAAATGGGACAGAAAGTACATCCACACGGCATTAGAGTCGGTGTTATAAAAGACTGGGATTCCAGATGGTACGCAGAAGAAGATTTTGCTGATTGCCTTGTTGAAGACTACAACATCAGAAAGTTTTTGAAGAAAAAACTTTACAGTGCAGGAGTTTCAAATATTGAAATCGAGCGTACTTCAGATAAGGTTACAATTATTCTTCACACAGCTAAACCGGGTGTGGTAATCGGTAAGCAGGGGGCGGAAATCGAGAAGATTAAAACTGAGCTTGGAAAGTTCACAAGCAAAAAAGTATTTGTAGATGTAAAAGAAATTAAGAGACCTGACAGAGAGGCTCAGCTTGTTGCAGAGTCGATAGCACAGCAGTTGGAGAATCGTATTGCGTTCCGTAGAGCTATGAAGTCAACAATGAGCAGATCTATGAAAGCCGGAATTCTCGGTATCAAGACAAGCTGTTCAGGACGTTTGGGCGGTGCGGATATGGCTCGTACAGAGTTCTATTCAGAAGGTACAATTCCGCTTCAGACACTTCGTGCGGACATAGATTTCGGTTTTGCAGAGGCTGATACAACCTACGGTAAAGTTGGTGTTAAGGTTTGGATATATAAGGGCGAAATTCTTCCGACTAAAGCTAATTCCAAGGAAGGGAGCGTGAAGTAGTTATGTTAATGCCTAAGAGAGTAAAACGTAGAAAACAATTCCGCGGAACTATGGCAGGTAAGGCACTTAGAGGTAACACTATCTCTAACGGTGAGTACGGTTTGGTAGCACAGGATCCGTGCTGGATCAAGTCAAACCAGATAGAGGCGGCCAGAGTTGCAATGACACGTTACATCAAGCGTGGCGGTAAGGTTTGGATAAAGATTTTCCCTGATAAGCCTGTTACAGCAAAGCCTGCTGAAACTAGAATGGGTTCAGGAAAGGGTTCATTGGAATATTGGGTAGCAGTAGTTAAACCAGGTCGTGTAATGTTTGAGATTGCCGGAGTACCTGAAGAAGTTGCCAGAGAGGCTCTTCGTCTTGCAATGCATAAGCTTCCTTGCAGATGTAAGATAGTTTCCAAGGCGGATTTAGAAGGCGGTGAAAAACGTGAAAACTAATAAGTATGTTAATGAATTAAAGGGTAAAACCGTAGCAGAGTTAAATGAAGAATTAGTTTCCGCTAAGAAGGAACTTTTTAACTTGAGATTTCAGAATGCAACCAGCCAATTAGACAATACTTCAAGAATCAAAGAGGTTCGCAGAAATATTGCCAGAATACAAACTGTTATAACTGAAAAATCAAAGATGGCGTAAGAAAAAGGAGATAAACCGTGGAAGTAAGAAACTTAAGAAAAACTCGTATCGGTAAAGTTGTCAGTGATAAGATGGACAAGACAATTACGGTTGCAATCGAAGACCACGTAAAACATCCACTTTATGGCAAGATTGTGAAGAAGACAGTTAAGTTCAAAGCACATGATGAGAACAATGATTGTGGTATTGGCGATACAGTGAAGATTATGGAAACAAGACCATTGTCAAAGGACAAAAGATGGAGACTTGTTGAGATTATAGAGAAAGCTAAATAATTAAGCAGGAAGGAGTATCCGGCATGATTCAGCAGGAAACACGTTTAAAAGTTGCTGATAATACTGGTGCAAAGGAACTGCTTTGTATCCGTGTTATGGGTGGCTCAACAAGAAGATATGCTCGCATTGGAGATATTATAGTAGCCAGCGTTAAAGATGCAACACCGGGCGGCGTTGTAAAGAAGGGCGACGTTGTTAAGGCGGTTATTGTACGTACAGTAAGCAGCACACGTCGTAAGGACGGTTCATACATCAGATTTGACGAAAATGCGGCAGTAGTAATCAAAGAAGATAAGACTCCAAAGGGAACACGTATCTTTGGACCGGTAGCAAGAGAACTTCGTGAGAAGCAGTTTATGAAAATAATATCACTTGCTCCGGAAGTATTATAAAAGGAGGTGTCTACAGTGCATAAAATTAAAAAAGGCGATATGGTTAAGATCATATCAGGTAAAGACAGAGATAAAACCGGTAAAGTCCTTAGCGTAGACACAAAAAACGGAACTGTTATTGTAGAAGGTTGTAATATGCAGACAAAACACGCAAAGCCTAGTATGCAGAATCAGGCAGGCGGCATAATTACAAAAGAAGGTACACTGGACATTTCCAATGTTATGTTGTTTGTTGACGGAGCTACTACAAGGGTCGGCTTTAAAGTGGTTGACGGTAAGAAGGTTCGTGTAGCTAAGAAAACCGGTAAGGTTATTGACTAATACAGAGAGGAGGAAGCAAAGTGGCAAGATTAAGAGAAATATACAAGAACGAGATCGTTCCGAAATTAAACGAGAAGTTTGGATATAAGAATCCGATGCAGGTGCCTAAGCTTGATAAGATAGTTATCAACATGGGTATCGGAGAGGCCAAGGAGAATGTTAAAGTTCTTGACTCCGCTGTCAGAGATTTGGAGATAATCACAGGACAAAAGCCTGTTATCACAAAATCAAAGAAGTCAATAGCAAACTTCAAACTAAGAGAGGGTATGCCGATAGGTTGTAAGGTTACATTGCGTGGTGAGAAGATGTACGAGTTTGCAGATCGTCTTATCAACTTGGCATTACCGCGTGTACGTGACTTTAGAGGAGTTAATCCTAATGCGTTTGACGGAAGAGGAAACTATGCTCTCGGTGTTAAAGAGCAGCTTATTTTCCCTGAAATCGAGTACGATAAGGTAGACAAAGTACGCGGTATGGACGTAGTTTTTGTAACCACAGCAAAGACAGACGAAGAAGCAAGAGAGCTTCTTGCACTGTTCAATATGCCATTTCAGAAATAGTTTAGGAGGAATCAACCATGGCAAAAACTTCAATGAAGATTAAGCAAGCACGCCCTCAAAAGTTCTCAACAAGAGAATATAACAGATGTAGAATCTGCGGTCGTCCACATGCTTATCTCAGAAAGTATGGTATTTGTAGAATTTGCTTCCGCGAATTGGCTTACAAAGGTCAGATTCCGGGTGTAAAAAAAGCAAGCTGGTAGGCATTGAGCACTTAATGAGTTCAAGCGAAGCGTAGAACGAATTTAGTGCGAAAGCCCATCCCGAGCCTTAGCGAAAACGAGCCGATGGCGAAGTTTGAGCTTAGCCGAGCGGATGTCATTGAGCACAATAAGCCGAGGTAAGCGTAGAACGAATTTAGTGCGAAAGCCCATCCCGAGTCTTAGCGAAAACGAGCCGATGGCGAAGTTTAAAGGCTATACTACAATACAGTTAAATTTTTTTAGATAATAAAAGGAGGCAGCATCCATGACAATGAGCGATCCGATTGCAGATATGCTTACAAGAATACGTAATGCAAATACTGCAAAACATGACGTTGTTGAAATACCTTCATCAAGAATGAAAGTTGCTATAGCAGATATTCTTGCATCTGAAGGTTATATAGAAAAGTATGAACTCATTGAAAAAGATGGTTTCAATACAATCAAAGTAACTCTTAAGTATGCAAACAACAAGAGTGAAAGAATTATAAGCGGTATCAAGAGAATATCCAAGCCGGGTCTTCGTATATTCGCTAATAAAGAAGAGTTACCAAGAGTTCTTGGCGGACTCGGTACAGCAATTATATCAACAAATAAAGGTGTAATTACTGATAAAGAAGCTCGTAAGTTAGGTGTAGGCGGCGAAGTATTAGCTTTCGTTTGGTAGTGCGAAAGCCCATCAGAAGCCTTAGCGAAAACGAGCCGATGGCGCAAACTTTTGCTAAAAACGAGCAATAACCTGAAAACATGGGTTTTAACCCACGATAAATTTAAGGAGGTAGACGGCATGTCACGTATAGGAAGAATGCCTATCGCAATTCCGGCAGGCGTTACTGTCACAATTGCAGAAAATAATCAAGTGACTGTTAAAGGACCGAAGGGAACTCTTGAGAGAGTATTACCTGAGGAAATGACAATTACAAAAGAGGGCGAAGAGATCATAGTTACTCGTCCTAACGATTTAAAGAAAATGAAATCCCTTCACGGATTGACAAGAACACTTATTTCCAACATGGTTGTAGGTGTTACAAACGGTTATGAGAAAGTTCTTGAAGTAAACGGTGTAGGTTACAGAGCTGCGAAGTCAGGAAACAAACTTACATTATCATTAGGATACTCACATCCGGTAGAAATGATAGATCCTGAAGGAGTTACAACTGTACTTGAAGGACAGAATATCATCAAGGTACAGGGGATAGATAAAGAAAAAGTTGGTCAGTTTGCGGCTGAAATCAGAGATAAGAGAAGACCTGAGCCATATAAGGGCAAGGGTATTAAGTATTCTACTGAAACCATCAGACGTAAAGTCGGTAAAACCGGTAAGAAATAATTAGGAGGGTAGAATAGTGGTTAGCAAGAAATCAAGAAAAGAAGTTCGTGTTAAAAAGCACGGCAGAATACGTAACCGTTTCTCGGGAACAGCTGAGAGACCACGCCTTGCTGTATTCAGAAGCAATAGCCATATGTACGCTCAAATTATTGACGATACAGTAGGCAACACTTTGGTTGCGGCATCAACTGTTGAGAAGGCGGTTGCCGGTGAATTAGAGCATACAAACGATAAAGCTGCAGCAGCTTATGTAGGTACCGTGATAGCAAAAAGAGCTATTGAGAAGGGTATCGATAAGGTAGTATTTGACAGAGGCGGTTTCCAATATCAAGGAAAGATTGCTGCATTAGCCGAGGCTGCAAGGCAAGCCGGCTTACAATTCTAATAGGGGGAGAAAGATTACATGAAACGTACAATCATCGATCCGACAAAGTTGGAGTTAAATGACAAAGTAGTTGCCATCAAACGTGTATCAAAGACCGTTAAAGGTGGACGTACAATGAGATTTTCTGCTCTTGTAGTTGTAGGTGACGGAAACGGACACGTAGGTGTAGGCACCGGTAAAGCGGGTGAGGTTCCTGAGGCTATTCGTAAAGGTAAAGAAGCAGCTATGAAATCTTTGGTAGAGATTCCTATAGACGAGAACAGAAGTATTCCTCATGATTTGACAGGAGAGTTCGGCAGTTCAAGCGTTCTCTTAAAGAGAGCTCCTGAAGGTACAGGTATCATCGCAGGTGGTCCTGTGCGTGCGGTTGTTGAACTTGCAGGTATTAAAAACATCCGTACCAAGTCATTGGGATCAAACAATAAGACCAATGTAGTATTAGCAACAATCGAAGGACTGACATCTCTTAAGACACCTGAAGAAGTTGCAAAGCTTCGCGGAAAATCAGTTGAAGAACTTTTAGGATAATAGTAGGAGGAGAGCAAAATGGCAAACAGATTAAAAGTTACATTAGTTAAGTCTCCTATAGGTGCTATTCCGAAACACAGAGCAACTGTTGAGGCACTTGGACTTAAGAAGGTAAACAAATCAAACGAATTGCCTGATAATGATGCTGTAAGAGGCATGATCTGGCATGTAAGACATCTTGTAAAAGTTGAAGAAATATAATTAAGAATCTAAGAATGGAGGTGCAGTCATGGATTTATCAAATCTAAAACCTGCTTGCGGTTCTAAGCACAGTGATAATTTTAGACGCGGTCGTGGACATGGTTCAGGTAATGGTAAAACTGCCGGAAAAGGTCATAAAGGACAGAAGGCTCGTTCAGGAGCTCCGAGACCGGGCTTTGAAGGCGGTCAGATGCCTTTATACAGACGTATTCCTAAGAGAGGCTTTACAAATCGTAACTCTAAGGACATCGTCGGCATAAATGTTTCAGCATTGGAAAGACTTGAAAACGGTACCGAGGTAACAATAGCAGTATTGGTGGAAACAGGAATTATCAAGAACCCTAGGGACGGTGTGAAAATTCTCGGTAACGGTGAGTTGACAAAGAAGCTTACAGTTAAAGAAGTAGCCGTTAGCGAAGGTGCAAAGGCTAAAATTGAAGCTGCTGGCGGAACCTGTGAGGTGATCTAGTATGCTCACAACACTCCGTAATGCTTTTAAGGTTAAAGATATAAGAAAAAAATTACTATTTACATTTTTTATGTTAGTTGTTATCAGATTGGGTAGCAACATACCTATACCGGGCGTAAAAACAGATTTCTTTAAGAATTTTTTCGCTCAGCAAAGTGGAGATGCATTCGGCTTTTTTAACGCCCTGACAGGTGGTTCATTTGAGACCTTGAGTATACTTGCTCTTAGTATTACTCCTTATATAACGAGTTCTATTATTATACAGCTTATGACTATCGCAATTCCTAAGCTTGAAGAAATGCAAAACGACGGAGAAGAAGGTCGTAAGAAAATAATAGAGTATACAAGATATGTAACGGTTGCTTTGGCATTTATCGAGTCTATAGCTATGGCTATAGGCTTCGGAAGACAAGGTTTAGTAGAGAACTTTGGAGTAAAGAGTGTTGTGGTTGTGGTTGTGACCATGACCGCAGGAAGTGCATTTCTCATGTGGATTGGTGAGAGAATTACAGAAAAGGGTGTCGGTAACGGTATCTCGATGGTGCTCTTATTCAACATACTGTCATCATTACCACAAGATTTGGCTACTTTATATACGAGATTTATAGAGAACAAAACAATAGCCGTGCAGGTTGTTGTCGGTCTTATAATAATAGCGGCAATACTTGCTATGGTAGTCTTTGTTATAGTTTTAAATGATGCCGAAAGAAGAATTCCGGTTCAGTATTCGGCAAAAACACAGGGAAGAAGGATGGTAGGAGGACAGACCTCAAACATTCCGCTGAAGGTTAATACTGCAAGCGTAATGCCTGTTATCTTCGCTTCATCCATAATGACATTCCCTGTTGTTATAAGCCAATTTTTCAATATAAACCAAAGCAGTATCTGGGGAAAAATGTTGGCGGTACTTACTTCGTCAAACTGGTTTGTGCCGGAAAGACCTAAGTACACTATCGGTGTGGTGATTTATATAGCATTGGTAATTATTTTTGCATATTTCTACACATCAATTACATTTAACCCGCTGGAAATTGCGGATAATATGAAAAAACAGGGTGGCTTTATACCGGGAATAAGACCGGGTAAGCCGACCAGTGATTACTTGGCAAAGATTTTGAATTATGTGATTTTTATCGGAGCCTGCGGACTTTTGGTTGTGGCTATGGTACCGATAGTTTTGTCGGGAATATTTACGGTTTCCAGACTTTCATTTTCGGGAACATCTCTCATAATCATCGCCGGTGTTATCTTGGAGACATTAAAAGCTATAGAAGCTCAGATGTTGGTAAGAAACTACAGAGGATTTTTGGTAAATTAAATAGGTAATCTTGGTACAAGTGGGCTCTTTTATGAGTGCACTTGTACTACACTTTTATAAACTTTATAAAATTAGGGGGTTTATATGAAAGTAATTATGTTGGGAGCTCCGGGAGCGGGAAAGGGTACACAGGCAAAACAAATAGCCACTAAGTATTCCTTACCGCACATATCAACCGGAGATATATTCAGAGCAAATATTAAAGCCGAAACCGAGCTTGGAAATAAGGCAAAAGCTTATATGGATAAAGGACAGCTTGTTCCTGATGAGATCACCATAGGAATGCTTATGGAGCGTATTAAGGAAGATGATTGCAGAAACGGCTATGTACTTGACGGTTTTCCGAGAACCTTAGCTCAGGCAAGAAGCCTTGACGAGGCTCTTTCGGCTCAGGGCGGCAAGATTGATTATGCCATAGATGTAGATGTTCCGGATGATAATATCATATCAAGGATGGCAGGAAGAAGAGCCTGCTTAAACTGCGGTGCTACATATCATCTTGAGTTTATACCTACAAAGGTTGAGGGCGTTTGCGACAAGTGCGGAAATGAGATAGTGATAAGAGAGGATGACAAGCCGGAGACGGTTAAAAACAGACTGAAAATATATCACGACCAGACACAGCCGCTTATAGATTATTATTCAAACAAAGGTATACTTAGAAGAGTTGACGGTACTTTGGCTATAGACAAGGTATTTGGTGCTGTTGTGGATATTTTGGGGGAGTAAAATGTCGGTTACTATAAAGTCTGAAAGAGAAATAGAGTTAATGCAGGAAGCCGGTATTATACTGGCAAAAACACATGAAGAGCTTGAGAAAATTATTAGACCGGGTATAAGTACATGGGAGATAAATAAGGTCGGGGACGAAGTGATAAGATCCTACGGATGCGTTCCGTCATTTCTTAATTATAACGGATATCCCGCTTCTATATGTGTTTCCGTCAATGATGAAGTGGTTCACGGTATACCTTCCAAGAGAAGATATTTGGAAGAGGGAGATATTGTAAGCTTGGATGCCGGTGTAATCTGGAAGGGTTATCATTCGGATGCTGCAAGAACTCATGCGGTAGGTACGGTGAGCGATGAAGCCAAAAAACTCATTGCGGTTACAAAAGAGGCATTTTTTGAAGGTATAAAGTTTGCAAAGGCCGGAAATCATTTGAACGATATATGTTCTGCGATAGGGGAATATGCAACGAGCAGAGGCTACGGAGTAGTGAGAGATTTAGTAGGGCACGGAATAGGAACCCATCTTCACGAGGAGCCTGAGGTACCGAACTTCAAAATGAGAGTAAAGGGTATCAAGCTTGTTCCCGGAATGACACTTGCGATAGAACCTATGATAAATATAGGAACAGAGGAAGTGGAATGGCTGGATGATAATTGGACGGTAGTTACGGCGGACGGCTCGCTATCGGCACATTATGAAAATACCATACTGATAACCGAAGGAGAAGCTAAAATTTTGTCCTTGCGTTAATGAGGTATATATGCTAAGTTATGAAGTCGGGGATATTGCTGTTTCAAAAGCCGGACATGATAAAGGAAGTAAATATATTATCATGGAAGTTTCAAAAGATTTTGTGTATCTTGCGGACGGAAGGCTGAAAAAAACAGATAAACCTAAGAAGAAGAATATAAAACATATTCAGATTTTACATATCAACGATAATTCCGTAAAAGAAAAGGTTCTTTCCGGAATTACTAACGAGGAAATCAAGTATTTCCTGAAGACTTTTGGAGGTAATAATGTCTAAATCAGATGTGATTGAGATAGAAGGAACGGTAGTAGAGAAGCTTCCTAATGCTATGTTCCAAGTAGAGCTTGAAAACGGACACCAAGTTTTAGCGCATATCAGCGGCAAGCTTCGTATGAATTACATACGAATTCTTCCGGGGGATAAGGTTACTATAGAACTGTCACCTTATGACTTAACAAAGGGAAGAATTATATGGAGAGATAAATAGAATTTATTCTATTATGCTTGCATTACATATATTTTTTTGCTATAATGGTACAGCTACTTTGTTGGTAACCAAGAAAGGAGAATTTACAATGAAGGTAAGATCTTCAGTTAAACCAATTTGCGAAAAGTGCAAAATTATTAAGAGAAAAGGATCTATCAGAGTTATCTGTGATAATCCGAAACACAAACAAAGACAAGGCTAATAAGCTTTGTAAAGAATTTCAATAAGGAGGAATACATCTAAGATGGCTCGTATTGCAGGTGTTGATTTACCAAGAGAGAAACGTGTGGAAATTGGTCTTACATATATCTACGGTATAGGTAGAACAAGTTCAAATCGTATTCTTGCACAGGCTAATGTTAATCCGGACACAAGAGTTAAGGATTTGACAGATGATGAGGTTAAGCAAATAGCGGCTGTTATCGCTGAAACTCAGGTTGTAGAGGGTGACTTAAGAAGAGAAGTTGCTATGAACATCAAGAGACTTCAGGAAATCGGTTGTTATCGCGGTATCCGTCACAGAAAGAGTTTGCCGGTTCGCGGTCAGAAGACTAAGACAAATGCAAGAACTCGTAAAGGACCGAGAAAAACTGTAGCAAACAAGAAAAAATAGACATTGAGTACTTAGCGAAAACGAGCGAAGCGAAGTTTGAGGTTAGTACGAAAGTCCTTGCCGAAACTCAGAGAGAATGAGCGAAAGCGAAATTCGAACGCTAGTAGAGTGCAAGTAAAATGTAGGTACTTAGCGAAAACGAGCGAAGCGAAGTTTGAGGTTAGTACGAAAGTCCTTGCCGAAACTCAGAGAGAATGAGCGAAAGCGAAATTCGAACGCTAGTAGAGTGCAAGTAAAATGTAGGTACTTAGCGAAAACGAGCGAAGCGAAGTTTGAGGTTAGTACACGGATTTAAGTTACAAGTATAGGATATACGTTGACTGTATGTTTTAATAACAGGAACGTAAGTAAAATTTAGAAAGTAGGTTAGTTTAATGGCAAAACAGGCGTCCACCAAAAAGGTGACAAAAAAGCGTGTAAAGAAAAACGTTGAACGTGGACAGGCACATATCCAGTCTTCATTTAACAATACTATTGTTACATTGACTGATACTCAAGGAAATGCTCTTTCATGGGCAAGTGCCGGTGGTCTTGGATTTAGAGGTTCAAAGAAATCTACTCCTTATGCAGCCAGTATGGCTGCTGAGACTGCTGCTAAAGCGGCTCTGATACATGGGTTGAAGTACGTTGACGTTATGGTAAAAGGACCCGGCTCGGGTCGTGAAGCTGCTATCCGTGCTCTTGCAGCATGCGGTATTGAAGTAACAAGTATTAAGGATGTAACCCCGGTTCCACATAACGGTTGTCGTCCGCCAAAACGTAGAAGAGTCTAATAGGAGGTAGATAAAGTGGCAGTTAATAGAGTTCCTGTTCTTAAAAGATGCAGATCACTTGGACTTGATCCATTGTTTTTAGGTATCGATAAGAAGTCAAACAGAGATAATAAAAAAGCTACACGTAAGATGAGCGAGTACGGAACACAGCTCCGTGAAAAGCAGAAAGCTAAGTTCATCTACGGTGTATTGGAAAAACCTTTTAGAAATTACTATGCAAAAGCTTCAAAGTTAAGAGGTCAGGTAGGTGAAAACCTTATGATCCTTCTTGAAAGAAGATTGGACAATGTAGTATTTCGTATGGGATTTGCAAGAACCAGAAAAGAGGCTCGTCAGATCGTAGATCACAAGCACGTTTTGGTTAACGGCAAATGTGTAAACATCCCTTCTTACTTGATCAAAGCAGGTGATGTTATAGAGATTAGAGAAAAGTCAAGATCAAGTGCCAGATATAAAGAAGTATTGGAAACAACTAACGGACGTATAGTTCCGGCTTGGTTGGATGCCGATACGGAAGGCTTAAAAGGCAGCGTAAAGTCAATCCCTACAAGAGAAGAGATTGATGTTCCGGTTGATGAACTTCTTATTGTTGAGTTGTATTCTAAGTAATTCGACGAGGCAGATCGTGATAGGGTGTATGTATTCATATACCCTATTTATAGAGTATAATAAAGGAGGGAATTATCGTGTTCGATTTTGAAAAGCCAAATATTGAGATTGTAGAAATTTCCGAAGACAAAAAATTCGGTAGGTTTGTATGCGAACCGCTGGAGAGGGGTTATGGAACAACTTTAGGTAATTCTCTTAGAAGAATTATGCTGTCATCACTTCCGGGTTCAGCAGTAAGCCAAGTAAAAATTGATGGTGTGTTACATGAGTTTTCATCCATTGACGGTGTAAAAGAGGATGTAACCGAGATTATTATGAATGTTAAGAGCCTTGCTATCAAAAACACAGGTTCTTTGACGGAAGTAAAAACAGCTTACATTGATTTTGAAGGTGAAGGAGTTATTACAGCTGCGGATATACAGTGTGATCCGGATATTGACATTATCAATAAAGATCAGGTTATAGCAACTTTGTCGGGCGGTAAGTTCTATATGGAACTGACCATAGACAGCGGTCGCGGTTATGTCAGTGCGGATAAAAACAAGAATGAAGAGCTCCCTATAGGTGTTATAGCTATAGACTCTATATATACACCTGTTGAACGTGTCAATTTATTGGTTGAGAATACACGTGTCGGTCAAATCACTGATTATGATAAGTTGACACTTGATGTACATACAAACGGAACCTTGGCGCCGGATGAAGCGGTAAGCTTGGCGGCAAAGGTTTTGAGTGAGCATTTAAGTGTATTTATAGATTTATCCGAAAATGCAAAGACTGCTGAAGTAATGATAGAAAAAGAAGAAGACGGTAAAGAAAAAGTTCTTGAAATGAATATTGACGAGCTTGAATTGTCAGTTCGTTCATACAACTGCTTGAAGAGAGCGGGAATCAATACCGTTGAAGAATTGTGCAATCGCACTCCTGAGGATATGATGAAGGTTCGCAATCTGGGACGTAAGTCATTGGAGGAAGTGCTTGCAAAGTTAAAAGATCTGGGCTTACAGTTAAGACCGGGTGAAGAGATTTAGTAAATAAAAACAGCATATACATTAAGTCCGAAGAGCATGTATATGTTTTCCAATGGAGGATAATTAAAGATGGCAAAGTACAGAAAGCTTTCAAGGACATCAAGCCAGAGAAAGGCTCTGCTTAGAAATCAGGCATCAGCTCTGATAGCTAACGGTAAAATAGTAACTACCGAGGCTAGAGCTAAGGAAGTAAGAAAAATTGTTGAACCGCTTATAGCTTTAGCTGCAAAGGAAAAAGACAATTTTGAAACAGTTACTGTAAAAGCTAAGGTTGCACGTAAGGATGCAAACGGCAAGAGAGTTAAAGAGGTTGTTGACGGTAAGAAGGTTACCGTTTATGACGAAGTTGATAAAGAGATTAAGAAAGATAAGCCAAGCAGACAGCACGCAAGAAGACAAATAGCAGCTGTTCTTTACAACATAACAGAGGTTCCTACAAAAGTAGCGGGAAGAAAGAAGAACACAAAGCTTGTTGACTTAACATCAAAGTTGCTTGACGAAGTTGCACCTAAGTATGCTACACGTAAGGGTGGATATACAAGAATAGTTAAAATCGGACTTCGTAAGGGTGACGCGGCAATGGAAGTATTGCTTGAGTTGGTTTAATATGATTTCAGACAGAGATAGGAAGAGATTCTTATCTCTGTTTTTTTAAAAGCTTATCAGGATAGGCTCAAATAAAGAAAAATATGAGCGTATACAGCCAAAGAGCCTGTATTGCGGTGATAAATTGATATATAATAGTGTAAAAAGATTACAAATAAATACTTGAAGAAAATTGCTCAAGTCGATGACTAAGTATGAGAAAAATGGTACAATACAAATAAATAAGGTGCATAGAAGATGATATAATAAGCAGGACATTGAAAAATTTATTAAGAAAGGAAGGAGTTACATATGACATATAAATTTACAGAAGTATTAAATGATCTTATTGATTATTTTATTTTAGGGGATATTTTATTGTTGGAGAGCTGGAAAAAAGACAACAATCTTTCGAACAATTTGGCAAAAGAGTTTACTCAAAATGAAAGCGGAGATCGTGTTTTTAATGAAGGTATTGTAATTCCTATGAGCAGGATTGCAAACTACCCCTATACAGTCCTGTTTCATCTTTCAGATGATAGCCCTGAACTTTGCAAGGAAACAAACAGATTGCAATTTAGAAGAGGAACTTATTCTCTTAAAGTGGAAAATAACATGCTTATGCTATTTACATGGCGTGTTTTAGAAGAATTTACTCGCGATAATATAGAAAAATGGTTGGATTATTATAAACACAATAAAAGACCTGTGGTCGAACTTCCAAATGGTTGGTACGACATTGAGATCTTGGCAGGTGAGACTTTGCAAGGCGGTTTTTATGAGCCTACATTTGAGTTTTTAATAAAAGAAGCCAAAAAGGCGAATCCGATAAAACCTGATATAAACTTGAGTTTTGGCATAATAAGCTCTTCTTATTAAGTGAGGAAAATACCGATTAATTTAATATTACTCTTGCTTTCCTATAAAAAAAGTGTTAAAATGATGAAGATACATAAGATGATTCAGGTGGACCAAGTTACAGGTCCACTTTTTATATGTTCGGACGGCAGAAAGAGGGTGTTTGTTATGAGCAAGAGTGATACATATGTAAAAAGAACCGAAGAGTTTCTTGAAAACTTACAAAAAAGCATAGCTTTTGAACTTGTGGATGTTGAATTTGTAAAAGAGGCTTCTACATATTATCTGAGAGTTTACTGTGATATGGATAAGGAAGGCGGTATTTCCATAGACGATTGTGTTGAGATATCAAGGAATATAAGCGACTGGCTTGATAAAGAGGATTTTATATTGGAAGAGTATATACTTGAAGTCAGTTCCCCGGGACTCGGAAGAACATTAAAAAAAGATAAGGATTTTAAAAGAGAGCTGGGTAAGGAAATTGAATTAAAGACCTTCAAAGCCATAGATAAGCAAAAAGAGTTTGTAGGAATATTAAAAAACTTTGACGAAAATACAGTAACGGTGGAGATTGAGGGAAATGAAAGAACCTTCAACAGAAGTGAGCTTGCAAACATAAGGCTCACCTTGGATTTTTAGGATAATATCAGGAGGACAAAGGAAAATGAATAAGGAGTTAATTGAAGCTTTAGATATATTGGAGAAAGAGAAAAATATCAGCAAGGAGGCTATACTGGAAGCGATAGAAAATTCTTTTATATCTGCCTGCAAGAACAATTTCGGAACGGCAGACAATATAAAAGTAAGCGTGAATCGCGAGACCTGCGATTATGAGGTTTTACAGGAGAAAGAAGTAGTTGAAACGTTGGATAAGCCTACCCCTGAAGAAAAAGCCATGTACATAAGCCTCAGTGATGCAAAACTGATAGATCCCGATTACGGTATAGGCGATAAGGTTCTTATTCCGGTCAAGTCAAAGGAATTCGGAAGAATAGCTACAGGAGTGGCAAAGAACGTTATTCTGCAAAAAATCAGAGAAGAAGAAAGAAAAGTACTTTTCCAAAAGTTTTATGCTTTGGAAAAGGATATTGTCACAGGCGTGGTTCAGCGTAGACTGGGAAGAAATCTGGCTATAGATCTGGGACGCTGCGATGCGGTATTGGCGGAAAGCGAGCAGGTTCCTACAGAAGAATTCAAACCTACAGAGCGCATAAAGCTCTACGTTGTTGAAGTAAAGGACACTACAAAAGGACCTAAAATAGTGGTATCAAGAACCCACCCGGATCTTGTAAAAAGACTTTTCGAAGCGGAAGTTACGGAAATTAAAGACGGTACGGTGGAAATCAAAGCGATAAGCCGTGAAGCCGGTTCAAGAACGAAGCTTGCGGTATTCAGCAATGACCCGAATGTAGATGCGGTAGGTGCCTGTGTAGGTGTAAACGGAGCCAGAGTTAATGCGGTGGTTGAGGAACTCAGAGGAGAAAAAGTCGACATTATAAATTGGGATGAAAACCCTGCATACTTAATTGAAAACGCTTTAAGTCCCGCAAAGGTTATCTGCGTTGTTGCCGATGACGAGGCTAAGGAGGCACAGGTTATAGTTCCGGATTACCAGTTATCGCTTGCGATAGGTAAAGAGGGTCAGAATGCCAGATTGGCAGCCAGGCTCACAGGCTATAAAATAGACATAAAGAGCGAAACACAGGCAAGAGAATTGGGGCTGTTTGAAGAACTCGGAATAGACTATCAGCCTGAAGGAAGTGTTGATTTGGAAGAGGTAGCCTATGAGGAAGCGGCGTATGAAGAGCCGGAGGAGGTAAACGATGGAGAAGAAATTACCCCTTAGACAATGCATAGGCTGTAAGGCTATGAAAAACAAAAAAGAAATGATACGAGTCGTAAAGACGGAAACGGAAATAGCTCTGGATAAAACGGGAAAGAAGAACGGAAGAGGAGCATATTTATGCAACGATTCGGAATGTCTCAAAAAAGCTATAAAAACAAAAGGACTTGAACGTTCATTCAAACAGGCTGTAGATTCACAAGTATATAAGAAATTACTTGAGGATATGGGAGCGGACGATGAATAATAGAGCACTCGGCATGTTGTCTTTAGCGGCTAAGGCGGGCAAGGTTAAAAGCGGAGAATTCTCGGTTGAAAAACTTGTAAAGAGCAAAAAAGCCAAGCTTGTTATAGTTGCAAGGGATGCATCGGACAACACAAAAAAGTTATTTACGGATAAATGTAAGTATTATAACGTGAAAATTTATATATATGCAGATAAGGAAAGCTTAGGGCGTTCCATAGGAAAGGCAAGCAGAGCTTCTGTAGCCTTGGAAGACGCCAATTTTTCCGATACGATTGAAAAGTTGATAAGGGAAAGCAATTAGGAGGAATAATTTGAGAATAAATGAGCTCGCAAAAGAGATTGGAAGAACAAATAAAGAAATAATAGAATTCGTGAACAAGCACGGAGAAGAAGTAAGCAGTCATGCAAACAATATAAGTGTGGAGATGGCGGCTAAAGTAAGAGAAGCTTTCGGTGATAAACAGCCTTCCAAGCAGGATGAAGGTAAAAAAGAGGATGCGCCGAAGAAAAAACTGACAGCGGTATTCAGACCGCAGAACGCTCAGCAAAAAACAAGCTCCGCAAAGCCTGTAAACGAAGATAAAAAGAGCAGCAAGTATGTTAATGTAAGTAAAAAAGAGGAGCCGGCAAAGGTCGATGAAGCTTCGACAAAGCAAGTAAAGGAAATGAAGGAAGAAAAGCCGGAAAAACCTGTTTCAGAGGCTCCTGCAAATGTTGTTAGAACAAATGAAGATAAAAAAGATAATACTAAGTCTGAAAAGGTAAGTGAAATGACAAACGATAAACAAAGTAAAAGCAATAATTTACAAAGTAATACAAATTCTAACAACAGAGAAGAAAGAAAGCCAAACAGAGATAACAAAAACTTCAGAAGTGACAGAAACGATAGAAACGATAGAGGCGAAAGAAGCGACAGAAGCGACAGAGGCGAAAGAAACGACAGAGGTGACAGAAGACAGGGAGAGCAAAGACAGGGCGACAGGAACTTCAGAAGCTCCGATAACAGAAACTCGGATAACAGAAACTCCGATAACAGAAATTTCAAAGGAAACAGAAACAACTTCTCCGGAAAAAGCGGTGAAAACAGAGAAAATAGAGAAAACAGACCGTTTAACAGGGACAACAGAGGGGATAACAGAAATTCCGAAGGAAGAAGCTTTAACAGAGACAATAAAAACTCGGAGGGCAGAAGCTTTGACGGTAACAGAGGAGGCTTCAATAAAGACAGGGGAAGCGGCTTTAATAAGGACAGATCTCAGGGCTTCAATAAGGATGCCTTCGGCGGAAAAGATAAGGACGAGGCACCTGCAAGAAATCAAAGACAGGCTCCTAAGAAAGACAATAAGTCATCGGGAAATATTGACGGCGCTTTAGTGAAAAAAACAAGCACTACCAGACCTAACAAGAATAATTTCAAGGACCAGAAGAATGACAAAAGGCACAGAACGGAAGACGGGCCAACAAAGGGCGGAAAAGTAAGCAAGCATCCGTTTATCATGCCGACAAAGAAGACGGAGGAAGCCGTTGCCGATGATATAAAGGAAATTATCATCCCTGAGAGCATGACTATAAAGGATTTTGCGGCAAAAATAAAGCTGCAGCCTTCCGCAATAGTGAAGAAGTTGTTCCTGAAAGGTCAGATTGTTACCCTCAATACGGAATTAAGCTTTGAACAGCTTGAAGAGATCGCTTTGGAATATGATATAATCTGTACCTTGGAAGAAAAGGTGGATGTTATAGCCGAGCTTTTGAAGGAGGATGAAGAGAGCGAAGAGCTTATGGTTAAGAGACCGCCGGTTGTCTGTGTTATGGGACACGTAGACCACGGTAAAACTTCCCTGCTTGATGCCATTCGTTCGGCAAATGTAACGGTTCATGAGGCGGGCGGTATTACACAGCACATAGGTGCCTACATGGTAAAGATAAACGGCGAGCCTATAACCTTCCTTGATACTCCGGGACACGAGGCGTTTACCGCTATGAGAATGAGAGGTGCAATGAGTACCGATATAGCTATTCTCGTAGTTGCGGCGGACGACGGAGTTATGCCTCAGACGGTGGAAGCAATCAACCACGCGAAGGCGGCAGGTGTTGAGATTATAGTTGCCGTAAATAAGATAGATAAACCTAGTGCAAACATAGACAGAGTTAAGCAGGAACTTTCGGAGCATGAGCTTATACCGGAGGATTGGGGTGGAAGTACCATATTCTGTCCTGTATCCGCAAAGTCGAGAGAGGGTATAGAGAACCTTCTTGAAATGATTATACTTGCGGCAGAGGTAAAGGAGCTTAAAGCAAATAAAAAGCGTAAGGCGAGAGGTCTTGTAATAGAGGCTGAGCTTGATAAGGGAAGAGGTCCCGTGGCTACTATTCTGGTACAAAAAGGTACCTTGAAGGTAGGAGATTTTGTTGCGGCGGGAGCTTGCCACGGAAAGGTAAGAGCCATGATAAACGATAAGGGACAAAGAGTTAAGGAAGCGACACCGTCCACACCGGTAGAAATTTTGGGACTTAACAATGTGCCTAATGCCGGCGAGGTTCTTGTGGCAACCGCCAGCGATAAAGAAGCAAGAGACTTTGCGGAGACCTTTATCAGCGAGAACAAGAATAAGCTTATCGAAGATACAAAGGCAAAACTTAGTCTTGACGACTTGTTTACACAGATTAAAGCAGGTAATATAAAAGAGCTTCCTATCATCATAAAGGCGGATGTACAGGGATCCGTTGAAGCTGTAAAACAATCGCTCACCAAGCTCAGTAACGAAGAAGTTGCGGTAAAGGTGATACACGGCGGTGTAGGTGCTATAAATGAGTCCGACGTTTCTCTGGCTGCCGCAAGTAATGCCATAATTATAGGATTTAACGTAAGACCTGATTCAACCGCAAAGGTAACGGCGGAAAGAGAAAAGGTAGATTTAAGACTTTATAAGATAATATATCAGGCTATAGAAGATGTTCAGGCAGCCATGAACGGTATGCTTGAGCCTATATATGAAGAAAAGGTTATAGGACATGCGGAAATCAGACAGATATTCAAGGCTTCCGGTATAGGAAGTATTGCGGGATCCTACGTACTTGACGGAAAATTTGTAAGAAGTTGCAAGGTCAGAATCACAAGAGAGGGAGAACTCATATTTGACGGTAATTTAGCTTCGTTAAAGAGATTTAAGGATGATGTAAAGGAAGTTAAAGAAGGCTATGAGTGCGGTCTTGTTTTTGAAAAATTTAACGATATACAAGAATTTGATCAGGTAGAAGCTTACGATATGGTGGAAGTACCGAGAAAATAATATAAAACATTGAAAAACAGCTTGTAACCGAGCTGTTTTTCTTGCATAATTAAGGTATCTGATAATATTTAAAAAGGAGAACGCTTTATGAGAAAAAAAAGTGTTAAAAATACAAGAGTCAATTCGGAGGTTCAAAGAGAAATTTCCGAAATAATAAGAGAGGTAAAGGACCCGAGAGTAGGTATAATGACGAGTGTTACCGAAGTTGAGGTTACACCGGATCTTAAGTATGCAAGTGTATACATATCCGCCTTGGGTGATGAGGCGTCCAATGAAAGAACGCTTGAAGGCTTGAAGGCGGCTCACGGTTTTATAAGAAGAGAGCTTGCAAGAAGACTTAATTTAAGAAATACTCCCGAGCTTAGGTTTATAGCCGATACATCCCTTGCTTACGGTATGAAAATGGACAAGCTTATAGATGAGCTTATGTCCACATCAAAGGATAAAGAAGAGGAATAGGTAATGGAAAATTTACTTACTGAAAAAATAAATAAGGCGAAAAGCATAGCTATTACAGGGCATATAAGACCGGACGGAGACTGTAGCGGATCGGTTCTTGCTTTATACAATTATATAAAGGATAACTATAAGGATAAGCTCGTAAAGGCTTATCTTGAAATACCGGCTTCAAAATTTTCTTATATGAAGGGGTATAATGACATTGATGACAGTCTTGTAGAGCTTTCGGAAGATGAAAGTTCAAAAAAAAGCCCCGAATATGACCTTTGCGTATGTCTTGATGCGGCGGATGACAAGAGACTTGGGGGAAACATAGGACTTGTGAAAAGAGCTGAGGAAAGCCTTACCATAGACCATCATATCAGCCATAAAAAGTATACAAAAGATTTGGTTTTGGATGCGCATGCAAGCTCTACCTGTGAGGTTTTGGCAAGATTTCTTGACTTATCAAAGGTGGGAAAGGAATGTGCAAGTTGCCTGTATACGGGACTTGTCCATGATACAGGAGTGTTTAAATATCCGTGTACTAGCCTTGAAACCATGGACTTGGCGGGTAAGCTTATGGAAAAGGGAGTGGAGTTTTCAAAAATAATAGATGAAAGCTTTTTTGCAAGAGATTTTAAGACCGCCAAGGTTTTGGCAAAGGCTCTTGATGATGCGAAGCTCTTACTTGAAAATAAGCTTATACTTTCATATACAAAAAAAGAAACCATGGAAAAATATGAGGTATCGCCGAAGGATTTAGATGGTATTATAGACGAACTTAGAAATACAAGCGGAGTGGAGGTAGCCATATATCTGTATCAAACATCCGAAAATGAGTATAAGGCAAGCTTGAGATCTAAAAATCATGTGGATGTAAGCCGTATCTGTGTAGATTTGGGTGGCGGCGGACACATCAGGGCTGCGGGCTGCGGTCTTAAGGGAAGCCTGGAAGAGATACAGGCTATACTGATTGCAAAGGTAGAAGAACAACTATGATAAACGGTATAATAAATATCTATAAGCAGGAAGGATATACTTCCCATGACGTGGTGGCAAAAATGCGAGGCATATTAAAGCAAAAAAAGATAGGGCATACGGGAACCTTGGATCCCGATGCCACCGGAGTTTTGCCCGTTTGCCTCGGAACCGCAACCAAGCTTTGCGATATTTTAACGGATAAATCAAAGGAATATGTGGCGGATTTTGTTCTGGGGAAGGAAACGGATACTCAGGATATAAGCGGAAAGGTAATAAGGGAAACGAAAAATCTTGAACTTGACGAGGAAGAGGTAATAAAGTGTATACAATCCTTCATAGGAGAATATATGCAGGTGCCTCCCATGTATTCCGCAAAAAAAATAGAAGGAAAGAAGCTTGTCGATTTGGCAAGACAGGGAATAGAGGTTGAAAGGAAAGCCGTAAAGGTAGAGATTAAAGAGCTTGAAATTTTAGGTATTAATCTGCCCTTCGTAAAAATCAGGGTTTTTTGCTCAAAGGGAACTTATATAAGAACTCTCTGCCATGATATAGGGAAAAAGCTTTCTTGCGGTGCCTGCATGACTAAGCTTTGCAGGACGAGGTCGGACAGGTTTTTACTTAAAGATGCCATAAGTTTAGAGGAACTTGAAGCCCTCAAAAACAATAACGAGAAGCTTGAAAGCTATGTTTTACCTGTGGATAAGTATTTTGACGGATTTCCATATTTAAAGGTAAAAAAACAATTTTACAAGCAGGCGATAAACGGAAATAAACTTGAAACAAAACAGATTGAAAACTTTTCTTTTGAGATTTTGGGTGAAACAAAGAAATTTCGTCTGTATACGGACGATGAAAAATTCCTCGGAATTTATGAATATACGGAAAAAGAGCTTATGCTTAAACCATATAAGCTTTTTATTGGAGAAATACAGTGATTGAGTTTACAAAACTTAGTGATTTTAAAATAGATGAGCCCACCGTTATTACTATAGGAAAATTTGACGGTGAGCATAAGGGACATAAAAAAATTTTTGAAAAAATGAAGGCTGTGGCAAAAGATAAAGGACTGAAAACGGCAATTTTCAGCTTTGATATTTCACCTTCCAATTTAATTGAGGGGCTTGAACAGTCAAGACTTACAACAAATGAAGAGCGCATAAACAGGATAAAAGCGGAAAACATAGATTACTTCATAGAGTATCCTTTTACAAAAGAACTGGCTGAAATGAACGGAGAAAGCTTTGTAAGAGAAATACTGATAAAAAAGATGAATATGAAGGCGATAGTTGCAGGACCCGATGTGGCATTCGGATATAAAAAAAGCGGAAATAAGGAGCTGTTGGATGCCCTGTCAAAGGAGCTGGATTTTGAGGTGCATATTATCAATAAGGAAAAGGCGGCAGCCGAGCTTGATATAAGCTCCACGCTTATAAGGGCTCTGATACTTGAAGGACATATAAAAAAGGCGAATGAGCTTCTGGGATCTCTTTACAGTGTCAGCGGCGAGGTTAGAGCGGGAAATAGGATAGGAAACAAGCTTTTCGGCATTCCGACCTTAAATATTTTTCCGCCCGAGCATAAGATATTGCCGAAGCACGGAGTTTATGCGACAAGGGTTAAAATTCTTTCCACCGATGAGATATTTGACAGTATAACCAATGTCGGAAACAATCCTACGGTTAAGGATGACCTTAAAAATCATGCGGAAAGGATAGAAACTCATATATTCGATTTTGATAGAGACATATATAAAGAGCAGATAGAGGTTTGTTTCATTGAGTTTATAAGAGAAGAAACAAAGTTTCCGAATCTTTGTGAGCTGAAGATTCAAATGGAGAAGGATATGCTTGTTGCAAGGGAGATACTTAATGTATATAAACACTCTGAGCGCCTATTTAAAGAATAAGTACGGGGTCAAGCTTTATAAGCTGAGTCTTAGTACGGGGGCTACCTGTCCCAACAGAGACGGTAAGGTGGGAGTCGGAGGTTGCATATTTTGTGACGGAGCGGGCAGCTTTGCACAGGTAGGAGACTTGGATTTACAGATAAAAAAGGCTAAAGAAAAGATATCGGCAAAAACGGATGAAAATACCAAGTACATAGCCTACTTTCAGTCCTTCACAAACACTTACGGAGATGAAAAAAAGTTGGAAGCCTTATTTATGAAAGCGATTTCATACGAAGATGTTTTAATACTTTCAATAGCAACAAGACCGGACAGTATAAGTGAGAATATGTATAATATTTTGGAAAGACTTGCAAAACTTAAAACCGTATGGATTGAGTTGGGCCTTCAAACTATACATGAGAAAAGTGCGGAGTATATCAATCGTTGCTACAGCCTGAAGGATTATGATATTTGTGTAAAGAGGCTACTTGCCTTGGGAATAGAAGTTATAGTGCATCAGATTATAGGTCTTCCCTATGAAACAAGGGATATGATGTTGGAAACGACACGCTATATAGGACATTCCGGAGTCCGGGGCATAAAGCTCCATCTGCTCCATGTTCTTAAAAATACGAAGCTTGCGAATATTTATGAGAAGGATAGGTTTCACATTATGAGCCTTGAAGAGTATATTGATGTACTTGCGGACTGCATTGAGGTTCTTCCGAGAAATGTTGTGATACACAGAATGACGGGGGACGGAGATAAAAAATATCTCATGGAGCCTTTGTGGAGTGCGGATAAAAAAAGGGTTTTGAACACTATAAACAGAGAGTTTAAAATAAGAAATATTGAGCAGGGAAAGCACTTGACAGAGGAAAAATAATCTTGTTAAATATATGTGGTATCAATAACATATTTCTATATTATTAGGAGATTAATATGAGTGGATTTTTTGACAAATTAAAGAAAGATTTTAATTCGGATATTGAGGTGGATCTTGCAAAGGTGATTCACGGGGATATGCCGGGAGACAAGGTCAGCATAGACAAGACACATATCGAAAAGGCTAAAATCATTTTCAAAAAGCTCTTGGAAGAGGTAAAAGCTTTAGGCAGAGATAAGATTGTTATATCCGTTTGCGGCGGTTCGGGAGTGGGAAAATCCGAAACTGCATCACTATTATCGTATTTTTTCAGAAGTATGGGGATAGGAAGCTATACATTGTCGGGAGACAATTATCCGCACAGAATACCTATGTATAATGATGCTGAGCGTTTGCATATATTCAGAGAATCCGCTATAAGAGGTATGTTAAAAGACGGCGAATACAGTAAGGAAAGATTTGAAATCATACATAAGCTACAGGAGGAAGGAAAGGATGCCGATAAAGCCAATGTCCAAAGCTATCCGTGGTATGAATCATACTTAAGAAACGGGGCTTCGGGGCTTGCATCTTATCTCGGAACGGAAAAAGAGATAGATTTCAAGCAAATTGAAGATATAGTTGCTTCTTTTAAAAATGGAAAAGATAAAATCTATCTTAAAAGAATGGGAAGGGATGATGCGGCTCTTTGGTATGACGAGGTTGATTTTTCCGACATAAATATACTTATCATAGAATGGACACACGGAAACAGCAAAAATTATGCCGGTGTAGATATTCCTATTTTGTTAAATTCAACACCGGAAGAAACTTTGGAGCATAGAAGATTGAGAAACAGAGACGGAGGCACGGACAGTCCTTTTACAAGTTTGGTGCTTGAGCTTGAGCAGAATTTACTCATAAGGGATGCGCATAAGGCTAAGATAATTCTTTCTAAGGCGGGAGAAATATTAAGCTATGAAAAATATACCAAGCTTATGAAGTAACGCTTTTGGCGGAAAGGAAGTAAAATGGCAAAGAATAAAGATATTAAGCCTATGCTGAACGCTTATCCCGACAGTATAGGAAACAGGTTGGAGCAGACCGTGTCTTTTTTGAAAAAAGAAGAGGCTAGGGATATATTCGGAAGCTTTTATATATTGCCGAGCTTTTTCAATACGGATCTTGACAGAGGCTTTTCGGTAATTGATTACAATATGAACAAGGTTTTTGTAAGCTCTTCGGATCTTGACGATTTGAAAGAGCTCGGAATAAACCTTAAGTTCGACTTTATTTTGAATCATGCCTCCGTTTTATCCGAGCAGTTCCAAGATATAGTGAAAAACGGAGAAGCTTCAAAATATGCAGACTTTTTCATAAACTGGAATAAGTTCTGGCAGGGACACGGAAAGATGACGGAGGAGGGCTACATACAGCCGGACGAAGAACTCATAAAGGATATGTTTTTCAGAAAACCGGGGCTTCCCATACTTATGGTTCGCATGCCCGACGGAAGAGACATCCCTTACTGGAATACATTTTATCAGGAGGTCAAGTATTTTAAGGTGGATACGCAAAGCCTGATGCTTGCCCTGAATTTACAGTATCTTACCGCGGAGAAAATTACCGATATTGTAAATAAGGCACTTGATAACGGGGTATTACCTAAAGACATTGATTTTAAGGACTTCGGTGAATATAAAAAAGATGTCGTAAACTACGTAGAATCAAAAAGGCAGTACCTTGGACAGATGGATCTTAACATAAAGTCTCCTTTGGTTTGGGAATATTATGACAATATACTAAAAACCTTGGCGGACTACGGTGCTAAGATAGTAAGGCTTGATGCCTTTGCCTATGCACCGAAGGAGCCGGGACTCAGAAACTTTTTAAATGAGCCGGGAACATGGGATTTACTTGAAAAGGTAAATGATTTGGCTAAAAAGTACGGTTTGACTCTGCTTCCGGAAATACATTCAAGTTATTCCGAAAAGTCCTATAAAACCTTGTCCGACAAAGGATATATGACTTATGATTTTTTCCTTCCGGGACTTATAATAAATACCCTTGAAGAGAAAAACGGCGAAAAGCTTGCCGATTGGGCTAATGAGATAATAAGAGACAAAATAGATGTCGTGAATATGCTCGGTTGCCATGACGGTATCCCTCTTCTTGATTTAAAGGGAATTGTGGAGGACGAAAAAATCGAAAAGCTTATAGATACAGTTGTATCAAGGGGCGGATATGTGAAAAACCTTCACGGTCAAAAAAACATATACTATCAGGTAAATGCTACCTATTATTCCGCACTCGGCGAGGATGACAAAAAGATGCTTTTGGCAAGGGCTCTGCATATATTTATGCCGGGTAAGCCGCAGGTATGGTATTTGGATCTGTTTGTCGGTAAAAATGATCACGAAGCGGTGGAAAGAGCCGGAGCGGGTGGGCATAAGGAAATCAACAGAACAAATTTAAGCTTTAAAGATGTCGAGCTTGCGCTTGATAAAGATATAGTTAAAAAGCAGATAGCCCTGCTTAAATTCAGAAATACCTTTGGAGCCTTCAATTCGGATGCCCTTATAAGTGTAAATGCCGATAAGAGCAAAATGAGCTTTGTTTGGGAGTGCGGAGAATACAAAGCAAGCCTTTTTGTGAATCTGGATGACTACAGTTTTGAAATAGAGGCAAGTAAAGGCGGAGAAAAAGTAAGAATATAAGCTTTTTCTCGTAAAATCCTTGACAGGAAAATACAGTGCCAGTATAATAACATATTGTGTAATTGCAGATTGATGCTTGCCAAAGCCCCGGAGAGCATTTTTCTATTATAGATTAAAATAACAGCACCAAGCGATAAGTTAACGGAGGAAAAACATGAATACATTTATGGCTAATCCTGATAAAATCGACAGACAGTGGTATGTAGTTGATGCTAAGGGAGTGACATTGGGACGTCTTGCGTCAGAAGTTGCAAGCGTTTTAAGAGGTAAGAACAAACCGGTATTTACACCGCATGTTGATTGTGGCGATTATGTAATAGTAGTAAACGCTGACAAGGTTAAAGTTACAGGTAAAAAGTTGGATCAGAAAATTTATTACAACCATTCAGAGTATGTTGGCGGTATGAGAGAAACAAGTCTCAGAGAGCTTTTGGCAAAGAAGCCTGAGAGAGTAGTGGAGTTGGCGGTTAAGGGAATGCTTCCTAAGGGACCTTTGGGAAGAAAAATGTATACAAAGTTACATGTATATGCAGGACCTGATCATGAGCAACAGGCTCAGAAACCTATAGCATTGGAAATCAAAGGCTAGTTCAGTCTAAAAAGGAGAGTAATAGTAATGGCTAATGATAAATTTTACGGTACAGGCAGAAGAAAGCAGTCTATCGCCAGAGTATATTTAACACCGGGTACGGGAAAAATAACAATTAATAAAAGAGATATAGATAACTACTTAGGTCTTGAAACACTTAAGGTTGTTGTTCGCCAACCTCTTGTTGTCACAGATACATTGAGCAAGTTCGATGTACTTGTAAATGTTCGCGGCGGCGGTTTTACAGGACAGGCGGGAGCTATCAGACACGGTATTTCAAGAGCGTTGTTGCATGCGGATTCAGAGTACAGACCGGCTTTAAAGAAGGCAGGTTTCCTCACAAGAGATCCTAGAATGAAAGAGCGTAAGAAATACGGTCTTAAGTCGGCTAGAAGAGCACCTCAGTTCTCAAAGAGATAATTTTTGTAAATATTATAGTGGAGACACTCTCGAAGTATATACGAGGGTGTCTTTTTGTAGTAACAATAAAAATAAACCACCGGCTATGCCGGTGAGTCCTCAATTAGCTTTAGCTTCAAGAAAAAACCTCCTATGGTATAATAAGAGTGGGTTCGCCAACCGCACAAATAAATATCATAGGAGGTATCCAAAATGGATAAGAACAGTTTATCACATACTTCGTGGAATTGTAAGTACCATATAGTATTTGCACCAAAGTATAGAAGAAAAATAATATTTGGTGAATTAAAACGAGATATAGCGAATATCTTGAGCATGCTATGTAAAAGGAAAGAAGTACATATAGTAGAAGCGGAGATTTGCCCGGACCATGTCCACATGTTAGTAGAAATACCACCCAAGATGAGTGTTTCAGAATTTGTAGGATATTTGAAAGGTAAGAGTACTTTGATGATATTTGAAAGACATGCGAATTTAAAATATAAGTATGGGAACAGACATTTTTAGTGTAGAGGGTATTTTGTAGATACTGTAGGGAAAAATGCGAAGAAGATAGAAGAGTATATTAGAAATCAATTGAAAGAAGATTTGGAATATGATCAGATGTCATTGAAAGAATATATTGACCCGTTTACGGGCGAGCCGGTAATTAAAAGCAATAAAAGGTAAGCCCCAAGGGCTTGGCAAGTAAATGATGCTGCGGCTGGCGAATCTTTCAATGAGTCTTTAGACTCCGGTGCCGGGAACGAGCCCTTATAGGGCGGAAAACAAACCACCAGCTAAGCTGGTGGTCATGATTAATATTGATATATATATATATATATATATCAAAGAAGTGGTAAAATATATAGTAAGAACGGATGTTTTACAAGCTTTATATCAAACAGTATCGAGGTAAGAGTTTTGAATTTACAAATGGATATTAGAAATATAGAAAAGTATAACAGTAATACACAGAAAATAAGAGTAATAACGGAAACATGGGTTGAGAAGAATATGTTTTGTCCATATTGCGGAAGTGATAGCATATCAGGTTTTGAAAATAACAGACCGGTAGCAGATTTCTTTTGTCCCTTTTGCAAAGAGGAATATGAGTTGAAAAGTAAAAGTACATCTATTAGAGGTAAAGTAAATGACGGTGCTTATGCTACAATGATAGACAGGATAAATTCAACAAATAATCCTAATTTTTTCTTTATGCATTACAGAAAGAACGGTTTTCAAGTTGAAAATTTTATTATGGTTCCTAAATATTTTTTTACGCCGGATATAATAGAAAAGAGGAAACCTTTAGCAGATACTGCCAGAAGAGCAGGTTGGGTGGGGTGCAATATTTTATTGGACGGCATACCGGATGAGGGGAAAATATATATTGTACAGAATGAAAAGGTAATATCTGCAGAAAAGGTAATTGATAAAGTTCATAAAACAGAGTTTTTGAGAGAAAGTAAGTTGAATGCAAGGGGTTGGACTTTAGACGTACTTAATTGTGTTAATAAGATAGGAACCGAAATATTTACACTTGACGAGATGTATAAATTTGAGAATATACTATCCGTAAAGCATCCGGAAAATCACCATATCAAAGATAAAATACGACAGCAGTTGCAGTTGCTCAGAGACAGAGGGATTATTGAATTTGTTGCAAGGGGTCAATATCGAAGAATTCAGTAAGGCATATTCTTTTCTCAAATACAAAAGTATAATTTTATAAGTTTTACCCAAAAAGTTGTGGGCGTTATGTTCGCAACTTTTTTTCCGTGATAAATATACATGAAGGATATAAAATGGCATTATAATAAAGATGCAAACGGCAATCAAAACAAAACTGATTTATCATACTATCATTATCGTATTACATTATTGTTTTCGATATATGAGATCCTGAAAAAAGGATATTGAGGGCATCTTGAAAAAGGCACACACAGCAAAATACGTATAATCAGATTGGTATAAGTGTCAGCTTAGGCTACACACTGTCTGCGGGTTCGACTCCCGTGTATAAAGTGCCTTGTTTTACAAGTATTATCGCAAGAGGAAAAGGAGAGTGAAAACAATGTTGGATTACATTAAACAGGAAGCTAATAAAACCTTAACGGAAAACGGTGCACTTACATATGTGACAAGCGGTTCGGATTGTCTGGATTTATTTGCGACTGTCGGAGCACTGAGACGTGCGGAAGATGAAGAGATTGCAGAGCGTTTTTTGCGTGCATATACCGAAAATTCTGATTTGGCAATGAAGATCCTTTTCTTTGCGAGGGATATAAGAGGAGGACTGGGTGAAAGAAAAGTATTTCGCAGCATCTTTACATGGCTTGCGAAAAATGAACCGGATTCCGTAAAGAAAAATATAACTTATGTGGCGGAGTACGGTCGCTTTGATGACTTGCTGGTGCTTATGGGTACTCCATGCGAAAAGGAGATGATTAAAGTTTTAAAAGAAGAACTGGGCAGGGATTTGCTTAATTTAACTGAAGATAAGAATATATCTCTTCTTGGGAAATGGCTTCCCTCGGTAAATACATCAAATAAAACGGTAGTCAGAAAAGCTAAAAAACTTGCAAAAGCACTTGGAATGAGTGCTGCGGATTACAGAAAAGCGCTGAGTAGGCTTAGGGCAAAAATAAAGATTATAGAAAACAATCTTAGGGAAGGGGATTACTCCTTCGATTACGAAAAGCAAGCTTCTCGCGCAATGTACAAGTATCGCAAGGCTTTCATGAGAAATGATACGAAAAGATACAAGGACTTTCTGAAAAAACTTGATTCGGGAGAGGCGAAGCTTCATGCGGATAATGTGTTGCCGTATGAGCTCGTGGAGCCTTATCTCACTCCTTATTTTTCAAAAAATTCAAGATGCTTTATGAAAGCAATTTCCGAGGAAGAAAAAGTGATTTTAAATGCAACATGGAAAGCTATGCCGGATTTCGGCGGAGACGAAAATGCACTTGTGGTCGTGGACACTTCGGGATCCATGTATGATACCGGAAAGCCGCTTGCGGCAGCGGTGGCTTTGTCATTGGGCTTATATTTTGCCGAACGTAATAGAGGAATATTTAAAAATCATTTTATAGAGTTTTCTCAAAGTTCGCAGCTCATAGAAATAAAAGGAGAAACCTTTGCCGATCGTCTCAGATATGTAGCGAGCTTCAATGATATAGGGGGTACGAATCTCGAGTCGGTATTCGATCTGATTCTGGATGCGGCAAAAAATAACGGAATATCTCAGGATGAAATGCCTCAAAAACTCATTATTATTACGGACATGGAATTTAATGCCTGTATTTGTAATGCCAAAATGAGAAATTTTGAGAAAGCAAAAAAGAGATACGAGAAAAATTCTTATAAACTTCCCGAAGTGGTTTTCTGGAATGTTGCAAGCAGGAGGCGTCAACAGCCTGTAAGTATGAATGAACAAGGGGTTGTGCTTGTTTCGGGAGCAACACCGAGAATTTTTTCAATGCTTGCCGGCGGCAATTTATCTCCTTACGCATATATGCTTGATGTGTTAAATGGCAAGCATTATGCTAAGATAAGTGCATAACACTGTCGGTGCGGTATATGAAAAAAGTACATTGTAAACCCGGAAAAGTATGAAAGGTAAAACGGATAAGTAAAGATGAATTCTAAGAAGAATCAACTGTAATACTTTTGTAAGAAAATAGATATAGAAAATATATAGCAATATCCAAATAATTGATTTATACTAACTTACGTCAGCAAGAGTTGAAACAAATATTAAAAAGTTGTTGCAAGACTTCTTTTTAAGTAGTATGATACTCTTGACGCAATTAGGGATTTCAAAAAAGGATTTCAAAAAAATAAAAATAAGGAGAGTGCATTCAATTATGAGAAAGCAAACAAAGATAGCTGCAGTTGTTTCAGCAGCAGCATTACTTGCTATCGGTGCATCTATGACATCTTTTGCTGCTACAGGTTGGCAGGAAGAGAATGGTACATGGGTATACTATGATAGAAACGGAAATATGGTAACAGGTGACTGGGCTAAGTCAGGAGATAACTGGTTCTATTTAGGAGACAACGGTGAGATGGTAAGAGACGCTCTTGTAGACAAGAACGAGAATACTTACTATGTAGATGCTAACGGTGCTATGGTTACCAATAAGTGGGTTGAGGTTGATAACGCAAACGACGACAGCGAGGATGCTCCTGCAACAGTTTGGTATTACTTCCAGGCTAACGGTAAGGCTTACAAGGCTCCTACATCAGGAAAGACTTCTTTCAAGACCATCAACGGTAAGAAGTATGCATTCGACGTAGACGGAAAGATGCTTTTCGGATGGGTTGATGACAACTCAACAAGACAGACAGGCGATGACGCTTGGACAAACGGTCTTTACTTCTTAGGAGAGGCTAACGACGGTTCTCAGACAGTAGGTTCATGGAGACAGTTACTCGTTACTGATAACTCGGCTGAGGATCCTGAGCAGAACTACTGGTTCTACTTCCAGAACAACGGTAAGAAGTACACAGATACAGAGAAGACCATCAACAGCAAGAAGTACAGATTTGATGAGAGAGGTAAGATGGTAAGCGAGTGGTGGTCAACACCTTCAAATGCATCAGCTGCATCAGCTTACAACTACTATTCATCACCTGAAGAAGGCGCTAAGAAGACTAAAGGTTGGTTCAAGGTAGTTCCGGGCGAGTACTTTGATAGGCCGGATTATGACGATGATACAGCAAGATGGTTCTATGCAGACGGTAAGGGTAAGCTTTACATCAACGCTATTAAGACTATCAACGGTAAGAAGTATCTCTTCGACGAAGACGGTGAAATGTTAACAGGTCTTAGATATATAACATTCACAGGAAACGATGTAACTTCAACAGAGGAGCTTGACGATCAGTCTAAACTTGATCAGTACACCAAGGTTGGTACAACTGTAACAACAAATGGTAAGAACGGTGTATACTACTTCGTAGACAACGGTGATATGGTTACAGGAAACCAGTCAATAACAGTTGACGGAGACAGCTATGCATTCAGATTTAAGAACTCAGGTTCAGCTAAGGGTGTAGGAGCTTCAGGTAAGGAGAAGGATGCTTACTTTGTAAACGGTAGAAAGGTTCAGGCTGATTCAGATACAGTTTATGCTGTATATGCATACAACAGCGGAACAGAGAGAGTTACAGCAGAGCTTAAGTCAGAGCAGTTAGTTAATACTACATGGAAGAGATATAAGAATCAGCGTACTGAGACAACAGGAACAGGAACAGGCGATCTCTTATACAGAGGTTCACAGGATCACTACAACTCAGCACCTGTCGCTGCAGCCGGCGCAGACAAAGTTATAGTTGTAAATACTTCAGGTACTGTAGTAACTAACGGTACAAGAAAAGACGGTAACGAGGTAAGACTCGTAACAAGAAACGGTTACTTAAAGGGTGCTTACATCAACGAGTAATTATACTTGTAAAAATTAAAAGTAATAAAATATTATCATTTCGAAATGGAATACTAATTGCGGCAGGAGAGCTTAGGCTCTCCTGTTTTTATGCATAATTTATTATTTTAACGGGTAAACATTTTTCATTCACATATAATTCACCTGCTAACAGCTTGAAATAAGCGCTGAATAAAAGTATAATAGACTGGTTAGTAATGAAGTGAGAGAAAGGAATTTATTAATGAATAGTGGTGAGAACTCTAATAAGGATAAGGACGACAAGGATTCCTTGAAAAAATTTAACAAACAGACTATTTTCACATTGCTGATAGCCGCTATAGTAACATTTACCCTTGTATCTTTTATGAATAATACAATAAAAAGTTATAATTCAAAAGAGATACCTTACAGTGAATTTATGAAGATGGTGGATGAAGGCTATGTAAAATCGGTTGAAATACAAAATACTGAAATCAGCATAAAGGCAAAGCCGGATTTAAAGGATTATTCGCCTTTATATACATACAGAACAGTGAAGGTGGATTCCGATGACGAGCTTATAAACAGGCTCTATAAGGCGGATGTGGTTGTAAAAAGAGTAAGAAACGACTCTATGAGCCTTACTCTTTCTCTTATGAGTATGGTACTGCCTTTTATCCTTGTGTTCATAGGTATGAATTTCTTCATGAAAAAAATGGGAGACAGTGCCGGGGTTATGGGTGTAGGACGAAGTAATGCAAAACTTCACGTTCAGAAGGAAACAGGTATAAGCTTTGCCGATGTTGCGGGAGAGGATGAGGCTAAAGAGTCTTTAAAAGAGATAGTCGATTTCTTGCATAATCCGGAAAGATTTACACGTATAGGAGCCAAGCTCCCTAAGGGAGCCTTGCTTGTGGGACCTCCGGGTACAGGTAAGACCTTGCTTGCCAGAGCCGTTGCCGGAGAGGCTAAAGTACCGTTCTTCTCATTATCCGGTTCGGACTTTGTGGAGATGTTTGCGGGTGTAGGTGCATCAAGGGTAAGAGATTTATTTAAACAGGCTCAGGCTGCTGCACCTGCCATAATATTCATAGATGAGATAGATGCCATAGGTAAGTCAAGAGACAGCAGATACGGAAATGACGAAAGAGAGCAGACTCTCAATCAGCTTCTTTCGGAAATGGACGGTTTCGATTCGTCAAAGGGGCTTCTCGTACTTGGAGCTACAAACAGACCGGAGATTCTTGATCCGGCACTTTTAAGACCGGGAAGATTTGACAGAAGAGTTATAGTGGACAGACCCGACTTAAAGGGAAGAGTGGCTATACTTAAGGTTCATGCAAAGGATGTACTTATGGATGAAACCGTTAACCTTGATGAAATAGGACTTGCTACAAGCGGAGCCGTAGGTTCGGATCTTGCGAATATGATAAACGAGGCGGCTATTTTAGCGGTAAGAGACGGCAGAAAAGCGGTTTCACAAAAAGATTTATTTGAATCGGTAGAGGTCGTTGTCGTAGGAAAAGAGAAAAAGGACAGGGTACTAAATAAAAAAGAAAGAAGTATAGTTTCTTATCATGAGGTAGGACATGCTCTTATTGCCGCCCTGCAAAAAAATTCCGAACCGGTGCAAAAGATAACCATAGTTCCCAGAACCATGGGTGCTTTGGGCTATGTTATGCAGTTTCCGGAAGAAGAGACTTATTTAAAATCAAAAGCGGAGCTTGACGATATGATAGTTGGCCTTTTCGGAGGGCGTGCCGCCGAGGAAATAGTATTCGGTGATGTTACCACGGGAGCAAGCAACGATATAGAAAAAGCTACAGCCATAGCAAAAGCCATGGTTACGCAATATGGAATGAGCGAAAAGTTCGGTCTTATGGGCTTATCAAGACAGGAAGATCAGTATCTTTTGGGAAGAACCGTAATGAACTGTGGTGATGATACCGCTACGGAAGTCGATAATGAAGTAATGCTTATTTTGAAAATTTCTTACCAAAAGGCTTTGGAGATGTTAAAGGAAAACAGAGAGGTTATGGATAAACTCGCCGCTTTCCTCATAGAAAAAGAAACTATAACGGGAAAAGAGTTTATGAGAATATTCAGAGAAATAAAAGGTATAGAAGAGCCGGTGAAAACCCTTGAGCAGGATGAGGCAAAGGAAATAATGGATACGGACAAGAATGTAAAGGTACTTGACGTAAGAGAGAAGGAAGAATTTGAAGAAGGGCACATAGAAGGTGCAATATCTTTACCGTTGTCGACTATTAATGAAGAAACGGTAAAGGAAATCATTCCGTCCAAGGAAATAAAAGTGCTTTTATATTGCCGCAGCGGTGCGAGAAGCGAAAAGGCGGCAAGAGCCTTGTATGCCCTCGGCTACGAGAATGTATTCAGCTTCGGAGGGATCAAGGACTGGAAACATGGTATTATCAGATAATTTTAAGCAAATTTAAAAAAAACATTGAATTGTAGGGAAAATAAGATTATAATGATGGTGACAAGAAAAAAGTATTTAACTTCTGGGATGAACGATAATCTTGTGTTTCTTGAACCTACATTTTGATTTACGGGACGGCAAAAGCATCTTACGGATGTCAGGCCTCTATATGTGGAAGGCAGATTTAGGAGTGAGCTAACCCACCTGGCATTGCTAGGCGTCAATTAAGCAAGACCGTCATCCCGGGGTTATAAAAAACACACAGTGATGTGTGTTTTTTGCTTTTATAGACTAAAGTATTTTACAAAATATTAAAAATATTGTCGTATAAGAATTAAAGCAAAAAACAATATTAAACAATTCCTTGACTATAAGAAAATTTTAGGAGAACAGTGTGAAAAACAGCAGACGAAGAAACTATTTTTATTTGGGACTTACATTATTCGGTGCTTCGGCATTATCCATATTGTTTTGGTTTATTGTGAACAGGTTTGAAGTTTTAGCATCGGTATTGAAAAAAATAAGTGATATTTTAACACCTATCACTTACGGAGCGATAATGGCATTTCTGCTTGCTCCTGTATACAATAAATGTATAAAGCTTTTAAATCCCGTCTTTTTTAAGATTGGTAATGATAAAGAAAAGGCATATAAGCTGTCAAAATTCGTGGCTACCTTTGTTTGCCTTGTAGTGTTGGTAAGTATTTTGGTATCCCTCGTTATGATGCTTCTTCCGGAAATAATCAAAAACCTCATGGAAATGGCTAAAACCTTGCCGTCAGAAATAGACGGCTGGTCAGCGGGTATATATAAGCTTTTGGATGATTATCCCGATATACGGACTTACGTAGAGTCTTATCTTTACAATATTGACGAAGGTGTAAGCAATTTCTTAACAAAAAATATTTTACCTAACCTCAATCAATACATAAGCAATGTTTCGTCGGGCTTTATAAATGTATTCAGACAGGTATTTAACTTTATCATAGGTCTTATAGTAATGATGTACCTGCTCAACATAAAATTGACCTTATCGGCTCAGGTGAAAAGGCTTTTATACAGTATTTTACCGGTAGAAAAGGCGAATGTAGCCGTTGAAGAGGCAAGATATATAAAAACGGTTTTCTCACAGTTTATTGTCGGAAAAATAATAGATTCCATTATTATAGGTATCATAAACTATATTTTTATGAGTCTTATTAATATGAAATATGATTTGCTTATTTCAGTTGTTGTGGGAGTCACAAATGTGGTGCCGTTTTTCGGACCTTTCATAGGTGCAATACCGTCCATATTTATTTTACTTTTGGTATCGCCTATACAATCTTTGCAGTTTGCGGTGTGGATTTTGATATTGCAGCAGGTTGACGGCAATATTATAGGACCGAGAATACTTGGACAGACAACGGGATTACCGAGCTTTTGGATACTGTTTTCCATATTGCTGTTCGGCGGTATATTCGGAATCGTGGGAATGATTATCGGTGTGCCGACATTTGCCGTCATATACAGGTTACTTTCAAGACAATCGGCAGTAGCTCTTAAAAAGAAGGACTTGTCTGTAGAAAGTAAGGATTATATAAATTTAAAACATATAGATAAGGATACGAAGGAATACATAAAATCCGAAGAAGAGGTTTAATGAAGACTAGATTTTTTTTGATATTTGTTTTTTGTATAATTATATTGTCTGCCTGCTCGGGTACCGAGCTTAGAGTAAGCAGAGGGAAGGCATTTAAAGAGCTTGCTCTTACCATGTCGAATAAGAAAAATATATTGGCTGAATATGAGAATTCGGAGGAGAGCGGTACGGACGATTTCAATATATATGCCGCCTATCTTTTGAAAAAAGGAGTTATAAGCGAGGAGCTTTCGGTTAAGAGTACCGAGGGTTATTTGACTTATAAGGAGATGAAAGAGATAAGCTCCAAGCTTGTTGCCAAGGATGAAATTGAAAATATATATAAAAAGTACAGGGAGGGCTCCGACGTAAAGGAGAGTGATTTTTATAAGGTTTTAGTCTATTTTAACGGCAATTATCCGGGGGCAAAACAGGGTAAAAGCCCTGATATAGTATTGTATGATGTAAGCAAATATAAAAAGGATATACAAAAGATAAGTACAAAAGACGGAAAAACTTATTATGGTGCATTAAGCTTAAAGCTTGACAAGTATTTGGATAAAAAAATAAAAGCTTTTATTCTGGATGATGAGATTATTTTCGTGGAAAAGGTAACGGATAACAGTGTTGAGTACAATAATGTTTTGATTACGGATATAGAAAACGGAAAGATGGAAGCTCTGGTGCTTAATGCCAAAAGAGATTTTAAGCTGGCTTCAAATCTTGATGCGGGAGAGTATGATAAGGATGTTATTGCGGATATAAGACTTACAAAGGGTGTTGTAAATTATATTGAAGTAAAAAATACCAAAATTGAAGGAAAAATTTTAGCGGTAGGAGACAACTTTGTAGAGCTTGAAGGTTATGGAAGTCTGTCTTTGTCGGACAGCTTTGTGGCGTTTAATAAGGCTGCCATGGCAAGGGAAAGCGTCAACAGGATGATGGTAGGCTCGAATGTTCATGAGTTTTATATAGATAAGGATAAGCTTGTACAGGCTGCCGTAAAGATAAATGACTATGAGTACAAGAGAGTTCGTGTACTCATTATGAACGATTATTTCAGAGTAAGACACCATAATACCATAACTCTTCACTGTGATGCCGGTATGGTAATCCAAAAAGAATTGCAGGATATACATTTGACGGGTTCCGAGGATTACAGTCTCAATAAAGATAAGCTTGTAAACAATGAAAGGGTTATAATTAAAAGTGCGGACGATAACACTCCCATTCAGGTGACAAGTCTGAAAAGGGATATAGGCACGCCTTCTTATAAAGGCTATCTTGAAATTGTAAGAAGGGATGACGCAATTTATCTTATAAACGATATAGAAATAGAGGAATATCTGAAAAAGGTCGTGCCGAGTGAGATGCCGGAAACATACAGCTTGGAAGCTTTGAAAGCTCAGGCTGTGGCGGCAAGGACCTATACCTGCAGAACCATGTTGAACGGAAGCGAACTGAGGGTACTGGGGGCGAATATGGATGACAGCATTAATTATCAGGTATATGGCAACAAAAACACGAGTGAAGCCACGGACAGGGCTGTGCTTGAAACAGCGGGAAAAAGAGTTTTTTATAACGGCAGTTTTGCCGAAACATTTTATTATTCCACCTCGGCGGGAGTGAGCACGGACGGTACGATATGGGGTGCAAAAGCCGAAGATGTACCTTATCTGAAAAGCTATACCATAAGCAAAGATAAAAAGACGGTAAACATCAGTACCAATTCAAGCTTCAAGAAATTTATAGATAAGGTTGATGAAGAGGCATACGAAAAGGATTATGATTTCTACAGATGGAAGTTTGAAACGGATAATAAAATACTTTCGGAAAAGAACACGAAGGTAGGAAATATACTTGCTTTAAACATAACAAAAAGAGGACAGGGCGGTATAGTAAAGGAGCTTGAGGTTATAGGAGAGAAAGGAAACTACAAGGTAAAAGGACATAATGCGGTAAGAGCTTTTTTGGGAAACAGCTCATTAACTATAGAAAAAAACAAGGGTGAAAAGGTCAGCGGCTTTTCTTCGCTTCCCAGCTCGTTTTTTTACATAGAAACGAGTAAGCCGGACAATAATAATACTATAAAGTTTACGATTAAAGGCGGAGGATACGGTCACGGTGTGGGAATGAGCCAAAATGCGGCAAATGAAATGGCAAAGTCCGGGATGACATATTCCGAAATTATAGGATTTTTCTATGAAAATATCAGTATAGAATAGCTTAAGATTGCAAAAGAAGGAGTTTTGGGATATAATAGCTAAAGTTTTATTTTAAAAGTAAGAGGCGAAAGGGGTTTAAAATGACTTTACTGGAAAATTGGAGACTTAAAGCATACAGTGATCAAACAACTGAAAAGGAAAGAGAGTTTCTTTGGAAACAATATTTTATAGTAGAAAAGGGAATATACGAGCAGCTTTTGGAGAAGCCCAAAGAGGTTATAAGTTTAAGTGTAAAGGAGCTTGCAAATAAATACGGTACCGATATACAGACTATCACAGGTTTTCTTGACGGAATCAACGATTCCTTAAAAAATCCTAACCCTATAGAAACCATGGATGAGGATACACAGGTAACCATAGATATAGATTTGGAAAAGCTGTACTACAACATGGTTGAAGCAAGAGCCGAGTGGTTATACAACCTTGAGGCTTGGGACAAGATATTTACCGATGAGAAGAGAAAAGAATTATATCTTTCTCAGAAAAAGAGCGGTACAGTCGTTAAAGGTAAAAAAGTCGGCAGAAACGACTCTTGCCCATGCGGAAGCGGTAAGAAGTATAAGCATTGTTGCGGTAAAAACTAAGAAAACATGTGATTTCTTAATACTATTTTGTTCCGGAGGTGGTTTTTTGCCTCCGGTTTGTCTTTACAGGATGCAAAATAAAGAGAGGAGCTTAAATAATGGAGACATACTCAAGCTTTGCTTTTGTGTATGACAGATTTATGCAGGATGTCCCTTATGATAAATGGGCGGAGAATATAGTGAGCATAATGAAAAGCTGCGGCATAAAGACAGGTATAGTGGCGGATCTCGGTTGCGGTACGGGGAATATAACCTTGAGACTTGCAAAAGAAGGTTATGATATGATAGGTATAGACAATTCGTATGAAATGCTTAACATAGCAAGAGAAAAGGCGCTTGAAGCGGAGTCCGATATTCTCTACCTCTGTCAGGATATGAGAGAATTTGAGCTCTACGGAACCTGTGCGGCTATAGTCAGTGCCTGCGACAGTATAAATTATATCTTGAATTTTGAAGACTTGGTCAAGGTTTTTAAGCTTGTGAATAATTACTTGGATCCCAAGGCGCTTTTTATATTTGACTGTAATACCTTTTATAAGTATAAAAATATTCTGGCTGACAAGGTTTTTGCTGAGAATACGGAGATTGGAAGTTATATCTGGGAGAATGATTTTAATGAGGAAAGTTCTCTGAATGAATACGATTTGAACTTATACATCAAATGTGAAGGTGATGATGTATATGAAAGATTTGAAGAAAAACATATACAAAGAGCTTATACCTTGGAGGAAATACAAAAAGCGGCAAAGCTATCCGGACTTGAATTTATAGAGGTAAGGGATGCGGACAGCTTTTCGGATATTTCCGATGAAACGTGCAGGTATTTGATAATAATGAGAGAAAACGGAAAGTAGGTATATATGTCGGATTATATAATCAGAGCAAGTGCGGCGGGAGGATATGTAAGAGCCTTTGCCTGTACGTCAAAAGACACGGTGGAGTATGCAAAGAACGCCCATAATACAAGCCCCGTGGTTACGGCGGCTCTAGGCAGACTTATGAGTGCGGCTGCCATGATGGGCAGTATGATGAAAAATGAAGATGATTTACTGACTCTTAAAATAGAGGGTAGCGGACCTATGAAGGCGGCGCTTGCGACAGCGGACTCAAAAGGAAATGTAAAAGCATATCCTTTCGTTTCGGATGTAATATTACCGCCCAATTCAAAGGGCAAGCTGGATGTTGCCGAGGCGATAGGCGTGGGACTTCTAAGTGTTATTGCGGATACGGGAATGAAAGAGCCTTATGTGGGAAGAGTGGAGCTTATTTCGGGAGAAATAGCCGAGGATATCACTTATTACTACGCTTCAAGTGAGCAGATTCCCTCAAGTGTTGCCTTGGGTGTTCTTATGAATAAAGATAACACCGTAAACTCCGCGGGCGGTTTTATAATACAGCTTATGCCGTTTTGTCCGGAGGATATTATAGAAAAGCTTGAAACGAAAATAGCGGGTTTTCCTGCCGTTACAAGTCTTTTGAGTGAAGGAAAAACTCCGGAAGATATTTTAGAGCTTATACTGGGAGATATGGATCTTGAGATAAGTGATAGGCTTGAAATGGGCTTTAAATGTAATTGTAATAAAGAAAAGATAGAAAAGGTTCTTATAAGTCTCGGAAAAAAAGAACTGGCGGAGATGATAGACGAGGGTAAGGAAATAGAGGTGGCTTGTCATTTTTGCTCCGAAAAGTATAAATTCGAAGTTGACGAGCTTGAAGGTTTATTGAAAAAAGCGGTTCGATAGCCGCATAGGAGATAGTATGGATAAGGCTGAATTTTTTGCGAATTGTATAAAACATTTTAAAACCATAACGGTACATAAGCTTGCCGTAATGAAGCTGTGTTTTAAAGTGGGTCTTATAAAGCAAGGTTTACTTCATGACCTGAGCAAGTACAGCCCTGAGGAATTTTTCATAGGCGTAAAGTATTATCAGGGAACAAGAAGCCCGAATGCGGCTGAGAAGATAGAGAAGGGTTATTCAAGTGCATGGTTGCATCATAAAGGAAGAAATAAGCATCATTTTGAGTATTGGATTGATTATACCTTTAATCCGGATGACGGACTTCAAGGGATGAAGATGCCTCTTAAATATGTGCTTGAAATGACCTGCGACAGAATAGCCGCCTCAAAGGTATATTCGGGAAAAAACTATACGACGGCGGTTCCGTGGGATTACTATAAGCTAAGAGAAGGCAATATACATATTCATAAGGATACGAAGAAGCTTTTGGAGAAATTGCTTTTGATTAATAAAAATAAGGGTGAGAGGGCATGTATACAGTATATGAGATATATGCTCAGGCATCCGCACTTATACGAATAAAGGGAGGTTTATGTCGGGAAAAATAAAGGAGAGCTATAAACTTATTATATTTGCGGCGCTTGCTCTTGCCGTGGTACTTAATCTTTCGGCTATAGTTGCCGGTATAAAATCTTTTTTGTCTATCACTTCTTCAATATTAATTGGCGGAGTGCTTGCATTTATATTGAACGTACCTATGAAAAGGATAGAAAAAGCGATAGAAAAGGCAGGGATAAAGAAGTTCAAAAGGGGGATAGCCATAGCTGCAACTATAGTGCTTGTTTCTTTTATAATGCTCATATCAATATTTATAATAGTTCCGAACCTCAGCGAAACCTTTTCCGGGCTTGTTTCGGCTTCGGGAAAGTTTTATACTCAGGTTCAGGATTATATTGAGAAGACGAAGCTTATAGATTCGGAGATAAGCGATACTCTTATAAAGCAGGTTAAGAGCTTTGTTTCCGTAGATAAGCTTGTCAGCATTTTGAGCGGCATTACGTTGAATGCGGGAAATATATTTTCAAACTTTATGTCGGCATTTTTGGCAATATTTTTCATGATAAATTTTCTTGCGGCAAAAGAGCATTTGCAAAGAATAGTTCTTAAGCTTTTAAAAGCTTTCTTTCCGGAAAATACAATAAAAACCTTGTGCTATATAGGAAGAGTTTCTGTTGAAACCTACGATAAATTTATGCTGGGTAAGCTTGCCGATGCGGTCATAATAGGTCTTATGATCATGGTATCCTACAAGCTTTTCGGACTTCCTTACGGTGTTATGGTCGGAATTTTGGCAGGGGTTCTGTCCTTCATTCCCTACGTGGGTTCTATAAGTGCGATGCTCATAGGAGCGGTATTTATTTTTGTGGACAGTCCTGTTAAGGCACTTATATCCTTAGCCGTTTTTGAGGCGATGCAGCTTATTGAAGATAATCTTATTTATCCGAGGATAGTGGGAGAGTCCGTAGGTTTGCCTCCTATATTTACCTTGGCAGCGGCAAGTATAGGAGGAAGTCTCTTCGGAGTAATAGGTATGATATTCTTTACTCCGATTTTTGCGGTCATATACAGGCTTGTTAAAGAATATACGGATAAAAGATTGGAAAATCAAAATACGGAATAAACAAAACGGACATTGAGATCCTTAGCGGTCTCAGTGTCCGTTTTTAAATTACTATCTATATTAATGGTGTCTATAATGTAGCTTAAGAGAAAATTACAGTCTTGCCTGTGAAATCATCCATATTGCTTTGCTGTAGCCGCCTACAAGTTCATCGGCGAAAGCGGAAATCTCATAATCACCGGCTTCATCGGCAAGTACCTTAAGCTCAAGAATCTCTTTTTTAATGTATTTGAAATCCTTTTCAAGGCTGTTAAGAACGTCCTCTGCACTGATTTTTTCATTTTCAGCCTCAACAATTTTTGAAAGCTCCAAGTAATCTTTCATCCTTCCGAGAGGCTGTCCGCCCGCCATAAGAATTTTTTCGGCGACCTCATCTATTTGATCATTTATGTAATCGTAATATTCCTCGAGCTTTGCGTGTAATTGGAAAAATTCTTTTCCCTTAATGTTCCAATGGTAATTTTGTACCTTGCGATACAATACATTTAAGTCTGCCAACAACTGATTTAAATTTGAAACAACTTTACTCATAATAAATACTTCCTTTCTTAATTTGATTATATAAGTTAGTGAAACGAGCTTATTTTTATAAGCTTTGTTTCTGTTATGTCTATACTATAGCACGATAAAATAAGAGTGTCAAGTATATTTTGATAATAATTACTATTTTTATTTTAAGAAGATAACTACTGAGGTCGAGATAATAAAAATAGGGATACGTCATATTTTATGACAATATCCCTAAAAATTTTTAAAGAGCAGCCAAGGCTTTTCCCGCTTCCAAAAGCTTCGTCTCCGCTTCAGAATCCGGCTCAAGGTTGGCTATAATGCCTTCACCGTTCAAAACCGCAGCTCCGTATGAGTTCATTTGCTCTACCCAGTTTCTCATCCATTCGCCGTCACCCCAGTCATGTGAGCCGAAAAGCACCACGGTCTTTCCTTCAAGCTTACCCGAAAGGGAAGCAACGAAATCTTCCATAACGGAATCATCAAGCTGCTCCGAACCGCAAGCGGGACAACCCAAGGCGAATACGGTCTCATTTACAAGCTCGTTTGCATTTGCCTTGTCCGCTTCCGTAAGAACGGCTTCTTTTCCGCCTTCTTCAATTCCCTTAGCCAAAATTTTAGCCATAGCTTCGGTATTTCCTGTATTACTAAAATAAATAACGCTTATTTTACTCATAATTATATTTCTCCGTTTCTGTTTAAAAATTATTATTGAATCTTTTTATATAGTTAGGTATTACTAACTATATCACTATTTTTAGAGTTTGACAATAATATTATTGACAATTCTATAGTATTTGTGATACACTGACATAGCTTTAAGCTGATATGGCACAGGAGGTAGCGCACCTCATTGGTAGTGAGGAGGTCACGGGTTCGACTCCCGTTATCAGCTCGCATAAGCCCTTGATTTTTCAAGGGCTTAATTTTTTTGTGTCATATTTCGTGTTATATCGTTTATGTGTTCAAACGCTTTTTTGCATAATGTACACGTTCGGCACGCCTATCGCGTGCAGCATGCTTGCCGCATAATGCCTGAGGTCGTGAAAACGGAAAGGTCGTATATTAAGGGTTTTAAGTGTTCTTGAAAATCTATGAGTTATTTGACCGGGATTTAAGTTTACAAGTTTTCCGGATGTCGGTAGAGACTTGATCACGTTATCCGGCATATCTACATCCTTAATACTTGATGTAGTCTTTGTTGTTTTTACAACCCAATCTTTATTATAGTGGTCAAGCATTTTTGTAACACTTGCTACTAATTTCTTATACAGCATACCGTGACTCAAAAGGAGTGCGATATTCGTTATAGGCATGGACGTACATGGTTATACTTTACACGTGCAAAATCCTGAAAGGCATCATATAGCTCCTTTTGACGATGGTAAGCTTGATGCCTTTGATGAGGCGTGGAGTTAGTGGATGGATGCTTTAAGAGCAGGTAGATTTCCTATGCTTGATGATAATCCCGAGGCTAGGTTTTCAAGAAGAGAACTAAAAGAGATTGAGGAAGATTACAGGCAAGAACAACTTGTAAACTATGCTGATAGGCAAGTAAAGAAGTATACAAGACTTGCTGAAAATTCACTGGATGAGGGTAATGTATATAAATACGAGAGAAAATTAAATGAATGGTATCAAGTTGTTGTAAACCGTATTAAAAATGGTATAATAGATGATACAGAAGGTCCTTTCCTACTTATGAATGTGCAATTATTTGCTGAAAAAGATCTTAAAAATCAAAGTTCGAATTCATTGAGAAGATCTATAAGAAGTTTTGAAAAGAGAATAGCAGAGCATGAGAATTATATCGAAAATCCAATCATTCACTGTCCGGATTGGGAAACAAAAGACCCGAGGAGACAGCAAGGACTAATAAAACATTGCCAAAAAGAAATCTCAAATTTCAAAGAGTCAATTCAAAATAGGATTGATGAATTAAAAGAAAGGGGAGAAGTATTATGACGAACCAAATTAGCGTTGAAGGAATTGGGTACATAGTTACAAGAATAGTTGAGAGAGCTAAAGAAGCAGCAGGTGAGGCAAAAGAAGACAAGACTGACAGCTTCAAGGACGGAAGAGCGTTGGCTTATTATGAAGTTTTAGATATTTTAAGAAGTGAATTAGAAGCTAGAGATTTAGACTTAAAAGATATCGGTCTTGATTTTGATTTGGAAAAGGAATTATTGTAAATGAAAAGTGAATTTGAAGATATGGATGCTAAACAATCATATAATGATTATTTAGATAGGCTATCTATGCCGGGGTGTCCTGTTAAATTAACACCTGAAGAAGTTGAACAATTAAAAAAAGAAGGTCGTCTTAAAGCACTTTATGAAGTATAAGGTGCTTTTTTAATACACAGAAAGGGGTGATTACTATAAAAGTAAAGGTAATAAGTAACTTCTATGACTCTACAGCCGGGAACATTCTAAGGAGTGTGGGGATATACTGGAAGTTACAGACGAGAGATACGATGTACTTGAGAAACACAAAGTTGTAGAAAAAATAGAAACCAAACAAGTCAAGGACGCATAAGCGTTCTTTTTTAATGCCCAAACACGATAAGGCTTAAAAAGGTGCGTGGCAGGTGACACCTATGAAAACGGATCGGTAAGTGCGACACACTAAAAATGGATTTAAAGGAGCAATAAATTAAGAATCTACTTTTCTTTTTATTTCAAGCAGAAATTTGCTCGCCGACGGTGGAAAAACGGATTTTAAAATAGTATAATATACTTGATATAGTTAGAAAAAATAACCTTAGCAGGATTTAGACGGATATTATTGGAAAGTTGCATGGGGTCCGAATTTTCAGTTTGATGAAAACGGATTGCTGAAATTTTAGTGAGTGAGGGAGATGTAAAAAATGGCTTCCGATAGAGAATATTTAAACTTTGTTTTGGAACAGTTGTCCGAATTGGAAGAAATAGGGTATAGAGCGATGATGGGAGAATTTATTATCTATTATCGCGGAAAAATCGTCGGCGGAATCTATGATAACAGACTGCTTGTCAAACCTGTACAATCGGCGATAGACTATATGCATAATACAAAATATGAAATACCTTACGAGGGTGCGAAGGAAATGCTTTTGGTGGATAATGTAGATAACAAAGAGTATTTAAGCGGATTATTTAATATCATGTATGAAGACTTGCCCTTTCCGAAAGTTAAAAAGAAATAAAGCGAATATTGAAAAGGAGAATAGAATGAGATATGTGCTTTTATTAAGAGGTATAAATGTAGGCGGAAAAAATAAAGTATCTATGAGTGAGATAAAAGAATTGCTGTCAAATGAGGGCTTTAAAAATGTCAGCTCTTATATCAACAGTGGTAATTTGTTTTTCGGCACTAATGAGAGTCTTGAAAATTGCAGTGTGAAGATAGAGAACCTGTTAAAGAGCAATTATGACTTTTCTATTCCTTTTGCCTTGATTGAAAAGGGGGAATATTTGGAAGAAAAAGCCAAGTTACCTGATTGGTGGCATGAAACGATGGCAAGAAAAGATGTTCTTTTCACATCCCGTCCGACTGATAAATCGCTTATAGTAGATTTTATAAATAGATCGGAATTTTATAAAGAAGAAGTTTATATAGGTAAGAACGCAATATTCTGGGGCAAATATGATGAGGCGGAGTATCTGAAAACCACCTATCATAAACAACTTATGAAGCAGGAGTTTTATAAGTATATTACGATCAGAAACGGAAAAACATTTGAAAAGATAGCGGAAATTCTTAAAAAAGAAGATTAAAAACCTAAAGGTAAAACCATTTGCCAAGCGCTTAAATACTTGATAAAATAAAACGGTTTAAGGGCGTTTTGAACCTTATACAATGTCATTTTGTTATAATGAAAGGGAATCGGTATGAAGCTGTTTCATTTATCCGACTTGCACTTGGGGAAGAGACTGAATGAGTATTCACTTTTGGAAGATCAAAGATATATACTCATGAATGAGTGCCTGAGGTTGATTGATGAGAAAAAGCCCGAAATCATTATCCTTGCGGGTGATATTTTCGATAAAAGTATAGCAAGCGTAGAGGCGATAGAGCTGCTTGAAGAATTTCTTGAAAGGCTTGTTGAAAGAAAAAAGAAAATTATAATAATACCGGGAAATCATGACAGTGCGCAAAGACTCAGTTTTTGCTCGGCTTTTATGAAAAAAGACGGTATTTATAATGCAAGACCCTATGAGGGGAAAATTGAAAAAATAAGTTTTGAGGATGAATACGGTGAAGTGAATTTTTATTTGCTTCCCTTTGTGAAGCCGGCGAATGTCAGAGCATATTTTGAGGATGAGGCTATAGACAGCTACAATGAAGCGATACGGCTTATTATAGAAAAAGAAGATATAGATACCGAAAAGAGAAACGTTTTGGTAACGCATCAGTTTATAACAGGTTCCATAAGAACCATGTCGGAGGAGATAAGTGTAGGTGGAACCGATAACATAGATGCGGCAAATTTTAAGGACTTTGATTATGTGGCTTTGGGGCATATACACAAGGCACAAAACATTTCAAATGAGGCAGACAAAATAATACGATATTGCGGAACCTTATTGAAATATTCATTTTCGGAAGCTGATGACTGCAAGACTCTAAGTCTTGTGAATCTTGGAAAAAAAGGTGAAATAAGTATAGAAGAGCTTCCGATAAAACCTTTGAGGGATTTAAGGATAATAAAGGCGCAGTTTGAAGATATACTGAAAGCGGAAGTATATAATGAAGATGATTACGTGGAAATCATATTGACGGATGAGCTTGAAGTTCCGAAGGCTTTACCTATACTGAGAAAAATTTATCCAAATATAATGAAGCTTAGCTATGATAATACGAGAACGAGAAACGCCTTGGCGGAGGAAGGGATAAAAAATACGGAAAACTTAAGCCCCTCGGAAATCTTTAAAAAATTTTATAAAGAGCAGAATGCCATGGATATAAATGAAGAGCAGGAAAAGATTTTAAATGAAATAATAGAAGATATTTGGGGGTAGAGATGAGACCTATAAAACTTACAATTTCCGCCTTCGGACCTTATGCAGGCAAGGAGGAGCTTAACCTGGACAGGCTGGGAAAAGCCGGAATATACCTTATAACGGGGGATACGGGAGCCGGTAAAAGTACCTTGTTTGATGCAATATCCTATGCTTTGTATGGTGAAAGCAGTACCGAAAATAAAAATGATTCCATGCTCCGTTCAAAATATGCGAAAGATGATGTTCCAAGCTATGTGGAGCTTGAGTTTGAATACAGGAAAGAAAGATATATCATAAGACGTAATCCGTCCTACGAAAGAAAGGCAAAAAGAGGAGACAAAATGACGCAGGAGAAAGCGGCAGCCGAGCTCATTTTGCCTGATAAAAGCGTAGTAACAAGATTGAAAGAAGTCAATGATAAAATCACCGAAATAATAGGGCTTGACAGAAGCAGATTTTCAGGAATAGCAATGATAGCCCAAGGCGAGTTTTTGAAGCTCTTGTACAGCGATACCAAAAGCAGGCAGGAAATATTCAGAAATATATTTAAAACCGAAAGATATAGGCTGCTTCAAGACAAACTGAAAGAAAAATATATGGCTGTCAGTGCCGAATATCAAAAAAATATGCAGGCTTTGGAGCAGTATGCGGGACAGATTATATATAGGGAAGACGAATATGAAGATGTAAGAACTTTATTATATACGGATTCCCCAAAAGCTGTGTCTATAATAAGCTCAATGATAAAAGAAGATGAGAAAGACATAGAAGCCTGTAAGAATGAAAGTGCAGTTTTACTTGAAAAAATAAAATATTTTGATAATAAGAAAAATGAATACTTAAAGTATAAAGCGGCTTACGAAAGATTTAAAAAGCTTGAAGACTTAAGGAAAAAAGAGGAAGAAGAAAAAGAGCGTTTAAGTCAGGCTCTGGAATCAAGTAAAGAAGAGAAAAAGGAAGAACCTGATTTAATAAGAAAGCATGCCGCCATAGAATCCGAGTTAAAGCTATACGAGGAGCTTGAAAAAAAGAGAAGAGAAAATCTTAAATTCAAAGAAAATATCAAAGCAAACGGGAAGAAACTGGAAAAGCTGGAGGCAGAGGAAAATATCTTAAAAGAAGATAATTTAAGAGCGGAAAGAGAATATGAGAATCTTGAAAATATAGATACGGACTTAAGTAAACTTGAGGCGGATGAAGAAAAGACGGGCATAAAGATTAAGGCTTACGAAGCACTTTTAAATAAGCTTGAAAAGTACAGACTTACAGAGCTTTCTTTTAGAAAATGCGGTGAAAAATACAAAGCTCAAAGAGAGCTTGTAGAGATGAGAGCGGAGGAGTATAAGAAATCAAACATCCTTTATACCGACAATATAGCCGGCTTTTTGGCGGAAGCCTTGGAAGAGGGGCAGCCTTGTCCCGTGTGCGGCTCGACAGAACACCCTAAAAAAGCTTTGTTAAGTGAAAAAGCCCCATCCAAGGAGTATCTCGACAAACTTAAAGAGGAGTTTGAAACTTCGGTAAAAAAGGCTGAGGAGCTTGCAAATGAAAATTCGAGCATTAGGGCAGCTATGAAAGAGCAGGAGTCAGCCGTAAATGAGGATGCTTTCAGCCTGCTGGGTGAAGAATACGAAGGAAAATTTACCGAAAACCTGCAAGGCTTTATCAGCGAACTTAGGGAAAAGGAGCTTTCGGAGGAAAATAAGTTAAGTTTACTTAAAAAAGAGTACAGAAGAGCCGTTTCGGCAAAAGAAAGAAGAGCCGAATTAAAAAAGATTTTATCCGAAAATAAAGAAAGAGCGGAGTTTTACACTAAGAACAGCATGGAACTTAAAGAAGAGTTGAATGCGGACGTTCTAAAGCTTGAAATCGGAGAAAGAGAGTATAATAAATTAAAAGAAGGCTTAAGCTTCGACAGTCTCGAATTTGCAAAAAACGAGATGGATTGCATAAGTCGAAGAATAGAAGGCATCAACAGGAACTTCGAAAATGTCTCTAAAGAATTTGACAGACTTCAAAAAAGCATAATAGAGCTTTCAGCAAAGGAAGAAAGTGCAAAAAATGAATTTGAAGCTTATGAAAAGCAGGATATAAGCGAGATTGAAGAGAATCTGAAAAAGCTTGAGTATGAGAATAAAAGCATACAGGAAAGGCTTCTTAAGATAAATTCCCGAAAAGACAATAACACGGGGATATATAAAAATATTGTTTTGAGTCTGGATATAGCCGAAAAGACTCTGCCCTTACTTATGAATACGGAAGCTTTAAGCACCACTGCCAATGGAAGGCTCAGCTCCAAGGCTCATATAATGCTTGAGACTTATTGCCAGATGAATTATTTTGACAGAATACTTTCAAAAGCCAATGTAAGGCTTATGAAAATGACGGATAATCAATATAAATTGAGAAGAAGAGACATTTCTTCGGCAAGCGGAAATTCTCAGGTAGGTCTTGATTTGGATGTTATAGACTTTTATAATGACAGTATAAGGGATGTGAGAACCTTGTCGGGGGGAGAGGCATTTAAGGCGAGCTTATCCCTTGCTTTAGGTATGGCGGACGAAATACAGGAAAATTCCGGAGGTGTAAAGCTTGACACAATGTTCATAGATGAAGGCTTCGGAACCTTAGATGAAAATTCTTTAAAGAATGCCATTGATACCTTGATAAGTTTAGGGAATAATGATAAGTTAATAGGTATAATATCCCATGTGGGAGAGCTTAAACAAAGGATAGATAAACAGATTGTTATCACTAAAGATAAGTTTAAGGGCAGTAAAGCCGATATAATAGAATAAGAGGAGAAATAATATATATGGTAAAAATAGGAACTACCGAAGAGTTTAAAGTTGTTTTTGTCGATAAAGAAATGGCAAAAAGCATAAATCACAAGCTGAAAGGGAAGTTTGAGGGCAAGGCGAGTGAAAACCTGGTTGTAAACGACAGCCTTGCTTATGTAGGTATAGATGAACCGAGTGATGAAAAGCTCGGATACAGGGAGCTCGGTTTCAATACCGCAAAATTTGTGAAAAAACTGGGTGTAGCTGCGGTTGAGCTTGACCTTACATTGATTAAGGAGGATGATTTGCCTAACTTTTTCTTGGGTCTGTACCTCGCTCTTTGCGTAAAGAAAACATATAAATCGGAGGAGCCTAAAGAGGAAGGTAAGCAGGACATATTTATAAATTATAAATTATTACCTGATGCCGAGCTTGCGGATTATATGGAAGAAGGCAGGATTTTGGCTGAAAATGTTATGGCTGCCAGAAACTTTGTCAACGCACCTTCAAATCTGCTTTATCCGGAGGAGTTTGCGAGACAGATAAAGAGCTTTGTTTCGGGAGCGGGACTTGGAATAGAATATAAGGTATTGCATCAAAAAGAGATAGTGGATAAAGGTATGGGGCTTCTCAATATAGTAGGCGATTCTTCAAAGAATAAACCTTGCCTTGTTGTGTTGTCTTACAACGGAGCGGCAGGAAGCGATAAAGTATTGGCGCTTGTAGGAAAGGGCGTCTGCATGGATACGGGAGGATATTGCCTGAAACCGGGCTCTTCCATTTATGATATGAAGGGAGATATGGCGGGAGCGGCAGCCGTAGTTTCAGCCATAAAAGCTATAGCCTCAAGAAGACTCAGACTTAATGTAAAGGCGGTAATACCTATTGTAGAAAACAGAATTTCAGATGCTTCCTTTGTTCCGAGTGATATAATTACCTCATATTCGGGTAAGACGGTGGAAATCTTAAATACGGATGCGGAGGGAAGACTCATACTTGCCGATGCGATAAGCTACGCGATAAAAGATGAGAAGGCTACGCATATAGTTGATATAGCAACGCTTACAGGTGCGGTTGTCAGCATGCTCGGACAAACCGTAACCGGAATTTTGAGTAATGATAAGAACGGTTTTTATAAAACCTTTAACGAAGCAAGCACGAGGTACGGAGAGAGGCATTTGCTTTTGCCGTATTACAAGGAGCATGAAAAAATGATAGAAAGCGAGCTTGCGGACATCAAGAATTTGGGAGATAAATTCTGCGGTACCATAACGGCAGGCTTGTTTATTAAAGCCTTTACGGAAGATAAGCCATGGATACACATGGATATTGCCGGAACCTCAAAAATGGACAGTCCCGTATTTTCTTATGAGGAAAAGGGACCAACGGGAACGGGAGTTGTGCAGCTGTACAGCCTTGCAAAGCTTTTGATACCGTTTCATTTTTAGATTAAGGCGAGAATATTAAAACTAATTATAAGAAAAGAGGATTATATATGGGTTGTGACAGTAAGTGCGGATCGTGTTCTTCGGAGTGTCCTTCAAGAACGGCACCTCAAACTGATTTTAAAGAAAAATTACACGAGAGCTCAAGTGTAAAAAAGGTTATAGGAATAGTAAGCGGAAAGGGAGGAGTGGGTAAATCCCTTGTAACCTCCATGCTTGCGGTGAAAACAAGGAGAAAGGGCTTTAACACGGCGGTTTTGGATGCGGATATTACGGGACCGTCCATACCTAAGGCATTCGGTCTTACTCCGGGAGTATCGGGAATAGGAGAAAATCTTATGTTGCCGGCTACTACAAGTACAGGTATACAGGTTATGAGTTCAAATCTCCTGCTTGCAAACGAAACGGATCCCGTTATTTGGAGAGGTCCTATTATTGCGGGTATGGTCAAGTCATTTTGGAAGGAAACCTGTTGGCACAATGTAGACTTTATGTTTGTAGATATGCCGCCGGGAACGGGCGATGTTCCCCTTACGGTTTTCCAGTCTTTGCCTGTTGACGGAATCGTTATAGTTACAAGTCCGCAGGAGCTTGTTTCCATGATAGTGGCAAAGGCGGTAAATATGGCTAAAAAAATGAATATTCCTATTTTGGGAATAGTGGAAAATATGAGTTATTTCGAGTGCCCGGACTGCGGCTCAAGACATAATATTTTCGGCGAGAGCCATATAGATGAGATTGCAAGCGAGTACGGCTTGGAGGTTCTTGCAAAGATACCTATAAACCCTGAAAATGCGAGAACCGTCGATGCCGGAAGCGTCGAATATTTGGAAGCTTCATGGCTTGATACGGCTGTAGAAAAGGTAACATCTTTAATATAATTTTGGAGGCTATGAGATGCAGTTAATTACAAATCCGGAAAATGAACTGAATCGTTCCATCGTTAAGGTACCCGATCTGGCGAGCGTGCCTGAAGATATGATAGAATATGCCAGACAGTTTCAAGAGGTTATGATGATGTACAGCTGTGCCATCAGAGAGGTCAAAACGAAGCTTGAGGTTTTAAACGATGAGTTATCTATCAGAAATAAGAGAAACCCTATAGAAATGATCAAGTCGAGAGTAAAAAAGCCGGAAAGCATCATTGAAAAGCTTTCAAGAAGAAATCTGTCCTTAGACATAAATTCGATGGTGGAAAATCTCTATGATATCGCGGGTGTAAGGGTTATCTGCTCTTTTGTCGATGATATATACGACATTGCCACCATGCTTGTAAGGCAGGATGATGTAAAGGTTCTTGCGATAAAGGATTATATAAAAAATCCTAAGCCTAACGGTTATCGCTCCTACCACATGATAATAGAAATACCGGTATTTTTTTCCGATAAAAAACAGTCCGTGCGTGTAGAGGTTCAGATAAGAACCATAGCCATGGATTTTTGGGCGAGCGTTGAGCACAAAATCAAGTACAAAAAAGAAATAGACGGAGCGGATGAAATCATCAATGAGCTCAAAGAATGTGCGGACATAATCAGTTCTACGGATGCCAAGCTTATGGATATAAGAAAAAAGATAGAGGCGCAGAAAAAGATCTGAGTTTGACAAGATTTCGTGGCAATAGTAGAATAATTAGAAAAAAACAAAAAAGGAGAAATATGAGCTTTTTTGAAAAACTTGAAGTAAAGTACGGTTCTTATGCCATAAAAGGCTTGATGAAATACTTTACGGTTTTGTATGTTATGGGTTTCATACTGTTTCAGGCTTCACCGTCTCTGTATTTTGAGCATCTCAACCTCGAAATGTCGGAAATAATGTCGGGTCAGGTCTGGAGACTGTTTACATGGCTTATATATCCGGCGGATGAAGGCTTATTGTTCGGTATAATTATGCTTATGCTGTATTATAGGCTGGGCACGACACTGGAAGCGGTTTGGGGCAGCTTCAGGTTTAATGTCTATATGTTTATGGGAATCATATTCCATATAATTGCAGCACTTGTGATGTATTTTATTTGGGGATATTCCATTCCTTTGACACCGGTGAGCCTTAATACATCGATATTTTTGGCTTTTGCGGTTACATTTCCGGATGAGGAGTTTTACCTGTATTTTGCCATTAAAGTTAAAGCTAAAGTTTTGGTGATTTTCTATCTTGCTATAGAAGTGTTCAATTTTTTCAATGAAGGTTTGAATGTAAAAATCACTATATTTTTGTGCTTGCTGAACTTCATTATTTTCTATATAATGACGGGAAGATTGCAAAGAAGTGTAAAGTCGGGGGCAAGAAAGGCGCAGTGGTCAGCCGGAGTTAATATGGGTAAGATTAAGTCCAATTTACATATTCACAGATGTGCGGTTTGCGGAAAAACATCCCTTACAAATCCCGACCTTGAATTCAGATATTGTTCTAAGTGTGCCGGGAATCTTGAATACTGCAGTGAACATATCTTCACACATGCACATGTGACGGAAGAGACTGATAATGAACAACAGAACTACAATTAAATAAGAGGATAAAAGATGAAGAAAACAAAAATAATTTGTACAATGGGACCTAATACCAATAATAAAGAATTGATGAAAGAACTTGCAATTAACGGTATGGATGTTGCAAGGTTTAACTTTTCACACGGAGATTATGAGGAGCATACAGGTCGTCTCAATCTTTTAAAAGAGGTCAGAGAAGAGCTCGGAAAGAATATCGGCGCTTTACTCGATACCAAAGGACCCGAAATCAGAACGGGCACCTTGCTTGAAGGAAAGAAGGTTACGCTTGTTGCCGGGCAGACCTATACTTTGGACGTTAACGAGAGAGTGGGAGATGATAAAATCGGTTTCATAAACTATGCGGGCTTGGCGGATGACGTAAAAGCGGGTAACAGAATACTTATAGACGACGGACTTATAGAGCTTGAGGTTTTGAATATAAATAACGGACAGATAGAGTGTAAGGTAATAAACGGAGGAGAGCTCGGAGAAAAGAAGGGTGTAAATGTACCGGGAGTTTCGGTTAAGCTGCCTGCGCTTACAGATAAGGATATAGAGGACATTAAGTTCGGTATCAAGGCGGGCTTTGACTTTGTTGCGGCTTCATTTGTAAGAAATGCCGAAGCTATTTATCAAATAAAGGCTATACTTGAAGAGGCGGGAGCCAATATGCTCGTAATAGCCAAAATTGAAAACAGAGAGGGAATAGACAACATAGATTCCATAATAGAGGCTGCCGACGGAATAATGGTTGCCAGAGGAGATATGGGTGTTGAGGTTCCTACCGAGGAAGTACCTTTCATACAGAAAACAATAATCAAAAAGTGTAACATAGCTTGTAAGCCTGTTATTACGGCTACGCAGATGCTTGATTCCATGATTAGAAATCCGAGACCTACAAGGGCGGAAGTAACCGACGTTGCAAATGCGGTATATGACGGTACGGATGCCATCATGCTTTCAGGAGAAACCGCCATGGGTAAATATCCTTTGGAAGCATTGAAAACTATGGGAAAGATTGCCGAAGAATCGGAAAGTCATCTTGACCATAAGGCATACAGAAACAGAAGAACAAATGCCGTATCAAGGTCTAATATTTCAAATCAGGTTAGCTACTGTGCGGTAGCTACGGCGGATGAGCTTAATGCAAAAGCCATAGTTGCACCGAGTATAAGCGGATTTACCACAAAAATGCTTTCAAAGTGGCGCCCTACAGTCAGTGTATACGGTTTGTCACCGAGCAGATCCACGCTCAGACAGATGCAGATATATTGGGGGGTTACTCCGGTAGAAGCAAAAAGAGCGGGATCGACGGATGAGCTTGTTCAAAATTCTATAGACAAGCTTAAACAGGAAGGATATATTACAAGCGGTGATACAATAGTTATTACTGCGGGAATCATATCCAATAAGGAAGACCGCAGACCTGCGGCACATACCAATACCATGCAGGTGGAAATAATAGAATAGTAAAAAACTATTATAGGCATGCAGTTTAAGCTGTATGCCTATTTGAAAATATAGCGAGAATTAAGGAGAAAATATGAAAAAGAAACCCTTTATAAGCCTTGAAAAAGCATTGGAAATTGAGAAAGAATACAAGACACCGTGGCATATATACGACGAAAGAGGAATAAGAGAAAATGCAAAAAAACTTAACGAGGCTTTTGCGTGGAATAAGGGCTTTAAAGAGTATTTTGCCGTTAAAGCCACTCCGAATCCTTTTATTTTAAATATACTTAAAGATTGCGGTTGTAAAACGGACTGTTCATCTCTTACGGAGCTTATGATGGCTGAGGCTTGCGGATTTAAGGGAAATGATATTATGTTTTCTTCCAATGATACCCCTAAGGAGGAGTTTGAGCTTGCAAATTCCTTGGGTGCGATAATAAATCTTGACGATATTACGCATATAGATGCTGTTTTGGAGGTGTGTAAAAGCCTTCCGAAGACTATGAGCTGCAGGTATAATCCGGGGGGAGTTTTTACTTTGAGCAATAAAATAATGGATAATCCCGGAGATGCAAAGTACGGAATGACCAAGGCGCAGCTTAAGGAAGCCTTTAAGATAATGAAGGAAAAGGGTGTTGAGAACTTCGGCATCCATGCCTTTATTGCCAGCAATACGGTAACAAATGAATATTATCCCTGTCTTGCAAGAATCTTGTTTGAAGAGGCTGTAGAGCTTTCAAAAGAGCTTGATATAAAAATCAAATTCATCAATCTTTCGGGAGGTATAGGCATAGCGTACAGACCGGAGGAAGAAGAAAATAATATATATGCAATAGGTAAAGGCGTGGAAGAGGTATATAATGAAATACTTGTTCCGAACAATATGGGAGATGTGGAAATTTATGCGGAGCTCGGCAGGTTTATGTTGGCTCCTTACGGTGCCTTGGTTACTAAGGCTATAAACGAAAAGCATACCTATAAAGAATATATAGGAGTGGATGCCTGTGCGGTTGACCTTATGCGTCCTGCCATGTACGGAGCTTACCACCATGTAAGTGTTCTCGGAAAGGAAGATGCCGACAATACGGAGGTTTACGATATAGTCGGATCCTTATGCGAAAACAATGATAAATTTGCGGTTGACAGAAAATTGCCGAAAATAGATAAGGGTGATTTTTTGTATATTCACGATACGGGCGCTCACGGTTATGCAATGGGCTACAACTACAACGGAAAGCTTAAATCAGCGGAGCTTTTACTGTGCGAAGACGGCAAGGTCAAGCTTATAAGAAGAGCGGAAACCGTGAAAGATTATTTTGCGACCTTTGATTTTTGCGATATTCTCAAAAAATATTGATTTCTTATAAAAGGGGAATAAAATGTCCGTTGAAAAAGGAAACAGCCTGTTAGAAACAAAGAGAAAAAACCGAATACTGATAAAAGATATGATCTTTCATTCATCCGCCATTACAAGAGTGGAGGTGGCAAAAAGGCTTGACCTTACACTTCCGACGATTACAGCTTGTGTGAAGGAACTGCTTTCGGAAGGGATATTGGAAGAGATTAAGCCTGACAATGAAAAGAGCGGAAGCAATATGGGAAGGAAGCCTTCGGCTATAATGTTTAAGGCGGGGGCGCTTACATTTATAGGCATTGAACTGGGGCCATATTCGACAAAGCTTGTCCTGATGGACATAAAGGGGAACATCGTTTCTTCTTTACAAAGGGAAAAAGCCGAAGACAAATATGAGGATATGCTGGAAATGCTTAAGAAGCATATCCTCAGTCTGCTTTCCGACTTTGAAGGCTTAAGGCTCCTAGGTATAGGCATAGGTTTACCCGGCTTTATAGACAGTGAAAACGGAGTTGTAATGCAAAGCTTCAGAAAAGACTGGGAAGGCAGAGAGCTTGCAAAAGACTTGGGAAAGCTTCTCGGTATGAAAGTCATCATAGACAATAACGTAAGGCTTCGTGCCGTTGGGTATGAAATGAGCGGAAAAGACAGGCAGGCGGGATCCTTTGCTTATTTGTATATATCAAAAGGTATAGCCTGTCCCGTTGTTATAAAGGATAAAGTGATTTCGGGTCACAACTGCGTTGCGGGAGAGTTGGGGCATACGCTTATAGGACTTGAAAGCGGCGAATACAAAAGTCTTGATGAACTGGGAAGCGAAAAGGCTATATTTGAAAAATGCATAGAAAAGCTTAAAAAAGGCGAATTGCCGAGACTTCAAACAAAACTTGAAAGAGATGCTTTTTTGAATATAGAAAGTATTCTTGAATTGCAGGAAGAGGGAGACACTGAGATAATCGCCATAGTTGAGGAAAGCTTAAAGTATATAAGCATAGCCCTTGCCAATGTCATAAATCTTATTAATCCCGAGCTTATAATCATAGACGGGTATATGATGAGGAACAGGTGCAACAGAGATACTCTGCTTGACCTTACCGAAAAAAATCTGTTCTGTTTTAACGGAAGGCGGCCGAGAGTGGTTTTTTCGGATTTTGATGAGTTTTACGGGGCAAAGGGAGCCGCTTATTTCGGAATAAGAAAATTTTTTATAGAGGTTTAAAATACTGAAAACAGTTAAACACCGATCTTATGGATCGGTGTTTATGTGATATAGGATTTTCAATTTATATTTTTAGGAGTTTGTTCTTTCCTTATGATGTTTAGAGTATATCATATCCGGGATGAAAAGGCTTGAATAATCTTTGAATGAATTATGAAAACTTTCTTAATGTTAAATTTAACAAACTTTCTTTTACGCCTGATATAATTAAAAGTTTTAATTATATCAGGCGTAAAATATTTACAAGAACTTTCTAAAGGTTTATACTACATGTAAATCAGAAGTCGGGAGGCAAAAGAACAGTATGGAAATGTCGGTTTACGGAAACTTGAAGTATGAAAAATTATATGCCGAGTTTTTGGAAAATAATAAAAAGATTTTAGAAAATATAATAGAGTTTGATGAAAAGTATAAAGACAGCTTAGGCTGGCTCAACCCGGATAAGCATGCAGGTGAAGATATATTAAGAGAAACGCAAGCTTTGGCGGATGAAATAAGAGCTTCGGCGGATGTTTTCGTTTTGATAGGTGTGGGCGGATCCAATAATACCGCGAGAGCCCTTATAAAGGCTTTGCAAAGAGACAGTAAGGTGGAGATATTATATGCCGGAAAAAACCTTTCCGCATACGAGCTTAACGAATTAAAGAGAAAGCTTGAAAATGCTTCCGTATATATAAACTGCATAGCCAAGAATTTCGAGACCTTGGAGCCGGGTTCAAGCTTTCGAGTATTTACGGATATACTTAAGAAAAAGTACGGAGAGGAACACAGAAAAAGAGTTATAAATACGGGAACCGAGGGTAGCGGTTTCGAGGAGTTGTCAAAAAAAGAAGGTTACAGATTTTTAAGCTTTCCGGAGGATGTAGGAGGCAGATATACGGCATTTACATCGGTAAGTTTTCTTGCGATGGCGGTTGCCGGACTTGACATAAGAAGTTTTGTCGGGGGTGCGACTGTGATGAGAAAAGAGCTTATGAATACCGAAGAAAGCAATCTTGCCTACAGATATGCCTGTTTGAGAAACACGTATTATAAAGCGGGCTACAGGCTGGAACTTTTATCGTCCTTTGAGACAAGACTGGAATATTTTTATAAGTGGTGGATACAGCTTTTTGCCGAAAGCGAGGGAAAGGAAGACAAGGGTATTTTTCCTATAAGTGCCCTGTATTCAGAGGAGCTTCATTCTCTGGGACAATTTGTACAGGCGGGAACCCCTATAATATACGAAAGCTTCCTAAGCATAAAAGAGGAGGACAGTTCTTATATCGTACCGGAGGGCAGTTCCGCGGACGGTTTTTCATATATAGAGGGAAAAGATTTTAGCGACATAAGCAAAAAAGTATTTCAGGGTACCTTGGAGGCTCACAGCAGGAGATTACCCTGCATACTGTTTGAAACGGACAGGTTTGACGAGTACAATATAGGAGCTTTGATGTATTTCTTTATGTTTGCGTGCTATATTTCCTGCGAAATAATGGGTGTAAATCCTTTTAATCAGGAAGGTGTCGAGGAATATAAAAGATGTGCCTTCAGAATGCTCGGAAAGTAGTATTATATTTCATACTGTAATAAATATTGAAAATATGTTTAAATGTAAGTATTGAGGAAAAACCTCGATATTAAGCGAATCTTACATAAAGGGGGATTTATGGGAGAAAATATTATTATAATACACGGCGGAGGTCCGAGCGCCGTTTTAAATTCGTCCCTGTACGGAGTTATAGATGAGGCAAAAAAATCGGGCAAGGTAAATAAGATTTATGCCGCAAAGAACGGCACGGGAGGGCTCCTAAGAGAGGATATACTGGATTTGACGGATGTAGCTGATGAGAAGCTTAAGCTTTTGCTTCAAACACCGGGAAGTGCGATAGGAACCTCAAGGGATGACATAAAAAAAGAAGATTATGAGAGAATGCTTGAAATTCTTGAAAAAAGAAATATACGCCATGTATTGTTTAACGGCGGAAACGGGACTATGGATACCTGCGGAAAGCTTTATAAGACAGCTTTAAATAAGGGCGCGGATTTAAAGCTTATGGGTATACCGAAGACTATGGATAACGATATAGCCGTCACCTCGCACAGTCCGGGCTTCGGCAGTGTGGCTTTATATATGGCACAGAGCATAAAAGAAATATGCTTTGACGTAAAAAGTCTGCCCATACATGTGGTTGTAGTAGAGGCGCTCGGAAGAAATTCGGGCTTTGTAACGGCGGCGGCGGCACTTGCAAAAGATGAAGACGGATTGGGTCCGGATCTCATATACCTACCCGAGCTTGCTTTTGATGAAGATAAGTTTATAGAGGATGTCGGAAAATGTCTTGAAAGAAAAAGCGGTATAGTTGTGGTTGCCAGCGAGGGTCTTAAGGACAAAGAAGGAAATCCCGTAGTAAAGCCTATATTTAAGACGGACAGAGCCACATACTTCGGTGATGTAAGTGCACATCTTGCAAATCTGGTGGTGCAAAAACTGGGCTATAAGGCAAGAGCCGAAAAGCCGGGAATACTTGCAAGAGCATCCATGGAAACCCAAAGCCCTACGGACAGGGAGGAAGCGGTACTTGTCGGAAGAGAGGCGCTAAAGGCCGTGCTTGAAGGGGAAAGCGGCAAAATGGTAGCATTAAGAAGAAAAGATAAGGCAGAATACGAAGTCGAAACCTTCCTTGTCGATATTGACGAGGTGATGATGTTTGAGAGGAAAATGCCTGAAAATTATATAAATGAGGAGGGCAACGGAGTAAGCGAGGAGTTTATAAACTGGTGCAGACCTTTGCTCGGAAGAGAACTTAAAAGGATGATTTCATTTAATTAAAGGTTTAACTGAAGGAGGGATTAAAGTTATGTTGGTACCGATGAGAGCGATTTTGGAGGCGGCGGATAAAGGTGTCTATGCGCAGGGGGCATTTAATGTAAATGCGGTTTGTCAGGCAAAGGCGGTTATAGATATACACAGTACATTCAGAAGCCCTGCAATTATACAGGGAGCGGATCTTGCAAACGGCTTTATGGGCGGAAGAAAGGATTTTTTAAATGCAAGTCTGGAGGATAAAAAAACAGGTGCCGTAAATATAGCAAATGCGGTGAAAAAGTACGGAGAAGAAGCAGATATTCCTATAGCTTTGCATCTTGACCACGGAAGAGATTTGGATTCATGCAAGGCGGCTATAGAAGGCGGATACACAAGTGTAATGATAGACGGAAGTTCTCTCCCTTTTAAAGAAAATATGGAGCTTACCAGAGAAGTAGTAAAATTCGCACATGAAAGAGGAGTAAGTGTTGAGGGAGAGCTGGGAGTTCTTGCCGGTGTTGAAGACCATGTATTTGCGGCAAACAGCACCTATACCAATCCTTTGGATGCTATAGAGTTTTTCAGAAAAACGGGAGTGGATGCACTTGCGATAAGCTACGGAACTATGCACGGAGCAAATAAGGGAGAGAATGCAGTTATCAGAAAGGAGATAGCCATAGCGATAAAGGAATGTATGCGCCATAACGGAATAGAAGGCTTTCTGGTAAGCCACGGTTCATCTACCGTTCCCAAGTATATAGTTGATGAAATCAACGCTCTCGGCGGCGAGATAAAAAACGCTCACGGTATTTCAATAGACCGGCTCATAGAGGTTTCAAAGTTCGGCATAAATAAAATAAATGTGGATACGGATATAAGACTTGCGGTTACAAGAAATTTAAAAGAACTGTTCTTAAAAAACAAAGCATTACAAAACAGCGCAAGTGTAGGTGCGGTGTATGAGCTTTTGGAGAAGAATAAGTCCGTATTTGACCCGAGAGCCTTTATTACCCCTATTATGGATACCGTTATGTACGGAAATGTGAACGACGAGGATACTCTTCGTATATGCGAGTGCATAGAGGCAGGTGTCAAGGAGGTTGTGGGAACGCTGATCGTGAAGTTTGAAAGCTTCGGAAAGCAGAACATGGTTGAAAGGATTACCCTTGAAGAGATGGCTGAAAGATACAGAAAACAAGGAATATAGGAGTGTGATATGAAGCATATTTATCTCAATTTAAAAAGATTTGATATAAGTCCGGAGTTGGGCGGTGTCAATCGTCTGGCAAATATTAAAGATTGGGCGAAGCACATAATTGAAAAGACCGAGGGCGGACTTTCAAAGTACGATAGAAAAGATGTAGAATTTGTAATGTATTTTCCGGAGTTGCATATACTTAACGCAGTGCAGGCGAAAAGTAAAGAAAGTCCGATAACAGTGGGCTGTCAGAGTGTATACAGAGATGACACGGCGACAGGAGGAAACTTCGGTGCTTTTACAAGTAACAGAACAGCCTCCGCCATGGTATCGGCGGGTTGCGAAAGTACCCTTATAGGACATTGCGAGGAAAGAAACGACAAGGCGGCAATACTTAAAGAAGCGGGTGTAAGCGATACGGATGCGATAAACAGACTTTTGAATATGCAGATAAAAGCGGCTCATAAAAGGGGCTTAAATGTGCTTTACTGTATAGGAGAGAAAAGTGAGGAGCAAAAGGATTGGGAAGAGGTTCTCGGAAAACAACTTGATATAGGGCTTTCGGGAGTTGACAGGTCAAAGACGGTTATAGCTTATGAGCCTATATGGTCCATAGGTCCCGGAAAGGTGCCTGCCGATAAGGAATATATTACCAAGATTGCCAAGTTTGTCAAAGAAAAGACAAATGGTATGGATGTAGTCTATGGCGGAGGCTTAAAGTCCGACAATGCAAAAATGCTTGCTTCAATAGACGAAATAGACGGCGGACTTATAGCTTTAACAAGATTTAACGGGGAAATAGGTTATTATCCTGATGAGTATTTGGAAATAATAAATTTATACTTGAACAATTAAAACGAGGGGTGAGAAGATGAAGATAGATTTTGAATACGGACATGGGCTTATGAGTGCAAACTTACCGGATGATACGGATGTGTTTATACCGGGAGAGACCGTTAAGGATCCCGCATGCATACCGGAGGAGGATTTGGAGAAGGCATATCTTGAAAGTTTGAACAATCCTATAGGTATGAAGCCTTTGTCACAGCTTGCGAAAAAAGGAAGTAAGGTTGTATTTATAGTTCCGGACAGAGTAAAGGGCGGAGAGCAGGTTACAAGCCACAGAAAGATGAGTATAAAAATAATACTCGGACAGCTATATGCCGCAGGAGTGCAGAAAGAAGATATATTGTTCATTATATCAAACGGTTTGCATCCGAGAAGTAAGGAAGCGGATGCGAGAGCCATATTCGGAGATGAACTTTTCAACGAGTTTTGGCAAAGCGAGCAGATTATAAGCCATGACAGCGAAGATCCCGACAATATGGTTTATTTGGGAAGAACAAGAAGAGGAGACCCCGTTTCCGTAAGCAGATATGTCTTTGAATGCGATATTCCCATACTTATAGGACATGTTCAGGGCAATCCTTACGGCGGATATTCGGGAGGCTATAAGCACAGCGCTACGGGCATAACCAACTGGCAATGTATAGCAAGCCACCATGTTCCCAAAGTAATGCACAGGGCCGACTTTACACCTGTAAACGGCGCAAGTCTTATGAGAACGAAATTTGATGAAATCAGTATGTACATAGAGGAGAAAATGGGGCATCCGTTTTTCTGCTGTGATGCGGTGCTTGATACTTATTCAAGACAGATTGCGATTTTTTCCGGTTATGCAAAAGAAATGCAGTCTTTAAGCTGGAAGGTTGCGGATAAAAGAACCTATGTGCATTGGGCAAAGAAAAAGTATGATGTACTTGTTTTCGGTATGCCGCAACAATTCCATTACGGTGACGGAATGGGAACAAACCCTATTATGATGATGCAGGCTTTGAGCGCGCAGGTACTCAGATTTAAGAGAATAATGAGTGATAAATGTGTTATTATCTGCGCCTCCGTTTGCGACGGGTACTTCCACGACGAGATATGGCCTTATTTGAGAGAATTGTACAATGATTTTCAAAAGGACTATATGAATACTCTTCCCGATATGAACAGATTGGGTGAATACTATGCAACGAACAAGGAATACATAAGACAGTACAGATTTACAAACGCTTTCCATCCTTTCCACGGCTTTTCGATGATGTCCTGCGGACATATAGCGGAAATGAATACAAGCGCTATTTATATAGTCGGAGCAAGGTGTCCGGGCTATGCAAGAGGCATGGGACTTAAAACAAGAGCAAGCTTTGAAGAGGCTCTTGACGATGCAAAAAAGAAGTTTGTAGGCAAAAATCCGAACATCCTCGCTTTACCTCTTACATTCAAGAGAGCTGCCGTTCACCTTTGTATGGAAAATCCGAGTGAGGACTGCATGGATGCGTACGGGCATGTAAATCCGTGCTGCATGGGATAGTGCGATGATAGTTTATATAATATGCTTTATAGCGTCTCTTATAGGTTCCGTCTGCGGCATAGGAGGGGGAATAATAATAAAGCCCGCCTTGGATGCCTTGGGGCTTTACAGTGTCAATGTAGTCAGCTTTCTATCGGGCTGTACGGTGCTTGCAATGACGGCATATTCGGTTATAAGTGTAAAACTTTCCAAAGATACAAGCATAGATAATAAAAGGACTCTGCCTCTTGCCGTGGGGGCGGCTCTTGGCGGAGTTTTAGGTAAGTGGGGTTTTGTTTTAATTTCATCCTTGAGTCAAAACAAGGAAAGAGTGGGGGCGGTTCAGGCATTCTTTTTATTCCTTATGACACTGCTCCCTCTCTTGTACGTAATATTTAAAAGCAGGATAAAAACAAAAAATGTAAAAAGCCCCTTTGCCTGCTTTTTTGTAGGTTTCGGTTTGGGACTTATATCGGCTTTTCTCGGAATAGGAGGAGGAGCGACCTATCTGGTTTTGCTTATTTACCTGTTTTCCATGCCTACGAAAACGGCGGTTGAAAATTCGCTTTATGTTATTTTTGTTTCACAGATTTTTTCTTTGCTGTACTCGTTTTTCAGCTCATCCCTACCTAAATTTGAGATAGCTGTACTCTTACTTATGGTTCTCGGAGGAATAACCGGAGGGATAGTCGGCAGAGCGGCAAAGAAAAAGCTCAATGACAAGATGGTTGAAAATTTATTTATAGTTTTTATGTGTGTGATGCTTGGTATAAATATCTTCAATATGTACAAGTTTATATTTTAATGAGGGGGAGAGATATGAAACATGAGTATTATTCCTACAACAAAGAGGAGCTTTTAAAAAATCCGAAAATAAGCTTAAGCTGTGTTAAGGATAATGAGACTGCGTTTAAGAAAATGGCGCAGCAGATGTATGAAGAAATAGAAAATAACAATAAAGCGGGAAAACATACTGTTATGATTTGTCCGGTAGGTCCCGTAGGTCAGTATAAGTATTTTGTCGACGAGGTGAATAAAAACAGACTGTCCTTAAAAAATGTATGGTTTATCAATATGGACGAATATCTGGAAGATGATAAAAAAAGAGTGGACATAAACCATCCTTTAAGCTTCAGGGGCTTCATGGAAAAAACGGTATACACCCGAATAGATGAAGAACTTCTTATGCCGAAGGAGCAGAGGGTTTTTCCGGATCCCGAAAATATTTCGCATATTCCTGAGCTTATAGAGAGGCTCGGCGGAGTTGATATATGCTTTGGCGGAATAGGTATAAACGGACATGTTGCCTTTAATGAGGCGGACAGAGGGCTTACTAATGAAGAATTTTTGGCGCAAAAAACAAGAATTCTCAAAATCTCACCGGAAACTATAACGGCAAACGCGATAGGAGACTTTAACGGCGCCATAGAGGATATGCCTAAATACTGTGTTACCATAGGTATGTATGAGATAAACTCGGCAAAAAAGATTAGGCTCGGAGTATTCAGAAATTGGCACAGAGCCGTAATAAGAAGAGCGGTATATGCAGAGCCGACTTCGGAATTTCCTGTAAGTCTTTTGCAGTCCCATAAGGACATAAACATAGTGCTTACGGAATTTGTTGCCGATTTAGAGGCAAAATAAAAAAGCTCATGGACGGACTCGAACCGACGACCTACTCATTACGAATGAGTTGCGCTACCAACTGCGCCACATAAGCTTAACAAGTAGATTATATGCCCAAAAGTCGAAATTGTCAAGAATAAGGTTTATTTTAATTTTATAGTAAATTTAAGCTTAGATAATTGCCAAAGTAAGGCTTAGGAGTTACACTTTAAATATCTTATTTCTTTTAATAACCTTATACACATTCAAATTTCGTCATGTTTAAACTGTTCAATTTTAAATCGGAAATTTCAACAAAAAATATCGCTTTCGCAGGTATATGCGGACACATAGGAACCACAACTCAGGCGATACGGCTTATGCTGTACTTAAAAAAGAAAAACAAAAAGGTGTGCTATGCGGAGATGAATGACAGAGCTTTCATAAACAAGATGCATGGGCTGTATCCGGATGTTAAATACAGTAAAAGCTCGGGACAAAGCGTATATAAAGACCTGATATACTACAGGCAGGAGGATTATGTGAGGGCTTTGGCAACCGGGTACGACTTTATAATAAAGGATTACGGAAGCTTTAGTGAAGAAAATTTTGAAAAGCTTTCATTCTTGGAGCAGGAATGTAAAATCATAGTTGCGGGCTCAAAGCCGAATGAAATCTTTGAGCTTGCAAAGCTGTCCGATTACAGATCCTACGGTCTTTATTATATTTTTAATTTTGTTCCGGAGGATGAAAAAGCGCTCATAAAAGAGCTGATGAAAGACGAAAAGGACAGAGTGTTCTTTGCTCCGTATACACCGGATATGTTTGAAGGCGGTGCCTGCGATACATATTTTAAGCTGATGCTCGGAGTGTAGATGGCTAAAAAATACAGAAAAGATATTTTTGAAAGAGACCCCCCGGAAAGCTTGGAAGAAAAGGAAGAGATGGGTGCCTACAAGCTTATTTTTCTTTTGTTCGGATTATTTGCAAGGCTGTGCGGATATATGGCTTATCTTTTGATACTCTTTCTGGCATTCATAGGTCTTGTGGCTCTTCTTTACCCTGAAATAAGGACGGTTCTGCTCTTTGTTTTATCTCAGGCATATAAGGATTTCTTGTTTCTTATCTCCCGAAATTAAGAACACAAAGAAAAAATATTTATAATTTCAGTAGAATATTATATAGTTTTGAGTTATTTTTTTTGATAGAATAAAAAAGAAAAAAACTTGGAGGTGTTGTTATGTCTATTCTTGTTACCGGTGGAGCGGGCTTTATAGGAAGCCATACCTGTGTCGAACTTGTAAATGCCGGTTATGATGTTGTGGTGGTGGATAATCTTGTTAATTCAAGTGAAAAATCTCTTGAGAGAGTCGGAAAGATAGTGGGAAAGGAGATTAAATTTTACGAAACGGATTGCCTTGATAAAGAAGGACTTCGTGAAATTTTTTCCAAGGAAAATATTGAAGCCGTTATTCATTTTGCGGGCTTAAAAGCGGTGGGAGAATCCGTATATAAGCCGCTTGAATATTATCATAACAATATAACGGGAACTTTAATACTTTGCGAGGTTATGAAGGAGTTTAACTGTAAGAATCTGGTATTTTCTTCCAGTGCGACAGTTTACGGAAATCCGGCTGTCATTCCTATAAAAGAGGATTGTCCTAAGGGTGAACTTACAAACCCTTACGGAAGAACAAAGAGTATGCTGGAGCAGATTTTAACGGATTTGCATACCGCAAATTCGGAGTGGAATATTATTTTACTCAGATATTTCAATCCTATAGGAGCTCACGAGTCAGGACTTATAGGAGAAGACCCTAAGGGTATACCTAATAATCTTTTACCTTATGTTACTCAGGTTGCCGTAGGAAAGCTTAAGGAGCTTAATGTTTTCGGAGATGATTACGATACGCCGGACGGTACCGGAGTAAGAGATTATATACATGTTGTCGATCTGGCAAACGGGCATGTGAAGGCTCTCGACAAGATGCTTAATTCCGAGCCTGAGGTAAGAATATACAATCTCGGTACGGGACAGGGCTATTCGGTTCTTGATGTCGTAAAAGCTTTTGAAAAAGCCAACGACGTGAAGGTTAACTATGTTATAAAGGAAAGAAGAGCCGGGGATATAGCGACCTGCTACAGCGATGCGGGAAAAGCTGAAAAGGAGCTTGGCTGGGTTGCAAAAAGAGACCTTGAAACCATGTGTAAGGATGCATGGAGATGGCAAAAAAACAATCCTAACGGATTTGAAAATTAATTATCATAAAAATTCTTTGAGCGCAAAATACTTTACTGTAGAGTATTTTGCGACTCTTTTCAAAAATATCGTATTATCAAAAATTACTTATTTAAATCACAAAACAAAAAATTTAAAAGGGAGAAGAGAATATAAGTGCTTGGAAAAACCTATAGTGCGGGTACGATAGGTATAGACGGGCATATAGTCTGTTGTGAAGCCGATGTTTCAAGCGGTTTGCCGACCTATGTTTTTACGGGCTATTTGGCTTCGGAGGTAAAGGAAGCCGTTGACAGAGTGAGAACGGCTGTGAAAAATTCGGGCATAAATCTGTTGCCTAAAAAAATAGTCGTTAATCTTTCGCCGGCTTCATTTAAAAAATCCGGCTGTCTGTATGATCTGCCTATCGCAATCTCAATTTTATCCGCTTACGGAATAATTGAAAGTGAATATCTTGAAAACTCCCTGTTTATAGGTGAATTATCCCTAAGCGGTGAAATTTTGCCTGTAAACGGGGTTATCAGCATAACCAAAAAGGCAAAGGATGAGGGCTTTAAAAATATTTTTGTCCCCGAAGCAAATACAAATGAGGCGCTTGCAATAGGGGGAATCAGGGTATTCGGACTTAAAAGCTTGCTTCAGGTTTATAATTTTCTTTGTGAAAGAGAAAATATTGAGGAAGCTTTTTATAAGGAGAGCGAGTTTGAAAGAAAACCCGAATTTGATTTTAAGGACATAAGGGGTCAGGAAATACTTAAACGTGCCGCAACGGTTGCCGTGGCGGGAAATCACAATATTTTGCTCATAGGACCTGCGGGAACGGGAAAATCCATGATATCAAAGGCTCTACCGGGGATAATGCCGGAAATGACGAAAGAAGAGAGCATAGAAACCAGCATGGTTTACAGTGTATCGGGTAAGCTTAACGAAAACAGCTTACTTAAACTGCGTCCATTCAGAAGTCCTCACCATACCATATCTAAGCAGGCGTTGATAGGCGGAGGTTTGAGAGCAAGACCGGGAGAGGTCAGTCTTGCCCATAACGGTGTGCTTTTTCTTGATGAGTTTGCCGAGTTTAAGTCCGAGGTTATAGAAGTGTTAAGACAGCCTATGGAAGATAAGCTTGTAAATATTTCAAGAGTAAACGCAAATTATGCCTATCCTGCAAATTTTATGCTCTGTGCGGCTACGAACCCCTGCAAATGCGGCTTTTATCCGGACAGGTCCCGCTGTGTCTGTACTGAAACTCAGGTCAGAAGATACTTGGGAAAAATAAGTAAACCCATGCTTGACAGGATAGATATATGTATAGAAGCGGCTTTAATAAGCTACGAAGAAATGACGGAAAAAAAGGAGGAGGAAAGCTCGGAGCAAATAAGAAAAAAGATTGAAAAGGTAAGAAAAATACAGGAGGAAAGATATAAAAAATATACAATTTCATACAATTCGCAAATGAAACAGGAGCATATAGAAGCATTTTGTGCCTTGGAAGCCAAGGATGAAGGGTTTTTGAAACAAATATACGAAAAAAGAGGGATGAGCGTGAGGGCTTTAAACAAGGTCTTAAAGGTGGCGAGAACCATAGCCGATATAGAAGGGAATAAGGATATAAAGCATGAAAATTTGTGCGAAGCCATACTTTACAGAGGACCGGAGGATAAATATTTCGGAGGTGCGGGTGTCAGATAGTGTTATAAAATATTTTACGGACAGACAAATGCTGTATTTTTTGTCAAGCCTTCCGGAAGTAGGAAATAAAACCATATTCAAGGTATATGAAAATATAAAGCCGCTTGAAAACCTGCTTTTTCTTTCGGGAGAAAATATAAAAGGCTTGTCGAGGATAAGCGATAAAGCGGTATATATAATAAAACAAAATTCCGCCAAAGCGGAGGAAGTTATAAAGGGCTTGGAAGCTTTGGAGAAAAGAGATATAGGCTTTTACTGTTTTTTTGAGGAGGGATATCCGCGCAAACTACAGGAAATAGAAGATAAGCCGGCAAGTCTTTACTTTGTGGGAGATTTGAGCAATGAAGCCTTGAAAAGACCGAGTGTGGCTATAGTGGGCTCAAGGGCGAACTCAAATTACGGAAAGGAAATGGCAAGGTTTATAAGCGGGGAACTGACAAAAAGAGGAGTGGATATAGTGAGCGGAATGGCTTACGGAGTGGATGCCTACGCTCACAGAACGGCTCTTAAAAATGGAGGAAGAACCTATGCGGTTCTCGGCTGCGGCATAAATATCTGCTATCCGAGAGAAAATATAGACATATTCGAACAGATAAGAGAGAGTCGTAGCGGAGCCGTACTTTCAGAGTTTCCTTTGCAAACTCCTCCTTTGGCGGCAAATTTTCCCGGAAGAAACAGGATAATATCGGCACTTTCGGACATTGTTATTGTTGTGGAGGCAAGGGTAAAATCGGGATCTCTTATCACGGCTTCCTGTGCTCTTGAACAGGGAAAGGAGGTTTATGCGGTTCCGGGCAGGCTTTGCGATACCTTAAGTCAAGGCTGTAACAGGCTTATAGCCGACGGAGCCGGAATACTCACTTCCATAGACGATATTATAGAAAGCTTAGGACTTTTGCGAGATAAAAAACTTCCTTTATCGGAAAAAAATCACAATACTCTTGCAAATAATGAAAAAATGGTATATAGTTGCCTCGACTTGACTCCGAAATATTTGGAGGATATCATACAGGAAACAGAGCTTGATTATGCACAGGTTATAGGCATCCTGCTTGATCTGGAGCTTAGAGGTTTCGTAAAACAGGTTTCAGGAAATTATTATGTAAAGTCTTGTGATTAGAAGTTGATAACAAGGAGAGGAAAATGGCAAACAGTCTTGTTATAGTCGAGTCGCCTGCAAAGGTAAAGACTATAAAAAAATATTTGGGAAAGACATACGAGGTAAGCGCAAGTAACGGACATGTGAGAGATCTTCCGAAAAGCCGTCTGGGAATAGACATCGAGAACGATTTTGAACCGATGTACATAACCATACGCGGTAAAGGAGAGCTTCTGGCAAAGCTCAGGAAAGAAGCGAAAAAAGCGGATAAAATATATCTTGCAACCGACCCGGACAGGGAGGGGGAGGCTATAAGCTGGCATTTATTAAAGGCGCTCAAGCTTGAAGGAAGCGATAAGCAGGTTTATAGAATAAGCTTTAACGAGATTACAAAAAAAGCGATAAAAGAAGCGATTAAAAATCCTAAAAATCTTGATATGAATTTGGTTGATGCACAGCAGGCAAGACGAGTTCTTGACAGGATGGTGGGTTATCTCATAAGCCCTATTTTATGGGAAAAGGTAAAAAGAGGTCTGTCCGCCGGGAGAGTACAGTCTGTCGCTCTCAGGATGATATGTGACAGAGAAGTGCAGATAAGCGAGTTTGTTCCCGAAGAATACTGGACTTTGGATGCCTTATTTGACAGTGCGAAAAAGACTAAGAAATTAAGTGCCGGATTTTACGGAAAGAAAAGTAAGATTAATATTACCAATGAAAAAGAGTGCAATAAAATAATAAAGGATTTGACCGGTGCCAAGTATAGGGTAGGTGAAATCAAGCAGTCGAAGAGAGAGAAAAAGGCTCCTCTGCCTTTTACGACCTCAACCCTTCAGCAGGAAGCCGGTAAGGTTCTCAATTTTTCCACACAAAAGACTATGAGGCTTGCTCAGCAGCTGTATGAAGGTCTTGATATCAAGGGTTACGGAACAACAGCTCTTATTACTTATTTGCGTACCGACTCGACAAGAGTCAGTGATGATGCCGTAAATATGGCAAGAGAGTATATTTTGGCTAAGCACGGGGAAGAGTTTCTTCAAAAAAGCGGCGGCGGAAAGCTTGGCGCAAATAAGATACAGGATGCCCATGAAGCGATAAGACCCACCGATATAAACATAGATCCTTTTTCGATCAAGGACCTTATACCGAGAGACCTGTACAGACTGTATAATCTTATTTGGAAGAGATTTCTTGCGAGCAGAATGTCAAATGCGATATATGCCACAACGAGCGTAAAAATTCTTGCAAACGATTATGTATTCAATATGTCGGGACAGAGCCTTAAATTTGCCGGATATATGAGCGTATATATAGATGAGGACGAAGAGAGCAATACGGACAGTCTTCTTTTAGGCTTAAAAGAAGGAGATGAACTTAAGCTGTCAAAGCTTTTGCCTGAGCAGCATTTTACAAAACCGCCCGCTCATTATACCGAAGCAAGTCTTGTAAAGGCTATGGAGGAGCAGGGAATAGGAAGACCGTCCACCTACGCACCGACAATAAGTACGATACTTGCAAGGCATTATGTAACAAAGGAACAAAAAAATCTTTATGTTACCGAGCTCGGGCAGGTAGTAAACGATATGATGGTAAATTATTTCTCGAGTATAGTGGATAAAGATTTTACCGCTAATATGGAGCTGCTTTTGGACTCCGTCGGTGAGGGAAATACAAAGTGGAAGACTTTGGTTGAAAATTTTTATCCCGACCTTGACCTTGCCGTGAAAAGAGCGAGCAAGGAGCTTGAAGAGGTAACTATAGCCGACGAAGTAAGCGACGTTATTTGCGATAACTGCGGTAAAAACATGGTCATAAAATACGGACCTCACGGCAAATTTCTTGCCTGTCCGGGCTTTCCGGAGTGCAGAAACACCAAGCCTTATTTTGAGAAAATAGGTGTGCCTTGCCCTAAATGCGGTAAGGAAGTGGTTATCAAGAAAACCAAAAAAGGAAGAATTTATTACGGCTGTGAAGACAGTACAGGCTGCGATTTTATGTCTTGGAATAAACCTGCGACACAAAAATGTAAAAAGTGCGGTTCTTATATGCTTGAAAAGGGAAATAAACTGGTTTGCTCATCCGAGAATTGCGGATTTGTGGAAATTAAAGCTAAAAACTGATAGTTATTAGATAATTCTCGACTTATCTTGTATATTTTAGAAAAATATGCTAATATTATGTTAATAGTCGGCATTGTATACATTTTATGTTTGGGAGGTTAATACTTATGAGCGTAGCGCTTTTGGATAAAACCAGAAAAATAAATAAATTATTGCATAATAATAATTCTCACAAGGTTGTTTTTAACGATATTTGCCTTGTTCTGAGTGATGTGTTAAAGTCCAACATACTTGTCATAAGCAAGAAAGGCAAGGTTTTAGGTGTAGCAAAGCATGAGCATGTGGACATTATTAAGGAACTGATAGACAGCAGGGTCGGAACTTACATAGACAAGATGTTAAATGAAAGATTGTTGTCCATTTTATCGACAAAAGAAAATGTGAATCTTGAAACCTTGGGCTTTGAAAAGAGCAGTGAATTTAAGGCGATAATAACACCTATAGATATTTCGGGAGAAAGACTGGGAACCTTATTTATATATAAGCCGTGGTTTGATTTCGGGATAGATGAGATTATACTCAGTGAGTACGGAACTACGGTAGTCGGACTCGACATGATAAGAAGTATGAACGAAGAAAATGCCGAGGAACTCAGAAAAATTAATATAGTAAAATCGGCTATGTCAACACTCAGCTACTCGGAGCTTGAGGCTGTGAGCCATATATTTGAAGAGCTCGGAGGTAACGAAGGGGTACTTGTTGCAAGCAAAATTGCGGATAGAGTGGGGATTACCCGTTCCGTTATTGTAAATGCTTTGAGAAAGCTTGAAAGCGCCGGTGTTATAGAATCAAAATCTTCGGGTATGAGGGGAACCTACATAAAGGTACTCAATGAACTCATATTTGACGAATTAAACAATGTAAAAGACAATAAAGAATGATAAAAAAGCGGTTCGCTCCGAAAGAAAATCGGCAGAACCGCTTTTTGTGTGCTTTGTCCCTCTGTAAATATAGACTTGTGTTGATAGTTTTGATATAATTATTTAGGTATTTTGCATTTTGGGTTTTCGGACAATGCAAATCAAAATTAAGAAAAGGAGATGTTACAAATGTCGGAAAATAGAGAATACGTAAATGAAGTAAAAGGTGAAGTGCATATAGCGGATGAAGTCATTGCGATTATTGCCGGTATAGCAGCTACCGAAATTGAAGGAGTAGCTTCCATGTCGGGAGATATAACAAACGAACTTATAAGTAAGCTCGGTGTAAAAAACCTTGCAAAGGGAGTTAAGGTTGATATCAGCGAGGGCTATGTAAGCGTTGTATTGTCACTTAACATAAAATATAATTACAACATAGCGGACGTGAGCCTTAAGGTTCAGGAAAGAGTAAAAAGCGCTATAGAAAATATGACGGGCTTTAATGTTATTGAGGTGAATATTAAGATTGCCGGAGTGAACACGAAGTAATAATGAAAAAGACCGTAAATGTACAAAGACTTGCTTTGTATGGAATGTTGATAGCTTTGGCTATGATACTTTCGTATGTGGAAACCTTGATACCTGTAGTATTTCCCGTACCGGGAATTAAGCTGGGACTTGCCAATCTTGTGGTTATAATATGCTTGTATGCATTCGGCATAAGAGCTGCGGCTGCCGTATCGGTTCTGAGAATTTTTTTGATCGCCTTTACCTTCGGAAACCTTGCGGCTCTTATGTTTGCCGTAGGAGGAGCGGTTTTCAGTATTATTTGCATGTTGATTGCTATGAAAAGCGATAAATTTTCTATGACGGGTGTCAGTATAGTGGGGGGTGTCAGCCACAATATAGGTCAAATTTTAGTTGCCGTTTCTATGGTGGAAAATCTTTTGGTATTTTCCTACCTGCCTTATCTGATGATGGCGGGTCTTGTCAGCGGATTGCTTATAGGCTTATTGGCGGCGCTTATCATAAAAAGAATAAAACCGGAAATAGACAGGATAGAGGGGAAAAGATGATAAACGGATATATATGTGAACTTGCGGATTACGGACTCAGAAAGGGCTTACTGGGAGAGGAGGACAGGATTTATGCCATAAACCGGATTTTGGATGTGCTGAAGCTTGACGATTTCGAAGAGGAGGCTGTAAAGGGACTTGAGCTCGAGGAGATACTGAGGGTACTGCTTGATTTTGCCTGTGAAAAAGGATTGATTGAAAATAATATTACGGAGAGAGATTTATTCGATACAAGGCTTATGGATACGCTAATGCCCAGACCTTCGGAAGTGGTTTCAAACTTTGACAGGCTGTATATTGAAAGCCCCAAGCTTGCTACGGATTATTACTATAATTTGTCGAAAAATTCAGACTATATCAGAACCTACAGAGTTTCAAAAGATATGAAATGGGTGGTTGATACGGAATACGGAGATTTGGATATAACCATAAATCTGTCAAAGCCGGAAAAAGATCCGAAAGCGATAGCCGCGGCAAGAAAGGCCGCTTCGGTTTCTTACCCTAAATGTCTTTTGTGCAAAGAAAATGTGGGTTACGCGGGCAGGCTGAATCATCCTGCAAGGCAGACGCACAGGGTAATACCTGTAACTATAAACAACAGCGCATGGTATATGCAGTATTCGCCTTATGTTTATTATAATGAGCATTGTATACTTTTTAACGGGGAGCATACCCCTATGAAGATAGAGGAAGCGACATTCAGAAAGCTTTTCGACTTTGTGGAACAATTTCCTCATTATATCTTGGGAAGCAATGCGGATTTACCTATAGTGGGAGGTTCGATTTTAAGCCATGACCACTTCCAAGGCGGTTGTTATGAATTTGCCATGGCAAAGGCGGCTTCCGAAAAGGAAGTAAAGTTTAAGGATTATGAGGATGTAAGGGCTTCTATAGTAAAGTGGCCAATGTCCGTAATACGTTTAAACAGTGAGGACAGAGAAAAGCTTATCCGTCTTTCAAGCAGGATTTTGGATAAGTGGATAGAATATAGCGATGAAGCGGCATATATTTACGCATATACGAACGGAGAAAGACATAACACCATTACCCCTATAGTAAGGACAAGAGAAGGAAGGTATGAGATAGATTTGGTTCTCAGGAACAATATAACCACGGATGAAAGACCGGACGGCTTATATCATCCGAATGCGTCCCTACATCACATTAAAAAAGAAAATATAGGCTTGATAGAGGTTATGGGGCTTGCCATATTGCCGAGCAGACTTAAGACGGAGCTCGGTATTTTGAAGGAATATATTTTGGAAAATAAGGATATTTCTTCAAACGAGGAAATCAAAAAGCATGCAGACTGGGCAGAGGGCATAAAGAAAAAGTATGACGGACTTGATGATAAGAACATAGATGAGATTTTAAATAAGGAAGTCGGCCTCGTATTTAAAGAGGTTTTGGAGGATGCCGGTGTCTATAAATGTACAAAAGAGGGTAGAGAGGCATTCTTGAGATTTATAGATTATGTAAACGAATAGGAGAAAAAATGGGTAAAACAAAGATAGATATTATTTCCGGATTTTTGGGAGCCGGAAAAACGACTTTTATCAAGGAGCTTTTGGGAGCCGTAAAGGACGAGCAGGTAGTTCTTATAGAGAACGAATTCGGAGAAATAGGAATAGACGGCGGTTTCCTTAAGGAAGCCGGTATAGAGATAAAAGAGATGAACTCGGGTTGTATCTGCTGTTCTCTTGTAGGAGATTTTTCGAGCTCTTTAAAAGAGATTTTAAGCACTTACAAGCCTGACAGAGTTATAATAGAGCCGAGCGGTGTAGGTAAGCTTTCAGATGTAATGAAGGCTGTTGCCAATGTTGAAAAAGAGCTTGAGATTGAGAGTAATTCAAGTGTAACGGTTGTTGATGTTAAAAAATGTAAAATGTATATGAAGAATTTCGGGGAATTTTTTAATAACCAAATCGAATATGCGAGTACCATTGTTTTATCAAGAACCGATATTTCCGACGAAAGCACTGTAAATAAGGCTATAAATCTAATCAGGGAGGTTAACAAAAATGCAACTATAGTAACCACCCCTATAAAGGAGCTTTCCGCAAACAAGCTTTTGGAGATACTTGAGAAACCGGTGGATCTCAACGCTCTTCTTTTAAAGGAGTATGAGGAAAGCAGGCATCACCATCACGAGCATCATGAGGGCTGCGGCTGTGAAGGACATGAGCATCATCATCACGAGCATCATGAGGGTTGCGGCTGTGAAGGACACGAGCATCATCATCACGAGCATCATGAGGGCTGCGGCTGTGGGGGACATGAGCACCACCATCACCATGCAGACGAGGTATTTACAAGCTGGGGACTTGAAAATGTTCCTGCACTCGGCAGAACGAAGCTTGAAAATATTTTGGAGAAGTTTGCCGAAAGCACGGAATACGGTATTGTCTTAAGAGCCAAGGGAATGGTAAAGGATGCGGATTCAAATAAGTGGTTCTATTTTGATCTTGTTCCGGAAGAAACACAGATCAGATTCGGTGAGGCTGAAAGCAGCGGAAAAGTTTGCGTTATAGGAGTTAATTTAAAAGAAGATAAATTGCTTAAGGAGTTTAGAGGCTAATGAATGAAAAAGGACAAACTCCGGTCTTTGTTATAAACGGTTTTCTTGAAGCGGGAAAAACAAGCTTTATGAAGTTTACCATGCAGCAGGATTACTTTATAACGGAGGGAAAGACCTTGCTTCTGGTCTGTGAAGAGGGTGAAGAGGAGTACGAATCCGAGCTCTTGGAAAAATTCAATACCGTTGCCGTTTATGTGGACGATGTTGAAAAAATTGATATAGGATTTTTGAGAGAGCTTGATAAGAAGTATAAGCCCGAGAGAGTTTTGATAGAATGGAACGGAATATGGATGCAGGACAAGCTTAAGCTTCCGGGAGAATGGTTTTTGAACCAGATGGTGTCCATATTCGATACATCCACACTCGATTTGTATTTCAAAAATATGAAGGCTTTTGTAGGACCGATGTTAAAGGACACCGAGCTTATTATTTGCAACAGAGCGGACGATATAGAAGAGGAAATTCTTGCAAAATATCATCTGAATCTGCGTGCCATGGTACCGAATGCGGAGATAGTTTTTGAAGGCAGAGAAGGAGAGATAAGGGGAGATTTCAGTATAGAGCTTCCTTATAATCTTGATGATGAGATCATAAACATAGAAAATAAAGATTTCGGGATTTTTTATGTGGATTCAATGGACAGACCCGAAAAATATGCAGGTAAGGTGTTTAAGTTTACCGCACAGGTTCTTAAACCGCCTCAAGATCCTTTCGGCAATGTTTTTGTGCCGGTTCGTAAGGTTATGACCTGCTGCGAGGATGATATCCAATATTTGGGACATATTTGCAACTACAAGGGAGCGGCAAATCTAAAAAACAGAGATTGGATCAAGCTTACGGCAAGGCTTGAATACAAATACCACGAGGCTTACAGGCAGGAAGGTCCTGTTTTTGAAGCTATAGAGCTTGTACATACGGGAGCCGTTAACGAAATAGTATCATTTTAAAATATTAATGGGAGCCGGATTATGATAACAATTAAAGAGATGGCAAAAATGTTGGGACTGAGTACGGCAACTGTCTCAAATGTTATAAACGGTAAGCTCGATCAAGTATCGGAGTCAACTATAAAAAGAGTCAGAGAGACTTTAAATGCCTATGAATATATTCCGAATATGACGGCGAGAAACCTTACATCCGGCAAATCCAAAATGATAGGCGTAGGGATGATAAGCTACAGAGAAAAGGACAACTACTTGAAAGATGCCTTCATAGGAGAATTACTCGGGAGTATAGAAGCAAATCTGAAAAAGCATAATTATTTTATGCTCACTTATTTTACGCCTGACCCTATGGAGCTTGCAAGAACCATTATTTCATGGAACGTAGACGGTCTTATTCTTTTCGGTGTGGGTAATGAAGATTGCCACAACATAACAAAAAAGTTTAATAAGCCCAAGGTTTTTATAGACAGCTATATAGATGAAAAAATGGTTGAAGGTGTTGTTGTAGGTCTGGATGATGAAAAGGGCGGCTATATGCTGGGGAGGCACCTTATAGACAGAGGACATAAGAAAATAGCTTATTTCGCCGACAATATTGTGGGTATAAATCTGACAAGATTTAAAGGTCTGAAGAGAGCCATGCAAGAAAGCGGTCTGAGCTTCGGAAAAGGGGATTATTATAAGTTTGAGGCGACGGAAGAAGGTATGGAAAAAGGACTTCGTCGGGCGTTCAAGGTAAAAGACAAGTACACGGCATTCTTTTGCGCTTCGGACTACCACGCCCTGTTCATGCACAATTATTTTTTGGACAGAGGCTTAAAGGTGCCTGAAGATCTGTCCATTGTGGGATATGATGACAGCATATACTCACGTATAGCAAGACCTTCGGCTCTGACAACGATAAGACAGAGCCCAAGCAAAAAAGGCGAGCTTGCAGTTGAATATATTTTTAAGCAAATGGAAAAGGGAGAAATAATGAATGATAAGATTATACTCCCGGTTGAACTCGTCGAGAGAGGAAGTGTGAAACTGATTTCTCAAATATAAAAACGTCAAGAGAAATCTTAAAATTTACGCAAATCTTCTTGGTAATAATAACCAAAAAATACTACTCGAATTTATTCAATATTCACAATGTTTTTTTAGTTTGTCTGTCTGTATTGACACGAAAATTCATAGGTTATATAATTAACCTTGTAGATATCTTATGCGTTTAAGTGAGCATAAGAAAAAAACTTTAAACGGCAGCCTCAAAAGAGGTATGCGCAATGAAGGGAGAAGGTATATGAAAAATAAAGTATTGATGGGAATGGTACCATTAGCTTTAGCGGCAGTGCTTACGGCTTGTTCCGGAGGTGATGCAAAAAAAAGTGAGGGTACTCCTATAAGACTTGTTAACGGTAAGATTGAGATAGACCCTCAGCTTAAGGAACTTGCAAAGAAGTATCAGGAAGAAACAGGTCAGGAAGTTGTTATCGAGTCACTCGGTGGCGGTGCGGATATACAGTCTACCGTTAAGGGTTACTATCAGGCGGGAAATATGCCCGACATCGTAGTATTCGGTGGAAAGGGAGACTTTAAGAACTGGAAAGATGTGGCTGCTGATTTAAGCGACCTTGAGTTTGCAAAGAACACGGATGTTGCATTTAAGAACGAAGAGGGTAAAGTAGTAGGTTTCCCTTACGCTATAGAAGGCTACGGTATAACATATAATGCGGACATTTTGAAGGAAGCAGGTATAGACCCGTCAACCTTAACAAGCTACGGAGCTTATGAGAAGGCTTTTGAGACACTTGAAGAAAAGAAGGATGAGCTCGGTCTTGATGCCGTGATTTCTTTGGCGGCGGAGAGCGGACAGATGTACTGGTCAACAGGTAACCATATATTCGGATACTATTTCTCAGGCGGTATAGACAGAAACGATAAGAAAAACTTCGATAACTTCATGAAGGGTGAGGTTGATGAAGAAAGATTAAAACAGCTCGGTAAGTTCTTTAAGCTTATGGTGGATCATTCAGATAAGCAGGTTCTTTTATCAGGAACTTACGACGATCAGGTTTCAAAGTGGGCAACGGGAAAGACAGCTTTCGTTACTCAGGGTAACTGGCTTGACGCTTCATTCAGTCAGTATGATATAAAGTTTAACACAGGTATAGCTCCTTTGGCATTTACAGAGGAAGAGATGCCGGGTGTACTCGCAGACTGTCCGTCATGGTGGTTTGCATACAAAGATAGCGAGAACTTGGACGGTGCTAAGAAGTTCTTTGACTGGTTGGCAAGCTCCGAGGTAGCTCAGAAGGCTATGGTTGAGGATATGGGTATGGTTTCACCGTTTAAGAACGTTACATTACAGCCTACAACACCTCTTGCAAAGAGTCTTTCTACATACATAGCATCAGGAGATACCTATGCATGGGATTGGAGAGATATGCCGGACGGAATGGCAAAGCAGTATCTTGGACAGCCATTTGAGGCTTATGCTAAGGGTGAAGTTGATCTTGACGGTTTTGTTGAGCTTATGAAAGAACAGATTAAAGCAGGTGTAGCTGCACAATAATATATATTAACTGCATAAAATTAAGCAGTGTGATTTTGTGATTAAGGAATCCTGCACTTGCAGGGTTCCTTTTTTAAAACTTAGATATCAAAATTAAGAAAGGGAGAGGTATGGACAAAAATACTAAGAGATTGATTTCTATTGTTTGTATTATACTGGGCGTTGTAGGAATTGCAGCTTCTTTGTATATGGCATTCGCAAAGCTTGATGTAGCATATAGAGGCGGTCTGCTTATACTCGGTTTACTTGTACTCGTATTCGGAATTTACTATTTACCTACTAAAAAGCACAGTCAGATAATAAATGTTCTGTTTGTGTTTCCCGTAGTATTTACTTTTGTAATTACGGTGATATTACCGTTTTCATTCGGTGTGTTTTATTCTATGACGGACTGGAACGGGGTAAGCTATAAAAATTTTGTGGGACTCGGAAATTACGCGGCAATGTTTGGGGAAAAGGATTACCTGTACTCATTTTTGATAACATTGCTGTTTACTGTATTCAATATGATTCTGGTTAATCTGGCAGGCTTTACTCTTGCCCTTTTGTGTACAGCGAATATAAAGGGTAAAAATTTTTACAGAGCGGCATTTTTCTTGCCTAACCTTATCGGCGGTATAGTTTTGGGATACGTTTGGCAGTTTATATTTAACAAGGTATTTGTAATGTTATTCGGCGGAACATCAATGCTTACAGATCCGAACCTTGCTTTTATATCCATACTCATAGTAAGTACATGGCAGTACGGCGGTTATATAATGATGATTTATGTAACCGGTTTACAAACCGTCCCGAAAGAGGTTATGGAGGCTTCTTCCATAGACGGTGCGGATTATTTTACAAGTTTGTTTAAGATAAAAATACCTATGATCTGGAATACCTTTACGGTATGTACTTTCTTGACTTTGGTAAATTCCTTTAAGCAGTTTGACCTAAATACCTCTTTGACAAACGGTGCGCCTACAAGAATTATAAATGATGCCCTTTATAAGAGTACGGAATTTTTGGCGCTTAACATTTATAATACGGCTATAGCAAAGAATACCTTTTCCGTAGCACAGGCAAAGGCTGTAGTATTTTTTATACTTCTTGCCATAATATCTTTAACTCAGGTTTATATAAGTAAGAAGAGGGAGGTAGAAATGTAATGGACGAAAAAAAGAATGCTGTAAATATGTCAAAAAAACAGGATGCTTCGCTTAAGGCTGCAAAGACAAGAGGAGTTGTTGCCGATGTTATAGGAGTTATCCTTTCCTTTCTCGTACTGTCTCCTTTCTTTCTGGTTGTTATAAACACGGGAAAGCCGAGTAATGATATAATTATTAATCCTATAGCTTTACCTACAAACTGGAGACAGTTCGGAATAAATCTGTCCAATGTTATAAAAAATGTAAACTTCAATTACTGGGCATCATTTACAAGCTCAGTAATTATAACGGTGATTTCCTTAAGCCTTATAAGCCTTTTTGCGGCTATGGCTGCATGGGTTTTGTGCAGAAGCAAAACAAAGCTTTCAAACTTTATATTTATGATGCTTGTAGCATCTATGGTCATACCTTTTCAGGTGGTTATGCTTCCTTTGCTCTCAACCTTTAGGGACTTCGGTAAGTTTCTCGGTATAAGTATGTTGCAAAGCTATACCGGTATTATATTTGCATATATAGGATTCGGCGGTGCCTTATCCGTATTTATCCTCCACGGTTTTATAAAGGGAATACCTTATGAAATAGAGGAGGCTGCCGTAATAGACGGCTGTACCAAGGAAGGAATTTTCTTCAGAGTTATTATTCATCTTTTAAAACCTGTTCTTGTGACAATTACAATACTTAACGGTTTGTGGATATGGAATGACTACCTTCTTCCGTCACTTATGTTGGGTCTTAACGGAAAAATCAAAACTCTTCCCGTTGCGGTTACCTCGTTTGTGGGTTCCTACGTAAAACAGTGGGACTTGATACTGTCAGCGGCGTTTTTGGCTATGATACCTATAATTTTACTGTTCATCTTAGCGCAGAAGCAAATTATTCAAGGTATGGTGGACGGAGCAATTAAGTAAAAATAATAAAGATAATAAAAGAGAATGAAGGCAGTATAAAATATTGTTCGGGTTTTCATTCTCTTTTGTGATTATAAAACGGTCAATAAGGAGGTACTTATGAATAAGACATGGTGGAAAGAGGCGGTTATATATCAAATATATCCGCGTTCGTTCATGGACAGTAACGGAGACGGTATAGGAGATTTGCAGGGAATAATATCAAAACTCGATTACCTCAAGGACTTGGGAATAGACGTTATATGGATGTCACCCGTATATAAATCTCCAAATGCCGATAACGGTTATGATATAAGCGACTACAGGGATATAATGGACGAGTTCGGAACTATGAAAGACTTTGACGAGTTGCTTTCGGAGGCGCATAAAAGAGGCATTAAAATAGTTATGGACTTGGTTGTGAATCATACCTCCGACGAACATAAATGGTTTGTGGAAAGCAGAAAGAGCCTCGATAATCCGTATCGTGATTATTATATCTGGAGGGAAGGAAAAGAAGGAAACAGACCTCCGAACAACTGGGGTTCCTGCTTCAGCGGTTCCGCATGGAAATATGACGAAGCCACAAAAATGTATTATCTGCATTTGTTTGCGGACAAGCAACCCGACCTTAACTGGGACAATGAAAAGGTAAGGGAAGAGATTTTCGACATGATGAAATGGTGGTGCGATAAGGGCATAGACGGTTTCAGAATGGATGTAATCAGTATGATCTCAAAGACCCCGGGGCTTCCTGACGGTCCTGTGGGTGAGAAAAATCTTTATGGAGATTTTTCACCTTATTCGATACACGGTCCCAATGTTCATAAATATTTAAAGGAGATGAATGAAAAGGTTCTTTCCAAATATGACCTTTTAACAGTAGGTGAAACAGCGGGAGTAACCTATGAAGAAGCTTTAAAATATGCGGGTGAAGACAGTAATGAGCTCAACATGGTGTTTACTTTCGAGCATGTGGACATAGGGAACGAAGAAAACAAGTGGAATACCAAAAGGACACCTCTTCCGGAGTTTAAGTCCGTTTTAAGCAGATGGCAGACGAAGCTGCACAATAAGGCATGGAACAGCATATACATAGAAAATCATGACCAGCCGAGATGTGTAACAAGATTCGGAAATGACAGTGAAGAATATAGAGTTATTTCCGCAAAAATGATTGCGGTCTGTATGTATATGCTGCAGGGAACACCGTACATTTATCAGGGGCAGGAGCTCGGTATGATCAATTATCCTTTTACAAAGATTGAGGAGTTTAAGGACGTTGAGAATATCAATGCTTACAGGGAGCTTGTGTTGGAAAGTAAGACAAGGCAGGAAGCGGAGCTCATAGAATGCTTCAGATTCAAGTCGAGAGATAACGCAAGAACGCCTATGCAGTGGGATGACAGCGAAAATGCGGGCTTTACTAAGGGCAATCCGTGGCTTAAAGTCAATCCGAGCTATAAGACTATAAATGCAAAAGCGGAGGAAAAGGATCCGAACTCGGTACTGAACTTTTATAAAAGGCTTTTAAAGCTCAGAAAGTCAAGTGATACGATAATATACGGAGATTATGAGCTTTTACTTCCGGATGATGAAAATATCTTTGCTTATATAAGGACTTACGAGGGCGAGAGGATTCTTGTGCTTTGTAATTTCAGTAAGGACAAGCTTGCGTTTGACATACCGAAAGAGTTTGAAAATGCAGAGGTGTTCATATCTAATTACGAAAGAAAAAATATTAAGGATTTTGACGGTTTACAGGCTTATGAGGCTATAGCGCTCAAAATCTAGCTTATTGGAGGAATTATGGAAAAAAAGTGGTGGCATGATAAAGTGGCATATCAAATTTATCCCAAGAGTTTTTTGGATACAAACGGGGACGGAATAGGAGATTTGCGGGGAGTAATAAATAAACTTGATTATCTTAAAGATTTAGGCATAGATATAATATGGCTTTCTCCTATATTTGCTTCTCCTTTTGCGGATCAGGGCTATGACATATCGGATTATTACAATCTGGATCCAAGATTCGGAACCATGGAGGAAATGGATGAGCTTATCGTAAAAGCTAAAGAAAGAAATATGTACATATTGATGGATTTGGTTATAAATCACTGCTCCGACGAACATGAGTGGTTTAAGAAGGCTTGCGAGGACCCGGACGGAAAATACGGAAAGTATTTTTATATAGAGGATGTAAAGGACGGTAAAGTGCCGTCCAACTGGCGTTCATATTTCGGAGGAAGTGTATGGGATAAGCTTCCGGGACATGAGGATAAGTATTATTTGCATATGTTCCATAAAAAGCAACCCGACCTTAACTGGGAAAACAAGGAAGTCAGAGAAGAAATATACAAGATGATAAACTGGTGGATGGATAAGGGACTGGGAGGTTTCAGAATAGATGCCATCATAAATATAAAAAAGGCGCTTCCTTTTGAAAGCTATCCTGCCGACAGAGACGACGGAATGTGTGCCGCACGTGTTATGTTAAAGCATGCGAGGGGGGTCGGAGAGTTCCTCGGAGAGTTAAGGGACAGATGCTTTAAGCCTTATGACGCCTTTACAGTTGGAGAGGTATTTGATGTTAAGGATGAGGAGCTGCTTGATTTTATATCGGACAACGGATATTTCTCGACCATGTTTGATTTCAGTACGGCTGTGCTGCGCCAAAGTCCTAAGGGATGGTACGATTACAAAAAGCCGGATGCGAAGGATTATATTAATGCTATTTTCAAGGCTCAGAAAAGAATTGAAAATGTAGCCCTGCTTTCAAATATTATAGAAAATCATGATGAACCGAGAGGAGTAAGCCATTATCTTCCTGAAGGAGAGGTAAATGATAAGTCGAAGAAGATGCTTGCCCTCATAAATATCTGCGTAAAAGGTATACCTTTCATATATCAAGGTCAGGAGCTAGGTATGGAAAATACCGTTTTTGAAAGTATAGAGGATGTGGATGACATTTCCACCCTTGACCAGTACAAGCTCGCATTGCATGCCGGTCACGATGAAGAAACCGCCCTCAAGCTTGTTGCAAAACACAGCAGAGATAATGCGAGGACACCTATGCCTTGGAATGCGGGCGAAAATGCCGGCTTCAGCAGTGCAAAGCCGTGGCTTAAGCTGAATCCGAGTTACAAAGAAATAAATGTGGAAAATAATTTAAAGAACGAGGATTCTATTTTTAATTTCTACAAAAAGCTTATACACCTCAGAAAATCGGATGAGTATACGGACAGTCTTTCTTACGGAAGCTTTGACAGAGTAGAGCTTCCTGATGAAAATATCATGGCATTTACAAGAAAGGGTGAAAAGAGTGCTGTTTTGATACTTGCCAATTTCCAAAATAAGGAAGCTAAGGTAAAGCTCCCTTATGAAGTTAAGAGGATTTTAATAGACAACTATAAAAAAGAGGGAGGCTTCGGTAAGGAGCTTACCTTGGAACCGTACGAAGCTATGGTAGCGGAGATATAAAATAAGACCTTGTACCTTGAAGACTGTGCAGTCCGAAAGGTACAAGGTCCTTATTATGTTATTTACTTGGATTTTTATCCAATAATCCGGCTTTAATACCGTCTATAACGATTTTTCTCGCTCTTGCGGCATCTTCCGAGCCCAGAGCCTTTACTCCCTCCAAGGGATAAGAAATACCGAGGGTCTTATATTTGGTTATTCCCATAGTATGATATGGGAGTATATCAAGAGCTTTGATATTACTCAAACCGCTTAAAAAGTAACCCAGCTTATAAAGGTATTCATCATTATAAGTAATTCCCGGAACAACAACATGCCGTATCCACATATCCTTATTGTTGTCGGAGAGGTATCTTGCAAAATCAAGTATATTTGAATTGCCGGAGCCCGTAAGCACACGATGAGCCGAGTCATCTATATGCTTAATATCCAACAAAAACAGGTCGCTTACTTCCAAAAGCCTGTCAAATTTTTTCATAGCTTCCGGATTATCCTTAGAGAAGGTAATACCGCTCGTATCGACACAGGTATGTATACCTTGTTTTTTAGCTTCCGTAAATAATTCTATAATAAAATCTATTTGCAAAAGCGGTTCTCCGCCGGTACAGGTAATACCGCCGTCTTTAAGATAGGCTGCGTAAGAAGCGTAGTCTTTTAATATCTCGTCAACCGACTTCATTTTAGCGGGTTTAAGCTGCCATGTATCGGGATTGTGACAGTATTGACAACGCAAAGGGCAACCTTGAAAAAAGATAACATATCTGATTCCCGGCCCGTCTACGGTACCGAAGGTCTCAATCGAGTGAATATTACCAAGCATTAATTACATACCCTCGTGGAAAGTTCTTGAAATAACGTCATTTTGCTGCTCAGTTGTCAACTTATTGAAGTTAACGGCATATCCCGATACGCGAACGGTTAACTGAGGATATTTCTCAGGGTGAGCCTGAGCATCAAGCAATGTTTCCTTGGAGAAAACATTGATATTTAAGTGATGACCGCCGTTTGCCGAATAACCGTCAAGCATTGATACGAGGTTATCAACTTGTGAATTTGTTGCCATAATAATTCCTTCCTTCTATAAAATAATAAAGATTGATAGTTGCTATTTATTTTCATCTGCTATATCCAGTAAAGTGGGAACCTGACAAGCCATACAAGGACAGCCGTCGGCAGCCGGATTATCGGAGTTTGCAGACTGAAAAACATTTATGTGTCCGGTACCTTTAGACATTTGATTATCAAGTAGTTCTACAAGAGCCTCTATGTCAATTTCTTTTTCATTAGGATTCATTTTTAGCCTCCTCGTAAAGAGCATCCAAATCAAGCTCTCCTGAGAAGATCTTATCATCCTTGCCTAAGGCACCCGGTATGATTGAGAAGGTATTTGAAATACCGTCCTGTGCGTCGTTAAACGGAAGCTTGGATACGGAAGCAAGCGAAGCAAGAGCTCCGTGAGTATCTCTTCTGTGCATAGGGTTTGCACCCGGTGCGAAAGGTTCTCCGTATCTTCTGCCGTCAGGAGTGTTTCCTGTCTTCTTGCCGTAAACAACGTTTGATGTAATTGTCAAAATAGACATTGTAGGGATTGATTCACGGTATACATGATGCTTTCTTATTTTATTCATAAAGCGCTCAACAAGGTCTACCGCAAGCTTATCGACTCTGTCATCATTGTTTCCGTATTTAGGGAAGTCTCCTTCAACCACATAATCATAAACAAGACCTTCTTCGTCACGTACGACCTTAACTTTAGCGTACTTGATAGCACTGAGCGAGTCGGCTACAACGGAAAGTCCGGCTATACCCGTAGCGAAGAATCTTTTTACATCCCTGTCGTGTAAAGCCATCTGTACGGCTTCATAAGCATATTTATCATGCATATAATGGATAACATTTAAAGTGTTTACATAAAGCTTTGCAAGCCATTCCATCATATCGTCGTATTTTGTCATAACATCATCAAAATCAAGGTATTCACCCTCAACCTTGCGGAAACGGGGACCTACCTGAACGTGAGATTTTTCATCGACACCTCCGTTTATAGCATAGAGCAGACATTTTGCAAGGTTTGCTCTTGCACCGAAGAATTGCATTTCCTTTCCGACTCTCATCGAAGAAACACAGCAGGCTATAGCATAGTCGTCACCGTGATCCGGACGCATAATCTCATCGTTCTCATACTGTATGGAAGAGGTATTTATAGACATCTTCGCACAAAAACGCTTAAAGTTTATAGGGAGGGCAGGGGACCAAAGAACCGTCATATTAGGCTCCGGTGCCGTACCGAGGTTTGTAAGCGTATGTAAATACCTGAAAGAGGTTCTTGTTACGAGAGGACGTCCGTCAAGTCCTATACCGGCTATAGATTCGGTTACCCATGTAGGGTCGCCTGAGAATAACTGGTTGTATTCAGGAGTACGGGCAAATTTGACAAGACGAAGCTTCATTATGAAGTGATCCACAAGCTCCTGAGCCTCCGTTTCGTTTATAATACCGTTTTTCAAGTCTCTTTCTATATAGATATCAATAAAGGTCGAGGTTCTTCCAAGGCTCATTGCCGCACCGTTTTGTTGCTTAACAGCCGCAAGGTAAGCAATATAAAGCCACTGTATAGCTTCTCTTGCATTTGAAGCAGGCTGAGAAATGTCAAAGCCGTAGATTTTACCGAGTTCCTTTAATTCACCCAAGGCACGAAGCTGCTCGGCAAGCTCTTCCCTGAGACGTATATTTTTTCCCGTCATTCTTTCGAGAGAGTAAGCAAGCTGCTCTTTCTTATCCTCAATAAGGAAGTCGATACCGTACAAAGCGACACGACGGTAATCTCCTATAATACGTCCTCTTCCGTATGCATCCGGAAGTCCCGTTATAATTCCGGATTTTCTTGCGGCTCTCATTTCCGGTGTATATACGTCAAATACTCCTTGATTATGAGTTTTGCGGTATTTTGTAAATATATCGATAACCTCGTCGTCAACCTTATATCCGTAAGATTCGCAGGCAAGCTCCGACATACGGATGCCTCCGAAAGGCTGCAACGAGCGTTTAAAAGGTTTATCGGTTTGGAAGCCGACAATCTTTTCCAAATCTTTGTCAAGATATCCCGGACCGTGGCTTGTGATGGTTGAAATTATCTTTGTATCCATATCGAGAACGCCGCCGGCTTCTCTTTCTTTAGCGGATAAATCCATTACCATATCCCAAAGCTTTTTGGTTGCTTCGGTAGGCGGTGCCAAAAAACTGTCATCACCCTCGTAAGGGCTGTAATTTTTTTGAATGAAATCACGAACATCTACCTTTTTCTGCCATTTTCCGGGTGTAAAACCTTCCCAGCCTGTATACATAAAAATCCTCCTTTAAAAATAAATATAGAGTGTTTAAAGTATAAAACATTCTTTAACATTAAGTTAGGTTAACTTAACTAACCTCATGTGATAAAGTATAGTAAATTGCTATGGAATGTCAATACGCCTTTTGTTTTTTTGATAATACAGGGCTGTTCTTTTTGAAATACATTAAAAATACAATTTCAAAAAAGCCTTATTTTTTCAAGCCGTGTACCGTTTGCATCAACTGTATACAAGCCTGATACGACTTCATTTACAGCCATATATCCGCCGGCTTTATCTATGACTTGGAATGTCTGTTGTATAACAAGGCTAAACATCTTACTATATAAAACAGGAAATATGTGTTAGAATAAAAAAAATCGAACTTGGGGTATTTGGTAATGGACATAGAACAGATTTTAAAAAATTTAAAAGACGGCGAAATAAGTCTTTCGGAGGCTGAGCTGCTTATAAAAAGAAAACCTTTTGAGGATATGGGCTTTGCAAAGCTTGATACGAACAGGAGCCTCAGACAGGGTTTTAGTGAAGTGGTTTTCGGTCAGAGCAAGGAAAAGGAGCATTTGCTGTCTATAATAGAGAAAATATATGAGCTCGAAGGAGAAGTGCTGGTAACGAGGGTATCTGAAGAAAAAGCCCGATATATCCTGTCAAAGCTCCCGCTTGCAAACTATGACAAGATTTCAAGGATTCTTACTCTGAGAGATAAAGAAAAAGAAAAAGAGGGAAATATTGCGGTTTGTACAGCAGGAACGGCAGATATAGCTGTAGCCGAAGAAGCGGCACTCAGTGCCGAATTTTTCGGTACGAAAGTTGACAGAATATATGATGTGGGGGTCAGCGGTATACACAGGCTTCTTTCAAAACTTGACAGACTTAATAAGGCAAATGCCGTTATCTGTATAGCGGGTATGGAAGGGGCGTTGCCCAGTGTGGTAGGAGGTCTTGTGGATGTGCCGGTTATAGCGGTGCCGACTTCCGTAGGTTACGGAGCGAATTTCGGCGGTGTTTCGGCACTTTTAACTATGATCAATTCTTGTGCGAACGGAATAAGTGTAGTCAATATAGATAACGGCTACGGAGCGGCATATATTGCGACGCAGATTAACAGACTCAGTGTAAGGGGAGGAAAGAAAAGTGAGTAAAAGTTTATATTTGGAGTGTTTTTCGGGCATAAGCGGAGATATGTTTGTTGCCGCCATGCTGGATCTCGGGGTAAGTGAGGAGAAGCTGCTGGCGGCTTTAAACAGTATAGATGCGGACGGTTTTGAAATAAAGATAAGCAGGAAAGAAAAATCCGGAGTTGAAGCCTGCGATTTTGATGTAGTTCTTAAAGAAGGATATGAAAATCATGACCATGATATGGAATATTTGCACGGGCACAGCCACGAACACGAGCACAGCAATGAACACGAGCATAGTCACGAACACGAGCATAGCCATGGGCACGAGCACAGCAATGAACACGAGCATAGTCACGAACACGAGCATAGCCATGGGCACGAGCACAGCCACGAACACGAACACAGCCATGGGAACGAGCATAATCACGACCATATTCACAGGAACTTGGGCGACGTTATAAAAATAATAAATTCCGCCGGGATATCCGATAAGGCGAGAAAGCTTGCCGTAAATATATTTGAGATAGTGGCGAAGGCGGAAGCAAAGGTACATAATAAGCCTTTGGAAGAGGTTCATTTTCACGAAGTCGGAGCAGTGGACTCCATTGTAGATATAATCGCGGCGGCGGTATGTATAACGGAACTTGGGGTAGATAAAGTAATAGTGCCTATCGTATATGAGGGAGGCGGAAGTATAAGATGCAGACACGGTATACTTCCGGTACCCGTACCTGCAAGTGCCGCTATCATAGAGGAACATAAAATAAACATAAAGCTCGGAACTTGCGAGGGAGAGCTTGTAACGCCTACGGGGGCGGCAATAGTTGCAAGTCTTAAAACAAGTGACAGCCTGCCTGAAAGCTTTAAAATACTCAAAGTAGGTATAGGTGCGGGAAAGAGAAAGTATAATTGTGCCGGAATATTAAGAGCTATGCTTATTGAGGAAGAGGATGAAGCGGGAAGCGACATAGTATATAAGCTTGAAAGTAATATAGATGACTGCTCGGGGGAGATGCTCGGCTATACCCTTGATAGGCTTTTAGATGCGGGTGCTTTGGATGTAAGCTATACTCCGATTTTTATGAAGAAAAACAGACCCGCATATCAGATTAATGTTATAACAAAAAGGGAAAAGCTTGAAGAAATTAAAAATATCATTTTTGAAGAAACAAGTACCATAGGTATAAGAGTCTATGAAACCGAAAGATATGTGTTACTGAGAAATATAAGGGTTCTTGAAACGGAATATGGGAGTATAAGAGTAAAGGAATGTGTTTTGCCGGGCGGAAAGAAGCTTAGCTACCCGGAATATGAGAGTCTTGTAAAAATATGCAAAGAAAAGGGACTTACGTATAAAGAATTGTATAACAGGATAATCGGAGGCTTATAATGAGCGGCTTTGAGGACAGAACAAAAAAATTGCTTGAAATTATAAATGAATATGCGAAGGAAGACATAATTGTCGCTTTTTCGGGCGGTGTGGACAGCAGCCTTATACTGAAGCTTGCCGTGGATGCCGCAAAAAAAACGGGAAGCAAGGTGTATGCGGTAACCGTACATACCAGATTGCATCCCATGAACGACATTGAAGTATCCAAGGCAGTGGCGGCGGAAGTTTCTGCAAGACATGAAATTATTTATGTTGATGAGCTTCAAATAGAGGGTATGAGCACTAATCCGGTCAATCGTTGCTATTTGTGCAAAAGCTGTATTTTCAGTGATTTGAAAGCTTTCGGTAAGGAAAGAGGCATAAAGCTGATACTTGAAGGAACAAATTCGGATGATCTTTTACAATACAGACCGGGAATACAGGCTCTTAAAGAGCTTGGTATAATCAGCCCTTTTGTCGAGGCGGGCTTTAGCAAGGATGATGTCAGAAAGCTTGCCGAAAAGCTTGGAATTTCGGTGAAAAAACGTCCCTCGGCTCCCTGTATGGCTACAAGATTTCCTTATGGGGATGACATAAACTATGAGGATATGGCAAAGCTTGACGAAGCGGAAGAATTTATAAGATCCCTAGGGTATTATAATGTCAGAATAAGAAAACACAAAAATATAGCAAGGATAGAGATAGACAGGGAAGATCTTGCAAAATTTACAAAAGATGCGGACGTAATAACAAATAAGCTCAAAAGTGCGGGCTTCGATTATGTATGCTTGGATTTGGAGGGCTTCAGATCCGGAAGTATGGATATTCATATAGATAAGAGCAGTGTATTTAGAAAGGAGAATCCGGAATGAAAATAAAACCCCGACATGTAATCTTGGCTAAAATTCTGTATGCTGTTATAGCATTGGCGATTTACGGTCTTTTTTTACTTGCTCAGAGATATATACCTAAAACGGATATGTTCTCCGGAAATTTTACCGCCTTTGTTTATGCCGGATTGACACTTACTTTATTGGAAAGCTTCATGCTTGTTTTTTGTATACTGGGAGTTTTTCAGTATTTCACGGGAGGAGCTTTTGATATTTCGTTTATAAGTATACTCTTGCTAAACTATTTTTATGTTTTATGTGTATACTTTCTAATAGGCAAGGAAGTTAAGCTTAAAAGGGTTCTGTTATGTATAATAGCTCTCGGCTGCTTCGGTGCGGTGCTTGTGCCTCTTGTTCACTATATACGGACATACTTTATAACAGGGCACAGATTTGAGTTTGATTTTACAACTCAGGCATTAAATCTGCTGGACTCTTTAACCGAGTGGCGTTTTTATGCCATATCCGTCGGTATAGGGGCCTTGATTGGAAAATTTGTACGATTTGATAATAAGGAAGAGTAACGTACTTAAGAAGTATAAGATTTTTTTATAAACACTTAACTTTTTAAAGCATGGCAAGTATATAGCGATGGTCATTGATTGATATAATATATTTATAAATAAACTTGACAATATATATATATATAATCTTAGGTAAATAAAATATTAAGGGAGAATTAATTATGGCTACAAAAAGAAAAATTGGTGTCAAAATTAAAGATAGGCAGACAGGTAAACAACAAATAGTTTTTATTGAAGCTGAATCAATGCAAGAAGCAAAGCTTATTGCGATGGAGAAATTTGGTGTTGCTTATGAGATAATGTAATATGTGACGCAACTGAATTTATTATTTTATAAGGTGGATTCAGTTGCATATTTTCATACTGACATCCTATTGTGCTTATCTAAGTATATGGGGTTATTTACTGTGTAGTTGAAAAGGGAGTAAATATGGATTTATTTGAAGTTGTAAGTAGTACTTTCGGCATGATTGGTAAAATTGTTAAAAATGGAGCAAAGGCGGTAAAGGAAGATACTCAAAAAGCTAGAGAGGAAGCTGAGTGTTTAGATGTAAGAGTGTTATGCCCCAAAATAGAACAAAGCTCAAATATATTTAAAATTTCAAGTTACTATAGTGTTTTAGCGGAAAAATGTGAGGGAATGGATGATAGGGAGCTGATAGACCTTTTTGAGGAACAATATGATAGAGGAAGATATAAAGTTTGTAATGTAATATCTAAAATCATGGAAAATAGAGGTTTGGTAGAAAAAGATGAAAATGGAAAGCTTATAAGGAATTATAACTAGCTTGCTATTCTGTTATTATCTTTAGTTTTGAATTTAATATTTTTCAGGTGGGCTTGCGAATCTCATAGTACGTTCAAATAATATGGAATATATTGTTTGATATATTTCCGGTACTTCATGTTTCTGATGAAGATAACCGAAAAACCTTTACTGTATTATGTCAGAAACTCGTAAGCTTATTTTAATACCAAAATAACACGTGAATTGGTATAATATTAAAAAAGATAAGAAAGGAGCATTTATGAAACATATAAAATCATTTGTTATATCAATTTCGGTTTTGGTCATAATGTTGTTTCTGTCTACCAATACTTATGCGGACACGAAGACTATTACAGGTGTAAATCTGCATGTTAATCAGGATATTTCCCCGGGAGACGACCTTGATGATATAAATGTAGGAATCGGAAACATTAATGACAAAGGAATAAATGTATACGCCAACAGCGACAACAAATACACAATAACGGAAGTTGAGTTGGTAAAAAATTCAAATAAACAAGTTAAGATAGGTGATGAACTCAGAATAAAGGTAAGAATTTCACCTGCTTATACGGACGGTACGGAGTACAACTTTAAGAGCAGCTACAGCAAGTCAAATGTCAGTGTTCAGGGAGCTGACTTCGTTTCGGCAAATAAAAGAGACGGAGATTTGGTTGTAACCTTAAAGCTCAAACCTGTTAAGGGTACCTTGGAAGCACCTTACAATGTATACTGGATGTCGGATCTCGGAAGAGCCGCTTGGGATGCACCGAAAAACGGCACAGGATATTATGACATAGTTCTTAAAAGAGGAAGTACGGAGGTTACCGCTATCAGAGCCTATCACGGAACAAGCGTAAACCTGTATCCGTATATGACGGTTAAGGGTAACTACTCATTTAAGGTAAGAAGCGTAGCTTATACTGCGGAACAGAAAAAATACGGAACAAACTCGGAGTATATCGCTTCGGATGATCTTGAGATTGCAGCCAATGAGGTATCGGACGGAAAAGGAAAGCTTGATAATTCATCTTCGGGCGGAGGTCCCGGAAGCTCGGGCGGTCAGAGAAACGCCAACAACGATAAAGTCGGCTGGATTAAGGAAAATAATGCATGGTATTACAAGTATCCGGACGGAAACTATAAAAAGAACGGCTGGGAATATGTAAACAACAAGTGGTATTTGTTTGATAATGAAGGCAGGATGCTTACGGGCTGGCAGAAGAGAAACGGAAGCTATTACTTCCTTAACCACCCTGACGGTGACATGAAAACCGGTTGGATTAAAGATAAAGACATTTGGTACTATCTTGCCACAAGCGGAGACAACGCTGGTGCGGTTCTCATGAACTCATGGATTACAGATAACGGAAAGCGTTATTACTTAAATAAAGACGGAGCCATGGCTGTAGGCTGGACAAATATATCCAATTCATGGTATTATTTCTACAGTGACGGAAGTATGGCGGTGAACACCACCATAGATACCTTCTACGTCGACGGTAACGGAGTTTGGAAAAGGTAATTCTTGAAGGTCGGGCATGAAGCTTTTAAAAAATAATATTTTACTTGTAGTGTCTTTTATCGTATTGGTATTTGCCTTTTTGTGGCATCTTACTTCGGTTAAAGAAGCAGCTGCGATAACGGGAACAGGATTTTTAATAAAAGTATACGGCTTGTCGGCTCTTTTGGGCTTGACAAGCCTTGTTGTGTTTTATTTCTTTTTATTCAAAATAAAGTCAAATCTTTATTTTGCGATATTTTCGGGGATAAGCATATTTACATTTGCCCTATTATATACTTTTTTATTTCCGCCCCTGTCGGCTCCGGATGAGGTAAGTCATTATATAAGTGCCTATAAGGTTTCAAATATAATGCTTATGAAACAGCCTGTAAACGAGAAGGGCTATGTTCTCATAAGAGCAAGGGATTTATATATAGAAGATACAAAGGGGAAAGCGCTTATAATAGAAAATGAGGATAAGGGGCTTAAGTATATACAAAAGGATGATAAGTCGGATACGACATTACTTGGACAGGAGCTTAATTTCGGTACTTATAAGGATGTTTACGGAACAGCCAAAGCTTCCGATAAGTATGTAGCATACAAAGGAGCAGAGCTTGCAAGAACATCCTTTATACATGTGAATACAAGCAATCTTATTTATATTCCTCAGGCTTTGGGAATAAGCCTTGCAAGGCTTTCGGGTATGGACAGTATAAGTCTGCTTTTTATGGGAAGAATTTTTAATGCGGCATTTTTTGCTCTCATACTTGCTTTTACGGTATATGTCGCGCCTTATTTTAAAAAGGTGTTTTCGGCTCTTGCTTTACTCCCTATGAGTTTACATCTGGCGGGCTCCTTTTCGTATGATGCTCTTATTATTTCACTGATATTTTTGTATATAGCTTATGTTCTTAAGCTGAGAGAGCAAAAGGAAAATGTGAGAGTGCGTGATATAGCTTTACTTGCGGCTTTGGTTGCCGTATTCGGTCCATGTAAGATAGTTTATGCACCGGTGGTTGCTTTCGGACTTGTTGTGCCTGTGAAAAAATTCGGCAATTTTAAAAATTATATGCTGTCGATTTTATTTATAGGAGCCTCTCTTCTTATTGCCATGTACGTAGTTAATTATAGCATTATAAATACTTATGTTACTGAAAGTTCTGCGCTTTTGCCTTATGAGGATGTCCCGAAATACACCCTGTCCTATCTGCTCACGCGCCCGAGAGAGTTTATTTCTCTTTTTTATCTGACTGTTTTGAATGAGCTTGAATTTTACCATGTCAGTATGTTCGGAGCATATCTGGGAAACATAGATGCGAATACCGAAATGCCTTATATTTTTGTTTTTGTATTTACTATATTTCTTATCTTACTCTCCTGCAAATATAAAGGAGAAGAGGATACTTTTCTTAATAAGACGGCGATTTTATACAGCCTTTGCTTATTTATTATTATATTCGGGCTTATACTTTTTTCCATGCTTATAGCGTGGACGCCGATGACAAGCAGGTGGATACTGGGAGTTCAGGGAAGGTACTTTATACCTGTCATTACCTTACTTTTATTCGGGATTAAAAAATCGGGGATAGAGCTTAAGCGGGATGTGAGCAATGAAATACTTTTCATTATGCTTTCTTCCAATTTGTATATATTGTTATATGTGTTCTCTGTTGTGATAAACAGATTTTAAAGATATGGGTATTTGGAAAAGAAAATATAATCCGGAAAATAAAGTGGCTTGTATATGAGATAATCTCGTATACAAGCCTAATTTACAGTCTGAGAACAGACCTTACATATCTGTTTAAAACTTATCTGGTCTTGGTTTTCTCACCGTTAGAATTAACATAGTAGTTGTCAACCCACTTATCGGTAGCCAACTTGCCGTCGTCATCAAAGTAATACCAAGAGCCACCAGCTTTTAACCAACCCGTTTTCATGACTCCATTTTTATCAAGGTAATAGGTATCATTGTCGTAGGATACCCAACCGGAAATTGAGGTACCGTGCTTATCAACCACTGTCCACTCTTCATCTACTTTCTTCCAAGAGTAAGAACTGTCTAAAGCTCTAACATCCGGATGCGCGAAAGCGGATATAACAGATATCATAGAAAGGGAAGTAGCTAAAAGAAAACCATAAACAAATTTTTTCACAGCAAATATCCTCCTTTTCTGTATGTACATATAGTATAGCACATAAATTTTATTTGTTAAGTAGCTGCGTGATATAGTAAGGACATTGTAAGAAAGTCGTTAAAAAGGCTGAAATCGTAAAGTATTGTAGAAATCTGTGTGTGCCTGCCCTGTGTAAACGTATAATATGAATAACGAATTAAGCTCTCTTGCAATGATTTTGTTGTTAAAGTTTAAATTGCTTGTTTTTACATAATAAACTTTGTTAAATATAACAAGGTTTAACATATATTAAAATTATATTTACACATTTCTTATTACAATTTGTGATATTTTGGTATATAATGGCTTTCGTGTTTGGTGAAAAAATAGAGTTTGTTAAAGTATGTTAGGAGGAGTAATGAAAAGGAAGTTAAAGAAAATATGTTTTACCTCACTTTTGGGACTTTGTGTCGGAGCGGGAGTACTTATGTTTTCGGGAAAAGAATGCTTTGCATTCGAAACAGGCTGGAAGTATGAGAGTAACGTGTGGAAGTATTATAAGACGGATAAGTCCCCTCACTTAGGGTGGCTGAGTTTAGGGGCGGATTGGTATTATCTTGAAGCCAAAAGCGGAAGCATGAAAACGGGTTGGATTAAGTATTCGGACGGGAGATGGTATTTTCTTAATACAAATCAGGCAAATAATTTAGGCTTAATGCTTAAGGGTTGGCAGTGGATAGACGGATATTGTTATTATTTTGATACCGTTTCCGGCAGGATGTTTGAAAGTGAAACGACACCCGACGGGTATAAAGTAGATGCTTCAGGACATTGTCTTGACGCCGGCGGTAAGGCTTTATTTAAAAAAGGAAAGGGTATACTTACCAAAAAGGAAGGTAACATTTTAAAAACTTTAGTCAGACAGTCGGGCTTAGGAGGCGGAAGCGGTTCGAGCGGAGGTAGTGGCAAAAGCGGCTTTAGTAGAGGCGGTTCAAGCGGAGGGAGCGGTGCTTCGACAAGTATCGACAGCTCCAATACAGGCAAAAATGAAAATACCCTCGAAAACGACAGAAATAAAGCAAACGACAGTGTAAATATCGGTAGTGTAAGAGACAACAATGATGTAAACGACAACAGTAACGTAAGCGACAGTACCGGTGAAAACGGTAATCTTGGCAGCGGTACAAGTAGCGGAAGCGACAAGAATGTCGGCGGGGCTTCAAACACCGGAAGCAGTGAAAACGGTTCGGGAAGCAAAGAAAAAAATAAAGTACCGGAAAAAGAGCCTGAAAATTCTGAAAAGCCTGAAAACCCTGAAAAGCCGGTGCCTAAAGAGCCTGAAAAAAGGCAGGAGGAAGCAAGCGACGAACAGAAGGCTCAAAAAATATATGAGGAGCTTACAAAGGGAGTTAATGATAATGTAGCACAGTTTGAAGCGGAAGACGGAAAAATTCATACAATACTTTGGGTACAAGGAATAAATGCTCCTAAAATGGGAGAAAACGGTGATTTCAAAAAAGAAGTCTTGGTTCAGGGAAATGAGACCTATGTGGATTATATTGCCCCTTACAGCCCCGGAAATTCATGGTTTGACGTAAATAAGTCGGACATAGGTTCAGAGGACAATGAAAGAGATAAAAATCTCTGTTTTGCCGCAGCGGCTTCAAATATGTTGCATTGGTGGATGGAACAGAACAAAGAATATATAGAAGAGTATGAGAAGAGAAATGTAGATCTTACAAGAAAAGTGGGTACAAAAGACTATGCCTTGGAGGATTTTAAGGACTCTTTTATAAGTCAGAAAGAAAGCGGACTTTTTGAATTTTTCAAGTATATATACGGAAATAATGAAAAGGGCTTCTATTCGGATCTTTTAATCGACTTTTTCATAAACGGTTATACCCCTAAAGAAAAGGGCGGAACAAATATTGAAGAAGACGGTTTGCAACCCGATAAAAGGGCAGGATTTTTTTATGAGGTGTTTAAGGGGAAAATACTTACGGAAAGAACCGACAGGTCGGGATATAAAGATTTCGGAGATTCTTTAAAAGAAATACTGGGAGAAGGAAGTATCGTAGGAGTTTCACATACCGTGTTAGGTCGTGGTCGTCATGTCGTTACACTTTGGGGTGCGGAGTATGACCTTAACGGAAATATAGTTGCCGTATATATAACGGATTCCGATGACCGAGGGGACGAAGAAATAGGTATGAAACGTTACGGAGTAAAAAATTCAAACGGAAAAGCAAAGCTCAGTACGAATGTAAGCAATAAAAATCACGGTTCAAGTGTGGGAAATATATATATTTTTTCTCAGGGAACCGAAGCATGGAAGGAATATTTGAAATAGTGAGGCAAGAAATCGTCTGTTTTACAGCAGGCGGTTTTTTATATGGAGATACTTTTTGTTTGCCTATTACTTTTAAGCATATAAGTCCCCGTATACAAAAACAATAAGATATATGAAAACTTTGCAATGTGTGATAAAATAGCAGGCAGAGTAAGTTTCGGAAAGGTAAGGATGTATGAAAATAAGAGTAAGTGATTATATTGCAAAAAGAGTAACCGAGCTTGGAATAAGCAGGGCTTTCAGTGTTACGGGCGGCGGTGCGATGTTTCTTAATGATTCTCTGGGACACAGGGAAGGCTTGAAGGTACTGTATAATCATCATGAGCAGGCGAGTGCGATGGCAGCCGAAAGCTATGCCCGCATAGCTGATAAACCTGCCTTACTTTGTGTGACAACGGGACCGGGAGGAACAAATGCCATAACGGGAGTGGTCGGCGCATGGCTCGATTCCATACCTATGCTTGTTTTGTCGGGTCAGGTGAGATACGATTGCACGGCAAGATCTACGGGACTTAAAATAAGAGCTCTCGGAGATCAGGAATTTGACATTTGTAAAGCCGTAGAAAGCATGACAAAATATTGTGAAATGGTAATAGAACCTACACGCATAAGATATTGCCTTGAAAAAGCTGTTTACCTCGCAAAAACGGGAAGACCGGGACCTACATGGCTTGATATTCCCTTAAATGTGCAGTCGGCTTTCGTTGAGGAAGACGAGTTGGAGGGCTTTAATGAAGAAATAGCGGAAAAGACCTTGGATAAGGATCTTATAAAGACTGTAATAGAAAAAATAAGAAAAGCGAAAAGACCCGTTTTAAATGCGGGCAACGGAATAAGAATAGGTAAGGCACATGAAGAATTTATGCGCCTCATAGATAAGCTCGGAATTCCCGTTGTGGTGGGCTGGAACAGTGAGGATTGTCTGTATGATGCCCATCCTTTATATGCCGGAAGACCCGGAAACTTCGGGGACAGAGCAGGTAATTTTGCCGTGCAAAACTCGGATTTGGTATTGTCCATAGGCTCAAGACTCAGCTTAAGACAGGTGGGATTTAATTATAAGGGCTGGGCAAGAGAGGCGTATACCATAATAAACGATATAGATGAGGAAGAGCTTAAAAAGCCTACCTTGCATGTATCGCTTCCGGTTCATGCGGATTGCAGGCTCTTTATGAAAGAACTTTTGGAAGAGCTGTCGAAAAAGGACGGAGTTTTATGGTCGGGCGGTGAAGGACTAAAAGGTAAGACATGGCTTGAAACCGTGGATTACTGGAAAAACAGATACCCTGTCTGCAAGAAAGAATTTTTGGAGAATGACGATAAAAAACTTGCAAACGTATATGCCTTTATAAAACATATAAGCGAACAAGCAAAGCAAAATCAGATAACGGTGGTCGGCAACGGCTCGGCTTGTGTTGTCGGAGGTCATTCTTATATAATTAAAGAAGGACAGAGATTTATTTCCAATTCGGCTGTGGCATCCATGGGTTACGATTTACCTGCGGCTATAGGTGCATATATTGCAAACAAGGACTGCAAAAAATATGAGGAAGAGCTTATACTGGTTACGGGAGACGGAAGCATACAAATGAACTTGCAGGAGCTCCAGACTATAATACATCATAAAATGAACATTAAAATATTCCTCATAAATAACGGGGGATATCACAGCATCAGACAGACACAGTCAAAGTTTTTCTCCGACAGACCTATGGTGGGTATAGGAGAGGACAGCGGGGACTTGAGCTTCCCGAGTATGGAAAAGCTTGCCTTTGCTTACGGATATCCTTATATTGCGGCAAAGACGAACTCCGAGCTTTGCGCTGCCGTTAAAAAAGCCTATGCGACCGAGGGACCGGTTATTATGGAAGCATTTGTTACAAAAGAGCAGAATTTTGAGCCGAAGTCATCCGGTAAACAGCTTCCGGACGGTAGAATGATAAGCCCTCCTCTTGAGGATCTGGTTCCGTTTTTGTCGGATGAAGAAATGAATGAAAATATGATAATACCAAGAATGGAAGAATAAGGATGAAAATACTTTTAAGCGGTATAACGAGCTTCATAGGTGCCGCTCTTTCAAAAGAGCTGCTTCTTTCAGGACATGAGGTTTACGGACTTGTTCGTGCGGACTCTAAAAACATGGACAGACTGTCTGCACATGATAATCTGTATCTGATACAAAGAGACATGAAAAGTGTTGAAGATATGAATCCGAAGGCATTGCCGAAGTTTGATGTTTGTATACATCTTGCGTGGGACGGCATAGGAAGTGCCGGAAGAATGAATGAAGAAATACAAAAAGATAATATAGAAGTAACAATTAAATTCATAAAAAAATGTAAGGAGCTTGGAGTTAAGAGATTTATCTTTGCAGGCTCTCAGGCGGAGTACGGTCAAAGCCTTGAAAAGCATATTGGAAAAAAATGTGATGAGCTTGTGGCTGAAGAACCTGTATCCATGTACGGAAAAGCAAAGCTTCAGATAGCGAAAAGAGCGGCAAGGCTCTGCGAAGAGCTCGGGATGGAGTACATTCACCTTAGAATATTCAGTGTTTACGGAAGCTCGGATCATGAAACTTCTCTGGTTTCAAGTTGTATAAGACATTTCAGAAGCAAAAAAAAGGAAGCTTTAAGACTCGGTGAGTGCGAGCAAAAATGGAATTATATGTATATTTCGGATTGCGTAAAAGCTGTGAAAGAACTTGTACAGGTACGGGAATTGTCTGAAAGAACCGAAAAATTTTATAAAGACAAAGTATTTTTAGCGGAAGAGCTTTACAGAAAAAATGTAATTAACGTAGCCTCCGAAGACACACGTATACTTAAGGAATTCGCCCTTGAGATAGCCGATATATACGGACAAAGAGAAAAGATTGAATTTGTGAGAAAAACACCGGGGGCTGAGGGGATACCCTATTTAGACCCGGATATATCAAAGCTTGAAGCCCTTTGCGGTTTTAAACCGGATATAAGTTTCAAGGAAGGAGTTGAACTGATTGAAAAGTTGTATAGTTTGTAAGTCAAAGCTTGAAAAGCTCTTCGGTCTTCCAAATATGCCGGCAACGGCTCAGGATATACCGGATTTTGAAAGTCTTGATAAGGATAAGGGAATAGATATAGCTTTATGTGTATGCAAATCCTGCGGCCTTGTACAGCTTGATTCGGAACCCGTTTTTTATTATAAAGACGTAATAAGAGCCGGCGGATATTCCACAACGATGGAAAGGCTGAGGTGCAGTCAGTATGATGAATTTATAGACCTGTGTAAGCTTGAAAATGAGAAGATTTTGGAGCTTGGCTGCGGTGCGGGAGAGTTTTTGAGCATTCTTTGCAAATATCCCGTAAAAGCCTACGGAATAGAGCACAATGAAGCCTTGGTACAAAAGGCGAGACAGGCGGGGCTTGAGGTTGAAAAGGATTTTCCCGAATCCGAAGAGCATATTTTTAAAAATGCCCCTTTTAAGGCATTTACTTCCTTCAATTTTTTGGAGCATCAGCCAAAGCCGCTTACTTATTTAAGAGCAATCTACAATAATCTTGAAGAAGAGGGCTACGGTCTTATAACGGTTCCGAGTTTTGAATATATATTGGAGCAGAACAGTTTTTATGAGATAATTCCCGACCATATAGCCTACTACAGTATGGACAGCATTAAAACCCTGCTTTCTTATGCGGGCTTTTGCGTCTTGAAGGAAGAAAGAGTAAACAGAGATACTCTTGCACTCATAGTGAAAAAGAGAGAAAAACCCGATTTATCGGCTCTCATAAGCCAAAAAGAAGATATAAAAAATGAAGTATATTCTTTGATTGAGACTTATAAAAAGGATAATAAAAAAATTGCGATTTGGGGAGCCAGTCATCAGGGATTTACCTTGTGCGCCACCTTAAACCTCAAGGATAAGATAGAATTTATAATAGATTCTGCACCCTTCAAGCAGGGCTTATATGCACCGGCAAGTCATATTCCGATTATTTCGCCGAGCGAAGCAAGCAAAAGAGAGCTTTCCGCCATACTTATAGTTGCGCCGGGATATACGGACGAAATAGCGGGAGTAATCAAAAGAGACTTTTCACCGGAAATTGACATATATACTCTCATGACGGATCATGTGGAAAAATATTGGAGGTAAAATGAAAGCCTTTGTTCTTGAAAAAGCAGGTCTTGCCTGTATAAAAGATGTGAAAGAGCCTGAGATTTCGGATGAATATCAGGCAAAGCTTTCGCCTGTCGCCATGTCGGTCTGTACCAGTGATGTAAATACGGTTTACGGCAACGGAAGCAAAAAGCCGGATAATCTTATTTTAGGGCATGAATGTGTCGCAAAGGTAGTGGAGGTAGGCGATAAGGTCAGGGATTTTAAGCCGGGAGATATAGTTTCGGTTCCGTCCATGACTCCCGATTGGAGACATGTACATATACAGGAAGGCAATATAGTTCATGCCGGTAAAAATTTTTCGGCAAATGCCTTGGGAAGAAGCATACCAGGAGTGTTTGCCGAGGCGTTTATTGTAAATGATGCCGACTTAAATCTCGCTCTTTTACCGGAGGGGGTAAGCATAGAGGATGCGCTTATGTGTGTCGATATGGTTACAACGGGTTTTACCGGTGCCGAAGAAGCGGATATTAAAACAGGGGATACTGTTGTCGTTTTGGGAATAGGAGCCGTAGGACTTATGGCTGTGCAGGCGGCAATGTTACACGGTGCAGGCAGAATAATAGCCGTAGGGACAAGAAAAATATGTAAAGAACTTGCCTATAAATACGGTGCAAGCGATGTATACAGCTACAAGAATACGGATATAGTTGCCAAAATTCTGGAGGAGACAGGGGGTGTAGGTGCGGATGTCGTTATTATCTGCGGCGGTGACGATAAAGCCTTGTCAAATGCTATGGATATGGTAAGATACGGTAATGGAAGAGTGGTGAATTTAAAGCTGTTTTCGGGCGAAGGAGATATGGGCTTTTCAAAATTCAATGCGGGCAGAGGCATGTCCGGAAAAAGCCTTAAAATGGAGCTCGGAAAGGGCGGAAGAGTCAGAATGGAAAGACTTATGTCTATGGTAAGGTATGGAAGGATTACCCCGAGAGACTTGATAACGCATAGATTTGAAGGCTTTGAAAATATAGAAGAATGCCTTGAACTGATGAGAAATAAGGGAAATGAGGTAATAAAAACAATACTCATCCCGGAATGGAAGTAGTATGAAAACAATCAGCGTGATTATACCCTGCTATAATGAAGAAGAAAATATTGAGGCTATGTATAAGGCTTTAAAAGACTTGTTTGACACAAGCTTAAAAGAATACAAATATGAATTTATATTTATAGATAATGACAGCAGTGATAATTCAAGAGAAATACTCAGAGCTTTATGCGCAAAGGACAAAGGACTTAAAGCCATATTCAATGCCAAAAATTTCGGACAGTTCAATTCTCCTTATTATGCAATGCTTCAAAGTAGCGGTGAGGCAACCGTCTTGATGGCTGCGGATTTTCAGGATCCGCCGGAAATGATACTTAAGTATGTAAAAGCATGGGAAGAGGGTTATAAAATCGCCATAGGAATAAAGGCGGCAAGTAAGGAAAATGCTGTAATGTACAAGCTCAGAGGCATTTATTACAAGCTTATAAAAAAGCTTTCGGATGTCGAGCAGATAGAGCATTTTACGGGATTCGGGCTTTACGACAGAGCTTTTATAAATGTTTTGAGAAAGCTTGACGACCCCACTCCTTTTCTTAGAGGGATAGTTGCGGAGCTGGGCTTTAAAAGAAAAGAAATACCTTATGAACAGCCCAAAAGAAGAGCAGGGATGACCAGTAACAATTTTTACAGATTATATGATGCGGCTATGTTAAGCATTACCTCATATACAAAGATAGGTTTGCGGATTGCAACCTTAATAGGGGGTCTCAGCGGTTTTTTGAGCTTGACGGTGGCTCTTATTTATCTCGTGCTTAAGCTCCTTTACTGGGACAGATTTCCTGCCGGTATGGCACCTATTCTCATAGGAATGTTATTTTTGGGCTCTGTACAGTTGTTTTTCATAGGTATGATAGGAGAATATGTTTTAACCATAAATCACAGAGTTATGAAAAGACCTCTTGTGGTTGAAGAAGAAAGAATAAATTTTGAGGAGTTGTCCGAGAATAATGAAGTATAAGATAGACAGTATTAAGAAAAAAGAGAATATAATCATTTTCAACGGCTGGGTTATAGGAAAAAATGCAAATTCCGAGGTTTCATACAGGGTTACAGATGAAAACGGAAAAGATATAGAAGCCAAGATTATCACTCTCAGAAGAGATGATGTTTGCGAGCATTATTTTAATCAAATCGCCGACAAGGACTTCGGGTATGACATATCCTTCGAATACGACAAGGAAAAAACATATTATATAGTCATTACCGCCGATGCGAAGGCTAAGAAAATTAAAATAAACGAGGACATAGTACAAAGAAGGCTCAGTCAGTCAAGAAAAAGGCTTGAAAGAATAGCTTCGATGTTTAATAAAAAAAGTATTCTTGAAGGCTTGGATTACCTTAAGAATAACGGTCTGCGTTCTCTTATAAAAAAAGTAAAGTATAAAATATACAATCTGGAAACAAAATATGAATATTCGGAATGGTATGAGCTGACAAAACCTACAAAGGCACAGCTTGATGCGCAAAGAAGGGAAGACTTTAAGTACAAACCGTTTTTTTCGATAATAATTCCGGCTTTTGAGACTCCGGAAAGATACTTAAGAGAACTTATAGAATCCTTACTTAAGCAGACATATACAAATTTTGAGATTTGCTTTGCGGACGGAAGTACGGAGGGAAACTCGAGAGAAGAAATTTTTAAGGAGTATGCGGCTAAGGACAAAAGGTTAAGGTATGAAATCATAGGAGAAAATTTAGGGATAGCCGGTAATACAAATAAGGCTTTAGCGATGGCAAAGGGTGATTACATTGTTCTTTGCGACCATGATGACGTTATGCCGGAAAATGCCCTTTACGAATGTGCCAAGGCAATAAATGAGAAAAACTGCGACTGTATCTATTCCGATGAAGATAAGATGGATATGGAAACGGATGAGTTGTTTGAGCCGCATTTTAAGCCCGATTTTAATATAGACCTCTTAAGAAGTGTTAACTACATCTGCCATTTGTTTGTCGTTAAAAAGGAACTGGTAGAAAAGCACGGAGGCTTCAGAGCTGAATTTGACGGAGCTCAGGATTATGACTTCATATTCAGAATGGTTGAAAATGCAAAGAATATAGTTCACATTCCTAAGGTACTCTATCATTGGCGCTGTCACATGAAATCTACGGCTATAAATCCGGAAAGCAAGCTCTATGCCTATGAAGCCGGTATGAGAGCGATAAAAGCTCATTACGAAAGAAGCCTGCCGGATATAAAGGTTAAGAGTATAGAAAAGGGTGCTTATTACGGAATTTATCATACTATATTCGAGCCTGAGGAAAAGCTTGTTTCAGTTATAATACCGAACAAAGACCACACACAGGACCTCGATAAAGCAATACGTTCCCTGTATGAAAAGGGTACTTATAAAAATCTTGAATTCATAGTAGTGGAAAATAATTCCGTTCTTGAAGAAACATGGAGCTATTATGAAAAAATACAAAAAGAATTTCCGAATGTAAAGGTTGTGAAATGGGCAAGGGAATTTAATTATTCCGCCATTAATAACTTCGGCGTAGGCTTTGCCGGCGGAGAATACCTTTTGTTCCTCAACAATGACGTAGAACTCATAGAAAAGGATTCGGTAAGAGAGATGGTTTCCTACATACAAAGAGAGGATGTAGGTATATGCGGAGCGAGACTTTTGTATGAAGATGATACTATTCAGCATGCCGGAGTTGTTATAGGCTTCGGTGGAATAGCCGGACATACCTTTATAGGACTGGAAAAGGAGCGGATTTCATATTTCAACAGGGCTTTAATCACTCAGGATTATTCAGCCGTAACCGCTGCCTGTATGATGTCAAAAAAGTCGGTATTCGAGGCTGTGGAAGGCTTCAGTGAAGATTTGGCGGTTGCCTTTAACGATATAGATTACTGCATGAAGGTAAGAAGTTTGGGTAAGCTGGTTGTATACAATCCTTATGTTTGCCTGTATCATTACGAATCAAAATCAAGAGGGCTTGAAGATACTCCTGAGAAAATAGAGCGTTTTAACAGGGAAATAGCAAATTTCCTCAAAAAATGGCCGGAAATAATACAAAACGGAGACCCGTATTACAATCCTAATCTAACACTCAGGAAATCCGATTTTTCCTTAAAGGATTTATCAAAAGAAAAAATCGGTGAGCCGTACAGAATAAAGAACATAGAAAAGTATTATTAAAAAGGAAGAGTATGGAAGTAACAATAATAATACCCAATTTTAACGGTTTACGATTTATGAAAGATTGTCTTAAATCACTTGATAATCAGAGCTTTAAAGACTATAAACTACTTATAGTCGACAACGGTTCAAGCGACGGCTCCAAGGAGTGGCTCAGGGAAAACCGAATTTCTTTTATCGATTTGGATAAGAATTTGGGCTTTGCCGGGGGTTGTAATGTGGCACTTGGGCAGGTGAACACGGACTATGTCATTCTTCTTAACAATGACACGGAGGTATTTCCCGACTATGTGGAAAAACTTTTGTCGGCGATAAAAAAAGACAAGAAAATATTTGCGGTCAGTCCTCTGATGATTAATGCGCACGATAAGGCTTTGGTTGATGATGCCGGCGACGGGATGTGCCTTTTCGGCTTTGCCTATCAAAGGGGAGTCGGTGAAAAAATCGAAAGCTACAATAAGGCAGGCGAGGTCTTTTCCGCTTGTGCGGGTGCGGCAATCTACAGAATGAGTATTTTGAGAGAAATAGGATTTTTTGACGAAATGCATTTTGCCTATCTTGAAGATATTGATTTGGGATTCAGAGCAAGGCTTTACGGTTATAAAAATCGCTATGAACCTCGTGCCAAGGTTTATCATTTGGGAAGTGCGACAAGCGGTTCAAAATATAACTCTTTCAAAGTAAAACTTGCAGCAAGAAACAATATCTATTTGCATTATAAAAACCAAAGTAATATAATGCTCTTGTTGAACATACTTCCTCTTTTTGCGGGAGTTCTCATAAAGCTTTTGTTTTTTATGAAAAAGGGCTTTGCAAAAGACTATACGGAAGGCTTAAGAGAGGGTTTTGCAACATACAAAAAGTGTAAAAGAGTAAATTTCACGAAGATTAAGCTTTTGACTTTTGTTGATATAGAGCTCAGAATGTTTTTCGGAACCTTTTCTTATGTGGGACATTTTATAAATCGAAGATTAAAACGATAGAGGGGCATGATGATTAAGGATAATCAAAAGCAACTGAACGGCATCCATGTATTTCTCGATGTAATAGTTATAAGCCTAAGCTATGCACTGGCTTGGCTCAGTATGTTCGGAGATAACAACAGGGCGGCTCTTAGTGCCGAGATGTATTTTATGGCACTAATCCCCATAGTGCCTTTGTACGTACTGTTAAACGCCATATTCGGCTTGTATGCGCCGAAGAGAGTCTCCGGAAGGCGCGGAGAGATTGCAAATGTTATAAAAGCCAACTCCATAGGGGTGCTTATATTTACCTTGGTTCTTTTTATGGGTTCAAAGAATTATTATATGTACCACTTTTCAAGAAAGTTAGTGTTTATATTTTATCTGGACAATATAATCCTTACTGTTTTGGAGAGAAATGTAATAAGATATGTCTTAAGACTCATGAGGAGCAAGGGATATAATCAAAAGCATATACTTTTAATCGGGTATTCCAGAGCGGCGGAGAGTTATATAGACAGGATTTTGTCAAATCCGGAGTGGGGATACAGGGTAAGAGGTATTCTTGACGACAACAAGGAAAGAGGCTTTGATTATAAGGGTGTAAAAGTAATAGGAAGCACGGAGAATCTTGAACTGATACTGGAGATGAACGTTTTGGATGAAATTGCCATAACGCTCAGCATAAAAGAGTATGAGAATCTTGAGAAAATAGTAAATAACTGTGAAAAATCGGGTGTCCATACCAAGTTTATACCGGATTATAACCATGTTATTCCTACAATTCCTCATATTGAGGACTTACAGGGCTTACCTATTATCAATATACGATATGTACCGCTCACGAGTCTGCATAGAGCCGCGGCAAAAAGAGTTGTCGATATTTTCGGCTCTTTGGTAGGTATAGTGATATTTTCGCCCGTTATGTTGCTTGTTGCCGTTTTGGTAAAGCTTACAAGCGACGGACCCGTTATTTTTTCTCAGGAAAGAGTGGGGCTTCACAATAAACCCTTTAAAATGTACAAGTTCAGGTCTATGGCTGTACAAAGTGCAAAAAAGGAAGTCAAGGGTTGGACAACAAAGGATGATCCGAGGGTAACACCTGTAGGTAAATTCATCAGAAAAACAAGTCTTGACGAGCTGCCGCAGTTTTTCAACATATTTATGGGGGATATGAGTCTTGTGGGACCAAGACCGGAGAGACCGTTTTATGTCGAAAAATTCAGAGACGAAATACCGCATTACATGATAAAACATCAGGTAAGACCGGGGCTTACGGGCTGGGCACAGGTGAACGGCTACAGAGGTGATACAAGCATACAAAAAAGAATAGAGCATGACTTGTATTATATTGAAAACTGGAGTATGGGTTTTGATTTCAAGATAATGTTTTTAACCGTGTTTAAAGGCTTTATCAATAAAAATGCGTATTAAAATGGAGAAACATGAAAAAGAAAAGCAATAACAAACAAAATGAAAACAATCAAAGCTTACGTGAAATCAGGATGCAGGAGAAAAAAATCAGAACAAGAAGGTTTATTACCTTTACAATTCTTGAAATTTTGACATTGGGTCTGATATTCGGGTATACGGTATTTTTTAAGCGTTATTCAAGAATACAAAGATATACGTATGCTGCCGAGGATGTTCAAAACAACGATATTTCGGTAGAAAATATCAAGAAAATGGAAGGCTATTGGAATATAGCCGTATTCGGAGTGGATTCAAGAAACTCGTCTGTTACAAAGGGTAACAACTCCGATGTTATTATGATAGTAAGCTTAAACAGAGCCACCGGAGATATTAAAATAGCTTCGGTTTACAGAGATACCTATTTGGATACCGGAAACGGAAGGCTTGCAAAGATTAACAATGCCTATGCCGTAGGCGGTCCGGAACAGGCTGTAAGGGCTTTAAACAAGAATTTGGATCTTAATATAACCGATTATATAACCTTTAACTGGGGTTCGGTTGCGACGGCTATAAATCTTTTAGGCGGCGTGGACATTGAAGTTACAAAGGCTGAAATGAGAGAGATAAACGGTTACATTACGGAGACCGTAAGGGGAACCGATATAGGTTCAACACACTTAAAGGGGCCGGGTATGCAACATCTTGACGGTATACAGGCGGTAGCTTACGCCAGACTCAGACATATGGATACCGACTTTGAAAGAACGGCAAGACAAAGAAGAGTTCTTCAACAGATGTTTGATAAGGCTAAGGTCGCGGATCCGAGACTTTTAATCGGTGTAATGGATGAGGTTTTGCCTATGGTTGCTACAAATCTTAAATGGCAGGACGGACTTGATGTTATAGGAAGCATAGGAAACTACAGAATTGCCGAAACTACAGGTTTCCCTGAAAAAAGAGGTGATTCCGATATGGGAACAAGAGGCTGGAATGTTATTCCCAAGACTTTAACATCCAATGTTACCGATTTACATCACTTCCTTTTTGAAAATGAGGAATACACCGTAAGCAATACTGTAAAGAGTATAGATGAAAAAATAATGTCATCATCGGCAGCGGGAGGAAGAAAGACTAAAACAAGCGAGGCGTCTCCAAAGAGCGGTGCCGATACGGAGGAGAAAAGCTCAGCCCATTCATACGAAACTAATGCTGACGGTCAAACTGTAAAGTCGGCAAAGAATACAAAGGAAAACGAAACGAAAAAAGGTGAGAGCGGTAAAAAGGAAAGTGCCGAGTCCGTAGAATCCAAGGACGGTACGAAATCAAGCTCCGAGGACAACACAAAGAGTACAAAATCCGGAAACGGCTCGGAAGGTCCTACTTCGGCAAGCAAGGAAAGCAAGGAAAGTGTAAGCGAAGTGCCTAAATCCGAGGCTACAAAAGAAAGTACCAAGGAAACGACTAAGGAGAGCACGAAGGCTGAAACTCAGGCAAGTAAATCCGACAATATAAACGATGCAATAGTCGTGCCGAATAAGCCTAGCGACAGTAATGAAGTAACACCGGGACCATAAATTTCTTTCACAAATTTAATATATTTAATACACATTTTAATCACAAAGCATTGATAGACTCTAAGTATAGTAAAACTTAGATTGAATCAATGCTTTTTTGATTTGAAATATATAGCGTTAGGAGAGTACGAATATGAACAGAGACTACGAAAACGGATTTAATGACGAATTTACCGAAGTTAACGAGACCGGTGAAGTTATTGAGAATAATGAAATCACAGAAGAGATAAAATGTGAAGAAGCTGCACCCTTCATGCAGGATATAAACGGCGAAGAAAGCATACAGCTTACGCAGAAAGAGGATGCAGAAAGCGAACAAGGCGTACACGTCGCACAAGATGTGGAAAGTGAACAAGGAGTAAAGGATGTGGAAAATGAACAGTGCGCACACGTCTCACAGGATATAAATAATGCGGAGAATACACAGGCTCACGAGACTTTCGCAACCGATGAGGGAAGAAGTCGTGCAAGAAAAAAAACCGGCTTTGTAAAAAAGCTTGCTACTATAGTAAGCTCGGCAGCTTTGTTCGGTGCGATAGCCGGAGGTACTATGATAGCGGTGGAGCATGCTTTCGGACCTAAGGTGCAGACAAAAACGGAAACTATCGTTATAGGTAAGCAAAATAACGAGACCTCTGAGGCAAAGGTTAATAATGCCATTTCAACCGGTACGGCTACAGCCAATAAAATAGGTGATGTTTCGGATATAGTTTCCAAGGCGATGCCGTCGGTTGTCGCAATAAACGCTACCAGCAGATTCAGCGGATATACCTGGTTCGGGGAGAAAGAAACCTATGAGTCGGATTCCAGCGGTTCGGGAATCATCATAGGAAATAATTCCGAAGAGCTTTTAATAGTAACCAATAATCACGTTGTAGAAGATACAAAGAAGCTCAGCGTAGTATTTATAGACGGAAAAGAGGTTAAAGCTACGGTCAAAGGCGGAGACAGCGACGCCGATATTGCGGTGATTGCGGTTAAGTTTTCGGATCTTTCGGATGAGACCAAAAACTCTATACAGGTAGCTACAATAGGAGACAGCGACAAACTTAAGGTAGGAGAAGGTGTTGTTGCAATAGGAAATGCTCTTGGTTACGGTCAGTCGGTAACGGTGGGTTATGTAAGCGCTTTGGACAGAGATGTACAAATAGATGAGAAGACTACAAGAAAGCTTTTACAGACGGATGCAGCCATAAATCCGGGAAATTCCGGCGGAGCTTTACTAAACAGTGAAGGCGAGCTTATAGCTATAAATTCCGCAAAATATTCTTCTACATCGGTAGAAGGAATGGGATATGCCATACCTATAAATGAGGTTCAGGAACTCATAGAAAATCTTTCAAAAAGAGAAACAAGAACTGTTGTTGAAGAAAACGAACAGGGATATTTGGGAATTCAAGGGCAGAATATAGACGAAACCATGTCAAAATCTTATGATATGCCTGAAGGTGTATATGTATACAAGATAGTCGAAGACGGTGCCGCAGCGAACTCCGATTTAAAAGAAAAAGATATAATTACCAAGATGGATGCCCAAAGTATAAAAAGCATGAAGGAGTTAAAGGAAGCTCTGACTTATTATAAAACGGGAGAAAGTGTTGAACTTACAATACAAAGACTTGACGGTTCGGAATATAAGGAGCAAAACATAACTGTGGTTTTAGGTAAGAAGCCGGAAACCGATTCCGATAAATAAAATAAAAAAGGGACAAATAAAAATACCGCCTCAAATCAATGGGGCTTTACATAGATGTTACAAGAAGCTTGGTTTATAAGTGTAAGCACTAAGGAGGTTAGAATGACAGATATTTTTGAGAAGGCGGCAAAAGCCGCAAAGGACGTAGGTGATACGGTTGTAAGTTCCGCAAAAAGTTTAGGAGGAAGCTTATATAACTCCACAAAAGAGCAGAGCGAGCTTGCAGGACTTAATGTACAAAAATCAGTATTGGATAAAAAGCTCAACGATTCATATGCTGAGATCGGAAAAAGATATGTGGACTACATGGAAAGATGCAGTTCTACGGAGACCTTCGATGTTTCCGATATAATTGAAAAAATCAAGCCGGATCTTGATAAGCTTGCCGACCTTAAGGCACAGATAGAGGCTAAGCGGGAACAAATAAAGGAGCAGGATAATGAGCGCTTTGCAAAGAAGGCTCAGGTGGATTATGACTTCGAGAAAGAAAAACTCGACAAGGCGTTATCTATGGAGATCATAAACGAGGAAGAATATAATGAAAAGCTTGATTTTGCAAAGAAAAAGCTGGATAATTATATGATTTTGAGAAAGATTGAAGCCCAGCTTGAAATGGATATTATTTCAAGAGAGGAGTATAACGAGAAGAGAAAGAATATTTTAGGAAGATAAGAATAAAAGAAAGCAGGTTTTAAGGTTTGTAAAAAGCCTTGAAACCTGCTTTTTTACGTGTTTTTTTGCCCTTAAGCTTTCGACATCCCGGATAAAGAAGGTACTCTTAACGTCATTTTGCACAAAGCTAAAAAATATCTTTAATTTCCTTGCAAAAGTATTTTGAAAGGAGTAATATTTAATTACAAACTAAAATTCGGCAAAGTATTTTGCCTTATCTATTAAAAATCTAAGTAATACCGACTTTAACATTACACCTGCAGTTCTGCCTAAAATACACTGTATACCGAAAATTAATGAAAGTAAAAGCCTATTTTCAGGGGGAAATAAAAAATGAATAATAAGAAGTTATCAGCTTTGTTTGTATTTACTATGGCATTGGCTTTAAGTGCATGCTCGGAAAGAGAGATTTCCGTAACGAATACTGTAGAAACAAGCACAGAGTCTCAAGAGCTCTCCGAGCTAATTCAGGAAGAAAGCCAAAATACAAAAGAAACACGGAATTGGAAAGATGCTTTAATCGAAAGGGAAGAAATCATAACGTTACCTCATGATTATTATTGGGGTCAAGCTATACATGTGGGAAGTATAAAGCCTTATGATTATGAAGTTTATATTGAAAATTTTACCTACTCAAAAGGAGGCAAAGATTATGAAATTCCGATAGTAAATATTAAGCTGAAAGAAGAAAATAGGGATGATAAAGACTTGCATGAAAAAAGGCAAATGGTTAGAAAAGTAAATCATACCTTCCGTAACGAAGCTATGTGGACACTTGAAAATGATTTTGATTTTTTTAATATTAAGGTTAAAAAAGAAGATTTAAAAAAAGAAATGGTGTCGGGGCAGTTTTTATATGGTGAGGAATATGAATTTATGAATCCTCTCGAGATAAAATCCATTCATAAAATAGGTAGATATTTATGTGTTGAGTATGCACAGGTAGGTGTATGGAATACCTATAAGTATAGACCCTTTGATTCGGGAAGATATACCTATGGATTGATTGTAGATACTTTAAGCGGAAAAAGGGTAATGCTCGGAGATTTAATAGAAATAGATGACAGGCTTTATGATAAAATGAAGTCCTGCAGTATTACTGATGATTATGAATACTATAAAGACTATGAAAATCTTAGAGTAATTAAGGCTAGAAGAAGATTATTTTTGTTCAGATATCTTGGTGATTTTTGCAGATCTATAGATGTAACTGAAAAAGAATGGACAAAGCCTATGTATATGTATGTTGACGACGATACCAGTAAATCTACGTACGAATCAATAAGAAGGAGTTATCTCAGATATAGACCAAGCTTTTATATGATACAAAACGAGATTGTTGTATATTCAGGTACATACTACGGGCTTCACCTGTACCTGCCTTATGGCGAGCTTTCAGACATATTTAAACAGGGTGATCCGAGAGAGCGGGGACGGCGAATGCTATCCTATATACATAGTTGATGAGTTTGATAATACTGTAGAAGTACCCGAGCCGACGGAGTAAATGAAGGAAGAAGAATGTAAAAGAAGATAAATATATGAGGTTATGCGAAGTGTGAAAAGCCGGGAGTGTTACAAGGTCATCGGAAACAGATGGTTTTGTAACACCCCCTTTATTGCGGGGCGGATAGGTCCGGTTGAGTGCGTAAGTGAGTTTCTCAACAGAGAAATGAGCATGCACGAAAGGATGTACAAATATCATATTGTCTTCACTCCAAAGTATAGACGAAAAAATATTTATGATGACTCTTTTAAGGGTTAAGGCTGAGTGGTCATCGGGTTTATAGCCCTAGAGTAAACCACCCTTTAGAAGGGTGGTTTTGATGTGTTTGCAGTCCTTAAGCTTTCGATATATCGGATAAAGAAGGTACTCTTAACGTCATTTTGCACAAAGCTAAAAAATATCTTTAATTTCCTTGCAAAAGTATTTTGAAAGGAGTAATATTTAATTACAAACTAAATAAAGGGTCTGTTTGACCGGTATAAAAGGAGGTATTATGAAGAGGTTTTTAAGTTTCTTATTATCTACAGCTATACTTGTTACATCTGTTCCTGCGAATGTATTTGCAGGCGGTTCGGACTTAAACACAAAAAACTCACAAATCACTTACACTATAGCAAGCGAAAGTGATGCTTCAGAGAAAAAGGATGTTGAGCGTCCTGAAAATGAGACGGAAGGTAAAGAGTTTAATATATCTGAAGACGTTTACCCTGTAAATCCTTACTCCGATAAGTTTCCGGAAGATGGAAGCTACTATATACGAAGTGAATATAGTATGAAATTTGTCGCTTATGAAAAAGAGGATGGAAGTGTTTTTGAAACAGAGTATGGTACGGATGAAAAACAGACTTGGGAGTTTAAAAGACAGGATGACGAGAGCTATACTATTGAGGTTTCAGGTGGGGATAAGTTATATTTAAGCCTAAAATACAGTGAAAAAGCTACAAATAGTGATTTTACTTATTCTTTAGAACCGGTTATTAAAGCTACGGATAAAATAAGCGATAGCGAGAAGTGGTTTCTTATAGAGGAAGCAGGTGAGGGAACCAGACTCGTATCCGGTGCTGTTTTCACAAAGGAAGACCTTGATAAATTAAAAGAAGGCAAAAGTTTTAAAGACATAGGAAAAGATATTTTTGCTTTATCTCTTTCAAAAAACAATTCCAATAAGGAAGAATCTTATTACGACGTAGGCAGTTCTGCCGAGAATACACTACATATAACAAAAATTAATGAAGACAAGAATGATGAAGAAAGGTACAAGCAGCTTTTTGCTATCACGCCGACATTTTTACAAAAAACGGATGTAAGTACATTAGGTTTTGAAGAAGGTAAGAGCTACTATATAGAAAATACCGTAAGTAAGAAGGTTATGAGTCTTGATTTAAGTAACAGACTTATACAAGATGAAAACTATAGACTTGATAATCAAAAATGGGTAGTGCATAGAAATTCCGAGGGATATTATACCTTCAGTCTTAAGCAAAAACCGGGGTATTATATTGTCTCGAGTCGATTTAAAGAGTTTGCTTTAAGTATAGAAAAAGAAAGCGGTCAGATTAAGGATGAAATGCAGTGGAGTATTGTAAATACAGGAAATGGCTTTGCATTGAAACCAAAATGGGCTGATAAAGATATATATGCCTGCGTAGGATATGCAAGTGATAAAAAAGAAGATAAGGAGTTGGAAGAATATTCTTTTAAATCAAGATCCATATTACATTGTTTGCCTGTTACTGAAAAAAGTATCAATAATTTTACATGGGAGTTTAAGGAAGTACAGGACGACACACCGGATATAGATGAAAATAAGACGTATTATATAAAAAATGCATACAGCGGTAAAGTTCTTTCTGTAATGGCGGAAAGTGAAGTGCTTATACAAGAAGAAAATATAAATATATCTTATCAAAAGTGGAAATTTAATAAAGATAAAGACGGGTATTATACAATATCATCTATAAACAAACCGGATGAAGCTCTCTGTCTGAACCCCAAACATCCGTGGGTAGTAAAAAATAGAGAGGCGGTGATGGAGCTTTCAAAAAAAGGATTACACAAAGATGAAGAATTTAAAAAGTGGAGAATTACAAAGACAGGTACGGGACGTATACTAATAAGTGCTAAGAAGAGTGAGGGTTCCCTTGTGCTTGATTGCGGATACTTTAATAATTTCGAAGTTGATGATAAGTTAAAAGAATATGCATCTGCCGAAAGGTCTGTAATTCATCAGCTTGAAAAGCATGAAGCGGGATTTGGAAGTGATGAGTGGGTACTTGAAGAGGCAAAGGAAGAAAAACCTGTGTTAGAGCCGGGAAAAGTTTACCGTATAAAGAATGTATACAGTGAAAAGGTTCTTTCTTATGATGAGGCAGGAAAACTTATGCAAAGAAAGGATATGAACCTCAGTTCGCAAAGATGGAAGGTGAACGATGAGGGAGAAGGATATATAAGCCTTTCACCTGAAGGATTGGATGGTAAGTTTGTAAGTATAGGAACACCGAATCCGAGAACATATAAAAATACTGATACTCAAATATCTGATAAAAAAGATAATAAGGCACTATGGAAAATACAGACTTTAAATACCGGTAACATAATAATAAGCAGTAAGGAATGTGATGAAGAAATGGTTCTTTCCTGTACTGATGGTGAAATAAAGGATAAAAATGAAGTTGTAAAATATGCAAAAAAGGATTTCTCAAAGATAAGACTGGCAGAGATAGAAAAGACCGACTTGGCAACGTATGAATGGCAGTTTGAAGAGTATATTGAAGACAAACCCGATATTGAGAACGGAAAAACATATTATATAACGAATGCTTATAGTAAAAAAGTTCTAAGTATAGATAGTGATGGACGTACGAGGCAAAGTGAAAATAACGGACTGGAAAGACAAAAATGGATAATACATGATGAGGGAGGAGGCTACTACAGTTTTCAGCTTGCCGGAGATCCTGATAAAAAGCTTAGAGAGTTTACAAGTGCGTATTCAAGGGATGCTTATTTGTGTATAGGAAAGGTTGATAAAAATACCGATACAGGAAAATTTAAAATAAAAAAAACAAATTCAGGTAATTTATATATAAGCTTAAAGGCAAGCGATAACAGTCTTTTTTTAACAAGCGGATACTACAATGAAGGAAGAGCTGATGAAAAACTCAAAGAATATGCCGGTAAAGAAGGAAGTTATGTTAATCAGGCTCTATTGAGTGATAATGGACTTAAAAATGATGAGTGGTATCTTGAATCTGTAGAAGATAATAAAGCAATGCCTGATGAAGGGATGGTATATGAGCTTAAAAATGCTTACAGCAAATTGTACGCAACCGTAGGAATACAAGGTGATAATTCCGTAACTCAGGAAAAGAAAGATACAGGCAAAATACAACAGTGGGTTTTTAAAAAGCAGGATGACGGTACGTACACAATCAGCCCCAAAACAGATCAGGAAACTTGTATAGGAGTAATGCATGCCAGTAATTTTAAACATTTACCTGTACAGCTTATGAAGAAAGATGAGAAATCTTTAAGTTCAATAAAATGGAAGCTCACGAAATCAAAACAGGGTTATTTGAGAATTGCATCAAAAAACAGCAACTATAATCAGTTCCTGACCGCCAGCTATGCAAATGAAGGGAAAGTGGACGAAAAGCTCAAAGAGTACGCAAAAACCGAGGGAATAAGGCTGGGGCATATTTTTGATAACAATAAAGAGTTCCTTAATGATGAGTGGATGCTGATACCGGTAGAGGACGGTGCAGGAAATGCTTACCATAAAGTAGAATTTAAGATATACGGTCATACTGTTTATACGGAGTACGTAAAGCATGGTGGAGCGGCAAAGGGACCGTCGTTTGCTTTTTTGCATAAGCTCGGATTTATACATGAAGACGAGCTTAAGAAAAATGCTTCTTTGAATGCAAGCTTATACACGAATGAAAATGAAAATACAGACCTATACACGAACGAGGATGGACTTGCAGGTTTATATAAGAGTGAGGATTTTTCGGAAGGCGAGGAATTTTCTTTTAAGGAGTACAGATACTATGAACCTTATGAGGATTATTATTTCATGACAGGAGAAGCTACGGCTTCAGAGGCAGGAGAAGGCGAAGCAAGTAATGAAATTATGGAGAGTAAATTAGACAGTTATTTTGACAATACTGAGAACATACCTGAAAATTATTATGAGGATATAGAAAAGTATGGAGTATATGTGGATACAGGGGGATTAGATAAGATTCTCACTTGGGACAAACCATTTACAAATGTAATCAGTAATATTTTTATAACTGGGGTAATTGTAAGCCCCAATACTACAGGAACCCCAACAAGAACTTTAAAATCTGATGAATGGACTACTTTAAAACCTAATGAAAAAATAAAAATAGAAGCTTCGGATGTAAGTGATGCCAAGATAGTTATCCGAGCTGTAGAAAAATCACGTGGCTCGTTAGTTCTTAAAAAAGTAGAGGAAAAAAGTACGCTAAAGTTAAAGTTTACTTTTCCATTTACATATAAAAAAGTGGAAACCATCGAAACAACAATAGTATCTTACCTGTATGGAACGAGTCGATATAAGTATGATTTTAATAATAAGTTTGAAGAGAATAAGATATATGTACTTGAAAATGTGGGAACGGAAGATGTAACATTTATAATATTTGCAAAAAATAAAGATAGAAACTTCAAAGTTAAATTTTTTGCTAGAGTAGGAGATGAAGAAACGGAAAAACTTAGCATTGAAAAAAACTATTATGATAACTTGTTATTCAAAGTAGTTCAGGAACCGCCTGTGATAGACGGATGTGAGTTTACAGGTTGGGATATAAACGGTAAAAAATATCATTTTTCCACAGAAGAATCCATGATTGAGATAATAAAGGATACAAACATATATATGGAGTATAAGAGTATATATGCAACGGATGAACACCATCGTATGAGCAGAGAAGCAAAACAAATTTTAAAGGATGTTGAACTTCCTTCGGCAGCATTTCCGGATTACTTTGTAAGGGATAATACTACAAAAAAAATATTAGGTATTTATCCATATTATGTAAAAGGTGACAGTAAGCCGGGGATTACCTTCGGATACGGACATTTTGTGGGCTATAAAGAAATAAAGTTTCAAAGAAAGAATGGGAGCAGTTGCCAAGATGATGCAAGGCTATATGAAAAGTATACAAACGGTATTCCTTTGGAGCATAATTCAAGTAGAGCTATAAAAGAGAGTATACCTCTTCCTATCAGAGAATGCGATGATTTGTTTAAATACGATGTAGATACAATGGCTGATGATATGTGGGAAAATTTGAAGAAAGAACTTAAAGAAAAAACAGATAAACTTAAATTTACACAAGGTCAACTTGATGCTTTACTTGTAATACGATATAAGGATGGATCTTTATCAGATGAATTGATTAAATATTTAGTAGATAATTATGGAAATTATCCAAGTACAAGAGAACAGTTTGAAGCCGCCTGGGAAAAAGACGGAAATGAAGCAAGGACAAAGGCAGTAAGAAGATTATTTTTTGGGGAGGAATAATGAAAAAACACATTGAAAAAATAATAGCTTTATGTATATTTTTATTACTTCTTGTATGTAATATTATTTTATCCGTCAATAATAAAAAGGCGGATGAAGAATTTTTAGATTTAGTAAACAGACAGGAAGCTGTTACGGCAGAATTGGAAACCTCAAAAGAAGATTTTAAGGCAAAGGAAGAGGAAAGAAATACATTAAAGCTGAAGTTGGAGAATATTCAAAAGAAGATATCCGATTTAGACGGCGATAAAAGCTTCATAAAGGATGAGGAATACTTGATGATTTACGGAGAGTGGAAGATAGTTGAAAGAAATTTTTATGCACCCTATCGTGGCTATATACCGAAAGAAGAATTCCTCGATAAGACTTTTTATATAGACCATAACAAATATATTTTTGACGGTAAGCTGATGTGTGAGGGTTCACCTTTAATTTATCCGCTTATAATGATACCTAAATCTTATTGGAGCAGATTTCTCTCGGATGCGGTTAGAAGTGGTATAGGAGAAAAAGAAAGGGAGATTTTCGGTAATAGCGGAGAGTATCATATCGGTTTTTTGGTTCCGGCAAAAGCATCCTCAAATGGTTCTATTGAAGTCATGTATGTTGTGGATGACGATACCTTAATAGTTGCAAATCACATTTCAGGATTTTATACAGCGAAAAGAGTAAGGCATGTGGACAACTGGCGGGAAAAGATAAAAACTTAAAAGAACGAGGTGAGGCAATATATGAAAAAAATTATAGGTAGAATATTTTTATATGGCTTTATGGCACTGCTCCTGCTTTCGGATGCAGTTTTATATCGCAAGTTTAGAGAACAAAGCAGAGAAAATGCGATTATAAAAAAAGATATAGAAGAAAAGTTGGATTTGGATAGGACTTTTTCGGAAAACATTGTCGCCGGAGAAAAAGAAATATTGGACTTACAGCTTGACATGAAAAAAAATGAGGATGAACTTAGAAATATCGAAGCGGAAAAAGTAAACGATATTTACGACACGTATTATAATATGATGCTCGGAAGGTGGAATATTGTTGAAGAAGTTTTTATGGAATTTACAGATACAGACGAAGATAGAGTTAAGGAAAAATATATAGGAAAAACTTTTTATCTTGACGATAGTAAATTTATCTTTGACGATACTGTTATTTTTAAATATCCTATTAAGTATAATATGATTATGGTACCTAAAGCACAGTGGGAAGAGTATTTGGAGGATATGGCTGTGGGTGTGCCTCTAAAAGAAAGTTTGGATGTTTTCGGTTCTACCGGTGAATACCATGCAAGTTGTACACTATCGGGATTTAAACAACTGTCAGATAAGTTTGATATTGAAAGAATATACATAGTTGACGATTATAATTTGATACTTAAGGCAAAGGGGGGAGCTTTTCTAAGAGCGGAAAGGTTGGATCATCTTGATAATTGGAGATCAAGTTATTGGCGCGGTTAGAGGGGCATAAACCTTGCGCTTTTCAAAGGGGGTGTTACAGGAGCATCGGAACAGGATGATTTTGTAACACCCCCTTATTGCGGTTCGGATAGACCGGATTGATTGCTTAAGCGAGTTTCTCAACAGAGAAATGAGCATGCACGAAAGGATGTATAAATATCATATTGTCTTCACTCCAAAGATTTCCTTGCAAAAGTATTTTGAAAGGAGTAATATTTAATTACAAACTAGAATCCGGCAAAGTATTTTGCCTTATCTATTAAAAATCTAAGTAATACCGACTTTAACATTACACCTGCAGTTCTGCCTAAAATACACTGTATACCGAAAATTAATGAAAGTAAAAGCCTATTTTCAGGGGGAAATAAAAAATGAATAATAAGAAGTTATCAGCTTTGTTTGTATTTACTATGGCATTGGCTTTAAGTGCATGCTCGGAAAGAGAGATTTCCGTAACGAATACTGTAGAAACAAGCACAGAGTCTCAAGAGCTCTCCGAGCTAATTCAGGAAGAAAGCCAAAATACAAAAGAAACACGGAATTGGAAAGATGCTTTAATCGAAAGGGAAGAAATCATAACGTTACCTCATGATTATTATTGGGGTCAAGCTATACATGTGGGAAGTATAAAGCCTTATGATTATGAAGTTTATATTGAAAATTTTACCTACTCAAAAGGAGGCAAAGATTATGAAATTCCGATAGTAAATATTAAGCTGAAAGAAGAAAATAGGGATGATAAAGACTTGCATGAAAAAAGGCAAATGGTTAGAAAAGTAAATCATACCTTCCGTAACGAAGCTATGTGGACACTTGAAAATGATTTTGATTTTTTTAATATTAAGGTTAAAAAAGAAGATTTAAAAAAAGAAATGGTGTCGGGGCAGTTTTTATATGGTGAGGAATATGAATTTATGAATCCTCTCGAGATAAAATCCATTCATAAAATAGGTAGATATTTATGTGTTGAGTATGCACAGGTAGGTGTATGGAATACCTATAAGTATAGACCCTTTGATTCGGGAAGATATACCTATGGATTGATTGTAGATACTTTAAGCGGAAAAAGGGTAATGCTCGGAGATTTAATAGAAATAGATGACAGGCTTTATGATAAAATGAAGTCCTGCAGTATTACTGATGATTATGAATACTATAAAGACTATGAAAATCTTAGAGTAATTAAGGCTAGAAGAAGATTATTTTTGTTCAGATATCTTGGTGATTTTTGCAGATCTATAGATGTAACTGAAAAAGAATGGACAAAGCCTATGTATATGTATGTTGACGACGATACCAGTAAATCTACGTACGAATCAATAAGAAGGAGTTATCTCAGATATAGACCAAGCTTTTATATGATACAAAACGAGATTGTTGTATATTCAGGTACATACTACGGGCTTCACCTGTACCTGCCTTATGGCGAGCTTTCAGACATATTTAAACAGGGTGATCCGAGAGAGCGGGGACGGCGAATGCTATCCTATATACATAGTTGATGAGTTTGATAATACTGTAGATGTACCCGAACCGACGGAGTAAATGAAGGAAGTTGAGGTAAAGAATTAAACTATGATAAATAAAATTTATAAGATAATGATAATACCTGTTCTTATTGTATCTTTGTCATCCTGTGTGAGCAGGGACGGACGGGAAAGTGAAAGTGAGCAAGAAATCCGGGTTCAAAGTACGGAAGAAGAAAGCACTGAGGCGACAAGCAAAGAAGTCGTGACCGAAGAGCTTGACGAAGAAGAAAAAGAAAGGAGAGAGATAATAGCCACCTTTCCTTCGTGGTACAAGAAGATAGAATCCGAAACTGAGTCCGGAGGCTTTGTAAACGCAAAAAGATATTACTTTGAGGAAAAGGAAGAAATCAGTGAAAAGACCCGCTTAAAGGAAGAGTTCCCTTATGATGTGTGTATAAAAAAATTTACTTATTCCTTTGATGGAACGGATTATGAAATACCTATAGTACAGATTAATTCCCCTTCAGTTGTGCAGCCACCTTTCCGTGCTTTTGTAAATCAGATAAACGGGACCCTATTAAGTGAAGCTCAGTGGGCATTTGATACCGGATATGAAAAGCTTTATAAAAAGTTTGATGAGGGAGAAAGAGATGAAATAAAGGCGATGCCGTTTTACCCTGTTGTAGATGATGACAGATATGATAACTCACTTGAGATAAAGAGTATATATAAGGTGGGAAGGTATTTATCCGTGCAATACGGACAGGTAGGATACGGACGTCACGGAAGACTTGAATACGGAATTATTGTAGATACGCTTACCGGAAAAAGAGTTATGCTTGGAGACATTATAGAGGTAGATGACAGGCTTTTTGAAAAGTTTAAAACCTGTGAAATGACAACAGAGGGACACGAAAGTTCAGATTCTCGATATAGGCCGGGGTATAGAGATGCTGTACTTGACTGGTATATGAATTTTTATGAAAATGTTAATATTACCGAGAAAGAGTGGAAAAACCCTAAGCTTGTATATAAAAAAGGGGACGGATATGTCTATCATCCATTGGCAGACTTTGACTTTAAAGGAAGTTATTACCTGACGGATAAAAATCTTATTATTAATACCGGAACAATGTATAATGTCTGTTTTTACCTGCCGTATGAAGAACTTTCGGATATACTTAAAGATGGCGACCCGAGAAAGAGCGGAAACGGAGAGTCTTACCCTATATACATAGTTGACGAGCTTGACAATACAATACCGGAAGAAGAGTGTAAAAGAAGATAAATATATGAGGTTATATGTATGTCATCCTGATGTTATGCGAAGTGTGAAAAGCCGGGAGTGTCCTGACATTCATTAACTGCATATTGTAAAAAGATATAGCAAGGAGCGGATGCCCGTTTTTATCGGCAATGTAAATGTCTACCGCAAGGTGGGATGTAAGGAATACGGGCATGCCGCTTTTTAAAATACGATGAAGCAAAGAAGAGACCGGAGTAGAAGCTGTCACTTTATAAGCAAGGACAAAGGCAGTAAGAAGATTATTTTTTGGGGAGGAATAATGAAAAAACATATAGAAAAAACAATAGCTCTATGTATACTTGTATCGCTTTGTGTATACAATATCACTTTATTCGCAGATAATAAAAAGGAGGATAGAGAATTTCCGGCTTTAGTAAGGATACAGGAAGCTGTTACGGCAGAATTGGAAACGCTAAAAGAAGACTTTAAAGCAAAGGAAGAAGAAAGAAATACTTTAAAGCTGGAGCTTGAGAAGAATCAAAAGAAGATATCCGAGCTCGACGGCAATAAAAGCTTCATAAAGGATGAGGAATATTTGATGATTTACGGAGAGTGGAAGATAGTTGAAAGAAATTTTTATCCACCCTATTATGGCTACATACCGAAAGAAGAATTCCTCGGTAAGACTTTTTATATAGACCATAACAAATATATTTTTGACGATACGCTAATATGCGAGGGTTCACCTTTAATTTATCCGGTTACAATGATACCGAAATCCTACTGGAATGATTTTATTGGCGAGACGGTCAGAAGTGCTGATGAAGAAAAGGAAAAGGAGGTTTTTGGGAATACCGGAGAGTATCATGTTTGCTTTTCAGTTCCGGAAAAAGCGGATGTAGATCGTTCTATTGAAAATATGTATGTTGTGGATGATGATACCTTAATAGTTGTAAATTACGGTTCAGGCTTTTATACGGCAAAAAGAATAAAGCATGTAGATAATTGGCAGGAAAAGATAAAAAGCCAATAAAAAAGGAGAGCAGTAATATATGAAAAAAATTATAGGCAGAATATTTTTATACGGCTGTATGGCAATGCTTCTACTTTCAGCTACGATTTTATACCGTAGGGATATAGAACAAGGTAAGCAAAGCCTACTTATAAAAAAGGATATAGAAGAAAAGCTGAGTTTGAAGAAAACTTTTTCGGAAGACATTGCTGATAAGGAAAAAGAAATATCAGACCTACAACTCGACCTGAAAAAAAGTGAGGATGACATCCGGAATGCCCAAATAGAAATATATGAAATAGAGGATGTTAACTATAATATGATAATGGGTAAGTGGAGAATCCGTGAAGATGTTTTGTGGGGCTACATTAATATGAGGGACAGCTTGAAAGATTATGTAGGAAAAAATTTTTATCTTGATGAGCAAAAACTGATATTTGACGATACTGTTATTTTTAAATACCCTATAAAATATAACATAGTTATGGTGCCGAAAGCGCAATGGGCAGAGTATTTGGAGAATACGATAGAGGGTGTGCCTGTCGAAGAAAGTCTCAAGGTTTTCGGCTCTACAGGTGAATACCATATAAGCTGTGAAATATCGGGAACCAAGCAACTGTCAGACTGCTTTAATATTGAAAGAATATATATAGTTGATGACTATACCCTGATATTCAAGGTGAAAGAGGGGGGATTTTTAAAGGCGGAAAGGCTCGAATACATTGATGATTGGAAGAGGGATATAGATTTGCTTAGAGGATTATAAACCTTGCGCTTTTCAAAGGGGGTGTTACAAGGTCATCGGAAACAGATGATTTTGTAACACTCCTTATTTTTGTAATAAAAACTTTCGCTTTACTATGCGGACAATGTAGTTTAAACTAAAGTGGGGAAGTAAGATATTATGAAAGATATCATTTACGGATTTTATTACAGGAAAGGTATATATGGACAAGATAGACAAGGACACGGAATTTACAAGACCCGACGACGAAAATAACAAAACTCAAAAAATATGCTATGTTTGCAGGAGACCCGAATCGGAAGTCGGAAAAATAATGAGGATGCCGGGGAATATGCAGGTATGCCCGTCTTGCCTACAGCTTGCTTTTGACAATATAAACAATATAAATACTGTAAGCAATAATAAGGCGGACAACATAAGAAACATTCCCTTTATGAATTTTGATGTATCTAATATTAATTTTGAAGATATAAACAGACTGTTCTCAAAAAATACGGGGAACGAAGAGGAGACAAAAAAAGAAAAAAAAGAAAAGCTATCCCTTACAATGGCTGATGTACCCGCCCCTCATAAGCTTAAGGAGATGCTTGACGAGTATGTTATAGGGCAGGAAAAAGCGAAAAAGATTATTTCCGTTGCGGTTTATAATCATTATAAAAGGATATTGCACGGTAGCGGTAAAGATAAGGATACCCTTAAGATAGAAAAGTCAAATATTCTTATGTTGGGTCCGACAGGCTCAGGAAAAACATACTTGGTTAAGACCTTGGCAAATATACTTAAGGTACCTCTTGCCATAGCGGATGCAACTTCGCTTACGGAGGCGGGCTATATAGGAGATGACATCGAAAGCGTGTTGTCAAAGCTTTTGTCGGCTGCCGACGGCGATGTGGACAGAGCTCAGTCAGGTATAGTCTTTATAGATGAGATTGATAAAATAGCCAAAAAAGCCAACACGAAAAGCAGGGATGTAAGCGGAGAAAGTGTGCAGCAGGAGCTTTTAAAGCTTTTGGAAGGAAGTAAGGTGGATGTCCCTGTCGGAGGAAATCAGAAAAATGTGCTTACTCCTATGACAAGTGTGAATACGGACAATATACTTTTTATCTGCGGAGGAGCCTTTCCAGATTTGGAAGAAATAATAAAAGAAAGATTAAGTAACAAATCAAGCATGGGCTTTAATTCAAGCCTTAAGGAAGATATCGGTAAAAAAGAAGATCTGTTTTCCGAGGTTGATACCGAAGACTTGCGAAAGTTCGGTATGATACCGGAGTTTTTGGGAAGACTTCCTATAGTTGCGAGCCTTTCGAAGCTTGATGAAAAAGCTCTCGTTAAAGTTTTAAAGGAGCCTAAAAACGCTATATTAAAGCAATATATAGGCTTGCTGGAGTTTGATGAGGTCAAACTTGAATTTGAGGATGAGGCATTGCTTCGGATTGCCGGAAAAGCTTTGGAAAAAGGCACGGGTGCAAGGGCTTTAAGAGCTATACTCGAAGAAATAATGCTTGATATCATGTATGAAGTTCCGAAAGACAGCAATATAAGCAGTGTTATTGTAACAAAAGAGTATATAACGGGAGAGGGTTCTCCTAAAATAGAGTTCAGGAGTGTATAATGAAATACCTAAAGTATATTTTACTTATAGTTTCTCTTGCATTTTTAGATATATTTATCAAAAATAAGATTGAAAATAATTTTGAGGAAATGCTTGACCTATATCAAAATAAGCCGATAAGTAAATTTATAAGCTTGCACAGGCTTCATAATGAAGGCTTTCCTTTCGGAAAGCTCGGCAGGCATAAAAAAATCGTGAAATATCTTCCTTTATTTATAAGCATTTATATTGCGGCTAAGTTTATAAGCCTCATAAATATCAAATCCAAGGGCTTGCAGGCTTTTTCCCTCGCTCTTGTAATAGCGGGAGCCGTAAGCAATATTCGTGACAGATTTAAGTATTCTTATGTTGTGGATTATTTCAGCTTTAAGATCAAGGGGATTTCCGATATAGTATTTAATTTAGGTGATTTATATATTGCCGTCGGCAGTATATTGTATGCATTGGGAGGTATTATCTTTGGATAGCGGTGATATAGCGGGTCTGTCGTTTTTAGTATTTTTTATATTGATGTCCGCGTTCTTTTCTTCTGCGGAAACGGCACTTATGACGGTGAGTAATATAAGACTCAGAACTCTTGCTCAAAGCGGCAGGAAAAATGCTTTGATTTTACTTAAAATATTGGACAAAAAGGAAAAAATGCTGTCGGCAATACTTATAGGCAACAATATTGTAAATCTTTCCGCCTCGGCTCTTGCTACGAGCCTGAGTATAAAATTATGGGGAGATTATGCTGTCGGTCTTGCTACGGGTGTCTTAACTTTGCTTGTTTTGGTATTCGGTGAGATAAGTCCCAAAACCTTGGCAAGCAGATACTCCGAGGACTTGGCTATGTTCTATGCAAAGCCTATATATGCGCTGATGTTTATTTTGACGCCATTGATCTTTTTGGTGAATATATTTGCCGGTGCCGTTCTGTTCTTATTCGGAGCGAATACGAGAAGCTCAAAAGAGCATATTACGGAAGAAGAAATAAGAACCATTGTGGATGTGGGTCATGAAGAGGGTATACTCGAAAATGAAGAAAGAAAGATGATAAACAATGTGTTTGATTTCGGAGATACCATAGTAAGGGATGTCATGACGCCCAGAATTGACATGGTTGCAATAGATATAACTGCGGATTTTGACGAGCTTATAAGCTTATATAGGCAGGAGCAGTATACAAGAATACCCGTTTATGAAGAAAGTACGGATAATATCGTGGGTATTATAAATGTTAAGGATCTGCTGCTCAACGACAATAAAAAGGATTTCAAGATAAAGGATATACTGAGGGAGCCTTTGTTTACATACGAGCACCAAAGTCTTGCAAAGCTTTTTATGGAGATGAAGAAAAATTTTCACAATATAGTGATAGTGCTTGACGAATACGGTACCGCCGCAGGGCTTTTAACTTTGGAGGACATACTGGAGGAGATATTCGGAGATATAAGAGATGAGTATGATAGGGATGAGGAAGAGAGCATAAAAAAGCTTGGAGAAAAGGAATATTTAGTGGATGCTTCAATGAAACTGGGAGATATAAATGAATACTTCAATATAGATTTAAGCTCCGAGGACTATGAAAGCATAGGCGGTCTGGTTCTTGAAAAGCTGGGACACCTGCCGGAAGAAAATGAGGAGCTTGAAGTATCCGATATCAGGATAAAGGTTGAAAAGATGGCTAAAAATCGTATAGATACTTTGAGGCTGTACCTGTAAATCTGTCCGAAAGGAGGTTTTATGAGTTCTAAAGTAAAGACGTCGGAAAAAAGAGGAGATTCCAAAAACAGTGTGGCAAGACTTTTGTTTGTACTTGTAGCTTTGATTATACAGTTTATCTGGTTCATGTATGTTGTAGTAAGAATCAGCGGTAAATATTCGTGGATATCGGGGCTTATAAGTGTGCTTGCGGCTGTTATAGTCATTGCCATATACAATTCCGAAGAAATTGCAAACATAAAGCTTCCTTGGACTATACTTATTTTAATGTTTCCCTTGCCGGGACTGGTGCTGTATTTTATGGTACATTTATCCGGAACGACAAGGTATGTAAAGAAGAGATTGAGGCTTTCCGTAGAAAAATGTTCCTCTCATCTTATAAGAAATATGGATACCGAAAAGGACTTGTACGAGATTGATAAAGGCATATACAATATAAGCAATTATATTCAAAGATACTCAAACTATCCCGTGTATGTAAATACGGATGTGGAGTATTTTGCGGATACAAAGCTTGCACTTAAAAGTTTGATTGAAAAGCTTAAATCTGCGAAGGACTTTATTTTTATGTGCTATTTTGCCATTCAGGATGCGAGTGTTTTTTCGGAAATATATGAGGTGCTTGTTCAAAAAGTTTCGGAGGGAGTTGAGGTAAGGATATTCTATGACGATATAGGAAGTGTCGGTTTTTTGGATAACAGATATTTCATAAAAAAATTGAAGGAAGCGGGAATGGATTGTAGGGTGTTTAACCCCGTAATACCGATTTTCAGCCTGCTTTACAACAACAGAGACCACAGAAAAATAACCGTAATAGACGGGAAAACAGCTTTTACGGGAGGCTATAATATAGCCGATGAATATTTTAATATCGTAAAGCCCTACGGAGAATGGAAGGACAGCGGAGTGATGCTGGAGGGAGAAGCGGTGCGAAGCCTTACAGCCATATTTCTTGAAAATTGGAATGCCGCAGACAGAAAGCTTGACATAGCAAAGATAAATGACAGCAAATATTTTCCGAGATTTAAGTATGAGGCAGGAGAAAAGGTTTTCATACATGCCTATGCCGATTCTCCGCTTGAGAAAGAGGAACTGGCTGAAAACATATATATCAGTATAATCAGTCAGGCTAAGGACTATGTATACATAATGACGCCTTATCTTATTATTACGGATGTGATGAAGCATGCCCTTACTATGGCAGCAAAAAGAGGTGTGGATGTAAGAATTGTTACTCCCGGAATACCCGATAAAAGAATCATATACAGATTGACGCGTTCTTTTTACAGTGTGCTTGTAAAAGTGGGCGTTAAAATATACGAATATACACCGGGCTTTTGTCATGCCAAGCAGATGGTTTCGGATGATAAGATAGCCGTATGCGGAACAATAAATTTTGACTACAGAAGCCTGTACCTGAATTTTGAAAATGCGGTTATGTTTACGGATTCCAAGGCCTTACGGGATATGAAGGAAGATTTTTTTGCAACATTTAAGATAAGCAATCATGTCAGCAGAAAATATGCAAATCTTTCCGCACCGAAGACGGCATTTGATGCTATACTGAGATTGTTTGCACCGCTTTTATAAATGAATCGAATTTTAAAAGAGGATTAGGAAGAACTTTATAAAAAAGGATGTGAAAGGATACCCCTCGTTTTTAAGGAGTATCTCCACATCCTATTTTTTACTTATTTATTTTGTCCGTTTAACCTTCGGTGCCGTAAACCTCCGACAGGAACAAAATTTTTCTTGCCCAGTTTTCATGGACATTTTTTTCGTTCATTCTCTCTCCGGCACAATCCTTTGAAACGAGTGAGGCATTAGCTTCATCCCACGAAAGTATCTGCTTTGCGGCGCTTAAATCTTTAAGACTCACGGAATAAGCCTTATTCACAAGATCTATCTGTTTAGGGTGTATAACGGTTTTACCGACGAAACCGCACAGGCGATCCTCAGCCAACTCGTTTAACATACCTTGTTCCCAGTTATCACCGTCAAAATACTCCCATACAGGTCCGGAAACCACATAATCACGGGAATAAACACTTATAATATCCGATAAAATATTGGAAATGGGCTTAATGCTGTGAATGGTCTGGGTGCTGCTTCGTCTGAAACCGTAAACGTTACAGAGGTCGTTTCCGCCCACTCGAATGTTAAGTACACATTCCTTAATTTCTTCTATACAATCTTTAAGAGTATAAAGAGAGTCGTACCTTTTTCTTAAGTCGGTCAATTCCGCATTTTCGTATATAGGCATGACATATATTCTTTTATCCGAAGAAGAATTTATTTCAATACTCGCATTTACATAGTCTTTTACATTGGCAAGAGAAAATTTCGGTAAAATAAAACCTGATATAATCTCTCGGAAAGGAGAAAGAATTTTATATAAATGCAGCATCTGTTGTGGAGTTCTGATACGGATAAATATCTTTGGAAGATAAAACTCTTTTTTATCGAGCATAGAATATATCTTAGAAAGCGATGAGTATAATATTTCTTCTGCTTCATTTACAAATTTATCGGATATCGTGTCCTCGAGACAAAGGGCAAGGGAAAATTTATTTCCGAATTTATTGCTCACGATAGAGTCTGCAATACCGGCATTGTTCGCCGGATAATATAGGAGAGCTCCTACACTGTAGTATAAAGTGGAGTCATTCATATGATTTTTGTTCCTTCTGCCAATATGATTTATATATATAAAATTATTATAACACAATAACTCATAGAAAAAAATAGAATATTATGCTAAAATCAAAGAAAATTTAGTATATACGGCGGAAAAATATATGGGACTTAGTATAAGGCATAATACCATGAATGTGCATTCGGTATTAAGCTTTCAAAAGATAAAGGGAAATTTTGTTATGGGAAGTAAAAGCGTCCTGTTTATAAGATTTTTGGGAGCGGATGCCGACTTTTTGAAAAATATTTTGGAAATGGACGAAACGCTTGCTCAGGAACTTAAGTATAAGAGAATAAACAGACTTCCGATAATAGAAGAGTCGGATATAGACTTTTACAATAAAGCTTATGAGGCATGGAGTACGGGCGGTAGAAAGGAAGTGTTTATAAAGAGCACAAAAAACAATAAAGCCTTGGCGAACGTGTCGGGAGAAGCTCTTGATACGGTATGCAGGCTTTATGAAGCCGAGAAAAAGTTTGTAAGCCCGTCTATGGAGAAAAACTTCGTTATAAAGCTTTTAAAGTGGATTGATTGTGCTTTGGGAGAAGATTGTGACTGGAGTGAAAGAGCCTGCATTAAGCTTGTGGGAGTTAATGTAGACAAGCTTCAGGAATATTTATTTTATTATTTGATGACACTTCTCGGCTGTGATGTGGCCTTACTCGAAGTTGAGGGAGATTTAAGTGCAAGTAATAAAATACTGGAGCTTTCAAGTGTATGTAACTTGGGTGAATTTAAAAAAATGGATCTGCCGGAAGCTTCGATGCCGGAGGCTGCAAGAAATACCGGAACAAAAAACAATGAGAATGACGACAGCAGGGAGGACAAAGTCTTACCAAAAGAGCAGAACGCTCTTCCGAGGCTTGTTATTCCGGCAAGGGAGCGAAGAAAATCTCCGCAAAAAGTCGAATCCAAGGTTCCGGATAAGCTACCCCCAAAATCTCCGGAAAGAGTTTACAATGAGGCTGTCGCTATGTCTTCTGCGCGGGAAAAGACTTACGAGGAGCTTGCCGCTCTTGCAAAGTCCGTCGTTATGATTTCGGTTTATGATAATACAAAAAAGATTGTGGCTACGGGCTCCGGAATAATGATAGGCAGGCAAGGATATATACTTACCAACAATCATGTAATAAAAGGAGGCTTCTTTTTCGGCGTAAGGATAGAGGACGACAACGAGCTTTATAATACTTCCGATGTCATAAAATATAATCATGATTTGGATCTTGCCGTTATCCGAATAGACAGATACTTGGAACCAATTCCGGTTTGTAGGGACAGCGTCGGGCTTTGCAGAGGACAGAAGGTTGTTGCAATAGGAAGTCCCTTAGGGCTTTTTAATTCCGTTTCCGACGGTATAATATCGGGCTTTCGAAGAATCGACAAGGCGGATATGATTCAATTTACGGCACCTATATCCCACGGAAGCTCGGGAGGAGCCGTTCTCAATATGAAGGGTGAGGTTGTGGGAATAAGTACCGCCGGTATTGAAGAAGGACAAAATATAAATCTGGCGGTTCATTATGAGCATATAAATCCTTTTATAAGAGGCTTTGTATAGATAACAGCTGTCAAAGTTTCAGTTTACTCTTTAAAATATCATAAAAGTTTTTTATAATATAAATAGAGCAAACAGTTTAACTATGAGAGTAAGAAGGGCAAAAATAATATTTTAAGGTGAATGTATGTTTAGGCTACAGAAGATAAACAAGCTTGAAGACTTTTTCCTCGATTTGGATAAGAGGTCGCAAAGAGGGGTTTATTTTTACAGAATAAATGGATATACAAAAGAGGTGGCGGAACTTATCAGAGAATACTACCTGCAAGCAAGCACTCTCGGTATGGTTATAGAAGGTAAACTTCAAAATCCGGATGATAAAAATCTTGCTTATTATGAAGAGATAATGGGTATGAACTTTTCTCTGAACGGTGATTTTTTGGCTAAAAGTCTAAAAAAATGGCTTCCTTTTTTGACGGATATTAAGGTGAGAGATTTAGCTTCGGCGGTATATGAATGTCTTGAGGATCTTAAGAAAGCCGGAAAAAATGAAAATATTTTAAAAAATGCGTACATAAAGTTTATGTGCTGGCTTTACTACAGATTTTCAAGGGTTTTGGATTTTTTGAATTCAGGCAAGGTACCTAAAATCTTGTATGAGGGAGAGATAAGCAATCATGAGCTTTTGTTTATGAGCGTTTTGTCCAAGGCGGGTTGTGATATACTTCTTTTACAGTATAAGGGTGATGCCGCATATTTAAAACTTGATTCCGACTCATCTCTTTCATATCCTCTTGAAGTTCAGGCTATGGGCGCCTTTCCCGAAGGCTTTTGTATAAAGACGGTGAGGGATGAGGCAGAGGCAAAGAAATCAAGACAAAAGCTTTACGGCAAGCTTTCAAGCCTTCAAAATTGTACGAATGCGTGGATTGAGGGAAAGGGTCCCGATGATATAAAAACCGCCGTAAACTTCAGAGGAAGTGACGAGAACCTCTTTTATAATGCGTATATACGCATAAACGGAGTTGATGACAAGAGTTCTTACCTGAACGAACTGTACAAGTTTTATAATGAGTTAAAAACCGCCGGAAGAAGGGTTTTTGTACAAAACGGCAGCATAACCCTACCGAGCACTTTTGAAATAGCGGAAATTAAAAGGCAAAATTATGCAAATAAAGAACAAATGATTGTGGGACTCAGTGAAAACATAAGATTTTCAAATATAGAGCTTCAAAAAATCATGATAAGGACCTTCGTAGATATTTTAAGCGATGAATCCGAGGCGACAAATGAAAGCCTGAACAGACTTACAAATAAGGCGGTTTATCTCCTTTGTTGGCTTAAAAGATATATGGCTGAGCTTTTTTCGGCTACTAAGATAAAGGATATCTCCTGCTTTATTTATATGGGTGCCTGTCAAAATGACATAGAAGCTTTATTTATAAAGCTTTTGGCAAGACTTCCGCTGGACATTCTTATTCTGAAGCCGGATTTAAGTGCAAAGAGCAGTTTGTCGGACAGTCTTTTATACGAAATAAATAATACGGAGTCATTATCCGTAAAAACATTCCCTACGGAAAGCTCCCCTATAAAAATGGGTACTCTTGCGTATCATGCGGAAAGAGAGCTTGACAACATTATGTATACCGACAGCGGAATGTACAGAAATATGCAGTATAAAAAAGCAAATGTCGTAAATCTGCAAACCATGTATGAAGAAATAGATATCTTGTGGAAGGAAGAACTTAAGTACAGACCGAATTTCGGCACGATTAACGAAACGGTCACCCTTCCGGTTATATTTGCCAAGGTGTCGGGAGTTAAGGATGCGGATTTAGGTAAGTATTGGACGCAAATAAAGGAGCTCTGCGATAAGGGAGAGGACTGTATTCTTATAAAAGACGTAAACTATATTACAGCTACAGGTGAAAATCCCGTTAAGCCTTATGTAACGCAGTTTTATAAGAATTCGAGACTTAAAAAGGATTTGATAAAGTCTCATTCTTCTTATCAATATTCATTTTTGAGAGAAGAGGTTCAGGATTATATTTTGGATAAGCTCGAGGAGCTTATAGCGAGTAAGCTGATAAAAGGCACTTTTGAAAACGGGACGGAATATACGATAATATCCCTGATATTGAATCTGCCCAAGGAAATATTAAGATTGATTCAAAAGTTCGATTTTACAAAGAAGAATCCTAAACTGGTCTACATAGGTGTGAGTGAGAGGATGATTTCGCTTGAAGATACGATATGTATTCAGTTTTTGAATTTGGTAGGCTTTGATATAGTATTTTTCATCCCTACCGGTTATCAAAACGTGGAAACCCATTTGAACAGGAGATTGTTTGAAGAATATAAAATCGGTGAATATATGTATGATTTGACTATACCCGATTTTACAAAAATAAAGAAGGCTTCCGAACCTAAAACATGGTATGAAAGGATATTTAAGAGAGGTAAATAATATGGGAATTGATTTTGGAAAAAAAGAAGAGAGGGCGATACAGCCTGTTATGCAGCAGGAGGAAGAAACTCAGATAGCAGCTACCTATGATATTGTCGATGAAAGAAAAAAACTGACCACCGAGCTTGTGGGCTCAAAGGAGGTTGACAATATTGTAAGTACCATAGAAGTAAACAACCTTGAAACTATAGTTTCCTTCGGCTCGGAGGTGGCTGAGGAAATTTCCAAGGCTTCCGACGTGGTTCTTAACAGCATGAATATGAATCAAATTGACGAGTCGAGCAAAATGCTTAATACCTTGGCGACTATAATGAGTAAGTTCGATATAGAGGAGATCAAGGAGAACCCTAATTTATTCACCAAGCTTTTCGGAGGACTTAGAAAACAGCTTGATAAGATACTTGAGAAATACCACACCATGGGCGGTGAGGTTGACAAGATTTATGTTCAGCTCAAGCAGTATGAAAATGAAATAAAAGAATCAAATAAAAAATTGGAAACAATGTTTACGGCAAATGTAAATTACTATCATGAGCTTGTAAAATATATTCTGGCTGGAGAGCAGGGCTGCAGAGAGCTTCAGGAATATATAGACAGCCGCAGGCAGGAGATGGAAAGAACCGGAGACAATTCGATACAGTTTGAAATAACAAGTTTGGAACAGGCTCTTATGATGCTCGAGCAAAGGACGCAGGATTTGCGAGTTGCCGAAAACATTGCAATGCAGTCGGTGCCTATGATTAAGACCATGGCTTTCAGTAATATGAACCTTGTCAGAAAAATAAATTCGGCGTTTATAATTACACTCCCTATATTTAAGCAGGCACTTGCGCAAGCTATAATGCTCAAGAGACAGCGCATACAGGCGGAGGCTATGTCGGCACTGGATCAGAAGACAAACGAGATGCTTATAAAGAATGCTCAAAACACAGTAGAGCAGTCAAAGATGACAGCGGCTTTGGCATCCGGAAGCTCCATAAAGATAGAAACGCTTGAAACGACATGGAGAACCATTATGAACGGTATAGATGAAACAAAGCAGATACAGGACAATGCAAGAAGACAGAGAGTCGAGGATAAGGCAAGACTTGATAATATTAAGCAGGAATTTAATAAAATGTATAAAATGTCTGAAAATAATTAGATATTTATACACTTGAAAGAAAAGAGAAAAAGTAGTAGTATATAGTTAATCAGCTTCATATAAAATTTTAAGGAGGGTAATATTATGCCTATCAGTTTATCAAAAGGACAAAAAGTTGACTTAACAAAAGGAAATCCGGGACTTAAGACCATTCTCGTAGGACTCGGTTGGGACGTGAACGCTTTCGATTCGGGAACGGATTTCGACCTTGACGCTTCCGTATTTATGTGCGGTGCGGACGGAAAATGTCCGTCGGATAAGGAGTTTATCTACTACGGTAATCTCGAGCATGCAAGTACTTCCGTAGCACACTTGGGAGATAACCTCACAGGTGCCGGCGAGGGAGACGACGAGCAGGTTAGAATAGACTTAAGCAAGGTTCCTGAGAATATAGAGAAGATATCTTTTACGGTTACCATCTATGACGCGGAAACAAGGCATCAGAACTTCGGACAGGTTTCAAACGCTTTCATACGTATAGTTGATGAAGCAAACAACACGGAGCTTATAAGATATGATTTGGGAGAGGATTTCTCTATAGAAACCGCCGTTGTTATAGGAGAGCTTTACAGAAATAACGGAGAGTGGAAGTTCAACGCTATAGGAAGCGGCTTCCAGGGCGGACTCGCAGCACTTTGCGGACACTTCGGTATAAATGTAGGTTAACAGCTTAGGAGGATAAGATGTCTATAAGTTTGCAAAAAGGACAAAAAGTAAGTCTTTCCAAAGATAACTCAGGTCTTTCAAAAATAATTGTGGGACTCGGCTGGGACGAGGTAAAGCAGTCAAAGGGCTTATTCGGCTTCGGTTCGGGAGGAGCTTCTATCGACTGTGATGCTTCGGCACTTCTTTTGGTTGACGGAAAGCTTCGTTCCAAGCATGATTTGATTTTCTTCAATAATCTTACTCATGCATCGGGAAGTGTAGCACACATGGGAGATAACCTCACAGGTGCCGGCGAGGGAGACGACGAGCAGATAGTTATAGATCTTAACTCGGTTCCTGCCGAATATGATAAGATTGTCATGGTTGTCAATATATACATGGCAAAGCAGAGAAAGCAGCACTTCGGTCTTATTCAAAATGCTTTTATAAGACTGGTGGATGCAAGAAACAATAAAGAGATTTGCAGATATAATCTCACAGAGGACTACTCCGGTTTAACGTCGATGATATTCGGAGAAGTTTACAGACATAACGGAGAGTGGAAGTTTAATGCTGTCGGTCAGGGAACACCTGATGACGGAATTTCACAGCTTGCACAAAGATACGTATAAAACTGTAATGTGTTATCCTTGTAAAGGAGAGACTATATGATATAGTTTCTCCTTTACTTTATTACAGCTAATGAGAGGAAAGAATTAAATGAAATTTAACGGATTAACTGACAAGGAAGTTGAAGCTTCCAGAGCGAAATACGGTTCCAATGCCATTCCGGATTCGGAACCCACTACTTTTTGGGAAGAGTTTAAAGAAACCTTCAAAGACCCTATTATAAGGATTTTGCTTGCCATTGCGGTACTTATGATAGTTATGTTTTTCTTCGGATACGCCGAAATATATGAGGCTTTAGGTATAATAACGGCGGTGCTGATAGTAGCTTTTGTATCGGCAAGAACAGGTGTGGCAAGCGATACCAAGTACAGAGAGCTTAAGGAAAGCTCGGAAAAAGATAAGTGTAAGGTTCACAGAAACGGTATGGTTACCGTTATTGATGTGGATGATGTCGTTGTCGGAGATAAGATTCTTTTGCAGTCCGGTGACAAGGTTGTGGCAGACGGAGTCTTGGCGGACGGTCTTTTAAAAGTGAGTAATGCCGTGTTAAACGGTGAGTCCGAAGAATGTAAAAAAACCGCAGCAAGCGAAGACTTCGAAATGACGGAGAATATTACAGGTGATACCTTCGTAGACAAGCATTCTCTTTTCAGAGGAGCCGTTGTATTTGACGGTGAGGGTATACTTGATGTAAGAAGAGTCGGTATAAATACCATGATGGGTAAGATGGCTGAGGAGATGCAGGAAAGCGAGCCTGATACGCCTCTTAAGGTTAAGCTTAAAAAGCTTGCGGACCAGATTTCCGTATTCGGTTATGTCAGTGCCGTTGTTATAGCAATTTTTTACCTGACCTATTTTGTAATAAGAGCGGGCGGAATAATGCCTTATCTTTCTATGGGAATTAAAGAAGTATTAAGAAGCGTTCTTGAAGCGATTTCGCTTTCCATAGTTATAATAGTTTGTGCGGTTCCTGAGGGACTTCCTTTGATGATTTCTCTCGTTCTTATGCAGAATACAAGCAAGATGCTTACACACAATGTCCTCGTAAGAAAGGCGGAAGGTGTTGAAACCGCAGGTTCATTGAATGTTTTGTTCAGCGATAAGACGGGTACCATTACAAAAGGTGTACTTGAGGTTGTGGATTTCTTCATGGGAGACGGAAACTCGATAGACCTTAAGGATATAAGCAAACACAGTAAGATTAAAGGCTTGCTTGACATCGGAATAGGAAAAAATACCCAGTCAATGTATGACGATAAGCACAAGGTAATAGGCGGAAACTCTACAGATCAGGCTTTGATGAAGTTCATGGGTGAGGAGACCTTCAGGGCATTGGAGAACAGTACCGAATACACTATTACAAAGCAGCAGAACTTTAACTCCACAAATAAGTTCAGTCAGGCTTATATTGAGAGCACGGGAAAGGTTTTCTATAAGGGAGCACCTGAAAAGTTACTTGCTCTGGCAGGAAAATACATAGATGAAGACGGTGACATAAAAGATATTGACAGAGCCGTTTTGGACAGAAAGATTGACGAGCTTGCCGCAAAAGCAATGAGAGTTCTCGCATTTGCTTATTCCGAAAGCCCTATGGTTGAGGATAAGATAAACTCCGATATCGTTATTATAGGTCTTGTAGGAATCAGAGACGATGTACGTCCTGAGAGTATTGAAGCTATAAAAGCCGTTCAGGATGCCGGCATACAGGTTGTAATGATAACCGGAGACAGACTCGAAACCGCTATCGCTATCGCAAAGGATGCGGGACTTTTAAAGACTAACAGCGACAGAGCTATTTCATCCGCACAGCTTAACGAAATGTCGGATGAAGAGGTGAAAAAAATCATTCCTGAAATAAGAGTTATAGCAAGAGCTTTGCCTACGGACAAGTCAAGAATGGTAAGACTTTGTCAGGAAATGAACCTTGTTGTAGGTATGACGGGAGACGGAGTAAACGACTCTCCGGCACTTAAGAGAGCGGATGTAGGTTTTGCTATGGGAAGCGGAACCGAGGCTGCAAAAGAGGCGGGAGAAATAGTTATTCTTGATGATAACTTTAAATCCATTAAAGATGCAATCTGGTATGGAAGAACCATATACCACAATATACTTAAATTCTGTAAGTTCCAGCTTGTAATAAATGTTACGGCTGTAATAGTAAGCGCCATAGCACCGTTTTTCGGAATAGAGGCACCTTTGAAGGTAACTCACCTTTTGTTTGTTAACCTTGTTATGGACAGCCTTGGAGTTATGATGCTCGGTAATGAGCCGGAGCAGGAAAAGTATATGACGGAAAGACCGAGAAGAAGAGACGAGAGTATAGTAAGCAAAGAAATGTTTGCGCAGATTCTTACTATGGGTATCTGGCTTACAATAGTAAGTTTTGTATATTTAAAGCTTCCTTTCTTTAAGAATATGTTTGAAAACGATAAGCAGCACTTAACGGGATACTTTGTCCTGTTTATAATTGCGGCACTCTTTAACGGCTTTAACGTAAGAGATGACGGCTTTGATATTTTTGCGGGACTTGACAAGAACAAGAGCTTCTTAAAGGTATTCTTTATGATAATCTTTGTTCAGGCTCTTATTGTAAATGCGGCATTGGTACCTTTCCCTGTCTTCAAATGGATAGGAGAAATGTTCAGCTGTGAGCCGTTCGGAATAAAGGGCTGGATTATTGCCGTTGTTTTGGCGGTAACAATGATACCTGTTGACTTACTCAGAAAAGCAATAATGAATAAAAAGAACTGATGCATATATTTAATTCTGATTTGGATAATACACTTATATTTTCATACAAGCATGATATAGGTGAGAAAAAAGTAAATGTCGAGATTTATGAAGGAAGGGAAATATCCTTTATGAGTAAAAAAAGCTTTGAGCTTTTAAAGCTTGTATCGGATAAACTCCTTTTCGTTCCGACCACGACAAGAACCGCAGAGCAGTATAACAGGATAGATCTGGGTATTGAAAAGCCGAAATACGCTTTGGTATGTAACGGTGGTGTTTTGCTTGTTGACGGTAAAGAGGATACACAGTGGTATGAGGCTTCATTGAAGCTTGCAAGACAGGCGGAAAGCGAGCTTAAAAAGGCTGTTTCACTGCTTGAATTTGACAAGAGAAGAAGCTTTGAATTAAGGTTTATCAAGGAGCTGTTTATCTTTACAAAATGCGAAGAGGAAAAAGAGCTTGTGTCGGAGCTTAGAAGTAAACTCGACACATCCCTTGTTGATGTATTCAATAACGGCAGCAAGCTCTATGTACTGCCTAAAAAGCTTAATAAAGGTCAAGCTGTGACAAGATTTAAGGAAAAGCTCGGTGCGGATAAGGTAATAGCTGCGGGCGACAGTGAGTTCGATGCGGCAATGCTTTGTGCAGCGGATATTTTCCTTGCTCCTTCGGATGCAAAGGAGATTTTCGGAAAGGCGGAAAATCTTTGCTATATGCCGAAAGAAGAACTTTTTTCGGAAGCCTTACTTGAGTATATTTTGCAAAGAAATTTATAAAAAATATAAAAAGGACGTATAGACTGCCTCCCCCGATATAAAAATCGGGAGCGGAGCGATATACGTCCTTTTTATAAGCTTTGCTATATGAAATATATGTCACCGCTTTCCTCAACTAAGAGATCGCTTAAACTTATCCTGTTAAGATAAGCGTTTATCGTTTCATCAAGACCCTTAAAAAGCTTGAGAGTTTTAACCTCCGAAGGGTCATTGTAATCAATCTCTATCAGGCTTTCTATGGGAGCGAAATTTTCTTCCGAAACTCTGAGTATTTCTCCCGCCGTGTAAAGATTGGGAGATTTTGTAAGCTTGTATCCGCCGCCCTTACCTCTGAGACCTGTAAGAAGGTCGTTTCTGACCAGTGTCTTGATTATGCTCTCCATATACTTTTCGGATATTTTTGTACGCTCGGATATATCCTTTAGTGGGATATACTCCTGTTCGGTATGGTGTTTACATATATCAAGCATTATCTTTAAAGAATATCTGCCTTTTGTAGATATTTTCATCATGAGCTCCTTTTACAAGATTTTAGTTTTTCATTATGGCTTTAAGCGCATCCAGACAAATGTTGACTTCTTCCTTTGTATTGTGATAGGAGAAAGAAAAACGTATACTTCCCTCAGGAAAGCTTCCCAAAGCTTTATGGGCGTTCGGAGCGCAGTGCAGACCGGTTCTTACCTGTATGCCGTATTTGTTTTCCAAATCAAAGGACATAAGTGCCAAGTCTTTTGATTTTACGCTTATGGAAACCACAGCCGTACGATTTTCTATATTGGGTGAACCCAAAATTTTTATGCCTTCTATTTTCTTTAAGCCTTCCAAAAAATAAGAGGTAAGCGAAAGCTCGTGTTCATGTATATTTTCTATACCCACTCTTTCTATATAGTCAAGAGCGGTATTTAAACCTATTATTCCGGGAAGATTGAGAGTTCCCGCTTCAAATTTGTCAGGCAGTATTAAAGGAACCTCCTCGCTGTCCGAAAAGCTTCCGGTTCCTCCGCTTATCAGAGGATTGAGCTTAGAGGCGAAGCTGTCCGTTACGGCAAAGCCGCCTATGCCCTGAGGTCCCATTAAGGACTTGTGTCCGGTAAAGCACAGTGCCGAGATATTCATTTTTTCCATGTCTATATCAAGCACCCCCGCACTCTGAGCCGCATCCACTATAAATTCCATGTTATGTTCAAGGCAAACGGCACCGAGCTCTTCTATAGGCATAATACTGCCGCAGATATTTGAGCTGTGTGTACAGATGAGAGCCTTTGTATTTCCTTGTATAAGATCCTTTAATTTGTCATTTCTGATATACCCGAAGCCGTCGCAGGGAATTCGGGAAAATGATACGCCCTGTGCCTCAAGTTGCTTTATGGGACGCATTACGGCATTATGTTCCATTTCGCTTACAAGTACATGATCGCCCGGCTTCAGAAAGCCTTTTATGACCATGTTAAGAGCGAAGGTTACATTTGTTGTAAAAATAATATTCTTACAGTCGGGACAGTTAAAAAGCTTGGCGAGTTTACACCTGCAATCAAAGACAAGTTCTTCAATCTTAAAAGCGCTGGTATAGCTTCCTCGATTAATATTTACGGCATACTTTTCAATAAAATTCGCCATGCTTCCGCCTACATTGGGCGCTTTGGGAAAGCTTGTGGCGGCATTGTCAAAATATATCATAGCTGCTCCTTTTAAAATAATAATGTATATATACAATTCTAATACAAAGCCTACCTGTTTGTATATAAAAATCGGGTTAATATTTGAAAAAGTACTGATTAAGTATTTTTTGATATATAGAAAAGTCCTATATAAGATAATATAAATAGAAAATAACAATATATAAATATATTGTTAAAAACAGGTGTAAGTGATAAAATTTACTTACACGAAAGGGGGATTTACATAATGAAAAATGAAAGAAACTTAATTATTGCTTCCGGATTGATTATAGGAGTAGTGGCAGCTCTTCTCGTTTTGGCGGGAAATCCGGTAAACATGGGCTTTTGTCTGGCTTGTTTTATAAGGGACACAGCGGGGGGACTGGGTTTACACAGAGCCGAGCCCGTACAGTATGTAAGACCTGAAATACCGGGTCTTATACTCGGAGCTTTTGCCTTGTCGTTCGCTACTAAGGAATTTTCACCTAAGGGAGGTTCGGCACCTGTAACGAGATTTGTTTTGGGCTTCTTTGCGATGATAGGCTGCCTTATTTTTTTGGGATGTCCGTTCAGAGTTGTTTTAAGACTTGCGGGTGGAGACTTAAATGCTATCTTCGGTTTTCTCGGCTTTGCCGCAGGAATAGGAGTGGGAGTTATTTTCCTTAACAAGGGCTACAGTCTAAGCAGAAGCTACAAGCAAAAAGGAACGGAAGGATTTGCCTTACCTGCAATGGCTCTTGCGGTACTTTGTCTTTTGGCATTTGCACCGGGGCTTTTAATGTTCACGGAGTCCGGAAAAGGTCCGGGAGCGGTACATGCGGCTCTTATAGTATCACTTCTTGCAGGTCTTGTGGTAGGGGCTTTGGCACAGAAGAGCAGAATGTGTATGGTAGGCGGAATAAGAGATATTATTCTTTTTAAGGACTTTAAGCTTATTTTAGGCTTTGTTTCCATCCTTATTGCGGCACTTGTAGTTAACCTTGTTATAGGAAAGTTCCGCTTGGGCTTTGCGGAGCAACCTATAGCTCATACCGACAGTGTATGGAACTTCCTCGGTATGACCTTGGCGGGCTTTGCCTGTACCTTGCTCGGAGGTTGTCCTTTAAGACAACTTGTCTTGGCGGGAGAAGGAAATGCAGACTCGGCGGTAACCATACTCGGACTCGTTGTGGGAGCGGCTTTTGCTCATAACTTCGGGCTTGCGGCTTCGGGAAAAGGTGTTCCTCTTGCCGGAAAGATTGCAGTAGGTTTGGGTTTTGTTGTTGTTACGGTTATTGCTTTTATGAATACGAGGAAAAGCGAATAGGAGGTAGTTATGATAGATGCAAGAGGTTTATCCTGTCCCGAGCCTGTAGTGCTTTTAAAAAAGGCTATGGAAAGCAAGGAGTCCGTTTATGAGATGCTTCTTGATGCAAAGGTTGCCGTGGAAAACACTTCGAAGTTTGCGGCTACGCACTCTTATGATGTAAGTGTAAAGGAAGAAAACGGCGAATACAAATTGACTTTCAGGAAGAAATAATATGACTTATATTGCTACATTTTTTTCACACTTCGGAGCCATACGTTTCAAAAAACTGTTGGGAGATAAGCTCAAGGACGTGGTTCTTATGCCTGTGCCGAGAAGTGTAAGTTCTTCTTGCGGAACCTGTGCGAGATTTGAATGTGATGATATTGAAAGCATAGATTTCGGGGGCATAGAAGAAATAGATAAAATAATAGAATTATAAAAAAGAACGGTTCGACAGCAGAGATTTTTTCTTTGCACGAACCGCTTTTTAAATTGATAATGATAAATTTTAAAATTTAAGCCTTTATTTAATCGCTTCCGGGACCTTTCAGCTTTTCACCCGGACCTATAAGACTTCCGTTTCCACCGCTTCCAACCGGAGCGGAGTCAAGATGCTCGGGTCCTGTTTCGGTAGGAGTTCCCGTGTGTATGGAACATACGGACGAGCCGGCAAAGACCGAATCGTCGGTGGAAGCTTCCGAACTCGGAACTATCATGATGACCTTACTTGTTGTGCTTGTACAGTACGGACCGGGACGCTCGCCGCTTTCCGAGCATACGGTGATGCTTGAGTGAACATCACAGGCTGAGGTAGGAACCGTACCTTTTGCAAAATATTCGGTATATACGGTACTTCCTCTCGGGTCGTTACTGCACAGGCCCGAAACCGGAAGCTTACCTGATTTGCGGCAAACCTCCGCCTTTTCAACACTGTCGGGAACCGGAAAGCCTATATCCGTTTTTCCCTCATGAACTCTTGTCATGATTTTTTTCCAGATATCTTTATGGAATCTGGTACCTCCGTTATCTCCCGTCAGATCCTGATTATCGTCATAGCCTGCCCATATACCGGCGGTGTAGTAAGGTGTAAAGCCTACAAACCAGATATCGTTATTTTTTGAGGTGGTTCCGGATTTTCCGGCGCAGCTCATATTGTCAAGCCTTGCCCTCGTACTGGTGGAGCTTACCGTAACTCCCGAACGGGCAAACTTGGTGTTCGGCTTCATTGATTCCGCCATGGCATCCGTAAGTAAAAATGCGGTAGACTCCTTAACAACCCTGTGTGTTTCGGGTGTGTTGTCTATAAGAGTTTTTCCGTTATGGTCAACTATTTTTGTGAAGAATACAGGTTTTGTATATACTCCTTTATTGGCTATACCTGCAAAGGCGCTTGTAAGTTCGAGGTTTGTAACACCTTTTGTAAGACCGCCCAGTGCAAGGCTTGCGGTATAGTCGCTTTCGGTAAGTGTGCTTATACCGAAATTTTTTGCGTATTCCACACCGAGCTCCGGAGTGACGGTTTCCATCAGAGTTTTTACCGCAACGATGTTCATTGAATAGATAATACCGTCTCGTATACTGGAATAACCTAAATATCCGCTGCTGTACCAGTTGCTTATGCTTTTTGTTCCTACACTGTAGGGAGCATCGTAATATACCGAGGCAAGAGTATTTCCCTTGGCATCGAGAGCGGGAGCGAAGGCGGATATTACCTTAAATGTGGATCCCGGCTGTCTTACGGTATTTGTGGCTCTGTTTAGGGTAAGACTGGCTGTTTTAGGACCTCTTCCTCCGTTTATGGCTTTTACTTCACCGTTTGACTGATCCATGAGAACGAAGCTCACCTGAGGCTCAAGTATAGTTTTGAAACTTTCGCCCAAAATTTCGTCACCGCTTTTTACGAGGCTTGCCTTGTAGCTTTCGGTATCCGCTTTAGCCGCTTCTTCATTTGCGTAAATTCCGTCAAAATCATCTTTTAAGGTGTTTTTATGATAGGCAAGCAGGCTGTCTTCCGAGTAATGCTTGGTTTCACCGTCAGCATGCTTTACCGAAAGTCTGTATTCCACAGAGTATTTTACAGCAGTATAGTTTGCCGGGTCGTTAACCTCTTCATCAACAATTTTTTGAAGGTCGGGGTCTTGAGTCGTATAAATACTTAAGCCGCCCGAATATATGAGGTTATGAGCCTGTGTTTCCGAATAGCCCAGCTTTTCGACAAGAGCCTGACTGACCTGACTTATAAGGGCATCCGTGAAATAGCTGTATATATGCCTGCTTTCCTTTGAAGCGACATCGACATTTTGTATTCTGTCATATACATTATCCGCCAGGGCTTCTTCCTGTTCTTCCTTTGTTATATAGCCCTGCTTGTACATATACTGGAGAATAACCTTACGTTTTTCCTCATTTGCGGCACGACCCGAAATAGGGTTCAGTCTGCTCGGGTTTTGTGTAATTCCGGCAATAACCGTAGACTCCGAAAGGGTAAGCTCGGAAACGTCCTTATTGAAATATCTTTTTGCCGCAACCTTGACACCGAGCGAGTTGTTTCCAAGGTTTATGGTGTTTAAGTAGTTAGTAAGGATAATTTTCTTATCCATTGATTTCTCAAGCTTTATGGCAAGGTACTGCTCCTGAATCTTTCTTTCAAGCTTTGCACCGAAGCCTTTTTCCCTTCCGCCGTTAAAAACATTGTTTTTAATCAGCTGTTGGGTTATGGTGGAACCGCCTCCCGAAGAGGATGTACCTCTTATAACACCGACTATGGCTCTTAAAATGGATTTTGTATCTACACCGTTATGTTTCCAGAAACGGGCATCCTCTATCGCTACAAAAGCGTCTATAAGGTCCTGAGGAAACTCGTCATAGGTTGCTTCCTGCCTGTTTGAGCCTTCCATAACAAGGGTGTCCGTTACATTTCCCTTTGCATCGTATACGGTAGTGGCATAGCCCATAGGTAAGATACTTTCCACATCTATGTCGGGAGCGTTGTCTATGATTCCTTTTACGATTCCTACACCCGCACCTATTCCTAGACAAATACACAGAATAAAAACTATGAAAATCGTCTTAAAGAAGCTTACAAAAAGCTTTGTTATATACTTTCCTTTTTTTGATTTTGAGTTTTTAAGCTTGCGTTTTGTCTGTTCTTTACTGTATTTCATTTTTAACCTCCGTTAGAGAACAGCTTTTCTCAAAAGATATTTAACTAAATATCACTTCAGTATATCAAATTTTTAAAAAAAGTGCTATAAATATCCTTATATCATCTGAAAACTTCTATTATTAGCGAGGGAATATTATGTTAAAAGAATATAAAATGTGCTACAGGGGAGCGGAGGCGGAGCTTGTGGAGAAAAAATCAAAATTTATTGCAAGTACTTCCTTGGTGAGAACTCAAGAAGAAGCGATGGATTTTGTGGAAAAGATAAGAAAAAAGCATAGGGATGCGAGGCACAACTGCTATGCTTACGTTCTGGGAAACAAGGGAGAAACCTATAAATACAGTGATGACGGAGAACCTGCCGGTACGGCGGGAAAGCCTATGTCGGATTTGCTTTTGAATGAAAATATAACCAATATCTGCGTGGTGGTTACAAGGTATTTCGGGGGCATACTTTTAGGAACGGGAGGACTTGTGAAAGCCTACAGAGAAAGTGCAAGGCTTGCATTGCAGGCAAGTAAGCTGCTTGTTGTAAAGAGCGGTTTTTTACTCGAATTTGAGTTGGATTATAATGTTTTCGGTAAAGTTAAGTATCAAGCCGAAGAAGAAGGGCATTTCATAGTGGATGTGAAGTACGGTGAAAATGTGAGACTTAAAATTTTACCGGAAGAGGAGTTTAAAGACAGCTTTATAAAGAAAGTCGAAGATATAAGCATGGGGAAATATTCTCTTACGGATGACAGAGAATGTACGTATTTACTTGACGGCGGAAGATACATACTTTTGTGAGGGGTATAAAGCCTAAAAATAAATCTGGTAAGTATCTATGCTTTAAGTTATAATAATGAACGGGTCTTAGGTGTTTCGTAAATGCCTAAATAATAAATACATGGATAAGGAGATGGAAAAATGACAAAAATCAGAACACGTTATGCGCCGAGTCCTACAGGACGTATGCACGTGGGAAATTTAAGAACCGCTTTGTACGCTTATTTAATCGCAAAGCATGAAGGAGGGGATTTTCTCCTGCGTATAGAGGACACCGATCAGGGAAGATTTGTGGAGGGAGCCCTTGAAATTATATATAATACTTTGAAATATACGGGACTTGTACATGACGAAGGTCCGGATAAGGACGGAGGAGTCGGTCCTTACGTTCAGAGTGAGCGTCAGGCAAGCGGTATGTACCTTGAATATGCGAAAAAACTGGTTGAAAAAGGAGAAGCTTATTACTGCTTTTGTACTCAGGAAAGACTTGATTCTTTAAAGGTGGGTGTGGGAGACGAGCAGCTTTTAAAATATGACAAGCATTGCCTTAAGCTTTCAAAGGAAGAGATAGAAGAAAACCTGAAAAAAGGTCTTCCTTACGTAATAAGACAGAATAATCCGAGCACTGGAAAAACAAGCTTTCATGATGAGATATACGGTGATATAAGTGTTGACAATGCGGAGCTTGACGACATGGTGCTTATAAAGTCGGACGGTTTCCCGACCTATAACTTTGCAAATGTTATAGATGACCATTTGATGGGAATTACGCATGTTGTAAGAGGAAACGAGTATCTTTCGTCTTCACCTAAATACAACAGACTTTATGAGGCATACGGATGGGAGATTCCGGTATATGTGCACTGCCCTACCATAACGGACGAAACACATAAGAAGCTTTCGAAACGTTGCGGACATTCATCCTTCGAGGATTTGCTCGATAAAGGATATATCTCGGAAGCTATTGTAAATTATGTGGCTTTACTTGGCTGGTCTCCGGAAAATGACAGAGAAATATTCAGTCTTGAGGATTTGGTTAAGGAGTTTAATTACAGAAACATAAGTAAATCTCCGGCTGTTTTTGATATGGTAAAGCTTTCATGGATGAACAGTGAATATTTAAAGGCTATGGATGAAGACAAATTCTTTGAGCTCGCAAAGCCGTACATAGAAGAGGTTATTAAGAAGCCGCTTGATTTAAAGAAGATTTCAAACATGGTAAAGACACGTATAGAGACCCTGCTTGATATAAAGGAGCACATAGACTTTTTCGAGGAGCTGCCTGAGTACGGAAACGAGCTGTATACCCATAAGAAGATGAAGACGGATGCGGCAAGCTCTTTAAAGGTATTACAGGATGTCCTGCCTCTTTTAAAGGAGCATGATACTTATACAAATGATTCCTTGTATGAGCTTTTGTCAAAGTATGTGAGCGATACGGGAGTAAAGACCGGCTTTGTTATGTGGCCTGTAAGAACCGCACTTTCCGGTAAGATGTCCACTCCGGGAGGAGCTACCGAAATAATGGAGGTTCTCGGCAAGGATGAAAGTATCAGGAGAATAGAGCTTGGTATCAAACAATTACTCTAAGGCACAAAGAGAAGCCGTTGAGCATGGCGAAGGACCTCTTATGGTTCTTGCGGGTCCGGGCTCCGGAAAGACCTTTGTAATAACCCACAGAATCAAGTACCTCATAGAAAATAAAGGGGTTAAGCCTTCCAATATTCTTGTTGTTACCTTTTCGAGGGCGGCAGCCGAGGAAATGGGAGAGAGGTTCGGAAAGCTTGCGCCGGATGCAAGAGGTGTAAGCTTCGGAACCTTTCATTCGGTGTTTTTCGGGCTTTTAAAGCTGGCTTACGGATATAGAGCCGAGCATATAGCAAAGGAGAGCGACAGATATAAAATTTTGGAGGATATAGCCTCAAAGCTTCCCGAGCTTAAGCTTGATATGCAATCATCGGCGGAGGGGCTTCTGGCGGAAATCTCAAGTGTAAAGCAGGAGAGAACCGATATAGACTTTTTTTACTCCAAGCTTTGTTCGGCGGAGCTTTTCAGGCGGATATATAAAAAATACGAAGAGGAGATGGGAGTAAGACAGAAAATTGATTTTGACGATATGCTGCTTATGACCTATGACCTTTTAAGTGAGAGAGAGGATATAAGAAAAGCCTGTCAGGAAAAATATAAGTATATACTCGTCGATGAGTTTCAGGATATCAATTCCTTACAGTACATGACGGTAAATTTGCTTGTGGGAAAAGCCGGCAACCTTACCATAGTGGGGGACGATGACCAGTCTATATATTCCTTCAGGGGAGCGAGACCCGATATAATGCTTAACTTTAATAAGGATTATAAAAATTGTAAAACTGTTGTTCTTGATATAAATTTCAGAAGTACAAGGCAGATTGTCGAGGCGGCAAAAAGACTTATCAGGCACAACAAAATAAGGTTCGATAAAAAGATAAATGCCGAAAGAGGCGAGGGCAGGGAAGTTGAAATACTTAAATTCAAAAGTTCCTCGGCTCAGGTAAGCACTGTTATAAGTGATATAAGGTCTTTTTTGAGCATGGGTTATGCTTATGAGGATATAGCGGTTTTATACAGAACCAATATCCAGCCTATAAGGGTTACGGAAAGGTTTTTAAAGCTCGGTATTCCCTTTGTTTTAAAGGATAATATACCGAATATCTACGATCATTGGATTGCAAAGGATATCATAGCTTATTTGAAGTTGTCAAAGGGTATAGGAAGCAGGGCGGATCTGGTGAGGATCTGCAATAAGCCGAACCGCTATATCAAAAGAGAGGCTCTTTATGAGGTATCCGAAAAGGGTATTTCGGGACTATATGCCTATTACTCGGATACTCCCTATATGCTTGAAAAAATAAAAGAGCTTGAGCACTGCCTGAAACTTATTGCATCTATGGAATTAAAGAAAGCCGTAGCTTTTATTAGAAAAGGGATAGGTTATGATAATTACATAGAAGATTATTGCGACTATAACGGAATAGAAGAAAGCGACGAATTTTTGGATATTCTGGATGAAATCTATAAGTCAAGCACGGATTATGACAGTCTGAATGACTGGCTGGTTCATATTGACGAGTACAAAGAAAAGCTTGAGAAAATAAAGAAAAACAAGGAAGATGAAACAGGTGTCAGACTGATGACCTTTCACGCTTCAAAAGGCTTGGAATTTAAAATAGTTTATATCATAGATGCCAATAAGGGTATATGCCCTTATAAAAAAGCCAAATCGAAAGAAGATTTGGAGGAAGAAAGACGAATGTTCTATGTCGCAATGACAAGGGCGAGGGATATGCTTTTTATATGCAGCAGTGCGGACGGAAAAAATTCCAGAGGAGATATTTCGGAATTTATAAAAGAAATAGTAAAGAAATGATTTAAAAGGAGAAAAAATGTCGGAAAGTTTAAGAAAAGAAAATTATTACGGAGATAACGCTACAAGCGTTACAATAACCTTGGAGGACGATACGGAAATCGAGTGTGTCGTACTCGGAATATTCGATGCCGGAGAAAGGGAGTACATAGCGGTTTTGCCTGAAAATCCGAGAGACGGTGAAGAGGAAGGTCTTGTGTATCTTTACAGATACTCGGAAACCGTAAACGGTGAGCCTGAGCTTACAAACATAGAAAGTGACGAAGAATACGAGATAGTAAGCGATGCTTTTGATGAAATGCTGGACGAGCAGGATTTCTTTGATATGGAATTGGATGACGAGGAATAAAAAAGCTCAATACAAAAAGCTCCGTATTCAGGTGTTTACCTGATACAGAGCTTTATTTTTTATAAGCTGTCTTTTATTTTCCTTGCAAGCTCGTATATTACGGGAAGCTGCTCATCCTTAAGGCTTGACTTGATACTGAGCGTATCCGCAAGTAAAGTCATGTTTTTCATACCGGAGATAAAGTCCGACATACGTTTGCCGGCGGATAAAGCCCAAGAACCGTTTTCTATGAGTACGACATTTCTGTTTTGTATACTGTGCTCTTTAAGGTCGTCAAGCAGGATATTCATATACGGGAAAAGTCCCGCATTGTAGCTTGCCGCCGCAAAAACGAGGGTTTTCGCTCTGAAAGCCTCCGATACAAGATAGGAGGTGTCGGTTGCGGATACATCGTACATTTTTATATTTTTAACGCCGAGCTTTGCGATTTCGCCGGCAAGTAAAGTTGCAACATCCTCGGTAGCCCCGTAAATCGTACCGTAGAAAATAACAACGGCGTTATCTTCCGGGGCATAGCTTGCCCAGATTTTGTATTTTTCTATAAACTGTGCAATAAGATCCTTGTCCCTCCAGATAGGACCGTGTAAAGGACAAATATAGTTTACCTCAAAGTCTGAGAGCTTTTTCAAAAGATTGACGGTCTGCACTCCGTATTTACCTACTATGTTGGTATAATAACGTCTTGCCTCGGGCAACCATTCTTCAAAGAAGTTCATCTCATCGGAGAAGATATTTCCGGAAAAAGCTCCGAAGGTTCCGAAGGCATCGGCGGAGAAGACCATTTTATTGCTTTCCTCATACACAGCCATAACTTCAGGCCAGTGAACCATAGGAGCAAAAAGGAAGGTGAACTTGTGATGACCTATGTCCAAGGTTTCCTTGTCCTTTACCTCCAGCTTATTGTAATGTCCCTTGAAATCAAAAAATTGCTCTATAAGCGCAAATGTTTTTGCGTTTCCGACCAAGGTAACCTCCGGATGTCTTAAAAGAACCTCGGCAAGGCTTGCGGCATGGTCGCATTCCATGTGGGTTATAATAAGATAGTCAAGCTTTCTTCCGTCCAAAGCATACTCAAGGTTTTCAAGGAAAGGCTTTTCAATAGCCTTATCGACGGTATCAAGGAGTACGGTCTTGTCATCCTTAACAAGATATGAGTTATATGTTACTCCGTTCGGCAAAGGGAATATATTTTCAAAGCGATTTAAGCGGCGATCACTTGCGCCGAGATAATAAACATTATCGCAAATCAGTCTTTCTTGATGCATAAAAAAACCTCCATAATATTAGTTTCAACTTACTTATTGTTGTTTCCGAAGAGAAACCGGAAAAAATAGTATTCATTATTAAAATAATCTTAAACATTATAAAGGTAAAGCAATTTAATTGCAATAGACTAAATGTAATAAGTAGGACAAAATTATATACATTAATTAAAACTTGACACACTTTATTTTTTGGAGTTAAATATACTTAATGTTTAAAAATCGGAGGACAGCTATGGCTCAATATAATCACAGTGCCGTTGAAAAAAAATGGCGCAAAAATTGGCAGGAAAAGCCTATAAATATAAATGACGGAAAGAAGCCCAAGTATTATTGTCTGGATATGTTTCCATACCCTTCGGGTTCGGGACTTCATGTAGGACATTGGAGGGGCTATGTTATAAGTGACGTATGGTCAAGGTATCAGATTTTGAAGGGGAATTATGTGATTCATCCTATGGGCTTTGATGCTTTCGGTTTGCCTGCCGAAAATTATGCCATAAAGGTTGGAGTACATCCTGCAAAGTCTACGGCGGAAAACGTTGCAAATATTAAAAGACAGATTGACGAAATAGCTTCCATATACGATTGGGATATGGAGGTAAACACCACGGATCCGAAGTTTTATAAATGGACACAGTGGATATTCGTGCAGATGTTTAAAAAGGGTCTTGCCTATGAGAAGGAATTCCCTATAAACTGGTGTCCGTCATGTAAGACGGGTCTTGCAAACGAGGAGGTTGTGGACGGAGCCTGCGAGCGTTGCGGAACGGCGGTTACAAAGAAGAATCTCCGTCAATGGATGCTTAAGATAACCGAGTATGCGGAAAGACTTTTAAATGACTTGGATAAGCTTGACTGGCCTGAAAAGGTAATAAAAATGCAGTCCGAGTGGATAGGGAAGAGCTACGGTGCGGAGGTGGAATTTAAGGTTGAGGATACGGATGATGTAATAACCGTGTATACAACAAGACCGGATACCCTTTACGGAGCAAGCTTTATGGTTCTTTCACCTGAGCATGAGCTTGCGAAAAAGCTCGCAAAGCCTGAAAAAGCCGAAGAGGTTGAGAAGTATATTTTTGAGGCTTCCATGAAGTCCAATGTAGACAGAATGCAGGCTAAGGAAAAAACCGGCGTATTTACGGGTTCTTATGCTATAAATCCTCTGAATAAAGAGAAAACGCCTATATGGTTGTCGGATTATGTTCTTGCCGACTACGGTACGGGTGCAATCATGTGCGTTCCGGCTCACGATGAAAGGGACTTTGAATTTGCAAAGAAGTTTGATTTACCTATAGTTCAGGTAATCTCAAAGGACGGTAAGCAAGCGGAAAATATGACGGAGGCTTATACGGAGGCTTCGGGAATCATGATCAATTCCGGAGACTGGAACGGAATGGAATCTTCCGTACTTAAAAAAGAAGCGCCGGATATGATAGAAAAAGCGGGCTACGGAAAGAAAAAGGTCAACTATAAGCTTAGAGACTGGGTATTCTCAAGACAAAGATATTGGGGTGAGCCTATTCCTATAATTCACTGTCCTAAGTGCGGTAATGTGCCTGTTCCGGAAGAAGAGCTTCCTTTATTGCTTCCGGAGGTTGAGTCTTATCAGCCTACGGGTACGGGAGAGTCTCCGCTTGCGGCTATAGATGAGTGGGTAAATACAAGCTGTCCTTGTTGCGGTTCTCCGGCAAAAAGAGAAACCAACACCATGCCTCAGTGGGCGGGTTCAAGCTGGTATTTCCTCAGATATGTTGACGTAAATAACGATAAGGAGCTTGTATCCAAGGAAAATGCCAAAAAGTATCTTCCTGTCGATATGTATATAGGAGGAGTGGAGCATGCCGTACTTCACCTTCTGTATTCGAGATTTTATACAAAATTCCTCCACGATATAGGTGTGGTTGACTTTGACGAGCCGTTCACAAAGCTTTTTAATCAGGGAATGATTAACGGAAGTAACGGTATCAAGATGAGTAAGTCCAAAGGTAACGTCGTTTCGCCTGATGAGCTTGTAAGAGATTACGGCTGTGATGCACTTCGTATGTATGAGCTTTTCGTAGGTCCTCCGGAGCTTGACGCTACATGGGATGACAGAGGAATAGAGGGTGTCGCGAGATTCTTAAATCGTTTCTACAACCTTGTTATGGATTCAAAGGATAAGGATGTTGAGGTCAATAAAGAGATTCTTAAGTACAGAAACAAGCTTGTTGCAGATATAGATTACAGATTTAAGGCTTTCAGTCTTAATACGGTAATAGCCGGCTTCATGGAATATAATAACAAGTTTATGGAGCTTGCAAAAAAATACGGAGCTATAGATAAAGAAACTTTAAAAACCTTTGTTATATTGCTTGCGCCTTTCGCACCTCATATAGGAGAGGAGCTTTACGAGGCTCTGGGCTTTGAGGGAAGTGTATTCCATGCACAATGGCCCGAGTTTGATGAAGCTCATATGAAGGATGATGTAATAGAGGTTCCGGTTCAGATAAACGGAAAGACGAAGCTTGTAATAAGCATCGATGCCGAGGCGGGAAAGGAAGCTGCCGTAGAGGCGGGAATCAAAGCGCTTAAAGAGGCGGGAAAACTTGAAGGAACGGTAGTTAAGGAAATATATGTTCCTAAAAAGATAATCAATATAGTGGTTAAATAAAAAAGCCGGGGAGAACGATTTATGTCGCTCTCCCCGTTTGTGTATCAAGCTACTCCTGTACAGCTTCCCACAGCACTTCGCCTATGCTTTCATGGATCACGAGATTCGCTTTTTTGTCGGCAGCCGTTACGGATTTATTTATAAGTACGATTTTATCGCCGGAGTAGTAGTCGATAAGCCCCGCAGCGGGATAAACAACAAGAGAAGTTCCACCTATGATGAGCATATCGGCATTTACTATATATTCTATAGATTTTTTCAGAACATCCGTATCAAGGCTTTCTCCGTAAAGAGTAACCTTAGGCTTTATAAGTCCCGAACATTCGCAGTAAGGGATGGCTTTTGCTTTTAAAACGCTGTCGAGACTGTAGTGTTTATGGCATTTTAAGCATACGTTCTTATCTATGCTTCCGTGTAGTTTAAGCACATTTTTGCTGCCTGCCGCCTCGTGCAGACAATCTATATTTTGAGTTATAACACAGGAAAGCTTGCCTTCTTCCTCAAGCTTTGCAAGCGCCTTATGTGCTTTTCCGGGCTTTGCATCGGGATAAATTAAATTTTCTCTGTAAAACTTATAGAAAGACTCCGTGTCCTTAAAAAAGAAGTCATGGCTTAATATAGTTTCCGGAGAAATGTAGAAATTGCCGTTGTACAAGCCGTCGGCACTGCGAAAATCCGGAATTCCGCTTTCGGTAGATACCCCCGCACCACCGAAAAATACTATATTTTTGCTTTCCTTTATCATTTCCTTGAGTCTTTTAATATTATCCATAACAAAACTCCTTATATGAGGCTGCCCGCCTCCTCATCGACTATTAGGGTAACATCGGGATGAAGCTGTAAAACGGAAGCCGGTACCTTAGGAGTTATATCTCCCGTGAATGCCGCTTTGACTATTTCGGCTTTATCTTTTCCGCTTACTATGACAACAATTTTTCTTGCCTTAAAAATAGTACCTATGCCCATGGTATAAGCGCTTTTCGGAACCTCGTCCAAACTGTCGAAAAATCGTGCGTTCGCTTCTATGGTGCTTTTTGTAAGCTCTACACTGTGGGTATACTTAGGGAAATTATCGCAAGGCTCGTTAAAACCTATATGACCGTTATGTCCCAGACCCAAAAGCTGCAAGTCTATGCCGCCGAGCTCCTGTATGAGTTTTTCATAATCGGAACATTCCTTTAAGGCATCAGCCTTTGTTCCGTCGGGAATATGAGTGTTCTTTTCATCTATGTTTATATGAGAAAAAAGATTGGTATTCATAAAGTAATAATAGCTTTGAGTATTGTCTTTTTTCAGGCCCTTGTATTCATCAAGATTAACGGTTTTTACGGAAGAAAAGTCAAGCTTACCCTCTTTACAGAGTTTTACGAGTTCCTTGTAGGTTCCGACAGGACTTGAACCCGTCGCAAGACCCAGTACGCAGGACTTATTGCTTTTTACCTGCTCCGCTATGATATCCGCACAGCATTTACTTAATTCATCATAGTTTTTGAGTTTTAATATTTTCATGGATACCTCCTGATTTTATTGATATGATTTTTATTACAGTATAACATTAAAAAGTGAAAATTTCCATAAAAAAGCTACCACCCTCCGTCAAGACCTATAACCTGTCCCGTAAGATAGGAGTTTTTTGTTGCAAGAAAGAGGGCGAGCTTTGCAACCTCCGAAGGATTTCCCATACGTCCGGCGGGAATTTCTTCAAGCAGGGCGTTTGTATCCTCTGCGTTTAAGAAAGAATTCATTTCAGTATCTATAAGTCCGGCGGCTATTGCATTTACCTGTATATTGCTTGGAGCGAGCTCCTTGGCGCTTGCCTTCGTGAAAGCGTTGATACCTCCTTTTGAGGCGCTGTATGCCACTTCGGTTGAGGCGCCGACATTACCCCAGACGGAGGAAATATTTATAATGCTTCCGTAGCCCTGTGAGAGCATTACGGGTATGGCAAGCTTTACGGTATTAAAGACGGAATAAAGGTTATTTTTTATAACCCTGTCCCAGTCCTCGTAGCTCATATCCTGTATAAGTCCTATATAAGAAATCCCCGCATTATTGACGAGAACGTCTATATTTTTGTATTTTGAAAGTATGGTTTCAAAGAAAAATTCACAGTCCTTCGGGCTTGACATATCAGATTTTACGGCTATACAATTTCTGCCCAGAGCCTCAATCATGTTTTTTGTTTCAAACAATTTTTCTTCGTTTGATAATGTGCTTATAGCCAAATCATAACCGTTTTGGGCAAATTCCATAGCTATGGCACGTCCTATTCCTTTTGCGGCACCGCTTACAACAGCAAGTTTCATAAAAAACCTCTTTATATTTTATTGTATGTAAAAATAATATTTGATATACTATAAGCCAGTATATGTTATGTAATACACTCAGTCAACTACATACGAAAGGAATTAACGAATATGAAAAAGAGGATGTTAGCGCTTTTATCGCTAAGTCTTGTTATGAGTTTGGGGGCTTGTACGTCCAAAAGCGCAGATACAACCGGTAAAGAAACAAAAGAGGTACAGGAAGATACTTCCAAGGCGAATACGGTGGTTACGGCTATAAAGTCGGATATACAAACGGTCGACGTTCATAAGACTTCAAACAACTACATGGTTCCGCTTAACATTTTTGACAGACTTGTCGATGTGGAGCTTACGAAAGACGGGAGCAGTAAGCTTGTTCCGTCTTTGGCGGAGAGCTGGGATATATCGGATGACGGTAAGATATATACAATAAAGCTCAGGCAGGGAGTAAAATTTCATAACGGAGAGGACTTTAAGTCGGACGACGTTGTGTACTCTTTGACAAGAATAATAACGGCACAGGGAGCGACAAACGGAGATTTCGTGAGCCAAATTCTGGGCGCGGATGAGCTTATGTCGGGAGCTGCAAACAGCTTTGAGGGAGTTAAGGCTATAGATGATTATACGGTTGAGATTACCTTAAAAGACCCTTATGCGGGATTTATGGCAAGTCTTGCGGCGGCACCCGTAAGTATGCTTGACGAAAAGACTACGGAGGAAGCCGGAGACAAGTTCGGAATAGAACCGGAGTTTACAGTAGGTACGGGACCGTTTAAGCTTAAAGAATGGAAGACCAACGACAGTATAAGCATGGTGAAAAATGAGGAATACTGGAAGGGCAGCCCTTCTATAGACGGAGTTCTTATAAAGGTTGTGCCGGATACGGAAACGCAGAATATTATGTACAGAAACGGAGAGCTTGATATTCTCGACTTGGATTATATGGTGGATTACATACCTCAGTACAAGGAAGATTTTGCGGACAGGCTTGTAAATACGGCAAGAGTCGGAATAACCTACTTTACATTTAACGAAAATATAGAGCCATTCGACAATGTGAATGTCAGAAAAGCTGTATCAATGGCTATAGACAGACAGGCTATAATAGATTCCATGTACGGAGGAACGGCAAGTATAGAAAACGGAATTTTTCCGAGAGGTCTTATAGGACATAACGAGAATGTGGAAAAAATAGAGTATAATCCGGAGGAAGCAAAGAAAATACTTGAAAAAGAGGGTTACGCTTCGGGCTTTGACATGGAGATCGCCGCAGATTCGGCAGCTTCCGATACCACACATTCCATTCTTGAAATTATAGTCGATGAGCTTTCGCAAATAGGCATTAACGCCACTATAAAAAATTATGACGAATCGACATGGCTTGCCACCAGAAAGTCGGGTGAGCTCGGCTCTTTCATGGCTACATGGTCGGCTGATTACAACGATCCGGACAACTTTATTTACACCTTCTTCGGAAATGCCGAAAACAGTAAGCTCAGATCCATAAACTACAAGGATGAAAGCGTTATGGACAGGGTAAGCAAGGCAAGAACCATAGTAAACGAAGAAGAGCGTTTAAAAGAGTATAACGAGCTTGAAGAAAAAATTGTTACCGAGGACAGGGCTTGGCTTCCTATGTTCGCAAGACAGCATTATTATGCTCTGAGTGATAAAATAGAGAACTTCACACCGAACTGGGCGGGGCTTAGCGATATACAGTTCTATTCAATTAAAAAGAATTAATTTGTTTATAAAGCTCGAAGGAGGATTCGGGCTTTATAAATTTAAAGGGACAAGAGGAAAATGCAAAAAAAAATTGTTTCACGAATATTGGTATCAATACCGATATTGATAGGAGTAGTATTACTGATATTCATCATGCTCAGGGTAATTCCGGGAGATCCGGTTACAACTATGCTCGGAGAACATGTCAATGAGCAGACCATAGCGAAGATAAGCAGGGAAATGGGGCTTGATAAGCCCCTGTATATCCAGTTTTTCAAATACGTCGCCAATATGTTAAGAGGAGATTTCGGAACAAGCTACAGACTTAACAGAAATGTAGGAGGGCTTATAGCGGAAGCCTTTCCGAATACCCTTAAATTGGCGCTTTCCGCCGCTTTGGTGGCTTGGGTTATAGGTGTGGGTGCCGGAATAATAGGTGCGGTCTATAAAAATAAATTTATTGATAAGCTTTTTATGACGGGAGCTTTATTCGGAGTTTCCATGCCCGTATTTATGATTGCTCTTATTATGCAATATCTTTTTGCGTTTAAGTTTCCCGTTTTTCCGGTTTCCGGCTATGAGAGTGCGGCGGCAATGGTACTCCCCGCAATAGTCCTAGGCTGGAACAGTGCCGGAAGCATAGCGAGGATGACGAGGTCTAATCTTGTTGAGGTTTTAAGAGAAGACTACATAAGAACAGCCAGAGCAAAGGGACTTAACGAAAGAGAAGTTATGCTCGGACATGCCCTCAAAAATGCAATGTTACCGGTTATAACGATGATGGCTTTACAAATAAGCTCCATGCTGAGCGGTGCGGTAATTACGGAAAGCATTTTCGGAATATCGGGCATAGGAAGACTTGCGGTAAGCGCTATAGAAACAAGGGATATGCCCTTGCTTCAGGGAACCGTTATATTCACCACTTTGCTGATAATACTCGGAAATCTTACTGCGGATATACTTTATTCGGTTATAGACCCGAGAATAAGAAAGGAAACTTAAAGTTGGAAAGGTTTGACTTAAAAGATTTGATAAAAAGCAATAAATTGGCGTTTATATCCCTTGTGCTTATAAGTGCCTTTGTTTTGCTTGCAGTTTTTGCTCCCGTAGTCGCTCCTTACGACCCTTATGTAAAAAACTTGAAGATCAGACTTGCAAGCCCTGACCTTGCGCATATTTTAGGGACGGATGAGCTTGGAAGAGATGTGTTTTCGAGGATTATTTACGGAACAAGGATTTCTCTTACAGTGGGAGTATTGCCGACCTTTATATCAATGCTTATAGGAACGGTATTGGGACTTTGTGCGGGATACTACGGCGGTAAGGTTGATTTTGCGATAATGAGGATTGCCGATATTATGCTCGCCTTTCCATCCCTTCTTCTGGCTATGGTCGTAATGTATACAATGGGAGAGGGGCTTATAAATATATTTATAGCGCTTTCCCTTATAAACTGGGCATCCACCGCAAGAGTGGTCAGAGCGGAAACCTTAAGTATAAAAGAAAAGGACTATGTTCTTGCGGCTAAAACCATGGGAATTAAAAATTTTATGATAATGTTTCGCCACATTCTTCCTAACTGTTTACCCAGTCTCATAGTTTTATTCACGCTTAATATTCCCTCGGCTATACTTGCTGAGGCATCCCTAAGCTTTTTGGGTGTAGGAGCGGATCCTGCCGGTATAAGCTGGGGACTTATGGTTGTTAAGGCGAAAAAATATCTGTTTACACAGCCGTGGCTTGTACTTGCGCCGAGCGGTGCGATTATGATTATAGTGTTACTTTTCAACTTTCTCGGCGACGGACTCAGGGATATTCTGGATCCGAGGCTGAAGGATAATTAGGATAGGTAAATGAGCGAAGACATTTTAAAAATAGAGAATTTATGTACATATTTTGATGAAAAAAAGGTGCTTACAAGGGTCGTTGACGGAGTTGACATAAGGGTTAAAAAGGGTGAAGTCGTAGGAATAGTAGGTGAATCGGGCTGCGGTAAGTCTATGACCGCCATGAGTATTATGGGGCTTTTAAAAAACAATGCAAAAATTGTTTCAGGTTCCATCAAGCTTTTGGGCAAAGAACTTACAGGTTTAAGCAAAAAGGAGTTAAGCGTCATAAGGGGAAGTGAGCTGTCCATGGTATTTCAGGAACCTATGACGAGTCTCAATCCGCTTATTACCGTAGGCAGACAGGTCAGCGAAGTTTTGATAAAGCACAAAGGCATGAGCAAAAAAGAGGCAAAAGAAAAAACGGTAGCCATGTTTGAAAAGGTCGGTATACCGGAGGCGGAAAAAAGGTATAATGTTTATCCGCATCAGCTTTCGGGCGGCTTAAGGCAAAGGGTGATGATAGCTATGGCTCTTATCTGCGAGCCCAAGCTTCTTATTGCGGATGAGCCCACCACGGCTCTTGACGTTACAATAGCCGCACAGATATTGCAGCTTATGAGAAGACTTTGCGACGAAACCGGAACAAGCATAATACTTATAACTCATAATATGGGAGTGGTTGCAAGTGTGTGCGATTATGTCTATGTAATGTATGCGGGGAAGGTAGTGGAAGAAACCGACGTCAAAAATCTGTTTGACAATAACAGGCATCCTTATACAAAAGGGCTTTTAAAAGCCATACCGAGTATGGATTTTAAAGCGGACAGATTGTATACGATAAAGGGAAGCGTACCGAGCCTGAGTGAAGAAAGAAACTCATGCAGCTTCTGCAATCGCTGTGAGGATGCCGTGGAAAGATGTGAGATACAATCTCCGGCTATGTATGAGACAAGCAAAACCCGTACACACAGAGTACGTTGTTTTTTGTATGACAAAGACTAAACAGAACGAGGAGAAAAAATCGGATAATGGCAGAAAATATACTCCTGAGCGCAAGACATTTAAGTAAGGAATATGAAAGTCCCGGAGGGGATAAAAACAGAAAGCTCAAGGCTGTCAGCGATGTCAGCTTTGATATATACAAAGGCGAATGCCTTGCTCTTGTCGGGGAATCCGGCTGCGGCAAGTCTACATTGGCGAAAACACTCATGTCTTTACATAAGGCTTCTGCCGGTGAGCTTTTTTTTGAGGACAAGAATATTTTTGCCGCTCAAAAAAAAGACAAAATGTATTTAAAAAGATGTTTGCAAATGGTTTTTCAAGATCCTTATGCATCTTTAAATCCCAGAATGAACGTTTTTGAAACCTTGGCGGAGCCTATAAAGGCACATAAGCTTTGCAAAACAAAGGGCGAGCTTAACGAAAGGGTATATTCTCTTATGGATGTGGTGGGTATACCTAAGGAATTTGCAAAAAGGCATCCTCACCAGTTTTCGGGAGGACAAAGACAGAGAATAGGAATAGCGAGGGCTCTTACCTTAGACCCTAAGCTCATGGTGCTTGACGAGCCCGTATCGGCGCTTGATGTTTCAATTCAGGCACAGATACTTAATCTTTTAAAGGATATAAAGGAAGAAAAGAATTTAAGTTATTTATTTATAAGCCATGACTTGTCGGTTGTAAGATTCATAAGCGACAGAGTTATGATAATGTTTCTCGGAAGGATAATGGAGATAGGAGATACGGATACCGTATTTGCCCATCCCTTGCATCCGTATACAAAGCTCCTTATGGATTCGGTTCCTAAAACGGATCCGGGTATAGGATTTGACGTAAAAGAGCTTAACTATGCGGATATTCCGAGCCCTACCGAGCTTCCCACAGGATGCAGGTTTCATACGAGGTGCCCTTATGCGAAGAAAGAGTGTGAGGAAAGGGAACCGGAGCTTAAGTTTGATGAAAAAGGAAATGCCTGTGCCTGCCATTTTCCTTTATAGGTAGATAGAATGAATAATAAATATATAAGATTTTTTGTTAATATTTCATGGATATATCCCCTCATAATTTTGGTGGGTATATATGTTTTCGGAGTTTATACGGAAGTCATGAATAAGGACAGCCTTGCAACGGCTTCGGATTATCTTGTTTATGAAGAAAGCATGAAGTCGGAAAGCGAGACCGTGAATGAAAGTGAAAGTACTGATACAAGCGGTGAAAGCAGCAAAGAAAGCGAAAGCACAAGTGGAGAGCTTACAGCCGCGAGCTTGAGCTTAAGTGTGACGGAAAACGGAAATTATACCTCAAAAGAAGAACTCGCCCTCTATATTCACATTTATAACAGACTTCCGAATAATTATATAAGTAAGAAAGAGGCTTCCGCAGCCGGATGGGATCAGGCTAAAGACAATCTTGACAGCATTTTACCGGGTATGAGCATAGGTGGTGATGAATTCGGCAATGCCGGCGACAAACTCCCGAAAGAGACGGACAGAAAATATTATGAAGCGGATGTGGACTATAACGGCGGTTCAAGAAGCTCCAAAAGGATAGTTTATTCAAATGACGGACTTATTTTTTATACGGAAGACTCCTATGAAAATTTCGAAAGGTTGTATTGATTTAAATAGATGAATAAAGAAACAGCTTGGTATATATATGCCAAAAAAGCCGATTTTTACGCCATAGCCGAGAGGTTCAATATTTCTCCTTTTCTGGCGCGTATTATGGTTAACAGGGATATAAAAGAAGAAGATATGGCTGCCTACCTCAATCCTGATGAAAGCTGCCTGCATGACGGCATGCTGATGAAAAATGTCAAGAAAGCCTGTGTTTTGCTGTCTTCTTATATTAAAAACGGCGAAAAGATAAGAGTGGTAGGGGATTATGACATAGACGGTGTATGCGCCACATACATCCTTGTAAGGGCGCTTAAAGACCTCGGGGCGGATATAAGCTATGAAATTCCCGACAGGATAAAAGACGGTTACGGAATAAATGAAAACATAATAGAAGAAGCAAAAAAAGACGAAATAGCCCTTATAGTGACCTGCGATAACGGAATCGCGGCATTCGAGGCTTTTAAAAAAGCAAAAGAATACGGTATAAAAACCATTGTTACGGACCATCATGATGTAAGAAAGGATGATGAAGGAGATCTTTTGCCTGAGGCGGATTATATAATAAATCCGAAGCAGGAGGACTGCCCTTATCCCTTCGAAGGCATTTGCGGTGCAAATGTGGCTTATAAATTCATGCTTGCCCTGTATAAATATATGAAAAAGCCGGACGAATCCCTGAAAAAGCTCTCCGAGTTTGTTGCTATAGCAACGATCGGAGATGTAATGAGTTTAAGGGATGAAAACAGGTATACGGTAAAAGAGGGCTTGAAACAAATACAGAATACCGAAAATCAGGGCTTAAGACTTCTTATTTCCGAATGTAATCTGGAAGAAAAGAAGCTTGAACCCTTCCATATAGGATTTATAATAGGACCCTGTCTTAATGCCGGGGGAAGACTTAAATCCGCTAAAATAGCTCTTCGCCTGTTTTTGGAGGAAGACAGGCAAAAGGCGGCGGATTACGCAAAGGCTCTGGTTGAGCTTAACGAGGAAAGAAAACAGCTCACCCTGAAGGGCTTAAAAGCGGCGCTTTCAAAGGTCGAAAGCCTGTATATGAATGATAAGGTGCTTGTTATATACCTTGAAGACTGCCATGAATCTTTGGCGGGTATAATAGCGGGTAGAATAAAGGAAAATTACAATAAGCCCTGCATAGTCCTAACCGATGCTCATGAGGGGCTTATAAAAGGCTCCGCAAGGTCCATAGAAGCATACAATATATTTGAAAAAATATCGGAAGCGGGGCATCTTTTGACAAAATACGGCGGTCATCCCATGGCGGCGGGATTAAGCCTGAAAAAAGAAAATCTCGATGCCTTCAGAGAGTTTTTAAACTCCCATGCGAAGCTTTCAAAAGAAGACTTCATACAAAAAGAATGGATAGATATAGCTTTACCTTTTTCCTACATCACGGAAGATTTTATAAACAGCCTGTCTTTACTGGAACCTTTCGGAGCGGGAAACGAAAAACCCGGATTTGCAAGTAAAAATGTAAGGATTTTTGACATTAGGGTACTGGGAAAAGAAAGAAATGTTGTAAAAATGCGGGGACAGGATGAGCAAAATACCGTATTTCCTCTGCTTTTATTTACGGACGGAGACGAGTTTTTACAAGAACTCGGGGCAAATGAATATATAGATATAATTTATTATCCGCAAATAAATGAATATATGGGAAATAGGACCCTGCAACTTGTAATAAAAAGCTGGAAAATAAGTAAAGCTTGATATATAATGAATGGAGTTATTTTAATTTTATAAATATTAAGGGCAGAGGTGGTATATGATAACTCAGTTGATGGATTTTCTGTGTGAAAAAGACGGCGAGATAGGCAGGGCTGTAAAAAAAGAGTTTGAAAGACAGCAAAGGAACTTGGAGCTTATAGCTTCGGAAAATATAGCATCCGAGGCGGTTATGCTTGCAATGGCTACAGTGCCTACGAATAAATATGCGGAGGGCTACCCCGGAAAGCGTTATTACGGAGGCTGTAAGGAGATTGACGTAATAGAAAGTATAGCTATAGAAAGAGCGAAGAAGCTCTTTTCCTGCGAATATGCAAATGTACAGCCGCACTCGGGAGCACAGGCAAATATGGCGGTATTTCTTGCCATGCTTGAGCATGGTGATACGGTTATGGGTATGAACCTGAATCATGGAGGGCATCTTACTCACGGCTCACCTGTTAATTTTTCGGGAAAATATTTTAATATAGTGTCTTACGGTGTTAATGACGAGGGCTTTATAGATTACGATGAAGTAAAAAGACTTGCACTTTTACATAAGCCGAAGCTTATAGTTGCGGGTGCGAGCGCTTATGCGAGAAAAATAGATTTTAAAAAGTTTAGGGAAATAGCGGACTTGGCAGGTTCCTACCTTATGGTGGATATGGCACATATTGCAGGACTTGTTGCCGCGGGAGTACATGAAAGTCCTATTCCTTATGCGGACGTTGTAACGACGACTACTCATAAGACTCTCAGAGGTCCGAGAGGAGGACTCATACTTTCAACTAAAGAAGCAAGCGAGAAGTTCAAATTCAATAAGGCTGTTTTTCCGGGAATACAGGGAGGACCGCTTGAGCATATCATAGCCGCAAAGGCTGTTTGCTTCGGAGAGGCACTTGAACCCGAGTTTAAGCTTTATCAGGAGCAGGTAGCGAAAAATGCGGCGGCTCTTGCAAAGGCGCTAAGCTCACAGGGGCTTGATATTTTAACGGGAGGAACGGACAATCACCTCATGCTTCTTGACCTCAGAAAAACGGGTATAACGGGTAAAGAGCTGCAGGAGCGTTGTGACGAGGTAAATATTACCTTAAATAAAAATGCCGTGCCTAATGACCCCGAGAGCCATTTTGTGACAAGCGGAGTTCGTATAGGAACACCGGCGGTTACAACAAGGGGAATGAAGGAAGAGGATATGGAGCTTATTGCAAAGCTTATATATCTTACAATAACACAGTTCGACTCAAAGGCGGATTACATAAGAAAAGAAGTTGAAAAGCTTTGTGAAAAACACCCTATATACTAAGAAATACAGTGTTTTTGACTAACATTATTAAATAAATTCGGAGGAATAAAATTGAAAGAGTTAAAGGATTATATCAGGAGTATACCCGATTTTCCAAAGAAGGGGATAATATTCAGAGATATTACAGGTATGCTTAATGATGCCGACGGTCTTGCACTGGCGGTTGACAGTATGAAAAAAGAGCTTGACGGTCTTGACTTTGACGTTATAGTAGGTCCTGAGTCGAGAGGCTTTATATTCGGAGTTCCTCTTGCTTACGCTATGCACAAGGCGTTTATTCCGATAAGAAAAGAGGGTAAACTTCCTCTTGAAACTGTCGGCATAAGCTATGACCTTGAGTACGGAAGCGCAAGGCTTGAGGTTCATAAGTGCGACATAAAGAAAGGACAGAAGGTAGTTATAGTAGATGATTTGTTGGCTACCGGAGGAACGGTTGAGGCTATAATTAAATTACTTGAAGGGCTGGGCGCCGAGATAGTGAAGATTTGTTTCTTAATAGAGCTTGAGGGACTTAACGGAAGAGAAAAGCTTAAAACTTATGATGCGAGTGCTTTGATAAGTTACGAGGAAAATTAAGTAAATATAGGTTTATAGTTTGATATAAAAGGGTTCTTATACAAGGAGGTATAAGGGCTCTTTTATTATGATTTTACTTTAAAGTGTAAAAGTTTACGAAAAAGACTTGATATTTATCGTACTTATGTGTATAACTAATAACTATATTTAATTTTTTAAGATAAGTAAAAATGGAGAATTTTAATATGGGAAAATACATTTTAAAAAGGTTTGTTACCGCAGTCATAACAACATGGCTCGTCGCAACTTTTACTTTCTTCCTGATGAATATGGTGCCGGGCGGTCCGTTTTTGTCGGAGAAGGCGGTAACACCTCAGGCTCAAAAAGCTATGGAAGAAAAGTACGGGCTTGATAAGCCTCTTCCGGAGCAGTATACAACCTATATCAAGGGAGTTTTAAAGGGTGATTTGGGTCCTTCTCTGAAAAAAAGAGGAAGAACGGTTTCGCAGATTATAGGCGAAAAATTCCCTACATCCGCAAGACTTGGCGGTTTGGCTATATTGGTAGCCGTATTTGTCGGAATTCCTTTGGGATCGGTTGCGGCATATAACAGAGGTAAATGGGTTGACAACCTGCTTATAGTGATGTCTACCGCAGGTATAGCCATACCGAGCTTTTTATCTTCAACCATGCTGATGTATGTACTTTCAACGAAGCTCGGATTACTTCCGGCTTTGGGACTTAAAAACTGGACAAACTATATAATGCCGGTAGCGGCGCTTTCGCTCTACCCTACTTTTTATATGGCAAGACTTATGAGATCTTCCATGCTTGAGGTAATAGGTCAGGATTATATGAGAACTGCAAGAGCAAAGGGAGTTTCGCAGCTTAAGGCTATCTTTAAACATGCCCTCAGAAATGCGATTTTACCTGTTATTACCTATTTGGGACCTTTACTCGCATCACTTATGACGGGAAGCTTTATCATTGAGAGGATTTTTAATATACCGGGACTGGGTTCCGAATTCGTGGGTGCCATTACGGCAAGAGATTATCCTATGATTATGGGAACTACCATATTCCTCGCAACCTTTGTAATTGTAATGAACATGTTGGTGGATTTCGCCTATGCCGTGGTAGATCCGAGAATTAAGCTAAAGTAAGGAGTATGTAATGAGTGAAAAAAATATTTTAAGTCTTCAGCTTAATGCGGATGACTTTATCAAGGCAGACTCTGAGGAAAAAGAATCTCTCGTTGTTATGAGAGGGTCCGTGGGCTTTTTCAGAGACGGTATAAGAAGGTTTGCCAAAAACAAGATTGCAATGGCGTCTCTTGTTATGGTTTTAATTATTATGATTTTTTGTTTTATTGTGCCGATATTTTATCCATATAAATATGAGCAGCAGATAAAGGGTTCGGAAAGACTTGCACCTATGCAGTATTCCGCAACCGAGCTCAAAGCTATGGAAGGCGGAGAGAGCGTGTTTCCGCATATCCTCGGTACCGATCAAAACGGACGTGATTACGCTATAAGAGTCATGGTCGGAGGACGTGTATCCATGACCGTAGGTATAGTTGCCTCTGTTCTTATTCTTTTAATAGGTTCCGTTTACGGAGCCGTTGCGGGATACTTCGGCGGCGTTCTTGACCAGGTAATGATGAGAATAGTGGATATTATATATACGGTGCCTGATATACTTATTATCATATTGATTGCCCAGACACTTAAGTATCCTTTGGAGCAGCTTTCCAAAGTACCTTTTTTCGGCTTTATAAAAGATATGGGTCCCAATATGGTGTCCATGTTCATAGTGTTTGCGCTTTTATACTGGGTAGGAATGGCGCGTATAGTTCGCTCTCAGATAATGGTTTTAAAGCAGAATGAGTATATAACCGCGGCAAAGGCACTTGGTGCAAAAACCGGAAGAATATTGTTTAAACACCTTATAACAAACTGTATGGGAACTCTTATAGTTACAACTACCTTGCAGATTCCTGCGGCTATATTTACAGAATCATTCCTCAGCTTTCTGGGTCTTGGTGTTCAGGCTCCGATGCCCAGTCTCGGTTCTTTGGCTTCGGCGGCTTTGAACGGTTTTCAAACTTATCCGGAAAAGCTTTTTGCGCCGGCGATACTTATATTTGTTATTATCTTGAACTTTAACCTTTTAGGGGACGGACTCAGAGATGCCTTCGACCCTAAGCTTAAGAACTAGGAGGAAATATGAGCGAATATTTGGTTGACATACAACATGAGCAGTTATCATTTTTCACTCCTGCAGGTGAGATAAAAGCGCTTAACGACGTAACTATACAAATGAAGGCGGGAGAAGTCCTCGGTATAGTGGGAGAGTCGGGAAGCGGAAAAAGTGTAACTGCATATTCTATAATGGGACTGACCGCATATAACGGGAAAATAGTGGGCGGAAGCGTAGAATTTAACGGACACAGAATAGATAAAATGAACGAGAAGGAGCTCAGAAAAATCAGGGGAAAGGAAGTGAGTATAATTTTCCAGGACCCTATGACAAGCTTAAACCCCGTTTATACGGTAGGAAATCAGATTGAGGAAACTATAAAACTTCATACCGACAAAAAAGGAAAGGCTGTAAGAGACAGAGCAAAAGAGCTTTTGGAGCTTGTAGGTATAAATGAGCCGGAAAAGCGCCTTAAGCAGTATCCGCATGAGCTTTCGGGAGGAATGAGGCAAAGGATCATGATAGCCATAGCCCTTGCCTGCGAGCCTAAGCTTCTTATTGCGGATGAACCTACAACCGCTCTTGATGTTACAATCCAGGCTCAGATACTTGAGCTTATGCAGGAGCTTAAGAAGAAGCTCGGAATGGGTATTATTATGATAACCCATGACCTCGGAGTTGTTGCTTCAATGTGTGATAATATTGCGGTTATGTATGCCGGAGAGATAGTCGAGTACGGAAGCACGGATGATATATTCTATAATTCAAAGCATGAGTATACGAAGGGGCTTATAAATTCCATCCCTAAGATGTATGAGGTGGAATACAGTAAGCTTGTACCTATAGAAGGGCAGCCGGTGGATCTTTTGAATCCTCCGAAGGGCTGTGCTTTTGCTTCAAGATGTAATTCCTGTATGAAGATATGTCTCGATAAAAAGCCTGTCAGAAATGATTTTGAGAACGGACATTACAGCAGATGTTGGCTGGAACAAAAGCGTATTTTTGAGGAAGATGCAAAGGGAGGTGAAGCTTAATGAGTGAAAATCTATTGGAAGTAAGCAATCTTAAGCAGTATTTTCCCGTTGCCGGAACGAAGAAGCTTGTTAAAGCCGTTGATGATGTAAGCTTTTTCATAAAGAGGGGTGAAACCTTCGGACTTGTAGGTGAGTCGGGTTGCGGAAAAACAACCACTGGAAGGTCGATTTTAAGACTTACCGAGCCTACATCGGGTAAGATAGTATATGGAGGCGACACTATTTTTGACAGTGCGACCAATACAAAGGTTGACATGTTGCCTTACAGAAGAAAAATGCAGATAGTGTTTCAGGACCCTTATGCTTCTTTGGATCCCCGTATGACGGTAGGCGATATTATAGGCGAAGCCCTTGATATACATAAGCTTTACAGGAGCAAGAAGGAAAGACAGGATAAGATCATAAATCTTTTGTCAAAGGTAGGTCTCAACTCGGAGCACGCCAACAGATATGCCCATGAGTTTTCGGGAGGTCAGAGACAACGTATAGGAATAGCCAGAGCACTTGCCGTAGATCCGCAGTTCATAGTTTGCGACGAGCCGGTATCGGCTCTTGACGTGAGTATTCAGGCTCAGGTTGTCAATATGTTTGAAAGCTTACAGGAGGAAATGGGCTTGACATATTTGTTTATAGCTCACGACCTGTCTGTAGTTAACCATATATCAAGCCGTATAGGTGTTATGTATTTGGGACACATGGTTGAGATGGCGGAGGCGGGAGATCTTATTTTCAGACCTTTACATCCTTACACAAAATCGCTTATTTCGGCTATTCCTATAGCGGATCCGAAGATTGCAAGGCAGTCGAAGCGTATAATATTAAGCGGAGACGTTCCGAGTCCTCTAAATCCGCCGAGCGGATGCACCTTCAGAACAAGGTGTGCATATGCAAGTGAGCGCTGTGAAGCGGAAACTCCGGAGCTTAAGGAGGTTTCTTCGGGACATTACTGCGCCTGCCATAACCTTGATAAGGTAAACTAATAAGGATATATACCCTTAGGGTTTATATATAAAGTGTTTTATACATTTCATAACAAAAGGAGGAAAATATGAAAAAAAGATTTTTATTACCGGCTGTTTTGCTTATGGCACTTGCTCTCGGAGCATGTACAAATGTAAACAAGTCGGGTGGTGAAAGCGGCGGAGCACAAAGCGGTAAAGAAGCAAGTACCGACGGTGCAGGCGAAGGCGGTATTACCGAGTTTGTGGCACAGATAGCACAGCCTGAAACCATAGACCCCGCACTTAACAACTCAAATGACGGTGCTAACGTAATTTTGCACTTATCCGAGGGACTTTTAAAAATGGGAAAAGACGGCGTTCCTGTACCGGGACTTGCAGAGAGCTATGAATTGTCCGAGGATAAGTTAACCTACACCTTTAAACTCAGAGAGGGACTTAAATGGTCGGACGGAAGCGAACTTAACGCAAATGACTTCGTATATAGCTGGAAAAGAGTGGCAGACCCTGCATCCGCAGCTCCTTACGCACAGGATTTGCTCGGACAGGTAAAGGGTTATAAGGAAGCTTCTGAAGGAAACCTTGATGCACTTGGGGTATCGGCTCCGGATGAGCATACTTTTGTTGTTGAGCTTGAGAATCAGGTTCCTTTCTTTGATAAGATAGCTGCATTCTTACCTTTGGTTCCTGTTCAGCAGGCTACGGTGGAGGCAAACGGTGAAGGTTGGGCAACCAATCCGGAAGCTTATATAAGCTCAGGTCCTTATAAAATGGTGGAGTATACCGACGGTGACAGAATCGTTATGGAAAAAAACCCTAATTACTGGGATGCGGAAAACATAACCTTCGATAAGCTTACCTACAGAATGATAGAAGATCCCAACTCGGCATTCACAGCATATAATCAGGGTGAAATCGGAATGATTAAGTCTGTTCCTTCGGAAGAAATACCGGGACTTAAGGGCAAGGAAGATTTTCACTTGGAGCCTCAGATGGCACTTTATTATGTAACATTCAATACGGCTAAGGCACCTTTTGACAATGCGGATGTAAGAAAAGCGATGTCTCTTGTAATAGACAGAGATTATGTTGCAAATACCGTAATGCAGGGAACTTATTTACCGGCTAAAACTATCGTTCCTCCTAGTGTTTCGGATGCACAGACGGGAACAAAGTTTGCGGATGTTACACTTGAAAGCTACACAAAGGGAGTAGGCTCGGATGATTATGAGGCTGATGTTAAAGAGGCTCAGGAATTACTTGCAAAAGCGGGCTATCCTAACGGAGAAGGCTTCCCTACGGTTGAATACAGTATAAACGATCAGGGTTATCACAAGCCGGTAGCTGAATACTTGCAGAATGTATGGAAAGAAAAACTCGGAATCAATACCGATATCTCGGTTAAAGAGTGGAAGGTATTTACCGCGGACAGAAGAAACGGAAACTATGATGTGGCTCGTAACGGTTGGATAATGGACTGGGATGATCCTTCAAACCTTCTTAATCTCTACAGAGCAGGTTCGGGTAACAATGACGGTAAGATTAATATAGAAGAGTACGACAAGCTGATGGATAAGTCCGATGAGACGGCAGATCCTAAGGAGCGTTTCGAATATATGCATGAGGCGGAAAAAATTCTTATAGATGAGTCGGCTTTAGCTCCTGTAGCATTCTATACGGAGTTCTATTTACAGGATACAAAACTTAAGAACACATGGCACTCACCTTACGGCTACTGGTTCTTTATGTACGGAACACTTGAAGATTAATTTTAAAATTCAACATAAAAAACGGGAGAGCTTATGCTCTCCCTATTTTTTATGCTTTTTTGCATCTTTTCCGAGTCCCGTTTCATCTATTATATGCTCTATCACCTGTTTTTTAACATAAATATCAAAGGAAAGAGTACATATAAAAGCAAAAAGACAAAGATATTCTCTTTCGTCCTCGTCGGCATCTTTAAAGCTTGTAGCCGCCTTTTCATAATCGGCAAGTACGGCTTCCTTAATAGAATTAAAGTTTTCTTTTTGCAGACCGAGGCACTCGTTGTAAATGTCGAGCAGGCTTATATCTCCGCTTTTATCCTTGAAATATTTTTCCGTAATGGGGTCAAATATAGCTTCTATATCCGAAAAACCCAATACATTTTTATAGTAATAAATAAAAATAAGCAAAAGTATATGTTCTTTACTGTATTTTTTCTTCAAGGATGGGGGTATAAGCCTGTTTTTTGTATAGTTGTTTATCATGGTTTTTGTAAGGATCTTGTCATCGGTAAACCTTTTGTTCTTATCGAGATTTTCGTTCATAAAGGTCGTGACCTGATCCATATACAAAGGAATGTCGGGAATTGAGCTGTGCTTTATATAAGTCATGGCATCAAGCTTATCCAGGATTCCCTGTAAGATTTCTTTATTATTCATATATTTAACTTCCTTAAATTAAAATACGTACTACACCACATTATATAGTATTGAAAACTATATTTCAAGAGTTGAGGCGACAAAACGTGTATAAACTGTTATATATATTTTTAAAAGAGTAAAATATGAAAGACGTATCTTTCAGTATTGAACAGTTGAAGTCAAATTGTGAAAAGAATAAACTTTAAGCTTAAATATCTGTTTTTTAAAACATAAAATGTAAAATTTAGCGATTAATCTTGAATTATTACGTCCGGTATGGTACGATTTTTTCAGTACATATAGTGTACCGAAGAAAGGTTGCGTATGAATTTAAAAAACAAAAAGTTACAATTATCTTTTAATTCCCCGGTGATTTTAGGTTTTATTTTTGCTTCGTTTTTTGTTGTGATTTTGGATGCAATCACAAAAGGAGGTTCAACTGTCGCTTTTTTCAGTGTTTACAGGTCCTCACCTCTTAATCCTTTAGCTTATATCAGGATTTTCGGACATGTTCTGGGGCATGCGGGCTGGAATCATTTTTTGGGAAATATGATGATGATTCTTGTTGTAGGACCTTTGCTTGAAGAAAAGTACGGATCTGCAAATATACTTTTTATTATACTTGCGACCGCACTTATTACGGGAATTGTACATATTACATTTTTTCCCTACGTACGTTTGTTGGGCGCAAGCGGTGTGGTTTTTGCATTCATCCTGCTCTCGTCCATAACGAGCTTTGGTGAAGGCAAAATTCCGCTCACATTTATTCTTGTTGCCTTGCTGTACATAGGCGAACAGGTATATGACGGTATTTTCATAAATGACAATATTTCCAATCTTACTCATATAATAGGAGGAATTGTTGGTTCAAGCTTAGGCTATATAATGAATAAGGACAAAAGGAGGATTTTATAATGCCAATTAATTTAGCAAAAGGACAAAAGGTAGATTTAACGAAAGGGAATCCGGGGCTTAAAAGCGTAATGGTAGGACTTGGATGGGATGTTAACACATTCAACACGGGTGCGGATTTTGACCTTGATGCTTCGGCATTTTTACTCGGAGCTAACGCTAAGTGTCCTACCGAGAAAGAGTTTGTATTTTACGGCAATCTTGCGCATGCAAGTGAATCCGTTATCCATCAGGGAGACAACCTGACAGGTGAAGGAGAAGGAGATGACGAGCAGATTCTCGTGGATCTTTCAAAAGTACCTGCAAGCATAGAAAGAATTGCTTTTACAGTTACGATTTATGATGCCGAGGCAAGAAAACAAAACTTCGGACAGGTTTCCAACGCCTTTATACGTTTGGTAGACAACTCAAACGGTACCGAGCTTATCAGATATGATTTGGGCGAGGACTTTTCCATAGAAACGGCTATAGTTGTCGGTGAGCTTTACAGAAAGGACGGAGAGTGGAAGTTTAATGCTATAGGAAGCGGCTTCCAGGGCGGACTTGCAGCACTTTGCGGACACTACGGTATTCAGGTGGCATAGCAATAAAAGCGGTACTGCGGATAAAGCTGTAAACTATTAAATTAAACAAAGAAGGGGAATAGGCTCTAAGGCTTATTCCCCCTTTTGATGTTTATATACAAAATTCTACATTAACGAAAATTCTCTTAGTCTTTTAACTATGCGTTTAAGCTCCTCAATCAGTATATCCGCTTCCTCTTTTGTATTATCTCTGCCTATGCTTATGCGAAGTGAAGCAAGAGCTTCCTTCGGAGAAAGCCCCATAGCGAGGAGAACGTGGCTGGGGTCAAGGGAGCCCGACGAACAGGCTGAACCTGTGGAAACGCAGATTCCTGCATTGTCAAGCATAAGAAGTGCGGATTCCGCCTCAATACCTTCAAAGCGTATATTTATATTGCCGGGAAGCCTGTCCTCCAAATTCCCGTTGATTTTTGAATGAGGGATTTCCTCGGTAAGCCTTTGTACTATATAGTTTCTTAAAGCTTTTTCATGTTCGGAATTTTTTTGCATTTCTTTATGAGCGAGGCTTGCCGCTTTTGCCATACCCACTATGGCGGGAATGTTTTGCGTACCTGCTCTGCGTCCTCTTTCCTGTTTTCCTCCATGCAAAAATGAACGGATTTTTACGCTGTTTCTTATATACAAAAAGCCTGTGCCTTTGGGACCGTAAAACTTATGAGCGCTTGCACTGAGCATATCTATACCGAGCTTATCGACATTAAGCGGTATGTGTCCGTAAGCCTGTACGGCATCCGTATGTAAAAGAATTCCGTGCTTTTTCGCAATTTTACTTACCTCTTCTATGGGTTGAAGAGTGCCGGCTTCGTTATTTGCAAGCATAAGGCTGATTAAAAAGGTATCCTCTCTTACGGCTTTTTTAAGTTCCGAAAGGCTGATCTTTCCGCCGTCGTCAACATCAAGATAAGTGATTTCAAAACCCTGCTTTTCAAGATGTTCAAGAGTACGTAAAACGGCGTGGTGTTCCGTTTTTGAAGAAATTATATGTTTTTTTGTATCTCTGTAAAAATCCGCAGCCGCCTTTAAAGCCCAGTTGTCGGACTCGGTGCCGCCGGAAGTAAAATAAATTTCGTTTTCCTTTGCCCCCAAGGTTTCGGCTATTATTTCTCTTGCCTCATCCTCGGCTTTTTTTGCTTCCTGTGAAAAGGTGCAAATGCCCGAAGAATTGCCGTAAAGCTCTGTGAAATACGGAAGCATGGCTTTTACGACTCTATCGTCGGTTCTTGTTGTAGCGGCATTGTCAAAATAAAGTATTCTTTGATCTGCCATAGTATTCCTCTCTTTTTAATAATGTCTTTAATAAAAATTAAATTTGTGCTATGATATATAGGTACCCCTAAATAGCTGACTCTTTTCCGATTTTGAGTCGGTACTATTATATAACGGGGGATGATATTGTGCAAATTATATCTTTTGTTTTTTGAAGAGGTATTTATATAAATGGAAAAAAAGAAAGTCGTGGTAGGCATGTCGGGCGGAGTGGACTCCAGTGTTGCCGCATACCTGCTTAAAAATGAGGGCTATGACGTGGTCGGCGTAACCATGCAGATATGGCAGGACGAGGATGAAGACAGGGCTCAGGAAAACGGGGGCTGCTGCGGTCTTACCGCTGTAGATGATGCAAGAAGGGTTGCACGCTCCATAGGCATACCTTATTACGTAATGAATTTTAAAAATGAATTTAAGGATAAGGTCATCAACTACTTTGTTGATGAATATTTAAGAGGAAGAACTCCGAATCCCTGCATAGCCTGCAACAGATATGTAAAGTGGGAAAGTCTTCTCACGAGAAGCCTCGCCATAGGTGCGGATTACATAGCTACAGGGCATTATGCAAGAGTTCTAAAGCTTGACAACGGGCGCTATACATTGCAGGTCTCCAAAACATCGGCTAAGGATCAGACTTATGCTTTATACAATCTAACTCAGGAGCAGCTGTCAAGAACCTTGATGCCCGTGGGAGATTATACAAAGGATGAAATAAGACAGATAGCAAAAGAGGTTAACGTAAGGATTGCCAATAAGCCGGACAGTCAGGAAATATGCTTTATTCCCGACCATAATCATGCCGCTTTTATAGAAGGTGAAACGGGAAAAAGCTTTGACAGAGGAAATTTCGTTACAGCGGACGGAGAGATTCTGGGAAAGCATATAGGAATAGCAAGATATACGGTAGGTCAAAGAAAGGGTTTGGGACTTTCTTTGGGGCATCCCGTTTTTGTAACGGAGATAAGACCGGAAACGAATGAAGTGGTTATAGGCGAAGAAGGGGATGTTTTTTCGTATGCCCTTATAGCTGAAGATCTGAATTATATGGCTGTTGAAGGCATAGGTGTAGGAGAATCTTTAAGAGCAAAGGCAAAAATACGATATTCACATAAGGCTCAGGATTGTACTGTAACAGGACTTGATAATAACAAGGTGAAGCTTGTTTTTGATGAGAAAGTAAGGGCTGTAACTCCGGGACAGGCGGTTGTTTTCTATGATGAAAATGATTGTATTCTCGGCGGAGGAAGTATTATAGGAAAGGCGGATGTGTAAAATGAGGAGAAAATTTTTGGCTGTTTCGGTGGGGATTTTAGCGTGTATTATGAGTGCCTGTGCGGCGGGAGGTGCCACGGGAGCGGCAAACAACGCTGACAAAAAAATCACAATAACAAGTAATAATACGGCGGCAAAAAAGAAAAGCGGCAAAAATACGGGAAAATCAGGAAGCAAGGTTAAGGTTACGCAGGAAAGTAAAACGCAGGCAACAAAAGAAACTGCCACACAGGCCGTAAAGACAAGCAAAGAAAAGTCGGTGAGTACGCAGAGTCCTACTTTGGAAAGTTCACAGACCGTAGCGGAGACGAGTGTGACGACAGCTGAGGAAAAACCGGGGACAATTACACAGACAAGAGAGGCAAAGCCGAGTGAAGAGCCGACTAAAGAAACAAGCAAAGAAGTAAATAAGGAAGCAAGCAAGATTGGAGGTTTGGAAGACAAGGCGGAGATAGGTTTGGACCCCGCATGGAAGTATGCGGGTTTTTCAAAGATAAATTCAGGCAAGGCAATACTCTATAAAGCACAGAGTAACAGAAAAAATATAGTTATAGCCGTTAATGCGGGACATGGAACAAAGGGTGGAGAAAAAGTTAAAACTCAGGTTCATCCCGACGGAAGTGCAAAGGTTACGGGCGGAACGACAAAAGAGGGAGCAACAACGGCGGTTGCCGTGTCCTCCGGTATGACCTTTGCAAACGGTACGAGTGAAGCGGCGGCAAACCTCAAGGTGGCAAGAAGCCTTAAGGATATATTGCTTGCGAGAGGCTTTGACGTAATCATGATAAGAGACGGAGATGATGTTCAGCTTGACAATATAGCAAGAACCGTAATTGCAAATAATATGGCAAATGCGCATGTGGCAGTACATTTTGATTCTACAGGCTCGGATAAGGGTGCATATTACATGGCTGTAGCGGACAATGCGTCCTATAAGGCGATGGAACCCGTAGCCTCGAACTGGAAAAAGATAAATGCTTTAGGTGACAATATTATTGCGGGTCTTAAGGCAAGAAAAGTTAAGATTTTCGGGTCGGGAAGTATGGGGATGGATTTAACTCAGACATCTTATTCGACGATTCCGAGTGTTGTTGTGGAGCTCGGAGATAAGACAACCGATTACAATGCGGTTGGGGAAAGCATGGCAAACGGTATAGCGGACGGAATAGAAACATATTTTGCACAATAAGGCTTCGGAGGTAAAACTTAAATGATTTATTTTGACAATGCGGCGACATCAAAGAAAAAACCGGATTGTGTTATTGAAGCGGTGATAGATGCGATGAAAAATACCGGAAATGCAGGACGCGGAGTAAATGAAGATTCTTTAAAGGCAAGCAGACTTATTTACGATACCAGAAAAAAGCTTGCCGAGCTTTTTAATGTTGCCGATTGTAACAATATCGCTTTTACATATAACTCGACTGAGGCTCTTAATATTGCGATTAAAGGGGTACTTTCGGAAAGCTCCTCGGCTGTAACAACGGTTTTGGAGCATAATTCGGTTCTGCGTCCTCTTTACGAATGTGAACAAAAAGGCACTAAGCTCAGCTTTGTGGGAACCGATGAATACGGTAATCCTCTTTATGAGGACTTTGAAAGGCTTGTCAATGAAAATACAGGAGCTGTTGTTTGTACACATGCTTCAAATTTAACCGGTAATCTCGTTGATATAGGGCGTATAGGTAAGCTGTGCAAGGAAAAAAATGTCATTTTTATTGTGGATGCTTCACAAACTGCGGGTGTATTCGATATAGACGTTGAAGCCATGAATATAGATATTCTTTGTTTTACGGGGCACAAGAGCCTTCTCGGTCCTCAAGGTGTAGGAGGAATATACGTAAATCCTTCTCTTAATTTTAGAGGACTCAAGTCGGGAGGTACGGGTATAGATACCTACTCAAAGACTCAGCCCGAGGACATGCCTATGAGGCTTGAGGCGGGAACCTTGAATTCACATGGGATTGCGGGACTTTCAGCGGCGCTTGATTATATTAATGAATATAATATTAACAATATAAGAAGTGAAGAGCAAAACTTGATGAAATATTTTTACGAAAATCTGAAAGACATTAAAGAAGTAAAAATATACGGTGATTTCAGGAGCATGAACAGATGTCCCGTAGTTTCAATCAATATCGGAGAGCTTGATTCTTCTGTAATAGGCGATGAGTTGTTCGGGAATTACGGCATAAGCATCAGATCCGGCGGACACTGCGCGCCTTTGATGCATGAGTTTTTCGGAACAAAGGGGCAGGGAATGGTCAGGTTCAGTTTTTCGCACTTTAATACCCTTGAAGAAGTCGAAAATGCGCTTGTTGCTTTGAAAAATATCATTGGTGATTATTCATAAAAAAGAGAGGCTGTTTTTGTGTATATTGTATAAAAGCCTTGTGATTAAAGGCTTTTAGGAAGGCTATAGAAAAAATCTATATATTGACAATAAAATAACGTAATGCTATATTATTTATATCTAAAACTGATAACGGGGCTTGCTTTATGTGTTGCTTGGAAGGAAAAAGGTGCAGTATTCTTTTATTCTTTTTACACGTTCTGTTAATGAATCATAATTTTTTTGTAAACCAAGCCTTTTGTTTTATATTTATAATGGGTGTATTTTTTATTCCGTTGCTTTCGGAATTAAAATATAAAAACAAAATTTTAAGGGGGTACGATAATGACTGTTTTAAACGACTTGGTACAAAAGATTAACGGTTATTTATCAGACTACATACTGGTATTCTTACTGGTAGGTGGTGGAATTTGGTTTACATTCTTATTAAGAGGTATCCAATTCAGAGGATTGGGAACAGGTCTCAAGATGACTTTCGGAGGACTGTTTTCAAAAAAGAGTGAGGCGGGAAAAGACGGTATGTCTTCTTTCCAGGCACTTGCAACTGCTGTAGCGGCTCAGGTAGGTACGGGAAATATTGCCGGTGCGGCAACTGCTATTTATATAGGCGGTCCGGGTGCTATATTCTGGATGTGGGTAGCGGCTTGCTTGGGTATGGCTACTATTTTTGCGGAAGCTTCACTTGCACAAAAGTATAAGGTTGTGGGAAAAGACGGAGAGGTTACAGGAGGTCCGGTTTACTACATCTTGGAGGCTTTTTCGGGAGAACTTGGAAAGACTATGGCGGCACTTTTTTCAGTGTTCATCATCATCGCTTTGGGCTTTGTAGGCAATGCCGTTCAGTCAAACTCCATAGCTGCAGCTTTTAAGGAAGCTTTCAACATTCCTACTTATGTGATGGGAATTGCTATAGCTGTTCTTGCGTTCGTTGTTTTTATGGGCGGTACAAAGCGTATCGTTCAGGTTACGGAGCTTATAGTTCCTTTCATGGCGGCTCTTTACATTGTAGGTTCTTTGGTAATAGTTATTATGAGAATCGGACATGTTCCTGCTATGTTTGCAAACATATTTATGGGTGCTTTCAATCCTGAGGCTATGATTGGCGGTGCCTTCGGTGCTACGGTTAAACTTGCGGTTACCAAGGGTGTTGCAAGAGGACTTTTCTCAAACGAAGCAGGTATGGGTTCTACACCTCACGCACATGCATGTGCAAAGGTGGATCATCCGGCACAGCAGGGCTTCGTTGCTATGGCAGGTGTATTTATAGACACTTTCGTGGTTTTGAACCTGACCGCATTCGTAATTCTGTCAACAACGACAAGAGAAACTATGACATCACAGGGACTTACAGGTGCAGCTTTGAGCCAGGCGGCTTATACTTCGGTTTACGGAAACTTCGGTAAGATATTCATAGCAATATGTATGTTCTTCTTTGCTTTCTCGACAATAGTAGGTTGGTACTTCTTCGGAAAAGCAAATATAAACTATCTTTTCGGACCTAAGGCTATTCCGGTTTACAGTATAATAGTTGCGGTTTGCGTATTCCTCGGTTCTCTCGGTGAGGTCGGACTTGTATGGAATATGGCGGATTTGTTCAACTCTCTTATGGTTATACCGAACGTTTTGGCACTGTTTGCTTTGAGTAAAGTTGTTAAGCAGCTTCATGACGAGTATTATACTAAATTTAAAAAATAATATATTTATCTACAGGGTGGATATTTCTGAAGAGAGAGCTTTTTAGGCCGCCGAAGAGGCAAGCCCCGATGTTCTTATACATGAGGTGAATCTTTCAGGCAAAAGAATTTGGGAAAGTACCTGTTTCTGGATAGTGGTAAGTGAAACTGCCATATAAACAGAAGGACGAAGGACTTGTAAGTTACATTTTGGTGTAAATTGGTGGGTTTTTCGTCCTTTGATTTTTAGGAGAAAACTTATGATAAAAAAACATTTTCGTGTTATCACAAATAATCCTTTGGTTAAGGAAAGTTTTGCGGATACCGAGGATATTTGCTATTTTGAAATCACTTATAAGGACTTGCTTTTAAAGGTAAGAGACATGGTTTTTGAAGGCTATGAGCTTTTATCGCATCCTCTGTCGGGAAGCGTAAAGCCGGGAGAAACGCCTTATAAGTCGGTACTTATATCAAGTAAAAAAGAAAATATAAATATGCAGAGTGTAAAGCTCATAGAGCAGGCACTTGAGACATATAAGAAGTTTACAGACAGAACGGTGGGCTTAAGAGAAGATGTCCTGAATGATTTTCAAACGGTGGACATGACCCTGATCGAAAGCGCTCTTTCCTCAGCTAACAGATTATAATTTGTAAATAAGAGAAGGTTACATTGCGGTATCAGATCGCAGTGTTTCAAATAAATAAAAAACAAGGGGGTAGACAAAAGTGAAACTAGAATTAGGAAAAATCTTTATCAAAGATATTCAGTTTGCACAAGAGTCGAAAGTCGAAAATGGCGTCCTTTATGTATCAACAGAAGCTTTAAAAACTGTTGTTCTCGAGGATGAAAAATTACATTCAGTAAGTTTCGACATTGCAAAACCGGGTGAATCGGTAAGAATTACACCTGTTAAGGATGTTATCGAACCGAGAGTAAAAGTTGAAGGTAACGGCGGAATTTTCCCGGGAGTTATCGCTAAGGTTGATAACGTAGGTTCGGGTAAGACCTACGCATTAAAGGGAATGGCTGTTGTTACAGCCGGAAAGATTGTAGGTTTCCAGGAAGGTGTTATAGACATGACAGGTCTTGGAGCAGAGTATACTCCGTTCTCAAAGACAATCAATCTTGTTATGGTTTGCGAGCCTGTTGAGCATATCAAGCAGCATGACTATGAGAAGGCGGTAAGATTTGCCGGCTTCAGAGTAGCAACATACTTGGGAGAGCTTGCAAGAAACCTTACTCCTGACGAAGTTGAAGTGTATGAAACACTTCCTTTAAAGGAAAGTATGGAAAAATATCCTAATCTCCCTAGAGTAGCTTATGTACAGATGCTTCAAAGCCAAGGTTTGTTGCACGATACTTATGTATACGGTGTGGATGCAAAGCAGATTATCCCTACAATACTGTATCCTACAGAAGTGATGGACGGAGCCATTGTTTCAGGAAACTGCGTTTCTGCTTGTGACAAGAACCCTACATATGTACACCAGAACAATCAGGTTATCAAAGAGCTCTATGCACAGCACGGAAAGACGATCAACTTCGTCGGACAGATTATAACAAACGAAAACGTATATCTTGCCGATAAGGAAAGATCATCAAACATGACAGCTAAGCTTTGTAGAATGCTTGACCTTGACGGAGCTATTGTTTCTCAGGAGGGATTCGGTAACCCTGATACCGACCTTATCATGAACTGTAAGAAGATTGAGGCTGAAGGTATCAAGACTGTTATCATTACCGACGAGTATGCGGGAAGAGACGGTAAGTCACAGTCACTTGCAGATGCAGATGCTGCGGCAAATGCCGTTGTTACAGGCGGTAACGCTAACCAGCTTATCACATTGCCTAAGCTTGATAAGGTTATAGGTACTTTGGATTATATAACAAAGATTGCCGGTGCAAGTGATACAACATTAAAGGCTGACGGTTCATTGGAGGTTGAAATCCAGGTTATTACAGGTGCAACCAATGAGACGGGCTTTAACAAATTAAGTGCAAGATAGGAGAGGTGAAGAAATGGCAAAATTAAGAGTAGTTCATTATATTAATCAGTTCTTCGCTCAAATCGGTGGAGAAGAAAAAGCTGACTATCCGGTAGAATTAAGAGTAGGACAGGTAGTAGGTCCGGGTCTCGGTCTTTCAAAAGAACTTGGAGACGAAGCTGAGATAGTTGCTACAATTATCTGCGGAGACTCATATTTCGGTGAAAATATAGAAAAAGCAAAGGGTGAAATACTTGATCTTGTAAAAGAGCAGAAAGCCGATATTTTCATAGCAGGTCCGGCATTTAACGCGGGGCGTTACGGTTTTGCGTGTGCAACCATAGCTGCAGCTGTTAAGGAAGAGCTTGGAATTACAGCAGTTACAGGTATGTATGTTGAGAACCCTGGTGCGGACTTAAAGGATAAGGTTTACATCATATCTACAAAGAACAGTGCTGCAGGTATGGGTAAGGCTATTCCTCCTATGGCAAAGCTTGCGCTTAAGCTTGCAAAGGGCGAGCCTATAGGTGCTTCATGTGAAGAAGGCTACATCCCTAACGGTGTACGTGTAAACTTCTTTGAGAAGGAGACAGGTGCAAAGCGTGCGGTAGATATGCTTCTTAAGAAGCTTGCGGGTGAGGAATTCGTTACGGAGTATCCTATGCCTGACTTTGACAGAGTTCCACCAAACCCTGCAGTTAAGGATATTACAAAGGCTAAGATAGCTCTTGTTACTTCAGGCGGTATCTGTCCTAAGGGTAACCCTGATCATATCGAGTCTTCAAACGCTACACGTTACGGCGAATATGATATTACAGGTGTAAACGACCTTACGGAAGAAACCTACGAGACTGCTCACGGCGGTTATGACCCTGTATATGCAAATGAGGATGCCGACAGAGTTCTTCCTGTAGACGTACTCAGAGATTTGGAGAAGGAAGGAAAAATAGGTTCACTTCACCATTTATTCTATACAACAACAGGTAACGGTACTGCCGTTGCTTCATCAAAGGCATTTGCGGATGAGTTCTCAAAGAAGCTTTTGGCGGACGGAGTTGACGCTGTTATACTTACCAGTACTTGAGGTACCTGTACACGTTGCGGTGCAACAATGGTAAAAGAAATTGAAAGAGCCGGTATTCCGGTAGTTCACGTTTGTACAGTTACTCCTATTTCTATGACGGTAGGAGCAAACAGAATAGTTCCTGCTGTAGCTATACCTCACCCTCTCGGAAATCCTGCGTTGGATCATGATGAGGAGAAGGCTCTTCGTCGTAAGATAGTTGAGAAGGCTTTGGCGGCTTTAACTACGGAAGTTGAAGATCAGACTATATTCTAAAATTTTATATAAACATATAATGCAGTTTTTATCTTAATATCAAGGTGAAAAGCTCGATACATATTTATTGTGTTTATTGACTTTTCACCTTGTATATGGTAGATTATTTCAGGTAATAGGGGGACGGTTAGGTAACTGGTGTGCCTCCCGGTCTTCAAAACCGGTGTTGGGCGCGTGTGCGTCCTGGGTGGGTTCGATTCCCACACGTTCTCGCCAAAAATAAAGATTACCCTGAAATATACGAAAAATAAGATAAAGGCTGTCGATTTGTGGCAGCTTATTTTGTTTTATAAAAAGTCCTGTGCTTAAGGAGGATTTTTTATAAAACAAAAAATAAAATATTATGTAAGTATAAGGAGGGAACTATGAGCAAAGTATATGATGTTGTAGTGCTCGGGGCAGGTCCGGCGGGACTTGCGGCAGGTTTGTATGCCGGAAGGTCAAGACTTTCCACTTTGATAGTTGAGAAAGGTCAGGACGGCGGACAGATAGCTATTACGGATGAGATTGAAAATTATCCGGGTCAGGAACTTGAGGGGGAATCGGGACCTTCTCTTATTGCCAGAATGACAAAACAATGTGAGCATTTCGGTTGTGAAAGAGTAAAGGATACAATTAAGACCATTGAACTTGAGGGAAATGTTAAAAAGCTTGTAGGAACCAAGGGTGAGTATTTGGCAAAGACGGTTATTTTAGGACCGGGAGCTTACTCAAGACCGATAGGTTGTGTAGGTGAGAAGGAATTTGCCGGCAGGGGAGTTTCATATTGTGCTACCTGTGATGCCAACTTCTTTGAAGGCTTTGAGGTATTTGTTGTAGGCGGAGGAGATTCTGCCGTAGAAGAAGCTATGTACCTTACAAAGTTTGCAAGAAAGGTTACCGTAATTCACAGAAGAAATGAATTGAGAGCGGCAAAATCAATTCAGGAAAAAGCATTTAAGATTGAAAACTTACACTTCATGTGGGATACTGTTGTTGAAGAAGTCGGAGGAGAAGATATTCTTCAATACATGATCGTAAAGAATGTAAAAACAGGAGAGACAACTCGTATCGATGCTGACGAGGAAGACGGAATGTTCGGTGTATTCGGCTTTATCGGAACTATCCCTAATACCGACTTCTTAAAGGAAACGGGACTTAAGCTTGATGATAGAGGATATATTCCTACAGACGAAGAAATGAGAACAAATATACCGGGAGTTTTTGCGGCAGGTGATGCCAGAGTTAAGTTCTTGAGACAGGTTGTTACAGCCGCTGCAGACGGTGCTATCGCAGCTATGCAGTGTGAAAAATATTTAATGGAGCATGAATAAAAGGAGGATTTGAAATGTTAGATTTAACTAAGGAAAATTTCGAGGCTGAAGTATTACAGGCTGAAGGTTATGTATTTGTAGATTTTTATGGTGACGGTTGTGTACCTTGCCAGGCTCTTATGCCGTTTGTACATGAGCTCGCAGAAAAGTATCATGACAGATTAAAGTTTACATCGCTCAATACAACAAAAGCAAGAAGACTTGCTATCGGACAGAAGGTGCTCGGTTTACCTGTTATGGCTATTTACAAGGATGGAGCTAAGGTAGAAGAGCTTGTTAAGGATGATGCTACAGAAGAGAACATCCAGAAGATGGTTGAGAAATACCTCAAATAATATACTGCGGTATAGTGAAACTGCTTATAAAGCGAAAGCTTTTAAGAAATAAATATTACTAAATGAAGAAAGGAGATTATGACAATGGCTATTTTAAAAGATAAAAAAGTTATTATCATAGGAGACCGTGATGGAGTTCCGGGTCCGGCTATTGCAGAGTGCGTTGAGACTGCCGGTGGAGAAATCGTATTTTCTTCTACAGAGTGTTTCGTCTGAACGAGCGCGGGCGCAATGGACCTTGAGAATCAGAAGCGTGTTAAGGATTTTGCAGATCAGTACGGTGCTGAGAACTTAGTAGTAGTTCTCGGTGCAGCAGAAGGAGAGGCGGCAAGTTTAGCAGCAGAGACTGTTACACAAGGCGATCCTACATACGCAGGCCCATTGACAGGAGTCCAGCTTGGACTTACGGTTTATCACGTATGCGAAGAAGAAGTTAAGAGCGAATTTGATCCGGCGGTTTACGAGGAGCAGGTTGGCATGATGGAAATGGTACTTGACGTTGATGATATTTCTAACGAAATGAAAAATATACGTGATGAGTATTGCAAATATTTATAATTAATTAAATATATTTCATCTGGAGGGAGCGATAAGGGGTGTGCATACCTCACATCTTCCCTCCTTTCTCTTTAAACATATTGATAAAAATTATAGGACACTACATTCATATAGAAAAAATCTATTTTCTGATTTAGTAAAAAAATGAATTTTACAGGTTTAACCTGCTTATAAAATATAGTATACGAAAGGGGTATGAAATACATGAACAGTATTATCAAAGGTGCCGGCTATATATTGGCACATACACCGGAAATGGTTATTCACAATGGTACAACTCAAACAACAGAGAGGATAGTTAATCCCGAGTCCGAGTATTTAAAGGTGCTCAGAGACCACTTACGTTCTTATGAGGATTGTGTAAATTATTGGCCTAACCAGGTTTATATAGGAAATGAACATCCGGATGAGCTTGCAAAGGTTGAATTCCCTTACTATGACAAGCCTAGACAGGGTTCGGAAAGATACGGTAAATTCGGTGAGATTATGCCGGAGGCTGAGTTCTATCTTCTTATGCAGGCTTGTGACTGTTTTGAGGTTGTTAAAATTGCTAAGAGTTTCGTGGCTGCACATAAGGCGGAGCTTGCAGCAGACCCTGTTATAACGGAAGACATTCTTGCAAGAGTGCACGAAGGCTTTGAGCTTTCCGAAATAGAGCATTTTGTAAATGATGAGCATGCAGAAGGAATATACTACAAGGGAGAACTTGTAGGTTGCGTAAAGAGAGCTCATGATATAGACGTAAACTTAAATGCGGAGGTTATGCATGAAAACCTCGTAAACAAGGCGACAGCGGTTTTATCCATACTTTATGCCGTAAAGAATGCCGGAATAGCAAAAGAAGATGTAAAGTATGTTATAGACTGTTCGGAAGAGGCATGCGGTGATATGAACCAGAGAGGCGGCGGAAACTTTGCTAAGGCTTCTGCAGAGATTGCCGGACTTGTAAATGCTACAGGTTCGGACTCAAGAGGTTTCTGTGCGGGACCGGGACATGCTATGGTAGAGGCCGCATCACTTGTTAAAGCAGGTGCATTTGATTGTGTAATAGTAGTCGGCGGCGGATGTAGCGCAAAGCTCGGTATGAACGGTAAGGACCACGTTAAGAAGGGCTTGCCTATACTTGAGGATTGCCTCGGAGGCTTTGCCGTTGTTGTTGCAAAGAATGACGGAGTAAGCCCTGAGATTAATCTTGACATTCTCGGACGCCATACTGTGGGTACAGGTTCAGCTCCTCAAAACGTTATAGGAAGCCTTGTTGCGGATCCTCTTGAAAGAGTGGGACTTAAGATTACAGATATCGACAAGTTCTCACCTGAGATGCAAAACCCTGATATCACAAAGCCGGCAGGTGCGGGAGACGTTCCTGAAGCTAACTACAAGATGATAGCTGCTCTTGCGGTTAAGAAAGGTGATGTTGAGAAGAAGGATATGCCTGCATTTATAAAAGAACACGGTATGACAGGTTTTGCTCCTACACAGGGACATATTCCTTCGGGAGTTCCTTATATAGGATTTGCAAAAGAAGATATCTTATCAGGAAAGATTAAAACTGCCATGATTATCGGAAAAGGAAGCTTATTCCTTGGAAGAATGACAAACCTGTTTGACGGTATATCATTTGTTGTACAGCCAAACAGCGGAAACGAGGAGAGTACGGGAGCGGTTTCTGAAGCTGAGGTTAAGTCCTTGATTGCAAAAGCTATGAAAGAGTTTGCCGCATCATTGGTAACAGAAGAATAAAGAGGGGGATTAGTTATGGCAAAAAGTGTAGAAAAAATCATTGCCGATACCTTTCTCGATATTGCAAACGGTCTTGAAACAGGAAATTTCGGAAAAAGACCAAAGATAGCTTTGACAGGAATGGGTAGCGAGCATGGTGAAGAAAACTCCATGGCTGCCGCTTTAATGGCTGCAAAGGACGGAATAGATGTATATTACATAGGCACTCTTGAAGCCGAGGGTGTTACTACGATAAAAGTTGCAAATGACGAAGAAGGTCACGATAAAATGGAGGCTCTTCTTAAAAAAGGCGAGGTGGATGCAGCTGTAACAATGCATTTCCCTTTCCCTATAGGTGTTTCCACAGTCGGAAGATGTATTACTCCGGCTAAGGGAAAAGAGTTGTTTGTAGCTAATACCACAGGTACAAGCTCTACGGACAGAGTTGAAGGTATGGTTAGAAATGCTATCTACGGCATTATTGCCGCAAAAGCTTGCGGAATCAAAAAACCTACCGTAGGTATACTTAACGTAGACGGTGCAAGACAGACGGAAAAGGCTTTGAAGCAGTTGAAGGACGGCGGCTATGATATCGAATTTGCAAGCTCGTCAAGATCCGACGGCGGCTTTGTAATGAGAGGAAACGACGTATTACAGGCTTCACCTGATATCATGGTTACGGATTCTCTTACAGGAAATATACTTGTAAAGATGCTCTCATCTTTCGCAACGGGAGGAAGCTATGAAGCAACAGGCTTCGGCTACGGTCCCGGAATAGGTGAGGGTTATGAGAACCTCGTAATGATAGTTTCAAGAGCTTCGGGTGCACCTGTTATAGCGGGAGCTATAAAATATGCGGCTGAGCTTGTAAGAAATAAGGTATTTGAAGTTGCAAAGGCTGAATTTGCGGCTGCCAACAAGGCAGGTCTTAAGTCTATTTGTGAAGCTTTGAAGGCAAGTAATAAGCCTGAAAAGAAGGAAGAAGAGGTAAAGGCACCTCCTTCAGAGGTAACAACCGCACAGATAGCCGGAATAGAAGTTATGGATCTTGAAGACGCGGTTAAGGCTTTATGGAAGCTCGGTATCTATGCCGAAAGCGGTATGGGCTGTACAGGTCCTATAGTTAAGGTAAGCGATGCCAATCTTGAAAGAGCTTACGAGGAGCTTAAAAAAGCCGGATATTGCGAATAGCTTGAGCTTAAATTCTAAAATAATATAAATTAAAGGGTCTGAGTTAATACTTGGACCTTTTTATTGTTCGGAATATCATTTAGAACAATAAAAGAGTAGCTTTATTTATAGAATTATTCTATAATATAAAAGCATATTTATGCTTAGATTAACATTTAGGAGGAATGACTATGAGTGAAAAAATAAAATTGACAAGTCTGACTAAGGCTTCGGGGTGAGCTGCCAAAATAGGTCCTACGACCCTTGCTCAAGTTTTGGGTAAGTTACCGACATTTTATGATGAAAACCTCATTGTAGGTATTCAAACCTCAGATGATGCTGCGGTATATAAAATAAATGATGAAGTTGCTATGATTCAGACCGTGGACTTTTTTACACCTGTTGTTGATGATCCTTATCTTTTCGGTCAGATAGCGGCAGCAAATTCACTCAGTGATGTGTACGCTATGGGAGGAGAACCTAAGGTTGCCTTAAATATAGTCGGCTTTCCTAATTGCCTTGACCCTTCAATTTTGGGAGATATTATGGCGGGAGGTGCCGATAAGGTAAAGGAAGCAGGTGCGGTTTTGGTGGGAGGTCACTCTATACAGGATGACGAGCCTAAGTACGGCTTATGTGTGTCGGGTTTTGTACATCCGGAGAAGATACAGTTAAACTACGGTGCCAAGCCGGGAGATGTACTCATACTGACAAAGCAGATAGGCAGCGGTGTAATAAGTACGGCTATCAAAGCGGATATAGCTTCCGAACAGTCCATAGACGAGGCGGTTACGGTCATGAAAAGCCTTAATAAAAAAGGTAAAGAAGTTATGGATGACTTTGAAGTACATGCATGTACCGATATAACGGGCTTCGGTCTTTTGGGACATTGCATAGAAATGGCTGAAGCAAGCGATATCAGCTTCAACATAAACTATAACGATGTGGCATATATTACGGATTCTATCGAGTATGCAAGCATGGGACTTATTCCTGCGGGTGCGTACAATAACAAAAAGTATTACAAAGATAAGATAGATACGGGAAATGCACCTGAATACATAGTAGATTTATTATATGATCCGCAGACCTCCGGAGGTCTTTTATACAGTGTCGGGAAGGAATACTTACCTAGGATACTTAAAGCTTTTGAGGAGAAAAAAATGGAAACAAAAGTTTGTGTAATAGGAGAAGTAACAAAAAAGGGGGAAAAGTTTATTTACTTAAAATAAGCTTTCAATTTCTATGGAAAAAAATTATTTTAGAGAGATACCTAAGGTAGACAGTATTTTAGCGGATGCTAAAATTAAGGAGCTTATAGAAAGATATTCAAGGAGCGTAGTTGTCGATACCATAGCAAAGAAGACACAGGAGCTCAGAGATTTTATAAGCGAAGAGATTAAGAAGGACAATGTAAAAGAGATAGAGAGACGTTTGGAGAGCATAGTTTCCGATATAGAAAATGAGGTACATGATACTTTCAAACCTAATCTAAAAAAGGTAATCAATGCTACCGGAACCATACTGCATACAAATCTCGGAAGAGCCGTTATCAGCAGGGATATAGCGACTAAGCTCGTTGACTTGGTAAGCTCTTATTCAAATCTTGAATACAACCTTAAGGAGGGAAAACGGGGAGAAAGATATTCCGTTTTTAACGATGTTTTGTGCAAGCTTACGGGAGCGGAGGCTGCAATGGCTGTTAATAATAATGCCGCGGCGGTTATGCTTATACTCAGTACCCTTGCAAAAGGCGGAGAGGTTATAGTATCAAGAGGCGAGCTGGTGGAAATAGGCGGAAAATTCAGAGTACCCGATGTTTGCGCCGCCAGCGGTGCCAAGCTTGTAGAAGTGGGTACAACAAATAAGACCCACTTAAATGATTACAAGGAATGTATAAACGAAAATACAAAGGCTATACTTAAGGTGCATACATCCAATTACAGTATAGTAGGTTTTACGGATTCCGTTGCAATAGGCGAATTAAAGCCTTTGTGTAGAGATATACCGCTTATTGAAGATCTGGGAAGCGGAGTCCTTGTCGACCTCGGAAAATACGGACTTAAGCATGAACCTACGGTTGTGGAATCCGTCAAGGCGGGAGCGGATATAGTCTGCTTTAGCGGCGATAAGCTTCTCGGCGGTCCTCAGGCGGGTATAATAGTAGGCAAGAAAAAGTATATAGACATGATTAAGAAAAATCAGCTTACAAGGGCACTTAGAATAGACAAGTTCACGGTTGCCGCATTGGAACTTGTTTTGCTTGAATATTTGAACAATGAAACACTTGAAGAGAAGCTGCCTGTAATAAGGATGATCAAGGAAAGTCCGGAAAGTGTGGGACAAAGAGCACAGCTTTTAAAAGATAAGCTTGAGTGTTTAAAGGATAAAGCCGAAATAAGCCTTAGGTCTTGCGAATCCCAGATAGGAGGAGGTTCTCTTCCGGGAGAGTTTATAAAAAGCAGTGCCGTAGTAATAAAAGCGAATAATATGAGTACAAGTAAGCTTGAAGAAAAGCTTAGATTTTCGGATATTCCTATAATATGCAGAACGGTTGATGATATGCTTTTATTGGATTTAAGGACAGTGGATAATGATGATTTTGATACTATAGCGAATACTCTGGGAGGCATTTTACAGTGAAAAACATTATCATAGGTACGGCGGGTCATATAGACCATGGAAAAACAAGTCTGATAAGAGCCTTAACCGGAAGAAATACGGACAGACTTAAGGAAGAGCAGGCAAGAGGGATAACCATAGATCTGGGCTTTACATGGTTTGACTTAAAAGACGGAACAAGAGCGGGTATCATTGACGTACCGGGACATGAGAAATTTATCAATAACATGGTTTCGGGTGTTGTCGGAATGGATCTTGTTTTAATGGTGGTTGCGGCGGATGAAGGAATAATGCCGCAGACTAAGGAACACCTTAATATACTTGAGCTTTTGGGTATTAAAAAGACTATACTCGTAATCAATAAATGTGACTTGGTCGAAAAGGATTGGCTGAACCTTGTAAAAGAAGACCTAAACGAAGAGCTTAAGGGCAGTATTATGGAAAATGCCCCTATGGTCTGTGTTTCAAGTATGACGGGTGAAGGTATAGACGAGCTGAAATCCGTAATCGTCAATATGATAAGGGATGAGCTCGAAGAAAAAGACATAAATACTATAGCCAGACTTCCGGTAGACAGAGTCTTTACCATTGTAGGTTTCGGAACCGTTGTAACGGGAACCTTAATCTCGGGAAGTATAAAAAAGGATGAGGTTTTGGAGCTTTTTCCGAGTGAGATAGAGTGTAAAGTAAGAAATTTACAGGTACACGGAAAAAATGCCGCAGAGAGTTTTGCAGGGCAGAGAGTTGCCATAAATATTGCGGGTGTTAAGAAAGAAGATGTAAAAAGAGGCTATGTTCTCGCACCCTTAAACAGTATAAAGGTCAGCTCGCTTACGGACGTAAAGCTTGATGTGTTGAAGGACAGCGAAAGAACCTTGAAAAACCGTGACAGATTGCATCTGTATACGGGAACAAGCGAGGTTTTGTGTCGTGCCGTTATTCTCGACAAGGAAGAGATAAAGGCGGGCGAGAGCGGTCTTTGCCAACTTATTCTGGAAGAAGAAATAGCAATAAAAAGAGGAGACAGGTTTGTTGTCAGATTTTACTCTCCGCTTGAAACCATAGGCGGAGGTGTTATTTTGGAGCCCAATCCGAGAAAGAAAAAAAGATTTAACGAAAAGGATATAGAGGAGCTGAGAAGAAAATTGGAAGGCTCTCTTTCCGATGTGTGTGAGCTTAATATAAAGAATTTTGCAACAAGCATGATATCAAAATCGGAGCTTGCAAAGCTTATGTCCGTTTCTGTCGAAGATATGGAAGAAAGTATTGAAGAGCTGAGTGAACAAAAAATTGTTTATGTATTCAATCAGAAAAAAGACAGCTTTTTATGGCATGCCGAAAGTGAAGGAGCATGTCGAAAGAAAATTCTGGATGAGCTTACTAAATTTCATAAGAAATATCCGTACAGAGAAGGACTTAAGAAATCTCAGCTTCAAACTCTTGTAGCTCCTAAGCTTAAAGCTAACCTTTTTGAATTGTATATGAATCTTTTGACACAGGAGAAGGTAGTTAAGATTTCGGAAGATTTTGTTTCGGAATATAATTTTGAAATTTTAAAGGATACCACCTATCTTGCAGTGGAAAAAATCCTTGAAAACAGCTTTAGACACGCAAGATTTGAACTTTTAAAGCTGTCCGAGATAGATACTTCTCCTTACAGTGAAGAGCTCGTATCCGACATTTTACGCTGTATGCAAAAAGAGAATAAGGTTATTGCCATAACCGATGAAATGTTCAGCTTAAAGGAGCTTGTTGATGAGGCTCATGATATGCTCAAAGAATATTTCTCAAAAGAGGAGGTATTAACCGTATCGAAGTTTAGGGATATGCTTAAAACAAGCAGAAAGAGCGCCAAGCCTATAGTTGAATATTTTGACAGTATAAAAGTAACAAAAAAGCTCGGTGCGGAAACGGAAAGGGTGGCATATTAATGAACTTAAAACAGATAGAAGCATTTTTAAAGCTTGCCAATAACGGAAGCTTTTCTTTGACGGCAAAGGAGCTGTTTTTAACTCAGCCTACGGTAAGTGCCCATATTCAGGGCTTGGAGGATGAACTCGGAGTCAAGCTTTTCAGAAGAAATACAAAAGGAACTTACTTGACGGAGAACGGAGAAAAGCTTTATATACATGCGAAGGAACTCATGGTTATAGTGGATAATATAAAATCCGATTTCCAAAAAAGTGATGAGATTACCGGAAAACATATAGTAATAGCAAGCTCGAGTGTACCTGCATCCTACCTTCTTCCCAATATAATATCCGCTTATAACAAGCAGTATCCGAGCTCGCAATTTACGATAAAGGAAAGTGACAGTGCGGGAGTAATAAATGAAATAATAAATAAAACTGTGGATGTAGGTATAGTCGGAACTGTACTCGACAAGAAAAATTGCAGTTATCTGCCTTTTTATGAAGATAAGCTTGTCGTTGTTATGCCTAATACCGATGAATACAGGGCTATTTGTGAAAGAGGCGGAGACTTTGGGTGGCTTGGGAAAATGCCTTTAATCATACGTGAAGACGGCTCCGGTACAAGAAGGGAAGCGGAAAAGCTTCTGAAAAAATATGCTAAAGATCTCGAAGAGCTTAATATTATAGCTAAAATAGATAATACGGACAGCATAATGAGGTCCGTGCAAAACGGTCTGGGCATAAGTATTGTTTCGGCTTTAGCTGCCAGAGACTATGCTACAAGCGATAAATTGTTGATTTATCCGAAGGAATTGACAAGGAGAAGATTTTACATTGTTTACAATTCAAAATCACAGCTTTCATCCGGAGCGAAGTCGCTTATTATGCTGATAAGCTCCTTGTACAAGGATTCGTGATGGAGAGTTTAAAAAAGGATGGAGTGTTATATGCATAAAAGAATATACGGAGCTTTATTCGCTTTTATTTTAGCTTTTAACACTGTGGTGTCATCAGGAAGCGTAATGGCGGATCAAAGGGGGAAGGGTACCGAAAGCGGTATCCCGGCAAGCTCTTCCGATGCCGCCGAAGCTTCCGAAAATGATGATATAAGTGAAGAAGAAAAGCAAAAAAGCTTGGAAGAATATCTTGAAAATACAAACGCACCTTATGATGTCATGATTTATTTCAGAACCGGGATTTCGGACGAGGAAGAACTGAAGGAAGAGGCACTGAGGGAACAGAAAAATGCTTTGTATATACTGGAAAAGGGAAGCTTGGAGGGAAAGGTTCAAAGCTACAAAAGCTTTTATATAGTAAACTCTATACATGCGGTAACAAAAGATGCCGACATTTTACGTGCTGTGGCAAAGCTTGACGAGGTCGAGGAAATCAGAGAGAATGTCACGATAAAGGTGGAAGAACCTACGGTGAGCAAAAAATCTTCTGTTACCAAAAGAAGTCTTACAGAAGATACACAGGAAGATTTTTTTGAGACCTACGATGAAAAAACTCCCGTACATGTTTCATGGGCACTTGAAAATTTAAGGGCGCAAGAGGTATGGGATGAACACAAGCTTGACGGAAGCGGAATTACCGTAGGTATTATGGATACCGGAGTAAACTATAAGCTGGATGCTCTTAAGTATTCGTATAAAGGCTATGATGAAAAAACGAATACCTTTGACGACTCGTATTATAAGGATTTTACAAAAGCTAAAGACAAGTCTGTTTCCGCAAAGGGCAATTTCCACGGTACCATGGTGGCAAGTGCTTTATTTGCAAGGGTACAGAGAGAAAATGTGTGGGTTATCGAAGACGGAGTATATAAAAGATACCCCAAGGATACCTTTTATTACGGAATAGTACCGGGGGCGAAGTTTATAAGCGCCAAGGTTCTGGACGGAAGAGGAGGGCCTATATCGAACTTTATAGAGGGCGGACAATGGATGCTGGAACAAAAACCGGATATCATAAATAACTCATGGGGAACGTCCGCTGACGTTGATCAAGCTTCCGATGAGATAATAAGGAAGATGATAGCCAACTGGAAAAAGGCGGGTATAATTATTATTTTTGCTTCGGGAAATCAGCCCTCAGGAAAGGCGGCTACGGGAAGTATAGCCTATCCTGCGAAACTGGATGATGTATTCAGTGTCGGAGCTATAAATAAAGATGACAAAATTTGGGAGAAATCTCAGCGCGGTCCTTCACCTTTATCGACTAAAATAAAGCCGGATGTGGTTGCACCGGGTGAGGGTATTTTAGGCATAAGCCATGAGGGAAGAGAGGTTAAAACAAACGGTACAAGCTTTGCAGCGCCGTATGCCGCAGGAACGGCAGCTCTTCTAAAGCAGGCAAATCCTAATCTGAGTCCCGATGAGATTTATGAAATATTGAGAAAAACTTCAAGAGCTTTGACGGACAGTGATAATACAGAAAGTCCGAATATGACTTACGGCTACGGTGCGGTTGATGCTTATGCGGCAGTAGGTATGGCTCTCGGCAAAAAAGAAGAAAAAAAGCCGGACAAGCCGAAGCCGGAGGAGCAAAAGCCTGATAATCCAAAGCCCGAAGAGCAAAAGCCTGATAATCCGAAGCCGGATGATAAAACGAATCCTAAGGGAGGAAATGAAAATCCTTCAACAGGAAAAGACGATTCAGGCAGCAGCTCGGGAGGAAACTCAGGCGGTGGTTCGGGCAGCGGCTCGGGAGGTAGTTCCGGCAGGAGTTCGGGAAGCTCCGGGAGAGTTTCAGCATCAAGAGCGGGCGGTGTTTCGGCAGCTCTTGTGCAAAGTACGGCTCCTTCAAAAGATTTGATCATTAATAAAACAAGCTATTCGGGAATATGGAAGTCGGAAAACAATATATGGTATTTTTACGACAACTCGGGGAATAAGCTTACAAACGCATGGGTGTATACAAATAGTATATGGTATGCCCTTTCAGACAGCGGAGCTATGGTTTCGGGAACATGGTTAAAATATAAGGATAAGCGGTATTATATGAGCGAGAACGGAAGCATGGAAAAGGGATGGCTTAAATATAAGAGCAGATGGTATTACATGAACGAAGACGGAAGTATGGCAAAAGGCTGGTTAAAATACAAGAGTAAATGGTACTATCTTGATAATGACGGTGCTATGCTCGAGAATACAAGTATGGGTGAATATAAATTTGATTCGGAGGGCGCATGGATAGAAAAATAGAGCTGTTTAAAATTGGAGGTATGCTATGCTCGAAAATGTAACAAACCTATTTGCTTTTGTAGGTGGACTGGGAATGTTCCTTTACGGAATGTATCTTATGGCGGACGGTATGCAAAAAAGCGCCGGCGGCAAGATGCAAAAGTTCCTTGAAATGTTGACAAACAATAAATTTATGGCTGTCGGACTCGGAGCCTTGGTAACTGCTATTATTCAGAGCTCGGGAGCAACAACCGTCATGGTTGTCGGTTTCGTGAGTGCGGGTATAATGAGCCTTACACAGGCTGTAGGTGTTATAATGGGCGCCAACATAGGTACTACAATAACGTCATGGATTGTATCCATGAGTCAGCTCGGAGACGCTTTTGAGCTTATGAAGCCCGAGTTTTATGCTCCGCTCCTTGTAGGTACGGGAGCTTTGTTTCTTTGCTTTTCAAAGTCGGATAAGAAGAAAATAATAGGCGAAATAATTCTGGGTCTGGGACTTTTGTTCCTCGGCTTAAAAACGATGTCTTCGGGTATTGCACCTTACACGGGACTTCCTATTTTCTCACAGGCATTTGCTATTCTCGGAGGAAATCCCTTTCTCGGAGTTATAGTAGGTTGTATAGTAACGGCTTTGCTGCAGAGCTCTTCGGCATCTGTCGGAATTTTGCAGACTCTTGCAATGAACGGAGTCGTTACGAAATCTTCGGCTATTTATATAACCTTGGGACAAAATATAGGTTCTTGCGTAACCGCAATGATTTCAAGTATTGGAGCTCCGAAGGTGGCAAAAAGAGCGGCGGTCATACACCTTCTCTTTAACTGTATAGGAGCTGTGGTTTTCGGAACCCTGGCATTTGCGGTCTTTACTATAAATAAAAGCTTTGCGGGCAGCGGTATAGATTCTGTTCAGATTTCAATATTCCATACCTTTTTCAATGCGATAATGACTATGCTTCTCATGCCTTTTACCGAACTTCTTATAAAGCTTTCGGGACTTATCATAAGCGGTGACGAGTCACAGGCGAAAGATGAGATTATGGTAATGAAAGCCCATCTTGATAAGCGTATTTTGGAGACACCGGCGATAGCCCTTGAATCCGTAATAAACGAGATTTTAAGAGCGGGACTTATTGCAAGTGACAATATAAAGCTGGCTGTTGAAGCGGCAATGGAGCCGGATGAAGAAAAGATCAGGCAGGTAAACAGGGTTGAGCAGACCATTAATAAGATGCAAACTCTTTTAACGGAATATCTTATGAAGCTTGATACCTTGGCTCTTAACGATAAGCAGAAGATGATACTGGGAAATCTTTATTATTCGGTAAGCGATATAGAAAGAGTGGGAGACCATGCCGACAATATTGCCGAAAATGCCTTGTCACTTATAGACAGGAAGGTTAACTTCAGTGAAACCGCAAAAAAAGATTTAAAACAGATAGCGGATGCGGCTATACTGGCTTTTGACAACTCTCTGGAAGCAAGACGTACGGGAGATATGTCTATTGTTCAGGAAGTAAACAGACTTGAGATAGAGGTTGACTTTTTGGAGGATGAGCTTAGAGAAAAGCACATTGAAAGACTGGTACAGGGAAAATGCAATCCGGAAGGCGGAATCATTTTCCTTGACATTATATCAAACCTCGAGAGAGTATCCGACCATGCGACCAACCTTGCGGAGTATGTAACAAAAGAAATGTAGGGATTTATGACATTTAAAATATGTATGATAGAAGACGACTCGGATTTGGCTGCCGTTGTAAAGGAACATCTTGTAAGATATGATTTCGAGGTTCTTGTTTGTGAAGATTTTAAAAATATAGATAAGTTTATTGAACAAGAAAGTCCGAACCTGATTTTACTTGACGTCAATATTCCTTATTACGACGGATTCTACTGGTGTAATGAAATCAGAAAAATAAGCAAGGTTCCCATCATATTTATGTCCGCAAGAACCGAGGATTATGAGCAGGTAAGAGCCATCATGAGCGGAGGAGACGACTATGTTACAAAGCCCTTTTCTCATGAACTCCTGCTTGCAAAGATCAATTCTCAGCTAAGGAGAGCTTACGGCGAATATGCAAGCAACGAAACGGGACTTGAACTGGGAGACTGTGCCTTTAATAAGCAGAGATTTACGCTTAAGTGCAGGAACGAACAGATAGATCTGCCGAAAAATGAGGCTATACTCATAGGAATTTTGTTTGAAAGTTATCCTAATATAGTAAGCAGAGAAAAAATACTCTCGGAAATCTGGGACAGCGATATGTTTGTGGAGGAAAATACTCTGAACGTTACTATAAGCAGGGTAAGAAAAAAACTCAAAGACTTAGGCTCCGGATTAAGGGTAATAACCGTAAGAGGCATGGGTTACAAGGTGGAATATGAAGGATAAAGAAAAACTCAAGTTGTTTATCTCGGACAATCTTTCCCTGTTTTTGACAAGCCTTTTTACACAGGTGCTTTTCTTCGGTATCCTGTTTTATATTAAAGGAGTTTGGTTTCAGGAGATTTTTTACTTCGGTTTTCTGGTATTTTTCCTGTTATTATTGTTTCTTTTAATCAGATTTTACAAAACGGGAAGAGTGTACGGTAAGTTTTTTCTTAAAAGCGAGTCCTTAAACGATTACCTCCTTGATGAGCCCAGAAGCGCATTTGAGGAAAGCTACAATCTGATGATTGAGGAAATGGTAAACAGCGAGAGCAAAAGCAGGATAGAACGGGAGCAGGATAAAAAGCTGCAAAAGGTTCTGATATACAGGTTTGTGCATCAGATGAAAACACCTTTGTCCGTGCTTAAGCTTATTTCCGAAAATCATAAAGAAGAAGATTACAGGAAAATACAAAGAAATATTGATGCTATAGAGTACAACTTGAATCAGATGCTTGATGTTTACAGACTTGAAGAGTTTAAGAATGATTTTGTATCCGAAAAAGTATTTCTTAAAGGGGTATGTAAGGACAGTATCAATGCCTTGAAGGATTACTTTATCGCTTCTCAAATCTACCCGAGGCTTGATGTTGATGAGGATATGTACGTATACTCCGATTCAAAATGGTTGAAGCTTGTTATTCATCAGCTTCTTACAAATGCCATAAAATACAGCAGTGCCGGGAAAACGGTCACTGTAAGGGCAAAAAGAGAAGCGGATAAGGTAAGCTTATCCGTTGTCGATGAAGGCATAGGTATAGAAGAGGCGGACCTAAAGAGTATTTTTGAGCTGTTTTATATAGGAAAAAACGGAAGAAACAATGCCGATTCGAGCGGAATAGGCTTGTATATTGTAAAAAGAGTCATTGAATATCTGGGACATGAGCTGGAAACGGAATCTGTTGTAGCCAAGGGAACAAGGATGACAATTATATTTTAAAATAAGAATCCGTCAACATTACAAAAATGTAAGTTTATGTAATGTTGGCGGATTTTTGTTTTAACCTTTACTTGCTACAATATACAAGAATAAAAAAATAATCGGTATTACAAAAAAAGGAGTACAGTATGATATTAAAGGTTACAAATCTTGAAAAGGTATATAAAGGAAAAGTATCTTTCAAGGCTTTAAATAACATCAATATGGAAGTTCAGGAGGGTGAGTTCGTAGCTATAATGGGACCGAGCGGAAGCGGAAAAAGCACCTTCTTAAATACAATATCAACCATAGACAAGCCTACGGGCGGCTCGGTTATGATTGCGGGGAAGAACCCTTACAAGATGAATGATGCGGGGCTTTCAACTTTCAGGAGGAAGGAGCTAGGTTTCGTGTTTCAGCAGTTCAATTTGATAAATACTCTGACTGTAGGCGAAAATATTATGCTGCCGCTTACACTGGATAAGGTACCTCTTGACGAAATGAGTAAAAAGCTTATAGAAATCAGCTCTTTTCTGGGGATTTCCAATCTGCTCGGAAAAAGAACCTATGAAATTTCGGGCGGGCAGGCTCAAAGAGTTGCGATAGCGAGAGCGGTAATAAACGGACCTTCAATCTTGCTTGCGGACGAGCCTACCGGAAATTTGGATTCCAAGGCGGCAAAAGATGTGATGAAGCTTTTCAAAAAGCTTAATGAGTCTATGAAGGTGACGATTATCATGGTAACTCATGACCCTAACATCGCCGCTTACTGCGATAAGACATATATTATAAAGGACGGCAATATTTATCAGGAAATCATTAACAGAAATGATGAAAAAACATACAGAAAAGAAATACTCAACACTATGAGCATGCTGGGAGGTGATGAAATTGACACTGTTTAATTTTGCGTATAACAATATAAGGAGAGACTTTAAAACATATTTGTATCATTTTTTAAGCTGTGTATTTTCGGTTTTGATTTTTTTCCTGTTTTCGACTCTGGCTATGCATCCGGCATTAAAAATTGTGGATTCGGGCAGTACGATTGGAATTATATTATTTATGGCAAGCATAGTGTCTATGGTATTCTCATTTATCCTGATTTTGTATTCGGTGGGAAACTTTTTAAGAAACAGAAGTAAGCAGTTTGCGATTATGAATATCATAGGTGCCGACAAGGGGCAATTTACCAAACTTATTTTTCTTGAAAATATGATAATTTCGATATTTGCATTATTTACGGGAATAATAACGGGACTGTTTTTTTCAAAACTTTTTTTGATGGTCGCTCAGGCTATGATAGAGGATCTGAACCTGTATTTTTATTTTCCTTTTATGGCTCTGATACTTACAATTTTTCTGATGGGAGGCTTGTTTTTGGCTGTATCCTTACTTGCTCCGGTAATTCTCAGGAAGAAGAAAATAATAGATCTTTTAAAGAAGGAAGAAGTCGCTGAAAAAAATCATTTTTTGCTTTCGTTTGCGGTACTTGCGCTTATTTTACCGCCTACAATTTATTTTCACCTTAAGGAGGAGTTTTTTGGCTTTGTTTACGTACTTGAGATACTTGCCTGCATCAGCGTTTCCTACTTTGTGTTCAATCTTATTTTCAATATTTATCACTTTGTTATGGAAAAAAGCGGAAATATTTATAAGAAAAACAATCTGATCAAAATAAGTAATTTTAAGTATAGGATAAATACCAATATCAAAACTATGACGGGAGCCATGATCTTATTTTGCATAAGTCTCACATCCTTTGTATACATTGTGGGTGCCCCCTTAAACGTTGTTTCGGATACAAAAAAGATAATGCCCTATTCCTATATGTATGCAAACTGGGAAAACAAAGAGGAGGGTGGTAAAAAGGCGAAGTTGATAAAAAGCGAGCTGGATAAAACGGATGGATATGAAGAGCTTACCGTATCCTACGCTATATTTAAAAGTGATGCCCGTACGACAAGGCATATCATTTTATCCGCCGGCATGTACAATGCCGTAGCCGATTTATTAAAAAGAGACAGGGTTGAGCTTTTTGATGATGAGTATTTTCTCATCGGGTCGGACGGAAAGGAAGAGCCTGTTTTATCCTCTAAAACTGCCAAGAAGCTTGCCGAATACGGTGTCAAAAGAGAAAAAGGAAAAGATAAGAGAATAATAGCCATGTCCGGTTACTTTACAAGTGTTACCCTTATTTCCGACAAAAAATACGAGGAGATATCCAAAGACCTGACAGAGGACAGTATATATGCTTTTGAACAAAAGGAATTTAAGCCGGGTAAGGTAAAAGACCTCGATAATCTGCAAAAAGCCATAGGCTTTGAGCCGGGAAAAGAGACTTTGATGTCCTATAGTTACTACTATGAAATCGAAGATTTAACAAGAAAACTGGTTTCTTATGTAGGAAGTATTTTATGCATATCATTCTTAATCGGAGTGGCAAGCATTATATATTCCCGACTGTATTCTTCGGTTGAAGAGGAAAGCAGGAAGTATGGCATAATGATGAAAATAGGACTGAGTAAAGAGGAATTAAAGGACATTTTGGCAAGCACCTTAAGATGGGTATTTGTAGTTCCTTTTATGACGGCTCTTGTAATATCATGGATCATCATCGCTTTTATCAACAGAATAAGCCTGACATCGTATACAAATTTGGCTGTTGCATGTAGCGGTATATATTTGCTTGTAGAATGGGTTTTGTATATAATTATCAAAAGAAAGTATCAAAAAAAGATATTTGAGAATATTTAGCAAAATACTTCTTTAAGCCTTGGCACAAATAAACACAGCCCCCCTTGAGAGATTAAAAGTACGTATGCGGGCAAGAAGGGGCTTCTAAAAGACAAATAGATTTAATCTACGGATTAAATCTATAATAAATATTAACTATACGAATTTTTGGGAAATATTCTCTAAAGCAGCATTTTGAAGCTTAACAGTAAAAACCAGAAAAACTGTTATCAAGAAATGGAGAACTGACAACCCTCATTACAAAGCTATATGAAGACCATGCACTTGGGAAAATTCCCGAAAAACACTTTGACAGATTATTTAATATCTATGATACGGAACAGCAAGATTTAGAAAAATAGATACAGTATTTTGAATAAGAAATAGAAAGCTATCATCAGAGAAAAATTGATACCGATAAATTCTTAAAAATGATAGAGAAATACACCAACATTGAGGAATTGACAGTACCAATGATAAACGAGTATATATAAAAAGTAGTAGTCCATGAAGCCACAGGGGGAAGAAAGGGAAAAGACAGAAAATAGCAAGTTGATGTTTACTTTAACTTTATAGGGTATGCAGATTTATAAAAATACGGAAATTAGTGAAGTGAAAAGTTTATTTCCACTGTGAAAAAGTCTTATTGAAAAGTGGCATTTACTCTTACAAAAATGAGTAAATACCACTTTTTTGGGTTGTAAAAGTTGAAATTAGTGTTACACTATAGTCAACAGGTAGAAATCAGGATATATTATGCAATATTTTTTTGCATGACAATCAAGCGGAATTTAATGCTGTTTTTTTAAGTGCAAGATTAAATTCCACTTGTAGAATATAGATTATTATGCCTACTGACAGCCACCTGTATGATTTTATTTTTTGAGAAGGTAAGGTTTGAGAATAACCTTATCCTTTTCAATTTTATGGATACCGAATGAATCTATTTGTTCATATAAATCATGAAAAATAAAGTCGGCTAAATCCAAAGGACTTTTTCCGCTAAGCTTTTTTACCGGAGAGGAGTTGACATGACTTAGTGCAAGATTCAACTCATCCTGCCCGTTTAGTCCAAGCGTGTGCAAATCAGTACCCTTTGGAAGTATGTATCTTAATTCGACATGTTTGTTTTCAAGAGTACCTTTTTGACCGGATTGCATGGGGTCACAGTAAAAAACACGCGTTCTTCTAAGTCCTGTACTGTCAAACTCCATTCCGTCAGCATCCGTGAATTCACTTCCTCTGTCAGTAAGCAGTACATGGCAATATTTTTTGAAAACTTCACTTCCCAAAATTTGTTGTTCAAAGAAATCAATTCCCGGCTTCATGGATAAAGCGGTTTTTTGTTCATGATATATAGCAAAAAGGACTCCGGAGTTAATAAACTTAAATGTTTGTAAAAAGGGACCGGAGGAAGCATCATTATATACCGTATCCATTTGCGTTACGAATACATCAGGATTATCTTTGATATATTCCTTATAATCTTTATAAGTTCTTCCGTTGAGATATTTTCTGTCTACCTTTTTTTTGTAGGTTACGGATTTTTTCTTAGGTAGTTTTCTTGAGACCTTTCTTCGAAGATCCATAAGCGTAATACCTGCAACTTCATGAAAAATACCGTTTTCTATATAGTTGTATAAGGTTTTTTCAGAAATACCGAGTTCAGGATGATTGGTAACTATACGGTATGGAGAAAGTCCTTGCAAAAGCAAAGGCTTAATGATATCCGCCATTTTTTTAGCCTGTGAAGAAGTAAGATGACTCCTTGGCGAGAATCCACAAGAAGGCTTACATAATCAGCTTGAGCAATTTCAGGTTTGTATTGGTACTTATTAAAACGACAGTGAGACCAATTAGAACAACCGTTACAAGCACCGGGAGAGCGATCACACCTTGAGCAGTGAAAAGGTAAATATCCGTAACAGTCAGGAGTACAATGCCTGTCAAAAGGACATTTTCTATAATTGCTGCATTCTAAGGGTAATTTAGACTTATGAGAAAGAATACGGTGTAGTTTGATCTCTTTACCTAAAGTTTGAATAATGGCTGTTTTAGTAGCACCTGATGTAATACCCTTAAGGATAATTCTTCTTTCATTAAGAGTTAAATGTTTAAATTAGTTAGATACACTCATATAATACCTGCCTTTCTTAGGCTGTCAGGATAAGTAAAGTGTAATACTAAACGCAATATTTTGGGAAGTGGAAATATGTGTAAGACTAAAATCCATTTTGAGCCCCTCACAGTGGAAATAAACTTTTCACTTCACTGACAAAAAATTAAAAATAAATTTTGCGATGAATACTTGCCGAACCATTTAAAGTGATATATAATGCAAATAAAGTTAGGAGTGACTAACAAAATGAGAAATAGAATTAGAGAAGTTAGAAAAATGAAAAAGATTACACAAGCAAAACTTGTCAAAAATATAAGCATTACAAGGCAATACATCAGTTTAATTGAATTAGGCGAAGAAACACCGTCATTAAAAGTAGCCAATGAAATAGCTATTGCTTTAGGAATGAGTATGTATGCGGTTTTTGATTTAGATATATCAAAATCAATAGTTTCAGTTAGTTGTTATTAGGGGGATACATGGATAAAATATTAGGAATAATATTTCTGCTTGCGACTATCTTGATAGGGTTGATATCTAATGGGAAGATTGAATTAGATAAAATCTGGATTATTGTGATATTGATTGTGCAAATTGCGAGTTGGTTGGGTTATATTAGTCTGTTGGATATAGAAAAACGCTATAAGATGGGGTTGAGTGTTTTATCTGTGTGTGCCGTTTGTATTATAGGATTCTTTTATATAGTAAAATAGCAAAGTGATAGATGATATAGGTGAGCGTTTTATTATGTAAGGAAAATTTTTGAAATTGTGTCTGAATTTCCATAAGGAAATTAAAGGACAAAAATATGAAGAATATAATCGTGGCTTGAGGAATAGCCGGCGATGGAGTATCAGCTATTGTTGCAACTCATGATGATAGAGTATCTCAATCGTGTGATAAGATGATTTTAATGTAAAAATTTTTATAAAAATAAATATAACAACACATATCTATGTGAATAAAATTCAAGGCTATTTATCTGAAGAAGATATTTAGCCTTTTTCAATGCCAAAATATAAAATAGAGGAATGGAAATGAAAGAATTAGATAAAGCGATTGAACAATTAGAAAAGGAAAACAACAAAATTGAGAAGGAACAAAGCAGAGAAAAGTTACTCAATCAAAGAATAAGTAAACTCAAAAAAAGTGCAGAAACTCAGAGGGAAATAAGGAAAGGTGGAGTGTTTGAAGCATTTGAAAGAGAAATTACAGGCAGACAAGAAGATACAAATAATGACTTAACCTAGATTATTCATGACAAAGCCGCAAAAGTGGCTGAAAGCCATATAATTACTGTATTTTAACAAAATATTGCTTTCACTTATTAAGTGAAGAAAAAAAGAGCGTCCATTTGTGGTAAAATTAAGGTGCTAAAACTTAACAAAATTACACAAAGGAGCCTTTTATGAGTATTGTAAACACCTTATCACTTGAAAGCAATAGAAAAATTAAAATTAATTTCGATGGAGGCGATTTATCCTCCGATGCAGGCTTACTTCTTATAAAAGAATTCGTAAGTAAACTTGGCATTGATAAACTTTTCAGTCAATCATTTAAGACCAATGATTCTGCATTATTCCGTTATCACACTGATAAAGAAAACCTTCTTCAGATGATATATATGATTATTGCAGGCTATTTTGAAGATGATTCTTCAGATGAACTTACAAATGATCCTGTGTTTAAAGCAGTGCTAAATGAAGGCACTTTAATCACAACCGACCATTTCAAGATTTCATAATCGAATGGATAGGGATTCTCTGAAACAGTTCCTTTCTATAAACTAAATCCTTCAAAAGAAAGTTTATAGCATTCAGATGCCTGAAGCTATCATTTTAGATTTGGACTCAACACTTCTTAATGCCTATGGCAAACAGGAAGGTAGAGCATTTAACTTCCACTATTAAAGTAACGGTTACCATCCACTTGTTTGCTATGATGGACTTACAGGAGATTTGATTAAAATTCAGCTTCGCGATGGAACTCAGTATTCAAGCACAGGTGTTGTGGAATTTCTTCAGCCTATACTTGATGAATATCTTGAAGATTTTCCGGAAATTAAACTTCTCCTTCTTGGAGATAGCGGCTTTGCAAAACCGAGTTTATATAAACAGTGTGAAGAAAACGGTACCGGCTATGTAATTCGTTTGAAAGAAAATGCTATACTTCGTGATAAGGCATCATATCTTGTAGATGAATTTGATGAAATCACAAAAAACAACAAAGTAGATTATGCTGTGGCTTATGGTGAGTTCATGTATCAGGCAGGTCCTTGGCATTATGAAAGACGTGTTGTTTGTAAAGTTGAAAAACCTGAAACCCAAATGACTTATATGTATACATTCATTGTTACAAACATGGAGTCATCCCCTGGATATTTTATCAAGTTCTATTGCAAAAGAGGCTTGATGGAAAACTTCATAAAGGAAGGTAAAACAGGTTTTGACTTTGTTTCTGTCAGCAGTCATACAAGAATTGTAAATGCAAACGGGCTTCAAATACATGCACTTGCTTATAACATATTTAAGATGAGTTCTATGAGACCCTATCCAATATCAGCAATCTACGTATACAGCTTGAATAACAACTAATAATGAACCTTGACAGCTTGATAACTACTGTAAACCCTACCTATGGGAAGTCTGCCCATTTTTAGATTTATTATGTCAGTTATAGCGTCATGGATTAAGTTTGAAGATTTATAGCACGGTACTTAATTTAAATATTGTGTCATGAATAATTCAGGATAATGTATAGAAAATAAATACCCAAAAATTCAATCTCAAAGGAAGCTCTGAACCCGCTTTTAATCATGATTTTAGAGCCTTTTTAAAGAAAGTTCCGAGATTTTGGGTTGGAGAAATTTGTCAAACTTCCATCTCAAGTTTTCATACCTTCGGCAAAGAATTAAATTTTTTAAAATCTCTTGATTTTTTTAGGAATTTACTATAGAATATACTAGGTTGATTAGATTTTAACAAGCATATATATAATATTGAGGAGGAATAAGATGTCAGTTAAAGTTGCAATTAATGGATTTGGCCGTATCGGTCGTTTAGCATTCAGACAAATGTTCGAGGCAGAGGGATATGAGGTTGTGGCAATCAACGACTTAACAGATCCTAAGATGCTTGCAAACTTATTGAAGTATGATACTGCACAGGGCGGTTTCTGCGGATATATCGGTGAAGGAAAGCACACAGTTGAGGCAGGAGAGGACCATATAGTTGTAGACGGCAAGAAGATTACAATCTATAAGGAAGCGGATGCTTCAAAGTTGCCTTGGGGTGCAATCGGTGTTGATGTAGTTCTGGAGTGTACAGGTTTCTATGTATCAAAGGCTAAATCACAGGCACATATAGATGCAGGTGCAAAGAAGGTTGTTATTTCGGCTCCGGCAGGAAATGATCTTCCTACAGTTGTTTACAGTGTAAACGAAAAGACACTTTCAAAGGATGATACGATTATTTCAGCGGCTTCCTGTACAACAAACTGTCTTGCTCCTATGGCAAATGCACTTAACAAGTTGGCTCCTATCCAGTCAGGTATAATGAGCACCATCCACGCTTACACGGGAGACCAGATGATTCTTGACGGTCCTCACAGAAAGGGTGACTTAAGAAGAGCAAGAGCAGGTGCGGCAAATATCGTTCCTAACTCTACAGGTGCGGCTAAGGCTATCGGTCTTGTTATCCCTGAGTTGAACGGAAAGTTAATCGGTTCCGCACAGAGAGTTCCTGTTCCTACAGGTTCAACAACAATCTTGACGGCAGTTGTCAAGAAGGCGGGACTTACAAAGGACGAGATTAATGCGGCTATGAAGGCGGCTTCTTCAGATTCATTCGGATATACAGAGGATGAGATTGTATCATCAGACGTTATAGGAATGAGATACGGTTCTTTATTTGATGCTACTCAGACTATGGTTTCACAAATAGCTGACGATTTATATCAGGTACAGGTTGTTTCATGGTATGACAATGAGAATTCATATACATCACAGATGGTAAGAACAATCAAATACTTCGCTGAATTGGCATAATAAGCATATCAGATGGACAGGAAGGTCCGGTCTTAGGACCGGGTCTTCTTTTGTATATAAAGAGTTTTACTTGAAAAGGAGAAAATATGTTAAACAAGAAAACGGTTGATGATTTAAAGGATCTTAAAGGGAAAAAGGTCTTGGTTCGTTGTGATTTTAACGTTCCTCTTAAAGACGGAGTTATTCAAAACTATAATCGTATAGACGGTGCTTTACCTACAATTAAGAAGCTGCTTGACGGCGGTGCAAGAGTTATTCTCTGCTCACATTTGGGCAAACCTAAGGGAGAGCCGCTTAAGGAGCTCAGCCTTGCTCCTGTTGCTCCGGCACTTTCCGAGAGACTCGGAACAGAGGTTAAGTTTGTTTCGGATGCAAAGGTTACGGGAGAAGAGACCGCAAAGCTTGCAAAAGAATTAAAAGACGGTGAAGTTTTACTTCTTGAGAATACAAGATACAGAGTTGAGGAGACAAAGTACGGTAAAGAAGACAATGCGGAAGCTTATGCAAAGGAGCTTGCGGCTTTATGCGATGACGGTATATTTGTAAATGATGCTTTCGGTACCGCACACAGAGCACACTGTTCAAATGTCGGAGTTACAAAGTATTGTAAAGAAAATGTTGTAGGCTATCTTATGGAAAAGGAAATCAAGTTCCTCGGAGACGCCGTTGAAAACCCTGTAAGACCGTTTGTTGCTATTTTGGGCGGAGCAAAGGTTTCGGACAAGATTAACGTTATCAACAACCTCCTTGATAAGGTCGATACACTTATCATAGGCGGAGGTATGGCTTATACTTTTGCAAAGGCACAGGGGCAGGAGATAGGTAATTCCTTATGTGAAGAAGACAAGCTCGATTATGCTCTTGAAATGATCAAAAAGGCTAAAGATAAAGGTGTTAAGCTTTTGTTGCCTGTAGACCATGTAGAGGGTAAGGAGTTCGCAAACGATACGGAGCGTAAGGTTGTAGATGTTATAGATGCCGGATTTTCAGGCTTTGACATAGGACCTAAAACAATAGAGCTTTACAAAGAGGCTTTAAAGGGTGCAAAAACCGTTGTATGGAACGGACCTATGGGAGTATTCGAGTTTGAGAATTTCGCAAAGGGAACTTTGGAAATTTGTGCGGCTGTAGCAGGCTTGGAGGGAGCAACCACCGTTATAGGCGGAGGAGATTCGGTAAATGCTGTTAAGAGACTCGGATTTGCGGATAAGATGAGCCACATTTCAACAGGTGGCGGTGCAAGCCTTGAATTCCTTGAAGGTAAAGAGCTTCCGGGAGTTGCTGCGGCAGATAACAAATAAAGAAGGGAAAAGATTATGTCAAGAAGAAAAATTATTGCGGGAAACTGGAAGATGAATATGACTCCTTCGGAGGCTGTAAAGCTTATCGGAGAGTTAAAGCCGCTTGTCGCTAACAATGAGGTTGATGTTATTTTCTGTGTTCCGGCTATAGATATTATCCCTGCGCTTGAAGCGACAAAGGGAACAAATATAAAAATAGGTGCCGAAAATATGTACTTTGAGAATTCCGGAGCTTACACGGGTGAGATTTCTCCGGCAATGTTAAAGGATGTAGGCATAGAGTATGTTATAATAGGACATTCGGAGAGAAGAGAATACTTTGCGGAAACTGATGAAACTGTTAACAAGAAGGTTCTTAAGGCATTTGAATTCGGTATAACACCTATAGTATGTTGCGGTGAGACTCTTAAGCAAAGAGAGCAGGGCATAACAATAGACTTTATACGTCAGCAGATTAAGATTGCTTTCCAAAACGTAAGTGCGTCACAGGCTAAAACGGCGGTTATAGCTTATGAGCCTATTTGGGCTATAGGTACCGGAGTTACGGCTACGGTTGAGCAGGCACAGGAGGTTTGTGCAGCGGTAAGAAAATGTATAGCTGAAATTTATGATGAGGCTACTGCCGAGGCTATACGTGTTCAGTACGGCGGTTCCGTAAATGCGAAGAATGCGGCACAGCTTTTTGCTCAGGCGGATATAGACGGAGGTCTTGTAGGCGGTGCAAGCTTAAAGGCGGAGTTCGGAGATATAGTTAATTACAAGTAAATTTAGTTTACAAAGGGCAGTATGAGACTTAGCTTTTACTGCCCTTTTTTCGTGGAGGAGCTTATTTATATGGATATAAGACTTGCTAATAAAGAAGATATAAATACAATACTTTCTTTGTATGAGGCGGCAAGGCGGTTCATGAAGGAAAACGGAAACGGGGGACAGTGGAATGACAACTATCCCGCACTTGAAGATGTTGAAGAAGATATGCAAAAAAATAGATTGTATGTATGCGATGACGGCGGAGAAATTTTGGCTGTATTTTCTTATGAGTTTGCGGATGACCCGGATTATGCGGTAATCGACGGTGCATGGTTGGATGACAGTCCTTACGGTGTACTTCACAGAATAGCGACGAAAAGAGGAACAAACGGGATAGGGGCATATTGCATAGACTATGCCTATAATGCCTGCGGAAACTTACGTATAGACACCCATGAGAATAACAAGCCTATGAGGGGTTTACTCAAAAAGCTCGGCTTTACCGAGTGCGGTACGGTACAGGTAAGATACGGACGGGAAAGAATAGGCTATCAAAAGCGTAAAGAAACAAGGTTTTAGATAGCAAAAGCTTATAGCCGCCATAAATTATGGATAGTTGACATTTATATAATGACTTGTTAATATTATACGAAGCATTGTTAAGAGCTATTGTTGGTAGGAGGAAAAATTATGAGAATAGTACTCTCTTTGTTGGTAGACAATACAGCCGGTGTTTTGAGCCGCGTTGCCGGTTTATTTTCCAGAAGAGGATATAATATAGAGTCTTTGACTGTAGGGGAAACCTTTAATCCCAAGTATTCAAGAATGACCGTCGTTTCGGACGGTGATGAAGAAACCCTTATACAAATAGAGCATCAGTTAAGGAAGCTTGAAGATGTTAGGGATATAAAGATTCTAAAAAAAGGTCAGAGCGTATACAGAGAGCTCATGATGGTTAAGGTAAAGGCAAATGCAAGCCAGAGACAGGCTATCAGTGCGGTTGCCGAAATTTTCAGAGCCACCATAGTCGATGTGTCGAAGGAAAGTCTCACCGTAATGATGACGGGAGACAAGGATAAGCTGGAGGCTATTATAAGCCTTTTGGAGGATTACGAAATATTGGAGCTGGCAAGAACGGGACTTACAGGCTTGTCAAGGGGCTGTGAAAATATTACATATTTGAAATAGTATTATAAGGAGGCAAAAATATGTCAAGAATTTATTATCAGGAGGACTGCAACTTAGCAAATCTCGAAGGTAAAACGATAGCCGTTATCGGTTACGGAAGCCAAGGGCACGCTCATGCACTCAATGCAAAGGATAGCGGCTGTAAGGTTATTATAGGTTTGTATGAAGGCAGTAAATCATGGGAAAAGGCAAAGAAAGCGGGCTTTGAGGTGTATACCGCGGCAGAGGCGACAAAGCGTGCCGACATTATCATGATTCTTATAAATGACGAGCTTCAGGCTAAGCTTTACAAGGAGAGCATAGAGCCTAATTTAGCTGAGGGTAAGATGCTTATGTTTGCCCACGGATTCAATGTTCATTTCGGTTGCATTACAGCTCCTGAGAATGTTGATGTTACCATGATAGCTCCTAAGGGTCCGGGTCATACTGTAAGAAGTGAGTACCTTGAAGGTAAGGGAGTACCTTGTCTTGTAGCGGTTGAGCAGGATGCGAGCGGAAAAGCTCTTGAAATTGCATTGGCATACGCTGCGGCTATAGGAGGAGCAAGAGCCGGAGTTCTTGAAACCGACTTCAGAACCGAAACGGAAACCGACCTTTTCGGTGAGCAGGCTGTTTTGTGCGGCGGTGTTTGTGCGCTTATGCAGGCGGGCTACGAGACCTTGGTTGAAGCGGGTTATGATCCGAGAAATGCATATTTTGAGTGTATACATGAGATGAAGCTTATTGTAGACCTTATTTATCAGTCGGGCTTTGCAGGAATGAGATATTCCATATCAAATACGGCTGAATACGGCGATTATATAACAGGACCTAAGATAATTACGGAAGATACCAAAAAAGCCATGAAAAAGATTCTTTCAAATATCCAAGACGGTACTTTTGCAAAAGACTTTTTACTTGATATGTCGGATGCGGGAAAACAGGTACATTTTAAAGCAATGAGAAAGCTTGCGACTGAGCATCCTTCGGAAAAGGTAGGAGAAGAAATTCGTAAGCTCTACAGCTGGAATAATGAAGAAGATAAGCTGATAAATAATTAATAAGTTTGTTTCGGACTGCCAAAATACAGGAGTATATTTGTATTTTGGCAGTTTTTTAATCTGCAAAAACTTAGATAAAAAAATAACGATTTTTTGTCTTACATGATTGAAAAAAATAACGACTTGTTATACAATGGACGTGATTTCTTTTGTTTTTCATAATAATTGAAAGAGAAGATTTATATAATATACGGAGGTTAGCAATATGGATCAGGCAAATATGTCTAATGCCACAGAACGGATTAAAAGGCTTTTGGATGCCGGAAGCTTTGTAGAAATAGGATCATATATAAGAGCGCGCAATACGGATTTTAATATGAATTCAATAGATACGCCGGCGGACGGTGTCATTACCGGATATGGAAGTATTGACGGAAATTTGGTGTATGTATATAGTCAGGATGCCGAGGTTTTAGGCGGCTCCATGGGAGAAATGCATGCAAAAAAGATAGTAAACATATATTCTCAGGCTATGAAAATGGGAGCACCCGTAATAGGTCTTATTGACTGTGCGGGACTTAGACTTCAGGAAGCGACGGATGCCCTTGATGCGTTCGGAAAGCTTTATCTGGCGCAGGCAACGGCAAGCGGAGTCATACCTCAATTTAAGCTCGTTTTCGGCTATGCGGGTGGAGGAATGGCTGTAAGTCTCGGAATGGATGATTTCGTATTTATGGCTGAAAATGCCAAGGTTTTTGTCAATTCACCTAATGCTTTGCAGGGAAATTATGAAAGCAAATGCGATACATCCTGCGTGAAATTTCATTCAAGCGAAAGCGGAGCCGCAGATTTTTGGGGCAGTGAAGAAGAGGCGACGGCTAAGTTGAGAGAGCTTATAAGTATTTTACCGTCAAGTAATGAAGATAATATGTCTTACGGGGAGTGCGATGACGACCTCAACAGACTTGTACCGGAGGCAAAGGCTTATACAAAGGATACGCTTCTTTTGCTTAAAAGCATTTCGGATGACAACTATTTTTATGAGCTTAAAAAGGGTTATGCGAGGGAAATGCTCACAGGCTTTATAAGGCTGAACGGAAATACCGTGGGTTGTGTCGCAAACAGAAGTGAAATTTTAAATGAAGCGGGTGAGGTTAGCGAAAGCTTTGAGGCGAAGCTTAACAAAAAGTCGGTAGATAAGGCGAAAAATTTCGTTACCTTCTGCGATGCCTTTAATATTCCTATATTGAGCCTTGTCAATGTAGAGGGCTATAACGCTAAAAAGTGTACAGAAAAGCATATGATTAAGTCGGCGGCAGCTCTTACCTACGCATTTGCAAATGCAAGTGTTCCTAAAGTAAGCATAGTTGTCGGAAAAGCCTACGGAAGCGCATATCTTATAATGAATTCAAAGTCTATAGGAGCGGATATAGTTTATGCTTATCCGAATGCAAGTATAGGTATGATGGATGCCGAAAGTGCGGTAAAGATAATGTATGCAAAGGAGCTGGAAGAGTCGAGCGACAGTCCGGCACTTTTGAAAGAGAAAAAAGCAGCTTATGAAGAGCTTCAGGGAAGTGCTTTGGCAGCCGCAAGAAGAGGTTATGTAGATGACATTATAGAGCCTGAGCAGACAAGAAAAAGGGTTATAGCGGCTTTTGAAATGCTTTTTACCAAGCAAGAGGACAGACCGGCAAAAAAGCATGGTACGGTTTAGAGAGGTAGTGCTATGAAAAAAATACTCAAAAAAACGGCGTGGCTTCTGTTAAGCCTGTGTTTGCTTGTGTTTGTATCGGCATGCGTAAAAGCGGGAAATGAAAAAGAAACGGGACAAGCGGGAACACAGCTTTCCGATGAGTTGAAACAAAAAATCACAAATATTTCCGAGCAGCTTTCCGAAAATCTTTTTGCTTTGGATGATGAGCAATTTGATAAAAACATTGATTCCGCAAATAAGAGCGGTGAAAAGCAGTTAGCCGATTCACTGAATAATTTTAAGATGAGCAGAAAAGAAATCGGAGATTTAAAGACAAGTTCTATGGATACGGCTGTTATTACGGAGGATGAAGACTCTTATACCTTCAGTATTGAGGTTACGGGAACTGAAAGAAAAGCAAATTTAAAAATAAGCTACAACAAGGAGCTAAGCAATATAAAGCTTATTTCACTGAACCCCGAATACAGTATTTCCGAAAAGCTTTCTAAAGCGGGACTCAACACGTTCATAGGTATGGGAACGGTGTTTGTGATATTGATATTCATTATTATGCTCATCAGTTTGTTTAAGTACATAAGTATAATAGAAAAGAGATTCGCAAAAACTTATCCGATTAAGGAGACTCCGGAGGAAGTAACGGTAAGTCAAAATGATTTGATGAAGGATGAGGAGCTTGTTGCCGTGATCACCGCCGCAATAGCCGCATATGAGGAGCAGGCTGATGAGGTTAAAGGTGATGACGGGCTTATAGTCAGAAGTCTGAAAAGAAAAAATAGAAAAAAGAATTTTTAGGAGGAAGCAAAAATGAAAAATTATACGGTTACGGTTAACGGTAATATATATAATGTCAGTGTTGAGGAGAACGGCAGTATAAGCTCCTTAAAGCAGGAAAGCGTAAGCTCTCCGATGCCTAAGCTGTCACAAAGCGAGACAAAAATAGCATCTGGAGGCGGAAACATAAAGGTGGAAGCACCTATGGCGGGAAAGATACTCGATATAAAAACAAAAGTGGGGGCAAGCGTAAAAAAAGGTGAAGTTTTACTCATACTTGAGGCTATGAAAATGGAAAATGAAATAGTGGCTCCCGGTGATGCTGTTGTTGCAAGCGTAGATGTATCCGTGGGTGACAGCGTGGAAATTTCACAAATTCTCGCCACATTAAACTAGTCGTTTTAAATAAAAAAACGACGGAGAAAGGATTTAAAATGAATTATATTATTACAACCTTGGATAATTTGATTCACCAGACAGCTTTTTTTGACATAAGCGGCGGAAATATTCTGATGATAGGTATAGCCTGTGTATTTTTGTATCTTGCCATAAAAAAGGGTTTTGAACCCTTGCTTTTGATACCTATATCCTTCGGAATGCTTCTTGTAAATATATATCCCCAGATTATGGCAAGACCTGAGGAAACAAGTAACGGAGTGGGCGGACTTTTACATTATTTCTTCTTACTTGATGAGTGGAGCATATTCCCTTCACTCATATTTATGGGTGTAGGAGCGCAGACCGACTTCGGTCCCCTGATTGCAAATCCTAAAAGCTTCCTTCTGGGAGCGGCGGCGCAGTTCGGCATATATGTAGCATATTTTATGGCTATCTTCCTCGGCTTCGGAGACAAGGCTGCGGCAGCCATATCCATAATAGGAGGAGCCGACGGGCCGACCTCCATATTCCTTGCAGGGAAACTCGGTCAAAGTGAGTTTATGGGACCTATAGCGGTTGCGGCATACTCGTACATGGCTTTGGTACCTATAATTCAGCCGCCTATAATGAAGCTGTTTACGACGGAAAAGGAAAGACAAATTAAAATGGAACAGCTCAGACCTGTTTCAAAGCTTGAAAAGATACTGTTTCCTATAGTTGTAACCATAGTGGTCTGTCTTATTTTGCCGTCAACCGCTCCTCTTGTAGGTATGCTTATGCTTGGAAACCTGTTTAAGGAAAGCGGTGTTGTAAAGCAGCTTACCGAAACATCCGCAAATGCCCTTATGTACATAGTTGTTATACTTTTGGGCGTATCTGTCGGTGCAACCACTTCGGCTGAAGTTTTCTTGAAGCTCACTACGCTTAAAATAGTATTTTTAGGCTTGCTGGCTTTTATATTCGGTACCTTTGCCGGAGTAATATTCGGAAAGATTATGTGCAAGCTTTCGGGTGGAAAAATAAACCCACTCATAGGTTCGGCGGGAGTTTCGGCTGTTCCTATGGCGGCAAGAGTGTCACAAAAGGTCGGAGCCGAGGCGGATCCTACAAACTTTCTGTTGATGCATGCTATGGGACCGAACGTTGCCGGAGTTATAGGAACCGCCGTTGCGGCAGGTACATTTATGGCGATATTCGGGGTTAAATAAAAGGAGAATGATTATGGCGGAAAACAAAAATAAAAGAGTGCAGATAGTAGAAACGGTTTTGAGGGATGCACATCAGTCACTCATTGCGACCCGTATGACTACCGAGGAAATGCTTCCGATAATAGATAAAATGGACAAGGTAGGCTACAGAGCCGTAGAATGTTGGGGTGGAGCTACTTTCGATGCCTGTCTCAGGTTTTTGAAGGAAGATCCGTGGATAAGACTCAGAAAGCTAAAAGACGGATTTAAGAATACGAAGCTGCAGATGCTTTTCAGAGGACAAAATATTTTAGGATATAATCATTATGCAGATGATGTGGTTGAGTATTTTGTGAAAAAATCGGTTGCTAACGGAATAGATATAATACGTATATTTGACTGTTTGAACGATATAAGGAATCTTAAGACGGCGGTTGACGCCTGCAATAAAGAAGGAGCGGAGTCTCAGGTGGCGCTTTGCTACACCTTGGGAGATGCCTATACTATCGAGTATTGGAAGGATATAGCAAAAAGAATCGAGGATATGGGAGCAAAATCTCTTTGTATAAAAGATATGGCGGGACTCCTTACTCCTTATGCGGCATCATCGCTTGTAGGAGCATTGAAAGAGACCGTAAGCTTACCTATAGACGTTCATACCCATTACACTTCGGGTGTGGCGGCAATGTCCTGCTTAAAAGCCGTAGAGGCGGGAGCGGATATCATTGACACCGCAATATCCCCGTTTGCGCTTGGAACAAGCCAGCCGGCCACGGAGGTTATGGTTGAAACTTTGAGAGGAAGCGATTACGATACGGGACTTGACTTGGGGCTTTTGTCGGAAATATCGGCATACTTTGCTCCTTTGAGAGAAAAATATATTAAGAACGGAACCCTTAATACAAAGGTATTGGGTGTTAATATAAACACACTAAGATATCAGGTTCCGGGAGGAATGCTTTCAAATCTTATCAGCCAGCTTAAGGAAGCGGGAAAAGAGGATAAGTACTTGGAGGTTCTTGAAGAAATTCCGAGAGTCAGAAAGGACTTCGGTGAACCGCCTTTAGTAACACCGTCATCACAGATAGTCGGAACTCAGGCTGTTATGAACGTTCTCTCGGGTGAAAGATATAAGATAGTTCCTAAAGAATCCAAAAAGATAATGCTCGGAGAATTCGGACAGAGCGTTATGCCGTTTAATGAGGAGATACAAAAAAAGATTATAGGGGAAGAAACGCCTATAAGTGTAAGGCCGGCAGACCTTATAGAGCCTCAGCTTGAACAGTTTGAAAAGGAGTGTGCTTTGTGGAAGCAGCAGGATGAGGATGTGCTAAGTTATGCTCTTTTTCCTAAGGTTGCCAAGGAGTTTTTTGAATACAGGCAGGCACAGCAGACGGGAATGGATATTTCCAAAGCGGATACAAAAAGCAAAGCATATCCCGTTTAAATAATTACTTCATTATATTGGTTCTTTATCGTAAGGAGAGCGTAAGAAATTCCGCTCTCCTTTATGATATTATAGAGGGAAAACAGATATTTTAACCAATATATATAACTAAAAATTTATGAAGAGGGATGAATAAGTTGAAGAATACAGTAAAAAGGATATCAGCTCTTATAGCAGCTCTGCTTTATATACAGAGCGGTATTTTAGCGGGAGTCGGAGGAAAGGCTTTCAGTCTCGCGGTTTATGCGGAAACATTGCCTAAGCCTGAAATAAGCTCCGAAGCGGCTGTCGTGCTTAATGCCGATACGGGAGAGGTCCTGTACGGAAAGAATGAAAATAAAAGATATAATCCTGCATCCATAACAAAGATTATGACGGCTCTTTTGGTTTTGGAAAAAGCCGATTTGGACGGAGAACTTGTATTTTCGTCATCGGCTGTAAGTAATCTTGACACAGGTGCGGTAACTTTGGGTGCAAAAGCGGGAGACAGACTTAAGGTGAAAGCGGCACTTTACGGTCTTATGTTGAAGTCCGCCAACGAGGTGGCAAATGCCCTTGCGGAGTATACCGCAGGTTCCACAAAGGAGTTTGCAAAGCTCATGACGGCAAGAGCCAAAGAGCTGGGAGCCAAGAATACAAATTTTGTCAATGCACACGGACTTACGGACTCGAACCATTATACAAGTGCTTATGATATGGCTCTTATTACAAAAGCGGCATTTGAAAATCCGACCTTCAGAGATATAGAAGCGACAACTACATATACATTTCCGGCTCTGGGATCGTCTCCGGCAAGGGTCATAAGTATGGGACATAAGATGGTACATAAATCCGACTCGAGGTATTATGAAGGCATTTTAGGCGGAAAAACAGGATATACGAGGCTTGCGGGAAATACTCTTGTGACGGTTGTGCAAAGAAAAGGAGTAAGACTTATAGTTGTGGTGTTAAAAAGTCAAAATACCCATTATCAGGATACGAAGGCACTGCTTGATTACGGATTTTCGCTCAGCGGAGTTTCGGTTTCGGGAAGCACGGCGCAGACGGGCGGAAACACGGCAAAGACGGGAGGCAACGGAGTGAGTGCTCCGACCAACAGTCCTTCGGACAATCCGGCGACAAATTCCGCAGATAAAAATCTTGTGGGACCGGGAGCCGACATTGTAAATACTTCAAGTACAAAAGACAATCTTACAGGACCGGGACAGATATCAAATCCTGAGAATTTAAAGACCGGTTGGAATTTGGACGGCAGGGGCTGGAGATATTTGAGGGAGAACAATAACCTTGCAGTATCCGAGGTTCTGGATATAAAGGGAGAAACCTACTGGTTTGATTCCGATACCTATATGGCTGTAGGCTGGAGAAAAGATCTCGCGGGAAACTGGTATTACATGAGAGAAGAAGGTCAGATGAGAAAATCAAAATGGATTTTATATAATAATCTTTGGTATTATGTAGGTCAGGACGGTAAGATGCTTACCGATACGACAACACCCGACGGATATAAGGTTAATAAAGACGGAGTATGGATTAAATAATGAAGAAAAACTTTATTGGAAAGATATTTACTCAGGTGCTTTGTGCCTTGGGAGCATTTTTTGTTGTTTCCGAGTATGAAAAGAACGAACTTAAGATAGTGAAATACTCCGTAAGCAGTGACAAAATAAAAGAGAAATACAGATTTGTTTTTTTGAGCGATATGCACAGTAAGGAATTCGGGAAGGATAATGAAAGACTTATCAAAATGACTGAAACATTAAAGCCCGATGCCGTGCTTATCGGCGGAGATATGGTTTGCTCGGGTCCGAGCTTTGACAGAACCCAAATTTTAAGCTTGTGCAGGAAGCTTTGTCGAAGGTATCCCGTATATTACGGAAACGGTAATCATGAACTTAGAATGAGAACGAGAGATTACGGAATTACGTATGAAGCCTTTGTGGAGGAGCTTCAAGAGGCGGGAGTGAAATACCTGTCAAACTCAAAGTGCAAGCTTGCACCGGAGATAGACCTTTACGGACTGGATATAAGCGGTAATTTTTATAGAAAGCTTAAATTTGACAGAATGAAAAAAGATTTTATCACCGAAAGTATAGGAAATTCCGATAAAAAAAGGTATAATATACTATTGGCACATTCACCGAACTTTTTTGATGCCTACAGCGATTGGGGAGCGGATTTAAGCCTTGCCGGACATTTTCACGGGGGAACCGTAAGACTTCCGGGTGATATAGGGCTTATGACACCTCAAATGCAATTTTTCAGTACGAATGTTGTCGGGATAAAATCAAGAGCTAAGTCGAGGATGATAATAAGTGCGGGACTGGGGACCCACACCGTAAATGTAAGGATTAACAATCGCCCGGAGCTGGTGTGCGTTGACTTGTTGCCGGCTTAGATAGGGAGAGCATGGAACTGTTATATAAGCTTGAGAAGTTTGAAGGTCCTTTGGACCTTTTGCTTCATTTGATAGAAAAAGACAAGATAAACATATATGATATTCCCATAGCAATTATTACAAATCAATATATGGAATACATGGCAAAGACGGAGTTTGATAATCTTGACGAGTCTTCGGAGTTTTTGGTTATGGCGGCTACGCTGATCGATATAAAAGCGAAGATGTTGCTTCCGAAGGAGATTGACGAGGAAACGGGAGAGGAAGTGGATCCGAGACAGGAGCTCGTTGAAAGGCTTTTGGAGTATAAAAAGTACAGGCAGCTTTCAAATGAGCTGCAAAAGCTTGAGGACATGGCGGCATATAACCTGTATAAAGAGCCGGATATTCCTAAGGAGGTTTTAAAGTATCAAAAACCTGCAGACCTTGACAAATTATTTAAGGATGTTGATTTGGAATTGCTTGGCAGGATTTATAAAGAAGTTTTGGCACGTAAGGAAGAAAGGCTGGATAAAGAGCGCTCTAAATTCGGAACCATAAAAAAGGAAACGGTTAGTTTGGAGCAGAAGGTATCTTCCTTACTTTCTTATGTAGATAAACATAAAAAGTTTTCTTTCAGAAATCTTTTGAGTAAAAGTACGACAAAAACGGAACTCGTGGTTACGTTTTTAGCTGTGCTTGAACTTATGAAGGCGGGAAGAATAAGCCTTAAACAGGAAAAATCATTTGATGATATGGAAATAGAAGTTTTGGACGGTGAATACGAAGAAATAAACTTGTCCGATTTGGAGGATTTATAAGATGGATGAAACCCTTTTAACCGGTCAGACCGAGCTTGCCATAGAAGCGGTACTTTTTACTATGGGAAAATCTGTCGAGTTGAGGCAGCTTTGTCTTGCGCTTGAGCTTCCTGAAAAGGAAATTAAGACGGCTATAGAAAGACTTCAAAAAAAATATGAGGAAAATTCGGCATTAAAGCTTGTAAAGCTCGAAAACAGCTATAGACTTTGTACCAAAAAAGAGTATTTCGATATTTTGGTAAAAGTTGTAAAAACGCCCAAAAAACAGGTTCTTACGGAGGCGGTGCTTGAAACTCTTTCAATAATAGCATATAAACAACCTGTGACTAAGGCGGAAATCGAAAAAATCAGAGCCGTTTCCAGCGAATACAGTGTAAATAAGCTCATAGAATACGGACTTGTTTATGAGGCGGGCAGACTGGATGCTCCCGGCAGACCGGCACTTTTTGCAACAACGGAAGAATTTTTACGTCGTTTCGGACTTGAGAGCAAAAGCATGCTTCCTTTCGTCAGCCCGGTGGTAGAAGCTGAGATAGAAAAAGAAGTGGAAGAAGAGATAAATTATAAATTCGGTTTTGAGGTAGATAATAAAAATGAGTAATTTACATATAAAAATCAAATATTTTTCAAAGGATATAGAAAAGCTTTGCTTTATAGACGGTAAAAGCGATTGGATAGATTTAAGAGCCGCAAAGGACGTAAGTCTTAAAGCAGGTGAATCCGCTTTTATTCCTTTGGGAGTGGGAATGGAGCTTCCTAAAGGCTACGAGGCGCATGTTGTTCCGAGAAGTTCAACCTTTAAAAATTTCGGAATCATTCAGACAAATTCTATGGGAGTTATAGATGAAAGCTATAGCGGTGACGAGGATGAATGGAAGCTTCCCGTGTATGCCGTGAGAGATACCGAAATAAAGCTCAACGACAGAATATGTCAGTTCAGAATAATGGAGCATCAGCCGGCTTTTTCCTTTGAAGAGGTTGAAAAGCTGGGGGATGTAAACAGAGGCGGTTTTGGGAGTACGGGGAGGTCCTGAGAAGTGAAAAATATGTTGAAAAACAAATTTGTCGGATGTTTTCTCGTACTTGTCTGCATAGTTTCTCTGACAGCCTGCTCGGGCAGCATCTATAAACAAAAAAAGCTCACAAAAGATGCACTTACTCTTATGGACACCGATATGTACGAAGAGGCGAATAAAAAGCTTTCGGAAGCTTTGGAGCTCGGAAAAAGTGATGATAAGGTATATATGGATATACTTAAATGTAAATCTCTTTGTGAGTTTAAGCTGGGAGATTATGAAGAAAGCATAAAAGCTCTTAACGAGCTTTTGGAAAAGGAAAAAAGCTCGGATAACGACTATAAAGCTTTGCTTGTCATCAACCTGTCCAGACAGGCGGAGGATATGGAGAAAGCCGGAGAGCTTTTACTTGAGCTTACAAAAGATAAAAATAAGTCATCGGCTTATGAAGAAGCTCTGGATGAATTTTTGAGAGCTTTGCTCGTACAGAAAAAGTCGGGAAACTATACACCGCTGAATCTTGAAGAAATAAGAAGTCTCAACGAAGAACAGTATAAGAAGGAGAAAACGGTGAGCAATACCAACAATATGGGTATGTTTGCTTATTTTGAGGAGGATTACGATAAGGCGCTTGTGTATTTTGAGGAAGCAAAAAAGATGCTTGAAGCGGAAGCGGATAGTGAAAGCGCCAAGCTTCAAAATATTAAAAAATCAGTTTTATTTAATCTTGCCTCGACTTATGAATATAAGCTGGAGCCTCAGAAAGCCATAGATTTGTTTGAAGAATACATACAGACATACGGCGAGGACGAGGAGGTAAGGCATGAGCTTATCTTTTTGAAATCAAGAGTAAAAGAATAGGAAAATAGTAATGGCGGATTTATATAATACAAAAGAAGATGAGGAAAGACTTATACTTGTGGGTGTCTCAACCGGTGATGATATAAATTCTTCGCTTGACGAGCTTTCGGAGCTTGTTACCACCGCAGGAGGCGTGAGTGTAGGCAGATTAATACAAAACAGGGAAAGAATTCATAATGTTACATATCTCGGAACAGGAAAGGTAGAGGAACTTAAGGAGCTTATAAATGAGACTTCGGCTACGGGAGTTGTAACCGACGACGAGCTCAGTCCTGTACAGCTTCGAAGCCTTGAAAATATGCTGAATACAAAGGTTATAGACAGAACAGTGCTTATTCTGGATATTTTTGCGAGAAGGGCAAATACCGGTGAGGGAAAGCTTCAGGTAGAGCTGGCACAGTTAAAGTATTCCGCCGCAAGGCTTGTGGGGCTCAGAGCATCCTTGTCCCGTCTCGGAGGAGGAATAGGAACCAGAGGTCCGGGAGAAAAAAAGATAGAGCTTGACAGGAGACTTTTGCATGACAGGATCTCCTTGCTTAAGGAGCAGTTGAAAGAGCTTAAAAGACATAGGCAGGAAACGAGAAAGTCAAGAGAGGCGGCAGGAAAGTTCGTTGTAGCTATAGTCGGATATACAAATGCGGGCAAGTCCACACTTTTAAATGCTTTGACGGGAGCGGATGCCCTTTCCGAAGACAAGCTTTTTGCGACCTTGGACCCCCTGACAAGAAAGCTAAAACTTGAGAGCGGTCAGGAGATTTTACTTACGGACACGGTAGGTTTTATAAGAAAACTTCCTCACCACCTCATAGAGGCTTTTAAGTCCACTCTGGAGGAGGCGAAGTATGCCGATTTAATTTTACATGTGGTTGACGGAAGCAGTGATGAGGCCGATGAACACATGCTTGTCGTATATGATACCCTAAAAGGCTTGGATGTTATGGGAAAGGATATTATCACGGTATACAATAAAACGGATCTGTATGAAGGCAAGGTTTTACCGAGAGATTTTCATGCTTTGGAGGTTTTGAAAATTTCGGCAAAGACGGGTGAAGGTCTTGATGAGCTTAAGCTTTGCATAGAAAAAGTAATGAGGAGCAGAAAGCTCTATTTTGAAAAAAAATTTTCGTATGAGCAGGCGGGCAGGATTCAGGAAATTAGAAAGTACGGAGAACTTTTATCTGAAGAGTATACAAGCGAAGGGATAGAGGTAAAAGCCTATCTTCCTTTAGAACTTTATAAAAAATTTATTTAAGGAGAAAGAAAAATGCAAATATTATTGAGTTCGGATACTTATGGAGCATTGGATGCTATTATGTTTTTTGCGGGGCTTTTCAGACATCTGGGTGTGCTTTTTGTGTCGATTCTTTCCTTAGTTGCATATGTGAAGATTTATATGAAAATGGGAGAGCCGTGGTGGACGGCAATCATTCCTATTTATTCGGGATATGTGCTTGCAAGTAAAATAAAGGCATTAAGGGAGTTTTGGCTCACTGTAGCAGTTACTGCGGTCTTCCTTTTATTTTTCACATTAACTTTTGCTATGGCAATGACGGCAAGAGACAGGTATACAGGTACATCGGCTCTGCTTATGATGGGGCTTTTACTTTTAATTTACATTGTTGTACAGCTTATAATAAATTACCTTTTTTATTATAAATTGGCAAAAGCCTTCGGTCAGAATCATGCCTTTGCTATAGGTCTTGTTTTCCTTAGACCTATATTCTCTATGCTTTTGGCTTTCGGAAGTTATGATTATATAGAAGAGAATAAAAAAGATTTTGTAGAAGAATTCAAAACAGATAATATATAAAAGTATAAAAAAACCGCGAGAATTCTCGCGGTTTTTCTTATACAAGCTTATACATATCTTCTAAAAGCTTTTCGCTGTCTTCCCAGCCCAGACAAGGGTCTGTAATAGATTTTCCGTAGCAGTGCTCACCGATTTTTTGAGTACCCTCGACAAGATAACTTTCTACCATAACTCCCTTCACATACTTGTAAATATCATCGGAATGATTTCTGGAATGAAGAACCTCTTTAACTATTCTTGTTTGTTCCTTATATTTTTTATTTGAGTTCGCATGGTTTGCATCAATGATAATGGCAGGGTTAAGCAAATCCCTTTCCTGATAAAGCTCTATAACTCTGTGTATATCTTCATAGTGATAATTAGGGATAGTAGTGCCGTACTGGTCTACGGAGCCTCTTAATATGGCATGACTTAAACAATTTCCGTCACTTAAGACCTCGCTGCTTCTATGTATGAACTGATGCTTTTGCTGTGCCGAATAAATGGCATTAAGCATAACGGACAAATCTCCTGAGGTGGGATTTTTCATTCCCACGGGAACATCGCACCCGCTTGCCGTAAGTCTGTGCTCCTGATTTTCGACGGATCTCGCACCTATGGCGATATAGCCCAAGAGGTCATCAAGATAAGTCAGATTATCCACATAAAGCATTTCATCGGCTGTAAACATGCCGGTTTCTTCTATGACCTTTAAATGCATTTTTCTTATAGCAATGATACCCTCATGCATATTGGGCTTTTGCTCGGGATCCGGCTGATGCAAAAGCCCCTTATACCCGTCACCGGTTGTCCTCGGCTTACCTGTGTATATGCGAGGAATAAGGAGTATCTTGTCCTTTATTCTTTCCTGTACTTTTGCGAGCCTTATGCAGTATTCAAGTACGGAAGCCTCGTTATCCGCGGAGCAGGGGCCTATAATGGCAAGAAACTTATTGCTTTTTCCGGTAAATATGTCGGCAACCTCTTTGTCAAACAGTTTTTTCTTCTCCGACAACTCCTTGCTTAAGGGGAAGCTCTTTTTGATTTCCGCCGGTGTCGGCAGCTCGTGTAAAAAATTTATTCCCATAGTATTATTCCTCGAAATTCAATTATTTTTAACGCTCATTATAGTTTAGAGAAGATTAAAAATCAAGTGCGGAGAAAAATAAAGTGTGAAAGCGCAAATATTATATAAAAAGCGGTTGTTATTATATAAACTACTATGTTATAATAACGGAGATAAAATTTTATGGAGGTTATTAAAGATGGCTAATAAATGGGTATATCTTTTTAGCGAAGGTGATGCTACCATGAGAAACACTCTTGGAGGCAAAGGTGCTAACCTTGCTGAGATGACCAAGTTAGGTTTACCTGTTCCACAGGGATTTACAGTTACAACAGAGGCTTGTACTAAGTACTATGATGACGGAGAGCAGATTAACGATGAAATCATGTCTCAGATTATGGAGAACATAGTTGAGCTTGAGAAGATTGCCGGAAAGAAATTCGGTGATAAGGAAAATCCTCTTTTGGTTTCTGTACGTTCAGGTGCGAGAGCATCAATGCCGGGTATGATGGATACAATATTAAACCTCGGACTTAACGAAGAGGTTGTTGAGACTCTTGCTGCCAAGTCGGGAAATCCTCGTTGGGCATGGGACTGCTACAGAAGATTTATTCAGATGTTCTCAGATGTAGTTATGGAAGTAGGTAAGAAATACTTCGAAGCTCTTATCGACGAGATGAAAGAGAAAAAGGGTGTCACGGAGGATACAGACCTTACGGCAGCTGATTTAAAGGAACTTGCAAATCAGTTCAAGGCTGAGTACAAGTCAAAAATAGGTTCGGAGTTCCCTACAGATCCTAAGGAGCAGTTACTTGCGGCTATCAAAGCGGTATTCCGTTCTTGGAATAACCCTCGTGCAAACATATACAGAAGAGATAACGATATCCCTTATTCATGGGGTACTGCCGTAAACGTACAGATGATGGCTTTCGGTAACATGGGTGAGACCTCAGGTACAGGTGTTGCATTTACAAGAGACCCTGCTACAGGCGAGAAGAAGCTCATGGGTGAGTTCCTTATGAACGCACAGGGCGAGGACGTTGTTGCCGGTGTACGTACACCACAGCACATAGATCAGCTTAAGGAAGTTATGCCTGAAGTTTACGAAGAGTTCGTAGGAATCTGCAATACTCTTGAAAATCACTACAGAGACATGCAGGATATGGAGTTTACCATAGAGGATAAGAAGCTTTACATGCTTCAGACAAGAAACGGTAAGAGAACTGCATTTGCGGCTCTTAAGATTGCTTGTGATTTGGTTGATGAAGGTATGATTACGGAAGAAAAGGCCGTAACAATGATAGATCCGAGAAACCTTGACACACTTCTTCACCCTACATTCGACACCGAGGCTATCAAGAAGGCTGAGCCTATAGCTAAGGCACTTGCGGCATCTCCGGGAGCGGCAAGCGGACAGATTGTATTTACGGCTACGGACGCTAAGAACTGGGCTGAAAAAGGCAAGAAGGTTGTTTTGGTAAGACTTGAGACTTCACCTGAGGATATCGAAGGTATGAAGGCGGCTCAGGGTATCCTTACGGTACGTGGAGGTATGACATCTCACGCAGCCGTTGTTGCCCGCGGTATGGGTACTTGTTGTGTATCAGGTTGTTCAGACATCATCATGGATGAGGAAAACAAGGTATTTAAGTTAAACGGAAAAGAGTATCACGAGGGAGATGTAATCTCATTCGACGGTACAACAGGTAAGATTTACGACGGTGCAATCCCTACAGTGGAAGCACAGATAGTAGGTGAGTTCGGAAGAATCATGGAGTGGGCTGACAAATACAGAACACTTAAAGTTCGTACAAATGCGGATACTCCTGAAGATGCAAGAAAGGCTCGCGAGCTCGGTGCAGAGGGTATAGGTCTTTGCCGTACGGAGCATATGTTCTTTGAGGGCGACAGAATTGAAGCATTCAGAGAGATGATCTGTTCAGACACCTTGGAAGAGAGAGAAGCAGCACTTGCTAAGATTCTTCCTGTACAGCAGGCAGACTTCGAGAAGCTTTACGAAGCGCTTGAAGGACATCCTGTTACCATCAGATTCCTGGATCCGCCTCTTCATGAGTTTGTTCCTACAGAGGAAGCTGATATTGAAAAGCTTGCAAAGGCAAAGGGCAAGAGTGTAGCAGACATTAAGGCTATCATCGCTTCATTACATGAGTTCAACCCTATGATGGGACACAGAGGTTGCCGTCTTGCGGTTACCTACCCTGAGATAGCTAAGATGCAGACTTCCGCTGTTATCCGTGCGGCTATCAACGTTGCAAAGAAGCATCCTGAGTGGAATATTAAGCCTGAAATCATGATTCCGCTTGTAGGAGAAGTGAAAGAGCTTAAGTATGTTAAGAAGTTCGTGGTTGACACTGCTAATGCCGAGATAGCGGCTGCAGGTATAGACCTTAAATATGAAGTAGGTACCATGATAGAGATACCTAGAGCATGCCTCACAGCTGATGAGATAGCTAAGGAAGCTGAATTCTTCTGCTTCGGTACAAACGACCTTACACAGATGACCTTCGGTTTCTCAAGAGACGATGCAGGTAAGTTCCTTGATGCTTACTATGATGCTAAGATTTTTGAGAGCGATCCGTTTGCTAAGCTTGATCAAATCGGTGTAGGTAAGCTTATGGAAATGTCCATTAAGCTCGGTAAGCCGGTTCGTCCTGAGCTTCATATCGGTATCTGCGGTGAGCACGGAGGAGACCCTTCATCAGTTGAGTTCTGCCATAAGATCGGACTTGATTATGTAAGCTGTTCACCATTCAGAGTACCTATAGCAAGACTTGCGGCAGCACAGGCAGCAATTGCGGAAAAGAGGAATTAGGCAGCAATATATTTATTTTTGCAGCTTAACGGTGAGGCGAGCGGATGTGCAGGCATTTATGGCTGAGCATCCTGAGTACACAAAGGCAAACAGATTTAAAGATATTGAAGTAAAAGTCTATATATAAAGTTCTGCGAGGGAAAGCATTTATTGCTTTCCCTTGTTTAATGTTTGGGAATAAGCACTTTTTATAAGTGTTTGTTCTTTTTTTTATATCTATAAGGAGGTTCAATATGAACAGTACAGCGTTAAGGGCAAAAAACACAGATAAATGGGAAATTATATTTATCAATGAAGCACATGAAAAATTCTACTATGAAAAACTAAAAGAAGTAAGGGAACAAGATGCCTACCACAAGGCACTTTGCTATTGTCTGGGTATCAGCCCTGATACGAGAAGAAATATTAACAGTATTTTTGATTTTAAGACCGGTGATATAAAAACCGAGTGTTTGCGTGAGGGGTGGCAAACAGGTAGCAGTATGAAGGTGGTGAGACTGGCGTTTAACCTTTATTGTAACACTACACCGAGTGTAGATGATTATAAAGAACCGGAAGAACAGATATATGAGTGTATGAAGTATACAGTAGAAGATTTGTTTTGCTGTACTTATGCACCATTCTTTTGGCAAGCGATACAGATTCGTTATCCTGACTACGCTAATTATAATTGTGAGATATAAGCTTTATTGGAGGTGCAAACTAATGCTGAAAATTAGATTTATGGGAACAAAGAGTGATATTGCATGGTTTCAAAAAATATTAAGCAGTAATAATAAAATAGAAGTTCTGGAGATATCAGAGCTTTATAGCAATAAGGGAACAAGAAAATATTACAGGGCTTATGCACAAGTGCAGAAAGTAAATTTGAAAAAAGACAACTAAAACAGTAGAACAATAGGAGAATTATATCATGTGTAGAGTTATAGCTATTGCAAATCAAAAAGGTGGAGTTGGAAAAACCACAACAACAAGTAACTTGGGAATTGGGCTGGCAAGGCAAGGAAAAAAGGTTCTGTTGATAGATGCAGATGCACAAGGAAGCCTTACGGCAAGTCTTGGGATTAGGGAGCCGGATAGATTGGAAATTACACTTGCAACTATAATGGGAAATATTATTAATGATGAGGAAATAAGATCAGATTATGGAATTTTAAGCCATGATGAAGGAGTTGATTTTATACCAGGAAACATAGAACTTTCAGGTTTGGAAACTTCACTTATTAATGTGATGAGCAGAGAAACAGTACTGAGAACCTATATAGATTTGCAGAGAGACAATTATGATTATATTTTGATTGACTGTATGCCATCCCTTGGAATGATTACAATAAATGTTTTTACTTGTGCAGATAGTATTTTAATTCCTGTACAGGCGGCATATTTACCGATAAAAGGCTTGGAACAACTTATTAAAACCATAGGGAAAGTAAAGCGTCAGATTAATCAGAAACTTGAGATTGAGGGGATTTTGCTAACAATGGTTGATAACCGTACCAATTATGCAAAAGATATCAGTAATCTGCTTATTGAAAATTACGGGAGCAAAGTTCATATATTTGAAAACAGTATTCCAATGTCGGTAAGGGCAGCGGAAATTTCTGCGGAAGGTGTGAGCATCTACAAGCACGATCCGAATGGGAAAGTAGCAAGTGCATATCAGTCATTGACAAAGGAGGTGCTTTGCAATGAATAAGACAGGAAGTGCCACAAAGGTAAAGCTTAACAGCTTTGATGATTTATTTGGTATTGAGCAGCCACAGTCAGGAATAGAGCAAGTACAGGAAATTGCATTAACAGAACTTCATGGATTCAAAGAACATCCGTTTAAGGTATTGGATGATGAAAAGATGCAAGAAATGATTGAAAGTATTAGAGAGTATGGGGTATTGATGCCGGGTATTGCAAGACCGATGAAAGGCGGCGGTTACGAAATTATAGCCGGACATCGTAGAAAATATGCATGTGAAATGGTTGGACTCTCTACAGTGCCGATGTTTATTCGTGATTATACAGATGATGAAGCTACAATTATCATGGTAGATTCTAATATTCAGAGAGAAGATATTCTGCCAAGTGAGAAATCAAAAGCGTACAGAATGAAATATGATGCAATGAAACATCAGGGAAGTAAAGCAGGTGGACTTACACTTGGAGAACTTGGAGAAGCGGCAGGAGAGAGTGCAAAGACGGTTCAGAGATATATATGGATTTCACGCTTGGCGGATGAGTTGCTTGATATGGTGGATACAAAGAAAATAGGTATAATGCAGGCAGTTGATTTATCATTTTTATCAAAGGATGCACAGCAATGGGTTTTGGCTGTAATACAGGAAACAAATGTTATTATTTCAACTTTGCAGAGTGCTATGCTCAAGGAAAGCGATAAAAAGGGGGAGCTTACACTTCCGATGGTTCGTATGCTGCTTGAAAAAGAGAAAACTGTGGAGCGAAAGGTTATTATAAAAGCAGAGCGTATCAACAGTTATTTCCCTGTAACATATAGCAGAAAAGAAATAGAGAATATTATTTATCAGTTACTGGATAACTGGAAGAACAATCAGTAGAAAGGAGGAGCCGGGAATGAGTGAAATATTACAACTGGATTATTATTATGGGATTGAAGCGGAGCAGTTCTCATTCTATAGAGTTCCTCGCTTGCTTATTAAGGATGAACGATTTAAGAAATTATCAAGTGATGCAAAACTTTTATATGGTCTGATGCTTGATCGTATGTCCTTATCTATAAAAAATAAATGGTTCGATGATAATAATAGAGCATATATAATATATACCATAAATAGTATTATGGAAGATTTGGGATGTGGAAAGGAAAAGGCTGTTAAGGTTCTTGCAGAGCTGGATAATACTAAGGGAATTGGTCTGGTAGAGAAAGTTCGTAGAGGATTGGGTAAACCGGATATTATATATGTCAAGAATTTTGCTTCGCCTGAAGGAAATGTAGATAAAAAAGAGACAGTAAACACTGATAAAATCACTGAAGTCGGAAAATCGGACTTCAGGAAGTCGGAAAATCAAACTTCAAGAAGTCAGAAAACAGGACATCAAGAAGTCGGAAAATCAGACCTCAAGAAGTCAGAAAATCAAACCTTTGGAAGTTCGGAAATCGAAACTCAAGAAGTTGGAGAATCGAACCCTAATTATACTAAATATAATAAAACTGATTTAAACTATATTGAGGAGAGTTATATCAATCCTATCATTCAATCCGGTTCAGAGAAGAATGATGTGATAGATGATGTACAGAAATACATAGAACTGATCAAAGAAAATATCAGTTATAATCATCACATGCAATATGATAGTTATGGAGAAAAAGAACTCTATGATGAACTGTTTCAAGTAATATGTGAGGTAGTCTGTGTGAGGCGTCCAACAATCAGGGTAGCCGGAGAAGAATATCCGTATGAGCTTGTGAAATTAAGATTTTTTAAACTGGAAAGCAGTCATTTGGAATATGTGATCGAATGTATGAAGAATACAGCCACTAAAATCACAAATATTAAGGCATATATGATTACGGCACTTTATAATGCAACTACTACAATAAATCATTTTTATCAGCAGGAAGTAAATCACGATATGTATGGAGGAGGCTGGTGTAAAAAGGATATTATTTAAGGTAATGCTGTTATTGCTTTTGATTGTAGTGTAGAATAAAATACAAGGTATATAAAGAAACTGTGTATCTGCTTTTTTATAACTTCTGGTCATAATGTCCAGAAGTGGGAAGGAAGAAAAAATGATGCAGGTAAGTGAAGATTATAAGGTATGACGACATAAAGGTTGCAGTGGGAAAAAGGTATAATAGTTATAATTTATTTAAGAATTGAGAGGTGATTTTGTGTCTAAAATAAATGTTGAAGGATCTGAAATCAGCATTATATCCATAGATGATAAAGATTATATTTCTTTAACTGATATGGTAAGAAACATTGAAAACGGTTTAGCTTTAATCGAGAAGTGGCTAAGAAATAAAAATACCATAGAGTTTTTAGGTATTTGGGAGGAAATGTATAATCCTGATTTTAATTCCCTCGAATTCGAGGGAATTAAAAATGAAGCCGGACTGAATCGCTTTGTTTTATCGGTAAAACAGTGGGTAGAAAAAACCAATTCTATTGGTATTGTTGCAAAAGCAGGAAGATACGGAGGAACTTACGCACATAAAGATATTGCTTTTGAGTTTGCTTCTTGGGTATCCCCATACTTTAAGTTGTATTTAATAAAAGAATTTGAACGCTTAAAAGAAGAAGAACAAAAGAAGCTTGGTTGGGATATAAAAAGAAATTTGGCAAAAATCAATTATAGGATTCATACGGATGCTATAAAGAATAATCTTATACCTGAAAAACTGCCAAAGGAAAAAATCAACTTTATTTATGCAAATGAGGCTGATATTTTGAATATGGCTTTGTTTGGAATGACTGCAAAGGAATGGAGAGATGAAAATCCAAATTTAAAGGGGAATATCAGAGATTATGCGGACATATCTCAGCTCGTTTGTCTTTCTAATCTCGAAAACCTAAATGCAGTATTTATAAATGAAGGTATGAAACAGTCGGACAGATTGGAAAAATTGAATTCCATTGCAATTGAGCAGATGAAAATATTATCTGAATCTGAAAGTGTAAAAAAGCTGAAGTAAAATGAATCTTAAAAGAATCCTGTAAAGAGGTGATTGTAGTAACATCTAACCACCTTTTTTCTTGTAATAAATGAAGGAGGTAAAAAACTATTGATCAATGAAGAAGTAAGCAGACAGGTTATTGCCATGGTAGAAAGAGGAAACATAAGATCAGCTAAAATGGTAATAGACTTTATGAAAAAAATGTTAAATATGGCAGCCAAGAAAGGTAAAAGTCTAAAGGAATTTATAGAAGAAAAGAAACCGACAACCGTAAAAGATTTGGTGAAGAAAGGGAAGGTTGAAACCTTAGAACTAAATGACCTTGATTTTAAAGGCTTAAAAAGAGACCTAAATAAAAACGGAGTAAAATTCAGTATAAAAAAAGATCTTACCACAGGAAATAATATCATCTTCTTTCAGGCAAAGGATGAAAAGGTCATGGAGCAGGCGTTTAAGGAAGCAGTAGAAAAATTTGCCGGAAAGAATAAGAAAAGAGAATCGGTAATGGGTAAACTAAATCAATTTAAAGAAAAGGTGAAAAATGCACCAAAGAAAGATAAAATCAAGGAGAAACTTAATGAGCAAAGTTTGTAGAAGGAGGGATCAATACGAAGATTGTAAAAGGAATACTAAAAGATATAAAAAATATATTTCGTATAAGAGATAAGAAAAAGTTTGTAATTCAAAACTTACCTTATCTCTTTTTATTTTATCCGGGAAACATCCTATCAGCACATGTCAGAAGTTATATGGGCGGAGATATTTTAGATAAGATTTTTAAGGCGATTTTAGAAATTGGCAAAATAAGTTTCATCCCAAGTATTCATTTAATAGATATAATGGTGGGAATAATAGTAGCAGCCCTAATCAAAGTAATTGTCTATACCAAAGGAAAAAATGCCAAGAAGTTTAGGCAAGGAAAAGAGTATGGATCAGCAAGATGGGTTGCATAATATTAACTGAACAGTAGTGATATATAGACATGGAAAAAGGAGGATAACGCCATGATAGAATATGCAACCAAAATTACTGCGCTATACTCCCGCCTTTCAGTTGGTGATGAGGACAGGGACGGTGGCGAAAGCAACAGTATTGTAAATCAAAAGGCATTTTTAGAGAGATATGCAAGACAGAACAAATTGATGAACATTCGCCACTATATTGATGATGATGAAAGCGGCAGGTTCTTTGACCGTTCCGCCTATACACAGATGATAAGTGATGTAGAAAGCGGAAAAATCGGCATTGTCATTATGAAAGATATGACAAGGTGGGGACGAGATTATCTTCAAGTAGGAAACGCTATGGAAATATTTAGAAGAAATAATGTACGGTTTATTGCCATCAATAACGGTATCGACAGTAAAGACCAAAATACATTGGAATTTGCCCCATTTATCAATATCATGTCAGAGTGGTATGCAAGAGACATCAGCAAGAAAGTAACAACAGGCATTAAGACCAAAGGAGCAAGCGGAAAGCCAGTTGCAACAGAAGCCCCCTACGGCTATATAAAAGACCCTGATAACAAAGATTTTTGGATAGTCGATAAAGAAGCTGCCGAAGTCGTAAAACTCATTTTTAGACTGTTTATGGATGGGAAAAACAGAAATCAGATAGCCGTTTACTTGAAAGAGAAAGAAATACTAACCCCAACCTTTTATATGAAACAGCAAGACAGAGGAACGGCGAAAAACAGAAAGCTGAATGAAGAAAACCGTTATAACTGGAACAAAGCAACCCTAACACACATACTGAAAAGGCAGGAGTATTGTGGCGATGTAGTCAACTTCAAGACCGAAAAGCATTACAAAGACAAACGAAACCACTATGTAGATAAAGATAAGTGGCAGGTAATCAAAAATGTGCATGAGCCAATCATAGATCGAGCTACTTATGAAAATGTACAACGGATATTAAAAAACGCACCTGTAAAAAGACCAAACGGAGATGGAGAAATCCACGCTTTATCCGGACTGATGTACTGTAAAGATTGCGGTACAAAAATGCACATCCGTACCATACACAAAAGCGGAAAAGTGCAACATGTAACCTATTGCAGCGAATATGCCAAAGGAAAATCCAAACACCCGAAATGCCATTCTCCCCACCGTATTGATGTCGATGATGTGATGGAAAATCTCACAGAGGTTTTGCGAAAGATAGCACAGTATTCATTGGCAAATAAAGAAGAATTTGAAGCACTGGTAAAAAGCAGTCTTGCCAAAGAACAGACAGAAGAAATCAAAAAACAGAAAAAGCGTATACCACAAATCACAGACAGAATGGAACAGATAGAAAGAGTTATGAATAAGCTGTATGAGGATAATGCACTGGGAAATATTGAGCCGAAGCGTTATGAGCAATTATCGGGGAAATATGCAGAAGAATATTACAGCTTAAAAGCAGAACAGGAGCAAATAGAGGAACGCTTATCCGAATTTGAAAGCGCCAACCAAAGAGCAAAGAACTTTATCAAACTGGCAGAAAGCTACTCAGATTTTGAAGAACTTACCCCCACTGCCATCAATGAATTTATCAGTAAAATTGTAGTACATGAACGAGATGTCAAAAGAGCAAAATATGCCGTTCAGCGTATTGAAGTCTATTTCAATTATATCGGAAAATTTGAAAATGAACTTACAAAAGAGATAGAGCCGACAGAACAAGAAATGATACAGATGAGGGAAGAAATCGAAGAAGCCAAGAAAGAAAAAACAAGAGCATATCACAGGGCATATTCCAAAGAATACCGATCTAAAAATATTGAAAAATTCAGAGAGTATGAACGGATAAAAGCACGAGAATACAGGGCAAGAAAGAAGCTACAAGCGGTAACCTAAAATTAAATATCAATCAAAATGAAAAGAGGTTTCCTAGATTACAGGAAATCTTTTTTTGTGCAAGTAAAAAGGAGGAATTGAATGACAGAAAAACAAGAAGCACAGACTAAAGGTGAACGAGTCATGTCCCGAAAACCTGATGGCATTTTAATAAAAAAGATTAGAGGAAAGACCTTTGTAAGCGAGATATATTTTGATAAAGAGAGCAAGGATACCTTTCAAGATAAGCTGTTAAAGATAGTGCAAGCGGAACGGAAAGAATAAAGGAAAAAGATAATTTTTGTATCTATCTTTTCTATTATTTTTCTGTATGTCTTGATGAATTCCTGAGGGCAAGTAGGAAATCTGACAGTGGAAAAAAGCCATTGAAAATGGTATAATATTTTCAGATGATTTATAGAAAAAATTTGAAATTGTGAAGGTAAATAATAATGTTGAGATTAAAGCCTTATAATATAAACGATGCAGATATAATTCTTTCTTGGATTAAAGATGAAATAGATTTTTATAAATGGTCAGCAGGTGTTTTGGGCAAATATCCGATAACAAAAGAGAAGTTTGGGTTTGTTAATAATCTAATGGCTTTTACAGCTATTGAAGATGATAAGATAGTAGGTTTTTTTACAATGAGAAGACCTTCAAAAAGCTTTGATGAGTTGAGGTTTGGTTTTGTAATTATTGCCCCTTCAAAGCGTGGCAAAGGATATGGCAAGAAAATGCTTCAGTTAGGCTTAAAGTTTGCATTTGAAATTTATGGTACAAAAAAGGTTTCATTAAGTGTTTTTGAAAACAATGAATCTGCATATTTCTGTTACAAGGCAGTTGGTTTTGATGATGTAATTTTTGATAAGACAGAAACATATTATATTTTGGGAGAAGAATGGAAATGCAAAGAATTGATGATTGAAAATCAGTAAATCCCAGTTTTTATCTAACTTAAACAACTAAATACAAGCTGTAACATAGCAGTTCACAAAACAGTAAATCAAATCGGTTTACTGTTTTTTATTGCTCAAAATTAGAAAGAAAGGACAGGAAAAATGAAAAATATAGATGAAAAAATTTTAATGGCAGAAGAAGAAATCAAGCAGTTACAAAATAAAAGAAAAAAGCTCATCAGTCAGCAGAAACAGGAAGAGAGAAAAAAGAGGGATAGACGGCTTTATGAAAAAGGAGGAGTCTTTGAAAGTATATTTATCGAAAGCAAGGATTTTACCAAAGATGAATTCTATCAGCTAATCACATTCCCAAACATCAAAGAAGCAGTCAATCAAAAAATCCTAAAAATTATTGAGAAGCGAGAACAAAGCGAAAATCAAAATACAGAAAACCAAGAGGAAGAAACAGACACAGAGGAATAGTCCCTTGTTTACAAGGGCGCACTTATACACCCTAAAGGGTGTGTGCGTTCTCCGAAGGCTCTTGCAGAGAGCATATCAGCTAAAGCTGATACAGGGGAGCTACACTCCCCTACGGAAATAAATTTCCTACCCCTTGTGTACTTCCCAAAAGAAATCGGATAAAAAGCTATCCGATTTCTTTTAGGAAGTCTTATCCATCGCCACATAAAAGTATCAGAAAAACGAAAGGAGGTCTTATCTTATGGCGATATATCATCTTAGTATAAAGATTATCTCAAGAGGTAAAGGCAAAAGTGCAGTAGCAGCAGCTTCCTATCGTAGTGGTGAAAAGATAAAAAACGAATATGATGGCGTAGTTCACGACTTTACAAGAAAAGGCGGAATCGCCCATACCGAAATTCTATTACCACAAAATGCACCACAGGAATTTTCAGATAGAGGAACATTATGGAACAGTGTAGAGAAAATAGAAAAAAGTAAAAACTCA
>CAUQXC010000005.1:0-208982 GCA_963522175.1 uncultured Lachnospiraceae bacterium
TTTAAAGAAATTTCAGGGTTATGTGTACTGTTTAATCTTCAATTTTCAAGGTTCTAACGCAGAAAGAGGGATTTGAACCCTCGCACCGCTACTAACGATCTACTCCCTTTCCAGGGGAGCCCCTTCAACCACTTGGGTATTTCTGCTTGGGACGAGTTATCACTCCTTTTTCCACTGTTCGTCATTTAGAATGACCAGCGGAGAGGGTGGGATTCGAACCCACGCGCCCTTGCGGACAAACGGTTTTCAAGACCGCCTCGTTATGACCACTTCGATACCTCTCCGTAACGTGCTTTGTTATTCTATCTTTTAAAATACCTTTTGTCAAGCGTTTTTTGTGCTAATTTTTTTATTTTTTTCTCGTCCCCACTTCATTGCTATATCGTGTACTCCGGGGCACTTATTTCTACAATATAAGGTGATAAATTGTATCCTCTTTAAGTTCATACGATATAAATTCAGACCCCTCTTACAAAAAAACACAGCTTCGAATTTATCAAAAAAACGAAGCTGTATTCTTCCGAGGTGTATTTAATTAAACCGTTTTTTTACAGGCTTTATTACTTTGCCGAGCCTATAGCTTTTTCAAGAATGGATTTGAAAGGATCTATCGCTACGGTAGCCTTGCTTACAAGGTCGGTACCCTTGGCTTTTCCGTCATCCGCCACCTCTATGGCAATGATATCCTGAGCGGTTTTTCCTATAACATACTCAGAAATCGCCTTCGCCTGCTCATCCCACTCTTTTGATATGGACGAGGCGGACTTCATTCCGTATGTATCCGCCAACTCAAGCTTTGTTTTTATATCTTCTTCGTAATCAGCGGTAATCTCACCTATGTCATCAAAGCTTATTTCCGTATTCAAACCGTCTATAAAGGCGCTTGTAACCTTGCCCTCGTCAGAAACCGTTACGGCAGCATAGAAATTGTCTATTTTTGCAATTCCTTCATCCCCGTTATCAAAGTCCTTGGAACCGTCTATGGTACTTCTTATCGCAAGTCCAAGTTTATCCTCCTTAACGGCATCCGAGCTTTGTGCCGTTTCGGCAGCCTTAGCCATCGCTTCTATATATTTATCAATCTTTATTGTAACGGAAGAATTAAGGTCAACTTCTTCCGCAGTATTCTCCGAGCTGAGCTTTATTCCCTTAACCTCTTCTATAGTCTTTCCTTTGACATAATTTTCCAATGCGTCAATCTGTTCATACCATTCCTTGCCTATTGTGGAAACAGACTTCATTCCGTAATCGGCACCTATTTCTTTTCCGGTCTTAAAGTTCGTATCTATAGCCGTAACCAACTTCCCCTGAGGTGTAAACTCAACCTTTGTTTGAACAGTATCAAGATCAACATCTATTATTGTTCCGTTTCCGTCAAGCAAAAGTGCCGCCGCTATCGAATCGGCCTGTGCCAAACCGTTTTGGGTTTCACTTGCGTTCTTTGAGTTTGAAATATCGGTAACTATTCCAAGTCCCGTCTTCAGTCTTCCATCACTTTCTACCGCTTTCTGACTTGTACTTTCCTGTGTTTCCTGAACCTCACCGGTATTTTCCGTAGCTGTCGTTTCACCTTTTTTAGCCGAGCATGCTCCAAGCATTACTCCCGCTACCAAGATTCCCGCTAAAATCCCCGCACCTATAATTCTTTTTTTCATAATTACGCTCTCCTTTATTTTTTACTATAATCAGTTTCTAAAGTTAATGATATAACCGTTGCCGAATAATTACAAGATTTTTTTATTCCCCTCTTATATTGAAATAATAAAATCAGCCACATCCCTCGCCGTATTCACAATAAAATCCGTGCCGTATTCCTTAAATTCCGCCTCATTTCCGTAACCGTACAGTACCGACATACTTTTGACACCTATGTTTTTCGCCCCTACTATGTCATGATATCTGTCGCCTATCATAAGAATATCATTTTTGTTCTCAAGTCCGGCACTTGATAAAACATATTCCATAACCGCGGTTTTTGTACTTCTGAGTCCACCGTGATCTCCGTCGGAGCCTCCTATAAACTTGAAGTATTTGCTGAGATTAAAATGCTCTATCACCCTCTTTGCCTCTGGTTCAGGCTTTGAAGTTGCAACAAAAAGATTTGCTCCCGCCCCTATAAGTCTTTTGAAACTTTCCTCAAGACCCTCATACACACTGCATTCGAAAATCCCTGTAGACCTGTAATATTCATGAAAAATATCGAGGGCTTTTTCATAGGTTGAATAATCAAGGTTATAGTATTTTTTATAACTGTCATATAAAGGCGGTCCTAAAAACTTAAGAAGCTTACTTTCGTCCCCGACTTCTATACCCAAAGCCTCAAGCGAAAGCTTTACTCCCCTTGTAACTCCGGGATCCGATTTTATAATAGTTCCATCCAAGTCAAACAATATGTTTTTAAACTTCATATCACCTCTTAAAAAAGCCCGAAGTCTTACTTCGGGCTAAAAAATCAAATATTATTTACACTCACTCAATACTTTTTCTATTGCAGCCAAAGCATCCTCAGGGAGCTTGTCATAGCCGTCCTTAGCAATTTCGAGAGATTTAACAAACTCAACTCTGTCCTTCATACGTGCCTTTAACTGTTCAAGATAGTCCTTGTCGTTCATATCAGGAACAAAGCCTTCCCAGTCCATAATCTCTATGTCGGAGAAATGTCCCCACTGTTTGAAGTTTGCTTTTCCTTCAACAATGGTCTCCAAAATTCCCAGAGTATCTTTTGGCTGAACCTTTTTGCCCATAAAGTCGCCTGTATTGATTATATAGCAATCTACATTCTTCTCGCTGACGAGTTTTTTGAACTTCTCGTAGTCATTAACCAAACGATATGTTCTGAACGGGTTTGCGTAAGGAACAACAACAAGTGCATTAGGGTCTACTCCCGGTGCAAGTCTCTCTGCCGTTGTTCTCTTTGTAGCCAAGGTAGCTCCCATAACAGAAGCAAGCTCGGCGCCTTTAAGCTTAACAACAGGCGGTATTGTAGGATCCTTCATGATCCAGAATATCGCATTAACCGGCTCATCAAGTTTATCCACTCTGTTAGGGCTCCAAAGCTTTGACTTTATTGCACGTCCGTTACCGTTTCTGATATCTTCGGTAACTATCTGAACCTTTCCGTCCTCATCAAGAGTTGCGGCAACGTTTTGTACGGTTAAAAGATAAGCATTATCCGGACAACCTGTAGGATAATCACTTGTCTTATCAAAATAGCTGGGCTCAAGAGCAACCGATGAACAGGTATCTGTATTTATGATGAAAGCGTCATCGTGAAGAACGGTTATATCATACTTTCCGCCGTGCTTTGCATGAGTAATTGTTGATTTTCCCGAACCCGACAATCCGAATACGGATGCAACATATGACTTTCCGCCTTCAAGATTATATCTCTTCTGACCGCCATGGCAAGAAGCATATCCGTTACGATTTGCTATTGCCCATGTCATGGTAAGAGTTCCCTTTTTATGCTCTCCGAAATACTTCATACCTAAAATACAAGCCACGTTTTGCTCTGTATTGAAGTAGCAAAGGGTCTTCTTTTCAGGATCGCTGAGTACGTCGAGATTGATTGTAGGACTGTTTGAGCCTTCCCACTGCGGATCCGAGAAGATATATATATCAGGCTCTTTTCCGTCACCTACAGGTTTTGACTGTCTGTACATCTTGGTATAGCAATCTGCCAAATACTGGAAGTTAAGCATCCAGTTATATAAAATATTTTCTTCACCTTCCGGAATAAGAAGATGTGCCTTAACCATAAACTCAGGATCCAAGCCTACGTAAACCTCTGCATGGTACATAGTCTTCCATCTTGATAAGTAAACCGCATCCATTACAATTTTGTCAAGCTCTGCACAGTTAACTCCCGGCTCGCCCGCTATTCTTCTTGCTGTTGCATAACGTCCCGTAATTGCACCGTCATTAAAAAGAAGAACCTTCGCATCCTTCTCCAAGCCGATTTCATCCCCACGGTAAACAGGCATATCGGTAACAACCGTTCCCGGTGAGTTTTTTGCTAACTCATAAGCCTCTCTTAAAGTATTTATCTTTACTACATTATTACCATAAAAAGCAGTTTCTATAATGCTTCTTGTCTTATAAAATCCTACCTTGCCCGCTCCGATTTCGTTGATCGGATAATACGCTTTTGTTGACATTTAAAACCTCCTTAAAAATTCAAAAAAATTCTTTCCCATTATCTCATTTTTGTTATACTTAGTCAATTCAAAAAACTGTTAAACCGCCACAAAAATTTTCGAAATAATCTTTGTTAATAATATATCATTTCTTTTTATAATGCAAGACTTTTTATTGTATCAAAACAGACAGGTATTTCGCCTGCCTATTTAAAGAATTCATGACCGCCGTATGAATATAAATATGTAAGCGAAGAGTCAAACCATGATGCGGCTCTCTTGGCGGCAATCCTTCTGTCCATAAAAAACAAGGCTCCCTGAGAATTATCCTCTCCGTTTAAGGCTCTTTCTACAGCTTCAACCGTAGAAGTTCTAACTTGAACCCTGTAAAAGCTTCCGTTACTTATGGGCGAAAACTGTCCCGGTGAGAAAATGACCCCTGTTATCGTATTGGGAAACTTCGGGTCAACAACCCTGTTTAATATTACGTTGGCAACCATCATTTTACCCTGCACGTCGTTATCACCGGCTTCGGCTTCCACTATTCTCAAAAAGTTATGATAATCGGCATCATCGAAGCTCTCCATATTGAACTGCGCCCTTCTTGCCTCCATCAATTCAGCTTTTCTTCGCTCTTCTTCCTTTTTCTCTTTATATTCCCTTATTTCTTCTTTTAATCTTTCCGTTTCTTCTTTTTCGGCTTCGATTCGTTCTTGTTCAAGTTCGATATCACTCACCAATTTTTTTGCAAGCATAAGCTGCCCTTCATTTTGTGAGTTGTCCGCCATAATTTCCGACATAGTATCGCTTAGAGTTTCCTCTTCACCGTCGGTTATAAGACTGTCACTTAACAACTCAATACCTATTTCCTCATTCGCTTCCGAAACTTCCGCCTTTCCCTCTTCATTCTCCTCATCACCCTCCGAAGAACTTATATAGGCAAAAACCGCATTCTTACCGCTTCCCGAAAATGCCGAGCTTGTAAAGCTGAGCACCGAAACAGCTATTGTGCCCACACAAAGTATCGCACAATTTCTGTACATTTTTTTGCTTATTCTAACAGGAAGCATAAAAATACTTGTACAAATGTCACGAATAAGAGACTTAAGTTTTGGCATATTAAAAACCTCTCTTATAATTTTTTCTTTAACAATTCGCATTATAAAAGATGTTTTACATATGTGTCAATAAGTTTTAAATTTTTTGTTACATTTCTTCGATGACTTGTAACAAAAAAGTCATATTATTGTATACTTATAAGTAGGTCCAAAAAAGTATTGATACTAAAAAATCAATTTTCTCATATATTATTACCAAGAATTCAGAGCCTAAACCCAAAGTAAAGTATTACTTTTTTTGTTTTTTGGCATTTACATAGGCAACCAGACCGCCGGCATTTATTATATTTTGCATAAATTCCGGGAAAGCCTGACCCGCAAACTTTTCTCCGGTACTAAGGTTGTATATCTGACCCGTGTCAAAATCCACCTCTACCTCATGTCCCGCCTCTATAGCTTGTGCCGCCTCCTTGCATTCGACTATAGGCAAACCTATATTTATCGCATTTCTATAGAATATTCTGGCGAAGGTATCCGCTATCACGCAGCTTACTCCGGCGCTTTTTATCGCAAGAGGGGCATGCTCCCTCGAAGAACCGCAACCGAAGTTTCTTCTCGCAACTATAATATCACCCGGCTTAACCTTCTTCACGAAATCCTTATCTATGTCTTCCATACAATGCTTTGCAAGCTCGCTTCCCGTCGTACTGTTCAAATACCTTGCCGGTATTATAACATCGGTATCCACATTATCTCCGTATTTAAATACATTTCCTTTTGCTTTCATCTTTCAATACTCCTATGGCTTAGTAATATAACCTGCTACCGCACTTGCCGCCGCAACCGCCGGACTTGCAAGATAGACCTCCGACTCCACATGTCCCATACGTCCCACGAAATTTCTGTTGGTAGTAGAGATACAACGCTCACCTTTTGCCAATATTCCCATGTAACCTCCGAGGCAAGGTCCGCAGGTCGGCGTAGAAACAACGGCTCCGGCATCTATAAATATTTCAATTAGACCTTCCTTAATCGCCTGCTTGTATATTTGCTGTGTCGCCGGAATAATGATACAGCGAAGACCTTCACAAACCTTTTTGCCCTCAAGCACCTTGGCTGCCGCACGCAAATCGCTTATTCTTCCGTTTGTACAGGAGCCTATAACAGCCTGATCTATCTTTATTTTGTCAAATTCTCCCACCACCTTCGTGTTTTCCGGCAAATGCGGAAAAGCAACTGTAGATTCAAGCTTGGATAAATCTATTGTATACACCTCGTCATATTCGGCATCTTCATCGGCTTCATAGACTTTATAAGGTCTTTTCGAGTGTTCCTTCATATATTCCACGGTAATATCATCAACAGGGAAAATTCCGTTCTTTCCACCCGCCTCTATAGCCATATTGCAAACGGTGAATCTGTCGTCCATAGACAGGTTTTTAACACCTTCCCCCACAAATTCCATAGAGCGGTACAAAGCTCCGTCCACTCCTATCATACCTATTATATGTAAGATCAAATCCTTGCCCGATACCCATGGCTTCAAACTGCCCACAAGCTCGAACTTTATAGCCGACGGAACCTTAAACCATGCTTTTCCCGTAACCATGCCCGCCGCCATATCGGTAGAGCCGACACCCGTGGAAAAGGCTCCCAGCGCCCCGTAAGTACAGGTATGTGAATCCGCACCTATTATCAGATCTCCGGCAACGGTAAGTCCCTGCTCCGGAAGAAGCGCATGCTCTATACCCATTTTCCCTACATCAAAATAGTTGCTGATTTCATGGGATGCGGCAAAATCTCTGCAACACTTACAGTTTTCGGCTGATTTTATATCCTTATTGGGTATAAAATGATCCATTACAAGAGCTATTTTGTCCTTATCGAAAACGCCGTCATTTTCCATTTTGCTCATCTCGTTTATCGCAACCGGAGATGTTATATCATTGCCGAGTACCAGATCCAGATCCGCCTCAATGAGTTGTCCCGAAACCACTTTTTCAAGACCTGCATGTGCGGCAAGAATTTTTTGTGTCATAGTCATTCCCATATTAAAACCTCTTCCTACTACATTAATTCTTTCATTTATAGTCTGTTATTATAGCATAAGCAGTGATATAATGCTTATATATAATATATATGGATAGTATAACTTTTAAGGAGTTTTTTTATGGAACAGCATTTATCTCAATATAAGATTTTTTATGAAGTGGCGAAGGCGGGAAATATTTCAAAAGCCGCCAAAGAACTTTTCATAAGTCAACCCGCTTTATCAAAGTCTATATCCAAACTTGAGGAAAGTCTGGGCATCACACTTTTTGCAAGAAACTCGAGAGGTGTGGCTTTAACTATGGAGGGAGAAATTTTATATAAGCATGTTGCTGCAGGTTTTGAGTCTATAATTCTCGGCGAGGAGCAAATCAAGAAAATAAAAGAATTTAATATAGGAAAGCTGAGAATCGGGGCAAGTGCAACGCTTTGTAAGGGCATACTTCTGCCTTACCTCAATAAATTTATGGCTGAATATCCACATGTCAGTATTAATATAGAGTCTCAATCAAGCCTTGAAACCGCCGATATGCTTGAGTCCGGACTGCTTGACCTCGGGCTTATTTCAAAACCCACCTCTCACAAAAGCCTGTCTTTTGACCCTGTTATGGATATACATGATATTTTCGTGGCATCCGCCGACTATTTACGTCGTCTAAAACTTAGAGAAGGAAATGATGTCGATATTGTGGAAAAAGCTGATTTTATGCTCTTGAATAAACAAAATTCCACAAGGCATTATATTAACGATTACCTGAAAGCACATAATATCGAGCTTAAAAACACTATAGAAGTCACCAACATGGATTTACTCATAGAATTCAGCAAAATCGGACTGGGTGTCGGCTGTGTCATCAAAGAATTCGTGCAGGATGAGCTTGATAAAGGCGAGCTTATCGAGGTGGAGTTACCTTTAAAAATCACAAAAAGGAGAGTCGGATTCGCATTTGTAAGCTCAAATCCGAATCCGACACTCTTTAACTTTTTAAATATGAATTAAGAAATTTCTTTAAGCGAAACCGCCCGCTCTGTGGGCGGTTTTTGTTTTTTCTAAAACCACAAAATGTTTTTTGTGTATTTTGTATACATTTAAATATCTTCACTAATGCTTATTGATTTTTTTGTTAAACTGCGTTAAAATATCTCTAAAGAAATATTTTAATTTAGGGGGTGAATTTATTGAAAACAGCACTTAATGACAAAAAAGACCATATCTGGTCGGTAGCGGGATTTTTTGTGGGACTTGCAATTATTTTTTTTTAGTATTTTCGGCTTTAGAAACACATCTTCAGGCGATGACATAGGTTTTGTAAATACATTGTACTCCGCAGGGCTTATATGGGTCTTTCTTGTAAACAATTTTTTTGCTTCGCTCGTTTCTTTAATCAAATAGTATATTTAAACAGAAATTAAAATGAGGTTTTATATGTCAGGAGTATTCAGAAAAATAAAATTATTTTTTTTAGGGATTGCAGGAAGCCTTATATTTTTCCTTGTTGCCCTGTATATTTTTACTCAAATAGCTATATCTACAGGTTATACATCCTTAAAAGGCTCTGAAAAACAAGAGTTTAAACCTGCCAATTTAAATGAGTTCAGCATTGAGACTTCCTCCGGAAATCAATAAATGAGAAGCTTATATGTGTGAAAGGAGCAGTTGTGAATTACTATAATTTTTATAGGTACAAAAACGGCGACCGGCTTGGATACACTCTTACAAATCCTCCGCATCAATCACCTTTATTCCGTTCTTCTTTAACAGTTCCGCAAATACCCCTTGACCGGGAATAATCTTGCCCGAAAAAGAGCCGTCATATATTGTATTAACCCCACAGGACGGACTTCTCGCTTGCAATATCACAAGATCTATCTGTTGTTCTTTTACTATTCTCAATGCCGTTTCAGCGCCCTGACGAAATTCTTTATCGACTGAGGTACCGTCTTTGTGGCTAACCCTACCATTTACAATTTCCGCCGGTTCTCTAGGCGTTGATAAGCCCCCGAGAACCTCAGGGCAAACAGGTACCGCCTCATGACCTTTTATATAGTCACTTACTTTTTTACTATAATTGTTCCCACCGTTATATTTGCAATTCTTTCCGAGCAAACAAGCACTTACCGCTATTTTCATTATAAAACCTCTCCCAAAAGTCTTCACTATAGTTTAAATTTTTTCTGTAGGACTATAACAGTATATCCGATATCACTTTCACAAACTATAAGATATCGGTTGCCTTACAGATACTGAATGATTAACACCATTTTTACCGTGTGTGTTGTATCGTTCCTATAAAAATGCGGTACGGATGCATCAAAAAATATGGCATCTTCTTTTTCCAACATATATTCCGTATCATTAACCTTAATTACAACTTGTCCTTCCGTAACAAATATATATTCGCAACTGTTTGTCGAATGACCTATAGACGGATGCTCACATCCGGCTTCCATTTCTATTTCGTATAATTCGAAATTTCTGTCTGCATTTTTGGAATAATAACTAAAAATATGATATTTATCCTCCACAAGTTTTGCAACATCTCTTTTTTTTATATGTTCCGTTTTCACGGTGTCCATTTCCAGCAGACTTGTATACGGAAGCTCCAATGCTCCCGTCAATTTCCATATTGTATTAATGGTCGGATTGGAATCACCCTTTTCAATCTGCGAAATAATAACTTTGCTGACACCCGCCATATCTGCCAGCTGCCCCTGACTTAAATTACGCTCCTCTCTTAATCTTTTTAAGTTATGCGCAATAATCTCTCCAATCTCCATATTTAACCCCACAAAATATATTTTTCATATTGTAAATTATAACAAATCACTTTATACTCTATGTGTACCTCGTTAATTTTATTTTACAATATGATTACTATACTTTCAAGAAGGAGACGACACTTTTATGAAACTAAAAGCCTTAAAGGCCGCATTGCCCTATACTCTACCCATCTTTGCAGGATTTCTGTTTCTGGGATTTGCTTACGGCATCTATATGAACGCCAACGGCTTTTCATTTATATATCCTATGTTAATGAGCTCTCTTATATATGGAGGATCTTTGGAATTTATAGCTGTCGAGATGTTACTCAGTCCCTTTTCGCCGATTCAAACATTGGTTATGGTGCTTCTTATTCAGGCAAGGCATGTCTTTTACGGCCTTTCTATGCCGGATCATTATAAAGGAACGGGATGGAAGAAATACTATTTAATTTTTGGTATGTGTGACGAGTCTTTTTCCATAAACTATACCTCAGATATTCCAAATGGTATAGATAAAGCTTGGTTTATGTTTTTTGTTACCTTGCTGAATCATTTTTATTGGTCCTTAGGTGCCACACTCGGGGGGCTTATAGGCTCTCTCCTTAAATTCGACATCTCAGGTATCAGTTTCGTTATGACCGCTATGTTTGTTGTCATTTTTTTGGAGCAATGGCTTAAAGAAGAAAATCATATCTCTTCATGGATTGGTATTATCACGGCAACGATATGCCTTATTTGTTTCGGCTCAGACTCTTTTATGCTTCCAACTATGGCGATAATCATCATGCTGCTTACTTTATTTAAAAAGAAATTAGAAAATACGGAGGTGCGGAAATGACCGTTTCACAACAGATTATAACAATAGGTATATGCATAGGCGGAACAATGCTTACTCGTTTTCTTCCGTTTATACTCTTTAATGAAAAACATGAAACACCTGCATTTATACGCTATATCGGGAAATATCTTCCTTCTGCCGTTTTCGGTATGTTGGTTATATACTGTCTTAGAAATATACAAATATTTCAAGGAACTCATGGTATTCCGGAAATAATTTCCGTTATAATCACGAGTGCCCTGCATATATGGAAGCGACAGATGCTGTTTTCAATCGCAAGCGGAACCCTATGCTATATATTATTAATACATTTTATTTTTTGATTCAACAATAACAAAAGACAAACGGACATGATCATTTGAAGCATTCCGCTTGTCTTTTATTCAGTTAATGCCAAGCCTTTCAGGAAAATAATTTTCATTTGTAAATATCGCACAAAAACAGAAGCTCGTTTTTGTGCAACATGTTCTTATCCATTGGATAATATTTGCCCTTTTTTCAAAAAGGTATTCATTGGATAATATACTTTTTTCAAAAAATATGCTAGTTATAGGTCAAGTGAAGGGAAAATATTGTTGCAAATAAAAATCCGACAACAAGTATGAGTCACTGAAAAAAATTATTAAGGAGGTCGTTGATTATGAAGACAAAAAAAATGGTACCGCTTGCGCTGGCAACACTTTTAAGCTTACTGGCGGTAAATGTTAATCCGGTTTTTGCTAATGAGAATGTTCAGAGCGAAAAGTCATTTCCAAATGAAGCTCTTGAAGAAGCTTACGTAGGTACTTCTTCGGATGCAAAGCTTATAAAGGAAGCTTCCGAATCCGCAAAAGCCGATGTGGATGTTTACGCTACAATGTACGATGTTTGGGTAGGAGGAACGCAAGTAAGCTCGGACAACATGGATGATGTTATGGGGGACGGCACGGAAAGCGTAAAGTATGAGCCTGCATACGGCACCAAAAGAGCTAAACTTATACTGAACAATCTTAATGCATCGGTTCTTACAAGGACTTGTACCGAGGAAAAGTTTTTCTTCATCAAAGCAGATGAAGAGATAGACTTGGTTATTACCGGAAATAACACTATAAATATTATTTCCGCAGGAGGTGTCTACACGGATCTGTTAAAGTATATATACGGAATTTACGGCGAAAATATATATTGCTCGGGAGGCGGGGCTCTCAACATTAATATCAATGCGGACGTAGCTACGGAGAATTTGACTTCTATATACGCGATGTATGTTTCTTCAGTACCGGGAGAAGGCAGTTTTGAAAATGTAAATATTAATATAGATATTCACGGTTTTGCAAAGTATATTTTCGGTATTGCAGATTTTACCGATATAAAAAACTCCAACATCAGCATTAAATCCAAAGTAGGATATAATACCGCACTTGGTGAAGTCGATTACCGCGGCTTAGTCAACCTTATTTATTCGTATAATGATTGTAATATTGCATCTTCAAATATTATGCTCACAAATGAATCCGATACGGGGCTTGGAAGCGATAAAGCTGATTTGTACGGAATCAGAGTCGGTAACGGAGCCTTAAAGACTTCAGGAGCAACTAGCATTAATATAAGCGGTGTAGAGCATGCTATACAGGCAAAAGAAGCTGTTTTTACAGACACCTATAAGGTTAACTTGGACGGTTCGGTATCTTTCTACAATTCGGAGAATGTAGGCATTAAGTTTGAAAAACCGGCTAAAGGTTCGTATTTTACAGCAAAGGCTTCAAATTCAAAAGGAGCACTGAATTGCCTTTCGGACGTAGCTGAAGGCAGCGCAAAATTTAAGATACCTGCCAAAACCTTAGTTATAGCCGGAGATAACGAAGCTAACGCAAGACCTATAACTAAGGATGAGCTTGATAAACTGTTTTTCTATGAGTCAAAAGCCGGTGCCGAGCCTACAGAGAAGTTTATAAAAGTAGGCTATAAGTGCACTGTAAGCTTTGAGGCAAACGGAGGTTCCGGCATCATATATGATGATGACTGCATAGAAGGTGCTAAATATGCTTTACCAGACTGCACCTTTACACCTTATTCGGGATACAGATTCAAAACTTGGGAAGTAAACGGCACACAGTACGCTCCGGGCAATGAAGTCGTAATAAGCGATAATACCACAGTTACGGCTATATGGCAGAGAGCAAGCTCCGGCGGAAGCGGCGGCTCAGGCGGCAGCGGCGGTTCCGGTGGCGGCGGCAGAGGCTCAGGCGGTGGCGGCGGCAGAGGTGCCGGCGGCGCAAAGGGCGGTGCTACAGCTCCTAAAAAACAGTCCGGTATGTGGATAAAGGACAATGTGGGTTGGTGGTATATGAACATGGACGGTTCATATCCTAAGGCATCATGGCAAAAGATAGATAATGTATGGTACGTGTTTAATGACGCGGGCTATATGGTTACAGGTTGGTGTCTCTCGGGAGGAAAATGGTATTACTTAAATGCGAACGGAGCTATGAGTACGGGCTGGATACAGGTAAAGGATAAATGGTATTATCTTGAGACCGTAGGAAAAGCCGACAAGCCTCAGGGTTCAATGTACGCATCGGAGAATACGCCTGACAACTACAGAGTCAACAAATCGGGCGAGTGGGTAAGATAGGATTTTAGAGTGTAGGAAAAATTATTCGCAATAAACAAAGAAGCTGATTCTCATCATACAAACCAAAAAACGAGGGTTTCCTAAGGTAAAAAACACTTAAGAGACCTTCGTTTTTTATAAGAGGAATTTCTCGTTTATATTCATTTTTTTATACTGCTTCATCAATTTCCTTAGCTATTTTACTCTTCCTCAACTTCTTTTGTAATATATACTTTAACAAAACAATAGGATTAAGGCTGTATGATAATTGCAATTTATAATAATTTATCCACTCTATCAAGGCAAATATCCAAATAAACAAAGAGATAAGCATTACAAAAGGCTTATCCGAGCTTAATAATATTAGCGGAATTCCTATACCCAGTAAAATTACGTCAAGTATTTTAAACTTGGCGTAAATTTTACCTGTAGCCTTTGCGGCAAATTTCGGCCTTGAAATTCTTTTCAATAAAATCCACCAGAAAACAGAAGCCTGAACAAGAATAAAGCTCAGGATAAACAAGGAGAATGAAACGGAAATCAGGGCTTTTACGGTAGGAAGCAATTTTTTGAACATAAAAAAATCAATCCAAAATACCGCTACCGCCACGGACTCTCCTATAGCTAAATTAATCAATTTTTGTTCCATGCGTTTTTTCATACCGATAATACACCTCTCCCTATATCAAGTTCAAAATCTCTTCCGGTCTTTCAACTATATATTTAGCCCCGCTTTTTTCGAGTTCGTCCGCAGTTCTGAAACCCCACAAAACGCCCACACCCGAAACACCTGCATTTACGCTTGTAAGCATATCCACATCGGAATCTCCGAAATACAAAAGCTCTTCTTTTTTCACTCCGAAATCCTCTATGATAGCAAGCAGAGAGTCGGGTGCCGGCTTTATTTTTATGCCCTCTTTTTCTCTTTCTCCATAAAGGGCGTCAAAAAAATCAGGTTTAAAACATTTTCTTATATTGTCTTCCACCCCCTCTTGAGACTTATTTGACAAAACCGCAAGCTTTATACCCTTTTCCTTTAAGGCGCAAAGCAGACTCTTAATTCCTTCATAAGGCTCCACCCTATATAGCCTGTGTGTTTCAAAATGCTTTTCATATATTGCATAAACCTTTTCCAAATCAAATTTGTCCAAGGCATCAAAATGCTTTAAGGCTCTTTGCACAAAAATTTTATATCCGCTTCCGACAAAATATTTGACATCATTTTCCGAAACATCCGGAAGCCCTATTTCACCTAGGGTAAGATTGATAACTCTTGTCAAGGCATGCACCGTATCAAGCAGAGTTCCGTCCAAATCAAATACACAAAGCTTTATCATTTATCCAACCTCTCCAATATTTTCGCTATACTTTCCCAACTTCCGGCAACAAGCAAATGCTCTCCCTCTTTAATCTTATATGAGCCGCTTAAAGCTACCCTCGCCTTATTGTTAAATTTAGTACCCAACACCGATATACCGTGCTTTTTAGGAAGTTCAAGCTCTGTAAGGCTTTTATCGACCCATTCCTTTATAGGGGCAATCTCACAAACCGTAAACTCATCGTTAAGCTCCATGTAGTCAAACACGTTATCGGAGCTGAACCTTACTGCCGTCCTTAGCGCAATATCCCTGTCCGGATATATAACTTCATCCGCCCCGTTTTTCAAAAGAAACTTTGCATGTATATCCCTGTTCGCCTTGCTGACCACCTTCTTCGCTCCCAGCTCCTTAACAAGAGAGGTACATTCAAGGGAGCTTTGAAAATTCGTTCCTATACATACAAAAACAACATCAAAATTCGACACTCCGAGGCTCTTAAGCACGTCTTCATTTGTACAATCTCCTATCTTAGCATCCACAACCATGGACGAAACCGCCTCAAGCCTGCTTTCATCCTGATCCACAACCATAACATCATTTCCTATCTCGCAAAGATTTTCGCATAAATGCTGACCGAATCTGCCTATTCCTATGATCAGTATAGATTTCATAAATACCTCCCAAATTTATCCCACGCTTATAGGTTCCGCAACGGATTTAAGCTTAGGCACCTTTTTATTTTCTGTAAACGACAAAGCAAAGGAAAGTCCTCCCACTCTGCCCAAATACATGAGCACTATAAGTATTATTCTTGCCGTAAAGCCCATATCTCTTGTGATTCCGACCGTCATTCCCACCGTACTCATAGCACTTGTAACCTCATATATTACATCTATCTCCGACATATTATGAAGCATAAGGATTACTATTGCGGAAGCGATTATAAGTATCATATTTAAGCTTGATATTGCAAGACTCGACTTCACAGCCTCATCTTCTATTCTTCTTCCGAAAGCGTCCACACTATATTTCTTGTTAACTCCGGTGTATATACATGCCAAAAGCACAAAGAAGGTGCTGACTTTGATACCACCGCCGGTTGAACCCGAGCCTGCACCTATATACATAAGAACAACGGTAAAAAGCTTGCCCGCCTGCGACATCTTCATCGTATCCGTCGTATTAAAGCCTGCCGTTCTGGGACTTACCGAGGCAAATAGGCTTGAAAGCACTCTCTCTTTAAATCCCATCCCTTCAAAAATCCCCTTGCTTTCGGTAAAATAAAATACCAATGCCCCTCCGAAGACAAGAATAAGGCTCATGCTCAGAACTATTTTACTGTGTAATCTGTATCTTTTGAAGCGAAGCTTATTTTTACTTATATCATCCCAAATGACAAAGCCTATTCCGCCTGTCAAAATAAGAGACATTATCACGAGATTTACAAGTATATCTCCCGAAAAAGCCGTTAAGGAAGCATACTGACCGTATTCTGTCCCCATTAAATCAAAACCCGCATTACAAAAAGCCGAAATCGAATGAAAAATACCGAACCAAAGTCCCTTTACAAAACCGAAGTCACCTATAAATCTTATACTCAAAAGCAGGGCGCCTATTCCTTCTATGAGCAAGGTTCCGTATAAAACCTTTTTCGTAAGCTTCACCACTCCGCCTATATCGTTTATATTGAAGCTTTCTCTTATAAGCCCCCTCTGTCTCAAGCCTATCTTATGGCGCATAAACAAAGAAAAGAAAATACCTATGGTAATAAAGCCCAAACCGCCTATTTGTATGAGGCTTATTATTACAAGCTGCCCGAAGAAATTCCAATGTGTGGCGGTATCGACCAAAATAAGCCCCGTAACACAGGTTGCACTGGTTGCGGTGAAAAGAGCCGTCAAAAAAGAAGTCCACGTATGAGTACGAGATGCCAAGGGCGTAGAAAGTACAGCCGCACCCGTGAATATAATAAGCATATAGCCCAAAGCAATAAATTGCAGCTGTGACAAGGGTCTGTTTTTTAAATTTGAATACTTCATAAAGTCACCTCTTTTGCTTACACTAACCTTGTCAAAGTATACAACATATCTTATACTTATTTCAAGGTAAACACCTATTAAATAAGTGTTTACGGATATACAGTTTCGAACAAAAATATTAAGGATAAGTAAATGGATTTTTCAATCAATACAAAAAACAGCGACGACAAGGGGCTGTCACTCACGCAGAGAAGCCGCAATTACTGGGAGCAGCGTGCAAAAACCTATACCGATGTAAATAAAGAAGAACTTACGGGCGTTGACAAAAATGCATGGTTAAACACCTTAAATACTCATATCACGGACAAATTCAAAAACAGAGAAGCAAATGACATAAAGGTACTCGATATAGGAACGGGGCCAGGCTTTATGGCGATTATAGCGGCACTTGAAGGCTTTGACGTAAGCGCAGTGGATTTTAGCAAGAGTATGCTTTCGGAGGCTCGTTTAAATATGAAAAATGAAGGACTTTCCGCAGAAGCGATAAAGCTGTTCCATGCCGATGCTCATGATACCGGCTTTCCTTCGGAAAGCTTTGACGTGATTTTTACAAGAAACCTCACATGGAACCTGCAGGAACCCGTAAAAGCCTACACGGAATGGTATCGCATTCTTAAAAAAGGCGGTATTCTCCTCATTTATGATGCCAACTGGTATTCTTATTTATATGATGCAAACCAAAGACTTGCTTATGAAAGCGACAGAAAAAATGTAAAAGAACACAGTCTGAAGGATCAATGTATAGGCTACAATTTCGACGAATGCGAGGACATAGCAAGGCACATAGCTCTAAGCCGTATCCATCGTCCCGAATGGGATATCAAGACCTTAAAGAAAATAGGCTTCATCAACTGCCATGCCGATACTGATATATGGAAAAAATTATGGAGCGAAGAGAAAAGAATCAACTTTGCCTCAACGCCCCTTTTTGAAATACGAGCTGGAAAATAAGCTCATAAAAATTAATTTAAGCCCTTATAGCCTTATACAACCTCTCAAAAGCCTCTTCCAAGGTCTTTCTCGGACAGGCTATATTGATTCTTTCAAACCCGGCTCCCGCTTTGCCGAACATGGTACCGGTATCGAGCCAGAGCTTAGCCTTATTTTCTATCAAGTCCTTCCTTTCCTTTTCGCTTAAGTTTAGGCCCCTGCAATCAAGCCATATAAGATAAGTCCCCTCAGGTTCAACAAGCTTTATTTCCGGAAGCTTTTCATTTAAGAACTTTCTCACAAAATCGAGATTTGACTCCAAATACACCTTAAGCTCTTCAAGCCACTTTTCTCCATGCTCATAAGCCGCTTTTGCCGCTACCGGGCCCGTACTGTTAAGCTGGCTGTAACCCGACTTGTTTTTTGCTTCTATAAAGCTTTTTCTTAATTTCGGGTTCGGTATCCAAATATTGGAAATCTGCAATCCGGCTATATTAAAGGTCTTGCTCGGTGCCGTGGCAACAATACTTATATTTTCGAACTTCTTTCCGAGGTTTGCGAAAACCGTATGAGAATTTCCCTTTCTTATCAAATCCGAATGTATTTCATCACTGAAAACCAATACCTTATGTTTTAAACAAATTTCCGCCAGCTTTTTAAGCTCTTCCTTTGTCCAAACTCTTCCCACAGGATTGTGAGGGCTACAAAGAATAAACATCTTTACCGAGTTTTTTGTTATTTTATTCTCAAAATCCTTAAAATCTATTTCGTACCTTTCGTCTTTTATTTTTAAATTATTGATGACAAGCTTTCTCTTATTGGCTCTTACCACGCCTGAAAAAGGATAGTATACCGGCTCCTGAATTATAACGGCATCGCCCTCTTTCGTATATGCCTGAACAGCCATAGCTATGGCATACACCACTCCCGGCGTTTTTACAAGCCATTCTTCTTTGACATTCCACGAAAATCTTTTCTCATACCAGTTTTTAAGAACCTCAAAGTAATCCGATTTCGTTTCCGTATATCCGAATATTCCGTGCTTAACCGCTTTTAACAAGGCTTCCTCTATATGCTTTTCAACGGAAAAATCCATATCGGCAACCCACAAAGGCAACACATCCGCCGGAAGCCCTCTTTCCACCGCAAAATCATACTTTATACAGTTTGTTCCTCTTCTTTCGACTACCTTATCAAAATTGTACTTCATAAACCTTCCTTTCTTTTAAGCCAAAGCCTGCTCCAAATCAGCTATTAAATCATCAACATTTTCTATTCCCACGGAAAATCTCAAAAATCTTCCGTCTATTCCGAGTCTCTCCCTAACATGAGGTTCTACATCCGCATGTGTCTGTATCATAGGGAAGGTGATGAGAGACTCCACTCCTCCGAGACTTTCCGCATACTGTATAAGCTCCACCCTTTCGAGTACCTTCCTTGCACTCTCCTCATCATAGGTTTTAAAAGATATCATGCTTCCGAAGCCTCTTGTCTGTTTTTTACTTATTTCATAAGACGGATTATCTTCAAGTCCCGTATAATACACCTTTTCCACTTTTTTGTGTTGTTTCAGGTATTCTGCAAGCTTCATAGCGTTTTCGTTTGCCCTTTCCATACGCAGTGCCAAGGTTTTTATACCTCTTATGAGAAAATAACTGTCTATAGGCGAAAGGCAGGAACCTACGGTTTTGTATATAAATCTCATTTTTTCGGATAATTCTTTGCTGTTCACACACAGAAAGCCCGCCAAAACATCATTGTGCCCGCTTAAAAATTTTGTACCGCTGTGTATAACTATATCAGCTCCGAAATCAAAAGGATTTTGAAAATACGGAGTCAAAAATGTATTGTCAACCATAAGCAGAAGTCCGAATTCATCGGCAAGCCCCCTTATTTTACTCAAATCACTTACCTGCATGGTCGGATTGCTCGGAGTTTCTATATACAGAACCTTGGTCTCGGCTTTTATAGCTTCTCTGAGCTTATTTATATCCGAAGTATCTACATACGAAAAGCTTAAAGCTCTTTTTTTTCCTATATTTTCAAACATACGAACCGAGCCGCCGTATAAATCTTCCGAACAGATAATATGTGCCCCGTTATCTATAAGCTCCAAGGCTATCCCGAGTGCCGCCATACCCGAGCTTGTCGCTACGGTATCATAACATTTCTCAAGGTTTGTCATCATAGTTTCCAAAGTATGCCTTGTCGGATTTGACTCTCTCACATAATCGTATCCCGTAGACATACCTATACCCGGGTGTGCAAAGGTCGCCGTTTGGAATATCGGTGTTGCTATCGCACCGTATTGATTTTTTATATTATCCTCTTTTTTCGTATGTACACACAGGCTCTCTCTTTTCAGTTCCATAAGCTTCTTATATATATTGCCGTCGACAGACAATATTTTCCTCCTCAGTTTTTTTCACCGTATTCCATACTCTTCATCAGTATACAGTATTGCAAATATTGTTACAAGCCGAAATCTCTGATATAGTATCAAGTATAGACTTTATAATACATAAATCTCGTACGGATATTATGGGGAACAAACAAAAAAAGAAGACTATAATAGCAAATATAGGAGGTAACGAAACAGAAATGATTAAAGCGTTTAATGAAACGATACGCTATATAGAAAGTGTACTCGATGATGATATTGATGAAAAGCGTATCGTGACTATTTCCGGCTACTCTTATGCTATGTTTTGTCGACTTTTTTCTATACTGACAAATGAAAGTCTTTCAGAATACATACGTCTCAGGAGGTTAAGCAAGGCGGCAATAGATATAAAAGAGAGTAATGATAAAATTATCGACATAGCTCTAAGATACGGATACAGATCACCGGTTTCTTTTACTAACGCCTTTAAAGCTTTTCATAAGCTCACCCCTATGCAGGTACGAAAAGGCGGAATACACCGATTTGTTTCACCGATACAATTAACGCTCAGTGTAAAAGGAGGAAAAACTATGGATGTAAAGATTCAAAAAAAGAAAGCTTTTAAGGTTGCCGGATTAAAAATCGAAAATACGGATTCCTCAGCCTGTCCCGACTTATGGAAAACTTTATTTTCAAGATACAGTCACGAAGCCCTGTCAAAGCTCGGCAACGGGCAAAGCTACGGAATGTGCTACGATGTACAAAGCGAAAGCAAAATCAATTATATGGCATGTTATGATGTAAATAAACTCGAAGAAGCAAAGAAACTCGGACTATGCATCTTTGAAGTAGATGAAGCCGAGTATGCGATTTTTTCACTAAGAGGTCCTATTCCGGGCTGTATTCATGAGGGGTGGAAATACGCCATGGAGGTTTTTTTACCGAAAAACTCTTACATGCATGCCGGCGCACCTGATTTTGAGGTTTATTCCGAGGGAGATATGAATAGCCCCGATTATACGATGGAGCTTTGGATTCCGATCTGTAAACATTAAATTTTAATTATGCTCCAAGCTTATCTGCACTTCTCAAATAAAATAAGCCCTCTTTCGAGGGGCATATTTTATTTGAGATTTATTTGCTTTTCTTCGTCTTTTTGGTCTTCTCTTTTTCCGGAGCTTTTTCTTCAACTGCCTTTTTTACTTCTTTGACTTTACCTTTAACCGCTTTTTCAGCTTTTTTTACGGTTTCGGCAGTTTTTTTCTTTGTCTTTTCAGCCTTTTCCTTTACTTCTTTCTTTATTTCTTTAACTTCTTCCTTAACCGCTTTTTCAGCTTTTTTCACGGTCTTTTCAGCTTTCTTCTTTGTCTTTTCAGCCTTTTCCTTTACTTCCTCAGCTCCGTCTTTAACGGCTTCTTTAACATCCTCAACCTTGTCGACTACAGCATTTTTTACCTTTTCTATTTCTTCGTTAAGTTTATCTATACTTGAGAAGTGTAATTTTATGTTTTCACAAAACTCTTTTATATCTTCAGGTATTTCTTCACCTTTTGAAAATTTGTCAAAAAGCAGACTGCTGATTTTTTTCATTTCTTTGCTTATAGCCGTTTTATCTTTAGAAATCTTTGCTTCAAGCTTTTTTATTTCTATAGCATGATCGGCTTTTCCGCTGACTTGTTTTACAAAATCACCCGTTGCAGCCCCTATATTTTTTGCGGCATCACCTATTTGTTCTAAAATTCCCATTTTTACACCCTCCTCTTTTAACTTATAATATTACTGAATATTCAAACATTTCCAAACTTTCAGCGGAAACATCTTTTAAAAATCAAACCCGAATAAAATTCAGTTTAATTTACAGAATATTATATATTTTTCTGAAATATAAGTCAAATGAAAAGTATTATTTTGTCAACAATCCAAAAGACGATATCTCATAACATATTCTATACTCTGTTATTTTTTCATTTTGTTAATAGCCCAAAGAAGGATACATGCTCCGACTACAGATACTATAACACTGTGAAGATTCAATCCCGTAACGCTCCTACCGCCAATAATATTAAAAACTATTCCTCCGATAAAAGCACCCGCTATACCGGTTATTATATTAGCAATGATTCCCATAGAAGCATCCTTCTTCATTATTTTGCTTGCTATCCAACCTGACAAACCTCCAAGAATTAACCATGATAAAAGTCCCATTTTATTTCTCCTTTCTTTAACTTCTCAACTATATTATAACATTTTATCGCTATTTTAAAAGCCTAAAATTTAAAACAAAGCTATATTGGAGAAACTCAAAAAGCCATATACCTAATAAAGGGCATATAGCTTTCGATTTTCTTAGAACAATGTGAAACGGCTTCCCGCTAAACTTCATCTATACGATAGCTGTTATCACCGTAAATACTTATACTTAAACGCTTCTTATTGTGCCAAAGCTTAAAGTTAAGGCTCTTCCACCCTTCCGGCATATTCGGGTTAATGCTAAGCTCCCCTTTTTCATCCGTCTTAAGCCCCGCAAAGCCGAAGACAATAACCTGCCACACGCCGCCCGCATTAGCCGCATGTATACCTTCTCTGGTATTCTTTTGCAGATTAAGCAAATCTATGAAAGCCGCCCTTTTTAAGTACCTGTAAGCTTTGCTTTTATCACCTGTTCTAAGACCTACCACGGAATATATGGCAGGGCTGAGAGATGAACCGTGCAATGTCCTCTTCTCATAATAACGGTAATTATCCCTTATCTCCTCGCTTGTAAATTCATTTTCCAACAGATACATCAGCATAACCACATCCGCCTGCTTTATTAAACAGGTCTTATCAACAGTGAATTCCTTTAAAATTTCAGGCTTTATAGGCCAGTCATTTTCATCATACTTTTCTATAATACAATCTTTTAAGTCAAAATATCCCTCGAATTGCTCAAGTATATTCCCGCCGTTCATTTTAGGAAGGTATATCTTATCGGCAATTTTCTGTAAGCCCAAAGCCTCTTCATCGGAAAAACCGGTCTTATCAAGAACTTCTCCATACAGACTGTAATTATCGTTTTTCAACTCATCAAGCTTTTTCTTTACATACAGCAGGTTCCAACGTGCCAAATAATTTGTGTAAACATTGTTATCCACAGGCTCATGCCACTCATCCGGACCCGTGACCTTGCGAATTTCATATCTGTCTTCTTTTTTCATATACTCGCAACGACTCGCCCAAAATCTTGCAGTCTCGATAAGTATATAAATTCCTTTGCTACGGAAAAATTCAAAATCACCTGTGATTTTCGTATAATTGTAAATTCCGTAAGCGACCGCTGCACTCACATGATGCTCATAATCCGCCACATAGCATCTGTAACAGCTTCCGTCAGGCTCTATGGTAAAAGCCGGGCATTGCTCTGTTCCGTCATCTGCGGATTCCCAAGGATACTGCGCACCCCTGTATCCGTTTTTCAAGGCATTTTCCTTAGCCGCACCAAGAAGCTTATACCTGTAGCTTACCAGATTTTTCGCCACATTCGGGAAAACATAAGCAAAGAAGGGAAGCATAAAAAGCTCCGTATCCCAGAACGCATGACCGCCGTATTCCTCACCCGTCAACAGCTTCGCTCCTATGTTTATATTGTCGTTTACGGCACTTCCCGTACTCATAAGATGGAATATATTAAATCTTATCGCCTTATTAAGCTCTTTATCGCAATCAATTTTAATATCCGCCATATCCCATAGCTTATTATACAGTAAGCTGTGCTCCCTAAGCTCTTCAAAAATCCCGCTCTCGATAAAAGCGCTGATTTCATTTGTAATACTTTGTTTTATGTCATCTTTAGGCAGCTCGTTTTCGGTGTATACGCCTACATATTTTATAAAACTTACAGCTTCACCCGCTTTTACCTTTACGTCGGCAAATTCCGTGCTCAGTTCTCCGAAAGCACTAAAGCTGCGATTACTCAGAACAGGTTTCCCCTCTTTAAATGCCTCTATATAAGAACCCACACCTACATGAAGCTCTTTGTCTCTCGTAGTAACTTCAATATAATTTCCGCCCAAATCACTAAGCTTTTCGTTTTTCAAAGTTTTTGTATGTTTAACCTTAAACCTGGGTGCATCGGCAAAGTTTACTATTCTCCCGTCCGTTTCACTCTCCACCTCTATTATTCCGTCGTAATTCACCGGTGTAAGATTGTATACAAGCCCTATTCTGTGTTCATTTTTTCGACTTGCAAAACGACAGCCCTCTATCCTTGTTTCACGTCCCTTTCTGTCCCTAAGAACTAAGCGTTTCCAAAGAATTCCGTTCTTTATGTCAAGCTCTCGCAAGTATTCAATAAGCTCACAATTTTCTATCCCTATAAGCTCTTTTTCTATATAAAACTTAATTCCCAAGGGATTTGGCAAGGCGGCAAGCTCTCTCATAAAGGTTTCGGATTTATCGAACACTCCGTTTATATAAAAGTAAGGTAAGGATATTTTTGTCCCTTCCTCGTGACTTCCCCTTATACCGAGGTAAGAATTCGATAAAGCAAAGAGACTTTCAAACTTGAGATTTTCTCTCTCATCATACAAATTTTCGGAGATGATGAACTCATCCGTGCTCTTAAAAGCTTTTATTTTATCTTCAAAAATATTTCCACTCATTTCCGTTCTCCTTACTTTATGGCTCCGCTCGTGCTTTCAACTATATGCTTTCCCGCAAATACGAATGTAAGCACCGGAGGTATTATCATAATTATCGTAATACAAAGCATAGGTATTATCTTTGTAGAATGTACGCCTTTAAATGCAGCCAGACCCAAAGCAAGAGTATATTTATTTCTCTCCTGTAAAAATATTAAAGGACCCAGGTAATCGTTCCATACGGTAATCATGTTTAATACCGCAACCAATATCAGAGAAGGCTTTAATATCGGCACAAATACCTTCCAATATATCTGAAAAGCATTGGCACCGTCTATTCTTGCAGCCTCCTCAAAGTCTTTCGGCACACCGAGAAGGAATTGTCGCATAAGAAAAATATAATAAGCCGAACCGAACCATGCCGGCACTATAAGAGGCTTAAGAGTATTAATCCACCCGAATTTATTAAATTCCATATACTGCGGAATCATTGTAACATCCCAAGGAATCATCATTGTAGCCATAAGTATCATAAAAAGCACGTCTCTGCCCTTAAATTCAAATCTGGCAAAGCCATAAGCCACCAGCGAGCATGAAATAACCTGTCCCAAGGTTGTAAGAACCGTTACAAGAATTGAATTTAATAAATAAGTTGCAAAGGGTTGTGAATTCCACGCATTTTTAAAGTTTTCAAAATGCCATTTTGAAGGTAAAAATTTAGGAGGATAGGCTATAGCCTCGGCTTCCGTCTTAAATGCCGAAAAAACCATATAAATAAAAGGGGCAGTAAAATAAACAGTAAATAAGCCCAAAAGAAAATAAATGATAAATTTTGTTTTCTTAGACAAATGCATATCTATGCCTTCCCCCTTTTCTTATATTTTGAAGCTTCGGATTCATAAAATACCCAACTTGACGAGGTTTTAAAAACCAGCATTGTCAACAACAATATAATGACAAACATAACCCATGCATTCGCACTCGCATAACCCAGCTTATGGTGCTTGAATGCATTATTATAGGTGTATAAACCGTAAAAATATGTTGATTTAAGAGGTCCTCCTCCCGTTAAAAGCATAACCAAAGTTACCTGCTGAAAAGAACTTATTATAGAGGTTATCAGGTTAAACAGCAGAGTCGGGGTTATAAGCGGCAATGTAATTGAAAAAAATTGCCGGAAAGAGGAGGCTCCGTCAAGCGAAGCCGCCTCATATAAGGTGGATGGAATACCTTTTATATCCGTATAGAAAATAAGCATCATCGAGCCCACTCCGAATGCACTCGCTATTATAACCGCAAGCATTGCAAAGTTGGGATCCACAAGCCATTTCGGTCCCTTTATACCCAAAAGAGAAAGCAGGTAGTTAAGAATTCCGTAGTCACTGTTAAGTATCCAGCTCCATATTATAGAAACAGCCACCCCCGATATTACGGACGGAATATAGAAAATTGTCCTGAATATCTTGGTATGCTTTACGGGCTGGGCTATCAGCATAGCCAAAAACAAAGCTATTACCATATTGAGCGGCACAAAAACAGCCGCATATTTTAAGCTTATGATTAAAGATTTTGAAAACTGCCTGTCTTTGGTGAACATCTCTATATAATTTCCGAAGCCTACAAATTTAGGCGTTCCCGTGAGCGACCAATTATAGAAGCTCATAATAAGAGAGAATACCAAGGGACCTAATGTAAATACCGAAAATCCTATTATCCATGGAAGGATAAATAAATACGGTGTAAGTGTTTTTATTGATTTCTTTCGCATAATTATTACTGTTGAGCTGCCTGTTCAAGAGTTTCTTTTACGTCCTTGTAGGCACTCGGATTAAACATCTCTTCAAAGCTCAAAGAAAGGTTCTCCGAAACCTCGGACCAATTTTTCTGTATAAAGCTTGCAGGAGTATATCCTGAGCTTTGCTTAAGCATTTCATAAAACGGTGCATAAGTGCTGTCATCCATTATCTTTTCAGATTCTATTACACTCTCAAGTACCGGAAGCTCAAGACCTATTCTTGCTTTATTTGCTTCTTCACCTGTCCAGAACTTCATAAACTCCCAAGCCGCTTCCTTATTCTTACTGTCTTTTGACATCGCTATACCCGAGGAACTGAGTATACTTACAGACGGATTTGAACCGAAATTCGGCAGCTTTGCAATGCCGTAATTCATCTTATCTTCATTTAAAGAATTTATAGCCCAAGAACCGTATATATACATAGCAGCCTGTCCCGCTCTGAATTCATCCGTGCCGTTACCTTCCGTTACAGCCGCTATTTCTTCTTTTGCCATATCTTGGAACATTTTAAATACTTCTTGCGATTTATCGGAGTCTATTTTTCCCTTCATCTCTCCCTTTTCATCACAATAAGCGGTTTTGTTGCTCCAAAGGTACATTTCAAAGTCATACGGATCCGGTTTCATTTGGAAAGCGAAACCTTTTGCATCCGTTTTCTCGGATATGGTTTTTGCCGCCGCTCTTAAATCATCCCATGTAAAATTCTCACCCGGCAGAGAAACACCCGCCTCTTCAAACAAATCTTTATTATAGAACAAGGCATGAGTCGTAAATCCTACAGGCATACCGTAAATCTTACCGTCTATCGAATTATAATCCCACAGAGCCGAGTAATAATTTTCCTTGAAATCCTCACCTTCCTTCTCTATATATGAGTCAAGAGGCTCAAGTCCCTCGTAATATGCCGGATAGTTCCACATATACATAAGATCCGGCGCATCCTTGGATCCCATACCTGCACTTATTTTGGTATCAAATTCTCTACCGTAAGCCTCAAGTACCACTTCAATATCATCATGTGCTTCATTAAACTTGTCTACAAGCTGTTGTTGCTTATCTATATCCTCCGCAACATCCCATGAAGCAAATCTGACCTTCACCTTATCACTCTTAGACTCTCCGCCGCTGCCATTTTGGCTTCCACCTGCCGCACAAGCCGATAAAACCGCGGCTGCACAAATAAGTGACATGCAACTCATAGCTATTTTCTTTTTCATAGATACCTCCCAATATTTTAGTAAAATAATTATAGTATTTACTATTTAAAAAGTAAATAAATACTCCCAAAACTTATTGATTTCAGCATTTTAAACAAATTTACTCCTTAGATTTTGTGCATAATCACTTAGTAAAATTTTACTAAAATAATTGACTGAATATGGCTTATATGCTAATCTCTACTTGTTACTTAATTTATATAATATCACTTTTTACAGTGTTTCGGAGGTCAGTATGATAAGGCAAAAAAAACGTTGGGAAGACGAAGAGCTTATAATGATAGGAAGAGAAGAGGCAAGGGCGGATTTTACTCACGGTCCCGAGTTTTCTAAGACCCTGAGTCTTAACGGCGAATGGAAATTCAAGTTTTTGGATGCCCCCGAATATTCTCCCGACGATTTTTTCGAACCGGACTTTGACGATAAGCTATGGGATACTATACAGGTTCCGTCCTGTTGGCAAAGAAAAGGCTACGGAAACAACCATTATACGGATGTGTGGTATTTATTCCCCATCAACCCGCCTTTCGTTCCTTCAAAAAATCCTACCGGAATATACAGAAAATTCTTTAATATAGACCTCAAAAATTCCGAAGAAAAGATTATTCTGAGATTTGACGGAGTAAGCAGTGCCTTTGATCTCTGGGTAAACGGAAAGCATTTAGCTTACAGTAAAGTAAGCCGCCTCGGAAGCTCGTTCGATATTTCCGAATATGTAAATCAAGGAGAAAATCAGCTCAGCGTAAGGGTTTATCAGTGGTCGGACGGCTCTTATCTGGAATGTCAGGATATGTGGTGGCTGTCCGGAATCTTCAGAGATGTGTATTTGCTTTCAATCCCCAAAGACGGCATAAAAGATATGCAGATTACGGCGGATTTTGATGCGGTCGCTCATACCGGCACACTGGATTTATACGCAACTTTATATAAAAAACAGGCGGTAGATGTCACTATAGAATTATATAACTTAAATAATGAACTTGTTTTAAGGGAGAGCTGTACTTCGGATAAAGAAAACTTCAGATTTTGCAAAAGCGGACTTGAAGTCAAGCCTTGGAGCGCAGAAATTCCGAACCTGTATAAGCTTAAATTAATAATTGCCGACAACAAAAAAGCTGTGGATGAAGTTACAAGTTATGTAGGCTTCAGAAGAGTTTCTATTGAAAACGGGAAAATATGTATAAACGGTAAAGCCGTGCTTTTTAAAGGTGTAAACATGCACGACTTCTCCCCCGAAGGCGGTTTGACCGTCGATAAAGCCGTAATTGAAGAAGATATAAAGCTGATGAAGCGCCACAATATAAACGCCGTCAGATGTGCTCATTATCCCAAAGCATCCTATTTTTACGAGCTTTGTGACAAATACGGCTTATACGTAATTGACGAAGCCGATTTGGAGAATCACGGTTTTGAATGGATAGAGCATTATAAATGGATTAATGAAGAAAAAAGCTGGGAAAATGCTTACGTCGACAGAGTAGAGAGAATGGTAAAAGAACACAGAAATCACCCCTCCATTGTTATGTGGTCTCTCGGAAACGAAGCATCAACCGGTGTCAATATAGAAGCTCAGGCAAGGGCTGTAAGAAGGCTGGACGGCAGTCGCCTTATACACTATGAAGGGGATATGAATGCCGATATCGGAGATGTTTATTCTACAATGTATACGCGGCTTGACGGAATGCTTAAGATTGCGCTCGGAAACGATGCGCACAATAAACCTCACATTTTATGCGAATACGGACACAGTATGGGAGTAGGTCCCGGAAATCTCGAGGAATACAATGAATTATTCGAGAAATATGACAGGCTTCATGGAGGCTTTATATGGGAATGGTATGACCAAGGCTTAGCCGAAAAAGATGATAAGGGTAATACCGTCTATCGTTACGGCGGGGATTACGGCGATACGCCGAATAACGGCAATTTTTGTCTGGACGGATTGCTTGCCCCCGACAGAAGTATCTCCACCGGTCTCAAAAATTATAAGGAGATTATTTCACCGTTTAAGGCAAGTATATCGGATATAGAAAAAGGTGAAATCAGTGTGAAAAATAAAAATATTTTCGCAGACTCCTTTGATGTAAGCCTTATCTATAAAATTCATCAGGGTGAGAACTGCATTTTTGAGGGAAAGCTTCCGAATATTGATATAAAAGCCGGCTGTGAGGAAAAAATACTCATTCCCGATATTGCATCCGCATATAAATCCTTTAATAACAAAGAAAACTGTTATGCCGATATATCTTTTGTCTATAATAAAGCTATGCCGTTTTGCGAAGAGTCGTATGAAATATCATTTGACCAACTTCTTATAAAAAATGCCGAAAAAAATGTGTGCATCAAATGCAAGGAAATAAGCGGAAGCTCGGCTTGTAAAATTATTGATACTCCGACAAGCTTTGAAGTTATAGGAAATAACTACAGTGTCAAATTTGACAAGGTTAGCGGAGAGCTTCTCAGCCTTGAGAGCGAAAATACAAGCATCTTAAGTAAGGGACCTTCCTTAAATATGATGAGAGCCGCCATAGATAACGATATGTACAAGCTTGATGACTGGTACAAAAAATATTTTATACACAAGCAACAGGAACAAACCGAGTATTTTGAAGCTCATGAATATGAGGGCTTTGTAAAGGTTAGTATAGGCAAGCACTTTGCTCCTTTAAGCATGGCTTTCGGATTTAAAGCCGAATATAATTATTATATTTTTGCAAACAGAAAGATAACAATGAATTTGGAGCTTAAGGGCTTTAAAAAAACAAGCTTCGCCCCTGAATTTATCCCGAGAATAGGAATAGAACTTAAACTTCCTTCATCATTTTACAATGTAAAATGGCAGGGCTTGGGACCTGATGAAAACTATTCCGATATGAAAGCCCATGTTAAGCAGGGAGTGTATTCAAAGAATATAGACGAAATGAGTACAGTTTATGTAAAACCTCAGGAAAACGGGCATCGTGAGGGAACCGAACGTATAGAGCTTGAAAGCGCAAAAAATACGCTTATTATAAATTCCGCACAGCAGATAGGCTTTAATGTTCATAATTACACTATCGAAGCCTTGGAAAAAGCGAAGCATTGGGAAGAACTGGAAACATGCGATGAGGTGATTTTGTATATTGACACCAAACACTCGGGTCTTGGCAGCGGATCCTGCGGTGAGGAACAGACCTATAAAAATAAGGTACGCTTAAATGACTACAGCCTCAATTTAAGCTTTGAATTTTAAAGCGCGGATATACTTAAAAAGGTAGATTATGAAGAAAACTTTAGGAATAATAGGACTTATAATCGTTACAATTATCTGGGGCGGCGGATTCGTGGCAAGCGATATAGCTTTAAACGAATTTAGCCCCTTTGAGATAATGAGTTTACGATTTTTAATTGCAAGCATATTAATGGGGGCATTCGCCTTAAAAAATCTGAAAAGCATAAGCAAGGACGAATTTATATATGGTTCCATACTGGGGCTTGCCTTGTTTGCCGGATTTGCACTTCAAACCATAGGGCTTAAGTACACGACTCCCTCAAACAATGCCTTTCTCACGGCGACAAATGTGGTTATGGTTCCGCTTATATCATATATCATCGGTAAAAAAAAGCTTAAGAAAGCGGATATAATAGGATCCTTTACAGCTTTAATCGGTGTGGGGGTACTGTCTTTGCAAAATAATTTCTCTATAGGTATAGGGGATTTATTCACGCTTTTTTGCGCACTGGGCTTTGCTTTCCAAATATATTTAACCGGTATATTCGGAAAGAAAATAAGACCTTCAATATTAAATTTTTTGCAGATGTTTACGGCATTTTATTTATCGCTCATAGGACTTTTGTTCAGTCCTAAGCTTAATTTATCCCTTTCAAAACAAGGAATTTCTGCTATAATTTATCTTGGAGTTGTGAGTACCGCTTTGTGCTATTTCCTGCAAACAGCAGCTCAAAAGCATGTGGACGAAACAAAATCGGCAATAATATTATCCATGGAGGCGGTATTCGGTACATTTTTCTCTATTATAATTTTGGGCGAAAGACTTAGTCTGAAAATGATAATAGGCGGGCTTATGATATTATCGGCGGTTTTAATATCGGAACTGCAATTCTCAGGAAAAAACTCATATCAAAAATAAAAGCATACGGAGGAAGCTGTATGGTAACAATAAAGGACATTGCCGATAAAGCAAGGGTTTCCCAAGCAACGGTTTCAAGAGTCCTGAATCATGATGATACGTTAAACGTAAAGGAAACGACGAGAAAACGCATCTTTGAGATTGCGGAAGAACTGGAATATTCCCGTAAAATCCCAAAAAAAGTTTCGAAGAAGCTCAAAATAGGAACATTTTACTCTTATTCTCCCGAAGAAGAGCTGGAAGACCCTTATTATCTTTGTATCCGTTTGGCTATTGAGAAAAAAATCAAACAGGAAGGACATAAAAATACGGTTTTATCGCTAAGTGCCGCTCAGGATACGATTAGTTCCCTTGACGGAGTTATATGCACGGGCACCTTCACCAAAAAGATGTTAAAAATTATAGACGCATGGAATAGGCCGAGTGTTTTTATAGATACATATTCGGGAACTCCGCATAGCGATACCATTACGGTAGATTATAAGACTGCGGTTCAAAGCATTTTGGACGAATTTATCAAAAACGGACATTCAAAAATAGGCTTTATAGGCGGAGCTGCCGAACACCCGGATGAGCTTGCTCGTGAAGATTCAAGATATACCGAGTTTTGTGATTACCTGAAAAAAGTCGGGATGTATAATGAAAAATATATTAAAATCGGTCCTTATAAAGCAAAATCCGGAAGGCTTCTTTTTAAAGAGCTGTATGCAGAAAATAATTTGCCTACCGCCATCTTTGCCTCAAACGACTCCGTGGCAAGCGGAATATACAGAGCCGCTTATGAGCTCGGTCTTGATATCCCGAATGATATAAGCGTAATAGGTTTCAATGATATCCCCGGAGCAAAATATATGGTTCCGCCGCTGACAACCGTCAGAGTATATATGGAATTTATGGGGGAGCATGCCGTCGAGGTTCTTGAACATAAGATAAAAGACCTTCGGACAATAGGGGTTAAGGTTCTGGTTCCGACAAAACTTTATTCACGAGACAGCGTGAATAAAATATAGGGAGCGCGAATATCCGCACTCCCTATATTTATTCTAATTATAACAAAAACTTTTTAGCTTCTCCTATTCATTCTTTGCATGCATAGCAATCTCAATACTGTCCATATATTCGCTCATGGACATATTAAACTTTTGGTAATCCGCTTCTTTAAACTCCTCCGTTGCTCCCGCAACATTAGCATATACAGCTCTTGTCTGATTGTAAAAAGTTATACTTACCGGAACATTCAGTATCCCGGACATTCCTCTTATAGTCAAGCTTATATCCTCAGGCAGTTTTTTAATTTCCTTTTTATTCTTGATGTCTACTTTTTTATCACCCACAAGAATTTCCGTCACATCATAAAAATCATACATTACATATACAGCTTCGCAAAGCTGTGCCCAAGAAACTCTGTAGGATAATCTCCATTCGGATAAAAGCCAACCTTTTTCTTCCCTTACACCTATTAATAACATATATTTCCCTCCTCTACGCTCCGAGTATATCAGTAAGCTCCTGCATATACCTCAGCACATCAATATTTTGCGGGCAATGCCCCGTACAGGCTCCGCAAGCAATACAATCCGAAGCCTTTCCCCTAGACTCAAGCTCCGTAACACCTTCCTTAATCGCCCACTGTCCGTCCGTTTTTCCCTTATTGTAAAGTTCAAGGTACTCCGGTATGTTGATTTCCAAAGGACAATCATCACAACAGTAGCGACATGAGGTACACGGTACAAGCATATTACTGTGGAATTTCTCGCAAACCTCCATTAAAAGCTTCTCATCTTCATCATTCAGACTCCCGGTATCCCCAAAGGTCCTTATATTATCCTTAAGCTGTTCCAAGTTGGACATTCCGCTTAAAACCACCCGGACATTCGGAAGTCTCCTAACCCACCTTAACGCCCAAGCCGCAATACTCCACTCGGGATGCGCTTTTTTAAGCATAGCTTCCGTATCCGGTGTAAGATTGGCAAGTCTTCCTCCTCTCACAGGCTCCATAACCATTATAGGAATATTTCTCTCTGTAAGAATATTATATTCTTCTTTAGTATCGGCATAACTCCAATCAAAATAATTAATCTGAAGCTGCCCAAAGTCCCACTGCCTGTAATCCGCAAAGCTTCTCAGATTTTCCACGGATGCATGAGACGAAAATCCGAGATATTTTATTCTGCCCTTTTCCTTTTGTTCGGCAAAATACTCAATACACCCACTGTCTATATACTGCTTCCACGTATCATCCGATATTGCATGAATGAGGTAAAAATCAATATAGTCCGTTCGGAGCCTTTCAAGCTGTTCCTCAAAGACAGCCTTGTAATCCGGACTTGCCGATATGAGGTATTTTGTAGCCAGATAATAACTATCTCTTTTATACTTTTTCATTGCCTCGCCCAAAAACTTCTCCGACTCTCCGCCGTGATAAATGTATGCCGTATCATAATAATTAATTCCGCTCTTCATGGCATAATCAATTATTTCCTGAGCCTTCTTGTAATCAATCGGCGAACTCGGATCTCTTCCCGTCACGGGGAGACGCATATTCCCCATACCGAGTCCGGACAATACAATGTCTTTAAATCCTTTCATATCCATATTGTTTTCCTCCTACATCCTTAGATATTACTAAAGTATTCTTTCTCTAAGCTTTTTGAACCAGTCTATATTAAAAGCCGCCATAGCAACTCCGTAGTCCAGGGCTTCCATAGCAAATCTGCTTATTTCCCCGATATTTTCGGACAGATTATTTTCTTTACCCAGAGCTTTGATTCTCTGTCCGTACTCCTTATCGGCAAGCAAGTATCTTTCAATTTCCGCCCTTTCAGCCTCCTTATCTATGGATTTTTTCAAGCTTTTCATTTCTTCATATTCCTTTTCCAAAGCAACTATGATCTTCTCAACAAGCTCCGCCTGTTCCTTTTTTGAAACATAACCCATAAAAAGAAGCTTTCCCACATCCTGATTTCTTGTCTTTGACATATCCGCCGGAATCTTTATCCAATCCAACAGAGCCGCTTGACCTTTATCTGTTATGGAATACCTTTTTTTATATACCCCTTTTTCAACAATCTCCTCAAAGGTGACCATCCGAAGCTCAAGCAGCTTCTTCAAAGCCGCCTGAATACTGCCCAGACTGTCACTGCACATAGACTTAAAGCTGGCTTTTATCGTAGTTCTAAGCTCGTAAGCCGTCATCCTGTGTATCATTAGGATCCCTAAGATTATCTTATCCATATTATACCTCCTTGCATACCTTATAGTAACATACCTTTGGTAATAGTGCAAATAAGATTTTATATTTTTAGGATCTCTCCTATATCACCGGCTATGCAAATGCTTCTATCTTCAATATCCGCCGGACAAAACGCCTCCGCATAATTTATACAGGCATATACAGCCTTTTCATTCAATTTTGTCATCCGCCAGAAAGGATATTTAATAATCATAGGAGTGTTTTTACCTACTCCCAATTCCAAGAATAGAACATGCTTATTTTTATTTTCTTCAAGAAAATTATAATAAGCCCGCGATGCTGCGTGCCAGCCCTCATCTTCTACAAACGAGCTGTCCACCCTAAGGTTCGGCATCACATCCGAATTGTCATCGGGACATTTAGGAATAAGGCTTGGCGGTATTTGCATAGCTATTTTTTTATTATCAGGCACACAAAACACTCCATTTTCATCTCTGATAAAACCTTGGGCTTCCATCGCCTTCATGACCCAAGCTTCATTATCATAGGTCTTTTGAAGCTCAGGATTCACACTTTGGAACAGACCGTAATCCCCTTGCGTGTAGAATAATCGTTTTTTGTCAAAACCGGCTCTCTGAAACTGATGGTCAACGTTTGTGGTAATGACAAAATAATTCTTATCTTTTACAAGAGAAAGCAAATCTTTGTAAACCGGCTTCGGCGGCTCAATATACCTGTTAAAATATATATGTCTTGCCCACCACGCCCATTTTATTTCACTGTCGGGAAAGGGATAAAAACCTCCCGAATAAATATCCTTAATTCCGTATTTTTTCTCAAAATCAAAAAAATATTTTTCGAAACGCTCACCGCTGTAGCTTAAGCCGGCGGATGTTGACAAGCCCGAACCGGCACCGATTACAATAGCCTCGGCATTTTGAATTTCATTTTTCAGCAGACTTTCATTGCAATAATTCTTCATAATATTTCTTATCCTCATCTTTAAAAACATTGAAAATTATTCTTTCCATCGCTCCCGGATATTTCAGCGAGTGCTTCGATACCGTTTCTACCGCAATCTGCGCCGCTCTTTCATTAGGGAAGGAAAAGACACCCGTTGATATACAGCAAAATGCCACACTTTTCAGCCCGTTTTCCAAACACATATCCAATATATTAGTATAGCAATCTGCCAACTTTTGCTCCAATTCAGCCGTAAGCCCGCCGCTTACTATAGGACCTACTACATGGATTACCTTCTTTGCCGGAAGATTGTAAGCATCTGTAAGCATAGGAACCGCGGTAGCCTGTTCATAATCTTTTCCGTACTTTGCCCTTAAGCGCTCCATTTGGCAATTACATTCTTCTCTAAGCTGCACTCCCGCAAAGGTATGGATTTGATTGTCAATACAGGTATGCATAGGCACAAAGCATCCCAGCATCATAGAGTTCGCCGCATTAACTATTGCATCCGCTTCAAGCCTCGTTATATCCCCCTGCCAAATGGATATATTGTCTTTAATCACGGGAATATCCGACAGCTTTACTATCCCTTTTTCCTCGGTCAGAAAAGACAGGTATTCATTTTGCACCTTTATTACCTCGGCAGGCATTTTCTTCGGCATCCGTATATTCATAAGGGAGCGTAAAATACGACGTTTCTCACCTGTATCATCCGGAATCTTCAGATTTTTGTAGTTGTCGGAATCCGCCTTAAATTCTTCCAAAAGATAATCCAACCTTTTTTCCTGCATTTTATTTTCATCCATAGCTTTACCTTCCTTTCAGAAACTGTTGTCCGTCGGTTTTCCATGTCCGTAATATAAAGTTCTTTTGCCAAGTCCTTTTATTTTTTCGGTGCTTCTTTTGATTTCATCAAAATCATTGTACAGATGTCCTGTTGCCGGAAAAATCCAATTATCAAGAGCATCACCGACAATAAGCCCTTCTCCCGTATCCACTCCTATCGAGCCCTTTGTATGACCGGGAAGTTCAATTATCCTGGCGTCCACGCCGTATCCCGAAAATTCATCTTTATCCTTAACAAATATTAAGTTCTCAGGTTTTTCAACTTTTATACTTTGAAGCTTTTTAAGAGATAGAGTAAGAATAAGCTTCCCGATTATTCCGTAAGAGCTGAGTGCCTGCTTATCATAGCTGTCGAAAAGTTCCTCATCCGACTGATGCATTGCCACAGGGATATTATAGCGTTTTGACAACTCCCAAGCATTTTCGGCATGGTCAAAATGCACATGGGTGAGTATGATCAGCTTCATTTCCGCCATCTGCTTACCTCCGTAGCTTCAAACCGCCTACTTATGATATTTTTTTATTTTATCAAAGTATAGGGTTAACAACTCTTCCGAATATACCTTTTCTTTTGCCGAATCTCTTACCTCTTTCCAAATAATAGATGCCACCTTCAATTTATCCGTATAATCCTTACTTTTTTCATCCAAACAAAAATCCTTCAAAAATTGATTCCACTGACAAACAGAATTATCATACTTTGCATAATCCGATTTCCCGTAATATACTTTGAGCAAATCATTAATAGTAAATTTCAAATCTTTCTCACTCTTTACTTTTCTCCATGCGGTAGCCATATCCGCTGTGAATTTAAAGGGCATAACTCCCGTCAAAGATGAAAAATATTCTCTAAACTTGGTATTAAAAGAAAATCCGCAATCAAGTAAAGGTGTTTCCGGCGTTATGATATCCGTCTGCTTACTTTTAACGTGCTTTAAAGTTTTTTCTATCTTATTTCCACTGAAAAATTGCTCTATTATATGGTTAAGCTCCTGCTTTGTACCTCTATGTTCCAATCCCATTGATTTACATATTTGCGCAAGCTCTTCCCTATACCAATAAAACCTTTTGAATTCCTCAAATGATTTTATATCTTTAAAATCGGGTCTTTTATCTTCCTCAAAATAAGTTCTTTTATCTTCCTCCGTAATTTCTCGTATCACCCTGCACGGATTACCTACAGCAAGCGAGTTGTCCGGAATATCCTTATTCACAAGGCTTCCCCCGCCAATGACGACATTATTACCGATAGTAACTCCCGGCATAACCTGTACCCCTGCACCGATCCAAACGTTATCGCCAACCGTGATAGGATAAGCATATTCCAATCCTTGATTTCTTCTTTCATAATCCATAGGATGTCCGGCTGTATGAAAACCGCAATTAGGAGCTATGAATACATTGTCCCCGAACACTACCTTTGCACAATCTAAAATAACCAGATTATGATTCGCATAAAAATTTTTTCCGATTTCAATGTTATATCCGTAATCACACCAAAACGGAGCTGTAATACAGAAGCGTTCTTTTATTTTTCCAAACAATTTTTTTATTATTTTTTCCTGTTTTTTTGTTTCGGATGGACGAAGTTGATTAAACTCATAGCACAAATCTTTTGCAATTTTACGCTCCTTAATCAATTCCGTATCATAATTGGCATTATACAACATTTGTCTTTGCATTTTCTCTTTTTCCGTCATCTTTCATCCTCCATAAGCTTTAATATACCGACATTCTCGCAAAATCCGGACTTGTTTTTTATACGGTAATTTCTATCTGATTACCTTCAATAGCAACTATACAGCTTTCATAGTAGCCGTCGCCGGTGCTTCTCGGTCCGCTTACAACCGTATATCCGTCAGCCTTTAACTCAGCAGTCAACTCATCAACCTTCTCTTTACTTCCTACACTGAATGCAATGTGAGCATAACCCGTTCTGTTCAGATCTTTTTCAGCATCCACCATTATCGGTTTGTTCATAATTTCCAACCTTGTACCGTTATCAAACTCCATAAAATACGACCTGAAGTCAGTTGTTTTATTATGATAGCCCGAATTACTTTTTGCCAAAAAATATTTTTCAAAAAATTCTTTTGTTTTCTCAAGATTATTTACATACATTGCTATATGCTCAATTTTCATAAGAATTACCCCACAATCTTTAAATTATATCTGCTCTAGTCTCCGCTGCCTACCAAGCGGGCTTTATGAAAAAGCACATAGGATACGACAGAAACAAGCTTATAAATCAGATACATTTGTTCCCGTTCCTCTTCATTACTTATATTCCAATTTTCCGTACTTACATAGGGCATCATATCCTTTAGAGCGGCTTCCAGCTCCTCCTCTTCAAAGATATAATCCTCATAATATCTATTCCATAAGAGTCTTATAAAAGGTATATCATTTTTTTGATAAAGAGTATATAATGCCTTTTCTTCCGAATGTTCAATATAGGCAAAGCCTTTTTCATGTCTGCCGTTTAAATAAAAACTGTACATAAACTCATCCTCACGTTAAAGAAAAACTGTTCTCTGTAAGCCTCAATAGTTTGCCTGTATAATATAGGCTTATCCTTTCTCAATAATGCATTTTCCTTATACTTCCAGCTTCATGAATATGTTATATTCAAATCCGGCTTGTTTCGCAAACTTCTCTTTCACACGATGAGTTTCAGTAAATCCCAAGCTTTCATAAAGTTTAATCGCATTTTCATTATTGCTTGCCACCTCGAGCATATACTTACGGTATTCGCCTTTTTCAATAGTCCGCTTTAACAGCTCTTTCATTATCCCTTTGCCTCTATATTCGGCAAGCGTTGTCACAAACTCGATATATCCGTAATCTGCAGTGATATTATGAGGTTTACCTAAAATCTGATAGATGGTCTGACCGATAACAAAACCCTTTATTGCACCGAATTCTTTAGTATATGAATATCCGTCCTTCTTATAAAGTCGGCTTCCGCCTTTTGAAAGCCCGAAACAGGCAATCACCTCGCCATTATCAAGTGCCACTTTAAACTTATCCAACTTAATCGTTTTTAATAATATTTCCTTTATTTTTGTCTCACTCGTTTTAAAATTATCAAGATGATGTTTAAAACCTTGATAGATACAATTAACAATACCCTCATAATCTTGCGGTTCTGAATCTCTGAATTCCATTTATACCTCCGTAGCTTAGGCGTTTGCTTTATTTATCTCGTTTCCTTTTAAAGCTAACTCCAATACCTTTTCTTTATTTTCGTTCCCTGATGAAAGCAACAATCTTTCAAAAAGTGATGTTTTTATCTGCCTTTTCAGTTCTCTCACCGACCAACTTGCATTAACGCTTTCTTGTAAGCCTTTTTGATAAATCCGTTATTAACTGTTTTCCATATTCAGCTTATCTATTTTATCATTCACGCATATACGCCTTTTTATCCATTATAGTATAAGTTCAGCCAGACTCTTTGCCTTTTTTATCGCGGCGGACTTGGTATTGCAATTTGCTATTTCCAAAAGACCCTGCCATCTTGCGTCCTCTGCCGAAATTAATCCTCTGTCGGATGCCTCCTTTAAATAGTCGGCATAGTAAATACAAATATCCAAGACACGATTTATCCAAACCGGCGGCTTCTTATTCTTCACAGTCTCCTCTCCCGCATAGATAAGGCACTCGGTGAGCATAACCCAAAATACGCTTAAAAGCTCCCTTTCCTTTTCAAGCACTCGCACAAGCTTAGCCGGACTCACAGCTTCATGAAGTAATAACTCCCTTGTAATGTCCCGCAATGTATCTGTGTTCAGTTCTCCGGATTTTACCAATTTTTTGGCAAGGCTCTTCGAACCGTAAATACTTTCTCCGTCCTGAGCTAAAAGTGCCACGGCAATAATAAGGAGTGCTCTTGAATATGGGGCAGCTTCTCCTTTTAAGGGACCGTTCTCTTTATTTCTCCAATTTCTGAACCTACTTACCTCAATCTTCTTTGTTAAGCTGTCATAATGAAGCCATACCGCCTTTTCGTCTTCATTTATAATTTCCCCTTTAGAATCGGCCTCAAATGCCGAAACCTGCCCCTCATTTATAAGTCCGTACAGCCATCCGGCTATAGTCACCTGATATTCACAGTCGGGGGCATCAGGCAGTTTTAAATTAAACTGAAAAACCTTCTCATTTTTCCTCAGTTCAAGAGCTTTTACACTCATAGACACATTATCATGAATAAGCTTTTTAGGTTCAGGCAGCCTTAACCATACCTCGTCAAAATCATTTGGAGAAGCTTTGGTCTTAGATACCTCCTCACTTTTTTCTATATCTTTTACATCCGTATCATAGGACTTTAATTTATTCACTATTTCCTTTGCATAGTCCGCTGCCTTTGAAGTTCCTGTTTTAGCCGCAAGCCTTTTGATTGCTTTCATCTCCAGTATACTTTTGGGAGCAAGCTTGTTTTCCACCGCAAATATAGCCTCATCCAGATAATCTCGTAAAAGCTTTACAACCTCGGCGGTTCCTGACAGCATTCTCGGAGCCGTAAGTGATACTTCCACAGTATCGCAGGCGGCTTCCCAAACAAGGCTCAGCATACCGTCCTTTGCCATACCCTCCATCGAAAGCGCCATACTTGCCAAATTTGAAGGTTTACCGCCGTTCCAATCCAGATAGGAAATATCTGCAAGTCCGGGAAGCAAAAGTCCTCTTTCCCAAGCTTCATGAGTTGCTTTGATAACATCTTTTGCATTCTCATCACTTAAATTAGCGCCTATGGCAAGCCAGTTCATCAATGCGCCCTTTGTAATCGGCTTTCTTCTTCTTGCTATCTGTCTCAAGGCTATGCCCTGTCCGTGATAAACCTCATAATTTCTGTGTACTGCAGTGAGTGAATAGTCTCCCCAAGTAGGAAATATCGAAAACATGGAATCATGGCTATATGAAAGTCTCTTCGGTAACGTTTTGAGGCTTTTCGGAATATCAAGTTCTATCTTCCAATACGGAGTTTTTCCCGGTGTGAACTCCGGTTCAATATACGGATCTTTTAGGTATTCGACAACCATTTCCGAAGCTAAAACTTCATTTCCATGATCATCACATAAAAGCTCACCTGAGGGAAGCAGAATTTTCAAATTCATACCCTTAAGCTTTTCCGAATACTTTTTTACATCTTTTTCTTCAAGTAAATCCACATCGAGCCTTGTAAGTGCAAGCTGTAAATCGGGCTCCGAAACATATAATAAATTTTCTTTTTTATATATCAAAAGGCGGTCAGTTAAGTCGGACGGGCTTATACTTAAATCTTCATAACTCGGGGTACTCAGTAAACAAGGCCATTTATCTATAGAAGCAAATGACACGACTCTTCTTGTATATAGAAGTTCGCCTTTTGCAGTTTTAGAAACTTCATTTTCAATATCTTTTGCCCATCTGCCGAGTGCCCAAATACCGCTTGAGTCATTAATCGGAATTCCTGCCAGACTTATTTTTGCCTCGACGGGATTTTTGTATGCAATACTGTTTGCCATAGCAATAAATCTCTCAAAAACAAGATCCTCGACGGATTCCTTTCTTTCCAAAATCACTGCCAGCAGGTCCGTCAATGCTTCCGGTGAAGCTTCTCCTACTTCAAACTTGGGAAGCTCCCAAAGCTTCGGCGTTTTTCTCCAAAGTCCCTGTACTTCTTCTTTTATATCTTCTTTCTCAAGCTTGAGCTCCCACGCCTTCTCCAAAGCTTCGGCAAGTTTTACAATACTCTTGTCGTCATCCTCTTTATAAAGTAAAATCCATTCTTCATACTCTTTTACGGACTTCGGTTTTTCCCTTTTTAAAACGGAACTTAAAATTATTTTTTTAATTTTCTTAACCTTTGCGCCAGTACAGGAAATTAGCACCGGATACAACAAATCTTCCGAAGCACTTTCAATAAGAACAGGTGCAAATCTCTCAAGTAAAGCACTTTCCCCAAGCCCCAACAACGGAATTATTGTTTCAGTTCGAGATTTTATATCATCATCAGTAAGTCCTATCTGCTCCAGAACATTCACCCAAGCTTTTCTGTCTCCCGGTCTTTGTGCGCTGTTCAATGCATAAAATATCTGCTCCATGGCAGCTTCTTTTGTAAGGATATTATTCTCCACACCCCAAATCAATACTTCGGAAAAAGGTCCCGTTGACGGTACATTTACAGAAATTCCCGCTTCAATATGCTCTGAAAATCTTCCTATAATCTCCTCTTTTTTGAGTGCAAAGCTCTCATCAAAGTTTTGCTCTCTTCTTTTAGGCTTCAAAACCCTTGCAACAACTGCCGCCCAGTCCTTCATATACTCGACGGACTCCGGAATTTCAAGATTCATTCGGTGAACCAGCTTCACTGCCAACATCCCTAGAACCGATAGAGAATGTTCCCATATTCTCCTGTTTGAAGTACAGGCAGCCTTAATAAAATTTACGGCATAGATTTCACCCCTAGCTTCAATCGCCTTTAGCGCAATCTCATCTCCCTGTCTTAAAACATTTGCCGCACGCCTCGCATCCACTCCTACACGGACGGCAAAGATTGCAAGCTTTCCTAAATCCACATCCACAACGGGAACAATGCCGTAAGTGTTCTCGGATAACTGTTTAATTTCCGACCATTCACCGGATTTAAGCCCTTCTCTTGCAAGTTTTTGTTCTTCGGCACTGCCTGTTCCAAGATTTAGAATATCTTGAAAATCTGTTTCTTCATATCCCAAAGAACGATAGATTTCCACCGCTTTTTCAAGTTTGCTTGCCATACTATACTCCTTTTTTCAATTTCACAGCCAAAATATGTTTGCACGGTCCTCTACCGTTTTGATGTCTCAAATACCATGTGCAGGTACATTTTGCGTTTTCCGTCCTGCAATCTGTAGGGTAAATAACTCTGTATACAGTATATCCCGATTTCACATGCCATACATTATCTTCTGTATATACGGTATCCTCTGCAAGTTTCCTTGCCGCCTCGAGCCTCGGATTATCCTTTAAAACTCTATCCGGATCATCCGGTAATTCTCTGTGGAAAAATGCATTTTCACGAACATCAAAACCCAATTTTCCTGAAACCGCTAGCAGCTCCAAAGCCTTATACATATCATCTTTTATAAGTCCTGTAGATTTCGACATTTTATCAAGGTCAAGCTTAGGATCAAAATTTAATATATCATCAATTTTATCGGCACATTCCGATACTTTAATATCTGAAAGCGAATCCAACAATGCTCCCTCACCGGAATAAGCCTCGTAGCTCTTTGCCGTTAAGCTTAATGTAATATTGGCTCCGGTCATGCATACCTCAAGCATCATCTGTCCCTTTTCACCATTTGCGGGAGCATAGAAATAAATCGCGTTTACGTTACTCATTACACGCTTAAGTGCACTCAGTCGGTGGAGTCCGCTAATATAAACACTGTTTTTTTCTTCCCTGAGCTTTAACATCACACCGCTTTTTGTGGGGCTGAGCCATCCGGATTGTTCCTTTCCCGTAGCGGGCGGCAGCATTGCAATAAACGCCTTTGCCTGCATTCCCTCAACATGAAATTTATATTTCATATTTTGATGGAGAACGGCACAGTTTCCCAATGCACGTATCCATCTGTCCGGCATTTTAACGGGACGTTGTATCAGTATATCCGTCAATACGCTTCCGTATTCAAGCTTCTTGCTGTGTAATACCTTCCAACCCTCATCTCCGATTCTAAACTTTAATCTGTCCCCCTGCTTTATTTCAAACAGAGATTTTCTTAATTTACTTCCTATATCCACATTGGTAGTGCCGTAAAGTATCTCACCGTCCAAGGCACTTTGAAATATGTCCATTCTTGCATAAACACCGTTGCAGGCGGAAAAGCATTCGGCCCTTAACCTGTCTCCCTGTGCGGAAAGTATCGGATCTCTTTGATCCACCGGTACATACTTAAAATATCTTGTACTTACAATATCCGCAAGCACCAAAAGTCCCCCGGAAACCACTGTGGGATTAACAATTTCTCCGTTAAAGAACAGCGGATTTTCCTCCACACCTTCGGGTGTGAGAGCCGGTGCTATAGATAATGTCAAATTACCGTCAAAAAGACTCGATGCGCTTTTAAATTCTCTCATTATATCTCCCTGTAATATCTGCTCTTCTTAAATATAATTTGTAAAACTCCCAAAGCCGCATAAATACAGCCATTTTTTGCTGTTGAATATCAATATCAGTTTCGGGATGCTAAAGGTATTGCCTCAACTCGTGCAAAGCATATCTCAAGCTCACAATTATTTTCCCTTATGCTTCCTGAGTCCTTCATAGAAATCGGCAATATAATATTCTCTATTTTTATTTGATTCACCTCGACAAATACTTCCAAATCAAACCCGACGTAATCACTCCCTTCATCAAGCATTACTTTAGTGATTCCTAATGCATATGCTATTTGAAACAGGTTCTTGAAATCGTAGAAATCTTTCTTCAAAGCACCTATCAAAATGTATTTCATATCATCGGTAATATGCCTATAATGCCGCATCCACAATGTTGCAATCTCAATATCGCTAAACACATATATGCTTGGGGTCCCATCAAAATCTTTCGTTGAAACCAGCGGTTTACTCGTATGATTATTACTATCATAATCACTTTTGGATAATGCCGCAAACAGTACTTCACAGTTATATATTTCCTTTAACAAATTAAAATAAGGTGTTTCCCAATCTCCGCCGCTGTTCTGTGCATTTTTCAATTCTTTCTTTAATGTCTCAATTTTATTCATCTCGAATACCTCCTGTTATATCTGCTTGTATGCTTGACTAAACCATACTTATTATACCACAGGAGTTTTTTTACTTAAAGCTGAAAACTTGCCGGTGCAGTCAACGGTTTGTTTTTATTGTTACTTCAAAAAAGGCAACGGATTTTTTCCGTTGCCTCTAATTATATTTATATTTATATTTCTTTTAACTTGTCTCTCAGCACTTCAATATGTGCCACAATCCACATTTTGCGTTTTCCGTCCTGCAATCTGTAGGGTAAATAACTCTGTATACAGTATATCCCGATTTCACATGCCATACATTATCTTCTGTATATACGGTATCCTCTGCAAGTTTCCTTGCCGCCTCGAGCCTCGGATTATCCTTTAAAACTCTATCCGGATCATCCGGTAATTCTCTGTGGAAAAATGCATTTTCACGAACATCAAAACCCAATTTTCCTGAAACCGCTAGCAGCTCCAAAGCCTTATACATATCATCTTTTATAAGTCCTGTAGATTTCGACATTTTATCAAGGTCAAGCTTAGGATCAAAATTTAATATATCATCAATTTTATCGGCACATTCCGATACTTTAATATCTGAAAGCGAATCCAACAATGCTCCCTCACCGGAATAAGCCTCGTAGCTCTTTGCCGTTAAGCTTAATGTAATATTGGCTCCGGTCATGCATACCTCAAGCATCATCTGTCCCTTTTCACCATTTGCGGGAGCATAGAAATAAATCGCGTTTACGTTACTCATTACACGCTTAAGTGCACTCAGTCGGTGGAGTCCGCTAATATAAACACTGTTTTTTTCTTCCCTGAGCTTTAACATCACACCGCTTTTTGTGGGGCTGAGCCATCCGGATTGTTCCTTTCCCGTAGCGGGCGGCAGCATTGCAATAAACGCCTTTGCCTGCATTCCCTCAACATGAAATTTATATTTCATATTTTGATGGAGAACGGCACAGTTTCCCAATGCACGTATCCATCTGTCCGGCATTTTAACGGGACGTTGTATCAGTATATCCGTCAATACGCTTCCGTATTCAAGCTTCTTGCTGTGTAATACCTTCCAACCCTCATCTCCGATTCTAAACTTTAATCTGTCCCCCTGCTTTATTTCAAACAGAGATTTTCTTAATTTACTTCCTATATCCACATTGGTAGTGCCGTAAAGTATCTCACCGTCCAAGGCACTTTGAAATATGTCCATTCTTGCATAAACACCGTTGCAGGCGGAAAAGCATTCGGCCCTTAACCTGTCTCCCTGTGCGGAAAGTATCGGATCTCTTTGATCCACCGGTACATACTTAAAATATCTTGTACTTACAATATCCGCAAGCACCAAAAGTCCCCCGGAAACCACTGTGGGATTAACAATTTCTCCGTTAAAGAACAGCGGATTTTCCTCCACACCTTCGGGTGTGAGAGCCGGTGCTATAGATAATGTCAAATTACCGTTAAAAAGACTCGATGCGCTTTTAAATTCTCTCATTATATCTCCCTGTAATACTTATAATTCTTCTTAAAAAAGACTCTTATCTCTCGCCACATCGGTTGAAAGTTCAAGTTCATCCATATTACCGCTTTCATCAAAATCGATTACCGAATAATACTCATTCCAAAACAGTCCTCCGATCGGTACCCATGATGACTCCCATGCTATTCCATATCTTGTTTTTGTTATATCCGTATGTTCATCGGAATTAAGCCAAATATTTTTCCCGAATGTTTTTTTCATTTTCTCTTTATTAAGAGGTGCAAGCAAATCAAGCCCGTTCAATTTACAGCTTATAGAATTTTCTCTTATCGCTTCAATACTTTCATCATTAAGCCTGATATGGATAATTCGGCAATCTTCAATAAGGGTATCTTTACTTTCACTCCCATAAAGCCAAACTCCGCCTATAATGATGTCCTCCTTTACAAGGAGATACGGCGAATTCTCGACAGCGGCATTATTTCTTCTGTAGCCTTTTTCTACATAAACGCTTCTATCCGCCGAGTATTTCTCAAAGGTACCCGAAGAAATCAATTCATCATAATTTGCATTAGAATTCTTATCCTTCGTGATATAAATATCAAATCCATCTTTTAGCAGGTCTTCGGCAGTTGTATGTGCCAATGTAATCTCGGTATTGTTAAGAGTAAAAATCGGTGATTTTTCCAGAACCCCCGTGAATATACCTATAATGAAAATATAAAAAGTAGACAGTACGGCAAACATCACTACTGCCACCGAACCTCCACGCCTTGCCACGATATACAGCTCCATAACAAGAGCTACAATAATAAAACTTATCACGGAAATAAAGGTATTTCCGCCGCTCATAGAATATCTGACAAGCCCGACCACCGCCGTAAGCATTACGGCTCCGCCGCTAAGTATAAGCTCCACCCATGACATTTTGCGCAGCTTGGCTTTCTCCTTCTCCCATTCTGCGGCATTCTTTTTGTAATAACGATATGCTACATATCCCCCTCCATAAATGAAAATCCCGATACACAAAAGCATTAATATAAAAAATAATCTCGCACCCATTTGATATTCTCCTTATTTATTTTAAGGCTTAACTTATTGTGTTTTTTTCTATGGTTCTATCTTTACATACTTATAATTGTTTGTAAAGCATTTGACTGTACATTTTTCTCCTTTCCTAAAAATGCAAAATAAAATAGAGCCGAAGTATTACCCTCGCTCTACTCTATCTGTAAATACCATATACTTATCAAGTTCATAATTATTATTTATCTCATAGCGACTTACTTTTCTTACTTGCTTATGATTACCTTTCCCTCTCCTGTTTTATTATAAAGCCGAGATATTTCCGAAAATACATCATCTGTTACCTCTTCACTTATATAACCCGGAGAAATGAAGTTTTGAAACAATCTTGGAGCAAAGCTATCGCTATGCTTTTCTTGATCGTAGTTATCTGTTATTGCATTTGAATTAACAGTTTGTCCCGGAGTTTTGTTGAGGATGTTTTTGGTAAAATATTTGTATCTGTTCAGGAATCCAGCTGTCCTTATCAACGTAAACAGTCCTTGATACGAGCCCCATAGTTATAGCCACCTGTCCAAAAGTTTGAGGTATCTTTAATAATTGGTTGCTTGTATTATTGATTTCAACATCAAATAGCCACGGATACCGATTGCTAAGTTCCTGATAGGCTATATCAATACGATACCCTTTGTTTTTGATAATGAAATTTTTCTGAAATAGTGTTTTCTGATATTGTTATATCCACCCACTACTTGAAGGTCAGCTAAATCTACTGAAGATAATTTAAAATCATAAGATTTAATTGCTTGTCTTACTTCTTTTAGTTCCGGACTGATAGACCTTTCAAAATCTCCGGATTGTTGTAACAGGTCTTTTGCCAAATTGGCACTAACTTGCATTACTTCTGCCGTATTCTCACCATTATATTTATTGATATACTCAAATATTTGGGTAAGATTATCTTTTAAAACTTGCCTGTCATAAGTTGAACTCAAATCAACTTTAAGCTTATTAGCAATTCTTGATACATCAGCCTGATTAGGTTCATACCCTTTGGTAAGTTTAAATTCTTCTTTTAAACTTTCGACCTTCCTCTTTAGGTAGGAATTTTCTTTTTGCAAAGACTTTAAGTCTGTATTGCTTTCAGTCTTTACCTTGAGGGAATGTTTTAAAAGATTACTTGTATCAATCCCGTCAAACAAATGCCCTTTACTTTCTTCTAATGAATTTGACAAGTCTTTGTTTATACTTTTTTATTCCTTAGGTAGTTGAAATTTTCCCAAAATTGTTTTATATTGTTATCAAAGTCAATTTTAGAGTAATCCGCGAGGGAAAGGCTCTCGCCGACACTACTACTAAGTTGGCTTTTATTTTTGTTTAGATATAATATTCTGTTATCTAATTCAGCTTCTTTAATTTGTTTTTGTAATGTATCTTTTCCATAAACCGTCACTATTTTATTAGCTTTAACTGACTTGTTTTCTATATTGGCACTTGTTTGGATTTTTTGTATCACAATTATATTGTTATTGCTGTTATCAGTTTGATTAGTAATCAAAAGAAGCCTGTCCCACAGTATACCTTGTTTACCTTCTCTTCTTTTTCCTGACAATGCATCATCTAAATCATTATTAAGATTAGGTGATATAGAAAATTTAGGTTCGTCAAGATTATCTTCAGCTTGGTTCTTGTAACTTATCACATAAGTTTTTTATAATTTTTCAGCTTCCTTTTCCGATAATTTCGAGTAATAAAAATGCCGGAACGGTCTGTAATCCTCATACCCAGGTATCCTCTTCGTATGCTTTTTACTCATCTTAAAAGACATTGCTCCGAACAGTATAAACACTATTACGGAAAGTATATATAAATACCAATCCTTGCAACATTAATACCGCTATAATGTTTACCTATTACTTATAATTGATATTGTTTTTTTAAGTCCACGGTATTACATCAAATCCTCCAAAATATATCTCCTACTTCTCATTGTTTTCAACCATACCTCCTAACTTCCCTATAGAAATCGGCAAACTGATAATTTTTCATTTGATTTCCCTCAACAAATGTTGCCAAATAAAAGGCAACGGATTTTTTCCATCGCCTCTAATCATATTTATATTTCTTTTAACTTGTCTCTCAGCACTTCAATATGTGCCACAATCCACATCGCAAGGTACGGAAGCCCGAAGGGGCTTATAATAAATGCCATAACAAGGACTATAAAGAACAACTTCAAATCATTATAAAAAAGTGCCGCAAATGAAGACAGCGCTGTTATAAATGACAGTATTGACAATATTGATATACCTAGAACGAGTATGAACTTTAAAAATGAAATCAATATCGACAGTAGCAAAATAACCGGAAATAATATAATTTTAAGTATCCATCGCATAACCTACACTCCTTTATCTTTATCATCATCTTCTTACCCACCGTTTATAATTGTCAACAGATAAAAACATTACAGCTCCTGTACAAACGAAATTTGATTGTTATCTATATCAAATACATCGAATACATGTACCACTTCATAATCTGCTATCTCACCTGTCTTAATACCGATATTTTCCAAGGTACTCCTGCACTCTTTAATATCGCCAATGCCGAGAATAATGCTTGAGTTTACGACATTTTCAGTTTGAGAAAGCTGTAACCATGTCCCCGGAGTAATCTCATATTCGACAACTCCTTCCATAGGCATACTGTCGGGCTCCCCAAGCCATTTCCTATACCATTCAACAGACTTATTTATATCACTTACCTGAAAAACACTGACCAAGCTTTTTACTTTTATATTCCTCACCTTTACCTCCATAAAATTTTCAACTTCATCCGATAGGCTAATTATATCAGAAATTTGAGTTTTATGCAGGATTAATTGGATTGTTTAGGAAAATGTCATCTCCCCTGCACCTCTTCTAAATATCAAAATAAAATCTTAAAATTCCCAATATCAGAAGGTGCACCGGATAAAAAAGGTAATTAAACCACTTATATTGCTTACCTCTCTGCCCATTGTACATTATGGTCGCAGAAAAACCCAAGAAAGAGTAAAGCTCCTTTATAATAGACAGGCAGCCCAGACCGGCACCAAGTATAGGTTTATTATAAAAAACATAAAAAATATAAGCTGCAACCACAGCATGATAATCATAATCAAGGCTTAACTGCATAGCCAAAAAACTGAAAATCACCACGATAATAATTGATAATGCATACCAAAAAATCTTGTTATGAAGCTTTTCTTTAAGAAAATCAATTAGCCAAATCGTAATAAGACTTAAAGCCAATGTAAACATCATATTGTTCCAATTCGGATTATAGTAAACCTTTGATGTAAACATATCGAAAGGAACCTCCGATATGGCACCGAATATTAGGAGCTGTCCCAGATATTTCTTCCTGTTACTTGTCTTAAAAAAGCCTTCAACTATGAAAAATACGAACACAGGAAAGGCAATCCTTCCTAAAATTGAAAATATATTGGATAAATGTAACAAAAAACCTTCACCATCCAGCATGGGAGTTATTATTGCATTATTTACATGATCTATCAACATTGATATAAATGCCAAGTATTTTAATTGTGCTCCGTTTAAAATTTGAAGCTTTTTTAATCTTTCGTGCTCAAATCGCTTATTTATTTCCATGAATTCCCCTAGCTATTCTAAAACCCAAATCATCGATTCTGAATTCAGGAAAGCTCTTTCTTCTTGAGGTGGCACCGCAGGCTCTTTCTTCACTTGCAAAGCTTCCTCCCCTGAAAATACGATAGTTTCCGTATCTTTCTTCATCATATAAGTCAAAGCACCACTCCCAAACATTTCCAATCATATCAAAAAGCCCGAACTCATTTTCTCTCTTGGTTTTTACTTCATGTAATCTATTCTCCGAATTTTCATCAAACCAGCCAATTTCTTCAAGATTACCATATCTATACCCTTTTGTATTTCCCCTGCATGCATATTGCCACTGCGCATCCGTAGGTAACATAAATCCGTTTTTTGATTCATCAAGCAAAATTTTTTCAGGAACCGGATTTAATATATAGCATTTTTCCAAATCAAGTTTTTCGGAAAGATTATTGCAAAATTTCACTGCATCTATCCAACTTACATTGACCACGGGAAAACCCTTCATTTGAACATCATAATCTCTATCCGTTACATAAGCATATAATTCGTTCGTTACGGGAGTTTTTAACATAAAAAATGATTGAACCGTTCTCAATTCCTGCCTGACAATTTTTTCTTTTCTCGTTCCGGGCACGGACATTTTATAATCCGAGCTTATCCACTTAACAGGATCCACAAAATCCTTTATCAGCTCCTGCCCTTCCGGGATTAAAACCATATTTTCTTTTATATATTTCATCAAGTCCATTCTGTATTCCTCGAAAACGTTTAATATTGGTATCGGTTCTTCTCAACTCTTGCTGACAAACTCCCCTTTATCGTTTTTGGGGGCTAATCGGAGGATACTTATCCTCAAATAGAATCAAAATCTTCCGCCATATCCACAATCAGGATAATTTCTTCCCACACTTTGCATACATTTTACTGCATTCTTTGATAAATCACCGTAATCAGACTTACTGATTATAATAACCTGCGCCACCGCAAGACTCATAATACTGTCATCGGTCGGAAAACATTTATCCGTAAAAAATTCAAAATTTTTATCTCTATGGTTATTCCATTCAAAACGTGATCCGACAATGTCACAGATAATTGCTCCTAACATCCGACTCATCCTTATTACAAACCTTCTCAAGGCGCTTCTTTTATACAAATATGTTCTGTAACGATTTTACTTAAAATAACTGCTTAAGAATTGATTTAGGCACACACATCATAACCGTACGCTCCGGATCCACTACTTGACAAAATTTCAAGTCAGCTACCGCACTGAGCAACATACCGGCATCATTAAATGATAGCCCCAGCTTTTTTTGTACAATGTCATTCATAATTCTGACTGCATGAAATACGGCTTTTTCAATTTCTTCATGTGAATAAATTACGCCGCAAATATCTTCATTTTCGAGCATAGGTGTCTCAATACTTAAGCCTTTTATTACAGACAGTCTAACTTTAACATCAGCCGCAATCTCCACACCGCTGACCATGACCTCTCCGTCTCCCATGGCGGCATGAACATCACCCAAAGAAAAAAGAGCTCCCTTATGAAATACCGGAAAATAGACAGTTGCTCCTTCAGCAATTCGTTTATTATCCATATTTCCGCCATGATTACCCGGTGTACCGCAATTTACGGCTCCATTTTCAGGAGCTACACCGATTACTCCAATCATAGGATTAATATCAAATACAATGCGCTCATTAAAATGAACTTTTCCGTTTTCGACTTTTAGCCTTTTAACCGATTCCTCTGTAATCAAGGAACCAAGCACGCCATTATCCGGCAGAGCACACATTACTCCCTGATTTCCAAGTGAAATTTCCAGAATTTCAACCTTTAGTACATCCCCCGGCAAGGCATTTTTTATATAAACCGGACCCGTTGCCGGATTAATGCAATCCCAGTTCAGGCTTCCGATAGTCGAGCCTTCCTCACTAAGCTGATTATCAAAGCAGTCATGCGTACGGAAAATCAGGGTCTCCCCATCCTCAACCTCCGCCACACATTCATTAGTTCCGTCAAACGCGAATATCCTCTTGTTTTCTATTACTTTCATAGCCGTGTTCAATCCAATTATCCTCTTTTGTGAGAAAACGGATTTTCTCCTTTCTAAAATGTGCATATAATCAAATATACATATCCCTATAATAATACCCTAAACTTTCATTTTTTCAAGTTTAGGGTATTGTTTGTTTAAATTTATTTTTCCAAAGCCTGATCCACATCAGCTATAAGGTCACGAATGTCTTCTATACCTACGGACATTCTTATGAGATCCGGCGATACTCCTGCTGCCGCAAGCTCTTCATCATTCATCTGCCTGTGCGTAGTAGATGCCGGATGCAGCACACAAGTCCTTGCATCAGCTACATGAGTAACGATTGCAGCCAATTTTAATGAGTCCATGAACTTAACCGCCGCTTCTCTGCCGCCTACAATGCCGAATGATATAACGCCGCAAGATCCCTTCGGCAGATACTTCTTTGCCAATTCATGCTGACTGTCGTTTTCCAGTCCCGAGAAAGAAACCCAAGATATCTTAGGATGCTTTTCCAGATGCTTGGCAAGAGTCAAAGCATTTTCAAAATGTCTTTCCATTCTTAAGTGTAAGGTTTCCAATCCAAAGCCAAGATAAAATGAATTCTGAGGTGAAGGGATGGCTCCCAAATCACGCATCAAATTAGCCGTCATTTTTACGATATATGCAGCCTTGCCGAAGTTTTTTGTATACACCACCCCATGATATGTTTCATCGGGAGTTGTCAATCCCGGAAACTTTTCACTGTGTTTTTCCCAATCAAAATTACCGGAATCCACAACCGCACCGCCAACCGCATTTGCCGAGCCGTTCATATATTTTGTAGTAGAGTGAGTAACAATATCCGCTCCCCATTCAAAAGGTCTGCAAAAAATCGGCGTAGGGAAGGTGTTGTCGACTATCAAAGGTACACCGTGCTTATGTGCCGTATTTGCAAACTTTTCTATATCCAATATTTTAAGTGAAGGATTAGATAAGGTTTCGCCAAAAACCAGCTTTGTGTTAGGTCTGAATTTTGATTCCAGCTCCTCAGCCGAAATATCCGGATCTACAAAGGTGGTTTCTATCCCCATAGTCTTCATGGTTTTTGCTATAAGGTTATATGTTCCTCCGTAAATAGCGGAAGATGCGATAACATGGTCACCTGCTCCGGCAATATTTAATATTGCATAGAAATTGGCAGCCTGTCCCGATGATGTTAATATAGCCGCCGCACCGCCTTCAAGCTGACATATTTTATTTGCTACGGCATCATTTGTAGGATTAGCCAATCTTGTGTAAAAATAGCCGGATGCCTTCAAATCAAACAAATCTCCCATATGCTGTGATGATTCATATTTAAAAGTCGTAGACTGAACTATAGGAACTACTCTGGATTCTCCGTTTTTAGGTTCATAACCACCCTGTACACAGATGGTATTAATATTGTAATTTGCCATTAATATAACTCCTTTTCTTTCAAGTCTATTCAATATATATTTTTATTCTTGCGGTGTCAAGGCGTTGGGATATAAATGTTGTGAAACCTTTTAATTATTGATACTCTAACTTTGAAAAATGAACAAAAAAACAGTAAACCTTTGTGATTTACCGTTTGACACACTGTATATTATACCGATTTTACATACTACATCTGAAATGCCGTTACCCAAAAACATATTCCGGCTATAAGTGAAATCGGAGTCATAACATATTTTTCTTTCTTACTTTTTGAAATCATGTTCATAATAGTATTCAAAGATAGGTAAGCCGCGAAGAAGAAACAAATATATTTAGTAGCTTTAAAAGGCAGCCACAAGGGAATAAAACCTCCGGCTTGCAAAATAATTATCATTGCAAAAATTTGGATAACCACCGAAATAACTGCCGCAACTCTAAATTTCTCAGGTAAAATTTTATGTTGTCCACCCATTGTAAATTCCCCCAAAGGCAAACCGCAAGCGACAAGAACCGTCAGAATTGCTATAACTCCAAATAATACTGCACCTAATATTGAAAACATAAATCAGTATTCTCCCTTCGCAAAATACAAAAAATTCCAGTTGCAAATTCAAATTTGCTTCACTGAATATTTTTATGATATTATAGCATATTCTTATCAAATTTTATAGGTTCAACGCTTTCTTATTTGCCTGTGTCGGTTCGCTTCTGTGTCAAGATTTGGTAGAAATTCAAATGACTATGAAGCCTGACAGTATTATTAAAAATAATTAAGTATTACGATAAGCCTTGACTTTATTAGTTTTTAAGAGTAAAAAATAATCACTTCTAACTTTATCTTTTTATAAGTTCTCATATACCGATAAAGCTTGTATTTACCAGCTTTATCGGTATATGACTGTATGGAAGATATTCTATAAACTCTTAAATATTCACTTCTTTTGACATTGAAAAGTAGTAAAACAGTAGTATACTTATAGCTTATATCACATATTAAGCTTATCAAATTCTTCTTTGACTGTCTGTATAGTGGCGTGTGTATAATAATCCAATGTCATAGCTATACTTGAATGTCCCATAAGATACTGTAAAGATTTTGGATTTAATCCGGCATTTGCCAACTTAGTACAGAATGTATGCCTTAAAGTGTGTAGGGTCATTATTTCAGGTAATGCTATGTCATCCGTGGTATTATATTTTTTTATAAGCCTTGTGAAAATATTGCAATAATCTATCTGCGTTCGTACAAGCCCTGTAGATGATACAAATAAAAAATCTTTATATCCATCAATACTTATGTCTTTCTTATGTTGTATAGATATTTTTATTCTAAGAAACGCTTGGTACACATCTTCACTCATAGGTATTTGCCTGATACCGCTTTTTGTTTTGGGTGCTTCAACATACCTTTTACTACATGATTTAGTATTTCTTAACAGTTGATGATTTACATTTATCAATCTCTTTTCAAAATCAATATCACTTAGAGTTAATCCGCATAGTTCGGATATTCTAAGCCCTGTACCCAGCAAAATTAGTATATCATCATAATATTTTTTATAGGTCTTGCTGTTACTTATAAATGACAATAAACTTTCTTCCTGTTCTTTTGATAATGCCTGCTTTTTAACTGTTGTATCCTCCATGACCGTATCAAAATCAAAATAGAACGGATTTCTTCTTATATACTCCTCATTTATAGCCATATAAAAGCAGGCTAATAAAGAGCGCCTGTAGTTTTTTATGGTCTTATAAGAATAGCCCTTTTTTTTCATACTAAGTATCCAGTCTTTAGCGTCTGATATCTTGACTCTATCAATGCTTAATGCACCTAAACTGTCTTTTCTCAATATCTTAATAAAGTTTTGACGATATGTAACGGTACCCGAACGTACATTACCTTTATACTTTATAAATCTTTCATAAAGCTCTGTAACGGTCATTTTACTGCCGGTGATATCAGTATTATCACTTAAGCTTTCTATCTGCACTATTTTTTCTCTAAGTGAAATATCATCTTTTTTGCCGGCAGGTACTCTATCCGTAGCTACAAGCTTCCAAGCATACACAAATTGCGCTTTACCTAAATTATTAATATATTTATAAGCATATCTTCCGTCTTTTCTCTGGCTCTCTCCGGTTCTTAAAATACGATTTTTATTATCTCTTCTTTTTTCAGACATTTGTTTGCTCCTTTCTTTTTGGAAAGAGCCTTGATATACTTAAAAGCATTATAACATAGAATACGTTATAGGTCAGCCTGTTTTTATATTGCATTTAGAGCATCAATAACCTTTTCAAACTGCTTACGCTTGATCTGTATGCGATTTCCGTTCATAATAAGCCAGTTCGCATTGGGATTTTCTTCCGCAAGCTTTCTTATCTTATTTTCGCCTATTCTAAAATATCTTGAGGCTTCTTCCACAGTTAAAGTATATTTTTCCCATATAGGAATATCTTCTTTACCCATAGTAAATTCCTTTCATCAGATATATTGATTTTTCTAAGCAAAGCTGACAGTCTTAGCAAGACTTCACGAGAATTTCACTCCTGCACTTACAGTCCAGCCCTACCCATTGCCTTTACAAGCCGTTTAAGCTTTGACTGTGGCTATAGGGGAGTATCATTATAGTATCTGTAAATCATCGCCTTACAGGGTGCCAATCCTGTATTTTCTAAACCGGTATTTATCGCTTTCCTTTACAATACATATTATTCTCTATAAAAGATTTAGCAGTAGTTGTATGCTCATACTGAATATATTTTTGTAAAGGGTCGTGGCGTACCTTTAGTTCGGCTTTCTACAGATATAAGGTATCTGCTTTGCTTTTTATTCTGCAACACCGTTATCTTGTGTGCTTTCTTTGTCAAGGTTCGGTATCCTAAAAAGGATTTCTATTCAAGCTATGAAAGGGGACTTATAACCTGAATATTTTAAATTTCAAATATAAGTATCGCCTGTATAAGCTTAGAACGTAAACGGTCTTTTATATCGGTATTTACTCCATAATATACATTTCCTGTTTTGTCATAAGCTTTTCTAAGGGATAAATAGTTTATTTGACTGTCATAATGGTATATAACAATCTTCATGGCTTCCGGTTCTCCTTTAGTGGCGGATAGTATAATAGGGTAGGGCAGTAAGCCACATTCTCTGTTATTCATAATTGTTTAAGCTCTTTTCAATATATTCCTTTAGCAGCTGTAAACCTTTGGTTCTTTTATATTGTATTGCACTTCTTGATAAATTAAGAAGTTTAGCTATCTCTATATCCTTTAATTCGGAAAAATAGTACATGAGAATGATTTCTCTTTTATCATCAGGAAGGCTAAGCAGAGCTTCCGATAAAACTTTTTCACTTATACTTATTTCTCCAATGCTGATTTCACTATAAGAACTGTCCTTAAAATATTCATCTACAGTAAACAAACTATCTTCATCAGCCTTGGATATATCAGAAAACAGGACTTCTTTTTTAGTTAGCTTATTCAACTCTTTATGTGCATTGGCAGCTTCATTTTTAATTACCTGCTTACAATATCCGTTAAAGGCACAGCGTATTTCAAATTCGTTGCGGGCTTGTTTATCCATAGCACCAACTCCTTTCTTACTATGAATAGGTTTAATTCCCCTTTCACTACCTACAACAACAAAATCTAAAAAATGCCAAAGTTTTTTTGTGAATTTTAGAAATTAAAAAAGTTCTACATTTTGCACAGTAGAACTTTTGGAATTAGGTCAATATTATCTTTTTAAATTATTCATTAATAATTCCATCACTCATTCTAAGAATTCTATCACATTTTTTTACTACAAATTCATCGTGTGTGGCTATAAATATGAGTGCATTTTGTGTTTTAAATTTCTCAAATAATTCAAAAATATTAATACAACTATTCTTATCCAATCCGGAAGTGGGTTCATCCGCTATAATAATACAAGGTTTTTTGATTAATGCTCGTGCTATCATAACCTTTCGTTTTTCTCCTGTAGACAACAACTCTACTTTCGTGTTTAGTTTTTCAAGTAAGTTTAGTTTTTCTAATAGATTTTCCAATTCTAACAATAGTCCTTTTATCTTTTTTTTGTCCGGATAATATAATAGTGCTAAAAGTATATTGTCCTTAACAGTATTTTTTTCCATAAGATAAATATCTTGTGGTATATATCCAATATTTTGTGCTCTGACATGAGAGCATTGTCTATCGTTCATATCAGATAGGCATTTATCATTCAGAAAGATTTTCCCTTGGTACATAGAGTCAACACCGGCAACTATTTTTATTAATGAAGTCTTTCCACAGCCTGAAACTCCTACTAATACTGTAATTTCTTTCTCATTTAAACATAAATCAAGTTGATTTAATATAATATTTTCTTGGTATTTCCTAGTAATACTTTCTAAACGAATCATTGTTTAAACTCTCCTTTAAATAAACCAATATACAACATACAGACAATTCCTAAATATAATGTAAGCAAAGAAAAAGTATGCCACCATGCTACAGAAATAATAATTTTTAGAAAGTAATTGATGAAAGCTACAATTAATATTATTAAAACAATGTGCAGTAGTGCTTCTAATAATATACTGAATAATAAATCCTTATAAGGAATACCTATAATATGCATTAAATCAATTTGCTTCTTTGTTTCTCTGAATTTTAAATATGTATAAACATAAGTAAGAACCAAAATTAATGATATAATGCAAAGCAAAAGGTAATATTCTAAGTCTGATACTATCTTATAATCCTTTTTAAAATCGTTGATTTTGTCAGTATCCTTTATAAATTCAAATTTATCCATTCCTATTCTATGTGCATAATTATTTATTCTATTCAATTCTTTTTTATTATTAGTAATAATTTTAATATCAGATATAAGAAAACTGTAATCTACTGTATCCATTGCAGAAGTATTTATATATTCAAAAATTAAATCATCCATATAAATTGGCGTATAATTGTATTTTAAGTCATAAAAAAATGCTCCTGCTTTCATAATTCCACAAACAATATATTTATTGTTTATAATTTCTCCTAATTTGTGTTTGTGATAATTCCAGCCTAAAATAATCGGAATAAATCCTGTTTCTTCAGTAACTTTAGTTTCATCTGATAAAGCAAATGAAAGTTCCTGCATTATGTTTTTCTTGAATTCTAAATTGTAATAATATTTACTAATAACTTTGTTGTCAATCAATTCTTCTTCCGCGTCAAATGCAGGATAGCAAGAATAAACAGTATAATTATTCTCTAAAAATTTATACAATAATTTATTACATTCCAACTCATTTTCACTATATATAGTATTTAAATTATAGTTACCTGATTCAGAAGAACGCTTCATACTATACAAATTATCATATACAGTAATATTGCTAATATCTTCTTCTACTTTATCCAATATTATGTATTCATGTGTGGCAAGTCCGCTCATAAAGCATATAATCACCATAAGCATAATCACCATAAAATTTATACATTTATAACTCATAAAAAACTTACAAGACCTCAATATTATACTGCGACTGTCAAAAGTCGTCTTTTTATTTATTTCATTATGAAGTAGTATGTTTGTATGTTTTAGAATAATTATAAAAATAAGTATGTAGAAAAATAGAGAATACAACGAAAAGTATACTATATTGATACTTTCCACTTTGAATAGTATTATGATTGCAAACAATATTAAATTAATCAGTATTGCCAGTAACATAACTTCTAGTGCAAGTTGTCCTCGAATTTTATTTATATCAGCACCGGAAAGAAAGCGCGAGTATAACTCATTATACCGTAAGTTCAAAGAATGCCTTATAACTCCATTGATATTTAAAAATAGTAGTATTAATGGAGTAAGAATCATCAGGGTATATATTGCATTTTCAAATAATAAATAATGTAAAAAATATATAATGTCATGTTTCTCATAATCTTCTGTTTGAGTTATATCAATTCCATTATTGTTACCTGAAAAGCTATTTTTTATAGAATTTATCAAGGAAGCAATATCTTCTTTATTTCCGTCAATACATATATATCCATTTAAAATATTACGCGAAAGATTTTCGGCGAATATATTGACATAGTATCTAGGTATAGAATGATGTTCTTTATATACACCTATGACCTCATAATATTCGCCGTCAAAGTAAAAAGATTTTTTGCCGTTAAATATTTCGCATTTTGTTAATAATGCTTCAGAAATCATAACTGTATTTGTTTTATTTTCTTTATCTTCAGCTAAAAAATGTCTCCCCTCAGTCAATTCCAAGTTCGAGAATGATAAATCGTTCAAATATATAGCAGCACCATTTTCATTTTCGACAAAATCCTGATATATGGATAATGACTTATACTTTAAGATGTCTTTTTGAAAATCTGAATAGTAATAATTGTATGTTATTTCGGGCAATTTTATTTGTAAAAATCGATATTGAACTGCTTTAGATGATAAAAATTTAGGAGGTGCTACAACATTAACATATATAGTAGAAAAAAAACTATACGAACCGGCAAGTAGCATTATACCAAGGAGCATTATTAGTAAAATCATTTTATTTCTTTTAATTAATTCAACAACTTTTATACACATATCACTATTGTACTTACTTCCTTTCTCTACGAAAAAACAGGCTACCACATAAAATACATATATTTATGCTTTATATGGTAGCCAGGTAGCTTAATAGATTATAATAAAATGTGTTCTTTATAGTTTACTACTAATAAACTTTAAGGTCTTTTACTACAAATCCAATTATTTCTGGCATAATCCTTTTGAAATGGATTATTAAACATTGAAACTGTTCTAATACCGTCATTGGTATATGAAGAACGTTTAATGGTTCTTCCTTGCTGTAAGCCGGCACGTGCTTTACGAACATAATACCCAGCCGGTAACCACCTTATTCCGGAAGGTATTTTCTGACCTTTTGTTGTGCTAATCAATGATATTACATTTACGCCTTCTGTATAAAGAGTTTGGTCAAACAATTCCATAGTAGGAATCTTTACATCATCTTCTACAGAAAACTCGGATGTTATCATAACTTCATCATTGTCTAAATGTATTTGCGTATTATTTATAGCTGCTTGTGTTGTAATTGAACTTGCAATGACCATACTTAATATTAACATACCTGTTACTATTTTTCTCATATCCTCTTACTCCTCATAGCTCATAATTTATATATATATATTCTATAAAAATTCATGGTGATATTTATTGTAAATAGTATATTCTCGCATTCATAAAAAGCAGCAATATCCTATTTACATAATTATATATCTCCGTTTTTATACCTCATTGGGTTATATTTTTTTGCCATCATTATTCATCCCGCAGAAAATGCTGTAACTGTTTCTTTATATTCTTACAGAACCGCTCATATTCAGCTTTTTTCTCTGTATTCTTAAACGATTTTTAATTACAATCGAACGTTCTATCATTCCGGTAGCTTTTGCTTGTGCACTTTTTTTATTTCTACTTATCACACACTCTGTATTGTCTACATACACATTATAATTGTCCGGTATATTTTGTTCAGCTACTCCTGCGTTAGCTGAAACTATAGCATTTTTTCCATTTTCTTTTTCTACATCATAGTTCACAATGAGTTTAACTATTCCTTTACCGCCAATGCGTCTGGTTGATACCACTTTGTTTTTTTTATCAAATGGTACAGTATCATTAACATTATAAAAATTTTCTTTTAAATATTCATTAAATATTTCTTCGGATACTTCCTCAGAACCTACAATGAATATTTCATCCTCTGAATAAAGCCATTCTTCGTCATTTTCCTTAAGATAACTGTATGCTTCTTCCTCACTGTCAAATTTTAACGGAATAATCCCTTTAGGCAATTCATCCTCAGATATAGTCTCCCAAGTATCAAAATATTCTTTGGCAGTCATTTCTGTTTTATCATTCACGGTGGTATTTTTATTTTCTGTAGAAGCTTCGACAAATGTACTACTACAAACAATCATTAATGATAAAACACTAATTCCGGCTAAAACTTTAATTATATTTTTTAACATATTTTTTCTCCTATCAGACACAAACTCATTTTTGTTTTTATATCTTAAACCTGCATCTTTCATAAATCTACATACTTTCAGCTTTAGCTATATATTCCATTCATACTATGCAGATACTGAACCACTAAGCGTTACTCTATATCTTACACGGATATCTTTACCCTTTCTGTGAACTATTTTATATAAGTCCCCTTTGGCTATGGCTGTAGCTCTTTTTTGGTTATCACTAATTGTGCAATTTAGACTATCAGCAGACCATTCAAAATTGTCAGGAATATTTTTTTCCTCCAAGTCTGCCGTAGCGGAAGAAATATAACGCTTATTACTTTCAGTTTCTACATCATAATTAATGCTTAAAAGAATTTTACCTCTTCCAACACTCTTGCTGGCTACAACTTTGCTTTTTGAAGATACAGTTTCATAATCAAATTTATCTTCTTCCATAGTAGAGTAATCACCAATATCCTCATTTAAAGCTTTATTAAATTCTTCTTCTGAAACCTCTGTAAGTCCAAGTACATATATTTCATTAGGTTCCGCAGCTAAATCACTTATATAATTGTAAAATTCTTCTGCGTTCATACCGGCACAGGCTTCATCTTCCGGTATAAATTTATCATGCTGTGCAGAATCAGTTACTTCAACTCCAAGTGCTTCTATCTTTGCCCAGTATTCATCTTCTGTGAGAACTTCTCCATTTACCGTAAAATTATTATCAGTATTATCAGTTTTGACATCGTTTGTTGAAGCTTGTACTGACTTCCAGCCCCAAATTAACGACAGTGAAAGCACACTGCATATAGCAACACCTTTTAATATCTTATTAAACATAAAATTCTCCTTAATGTTATTTTAATTATTTACCTGTAACAAATACATTAGACTACATTTTACATCAAATATATTTGTATATAGCTCCAATATTTGATTTTTAACTATATACTAAATTTGTAGTGCATTTGATATACCCCTTATAATCTGTCTCCATTTTTGTATCTCATAGGATTTACTTTTTTCATACTTCATTACCTTTCTTTTGTTCTAAAAATATTTTTTTGGGTATTTAAAATTAAATAACTACTTTTATATTAAATCACTCTCTATATGACAGTAGCTTTTAATAAGCTGTCGCCATAATATTTTTAGCTTATTAATATCTTGCATAAGAGTATGATGTATCACTTTCGCTACCGTTAGCAGTTACCAAACATTCTATGCGATATCTGCCTCTATCACTTAATGAATACTTTTCGTATATTTTTACTCTTTTTGTCCCGGTATCTGAAAACGTTTCACAAGTATTCCAAGAACCGTTCTCATACTTTTGCAGATTAACTGTAACATCTAATTGGGTATCCCTTTTTCTTCCAAGAGCTACACAATTTATTACAGCTGTTCCCCTAGAAATTCTTATCCCACGTCTTATACTTTGTATGTTCTTATATACCGGCATAATCATATCTTCTTCAAATGCTAGCCCCGTATTTTGTGCATAAGTATTTGCCGGTATACTCACTACTGATAATGTTAAAGCAAATACTGTGGAAACCAATAATTTCTGTAACTTCATAAAATAAAACCTCCATTTTAATATTTTATTTTTCAGTAGAGATTTTAATCTCTATCTGTAATATATAACAATTAAGTAGAGCAAAATGGGACACCTAAAAGCAAAAAAATTATTTTTTTATAAGTTTTTCTGCTAAATCAACTAAAATATCTAAATCAGAGTTTGAACTTATCTCATAGTTATATCGTTCATCTACCCAAAATATAGTGTAACTTTCATTTTTATGTACTTGCATTACTTTTATGCCGTTTATTGACATATAGCTGACATCAGCATTTTCAGTATCTAATTTTAGTTGTGATATATCATTGCTCTCTATTGTTATGTATATTTCATTTCCGCTTTGATTTTCAAGTATCGCAAAGTAACCATTTTCTTTACTTTCCTCTTTAAGAACATATCTATTAGGTATAGGGTAGTTAAACTCATAACGTACACTTGAAGAGCTGTTATAAACCGTTTCATCATTATCGGTAAAACTTATCTCTGAGTATTTTTCAAATGAATTCACTATATAAGTTACAACAGCCCTTGCATATCCAAATACTTGCTGTGGGAATGTAATAATCAAAAGAACCATGCAAGCAACAACAAATTTGATAATAGTTTTTTTCTTGAATATTATTATTTTATTTTTCTTTTTAATTCTGTCATTATTCTCTAAGCTTAGCTTTTTCATTTTAGCTTTCAATTCAGGAGATATTTGCAAATTTTCAGACTTATCTGTTTTCGGAGAACTATTCTCCATAATCTCATTCAATCTACTTATATATTTATCTAAATTATCAGACTTCATCATACCTACCTCGGTTTTCATATTGTGCTATCAGTTTCTTCAATGATTTTTTAGCTCTTAACAACCTTTTTCTTGCATTGTCATAATTTATGTCAAGTATTTCAGCTATCTCTTTGGTACTATATCCATCTGATGTTAAAACTAAAATATTAGCATAATCAATAGGCAATCTTTTAAGTATATTATCTATATCTTGCTTTGTTTCAATATCATAAAAATCATCTAAAGAATTTTCATTTTCAAAATCTATCTCTGTAAAGTCAACTAAAGCTTCCCTTTTTCTTCGATTATAGATATTCTTTGAAATATTCTCTACTATAATAACCATTAACTTGCGTGTTTTGGGACAGTCCAATTCATTAATTTTTTCAATTATTTTCATTACTCGTAAGAAGGCTTCTGAAACTGCGTCTTGTGAAGTTGGTATATCCTTTAATATGTAATAAGCATGCTGTAACATTAAATCAAAATACAGATTAAATAATTGCTCTATCTTTTTATTATTGTGAAACATAATACCTCCTGCCGCATAAGATAAATGTTTTCATTTTAACACACCGTAAGTTAAGAACAAGTAAATATTATCTAACAATCACCCAGTTATCCTCTTTGGTAAGTACAAGATCATATTGAAATATCTGTATCATCTTTGTATCTTCATCAAGATACTTAATCGCAAGGCTTACACTTACACAGTCATTTTCTTCTCTATAGAATACCGGATTTATAAGTTCGGAAAAGATATAATTCTTTTCCACAGGTTTTAGGGAATTCTCCTTTACATAGTAGTTTAACTCTTTAGCCGTAGCACTTGGATACAGGGTAAAAAAGGTTTTTAAAAACTCAAGTATTTCAAGCTGCTTATCACTGTCCATAACTATATTTTCTTTTGTTTTTGGTTCATACATTGATTTTGTAAATCCGGCACTCATAGTAGGATTTTTGATTATTACCATATTTTTATCACTGTCCGCATAAATTCCTAAGCTGTAAGTTGCATTTACATATCTTTCTTTAACTGTAGACTGTATGTCGTTTGTACCGGTTTCATTCTCTGTATTAGAAACTTCATCTGATACGGTACCTGCTTCTTCTGCGTTTTCACCTGTAGCGTTGTCAGTTCCCTCAAAAACATCGTTCCCTACAAGTTCCATATCTATATCCGTTATAAGCTGTTTGATACTAAAAATTACATCATAAGTTTTGCCATCTTCATTTTCTTTACTTACATCCTTTATTTCCCATATTTTTATATCTTCTAAAGCGGAGCTTGTAGGTATATCGCTTCTTAGGGTATCGATATTTAATTTCATAAGTTCATCCGTCAGAAAGTATTTTAGACTTTCATTTCTTTTTATCAGATACTCTTTATTATTTTCCCATGTATAAAAGGTTTTAATGAAATCAACCGTAAAGCTGTAAATAGCCGAGGTATCTGCAACTTCTTCTTTTATTATCTCTTTTTCGTGTACCGTATGTGTATCTATCGCTGTAAAGTTTTTATAGATAGCAAAGATAAATCCGGATATGAATATCAGCCATAAAAAGACTGTCATCTTCCTATGTGTTCCAAGCTTTATTATAGGGAGCTTTTGGAATTTTGACGATTTTATTTTCTCTCCGTCTTTAGTGTTACCTTTCTTCTTATTCCTTACAAGCATATTTTTAAAAGTATTCTTCATATAGTTTAAGTCTCCTTTTTTTATTTTTTGATTCTTCCCGCTCCGACCAGATGGTTTTGCCAAAAAGAGCTGTTTAAGTCGGCATACCCTAAAGGTGAGCCTGCATGATACATTTTCATATTCCCTACATATATTCCCACATGCGTTATGTATGAAGATGTATTATAGGTGGAATGGAAGAATATCAAATCACCGGCTTTTGCCTGATTAAGAGGGATATGCTCCATATAGTTATACTGAGCCTGTGCGGTTCTCGGTAAACTTACTCCAGCTTTTTTATAGCACCACTGGGTAAGTCCGCTGCAATCAAATGAGGTAGCGGGAGAGGAGCCGCCAAATACATACTTGTATCCTTTATATTTAAGTGCTTCATTTATTACGGCATTTGCAAAATCACTGTCAAAGCTTGTTCCGATTTTTGGGACAAGCTGTCTTATAAGCGGCACATAAAACATATTTCCGTACTTGTATCTGTAACCTCCGTTTCTTTGCTTTGCTAATTTTTCAGAATATCTTACTTTTACCCCCTTAGCCTTTATTCTTGAGAAGTTTTCAGCTAAATCAAAGCTATATTTTTTCCCCCTTTTAGCCACATAGTCTATAAATTCTTCTCCATAATTATAGGACTGGATTATTGTATCTTCGTCTACCTGCTTTTTACCGGCTTTTTTTACAAGATAGGAAAAATATTTACAACCTTGCTTTATAGATTCTTCTTCGTCATCTATGGTATTAGGCTTAAGCCCCTTAGACTCTGATGACTGCATTACATCAGGTAGAAGTCCCTCACTTTCTACCTGAATTATTGCCAAAAGTATGTCGGTATATTCACTTATCTTATAAATACCCGCATACTTTTCCACTAAATCTTTATAATTAAGAACTTCTGTAGAAAAGTTGGAATATTCATACTCAAATCCATATTTTCCGTTATCCGAGTTATCGGAAGTTAAAAATATTATCATGAAGATAAGTAAACCTAAAGAGATTGCAGGAATCATAATGGGAAGCATAAAATATTTTATTTTCATCTTTTTCTTGCTCCTTTTTCTTTGCTGTCATTATTTTCATCTTTCTTTGCTACAGTTTTATCGTACATATGGGAAAGAATGAGATTATCGGTTTTTAGCTTCCTGTCTCTAAATAAAAACTTATTGCTTTTATTTTTACCGACTTTTCCTGAATCTGTAGCATAGTACTTTTTGATATCAGTTGACTGTATATCGGAAATTCTTAAGTTATCGATTGAACTTTTCATGTATGAAGTATCGGAATAATCCATTTTTCTATTGATACCGTTTTTTACAGTATTTATCCGCTTATGTCTTATATTTTTCATAGATAAGTCGCTTTCACCGGAATATCTTTCTCCTACTGCATATGTATCTTTTTGTCTGTTATTTTCCCTTTTCTCTGAAAAAGCTTTAGCTGACAAAGCTCTACTTTCCATATCTTTCTTAGCTCTTAAAGCGGTTGCCGGCATACTGCTTCCTGTTATATTTGCGTCTTTTTTATCTCCGGAAGTTCTTTGGGTTTTATAGGAAAATGTTTTTTGCACATTTCCTACGTTTTCTACAGTATTTTCCCTTATGTCCGAAGTTTTAAGTTTAGGACTTTTCAGGTAAGCTTTTTTATCAGCCTTTGCATATGTTTTGTTTTTATCCGATACTTTTGCTCCGAACTTATAAGTTTCCATAAAAGCTTTGTTTTTGCCTGTTTTATGTTCCGCTTTAACTAAATTCTTTTCGATATAAGAAGGCTCCGAAATATTGCTTTTTATTTTTGCACTGTTTTGATAAGACTGTTTCTTTTGCGTATCAGAGAAATTATCCTGATAATCTTCATTTAAGGTTTTTTCTCTTACATGTGCATTCTTATTAGAGCTTAAAATCAAGGTTTTACCTTTTTTATCTTTTGCATAATCGCCAGCCTTAAGCCCCTCTTTTTTAGAATCTGTAAAGCTTCTTCCAATGTTTGCTTTTACTTGCCTTGCTTTAGAATCTATCATCATATAAGGCTTTTTTAAAATACTTCTTCCTAAAGAACGGCTTTCATTTGATTGCAAACTGAACATGCTCATTATATCCCCGAACTTTAGATATATACCGGCAAAGCAAACTACCTGTAAAAAAGCTATAATAAAAAATGACTTATCCTTGGTTAAAGAATAAATCATTGCGGATATACTAAAAGTAAGACTTATTACTATGCTTATTCCTGCTCTTAGCATTATTGTATTAAAGAGCTTTTCTACAGCTTTTTTTCCCATATTTCCAAAACCCGGCAAAAGAGAAAATAAAAAGGCTATAGGTAAAAATACTGAGTATATGATAAAAAGTATCTGTGAAAATATCATTATACCGGAAAGCAAAAAAACAAATATGCTTATTCCTATATTAAAAATGAACAAAAATACTACCATTCCAAGCCTTACAATAACTTTTGTAACACTCATATATTCATTTGCATTTTCTTCTATTTCAGCTTTAACCGCCCTTTCTCTGTCTTTACCTTTGTTAGTATCAGGACTTATGCTTAAGATGTCCTCTGATGTTTCATTGCCGTCTCCGTATTCAAGAACATACCAAGGCTTTATTACCTGTATGGAAAATAAAGTATCCCTTATCACATCTACAGACTCGCTTCCTTTTATGTCTGAGCCCGGAAGTACCATTTTAGTACCTAAATTTAAGGCGGAAGTACTTACATCTTTTGAAAAATCGTTTAACATAGTTATGTAATCCGGTGCATAAGCTATAAATGAAGCGGATAAAATAAATACTATAAAAAAACTTATCAAAGAAGACAGAGCTTTAGTGCTTTCCCTTTTTAAAAGTCCCGTATAAGCCGTATATATACCTAAAAACATTACAAACAAAAGCAAAAAGCCTACATAAAAGCCCTCATTTGAAAATCCGCTTTCAGATATGCCTGCCATTGTCTGTATATTTTTTCCTATAGCACCTGCCGTATCGGAAATAAAATCAAGTTTATAGGCTTGTTCCACTATATAACCTGTGGCACTTGAAAGATAAAGCCCTATTATCCATATAAAATTGGTTATGGCATAAAGTCCGTACATTACCTGTTTTCCTATTCCGTCAGTCCAGTTCCACGGAAGCCAGTCCCAGCCGGTATCCACATAAAAGTCAAGCTGATAATTATCAAGAGCATACTTTGAATACAGGTTTTGTGTTCCGACTGCTTCTTCTATAAGCCCGGCACCGTAAACCGTCCCTGCTATAAGTATAAAAATCAAAAGTATAGCCGGTATTAGATAAAAGAAACATGAAAGCTTTGGAAGATAAACATATCTGTTTTGCCTTTTTCTGAATTTATGTATGAAATCTTTTATCATTTTCATATACTTACATATCATAAGCTTTATTCTCCCTTTTTCTTTTAGCCGACTTTTTATCTGTATTTACCGGAGGTCTGGTATCAAATGCATTAAATAAGTCGGAAAACAAAGGCTGTATCTGTACAACTCCGACTCTGCCGTATAAATCCTGCATAAGGCACTGACCGTTTTCAAGTTCTCTAAGCCTTTTTTGATTGGTTTCATCTTCACTGTCCACACCGAAAAATTTAAGCGTATTTTTAATCTCATTTATATCTGTGGAGCGGAAAGCGAATTTTAATCCTATGTTGTTTTTCATTTTCTCATCCGATAAATCACTTGAATTTTGTGTTACAAAGTAAACTCCGGCATTCATTGACCTGCCCGCTCTTATAAGCTTATTCGAAAGAGTTTTTCCCTGCTGTACTTGCAAAAAACTCCATGCTTCATCAAGGTCAACTATTTTAAATATACTTCTGTCCGTATGTATAAAGTCAAGTGCAAAGGTTGAAATAGTTATAAGCATTGCTATTGATAAAATTTCCGTTGCCACATACTCACTTGCATTTGTGTTTGTATCCGGAAGTACAAGGTCTGCCACCTGTATTATATTAAGTTTTTTATCAAGGCTTATACTTTCTTTTACATTTCCGTCCGAAAATAAAAGGGAAGCAAAATCATAATCGGTAAAGCTTTCTATATGCTGTGCCACAGCATTTGCAACAGGTGTATTTTCTTTTCTGAGTTCCTCTATTACAAGTAAAAGCCCCCTTTTTTCTTTTTTTGTTACATTTCTCACGGCTTTTCTTAGTACCGGAAATTTATCACTGTCCCTGCTTGATATACCGGTTAAAAAGCTGAGTATATCTATGGCAAGACTTTCACTGTCCTTAACTTTTTTCATAATCACATAAGGGTCAAGTAAGCCCTTAGCGGTTGTTTTGGAGCTTAATGTTACTATATTTATTTCATTTTTCATTTCGGGAAGCATTTTATCCCAGTTTCCCCTTTCACTTTTAGGGTCCAGTATTAAAGCTTGTCCCCCGAAAAGTACACTGTAATAAACAAGAAGATTATTTGCAAAGGATTTGCCGCCGCCAAGAGAACCTAAAAATGCACAGGCAAGAGCATTTGTGGTACTGCCTTTAACCCCTCTTGCGGCAAGGGAAGGCTTTAGATAGACATTTGCTCCTGTATCTGTGTTATAACCTATATAGATACCGTCTTTTTCTCCAAGAAGCCTTCCTGCACCAAATCCCAGTCCCGCCAAGAAATCACTTGTTACATACTGCACATAATCATTTATGTATCTTTTTGCTGCCGGCATAAATTCAAAATGAAGCCCCGTCATATCTCCGAAAGGGCGAACAAGCTTTATATTAAAGTCCTCATAAAAATCCCTTACTTCATTTAATCTTCTAAGAAGTTCCTGCTTATCATAAGCCCATACTCTTATAATGAAGCTGAGCTTATACATAGCTTCTTTGCTTTTATCAAGGTTATTTTCAAGTTCATCCACGTTTTCCAAAGCTTCAAGTACATTTATTCCCGTTTCGTTTCCGCTAAAGTAGGCATGACTGTCAAGGTCTTTAAGTTCCTTCTTTTTATTCCTTACAGTAAAAAGAGCTTTTTTATTTTCAACAATCTCTATATTCATGGATGTGTCTATGGGAAAATCAAACTGTCCCGCCTGATAGTAAAATATTTCACTGTAAGGAAAGTCCAAGTCGCCTACAACAAGGCTCATTGTAAAGTATGAAGCATAAATAACACTGTCATCTAAAATATTTTCCTCTGCATTTTTATTTTTACTCAAACTTTTGTCATCAAAAGCTTTTCTATCCAAACGGTCTTTAGTTATTTTAAGATATCTTTGCTTTTCTTCTATAAGACAGGTTGCAGGAGATATAAGGTCATATTTTTTAATAATGCTTGTATTTTTTAAGCGTATTACAGGAAGGTTCAAGACATAATCTTTAAGGTCTTTATGTTCTCCCGAATGTATATGTTCTATAAGGTATCCGAAGTCATTTTTATTTAATCTTCTTACCTTAAAACGTTTTGAAATCTTACCGTATAAGAGATTTTCAAGCTTTAAATATCTTCTTATCTCATCATTTGATACAGAAATAAAATCACCCATAAGAGAATGATTTACCTCATTTATAAATTCAAGGAAATATTCCTTTATGCCGTCCGCAAAGCTTTTTATACTGAGTTCTTTTTCATTTTTAATAAGTTTAAATCCTATAAAGAACCTATAACCTGTCTGTGATTTTCCTATCATAGATACAAGGACGTTAGTTTGAGCGTCTATCCTTTTTATTGCTGCATTTTTTAATCTTCCGCTTACACTTTCTTTACTTCTTTCCTGAATATCCTTAATGTTCTCACTGCACGCTATCTGTAGTGCATGTATCTTTCCGTCTTTATTTCCCGATATAAGTTGTCTGAATTTATCGTGTATCATAAGTTTTTCTTCCGGTGAAAGAAAAGAATAGTTAAACGGAATAAGCTCATAGTAAGCAAAACATTCATTGTCATTATTAAATATAAGGTTATTTTCTATATATTTAATATTAAATTCGGTTTTCATCATAGGCTCCTTTTTCATATTTATTCTGATTGACTTTTTCCTTTAATTTTTTAAGGTCTGTAGGAGAAGCTAAAAAAGAATTTACATTTACAACGCTTTCTTTTAGCCTTACCTTTTTAACTACTCCTTTATGTATTTTTACAGACTTTCCTAAAATACTTACTTTTGGTCTTAATAAAAAGAGCAGTACCGATTTTATAAAACTGTGAGGTTTTTTATCATCAAAGCTTTTGCCGTTCATAAAAACGGTTAAAAATAAGGGTATTCCGAGATATTTTAAGAAAGCTCCTTTTATAAGGTTTAGTGGAGGAAGCTTAGATAAAAGTATTACAAGAAGCAGTGATACTACAAACCAAGCCATTTGACTTAGACTTACCGGAAAAGGCAGGTTAAAATCATTAATTGCATAAATCACCTTTTCTACAGACCATATACCTGTGTAACTTTTTAATTTTTTCATTTTTTCTCCCGATATTTGTAAGAACGATATTTAAAAATATTCGATTCAGTTTTAAATTTTATTCGCTTAAATGCGTTCATATACACACTTTGAGGTTACAAGAAATTGTCCGGAATATTCCAAATCTCTGCCGTAAGCTTCATAGTCTATATAGTATTTTAAATGTTCCGGTATTAAAGAGTTTTCTTCCAGATATTTTCTTGCTACATCCGCCATATCATCACAATCACCGTGCATAATAACATCTTCCTTATGCTCATAAAAATCGGCTAAGGAAGTAAAAAATGTATTTTCAATTTCCCTTAAATCATCTTCCGGGAATATGTCAAGTAATTCTTCTGCCATTTCACAAAGCCTGTTTATCTCATCTATACTTTCATACTCACCTATATCAAAGGGAAGTTCATAATCGTGTATTGCGTATTCTTCATAAGTTTCATTTAAACCTATTTTTTCTGCAACTTCTTCCATATTTACAGGCGGCAAAAACCAAGCACCTACAAGCTCTCCCTCATTGTATTTACCTAAATTTGCTATATATATCCTCATTTCCATAAGTAAAGTTCCTTTCGTTTTTAACCTTTACAGGATAGCTTTTTTCATCCTGTAAAGGCGTATTAAATAAAAAATAAGTACAAAAGCAAAGTATTACTTTGTCTGATGTACTTAAAATACTGAAAAATAAGATTTTATTTTTCCTTTTATGCTCCTATTATTTTGTTAAATATTTCTAACAGCACATCTTTTACGCCGGAAGCGTTAAATACCAGTCCCACAGCTATAAGTGCTATTACCAAAAAACCTATAAGCTTTGAAAATTCTCTTTTAAAAGCTAAATATAATCCTATTACTACTATAGCAACCAGTACTAAAGACTGTGCATTGGTTAAAAACCAGTTATATAAGTTATTTCCGAAATTCATAGTTTTCTCCTTTTTTAACCGGACTCTGAGTCCGGCATTTTAAATATATTTATTCTGTTATTTCTTCTACACTGAAAGCTTGTTGCTTTAATAAGGTATAATGCTTTTTTGAAAGCTTTGCTTTATTTATCATTGTATTAAGAATACAGGTACCTTTAAGTCTGTCAAGCATTCTTGCAAGTTTAAGAGTGGGAGCTACCTGTCTTGAAAGCCAGCTAAGAGTTTTATCAAAGCTGTAAGGTTCGGGCTTAACGGTAAGTCTTAAACTTTTTTTATTGGCTCCCAGAAATTCTTCCCACTGTTTTGATGTTTTCCATTCATTTCTGTTTTTGTCATCCTGTCTATCAACAAATCTTATATACCTGTTTATTATGGAAAAAATCGTACTCCCTATATCCTCATTTTCCATTAAGTCAAGCAGGGCAAGATATGCTCTTTCGTTTTTAAGTCTTATTTCAAATCTGTTTTTTACCTCACTTTCTTCTCTTTTTATTCCTGTTTTTACGTACTGCTCATAGTCTTTTTCATAAATGCAAAAGTAAACTTCACTTTTTAATGAACCTATGTAAAGAGTATTTCCCATTCCTGTTTTTTCATCTCTTTGTACAAGCTCTCCGCTTTTATAGTTTTTAAAAGAACGAAATACCGAAATACATTCTTCTTTTTTGCATTTATCCGCCAGATACTCTATGTCAAGCAACCCCGCTTTATCGTTTATTGCAAGGTCAAGTCTTTTAATTACTCCGTTTTGTGAGAGTATGTCATTAAAAAAATCAAACCAGCTTCTATGCTGTGCCAGTAAAAAACTTTCATACTGCCTGCAACCTTTTCCTTTTAACTCAAGTAAACACCCCTTTAATATATCGGGAGAGTACATGACAGTTATATCTCCGAATACATACTGATATGAATAAGAGTAAAAAGCATAATCAAGGCAGAGCATATATTCTTTTTTTATCCTTAATATATTTTTGATTACATAATCTATATCCGTTGTCGGAAAGCGTATCCTTACATAGTCAAAAAGCATTGTAAGCTCATTATCCGGATTAAAGCACTCAAGAGCGGTATCAAGTTTTAAAAGAAGCTTAAAATCCGCTTTTTTCTTTTTCTTTTCAAGCTCACTTAAATACTGCCTTGTTATACCTGTCTTTGTGGCAAGTTTATTTTGAGAAATACCGTATGCAAGTCTTTTAAGCTTTATTCTGTCAATGGACAGCTTTTTTGTTGTATCGTTGTGTTTTTTTATTTTATAAGTTTTATCTTTCTTTTCCTCACAGATATTTCCTGTAAGGATTTCAGTTTCCATAAGTTCCTTTTCCTTTCTGTAGCATAAACCTTAAAACAATAAACCTTATACCTGTTAAAGTGCTTAAAATGTCAGCTGAATGAAAAAAGTTGACATGGAATTTTAAAAGGCTAAAGCTTTATTACATAAGGGTTTAAAGCACTTTTTTATGTATTTTTTGTTTATTTTGTACCCCCCTGTTAGATACAGGGGGGTAAAGTTGCACTTTTCGCACCGGCTTTCGCTTCGCACGCAGGTGCAAAAAGTGCAACGCTTAATTAAACCCCGAGTATCTTACATTTGTTTTGCCGTCATCCTTAGATGTTTCAAAGTGAAAGCATAAATTCCTTTTTGATTTTGTCTGTTCGTCGTTTATGACCATATTTATACCCATATCAAGGTCTATGCCTTCAAGCAAATTTTCAAGTGCACTGATGGCAAAAGACTTGTAGTCCGTTATTACCTGCTCCTCAAAATCTTTTATATACTCATCTAGTCCTAGTATGTCATGCATATTTACTTTTTCACCGTTTTTCACTGTTAATCACTTCCTTTCCTAAAGTAAAAAATGTATAAAAAAACACACCTTAAATAAACAGGTATGTGAAAATTAATTTTAGGGTTGCTTTTTAAGATTAAGCCTTGCATTATCAGGAGCCGGACTTTGTTTAAAACTTCCCTTTACTGTTTTTTCTATTTCCTTTATAAAATCATATCCTTTAGGGACAATCGGAGTAAAAAATTCCGTAATTACACCGCTACCCATATCGACATATCCTCTGCCTTTTATTTTTTTAAGGAAAAACTGTTTGCCGGTTTCTCCAAACATCATTGAATAGCCCATTTCACTCATTCGTCCAAGTGTAACTCTGAAATTAAACTGGTCTCTTATTCCGTCGCCAAGATATTTTGCGTCGGGTCTCTGACAGGCAAGTATCAAGAAAAAACCGGATTGTCTGCCAAGCATTACTATCTGCTTTAACTTACTTAAAACAGCTATATTTTCTTTACTTCCTATCATTTCCATAAATGCAACATACTCATCAAATATCAAAAAATGGGCTTTAAGGTTAAGGCTTGCATAATTTTGTCCGGTTTTATATCCGGGCATAAGCTTCATTTCTTCATTTCTTTTCATCATCTCATTAAAAAACAAATCAAGGCAGCTTATCATTTCATCGGCTTTTGTATATACATTAAGAAGAATGCCTTTAAGGTCTGCAAGGTCTGAATTTTTAGGATCAAGTATATAAAGCTTTGAGCCCGTTTTAAGAAGTGCCGAAATTAAAGTAAGCAGAAAATATGTTTTTCCTCCGCCGGTTCCTCCTGCTACAAGCATATGAGGCAAAGTATCATATTCCCAATAAAGATTAGCCATTAATTTAAGCTTCCCGTTTACAGCCCTTACTTCATTAATGCTTATCCTGCTTGCTATAATGTTAAAATTAAACTTATACTCTATAAAACTGCCTTTATACCCTGTTTTTATCTCCTTACTTTCAAGTTCACAGTATAAACCGCTTTCAAGTTTTCTTTCCAAGTTTAAAAGCTGCTCCTGATATTTCCCCATAGTAATATCTATTCTTATGTAGATAAATCCGTCTTTTAAAAGATAATGAATCTTAGGGAAATAGCTTATTTTTTCGGTTTTGCCGGATGTTTTTATAAGCCCCGCTTTAACAAGAAAATCATCTGATGTTTTTGTTTCATACCATTTGTTCTCCATAATCATTTTTGCAAGTCTTTGTCTATGAATAACGGTATTTATATAACTTTTTTTCTTTTGATAAAAGAAGTACATAAAAATCCCACTTATAATTACGGACAGTAAAAATGATATGATACAGTAATAACTTGAAAACGCTTCAATATTCAACTTTCCAAGCTTTAAATCCTTAATAAATTTTATAACGGAAAACAGGTTAAATAATAAAAACAAAGGCACTACAGTCAAAAAAATCGAAACAACTATAAGCCTTTGAACCAGAAAGACATCGCCGGCTCTTATAATACTTCCTTTATAGCTATCTTTTATAATATTTTTCAAAGTATCTTTTATTTTCATATCAACTCACAGAAATTTATAAGCTTTTATTTTTCTTTTTCCTTTTTATCACCGGACACAGTATTAAAGAGATTTCCTGATGTACCTGTAGTTCCCTTTTTTTTAGGTACAATATCCTCAGCTTTTATGTACCATTCAACATCCACGCCTAAAAAGGACGCATTTGCAACGGTATCGGCTACCGGATTTATTAACTCAACTTCACTGTTATACTCAAACTCTTTAGCCCCCGCAGCTTCAGGTATACTTACCTGTATCATTCTTCCCTGTGCCTTTGATTTTAAGTCATAGGTTCTTTCTTTTATCGTTTCGCTGAGACTTCCGTCCTCATTTGTCATTCTTACTTCACGTCTTAAGGCGGAAAACTTTAATGTACCGAAAGTTTTTTCCTTATCTATAACTATTCCCTGTGCTAATCTCATTTTTTCATTTCTCCTTTTTTATAACATTTAAGCACTATGCTTTGACTAAATCATCCGCATACAAGATATATTTACTAAAACCCCTGTTACCTATTTTTATCCCCTCAACCGTTATTACAGGATTTATAAGTTTTACTTCATCCTCGCTTTCAAAATGTTTTTCTCCTGCAATCGCCGGAAGTATAACCTCTATATCATCTGCCCTTTGTATATCCGAATAAAGGTTATAGCTTCTTGATAAGACGGTAAGCCTTCCGTTAATTTTCTTTTGCTGTGTTTTGCCTTCGCCTGCATACTCAAGTTTTCCAAAAGTTTTATAAACATCGGGTATTACATACTTTAATTCCATAAATTTTCTCCTTTTTTTGTTTTTACAGTCTTTACAATACGCTCTAAAATACTTACTGAAAGTAGGAGAGCGTACTTTTGTCTGATTCTTATTAAATTTTAGTTTCACTTTAAAATATCCTTTATTCCTGACATAATATATTCTGTGTGCGGCAAGGCTATCGAATTTCCTATCGCCTTTAATCTTGCCCTGTCTTTAATGATTTCTCCGGTATATGAATACTTTGTATAATCATCGGGAAAGCCCATAAGCCTTTCGCATTCTTTAGGTGTAAGATATCTTATACACCCGTCATCTTCATTTTTTTCATACCAACAGGCTATCATAGCGGAATTTCCGGCTAAAAGTGTCGGGAAAGGTTTATTTTCTTCTCCAAGTCCTTTTAAAAATATGGACGGATTTTTTCTTTTTGCTCCGGTACGCATTCTTCTTTCTTCAAATGCCCTGACATTTAGGAAATTCCCGCCTGCTTTAACAGCAGTTTCTTTATCGGTTCGGGTATGGTTGCACCCGCCTTTTTTGAAAGTCTTAATATCCTCTTTGCTACAGCAGGGCTTATATAATACTTTGTGGGCACTTCTTTTTCCAAAATCACATACAATAAATACTCTCTTTCTTCTTTGTAAGAGTATTGGTGTTCCGAAATATTGGGCGTCAAGCACTCTCCAACAAAGTTCAAGTTCTTTCCCTCGCACCATTCCTGCATTTGCCCATCTTGTATTAGGCATTGGAAGCTTGCAGCCGCAAAAGGCTTCAAGTATGGTTCTAAAATCATTCCTTGCTCCTGATACAAGACTTCCTGCCACGTTTTCCCAAACAATGAAAGTTGGATATAAACCATTTGTATAGCACCTCATCTCATTTATAATTCTTATGGCTTCAAAAAACAAAGAAGACTTAACTCCGTTAATACCTGTTCTGTCGCCTATAAGAGAAAGATTTTGACAGGGTGAGCCGAAAGTTATAATATCAACCGGTTCTATTTTCCTTACATCTATCTTTGTAATATCCCCTAAGTGTTTCATTTCGGGAAAGTGTTTTTTCGTAACGGATATGGCATTTTTATCTATTTCACTTGCCCAGACAGGCGTTATACCGTTGTGTACGGCAGCCAAAGGGAATATGCCTATACCGTCAAAAAGACTTCCCAGAGTTATAGTTTTCTCATCTTTTATATTTACATCTCCTTAAATTTATTTATAATGATATGAAAAAAGAGATGTCTGTAATAACATCTCTTTTGACAATACATATTTGATTGTTTATTATATTTGTAAAAGTTTTTATATCTGCATATCAAGGCTCTTGCTAAAGTAGTAAAAAAGTAGTATTTTTACAGCTCTACTTTGACAAAACTCCTTTTGTATCAAGGGTTTGTATGGATGTGAATACTATTTTAATTAAATGCTAATACTTATTTTATCCGGTATGTTTTATTTCGATCACATACTTTTCTTTTAATCCGGAACATCTGTTTCAGGAAATAATTCCTTCATGTTGCAATCTTCCAACTACAATTCCCGGATGAATTCCTATCGTTTTAGCAAACTTTACAATCTCATCATCAGAAATATATCTTGGTTGAACTAACCTTCTATAATCTTCCGGTGAAGTCAAATAGTTCATTGCAAACTTATCTGCTTCCAATCAAGAACCTCAAATATATCTCTACAAAACTACCAATTTTAGATATTGATCCTAGCCCGCCTCAAAGCCCGGAAACACGCTATTTTCTTGAATTTACTCATCTTTTCTTATCATCTCAACCACACTTTCGACGTGCGAATTTTTGTCCAAACTTATATTCACACCCAGAGCAAAAAAAGTCTCTCTTTAACTTCAACATTTACACAAGAATACCTTTTCTCTATCAGTTTTTACCTTTTTTATTAACCTTATTATGAACGTTTTTAATGCTTTCCAAATATTCCTTTTCAACCGGCGACAAGTTCTGCTCCTGATATTTTCTATATTCTTCCTTTGCTTTTTCGATTGCCTGTACATGGCTGATTGTTCCAGAACCCTGCAACACCTTTTCGCCTGTATTTTTTAAAATATTTTCAAGATGCTCCACATAATCTGCCATATACATAGGATTATGGCGCATAGCCTGAATTTCCGCAAAATCAAAGTAACCGGATACAATATTGTTTAGAATTTTTAATTCTTCATCATTAAGGTAATTCTTTGCAATACTGATATCTTTCAATACCGGAAAATCACCAGAGAAAGTTTTTAACCCCATAAAAGGCTGACTGGCATCCGCACGCTTGTATATAACTTCTGCTGCTGTATGTCCATATGCTGCATAATGTAATTTATTTTGCACCATTTTAAAAAATGAAATGGATTCACTACTTTTGGGATTATAGTCAACACTTGTTGCATAAAGCTCAAGTACTTGTCGGTACATAACTTTCTCTGACGAGCGTATATCCCGAATGCGGTCTAATAACTCTTTCCAGTAATTACCACCTCCCAAATTTTTCAACCTTTCATCGTCCATTGTAAAGCCTTTTATCATGTACTCCTTTAAGCGTTCAGTGGCCCATCGCCGGAAACTTGTAGCAATTTTAGATTTTACTCTATATCCAAGAGAAATAATCATCTCAAGATTATAGTGCGTTATATTATAGTTTTTTCCGTCAACAGCAGTTGTTCGGAATTTCCGAACAACTGCTGTTTCCTCCAACTCGCCCTCTTCAAAGATGTGCTTAACATGCTCGCTGATATTAGATTTACTGGTTTGGTAAAGATCACATAATTGTGCTTGCGTAAGCCAAACAGTTTCATCTGCAAATTTAACATCTATTTTCGTCTTCCCATCATCCGTTTGATATATGATGATTTCACTCCTTATAATATTCAAACTATCTTTGTTGTTCCCCACCATTCAAGCCCCTTTCTGTTTTCTATTTTTATGTATTTTAAGTTTACCCTCTTAAGATCTCATCAATTTGTTCAGATTCAATTTGCTCGTTTAAATAATCAATTTGTGTTTGTATATGCTTTTTATGCTTTATCCATTTTAAACCTATAAAACTTGGAAGCAAAGACTCAAGAAAATCAATCCAAGCACGATACATCGGTATCACACTACCCAACCAACTCCAAGAAGCAGGTGTCAGTGGTAATCTTTCAAAATCTTCAAACAATAGATTATTTTCAAGGAACAGCAATACATACTCCTTTTTTCTTTCGATTTTTAATTTGGATATAACAGAAAATAAGCAGTACATTTTTGTTTCATCATCAGAAAATAGTTGAATACATTGACGAATCCAATCATCTTGCTTATCCAACAACTTTTGCTCATTTTGGATCGGTAATAATAAAGACTCCAAAAAATATGGTACTGACAATTTAGAAAATTGGCAATTCTTTATCAACTGCTCAAAAATCTTATTATATATTTCTATAAAATCATCCAATTCGAAAAAACAATGATGCCTCTCTTGATGGTCAATAAAAGAGGTATTCTTTTTATTTATTAAATAACCTATATATTTATCCAGTATAGAAGGTCTAACCAGATATATTTCCTTCAAAAAATGTCCGTTATAATCATGATGATTATCATATGACAGCATAGTACAGTATATTTCTTCAAGCAATTCCAAATTACAATTAAATTTTTGAATTACTTCTTTTGCACTATTATGATGGTAATTAAATTGCAGACCAAAATAAATATCCACGATAAAGGGGGAATACTCTTTTTTTGTCAAAATAATTTTGCAGCCTTCTATAAATGACCGTTCATCTATTACTTTATACTTCTCCAGAAAATCCACATCACGCATTGATGATGAAGTAATGTCTCTGTCAGAAGTATCTTTCAAAAAATCATAAAGCCCATTTAGATGTTTTTCTGTAATTAATTCCAGCGGTAATTCATGATAATATACATATACCCAAGCATTTTTCTGACTATATTCTTCATTAATAATAATTTCATAAACTTCTGCGTCAGACAACAAAGAAAAGAGTATATCAATCAGATGATATGGGGTTAAATTATTTGGTGTATCTTTTTCTATATAATACTTAATTGCATCAACACACCAATCTTTTTTATCGGAAATAGCATCAAAGGCAATACCTAATCCTTGAGTAATCTCCCAAGATGAATGATTATCTATCTCAGAAACATCACTGCAAATATCAATTAGCTTCTTGAACATTTGTAAATCACAATCCGAAGTGTAATGATTAATTGATTGCTGCTTTTGTTTTTTATTTTCTTCATAATCTGCTCCTTTAAGAAGACAATATAATTGAAAGTCCTCTCTTTCAAGATATTCAGAAAATAAGGATTCACAAAGACCATTTATTCTACTAAAAACTTGCACTATTTCGCTCGCCAAAAGACAATTCGTCAATTTATCCGGGAGAAAATTGGACTTCAAAATCGATTGAATATATTTTAAATCAAATTGTAAAACAGGAACGCTTACATCGTCGACAGTGCCTCCATAAGAACTGAGGATTTCCTTCACTTTTGCTCTATATTTTTCATTTTTGCTTAGAGAAGATAAATATTCCCAAATTAACTTTCGATATTTTTCAACACCTTTAGATATAACTAACGGAATTTGATATATGGTTAATTTATTTTTTCGTCCTTCCTCCGCTGGTGAAAAATACAATTTCAAAAATTCTTCTGCTATTTGCAAAAAGAAACTAGCAATAAATTCTTGTTTCCAGTCATCTGAATATTCTTTTATTTTTTCAAAAAATGTTATTTGAGTGTAAAAATCATGCCGTATGGCATCCCTATGAATCCCAAAATATATATTGACTGCATGATAAAATTCCATAAATAAATCCGGTCGCTTTAGATAATATTGAAAAAACAAATCACAAGCGGTTGGAAGATCAGTCATATCTGCAAATCCACCAAGGATTTTAATGATATCATTTTCTACATGCTGATAGTTTTTTCTTTTTTCAGTATCTATATCGCTCCATTCACAAATCACTCTTTCTTCAGATTCAATTTTATTTTGCAAAAGTAAAAGTGTTCCCGTAGGATTAATACGAAAAAAGACTTTTACAAATTCAAAGAAGATTGGCGATTTTTCTGTTGATAATTCATCCCATAATAACTTTATTTCTTTCTCAACAAAATTTAAAAGCTCTTTATTTCTAAAGATATTAAGTAACGTATTAACAGAAGATACAGTTCTCTCTCTGTAGCTTGAAAAGCAAGCTTTAATCATTTTCGACAAATCAAGTAATTTTTTGTCAAAGAAAATATATTTTAACAAATAATTAGACAAACATTGATCAGAAAAACGAACAGCTTTATCATTACAAATATCGACAATCTCCCGCTCGTGAAGCATACGGATATTTTCAATGAAACTATCTCGATTTAACCCTTTTTCCTGTAAAATTGGTAAAAGTGCATCAATATAATCTAAATGAATTGCTTCAAGAAAAGCAATCATACCAGCAGTTATACATAGATTTTTATCTATAAAAAATTGATTATTTTCTAAATTAGAACCATAATAATCTTCATATAATTGTGACACATCATCAATAGACTCCAAACGATTTGAACTGCATGCCACTTTCCCGGCAAGTATAGCAATACGAGCATTTCCTTCTGCAATTCTTATAATTCGTTCTTGATAGTCTTGATTCAAAATGCACAATGAAGTTTCAAGTATTTCCTTAATCTCGTTATCTGAAAATACATTTACATTCAAAATCTCATAAGAAGTGATTCCTCGAACATCGTTTATCACTTTTTGAAGTGCATAATCCCTTACCGTAATAAGTATTTTTACATTATATCCCTCTAGTTTCATACTAACGTAACGGATAATATGCTGCAGTCCTGACAATTGATTGGCATCATCAATAAAAAGAAAATAATCTCTTGGTCTATCTAAAAAAAGTTTTAAGTCATCGTATATTGGTAATGCATTACTATGAATACAGTAAGTCTTTTCATACTTAGCATCTGCATGATTTTTTACATAATGCAAGGCTAAACGGGTTTTTCCCGTACCTGATGAACCACTAAGTATAACAACATCCACTTTCGTATAAGCGTTGGTGATATCTTGAAATTCTTTTTTTCTGAATAGAAATTTAGTATCAAGTGGAGCAGCCATTCTATTTGCGTTGTAACTATTAATAAATTCATCATATGATTGAATTTGATCCGTACTTATTGATATTCCCAAAAAATCACGGGAAAGATTATGATAGAAAAGATATATATCTTCTGCAAGCTTATCAATTCCAATAATTATAAGCTTAACTCCAGCATCTTCACATAGTTTTTTCACTTCACTATCTTGAAAGGGTGTAAGGTTTGATGAAGTATGACAATAAATAATTTCAGAGATTTTGTCATGCGGAACACCTGTCTTTGCTGTATCAAGACATTTTTCAAGATCATCCTTGATTTTTACAAATAAGTTCGTCCTTTGAGTTGTGTATTCAACAAAAACATACTTTCCATTTGATGCAATAAAATAAGTATCAGGTGTACCTAAAGTGGTCTTTCGTGTACCTGCTTCTCCACCAAGAGATACTATACTCGGATAGCCTGTTTTATATAAATAAGAATCACAAAGATTTTGAAATGAACCTGCATCCAGTTGTAGTATTTTTTGTTTAATACTTTCAATATTAGCCACTATCTATTCCCCTTATTGTTTTGATATTACAACATCTTAAAATGCTTCAACGCATCTAAAATAACTTCTTCCTTTTCAATTGGGCACTGTGGGATTTTCTGACTCTCGTTGTTTGATATATTATAGTGTTCCCTAATGTCTAAACCATATTTTCTCTTCACTTGTGCAATATAAAGTGTCGAAACCTTTAAATCAAATTTTTCCAATATATATTCCTTAATTTGTGCATAAGACGCTTTACTTTCAGCACTTGTCAAATCAAGCTCATCAAGTTTAATTTCAACATCTATATGCTTATCTACATCGAGTTTGGATAAAAGTGCTACCCCCTCCACATGCCCCGTATGCCCGAACTGGTCCACCACGCATACTCGCCTGAGCCCATACCCGTTCTCGCACAAGTACCTCGCATCCCTTGCCAAGGTGGCGCAGTCGCAGCTCACATATACTATCCTCTCCGGATTCATCTTTATCATTGTGTCGAGACAAAGCTTGTCGCAGCCCTTTCTCGGGGGGTCAACCACCATAACATCCGGTGCAAATTTATTTATGACTTCCTTATCGCTTATATCGCTTACCTTGCTTACGTTACCCCCATCAATTTTGTTGCCCTCATTATCTCCGCTCTTATCCTGCCCGCTCTCAAAATCTCTGTATAGCTTAGGCAGCACCTTTTCCGCCTCGCCCACATAAAAGCTTGCATTGTCTATGCCGTTTATCCTTGCATTTTCTATAGCGTCATCTATAGCTTCCTTTATTATTTCAATACCGTAGACCTGCCTTGCCGACCTCGCCAAAAATAAGGAGATGCTTCCTATACCGCAGTATAAATCCCAAACAACCTCATTGCCGCTGAGATTTGCGTATTCCAGAGCTTTTGAATAAAGCTTAAAAGTCTGCTCGGGGTTAACCTGATAGAAAGATAAAGGAGAAATGCGAAATTTTATATCACCTATGTAATCCTCTATATATCCGTTTCCATAAAGATCTATCATTTCCTTTCCCATAATCACATTGGTTTTCGCCTTGTTTATGTTCAGGCTGATGCTTGTCATTCCCTCAACACTCAGAAGTGCCTCCACCAGCTCTGAAGTATGACTGAGCCTATCTCCGTTGATTATGATGCAAACCATCAGCTCGGCGGTATGAAAGCCCTTTCTTATGAGTATATTTCTTACAAGACCCTTATGCGAATCCTCGTCATATACCTCAATTTTAAATTTTCTTATAAAATCAAGCACAATGTCGAGTATTTGCTTATTTTCTTTAACTCCGAGCAGGCAGTCGTCATTTTCTATAATGGTATGACTGTGATTTGCATAAAAACCGCTTATTACCTCTCCCGCCTTATTCTTTCCTACGGGAAATATAGCCTTGTTCCTGTACCTGAAAGGCTCTTCCATACCTATAATGCCGTCATATTCATAGCTCCCCCTTGAAAAACCGCCTATTCTCTCCAAACTTGAAAGCACCTTGTTTTCCTTGAATCTAAGCTGGGATTTATAAGAACTTGCCTGTAAGGTACAGCCTCCGCAGGCTCTTGCCACCTTGCAGGGAGGTTCCACCCTGTCTCTACTCGGCTTTATGACTTCCAAAAGTCTGGCATAGCCGTAGTTTTTCTTTAGCTTCATTACCGATGCCCTTACCCTGTCACCTATTACGGTGTCCTTTATAAACCAAGTAAAAGCATCGGTTTTGCCGATGCCTTCTCCCTCATTGCCGTAATCAATTATATCAAATTCTATAACATCGTTTTTGCGATATTGTACTTCCTCTTTTTTCAAATCTTACCTCTTATCTCGATTATCCTATTCACTTGTTTTTCTTATGTTGGTTTCCAACATCCTGTTATATCCGAGCCATGACGAGCCTTCATTTGCAGATTGTAAAAGCTCTATTACCGTTTCCATTTTCGCATCCGCATTATCGGCGAAGTTTAGAGCGAAAGCCTCCAAAAGTGCGGGTTTTTTCGGCGAACCGTATTCCAGCTCTCCGTGATGTGACAAAATACAATGCATAAGCTCATTAAGTTTTACTTCCGGAAAATTCGCTAAAGTCGAGGCTTTCTCATTTATCATATTAACTCCTATAACTATATGCCCCAAAAGCTGTCCGGCATCGGTATAGTCATTTTCCGGAAAAGCCGATATTTCCTTTACCTTTCCTATATCATGAAAAATTGCCGCTGTTATAAGTAAATCTCTTTTAAGCATAGTGTATGTTTTGCAAAAATACTCACACATATTTGCGACACTCAAGGTATGCTCAAGCAGACCGCCTACAAAACCGTGATGAACGCTTTTTGCCGCAGATGCAAACTTAAATCTCTTTGCAAATTCCTTATCCTCTATAAAAAACTTGCTCAAAAGCATATTGTAATTGATATCTTTAATTGAGAAAATTTTCTCCTTAAGCTCATTATACATACTTTCTATGTCCTTGGAGCTGGTCGGCAGATAATCGGAACTTATATACTCACCCTCATCGGCTCTTCTTATTCTTCTTATATTGAGCTGAATTTTATCGTTAAATAAGGTCACATCCGCATCTACCTTCACATAGTTTATGGACTCAAAATCCTCTATTCCCGGATTTCCCAAATCCCATATCTTGGCATCCGCAACCCCTGTCTTATCCTGCAAAATGAGACTGCCGTATTCTTTGCCGTTTTTAGTCAAAAGTATCTGCTTAACCTTACAAAGATATACCTCCGATATTCTCATTCCCTCTCTCAGTGTCTCGATATATTTCATTAAATTCCTCTCTATCGCCTATCTGGCTCCCATATTTATAGCAAAATTAAGCTTTACATATTCCTCTCTCGAGTATCTCATAACGACGAGCTCCACAGGCTTTTCTATAGCCGAATCGGATAAAATGCCCTTATAATCCGGCATACTTTTTATTTCCTTATCTCCTATTCCGACAAGTATATCTCCCGGCTGTATACCCGCATTGTAAGCCGGTGAATCCGCCACAACCTTTTTTATGTAAACTCCCGACTCAATCCCCGCATTTTTGAGATTTCCGTCAACATCCGTTCCTTCCAATCCCAGATAAGCACTTGATTCTCCGTTAATCATCTTCTCAAGCAAGCCTTTAAGGTCGGAAATACCTATAGCCGCCTTATACTTACTTTTACTTATATCCGAATTAACGAGCCATGCAACGAGCTCTCCGTCCGTGTTGAACAAATACGTCCCCACAGTATTGTTCATATCCCCGTTTACATAGACAAATCTTGCATTTGAATCTATGATAGGTGTCTGCTTACTGATATAAGACACATTACAATAACTGCTTGAATGTATTATGCCTAAAGGCGAGCCCAACGCCATGAGTATGTCTCCTCTTTTCAGGCGATACGAATTCCCCAAAGTAACCGCCTTTGCCATGGTTTTGGTACCTTCTTCCAAAGTATCCTTTTGCACACTTAAAAGAGCTATACCCAAATGACTGTCCGTTTCTTTCACTGTAGCGGTATAGGTTTTGTCATCCGCAAATCTTACGCTTATACCCTCGATGTCGGTAAGACCCTCGGTCGGAGATAAGATTATAAGCTCCGTTTCCGTATCGGCTATAATCACTCCCGGAAGCTCTCCGGTATTTTCAACCTCGTTGTCAAACCAATCCTTTTCCATATTGGTGGTTCTTATTGCAACTACGGAATTGTCTGTAGTATTTGCAAGCTCCGCCAATGATAAATACATAGCTTTTAATGAATTTACATCAAAAGCATAGTCCTCTATTGCCGACTGTACTATGTCTTCCACAGGCTCCGTTTCTTTTTCGGTCCGAGTTGTTTCCGGCTCATCCCTAGGTATGACTATACTTTCCTTAGTCTCTTTTTCCTTTTTATCTGCAAACTTCTCAAATATAGGTCTTGTAAATATTGCGCCTGCCATAGCCGTCGCTCCCAATATAAATGCCGAAAAAACCAAGCCTGCAAACTTTATCAGCTTTGATTTCATAGAAGTTTTTTTCACTATCTTTTCTTTTATAAAATCTTTTTTATCATTAGTCTCGTTAATGTTATCTTCCATACAGTATCCTCTAAGAAAATTGTACTAAACTAAAATCTTACTTAATATAACCTATTATACTAATAATATTCTTTTTCCACAAGCAAAAAAGTACTTAGATATAATGCTTATCTGTGTTATAATACTATTCGAAATATATTGTTAAAGGAAAGAAAATGAGTGAGAAATTAACTGTAGCGGATATAGAAAAAATAAAACAGGAAATAGAGTATCGTCGTTTGGAATTGCGTCCCAAGCTGATAGAGGCTGTTAAAGAAGCAAGGGCGCAGGGCGATTTATCCGAAAATTTTGAGTATTATGCCGCCAAAAGAGAGAAAAATCAAAATGAAAGCCGAATCAATTATCTTACTAAGATGCTCAAATTTGCACATATTATAGAAGATCGGGCGAAGGACGACGAAGTAGGACTTGGAAAGCTCGTAAAAATCTATTATATAGAAGATGATGAGGAGGATACATATAAAATCGTAACTCCCATCCGAGGAAATTCATTGGAAAATCGTATCAGTATAGAGTCTCCTATAGGAAAAGCTTTGCTGGGGCATAAGGTAGGTGATACTGTTCGCGTTGTTTTGGATAAGACTTCAAGCTATGAAGTCAAAATACTGGAAATAAGTATCGACACTGCAGATGATGATATTCGCTCATTTTAATGGGCTTATTCATAAAATAAATACAAGGAGGTCGCTAATTTTTAGCTGAACATTATGAAACTGGTTATTCAAAGAGTCACAAATGCGGATGTAAAGGTTGACGGAAAGACCTTAGGTGAAATTAACAAAGGACTTATGGTTTTAGTAGGTATTTCCGGCTCCGATGACGAAAACATCATAGACAAATATCTTGCCAAGCTTATTAAATTGAGAATATTTGAGGATGAGAACGGTAAAACGAATCTTTCTCTTACGGATATAAACGGAGCTCTGCTTTTGGTATCTCAATTTACTCTGCTCGCAAGTTGCAAAGATGGTAACAGACCGAGTTTTCTCGGTGCGGGAGATCCCGCAAGGGCTAAGGAACTTTATCAGTATATGGTTGATAAAGCAAGAGAAATGGGTATCAAGACCGAGCAAGGTGAGTTTGGAGCCGACATGAAGGTTAGTCTTGTAAATGACGGACCTTTCACCATTGTTCTTGATGAGCATACTATGAAATAATTTTATATTTTAGGAGGTTTTAGGATGGATAAGAAACTCAAAAATGTTAATCATGAGGAAATATTCAGTTTTACAGAACTCGTACAATGCAGTGAGGGGCAAATAGTAAGTAAAACTCTTGCTCAAAATAAAGCTGTAAGTGTTACCGTATTCGCATTTTCAAAAGGCGAAGAAATAAGCACGCATGAATCCGACGGGGATGCCTTGGTAAATGTTCTTGAAGGCAAGGGTAAATTTACTATTGACGGTAAAGATTATATTCTCAATGCCGGAGAAAGCATCGTGATGCCTGCCAAAAAGCCTCATGCCGTATATGGCGAAGAAAACTTCAAATTTCTTCTTACGGTCGTTTTCTAAATTTTTTCATGAAATTTTCATCAAAAAAGGAAGCAATTTCTTGCTTCCCTTTTTTTGTATTGTCAGGATACTATCTTCCTTCTACCCAAGCACCGCTTTCATTTACAAAGTAGTTATCAGGTGTTCTTTCATTTTGGTACATAGATCCCAAAGGTCTTACATCATTTCCTATGAACTCCCACTTAGCCTGAGCCTCGTTGTATCTCCATGTAGGAGCTTCGTTATTCTGAGGACTTAAATAATACCATACATCACTTACCTTATTCCAGCCTGTAATCATATGACCGTCAACTGTAGATAAGTAATACCATCTGTTATCTGCCGCACTCTTATACCAACCTCTTACAAGACGTCCGAAGAAACCGTCATGCTCTTCAGACATGTAGAACCATCTACCTGATTCATCTTTGAACCAACCTGAATCCATAACTCCGTCTGCTCTGAAGTGGTAAGTTTCAACTCTTCTTTCACCGTTGTAGTTATAAGCGAGATTTGCCCAGCCTGTAACTGCAACACCGTTTCCGGATTCAAACTTCCATACATGCTTGGATGCATCTACAAGCTTCCATGAACCGTCTGTTCCTACACTGTATGTTGTGTAATTACTTATAGGATTGGTGCTTCTGTTAGTATTCTGGCTTTGGTTAACTACGCCACGTCCGCCGGAACGGCCGCCGCCGCCTCCGCCACCGCCGCCGCCGTATGAACGGCCGCCGCCACCATTGGCATTGTTGAGTCTGTCAATCTCAGCTGACAAAGTATTAAACATGTCAGTAAGTTCAGCAGTTGAAGCCTTTCTAGGAGTAATTTGGTTAACAAGTGCTGTTGCTGCACTTATTAAAGCTTGAATCTGATCTTTAAATGATAAGTCATTTGCCGCATCAATGAGATTTCTCAAGCGTGTCTCAGCTTCCGCTCTTTCTACTCTATCATCGGTATAGTAAGCATAAATCACTTCATCTGAAGTAATAAGTCTGTTCTCATCATATGCTTGATATGAATTTCTGTCTGTACTGAGTCCTACATACTTCCATGTAATACCGTTTATATCAACCTCATTGTTATGAGCTTCAAGAGCACTCTGGTATCTATCCCTATAATCGCTCAAACTGTTCATAGTTCCGACTCTGAAGTTTGCTATGCTGAGGTTATTACGTGAGTTCTTAATTCTTACATTGAACGTATCCGGCTGTGTATATCCGAATACATATCTTGCACCGTTCTTAAATGCATATCTGAAGGTTCCCGTATAAGAATCGTTATTAACGGCATCAACCGCTCCCGCTTCTTCACTAGGAGTTCCTCCCGCCATAGAGAACAACTTATATTCTCTCGTATCTCTGGACAATATACCTGTTCCTACGTATGTATCCAAATCAAGGTTAGGATCATTGTAGTCCACCCAAATACTTGAAGGATCTTTTCTCTGTACCTTAACTATTATCTGATACAAAGCGGTAAATCTGTTGGTTTGAGTATCGCCTATAGCACGAGCATCACTAGGTGAAGCTTCTTTTCTTTCAACACTGATTCTGTATTCTCCCGCAGCTGTTATTGCGTCAGGCTCAACAACGTTTACTCCGTTGCCTGCTCCGATAGCATCTGAAGAGCTTGCCGGTGACCATACCACAGAAGAGCTGCCATATCTTGCCTTAATTGTCACTACACCTCTAGGCATAGTGAACTCATATATAGTCGTTCCGTCAGATTGAGGATTTACAGGTGTTCCTGTAAGAATCTGCCAACCGGAAAGACCCATTTTAAAGCCGTCTCCGTTTGCATCTATAGGTCTGGCCTTAAGTCTTACTCTTGTATTTACAGGTACTTCATCAAGGTTCAAGCCTGCAGGTTGCAAAACTTCTATATTCTCGGGATTTACAAGTACAATCTTGTTTGCTCCGCTTTGTGCAATAGATCTGAACGGTAAGCCCGGTACTCTTCCTGTTTCAAGATCCGAACTTCCTTGCGGTCTTACAACAAGTCTGTAGTTTTTATCCGGCTCAAGTCCTGTAAGTTCAAGTCTTGTTCCCATAGGTCTTGTCCAAGGTACGGCTACAGTAGTACCGTCGTCCGTAACTACAGCGTATTCCATCCCCGGAGTTACAGGCTCGATTATAGCAACATTCATGTTGTTTCCGTTAGGATCTTCCCTTACCTCCGGCTCTACGGCAACAGGAGTTCTTACCTCCGCAGGAGTTGATATCTGTCCTGCAGGAATCGTATTTATGTTATTTCCTACTGCAACTGTAGGTGCCACTTCATATATCTTGTAGTTTGTATCAGGAATAATTCCTGTACCTGTTATTGCTCCGCCTGCAGCAGCCAATTCAGAAGCTCTGACTTTTTTAATTACGTTTCCGTTTTCATCCGCAACAACATACCAAACCGAAGGATCCGGGTTAATATCAGCTGCAGCGAGTTTTAACTCTGCCACACCTGTAGTTGTATTAATTTCGCCGGTAAACGGTGCCTGATTTAACGAAAGAGGTGCCGTTGATACCGCTTTTGCAGTAAATGTCGTACCCGCCGGATATGTCAATATATCGGTATCATTTTGCAATGCATCTCCGTTAGGATCATACCATTTTATTTCATATCCCGGATCTGCCATAGGTGCAGGAATAAGTCCTGAAAATTCTACAGCAAGTGAACCGCTGTTAGGATCCAAAGTATTCCACTCTATAGTTTTAGGATCTCCGTTAGCTGTCAAAGGATATAAAGAAACTGTCTTAGGATAGTCACTCATAAAGCCGTGACCACCGCCGTCATAGGTGAAGGTATAGTTTCTCCAGTTATTGTTTTTTGTAACCTTAGCAATCAACTTATATGTTGTACTCGAGCCTACGGTTGTGCTTCCAAGTTGATAATTTGCCGTTACAGCCGTTCTGTCGGCATTTACAACCTTTGTGTTGCCGTCATAGAAACCGTCTATCTCAAAGCCGGTATCAGGTTTAATGAGAGGTAACTGAGCAATTACAGCATCTGAAAGAACAAGCTTACCTGCTGCATTCTTCTCAACCGTTATAGGCTCCGCCTGAGGATCATACTCTTCGGTATCTCCTGTATTTCTTAAAACAAGATTTCCTGCATTATCTATAAGAATATTCTCCCACTTTGCCGGATCCTTAGGATAAACTACTGTAACCTCATAGGTTGCCTGTGCCATAGCTATATTAAGCTTATTTGCAGCTATGCTTACCTGTCCCGCATTAAGTGCATTTGCGGATATTCTGAAGCTTGGAGCAGTGTATCCTTTAGCACTGAGATCCGGTAACGGAGCCTGTGTGCTTGTGTTAGGATTAAGCTCATACACTATTGCATGGTCCTGAGTTTCCTGTAAGCTCTCACCTGAAGCTTCTATAACATCCGCTGTCAATGAATTACCGTTTTCATCCTTATATCTGACAGTAACATTAAGCTTATAGTTAGGGTTAGGCTTGTAAACATATTCCACCACCATGTTTTGGTTAGGCATTTTTCCGGTCAACTTATGATTTGCATCAAAAGCACCGCTATAAGCTACGATATGCTTATCATTGTCCGCTGTTGTTCCTGCGGTTATAACAGGAGCTTTCTCATTAGGTTTACTTGAACCTCCGTCTGCCGTTACGAGGACGTATCTTGCATTTGTAGCACCGTTTTGAGGTGTTATAAGAGAAGCTAAAGGTCCTACACTTGTCACATCCGCCTCAGCATTAAAGGTATATCTTTTTGATGTTGTATTGCTGATATTTCCATCTGCATCCAAAACCTTATTCTTTGTCTCTACACTAAAGGTCTTGCTTGTATCAACAGCATACTTGAATGTAACTTCCATATCCTTGTTGAATATTTGACCGCTGAAATACTTGTTATCAACCTTATTCCACCCATAATACGTATATGGTTTTGCAGGTGCTACAGGGGTGGTTGTACCCGGCTCAAATATCTTGACATCGGAGTCCGCTATTGTTCCTATATAACCCGGAACATTGAGTACCGGTGCCTGATAAACGCCAAGAACCTTTTTATTTACCGTCTTGGTATCCGAAGCACTTACAGGAGCCGAAGATCCTTGTGCCGCCTCGTACTTGGTTGTAAACTTATACAAGGTACCGTCACTCTTATACTTTGCTATATAAGTAGTTACAGCGTAAGGGAAATACTGACTAATCTTATTTATTTTATTTTCATCAACACCTGTAGACTCTACCCATCCGGCTAAAGTATAGCCCGGAAAGTTAAAAGTTTTGTTATTCCATGTAGGGGCAGGTTTCGCCGGACTTGTAGGCATACCTGTAGTGCTTGCCGCTGCGGCTGCATTAAACGCCTGCCAATCAACATTCCACCATGGAAGCTCAAGTGCATTTACCGGATCTACGGAGCTTGCATCCTGTCCGTTAGCTCCCGTATCTACAGGAAATCCCGGATACTTATCTTTAACACTTATAGTATTTCCGTCAAATACTAAATCTTCCAGTTGCATACCCTCAAGTGTCGTGTATACTCCCAAATCAAATTTAATATTTTGACGAGTACTTGCAAAAACCGTAGCCTGTGGGGCGAGCATGGATAATACCATGCTCGTTGCCACAAACCCGGCAATGTGCTTTTTAATCATTTTTTTTCTCATCATTGCCTCCAATATTCACTCTATTGAACCCACTCACCGTTGGCGTTCACTCTATAGCCGTCAGGTGTAGTTGTTTCCACATACAATGAACCGTCAGGTCTTCCGTCTGCTGTCGTTCCGTTTGCGAAATAATACCACTTATCGCCTATCAAACGCCAGCCTCTGTACATAGAACCGTCTACCATATCAAAGTAGTACCAACGGTTTGTTGAGTCCTTAAACCAGCCGACAAGCATCTTACCGTTGTCTTTTCCTTCAGCTGTACTTAAGAAATACCAGTTATTGGTCTTAGGATCTCTGTACCAGCCTGTTACCATATTTGCCTGGTTGTCGAAGAAGTACCAGTCTGTAAGTTGTCTTCCATTTTCATCTGTATGTAAGATCTTACCCCATGTATTGTTAAGCGGCATTCCACCATATATAAGATACTGGAATTTACCTGTAGCAGGATCTTTTCTCCATGTACCGTTCACACCGAGTGTAAATGTCTTTTCAGCTGTAGCTTCAAACGGTCTTGCTGTGGTTCCTTTACCTCTTCCGGCTGAACCGCCGCCGCCGCCTGAACTTCCGCCTGTTCTACCGGAATAGTTCAACTGTCTGTTATTAGCCTGATTTCTTAATCTGTTCAAAACTCCTTCCAAAAGATCGAAAGCAGCCTGAAGTTCATCATAATTAGCTTGTCTTAAGTTACCTGAAGCATCTCCTCTATGTCTTGCAAGAACCTCTTTAGCATTATCTATAGCCGCTCTGAGTTCTGCTCCATCCTGTGTTGTTATATACGGATTGTTGTAGAAATCTTCAGCCTCCGCTACAGAGTTTGTAAGTTTAACTCTCGCTTCATCAACCTGAGGTCTGTCGCTCTTATAAACCGCATAAAGAACAATGCTCTTCTTTATTGCCTCCGCTTCATCAAAGGCTCTGAGATTATTTACAGTATCGGCAAAGAGTAACTGATCTGTCTTACTCCAGTTTTGATAATCATATTTTGCACCGAAAACATCATAGAACGGTGTCTTTAATGTTCCCGCTGTTGAGCCGTGAGCATAATCCGTAACTACGGAATAATCTGTCATATAATCCGCATCAGCTACAGTCTCGCCTCTTCTTACTTTAAATCTCTTAAAGAAGTTATGTGACAAGTCATTAAGATGCTCATGATCAAGTGCAGGCTTATTATCTATAAAGGTTACCTTAAATGCTCTTGAATAAACGAGTACATACTTGTGGTTTACATTTGCAGGGAATTCAAACAATCCCGCAGTCTCTTCAGGGTTATGACTCGGTGTTACTTCTATCGGTGAACCCGGAGTTGTAACATCAAATATCTGATAATCTAACATATCAAGGTCTTTTGAGTTCAGCTGTATAACTGCAGTCACTGCCGCATCTGAGCTTGTCGCTCTGTCAACCTTTCTTCCGTCAACATATCTGTCAGCAAATATGTCAAGTCCCCAAGCTGCCGTATGTGCATCCGGATGCTGAGTACCTGATATAGAAACAGCTCTTACATCGTTCTTCTCGGTCTGCTTAGCATCTCTCTTATTAAATACTATCTTGTAAACAACTTCTGCACCGTTTGTATTGATAAGCTCTCTATCCTTATCGGTTGTAAGTTCTTCTTCAAGTCTAGGAATATCTCCCGGATTTAAAGCAAATTCACCTATTCCGCCGCCTCTGCTCTCTTCCTCAACTATAGCATTCTGAGGACTTGTAACAGCTCTTTCATATACTGCCTTCAATACAATATTTGTAGCTTCCATAGTAAATGTTAAATCTGTTGTATTAACATTTCCTACTATTCCTGAGTTGTGTCCGTTCATAACTTTCCAATACTTGAAAGCATTTCCGTTGGCATCTACGCCCTCTGCATGAACTTTTACAACATCACCCTTCTTTGTCTCGGTATATCTGTCGGTTCCTACGGTTGTATCCGCTACCGTCTCGATAACTCCGTTCTTTGTTTCAACAATATACTTAGGAATCTCGAACTCATCGCCCGGAGTTGTCATTATATCCACTCCCGCTTCGAGTTTTTCAGGATCCGTATGTGTCTTTGAAGTATCGCCCTTCTTCCTTGCAATTACCTTATAGGTTCTGTTAGGTTCAAGGTTATCAAATACCACCTTAGGATTTGTCGGATCACTTGCGTGCTTCCAACCGCCGTCTGAATCATCGTAAGGAACAATATTGCCCTGTTCGTCTACCAAAGCATAATCCGAATCAGGATCTGCCGGGTCTACAACTATTTGAACTTTACCGTCATTTACAGGGTCGTATCCGAGACCGTAGTTATTTCCTACTGCCGGAATTACAACATCCTTAGGAGCGGAAAGGTTGGTTCCCGTTACGGTACCTATATCCTGACCCTTAGTTGCTACTGTATCAGGTGAGCCCTCATATACTTTATATTTAGAGCCCGGATATAAATCATTGAAGTTAATAATTCCATCTGAAGGAGCCTTTATAACATCAACAATCTTTCCGTCATTATCTGTTACAACATAAACGTTGTCTCTGTATACTCCGCTTACTCTTATGTTACCCTTACCGTTTGGCTGTATGCTTCCAACAGGATCGAAGTATCCGAGGTCAGTACCCCAAATAGAAGGATCTTTCTTAAAGGTTGCGTAGTATGTCTTATTGTTTTCAAGTGCTGTAGTTGTGCTTACAGGAGCATCATCCACTGTCCACTTATCCAAAATGTAGTTAACTGTAGGTGTAACCGCCGGAATATTTGCAGTTATATCGCCCCACTTGTTATCAAAGTAGGTATGCAAAGTTCTAGGTCCTGTTACTCTTCCGTTTTCTTTTTCAGCAAAGTTTATATCTATCCAGTATGCCGGATCTTCAACAAACTTAGCATAAACGGTTACATCACCGTTAAATGTCTGAGTGTCCGCTACAGGAGTTGTTCCCGCAGGATCCATATACCATCCGTCAAACTTGTAGTAAGGTGTCGGATTAGGTGTAGGGATTGCAACTCTCTCGGAAGCCTTTATATCCGCAAATGTATGTGCTTTTCCTGCCGCTCTTGCAGTTCCGTCATCCTTTAAGAATGTGAAGCTTGCAGGACTTGATAGGCTACCCTTGTTATAAGGCGCATCTGCAACCTGATATGTTATCTGCTTCCAATAGTTAGCATCTCTGTTCATATTGTAAGTCAAAGCTACAATACCCGACTGCATTGTTCCAGTAAAGGCACCGCTTGCATCAAATGTACCTATACCTGTTCTGTCCGCACTACCGCTTCCGAATACATATCCGTACTTGTCAGGAGCCGGTAAGTTAATTGCCGCATTTGTAGCAAACTCGGTTACATCAACACCGTCTATTCTCTGCTGGCTTGTTGAATCTATATACTTTTGAGATACATAGTTTTCAGCCGCCGAAGTATAAGTGTATCTTATAGTTACGTTCTGGTTAGGCATAAATGCCTTGAAGCTGTCATCAGCCTGGAAACCTACCGTTTCACCTGTTGTTGCATAAGCTGCCGGTATCATTTCAGAAACCTTCATCACAGGTGCAGTTGCCGTATCTCCCGCTGTTATAGCCTTACCACTTAATCTATATACCAAAGTATTGAGCGGTCTTGCATTAATTTGAGTTTCTGCAGGTCTTTGGATAGTCTGTGTATCTATCATTGCACCTGTAGTCTGGTTGTAATGCTCAACCGTAAATGCAAATCTCTGTGTATTGTCAACTCTATACTTGTAGTCAACAGTTACAGCACCTAAAGGCATGTTACCGGTGAAGACTCCGTTTCCGTTAAATGTACCTGCCGACCTAGGGTTTACAGACTGACTAAGTTTTTGATATCCCGGAATGGTCATAGGGCTTGCAGTCAACTGATCTAAGTATCTCTGATTTGCAAGTTCCGACTTAAATGTTATAGGCAATGTAGCATTGTTATTCTTATGTGTCTGAGTATATATGTATACATCAGGAGCTACATCCCACTTTGCAACATAGATCTTTGTTCCACGCTGTACAGGATTGTCAAGTGCCGTTGTCTTTGTTGTTGCCAAAGTATCGGTACCTTCCGTATACTCTCCGTCATTATTGGCATCATTTGTCATCAGATACCAACCGTTAAGAGTGTAGCCTGTTCTTGTAGCTGTAGGAAGAGATGCTGTAGGCGCCTGTCCCGCAGCAGAAACTATTGTCTGAGTTGCAGGGTTTCCACCGTTTCCGAGGAACTTAAATATACCTGTGTTCTTTGCATACTTGTAAATAATGCTTACATTTGAACTTGGCATAAATCCTTGGATGTTACCGTTATTATCTATGGATAAGCCGTGTCCTGTAGCAGGATCTATCTCATAACCCGTGTATATATAGCCCGCTGCGGTTAAATCTGCAGGACTTGCATCTATCTTCTTACCTACTACCTTGTTCTCACCGACAGAAGCACGAAGATTTGACGTTTTGTCCTCATCCATGTAATCTATACTGTATGCGAACTCTCCCGCAAACAAATCGATGTTATCGTTTGCAACGGTCTCGAGCCATTGACCCGGAGTCTTATCCGCTCCAAAGTTGTTTATAGTGTAAGGAACTGCCGAAAGATTACTGTTATATGTAATAACAGGAATAGCTACCGACTGGCTTACAGGTGATTCAAAGGTACCTATTCCTACTTTTGAATAGCTTGCCAAAGCACCTGTTACCTCAATTTTATTTGCCTCTCCGGTTACAGTCTGATTTGCCGCTTTCATAACGTCAAGCTGTGTGTTTGCAGGACTGCCTGCAGCATTGGTGTTACCGTCTATGGTAACTCCTACAGCCTGGCTTGAACCGCCGAGAGTAAACTTTCCTGTTCCCTGCTTTCTTACAGCAGCACCTTGATAAGAAATATTATCCTTTATAGTACCGCCCGTAGACATACTTAAGCTCGCGCCATCCGATATTTCTATAGCTGAAGCCGCAAAACTGTTGTCATCATATCTTCCGTTACTGTTTGCATCTACAAAGTTTTCACCCGGATCCCATTTACCGTTGTTGTTTGAATCGGTAAATGTTTCGGTATACTTTGTAAGCTTATTGTTCTTAAGCTCGGCACCTGTCTGTAAATCTACAATACCTGTAGTAGCCCTTACAAGGCTTCCTGTTATATCGGAAACCGCATCCTTGTTACCGTCAACAATAATATCCGTAAATCTGAGTGCTGAACCCGCATTGCTGACCTCAAAGAGATCTCCCTTTAAGTTCGCTCCTCTTTTAATAACCTTCTGGTTTGTTCTTACATTATTGCTGTCAAGCTGTATAGGATAAGCTGAAACCTTCGAATTTGAAGAGACATCCTTAATATAGTCCGTTGTGGATATAGTTACGTCCTTATTTGCCGGAATTTTTAAAGTAGAATTAACCTCTATATCATTCATCACATTGATAAAAACAATTTCAGGTGTTCTGCTTCCTATTGTCTGAAGAGCCTTCTCTATAGTCTTATACGGCTTTGACATATGTCCGTTACCGCTGCTGTCATCACCGTTTACAGAGTCTACATAATATGTAGGTCCCTTCATAGACCATGCAAAAGTACCCGTCTTTGTCTCTCCGGGAAGAAGATCAAATCTCATAGAGTACGCCAAACCTGAGTCAAGTGCGTTATACGTTCCGTTAGGCATGTATGAGGTTGCTTCCAAATCCTTATAATAGTTCGACGTAAAGTCTATATAATGTCCTACCCAAGTCGTAAGCTTAGACGGGTCGGTATTATCTCTTTTTCTTATACCCAAGCTCATCTGCGGATGATAAGTCAAAAGGTCAAAAGATGCCAAAGTATATGATGAACTGTCATTTGACTGTCCATGAAGTCCCTCTATTTTATCTCCCGAACCTCTCTTTTCCGTAGACCAGACAGGAGCACCGTCGTGACCTGCTATCATTATGTCCGTACCGGCTGAAAACCAAACCGTACGGCCGCCGTCTCCGCCTTTTCTGTTAGCATCCACTATCTTGGCATTGGCATTGTTAACATCTGTATTCGCGTTATGCACCGTATACTCTGTCAAGATATACTTCCTATCCGGACTCGGTTTTACGGAAAGTCTTACTTCAAGCTTTAAATCCGTACCGTTTTCATATACCTTTACAACCTCACCGTTTCTCCACTCACCGTCTTTTTCCGGATAGAAAGGATTTTGGGAAGATTGGTATTTTAAGGCATTGCTTGTACCCATCCGATAGGTTGAAATAGCCGTGTCTATCTGTGAAGGCGCCTGATAGCTGCTGTTTCCCTGAGCTGTACCCTGCTGTACACCGAATCCCAAGGTACTGTTAAATCCCTGCGGATCGCTCGAAGGATATGTTATAGACAAAGCACCACCTTTAAGCTGGTCAGATATATAGTAGGCTTCCTTTGTCTCCGCATCAGGCTCTTCACTAAGTACGGTCTTATCTATAATACCGTTAAAGTCAAACTTCCAACCGAGAAAACTTCCGCTCGAACCGGCTCTTATCCATCCGAATTTATACGCCGTAGTAGTACCGTTACCGTACGAAGCCGCATGGGCAAGCCTTCCGACTGAAGCCTCATGGGTTCCGTCAACTTTTGTACCGCCATAGTAATGCTTATTTGCCATACCGTCCATAGGTTGACCGTCCATAAGACCCACATTACTTTCAAGACTTGTAATGAAAGTCGGGTCTCCGTTTGAAGCAAGTACATTAAGCGGAACCGACTGCAATACCAATGCAGCGGCAAGAGCAGCTGACGCTACAGCTTTTACACTCTTTCTCACTTCTTTAAATTTACTCATTTTAAATTCTCCTGTTTTTTTTATCACTCTTTATTGATTGTTATAATTGAAAACCGTAAATCCTCCGTCAGTATTCGCTGTAGAGAATGTTATAGGTCTTACATATCTTTGCTCAGGTCTTAAGTTGGAGTCATTGTCGTATTCCCAATAAGAGCCGTTTCTCCATCTTGGAGCACTTCCGTTATCCAATCTGGCAACAAACTTACCGTTTTGAATTACTATCCAATAACCTTCCTTATCCTTTATTAAGACTCTGTGCCCTCTTACTACTTTTCCTTGCGAATTTACAACAACATACTCCTGAGCAGTCGGTGAAGGATTTACATCTACTATTCCGTATCCTATTTCTTCATCAGCCTGAAGTCTTAATCCGTTGTAGTAATATTTTTCTTTAACCTTTTGTAAGGTTGACTTGCTTCCGTAAACCTTTCCGTTTCTGGAAACACCGAAGACAGCTGTTGTATCCCCGAGAACAACCTCATACTCACCGTCAGCCATCATAGAGCCGTCATTGAACTCATCGGCATTAAACAGGTAGAGGTTTCCTCTGTTTATGGCAGGGAGGAAATTATCCATTTCACTCTTTGAGTACAGGAAGTAGTCACTGTTCCACTGATCCATCTCAAAGTGAGTTCCGTACTTACCGTTCTCATTCATAACAACAAAGCCGCATACCATACGTCCTTGTGCATCAAAAGCGTACTTTCTGCCGTTTACGGTAAATATTCCGTCTTTAAGAACCTTTCCCAAAGAGTTTGTTCTCCACCAGCTGTACTCCTGCTCATTGTACTCAAGTTCGCTGGTAACGTCTGTAGGAACTGCCCATGTCCATCTGTCCTTGATAAGAGCTCCGTCATTGTCCGCGCCGGCAAGTCTCATCTTTCTTGCATCCGAACCGGTTGCTGCCAAATCTTCCTTGATGAAGCCCGGTATCATTACACCGTTTTCATCAAAACCGTAGTTCTTCTCACCGACAAGAATGAATTTTGTTTTTGTTCCTTCCTTTGCCTTAACGATTTTTCCCTTATCATCAAAGTATAACCACATCTCATCATAGTTTGAATAATCCTTCATACCGAGACCGGTTCTTTCATCAGACTGAAGAGTTGTGCTCATCTCTAACCACTTGTTTACGTACATCGCTCCGTCTTCACCGAAGTAATACTTCGTATTGAGGAAGGCATACGAGTCTTCGCCATCTTCGATAACCTGACCGTCCTCATTTAAAAATCCTGTAAGCATACGACCGTCCGCATCAAATGCGTACTTGTTACCGTTTACAGCTTTTGGTGAAAATTTATCGCCTTTATTTCTGAAAGCCTTTCCATATTCACCAAAATAATACCAATGTTGCTCACCGTTCTCATCAGCAACCTGCTTCCAAGAATTTTTAAGCATGACTCCATTTCCATCTAAATAATAGACCTCGCCGTTAATATTTAACAACGTATCTGTAAGCATGAAGCCGTCGTCACCTATGTAGTAGCTTGCCACATCGGTATTTACCCATTGACTTCTTGCAGCCACTCCATCGTTACCGAGATATTGCCACTTACCGTCTGTCTCTTGCCAATTAGCGGCAAAAGCCGGTACAGTCGCAATTCCGGCAATAACGGAGGCTGCAAGTATCACCTTAACAACACTCCTTTTCATTTTACACCTCTTTCTTTTTCCTATCCTGCATAACAAAACAAACTGATTTGTTTGCAGGCAGTATCGACTATAATTGTACATTATTTCTTAATATAAGTACATAGAATTTCGTTTAGGCGGTAAATTTTATCTACTATGTACATTAAATACTTTTATTCACTTAAAATTATATCCCAAATAGACAAAGCATGCTTTATCTGCCTAAATTAATTTTCTGTTTTTTGCACAAAAAAACTATACATTCTCTATCGAAATAGTATGGTTTTTAAAACTTTTACAGCTGTTTCTTCAATTAATATTAATAAAAAAAGTCGAATTTTTTCGTTCAAAGCTACATTTTTTAACGAATCGTACACTTCATGTTCACAGCCTTTTACACAGATAAGGTATAGCCTTTTCAAACTTTACTCCATAGATATGTGCGCCGTCCGAAGCCGTAAGTTCAATAGCTTTTATGACAAAATCCATCGCAATTTTCACAGCTTCTTCCACATGCTTTCCTCTCATAAGGGAACCGATAAAAACGGATGCAAATATATCTCCCGTACCGTGGTATGAGGCAGGCTCTTTTCTCCTGCTTACAACACAAATATCATTTTCAAAATTCAGACTTTCCGCTTTCATTTTTTTCCTTGACCTCTTCACAAAAACTGAAATCGTATCCTTGTCTTGCTCGGCTCCTTTCAAAACTATCATCGCTTCCGTAAGTTCTTCCAAGCTTTCAAGCAAATTCAGAATGTAAGGCAGATCATAGTCCTCCTTATATTGAACTTTTGCAAGCAAACAGGCTTCCGTAATATTCGGTAAAATTATATCCGCATTTTTACAAAGCTTTGACATATATTCAACATAACTTAGGTCAAAGCCTTTATAAAGCTTGCCTTTATCCGCCATAACGGGATCCACTATTTTAATGCCTTCCGCTTTGAGCAAAAGCTCCGTTATATGCGTAACATAATCAATTTGCTTTTTATTCCCCAAATAACCCGAATATACAACATCAAAGCTTATACCCTCTCTTTTCCAATGCTCCGCCACTTTTACCATATCTTCGGACAAATCTCTGAAAACCGGCTCCTTAAAGCCGCCTGTATGAGTGCTTAAAATCGCAGAAGGAATGATATCCGTCTCGATTCCGCAAGCGGATATTATAGGTAAAACGACAGTTTGAGAGCATTTTCCAAAACAAGATATATCCTGTATACTTAACACTCTTTTGTCTGCAATATCGAATCTAGCCATCGTAATCCTCCAAAAAACTATGTTTTACACCATCTTTTTTATAGGCTATAATGGTTTTAAGATTAACATTTTCAACACTTCTGAAAATATTTTTTTCTATGTACGGGTTTTGCTTTGCCAGACTCGCAATCAGTCTTTTCACTTCGCCGCGCATAGAGCCCTGTTCCGTGCCGCCGCAAGAAACGCAGGACTCGGTAAGCCTGCATGCACAGGCAATAAACTGCAAATCATTATATGTTCTCCAGTGCACTATATCTTTTTCTCTTATAAGATACATCGGTCTGATAAGCTCCATACCTTCAAAATTCGTGCTTTTAAGCTTCGGCATCATAGTTTGTATTTGAGCACCGTACATCATACCCATGAGTATAGTTTCTATAACGTCGTCAAAGTGATGTCCCAGTGCGATTTTATTGCAACCGAGTTCCTTTGCCTTCGCATAAAGATGACCTCTTCTCATTCTCGCACAAAGATAACACGGAGATTCTTCTATGTCCGCCACCACGTCAAATATCTCCGACTCAAAAACCTGTATGGGAATATCCATCAGCTTTGCATTATCCTTTATGGTTTGGTAATTAAGCTCATTATATCCCGGATTCATAACCAGAAATACAAGCTCGAAATTTTGCTTGCCGTGCCTGTAAAGCTCCTGAAAAAGCTTCGCCATGAGCATGGAATCCTTACCTCCCGAAATGCATACGGCAATTTTATCTCCGCTTTTGATAAGTTCATATTCATTTATCGCCGCGGTAAATTTCTTCCATATACTTTTTCTGAACTTTTTGATAATACTTTTTTCTATTTCTTTGCCTTTTTCTTCCTTTTTGTTATCATCCGCAAAATACTCTTCAAGCTTCTTTTTCAGGTAGGCTCTGTGACCGTTTTTCAAGCTGTACATTTCGTAGCCTTTCTCACTGTAATCCGCAGCTATCTCATCGGTCACCTCACCGTTATAACAAATAAGGTATATGGGCTTATCTTTGGGAAGCTCTTCCCTATGTCCTCCAAATTCAAAAGCCGGTATATTCACAGAGTCGGGATAAGCACCCTTTTCGTAGTCGTCCCGCCCTCTTACATCTATTATAAGCTTATCTCTGCTGTCGTTTTCCAATTCTTCTAATGTTTTTACTATCATTTTTCCTCTTCTTTATTACATTTGCTTTCTTACTACTTTATACTCGTCTCCGTTTCTGTAATAAGGGCAATCTTTATAGTTCTTACTCATAAATCTCGCCACCTCGTCCTCATCCAAATCAGCTTCACAAATATAACATTCCCACTCTTCGTCATAAACAAAATTATAACATGTATCACATATATCCATAATACCACCTTTTATAAAAGTACCGCTTGTATCAAGATTATATAAAAGCCTTATCGGCGTTATCATAATATAACAAAATTCGCCATGTGGCAACGGAAATATTATTTGGCAAAGCAAGGTTATTGTAATAAACTGTTATCATAAAATTTTTTTCTTAAATTCACTTTTTATACATCTTTTTCATGCACTAAAAAAGAGAATTAGGGAACTTCCCTTTTTCTCTTTTTATCATCTAATTCAGTCTCATTTTTTTTACATAATCTATCAACTCTGCATTTGTCCTTGTCTCGGCAAAAGCATTCAGTATTCTTTCAACAGCTTCGTCAGGCTTATATACTCCCGTTACTTTTCTTATAGTTTCTACAGCCTCCTGTTCCTGCTCGGACAATAACAGGTCATCTCTTCTTGTACCGCTCTTCAGAATATCTATTGCAGGAAAAATCCTCTTTTCTGAAAGCTTTCTGTCCAGTACAAGCTCCATATTTCCGGTACCTTTAAACTCTTCGAAAACAACATCGTCCATTCTTGAACCCGTCTCTACCAAAGCGGTCGCAAGAACGGTTAAGCTTCCCTTCTCCCTAAAATTTCTTGCCGCACCGAAAAATCTTTTAGGCATATATAAAGCGGACGGATCCAAACCTCCGGACAGAGTTCTTCCGCTCGGAGCCACTATCAGGTTATATGCTCTTGAAAGTCTGGTTATCGAGTCCAAAAGGATTATTACATCCTCTCCGTGTTCCGCAAGTCTCTTAGCTCTTTCTATGACCATTTCAGATACTCTCTTATGTTTTTCCGGCTGTTCGTCAAAGGTCGAATATATAACCTCGACCTGAGGTCCGACAATGGCCTCTTTAATATCCGTAACTTCTTCCGGTCTTTCGTCTATAAGAAGTATTATAAGGTGCATATCCGGATGATTTACCGTCACAGCCAAAGCAATCTGCTTAAGCAAGGTCGTTTTTCCTGCTTTCGGAGGCGCTACTATCATACCTCTTTGTCCCTTTCCTATAGGAGAAAGCAGGTCAACTATTCTCATCGCCGGAGTTCCCGGTCTGTTCGTCAAGCTGAGATGTATACGTTCATCGGGATATACCGGAGTAAGGTCTTCAAAATTAGGCCGTGAATAAACCGAACTTACAGGGTAGTCATTTACAGTGTTTATATATAAGAGAGCTGCAAATTTCTCCGCCATCGTCTTTATACGCTTCGAGCCCGAAATTATGTCACCTGTTTTCAGCCTAAATCTTTTGATCTGTGAAGGAGCAACATAAACGTCATCCGCTCCCGGAAGGAAGTTTTCGCTCCTGATAAAACCGAAACCGTCAGGCATAACCTCCAATATTCCCGTTGCCACTTCTCCGGAATCAAGCTCCTTCATGTCTATCTGACTCTTATCATCCGAAGTCTCCACCGAGCTCCCACCTTTATCTTCTTTTTGCGAGTGCTCTTTCTTATCTTCTTTTTCTTCATTTGCACCGCTGAACTCCAAAAGTCTTTCTATGAGCTCATCTTTCTTCAAGGTGCTTATTTTCTTCAATCCGTTTTCTTTAGCAATTTCTCTGAGCTGAGCCAATGACAAGGTTTCAAGCTTCTCTCTCATACTATTCCTTTCTATGTCATTTCAAATCAAATGTACAATGTATAACTCTACTAACTTTAAAAATATTTCGGATACTTTGTGAGAATCTCCACTATGGTAACTTATCTATATGTGTAGAATTTAAAGATTATCGAACATATTATAGCATAAAAAATGCAAAATGCAAAATTTTATTTCTTCACAAAACACATTTATATTATAACACAAAACAGAGCCGCATACTCCCTGTATATGGCTCTGTTTAAAACATATTATCTTAATTATCTATTTATTTTTTCTGAATATACTTTCTTATATCGAGTGCTATAGCAACAACTATAACTATACCCTGTACTATGTACTGATAGTTTGTGTTTATACCGAGGAACTGCATTGATGACTTAAGCAACTCAAATACCAAAACACCGATTACACAACCGGAAATTCTACCTATACCTCCGTTAACGGATACACCGCCAATGGTACAAGCCGCAATAGCCTCAAGCTCATAGCCCTGTCCCATGTTAACCGAGGTACCGCCCGACTTTGCTCCCAAAAGGAAACCTGCCACGGCGTAAAGAATAGCCGCCGTTACATATATCCAAATTTTTGTCTTCTTAACGTTAACACCCGAAACCTCGGCAGCCGCCTCATTTCCGCCTATTGCATACATATACTTACCGTGTCTTGTCATGTTATAGATAAACCACATGATAAGACCTACAACCAAAGCAATGATGAAAAGATAAGGAACATGCCAAAGTGCACCGTTTGCAACATTTGTGTAATCAGGTCTGAAACCGCCGATAGGAGTTGCATTTGTGTAAACAAGACAAATACCGTAAACTACAAGCTGCATACCGAGAGTACCGATAAAGGCCGGTACATTCAAATACGCTATTATCCAGCCGTTTATAAGACCGAATACCGCACATATAGCCACTGTTATAAGTAAAACAACGGCAATGTTAAGCTGCGGAAGATTAGGATAAAATCTTGCCGAATAATCAAGAGTCTGCAACAAGGTACCTGCTATACATGAAGCAAGACCTACCACACGACCTGCAGAGAGGTCGGTACCCTTTGTTATAAGACAACCCGAAACACCGAAGGCGATAATAACACGAGCTGCCGCATTAACAGATATATTTTTCAAGTTATCAAGTGAAAAGAAATTGTCCTTTAAAACACCTGTTATCAACACTAATATTAAGAGTACGATAATAATACCGTTATCCAATAGTAATTTTTTAATGTCTAAGTCAGGTTTAACCGTTGCTGTTTTAGTTTCTGACATTTTTTAAAATCCTCCTTACTTAAATTTGGTAGCCAAACTCATTATATTCTCCTGAGTAGCTTCATCTTTATTAAGCTCACCCGTAATTCTTCCGTTACACATAACCATGATCCTGTCCGACATACCTATCAGTTCAGGCATTTCCGAAGAAATCATTATAATACCCTTGCCCGCTCTCGCAAGATCAAGCATAATCTGATATATCTCATACTTCGCTCCGACGTCTATACCTCTTGTAGGCTCATCCATGATAAGAACATCCGGATTATTTGCAAGCCATCTTGAGATAATAACCTTTTGCTGGTTACCGCCCGACAAAGACTGTATGTGTGTTTTATTACTAGGTGTTTTTATTCTAAGTTTTGCAACATTATCATCAACAACCTTGTTAATCTTTTTATGATTCAAAGAAACTCCGAAATCGAGATAATGTCCCAATGAAGATATTGCGACATTGTCAGAAATAGATAAACATCCCAGTATACCCGTTCCTCTTCTGTCCTCTGTAATCATTCCTATACCGCTGTTTATAGCATCTGCCGGTCTTGAAATCTTTGTTGCTTTACCGGCCACTTTTACTTCTCCGCTTTTTACTCCCCTGAGTCCGAAAATCGCTTCCATAAGCTCGGATCTCTGTGCTCCGACCAAACCGCCGAAACCTATTATTTCTCCCCTTCTAAGCTTGAAGCTGCACTCCTTGAACGAATTGTCATGTATGCTTGTAAGTCCCTCAACTTCAAGTACCGGCTCTCCGAGATTTACCTCTCCTCTTTCCGGATAAATATTTGAAAGCTCACGTCCGACCATCTGCTTAATGATTTCGGCATCGCTTATATCTTTCATATCCCATGTACCTACATAGGTTCCGTCACGCATTATTGTTATTTCATCGGCTATTTCCCTTATCTCCGCCATTTTGTGCGAAATGTAGATAAGCGAAACTCCACGACTACGCAAGTCTCTTATTATTTTGAAAAGTCCTTCAACCTCATTATCTGTAAGTGATGAAGTCGGCTCATCCAGTATTATGATATTTGCACCCTGTGATACCGCCTTTGCAATTTCGACAGACTGCATTTGAGATATGGAAAGTGTCCCGAGCAAAGCTTTAGGATTAAAATCCATTTTTACTTCTGCAAGCCATTTTTTTGTTTCCGCATTCATCTTGGCATGATCTACCATTTTGAACGGTCCCACCCCTTTCATAGGGTATCTGCCGAGATACATATTTTCCGCAATGCTTCTTTCCGGTACAGGTTGCAATTCCTGATGAACCATCGCAAGACCCTTTTTAAGAGCATCCTCCGGATTAAGTATATGTACTTTATTTCCGTCAACAGTAACCTCTCCGGTATCCATTTTATATATACCGAACAGGCACTTCATAAGTGTTGATTTGCCTGCACCGTTTTCTCCCATAAGTGCATGCACCGTACCGGGCCTTACATTCAGATGTATATTGTCAAGCGCCTTTACTCCCGGGAAGCTTTTGGATACACCGCTCATCTGCAATCTGTAATTTTCAGCCATCCTTATTCTCCTTCCAAAAATCGGGCGTGCCTAGTATTAGACACACCCGACATTTTAATATTATCTTTCTGTCTTATTCTTAAGCCCTAATTATTTAACTAATTCAAGAACTTCTGCAGCCTTGTCCTTTGTAACCTTTACATAGTCAACGCCGATCTTTGTCTCAACATCTTCGCCGCTTACGAAGCCTATAGCAGCATCACCTGCTGTATGAGCCTGGCTAAGGAAATCGTTAAATACTGTACCTGTCATCTTACCGTCAGCTACGTTCTGGCAAACCTCTGCAAGAGCGTCAACACCTACTATATAGATATCTTCGCCTACTTTTCTGTTTGCAGCGTTTATTGCCTGCAATGCACCGAGTGCCATTGAGTCGTTATTTGAGAATACAACCTCTACCTTGTCACCGAACTGTGTTAAAGCATCCTGTGTGATTTGCTGTCCTTTTGCCTGATCCCAGTCACCCCTTTGCATTAAAAGCTGCTCCGTCTTCATACCCGCTTCTTCAAGAGCCTTAACAGAGAACTCTGTTCTGTACTGAGCATCTACGTTCTCAGGGTCACCCTGAATCATGATGTAGCTTACTTTTCCGTCGCCGTTCACATCACCCTTGTTAGGAAGCTCTGCTATCATCTCGCCCTGGAATTTACCTGACTGTCTTGCATCTGCACCTACATAAGTAGCTTTAATCTTCTCTTTTCCCCATCTCTCGATTTCGGAAGCATCCGGCTCTCTGTTGATATATACTACAGGGATACCTGCATCATTAGCTTCTTTTGTTATTGTAGGAGCTGATGAAGCCTGAACCAAGTTAAGGATCATAACGTCAACCTTGCTTGCGATGAAGTTCTTGATCTGGTTTGTCTGCTCAGCCTGATCGTTCTTACCGTCCTGAATGATGATGTTCTCTTTCTTGAATCCCTGCTCTATAAGGTATCTCTCCAATTCCTGACGATATAAGGTCATGAAGTTGTCATCAAACTTGTAGATTGAAATACCTACCTTTACCTCGCTGAGGTCCTTCTTGCCTGTGCTCTCTTTTGCTTCTTCAGCTACTGACTCCGCCTTTGACTCTGCCGCTGTTGTTACTTCTTCCTTCGCTGCCGTTGTTTCTGCAGGCTGTGATGAACATGCGCTCATAGAAAAAGCCATAGCTGAAACTAATGTAGCCGCCAATACTTTTTTAATCAATCTCATAATACTGATTACCTCCGATTTTTTTTAAATATATTTTTTTCATTTACTTATTTCCATAAGTTTTATGTTCATATTCTATTCTTTTATCGTACATATTTCCATATATTTTTTTTTGTAAAGTTAGTGATTTTTTTTCCTCTTACCAAGAAATTATTTTACATTTTCTATGGTTACCGCTTTCTGATCTATATTATAATACTTGCCCTCTTCAAGTCCTTTCTCCAAATATTCGGGCAATTCCTTTCCCACGGCGCTATAAATCGCAATATCTACAAGCGATTTGGCATAGTTATTTATTTCATTGGCAACGGTTCCGTACATTCTTGATTTTTTGATTGCCTCTATAGCCTGAGGTATGCCGTCTATTCCTACAACCTTCACCGCCTTTTGATACTGCCTTCTCTCTATAGCCTCCAAAGCTCCAAGAGCCATATCGTCGTTGTTTGAAATAACCAGTTCTATAGTATCACCGTATTCTTCTATCCATTTTTCCATGAGAGCGGATCCTTGGGATCTGTCCCAATTTGCCACTCCTCCGGCTATTTTATTTATAGGAACTCCTTCGTCCTGCAAGGTCTTAACCGTCCATTTAGTCCTTATCAAAGAATCCTGATGGCTGGCCTCTCCCTCTAAAAGAACATAATCTATTCTTCCGTCATTGTTGAGATCCAGCACCGACGGCTGTTCCTTATAAAGCTCCACAAGCATTCTTCCCTGTTTTACCGCTTCCTCCTTAGGATCCGTACCTATGTAATACAGCTTGGTGTATCTGTTCATATCGTCCGCCGCCGGTTTCCTGTTAAAAAATACCAAAGGTATATCCTTTTGCATGCATATATCTATGATATTGGAAACGTCCGTCCTTTCAACGGGATTTACACACAAAGCATCATAATTGAGAGAAACAAACCTTTCTATCTGTCTGTCCTGAACCGCCTGATCTCCTCTTGCATTCACGATTTCAAGATTTACTTTTATATCGTTTTGTCTTTCAAATTCCTTCGCATAACTTTCTATTTCTTTACTTAAGTCGGATATAAATATATCGTCGCCCTTATACAGAGACACACCTATTTTCACCGATTTTTTCTCGTTTTTTGCTTCCTTTTTATAATTGCCTATAACAATAATCAAGACCAACAAAAACACTATATAGCCTATTGTCAAGGCGGGAAGCTTTTGTACATTTTTCATTCCCTCACCTCTATTCTATAGGATACAATATTCTAAGCGTATCCTCTTCTTTCAAGTTATTGCCGTCTATAAATATAGATTCAATTTCATACTCTTCATTATGTATCTTATTTTTAATCATATCCACGGCGAACTTTATACTCATATATCCGAGCCTGTATTCATCCCATGTCTCAATTCCCGAAACAATTCCTTCATCAAGCTTATTTAAAAGATAATTACTCGCTCCTATTCCGTATAAACCTGCCGCATGAACATCTTCCTTATTTTCCTCCAAAAATTTCGCAACAGCGGTAAAACTGTGCTTATCGGTACCGAAAAGAACGCTTTCCTCCAAGCTCTCCGCGGACCTTAATAGTTCAGTCAGATAATTTTCGTTTTCTTTTAAGTCCACAAAAATAATTTCCGTAGGATAGGTCTCAAAGCACTTGGTAAAAGCCTTATAAACGGTCTTATTTGAATAATTGTTTATACCCTCGGAAAAAACATAGATTCTTTTAATATCCTTATGTCTTTCACTTATTTTTTGCGCAATTTCTCTCGTTGCTTCGGAATAGTCCACTTTTATGGTGGAATGCTCAAAAACATAATTCTCATCTCCTATTACAACAAAAGACAGATTCTGCATTTCTTCCTTAGGTTTAATCTGTGCATTCGGCTCTATCACTACAGCGTTGGCACCTTTTTCCATCTCGCCTTCTATCATGGTTCTTTGAAGATTTTTATTGCTCAACTCATACATACTGAGTATATTTGTATCAACATTAAATTCACCCGCGGCTTTCTCCACACCCTTTTTGAAATTATCGTAATACTCGTCGCCCGTATCCCGCAGTATCACGGAAACCTGATACACCGGTCTGATATCATCCTTTAATATAAGATTTGTTGATGACATCAGATACAAAAGAGTCAGAACAAGAGCACCCGCAAGCCAAACCAAAACGCTTTTCTTACTCACCGTTCACCTCCGTACTTCTCTTCGGCAAAATCAGCCTTACCTTTGTTCCCTCATCCGGCTCCGATTCTATACTTAAGCCGTACTCCGTTCCGAAGTAAAGCTTTATTCTTTCGTTTACATTTTTCACCCCTATACCGGATCCTTTTTTACTGTTACCGACTTTTTCGCCCGATAAAAGGGCTTTTAGCTGTTCTTCGGTCATTCCCAGACCGTTATCCGAAACGGTGAAGCAAATATTATCACCAAGCTCCTCTATCTCTATGCCTATCATTCCGTCACCGTCCATAAATTCCATTCCGTGATATATGGAATTTTCAACCAAAGGCTGTAGCATAAGCTTTAAAGATGCATACTCCAAAAGCTCTTCCGGTGCTTTTATCTCATAGTTGAACTTATTTTTAAAACGCATCTGCTGTATCGTAAGATAGTTTCTTACGTGCTCCAGCTCATTTCTTATGCTTATAATATTCTTTCCCTTGCTGAGAGAAATCCTGAAAAATCTTGCAAGCGATGTAACTACCTTTACAGCCTCGGATTTTTTCTCGTTTTCTATCATCCATACTATAATATCCAAGGTATTATATAAAAAGTGCGGATTTATCTGAGATTGCAGGGTTTCAAATTCGCTCTTTCTTTTGGCTTCATGCTCCACAACTATCGCATTCATAAGCTCCTTTATCTTTGCCGACATATTCTTTATGGATGTACCGAGGTGCATGATTTCATAAGAACCTCCTATATATATATCGCTGTCCATATTTCCGGTTTCCAAGTCGTTTACCGACTTTTCAAGTTCCTTTATAGGTTCCGTTATGATGGATGAAATATAAGCATTTATAACGGATACCGTAAAAATTATACAAGCTATTATGAATATCATAAATAGCTTTGTTTTTACATTGTTGAGCGTAAGCCCCTTATCCGTAGTTACTCCGACAACTCTCCAACCCGTGTAGCCGACGGTTTTTACTACAACGCTTCTTTTTACCCCGTTAAAATACTCGTCGTTTATTCCGTCAAGATAAGCATTCACCTTTTCGTTATTTTCCTTTTCCACCCCGGAGTATATAAGCTGAAGCTTCGGATGATATATAAGATCTCCGCCGGCATCCACCATATATATGTACGAACCGCTTCCGTAAGATATATTATCCATCAGATGGGCTATGCCGGAATACTTTATATCCATCAAAAGCAGAGCCTGCTCGCTTTGACCGTCTCTGTTTATTTCTACGGCTCTCGCAAGGCTTATGACCCACTTATAATTGTTTTCATTTCTTACAAAAATATCCTGTACATGCGGTTTCGAAAAATATATACTGTCATTTTTCGTCAAGCTGTCCGCAAACCATTTCTCATCGCTTATTTTGCTGTCACTCCTCATCCTTGCGGCAGGCACGCTTAAAAGCATATCTCCGTCGGCTGAGAATAAAGCTATATTTTCCACTGTATCCTTATTGTTGTCGTATAAAAGTGTTATATCTCTGTCTATGGACTTTGAAGTTATATCCGTTTTTTTTATTACATTATAATATATGGAATCGGAGAGCTTCATAATATTCCTTAAATGTCTGTCTATGGAAACATTTACCTGATTTACCAGATTCTCGTTTTCCTCTTTTACACTCCCCAAAAGTTGCCCCGACAATCTTCCGTACATTGCAAGACTTATAAATACTACGGCTACAACCGCAGTTACGGTAAAATATACAAAGATGGAGTTTCCTATACTGAGTCTGCTTTTTTTATTCATGACTAATCCTGTTTATCCGCCCTGTTCCTGTATTTACTCGGTGATACACCGTATTTTTTCTTAAATACATAGCTGAAATAATTTTGTTCGGTATAGCCTACCATATTGGCAATCATATATGTTTTATAATCCGTTGTATTCAAAAGTTCTATAGCTTTGTTAAGCCTTAACTGAGTTATGTAGGCTATGCACGTCTGCCCCACCTCTTTTTTAAAGAGCGTGGAAAAGTAGGCTGTAGACATATGCAGATATTTACATATAAGCTCAACGGACAACTCTTCATTGGTATAATTTTCCATAATATATGCTTTTGCATCCGCTATAACCTTCTTGCCGGTATTATCTCTTTTTTCTCTTATACTCAAATACAGGCTCGGACAGGTTTCCTCAAGCCATACCTTAAACTCGTCCACTCCCTTTATCTTCTCGATTATATCCATATATTCTCCCGAATTGTCGGAAAGATTGCTTAAGCTTATTTCATACTGCTGCGTAAGCCTTATAATAACGGTAATTACGCTCAATATATATGCCTGCTGCTGTCTTGAGTGTACCTTCGCATTTATAAGCTTCTGCGTTATTTCGCCAATAAGCTCGTCTATCCTTTCCTCGGGACCGAATTTTATAGCCGAACTGAGTTCTTCATCCTCTTTATCATCAAAATAAAGCACTCCCGCACTTTGCGGCTCTACGTCCTTTATGTATATAGGTTCTCCTATACCTATAATCTGCTTATATCCGAGAGCATCAAGCGCGGCATCGTAAGAGGCACTTAAATCATCTATACTCTTTCTTGTGTCTCCCAGTCCTATGCTTATGCTTACACCCAAAATCCTTGTACATTCCTTGCAAACCGCACGCAGAACATCTATAAGCTCAATATCCTTTTTAGCCTCATCGGTAGCTATGATTGCAAGTATTCTCGTATCCGTAAGGGAGTTAAATACGCTGCACCTGTAATATTCCCCTATTTTATCTTCAAGAAGATTTATTACGGAGAGCGCCACAAGTTCTTTTTGCAAGCCCAAATTAGGATTAATGCTCATCTTGTCATATTCTATATCTATACAAGCTACCCAGTATTTTTTTGCCCTCGCAAGGTCTATATCGTATTCCTTAAGTCTCAGCTCTATCTCCGAAGAACTTAATTTAGAATTCAGCAGGTTATTCAAGAATTGGCTCTTCAACAAGGGTAAGTTTGCCATATAGTTTTCCCTCAATCTTGCTATATCGCGCCTTACCTCAATCTCCGTATCAAGCTTTTTCTTTATTTTAGAAAAAATTTCGCTTAACTCTTCACTGTTTATAGGTTTAAGAATATATTCGCTGACCCCCAGCCCTATAGCCTCCTTGGCGTATTCAAAGTCATCAAAACCCGAAAATATTATAAACTTGATTGTCGGATACTTTGAATGTACACGACTTATCAAGGTAAGACCGTCCATATAAGGCATTCTTATATCGGTCATTATTACATCGGGTTCATATATATCTATTTTTTCCAAGGCATCTTCACCGTTTTCGGCATCCGCAACTACCTTAAAACCTAATTTTTCCCAGTCCAACTGTTTTATTATGCTCGTCCTGACTTCTTCTTCGTCATCCACAAGCATTAATTTATATAATTCCATAGTCTTCCTTTTCTTATTTTTGTTTGTTACACCATTTTAATGTATATTCGCCATATATGCAAGAAAACAAGGATAGTAAAACTCTTTCTATCCTTGTTAAACTAAATATTTTCGTAATGTTTTTGTATTTTCTCTTATATGTCTTATTTTATAATGACTTTTGGATTAATCCGTGCTTTAAACCCTTTACTTTCCGCCCCCTTTACATTTAAAATAATTCGCATAACGAATACGTGCCCATGAAAGGAGAACGAATATGCAAATGACAAGGGTTGCTTCAATGACAATTTCCTCTGTAGGTTATGAAAACGAGACCTTATATATACAGTTTCCGAACGGACAGGTTTTTGCCTATCTCAATGTTCCCGAACGTGTTTATAACAACCTCATGTGTGCACCTTCTCACGGAAAATATTTTTCAAGTGTTGTAAAAGGAACTTATGATTTTAAAAGGTTGAAATAGAGGGCGGATACCGTCCCTCTTTTTTGTCCCTAAGTTTAGAGCCTTATTTCCTCAGGGAAAGCCTCTTTCCTCATTATTCCACAAATCAATGTCACTTTTTTAAACGAAGTAAATGAAGCAGATATTTGGATTCTCCCTCAAACTGAAGCAAACATAAATTCTGCTTGGGGTACACCAACAATCAGCAAACTACCCTTAAACGAAAAAAAAAGAAATCAGCCTGCAAGAAAATGAAGACGTTGAAAATCGGATAATCAACATTGTTGCAGGATACCGGTATTATTCGGCTTCAAATATTACTCTCAAAGAAGGATATACTATAATTTTCAAATCAGAAACAAAAGAATATAACGGTATTCAGCGCAAAAATGAATTCATTGAAATTCTGGACCGGAACGGTAATTCGGTGTATATAAACGAAGATATTCTTATCAATACCTCGGAAACTCAATAAGCAATTATGTGGAATTCAAATAAAATATCCTGACAAGCCACAAAGCCGAAAAGCCTTGTACCTGCCGGGATATTTATATTTTATGCTGTAGGGACCGGATTTACTTGCTTCCCGACAGCCCCTCTTTTATCCTTTGACCGCACCAACCATAATTCCTTTTGAGAAATACTTCTGCATAAACGGATATAATGCAAAAATAGGTAATGATGCCAACACCGTGATTGTCATTCTGATTCCTTTGGGCGAAATTCCCGCCATTGCCTTTGTCATATCCGCACCGCTTGATGCTGTTTTCAACTGCTCCGCAAGCCTTTGCGCCTCATTGAGGTAATTATATAATAAATACTGTAATGTTGTCAGAGACTCATTTGCTCTTGTATAGATATGATTATCAAACCATGAATTCCACTGTCCAACCGCTACAAATACCGCAACCGCCGCTATAATCGGTTTGCAAAGCGGTAGAATGATTTTGAAAAAGCAAGTTATATATCCCGCTCCGTCCAAGCTTGCAGATTCTTCAAGCTCTCTCGGAAGCTGCTCTATATATGTCTTTATCAAAATTATGTTATATGCCGAAATTATTGTAGGTAAAATATAAGCGAGGAAAGAATTTAACAAGCCGTACGCTTTCATTACAATATATGTTGCGATCATGCCTCCGCTTATATACATGGTAAATACTACAAATCGGTATAAAATCTTTCTTCCCGGCATCTTCTCCTTTGTAAAAAGATATGCGAGGAAAGAGCATGAAAATACCGATACCACCGTTCCTACCACAGTTCTCAGCACAGACATTAAAAGTGCCGGGAAAAATCCTTTCAGCATAAAGATTTCTTTATAATTACTTAACGTAAAGCCGCTCGGCAACAGCACAGGTGTAGTTACGGATGCCGCCGTCGTATCACTCAGCGAATAGCAAAACACATACCAAAACGGATAAATACACACCAGCGCAAGCAGTATCATAAGACAATAGTCAAATACTAAAAATGCTTTTCTTGATACGGAAATTTTCATCTTATTCTTATCCATAATACCCCCTTAAATAACCGCCTTGCCTCTTATCCTCCTTGCCACCATATTAGCCGTTAAAACCAATGTTATACTTACAATCGATTTTACGACACTGATGGCAACACCGTAAGAGTAATCCATATTTTGAAGACCTATCCTATAAGTATACAAATCCAATACTTCAATGTTAGGTGCCGTTAATGAGTTCTTAAAAAGAAGATACTGCTCATATCCGGTATTTAAGAAATTACCGATGTTCAGTATAAACAGGACTACGAAAGTCTCCATCATTGCAGGCAATGTAACATGAATGGCACACTTAAAATGCCCCGCTCCGTCTACTCTTGCCGCTTCATATTGCTCCTGATCGATTCCCGAAATGGCAGCCATATAAATGATAGAGTTCCATCCTAAAGTCTTCCACTGTGCCAAAAATGTCTGAAACAGGTACACCGCTTCATTAGATCCGAGTAATGATTTGGATGCGTCTCCAAATCCAAGCTTTATTGCAAGCTCGGTTACGATTCCGTCCGATGCAAAGAGTGCTGTTGCAAGAGAGAAAATAATTACCCAGCTTATAAAGTTAGGAAGTGTTGTAAATGTCTGTACAAATTTTTTGACAGGACCGTTCCTCAGCTCATTTAACAAAATTGCCAAAAGCATAGGTATCGGTGTCAAACATATATTGATAACTGCGAAAATGAAAGTATTCTTTAATGACCTTAAAACATTATCATCTTTTAAAATCAGCTTAAAATACTCAAGTCCCACAAAATCACATTCGAAGACACTTACTCCCGGAACATAATCAAAGAATGAATAAATCCATCCAAAAATCGGAACATAGCTAAACAAAAAGACTATTGTGATAAAAGGCATTGCCATCCAAAGCAACTTATAGTCTTTTGACCCGCTTTTCACAAATCCCTTCTTTCCGTTCATAAACATGCTCCTTTCGTTTTTATTTGTTCTCTAAACTCTCGATTGCGCTCTTGGAAGTATCCCATGCCTTCTGCCACCAATCAATAGATTCTTTTACGCTTGCATCGGAAAGCTGTTGCAACAACGCCTCTTTTGCCGAAGCAAATGCCTCATCGGAATCTGCCTGTATAAGTCCCGGTAATGCATTCTTTGTAATCTCAATACAGTTGCTGTCTATACGCACAATATTCTTAGGAATTGTCTCAAGGCACATACGGATTGTAGAATCCGAATTACTAAGATCCATATTAGTACCCTTTTCAACGCCGTTCTTTAAAAGATCACTCGGTAATGAAATGTTAAATTGTTCGCAAATCTCCTGCTCAGCTGCAGTAAGACTGTCCTTCATTACATCTTCATCGTTCCAGAGGTTTACTCTTCCACCGTCAGCCAAAACATTGTTGTAATCCCATCCAATAAGGTTATCCACTCTGGAATCGCTGATTCCGCTTGTCTTCCACTCCTCGGCACGGTTTCCGTCAACCTTCATGCTTATAGTATCTGCTGTTAAATGCGGCTTTCCGTCTGAACCCTTCTCCCAGCGTCCTTCAACACCTGAATCCGAGCTTCTTGAAAATTCTCCGCTCTGTAAATAATCAAGAACCATAACGGCACGCTCAACATTTGGAGAATGAGAAGATACAAACAAGTATTTTCCTGTCCAACCTGCTCTGTTTTGCTCATTTACCCAACCCAATTTTGAAGGTAAAACAACATATTCTTTATCAGTTCCCTTGTTGTTACTGTTATATGTTCCAAAGTACCAGTTTACGGTTCCTCCGATATACTGTCCCTTTGTATATTTTTCCGTAAGGTCTTCTCCCTTTGTAATAAAGTTATCAGGATCCAATAATCCGGCTCTATAAAGCTTATTATAGAACTCTACACCCGACCAGAAAGGTGTTTTAACATTTTCGTCCTTGTCATACACATCGACTACAAGGTCATTTGTCTGTGCATCCTGAACATAAAGTCCGTCCTCAAGATTCAAATATCCTTCTCCAAGGCATCCCTTAAAGAAATATGTATGAAGATCCGCATCATTATATGCACTCATGGCATATGTCTCCGCTCCGTCCTCCGTCTTCGGATAAATCTCTTTCATTTTTTTCAATGCTTCAATGTACTCATCATCATTAGTGATTGCAGGGCATCCTATCTGCTTGTAGAGATCCCAACGCACAACATAACCGTATTGAATTACAGAACCGTAGCTCTTTGCATAATCTTCGGAAACCACTCTCGGCGTAACAAAATACTGCGACTCACCGTTATCACCTTTGAATTTCTGCATTATTTTATTTCTATAATCCATTCCGTCCGAGAAAATGTTTGGTGCAATATTCTTATAATCCACAAGATTCACCGCATGCTTTCCTTTTAACACACCTTCAATATTGCCGTCTGAAATCTGTACGATATCGCAGGTATTTCCTCCGGACAAATCAAGATTTAAGCTTTCCTGATCATAAGCTTTTGTTGTAATTGTACAGTTAAACTTCTCTTCAACCGCTTTGATTACTTCTGTAGGCCACGCACCTGTAGAAGAATCCGATAAGGATAAACCTCCGATGGTAATATCAACATGCTCGGACGTATCGTTTCCTTTTGCACCGTCTGCAGCCGTTTTGCTCTCGGACGTAGTTCCGCCCTTACCTGCTCCACATCCTGCCAAAGATGATGTGGTTAATACCGCTACACCTAAAAGCGCCATTAATTTTTTTAATTTCATATACTTTACCCTCCCGTTCTCTAAAAATATTTCACTTAAGGTATACTTATACTATCATGATAGGTATTTCTATTAAATGTTCTATATTATTTGTCGTTTAACTATTTTGTTGTTTTTTTATTTTTTTACACAAAAATTTGACATATTTTATGATTTTATATTTTGTACCATAAAATATGTCAAATTTCTTTTTTTACTCTAATATTTAACAATTTTCTCTATATTAAATCATTCTTTATTCAGCACTTCCACATATTTCCGAAAGCGTATATGTACAATCAGTCCCGTTTCAGGATCCGTTTCAACAGATATATCCCCCTGATCTCCATATAATAATTCTAAACGCTTTGACACATTTGCAAGTCCTATATGATCCGAAGTTAGCGGTGATCTCATTTTATTTCGTATCTGATTAAGCTCTTCTTCATTCAAAAATACACCGCTGTTTATTACCTTTACATCCATACAGTCGCTACATTTTATTACTACCTCTATAGTGCGTACTTCCTCCTGACTGCTTCCGTGAACAAAGCAGTTTTCGATTAGCGGCTGCAAGATAAACCTCGGAAACTCTATCTCGTACAATGCTTTTTCACAGTTCATTTTATATTCCATATCGTGGCCATATCTTAACTGCATCATAGCGGCATAGTTTTCCAAAAACTCCACTTCATTTTTTACTTTCCATGTTAAACTCGGGTTTCTGAGTACAGGTGTAATGATTTTTCCAAGCCTTACCAATGTATCCGCAACTATCGTGTTATTGGTCATCATCGCCATCCATCTTATAGAATTCAAAGAATTCAACAAAAAGTGAGGATTCATCTGGTATTGAAGTGCCATAAGCTCCTCTCTTCTTTTTTCAAGTTCAACCTGCTTTAATCTTTCTATATACTCTTTAATACTTTGCGCTGTGGAATATAATTCTTCATTTAATTGATCCAATTCTTCCCAGCCAAGCTTTCCCGGTCTCTCAATATCAAATTCCTGCCTTTTTACATGATGCATATTTTCCATAAGTAATTCGATGGGCTTGGTATATTTTCTGCTCCAAACAAGCGCTACCGCTATCGTTGCAATAAGTGCCGATATGATCACGACAAGCCCAAAGTTTCTGATTTCATTTGCATCTTTTAAATATTCTTCCTTGGGAATCATATCACATAATTTCCACCCGTAAAATCCAAGCAAATATTCGATATTCTGGGTATCCGGTCCCTTGTAATATGTCTTCCCCAACATACTCTTGTCGGTATCTGAAATTATTTGACCTTTTTTGTCTACCAGTACCGCCCTGCTACCGCTGAAAGCAACCGGTCTGTATGTACTTTGGATATTTTTTTCATCTACTGCAACAAAAAGAAAGCTTTCCTCTTTTAAATCCGCATTTTCACCTACCGCCTTTATTCCGACCAAGGACGGTGTCTGAGTCATTACTTTAAAAGGGCTTAAATCATTAAGTTCAAGCTCCCCGCTTGCTATCCAGACGGTATAGGGATATTTCTCCTTTGCCTCCTGCAAAACATTCAGAGTTTTCCCTCTTATATCGGTATCACCGGTACGATTTTTCCCTACAGCCGAAGACACAATACCCTTGCCCTTACCCTTTAAAATGCCGAGGGCAGCAATTTCTCTGTTTACAAGCATTTCAGAATGAAAACTTTCGGAAATTCTCATCTTTAATTTGCTCTCTTCTATTTCCGTCTCGGGATATTCATATCCGAATTTCCAAACAAGATCCGAAGCCGCATATTTGTTCAAAGACAGCTCCGAATTTTTCAAAATATTTTCTAAATCCTTTTCCGCCTGTTTAAAATTCAGCAAAACCACCTTTTCATTTCCCGCTTCCACCTTTTTCACAAAATAATGGTAAGTTATATAAAACAGAAAGCTCATAATGATTATAAAGCTTCCAAGAATCGATATTAAAACCTTTTGTCTCCAGTTCAAATGCTTTATCGGTTTAATTTTCTCCATCGTGCCGGCGACTCTCCTGTCTTCTTTTTGAAATATCTGGAAAAATACTCCAGATTCTGAAATCCATGCTTTTGCGCAACTACCACTATCTTTTCATCCGTATTTTTTAAATCTCTCATTGTTGCTAAAAGTCTGATTTCATTTAGGTATTCAATATAATTTTTTCCGGTTTCCTGTTTGAAAAGATACGAAAAATAGCTTACGGAAAGCCCTATGGTACGGGAAATATCTGTTAAGCTCAAGCTTTCTCTGTAATGAGCCTGCATATATTCAATCGATTTTTGAATTAATGCTTTACCGCTGTTTTCACCTATATTTATCTCATATTGTTGGACATAAGCCCTATCAAACCAGTCCTTTAAGCTTTCATCTTCCCTACGTCTGCTATGAATAATTTTAAATCGAACCCCCAAAAAATCTCCTATGGAATTATTGATTCTCTTTATCCTCTCCTCCATATTTTTTTCGCTACTTTTATAAAAAACGCAAAATTCCTTATCCTTTAGAGGCACCAAGATTTCCCCGGGAATCTGACGATTTACCAGTTCAAATATAAACTCCATCGCCAGATTATTGATTTTATCTTTATTCTCATCTTCAAGACTGAACAATAATAAATATAGAAGAAAATCTAAATTTTCTTCTATATTGTCGCTTACATCTCCCGTAAGATATTTTGATATCTTTTCTTCAAGTTTTTCCGAATCCTGTGTATTTTTTTCGGCTTTCCTGCCGATACTTTTCAGATAGCTTTTTGTCCGAGCCAGTACACCGCATACTTCATCTATACTGATACTCGCCTTTAGAACATAGGCATTTATATTATAAGGAATCAATTTTCTTAGTGTCTCAAAATCATTCAGACAGGAAATGACTACAATTGCACATGCTTTATCAATCTCTCTTACTTTTTTAACCAGTTCGAGACCGTCCATTCCTTCCATCCTCAGATCTGTTATGAGTATATCGGGATGAAACTCTTCAAACAATCGATATGCTTCCAAGCCGTTTTCCGCCAATGCAACAACTTCCATTTCATACTTATTCCATGGAATAGATGTTTGCAAACCCAATCTTACCAACAGTTCATCTTCAGCAAATAAAACTTTATACATCTTTACCCCCTCTATTTACCCTATGACTTTGTTTTCATGTTTCCTTAAATAAACAGCGGATAGCGGTAATTTTCTATATTTTATTGATTATACAATATTTTACATAGTTTGGTATATAATGCTTTTTATATTGTGTCTACTAAATCGCAAGCACTGATAATCCGGTTCCAACAATTCTCACGTTTAGCCGCTTTTTCCGCAAAATACGGCAATCTCTCGTGTTCCAGTTCTTCCAAAGAAGCCAATTCACCATTTACATAATCTGTAACTCTTTTTTTAGTACTCTCTAAACGTGTGATTACTCCGCCTATTTTTATATCCATCAACTCATATCCCCATGGCTTTGAATCATACATCCATAGTTCTTCTCTGAGAATTTTCATTTTTTTCAAGCTGTCTATTGTACTCGGAATTTCATACTCGCAGATTTTTCTAAGTGCAGACAAATCCTTTGTTTCATATAAAGCTTTTAATCTTACGCCCAAGTCCGCTTTCCCGGACAATACTTCCGCAAGTTTTTCATAATATAAAAACAGTTTAGAATATTTATCGCAGCGTGCTGCACATTCCCCGATTTTTATCTTTAAATCACTATAATATTTCTTTGTATCAACACCCGACTCCTTTATATGATAATCAAATATTCCTGTTAAAGGATCCTGATACAACAAATATTTGGCCGGATTGTCCGCAGCCTGATTGGATTTTCCGTTTGAAAATAATGAGTCAAATTTATCCAAGGCCATAAAATCCTCTAAATATCCGTCTGTACAATTTTTAAATTCCGCCGCAAATTCTTCGCTGTTATAGCTTTGGTGAAAACCTAAGTATGCAAAGAGGGCAATTCCCGGTAAAGCGCTGTCTATAGGTGTCTCCGCACCGTTATCAAGCCATACTGTGCAAAATACTTCTTTTAATTTGTATTCCTTACAGCTTTGAAGCGCCGATATCGTACACTCAAGAGTCTTTGAATGATTAGGAGCCATACCGTTCCATGCCCATGAACCGCCCGCAAAAATCACATTATCCGAAATTTGCTTATGAACACCAAGCATCTTTTCATATATCTTAGTATCTTTATGGTAATAGTCCCAGTATACAAGTCCCACTTCTTTTTCGGGTTTCTCCCAAGAAGAGCAGTCCTGCTCCTCCTCAATATCATAATAAGCTTTTCCTGTATTGGTGCTTATATACATATCGCTCCATATCATCGGGCTTAGGTCTAATTTTTTACATATATCCATAACCCTTTGACAATGTTTTTTTATTAAAACGGAACTCTTCTCATACCCGTTATTTTTAAGATAGTTTCCAAGTCCCAAAGATACAGCCTCATCCATTCCAAGATGTACACGCCTTGTAGAGAAAGCCTCTTTTACACAACGAAGCAATTTCTCAATAAAAACATAGGTTTCTTCTTTCCCCACCTCAAGAATATCTTCCGTATCTTTAATATTTTCCATTCCCTGCCATTTCAGGGCATTATGTAAATGCGCCAATGTCTGGATACACGGAACAAGCTCAATCCCGAAAATAGAGGCATACGAATCTATTTCCTTTATTTCCTCTCTTGTATATCTTCCGCGATAAATACCGAAATAAGGTTCTTCCGAAACCTCATAAGTATCTTCCGTATAAAGCATAAGTACATTTAATCCCAGTTTTGCCGACATACGAATTATCGACTTTACTTTATCCATTCTAAATACTGCATTTCTCGAGCAATCCAACATAACTCCGTTTTTCTCAAAAAACACTTTTTCTTTATTTTCATATACTTCCCCGTTACAAAAAATCTGCGTCAGACCCCTGTAATAATGCGCCGGTTCTTTACAAACAATATGTATTTTATTTCCATTACGCTTGACAAAGAGTTCATCTTCTTCCTGAAATTCCACAAAAATCTCAAGCTTCTCAGCATCTTTATTCCATTCTTTTATAAGTATTTCCGTACCTGTTTTTAATTGTTTTTCTCTTTCGTCTGCATTTTTACATGAAAGCTTCATTACTCATATCCCTTCTTATTTCCGTATTTTATACAATAATGATACACAAAAAATTAATATACTCCCACAAAAGACATCACAGGTGCAACTCTGGAATCTTCTATAGATACAATAAGTTTATCTGTCCAAAGACCTTTAAGATCTATAATTCTCTTATAACCTATTGTTGTTCCCTTACAGTATTCTTTTATATTTCCGTTCTCTTCGTAATATATTTTAAATTTTTCAACTCTCTGACTGAAAGGAATCGCCTCCTTTAATACTAAATAATTGAGTTTTTTACTTTCACAAAAATTTATATCAATCGATAGTTTATTTTCTCCCTCTTCATTCATAAAGTAGGTTTCATAATCATCGGTGCAAAGCATATCAGGTCCGTTTCCTCTGCAATCAAGAGCCGGCTTCGTAGTCAGTACGGCTTCTTTGATAAGATTATTTTTAAATGAATCCCTGATAAATTCACCAAGTTTTTTTAAAGTCGCAATATCTTTTTCATGTATCTTTCCGTTTTTCATAGGCGGTATATTTAATAATAAAGTTGTATTACCGCCTACCGACTTTAAATAAATATCTTTAAGATTTTCAAATGAACGAACCTTATCATCTTCCTCTTCATGATAAAACCAGCCCGGTCTGACGGATACATCCGTTTCCGCTGGATACCATACAAGCTCTTTTTCATTTACAAGGCGCTGCCTGCTTCCGAGATCCGACTGTGTCTCATCTAAAGGTCTGTTTCTAAATTCTTCATTGTCCTCCTGTTGGCTTAATTCGGCTGTAATTGTCGGATCCGTCATATCCTTTGCAACAACGCTCCACTCGCTTTCCCTAACCTCTCCGGCTTCATTTCCGCACCATCTGACATCGGGACCCGAAATAGAGATAACTGCATCCGGCTGTAGCTCACGCATTACTTTATAGTATCGTTTCCAATCATATTTTTGAACCTTGCCGTTGGCCCCCTCGCCACAGGCACCGTCAAGCCAGATTGTATATATGTCTCCATATTCCGTCAGAAGTTCCGTAAGCTGGTTCACATAATAATCATCATACTCTACTCCTTTTCCGTAGCTATCGTTATTTCTGTCCCAAGGAGAAAGGTAAACTCCGAATTTAAGTCCGAATTCTTTGCATGCCTCTGCCGTTTCTCTGACAATATCACCTTTTCCGTCCTTATACGGTGAATTTTTTACACTATGCTCCGTATATTTGGACGGCCACAGGCAAAAGCCGTCATGATGTTTACAGGTAAGAATCAATCCCTTCATTCCGGCATCCGCCGCAGTCTTTGCCCATTGTCTTGCGTCCAACTGTGTAGGATTAAAAACGGACTCCGGCTCTTTTCCGTCCCCCCATTCGCTCCCTGTAAAAGTATTAACCGTAAAATGTATAAAGCAAAAAAACTCCATATTCTCATATTCAAGCTGCCTTTTGCTCGGCACCGCTTTTATCAGTCTCATATCTTCTTTTATTCCGTTATAGCTCATTACCATTCTCCTTTGATTTTGTATATATCTTTGCATTATTTGATTGTTTTCATCTTAAGATTAGCCTTATCATATTATAGGTCTAAACCTGATTTATTGTCTATCGGAAATATTTACCGTTATTATTTTCATCATTTGCCTCCGGTAGAAAGTAAAACTGTAAAAGCAGCAGCATTACAAGCTTAAATATGGAATTTTTAGTTTTACTGTGCTATTATAATTTTCGGTATATTCTAAGCAGGTATACAATATTTCAGAAGAATATACGGGGAGGGAACATGGATTTTGATTATATTAAACCGAAAATTTTTACAGCCTTGAAGAATTATAACAGTGAGCAGTTTGTGAAGGATTTGATTTCGGGAATCATAGTTGCAATTATTGCTATGCCTTTATCAATAGCCCTTGCTATCGCATCGGGAGTAAATCCCGAACAGGGACTTTATACGGCGGTGGTAGCAGGATTTTTTATCTCATTTTTAGGTGGAAGCAGGGTTCAAATCGGCGGTCCTACTGCGGCATTTGTTGTAATAGTCTATGGTATAGTAGCACAGTATGGGATGGCAGGACTTACAGTTGCAACTATCATGGCAGGACTGATGCTTATTATTATGGGAGTATTGCGACTTGGTGATTTTATAAGGTTTATACCTAAAACAATAACTATAGGCTTTACATTCGGCATTGCAGTAAGTATTGCGGCAGGGCAAATAAAAGACTTCTTCGGATTGGAAATGAGGGCTGTTCCTGCTGAGTTTATTGAAAAAATGATTGCTTTGGGCAAAAGCTTTCATACATTATCTTTAGCGACATTCATGATAGGTATGCTTGCTCTGTTGATTCAAATATTTTGGCCGAGGATATCTAAAAAAATACCGGGTTCATTGGCGGCAATCATTGTTACTACAGCCATTGTAAGCTTTGCAAAGCTTCCGGTAAAAACAATAGGGGATTTATATACAATAAAATCAGGACTTCCGACATTTACAGTACCTGAAATATCCGCTTCTTTGATTTCTCAGATGATTTCGCCCGCATTTACCATAGCTATATTGGCGGCAATAGAGTCTCTTTTATCCTGTGTGGTTTCAGACGGTATGATTGACGGTCATCATAGTCCCAATGCGGAGCTTATCGGTCAGGGAGTAGGAAATATAATGTCCGCATTATTGGGCGGTATTCCCGCTACAGGTGCTATTGCAAGAACCGCCGCCAATGTAAAAAACGGCGGGCGTACACCGGTGGCAGGCATGATTCACGCTTTTACTTTGGTTTTAATATTGGTTTTTCTTATGCCATATGCATCACTTATTCCTATGAGCTGTCTGGCAGCCGTTCTTATTATGGTAGCTTATAATATGAGCGGTTGGAGAAACGTAATTAATATAATAAAGACTGCACCGAAAAGCGATACAGCGGTTCTTTTGATAACATTATTTTTAACTGTATTATTCGATCTTGTAATGGCTATTAAATTCGGTATGATACTGGCTGCATTTTTATTTTTAAAGCGTATGTCGGATATTTCAAATATACGCCGGTGGGTGGAAAAATCAGCTGATGATAAAGCCGGTGAAGCTCTAAAATCGGTTCCTGAAAACACTTTGGTATATGAGATATTCGGTGCTCTTTTCTTCGGATCGGCAACAGGCTTTTCAAATATAGTTTTTGAAGAGGGAAGGAATGTACTCGTACTGCGTATGAGAAATGTTCCGGCAATGGATATTTCAGGACTGGAGACTTTGGAAGAATTACTTAATCTCTGTAAAAAAAGAGGTATAAGCTTGATACTGTCTCATGTGAACGAACAGCCTATGAAGGTTATGGAAAAAGCGGGATTTATCGAAAAAATCGGTAGAGAAAATTGCTGTGATAATATAGATAAATCACTTGAAAGGGCGGAAAGCTTGAAAAATAATTAGTCAAACAGTACTAAGGGAGAGGCATTAAAAATCGCTCTTGAACTTATTCCTGAAAACAACAGTATCGCTATGGGAGGCTGCATGAGTGCAATGAAACGTGCACGAAATGTGGCGGCAGTTGCCAATACACAGAGATTTGACATAAATACACCATGTAAGGTAAACGGAAAATGTTCGGACTACAAATCACCTGATACTATCTGCTGCCAATTCCTTATTACCGGATATTCACGTCACAAGGACAGAATACATGTAATATTAGTGAACGATAATCCGGGATTTTAGAGTCCCGGATTATAAAAGGTGCATCCTTTAGAATCTTTCTTCATTGGAATATTTTTTTAAGAATGCACTATGGAGCTTTACCTGTTGACTTTTTGGAATTTTTATACGCTTTAAGTGAGTAACATTTTACCGAGGTTCTTTATAGTGGACTGCTCTTAAATGATATCACTCCGGGCAACGGATGGAGTTTTAAAGATTGTTTATCAACACACCTTAGAAGAACAAAGCAAGGAATTTAGTAACCGCATTAATGCTTATTTCTCCGAAATGCAACACAAAAAATAAAAAGCCTTGAAAATCAAGGCTTTTTCAGTGCGGGTGACAGGACTTGAACCTGCACGGTCGCCCACGAGAACCTAAATCTCGCGTGTCTGCCAATTCCACCACACCCGCATGGTTTATAGCAAGCGACATCAATATTACACTACTTTATTTATGCTGTCAAGCACATCTTAGCACCTTGCAATCTCCTAGAGCATCTCTATGAACGCGGCTATTCTCGTTTCTATCTGTCCGCTGTCAGACTTTGAATAATCCGTCTCGAGCTTCATATAAGGCACACCCTCTTCTTCGACAGCCTTACACATACTGTAAGATTCTATATTAAATGTATGGCAAGCCTGCAAAACAACGTCTATAACTCCGTCAACCTTATACTTCTCAATCATTCTTTTCGTATTTTCAAATCTTCCGCTGTTGCTAGTCATTACGGAACAGTTTATAGCCAAATATCTGTCCGATATCGCCCTTAATATATCATTGGCATCCTCGTCTATCATCATGGCATTGGTTCTTTCACCGGAACAGTCGTCAAGGCAAACTATAACACCGCCGTTTCTTTCTATAACCGCACCGACCTTTTCTATCAGACCGCCGGAAGGGCAACCCGTTATAAGTATACGCTTTGCATCTTTGGATACTCTGAAATTGCCTTCACTGTAGTCCTTCTTAGCCTCCTCGACTCTTTTTTTGATATTTGCAAGTTTTTCTTCGTTGCTGAAAGTAAATCCCGACTGCTGCAAGGAAATCATCATTTCCGTCCCCTTCATGGCAGGAGGGCAAAGTGTCTGAAGCTCATACATATCAAGCTGAGCCTTTCTTATTTCGTTTCTTGTATGTACCGCTCTTCTCAGGCTTTCCTCCGTTATATCAAGTCCGAACTTTTCTTCAAGCTTTTCTTTAAGCAGCTTTATTTCTTCGTACCAAATATCACCCGCATAGCTTCTTTCCTGACTTTGAGGCAAATGAAGCACATAGGTATCTTTTATATCATTTAACAATTCATACATCTTTTTCTTACCGTCGCAGGTGGTTTCACCTATAATAATGTCGGAAAAATATGTGTATGGGCATTTCTGAGAATATGCAGAACCGTAGGTACTCTTTATGAGCGGACAGAGGTTCTTAGGAAGTACACTTTCCGCCGCCGGTATACTTTCTTCGCTCGTACCGCAAAGTCCGACCGTAGCTATATCCGCAGCATCAAGCACCTCCTGCGGAGTATAGGCGCAAAGACAACCCGCAAGCTTTCCTCCATTGTCCTTAAACTCCTTCGCCTTCAAAAAACTCATCTTTCTCGCTTCCACAAACTCATCAAATGTTTTAGGTAACTCCTGTGTAGCCATTTTAAAATTCCCTCCTGTTTTTTGTTTTATTGTGCAAGAAGTGCCGCCCCTATAGCCCCCGCATACCTTGCAAGCTCCGTACTTACAACAGGCTTTGACAGAGCAAGAGACAGTCTTTTTGCCAAATAAGCATCTTCGCATAAACCTCCTGTAAGAAAATACTTATCTCCGTTAAGCTGTCCTATGAGCTGCACAACTTTATTTACTACAGATTCAATAACACCGAAGGCTATGTCCTCTCTCGGGGTACCCTTTCCTATAAGACTTATAACCTCCGACTCCGCAAACACCGTGCACATGGAGCTTATAACTATGGGATTTCCCCGCTTTGCAAGCTCCGACAGTTCCGCTTGGGTAAGCCCGAGCCTGTTTGTCATTACTTCTATAAACTTTCCTGTTCCTGCCGAGCATTTGTCATTCATAACAAACTTCATAACTCTCCCGTTTTTGATGACTATACCCTTTGTGTCCTGTCCCCCTATATCAACAACAACACCGTCTTCTTTAAAAAGGTAATCCGCACCTTTACCGTGACAGCTTATTTCCGTAACCGTCTTATTCGCATACGGCACGGAAATTCTTCCGTAGCCTGTTGCCGAATATATGGCATTATCTTTGTTTATCCCCGCTTCTTCCAGACGTTTATATATTTCATCCGCCGTATCCCTGCTTGAAAAGCCTGTCGGAAGCAATATTTTTTTATGAATTTTTTCGCCGTCAAGAACTACCGCCTTAGCCGCACTTGAGCCTATGTCTATGCCTACTTTATACATATCTTCCCCTACTTTAAATCTCATTTTATATTTATGATTATGTTAATATATTAGCACCCCTGTCCGCAACAAACCAATTCTTTATATCTATAGATTAATCTATAGATAGTTTTAATCTATAAAAGACGTATACACAATTTCAATCTTGCTTTGATCTTGCATATACGTCTTTTTATTAAGCTATTTCATTTTTACAAACACTTATTTCCACCTTGCCGTCAGCTATAAATCTAAGCTCATCCGCCTGTGCAGGGGTATAAATTCTTGAACTTATGACCTGCTTGCCTCCGTTTATAAATATCTCGACACTGAATCTGTCAAGTAAGATACTGAGACTGAGCTTTCCGTCCTTAAAATCCGTATCTATTTTTCTTTCGTCTATTGCATCCTTTGAAAGCCCCGAAAATCTTCTCGAAAACTTCAAAGTCTTATTATCCGTATCAAGGTCAATGAATGAATTGTGTCTATCGTCGGCAGCCAGATAAATCCTAAGCTTTTTGGCATCCTTATTTGATATATCAATATCAAATCTTGCAAGCCTTGAATTTAAGTTTCCGTCAGAATACTCCTTATCAGCCTCCAAAACAAAATTTGTTTTATATTCATTCTTGTAGCTTTTCTCGATTTTTTTTGAAGGAAGCTGGTAAATTCTGTTATCCTTCAGCTCAAGTCTCCTGGGATAAGTCATCTGCCCGCACCATTTCGCATCGCCGGGACTTAGATTATTTGCCCAATCATGGAGCCATGCAAGAGATAAAATCTCATCTTTGTCATCCAAGGTTTGAGGCGCATAATAATCAAAGCCGAAATCCAAAGTTATTCCCTTACCTTCCGGAATAAATTCAGATTTTTCCTTATCATAAGCACCCACAAAATATATAACCTGATGTCCGTTAAAATACTCTCTGTTTTTTGCCTGCATCTCCATAACGGAAACTACAAGTATATACTTGTCTCCCAATTTGAAAAAATCGGGACACTCCCACATCTTGCCGTATTCGCCCGTATTCTCATAAAGTACGCCTCGGTATTCCCAATTTTTCAGATCTTTTGAACTGAACTTAAGTACACTGCCAAGCCCCTTGGAATTTTTCGCCGACACTATACAAGAATACCCGCCGTCCTCTACCCAAATCTTCGGGTCACGAAAATCCGCTCCGCTAAAGCCCTCCGGAAGCAGCTCTACTCCGATGACAGGCTTATCCGAAATACTTTTGTACTCAAGTCCGTCGCCGATTGCAAGCGCCTGCTCTTCCTTATCGCTGTTGTGAACGGTATATAAAAGTATATGCTTATCTCCTTTCGTAATAGCTGTTCCTGAAAAGCATTGCCCCGGCATTTCATCATCCGGCGCAAGAGCGACGGGAAGCCTCTCCCAATTTATAAAATCCTTGGTCTTTGCATGCCCCCAATGCATAGGACCCCACTTTATATCATAAGGATTGTATTGATAAAAAAGATGATATTCATCTTTGTATAATGAAAAACCGTTAGGATCGTTCAACCAGCCTATATCGGCTGTGAAATGATACGCAGGTCTGTCCGTGTCCTTGATTTTATCTTTATTTTTGCTGTAATACTCATCAGCTCTTTTTTTATTGTTCATATTGTACTTACCTCTAATCTGTAGTCATGCCTTGCCTGAATTCTATGTCCAATACCTTGGTCTTTCTGTCCGTATTTTCACCGTTTATAATATCATGCAGGCTGTCAACCGCCACCTTCGCAAGCTCTTTGATAGGCTGGACTATGGCTGTAAGCTCCGGATAAGCGGTATTCAGCACAAAAGTACCATCATAAGCAACTATCTTAAGATCTTCGGGTATTTTCTTCCCTACACTCAAAGCTTTTTTCATATACAGTAAAGCATGAGTATCGGTAGCAAATACGCCGTCAACATTCGGATAGAGCCTAAAAGCCTCCTCAATATTTTCTTCTATAAATTTTTCATCAAAGCTGTCCGCCACCGGTCTGTAGGCATGGCAAAGAATACCCGCCTTTTCCATAGTTTTGGTAAAAGCCGTATGTCTTTTTATAAACGGATAATTTTTTGTGGTCGCATCCGTAAACTGTAAAACCTCCTTGCAACCGCTTCTTATCAAGGCCTTGGCGGCAAGCTCACCGCCTTTTTTATGATTTACCGTAACAACCAGTATATCATCGTTAAGCTTCGGCGTATCAAAGCCTACTATAGGTCCTCTTATTTTTTTATATCTGCTGTAATCAAGGGTATGCGTTCCGGTTATTATCCCGTCCACCATATTCCTCTCAAGCATTTCAAGATAGGCTTCCTCATTTGTCGCCTCTCCTATGGTATTGCAGAGCATCGTCTTATATCCGTATTTCCTAAGCCTGTTTTCAACCTCGCTGCAAAGGGTCGCATAATAAGGATTTCCTATTGCCGGAGTGATTACCGCAACAATATTTGTTCTTTTTCTGAACAAATTTCTCGCAAGCTCATTCGGCTTGTAGTTCAGCTCTTCTATTACCTTTTCCACCTTTTTTCTCGTCTCTTCCGAAACGTAGCCGCTGGCGTTAAGAACTCTCGATACCGTTCCTACTCCCACTCCCGCTTTTTTTGCAACCTCTTGTATACTTGACATTTGCCCCACCGCCTTTATATTTTGTATATATTCCGTATCAGCTAAGTCTATCCTTTTATTCCCGTTGACGCAATACCTTCCACATAGAATTTTTGCATAAATATATACATAAGTATCATAGGAATGGATGCCAAGGTGAGGACAGCCATAATCACTCCGTAATGTATAGGACTTACTCCGACAAAAATTTGTACCGCAAGCTGAACCGTTCTCTTGTCCTCTCCCGTTGTTATGAGGAAAGGCCACATAAAATCGTTCCATCTTGCCACAAAATCCAAAATAAATACCGTTGCGAATACTGTTTTTGATATAGGCATAACTATTTTAAAATAAGTTCTTATCGGTCCGCAGCCGTCAACCTTTGCCGCCTCCAAAAGCTCATCGGGTATGCTTATAAAATATGAATAAAACATATAAATGGAAAAACAGTTCATCATAAACGGTATGGTTAAACCGAGCATTGTGTTTACCCACGAAAGCTGAGCCATCTCTATATACAAAGGCAATATTATTGCTTCTATAGGCATGGACATCAGGGCTATCACCGCAGTAAGACTGAAGCCTCTGAACCTGTATTTAAGCTTTGCAAGCGCATAGCCGAACATAGAACCCAAAAGCAGATCTCCTATAAGCACTATTCCTATATAGATTAAGGTGTTTTTTAATACCTGCCATACGTTTATTCTCTGAAAAACCTCCACATAATTGGCTAAAGTAAAATGCTTCGGTATAAAGGTGGAGAATGAATTGAGATTTGAAAAAATCTCAAGCTCAGGCTTAAACGATGAAGCAAGCATCCACAAAAGAGGAGATACGAATATAAAGCCTACAACAGCATTTCCCAAATAAAAAATAAAGTCGGCAATCATGCTGTTTCTTTTTTTGTTTTTTGAAGTCAAACCTGCCATATTCCCTCCTAATTTGTCTTGCTTATCTTTTTAACTATTATCGACAAGCTTACAACAATAATAAAAAATACTGTAGCTATACTGCAGGCATAGCCGAAATTACCTTTTTGAAAGCCTTGTTCATAAATGTAGAAAACCAAAGTCTTTGTGGCATTTCTCGGTCCGCCCTTCGTCATTATATAAGGTTGAGTAAACAATTTCATAGCCTGTATAATAGTAATCATAAGCACATACTTGATAGTATTGCCAAGTCCCGGCAATGTTATGTAAATGAGTTTTCCAAACCGGTCCGCACCGTCAACGCTTGCCGCCTCGTACTGCTCGGTCGGAATAGCGTTAAGTCCCGCAATAAATATCATCATTTGATAACCCGCTCCCTGCCATGCGGACATAAATATAATCGAATTCATTGCCGTTTTCGGATTATTCAAAAAGTCTATAGGCTGCATCCCTATACTTTTTAAAAAGGCATTTATAAGCCCCGTATTTGCATTTGAGTTGTACAGTATAGTCCAAAGCACGGCTATAATTACCATCGAAGTAATCTGAGGGCTGTAATAAAGTGTTCTGAAAACGGCAACTCCCTTTTTCTTGCTCGAAACCATCAAAGCGAGAACCAGAGCCAGAGCACATTGCACAGGCACTACGATAACGGTAAAATATACCGTATTTCTTAATGCCACATAAAAATTCGCATCTTTAAAAAGGCGTATGTAGTTTTGCAAAGCGTTAAATTTTATGTTGTCCGGGCGTACCACCTGATAGGTGAAGAACGAGTAATACGCCGTATATATTATCGGAATTATCAAGAAGGCAATAAGAAGAATGACCGCCGGCGATGACATTAAAAATCCGGCAAGGTTATCCGTATATCCGTCAGCCTTTTTTGAACCGGTTTTTTGTAATACAGACATAGTTTGTTTCCTTTCCATAAAAGGCTTGACATTGCGCCAAGCCTTTTAAAATATATCCTTATCTGAAAAAGTTACTTTTTATAGTATGTTTCGTAGTCCTCATCAAAGTTATTCGCTACATTGTCGAGCTCCTCTTTAGCATCCGCACCCGAAAATATATTAAGCATAGCCGTTGAAAAATCTGTTGAAAGTACCGAATATGAAGGTGTTCTCGGTCTTGACACACCGGTATTTTGTAACTGCCACTTCATCAAAGCTCTTGCTCCGCTGTCCCAACCTTCCATTTTCTCATAAGCTGAAGTTCTTGATGCAGGCTTTGCAACCGCACTTGCGTAAGTAGCTATATTATCCGTGTTCATTGCCCACTGCAAGAATTTTCCCGCAGCATCCGGATTCTTTGAATCCCTTGTTATAGCCGCAGCCCAGTCTCCTGTAGGAGATGCCGCCTTGCCGTCATCCGATACAGGGAAATAAGAAACGCCCCAGTTTAAATCGGATTTTTCAAGATCTGCTATATTCCATGAACCGCCCAGCATGGTAGCCGCTTTTCCGTTTAAAAACTCATCTTTTACAGGGTCAAGGTTCGCATAACCGTTTTTGATGAACTCATTAAGGTATTTTGCCGCTTTTATACTTGCTTCCGAGTTAACGTAACCTTGTGCGCTTGAACCGTCTTCATTTACAAAATCCGTTCCCGCCTCCGTAAAGAACTGACCGAGAGCATAGATAATACCTTCTCCCTTGTCCATAATTATATTCGTTCCTACGTACTCGTCCGTAGTCAGAGTTTTTGAATTTTCCAAAAACTCTTTCCATGTCCATGCCTTTTTGATATCCGTATCCGAAGGATATGCTATTCCCGCTTTATCAAGGTAATCCTTGTTGTAGAAAAGGGCAACCGATGACTCTGTAGGAGCTATGGCATAAAGCTTTCCGTCATAGGTATCCGCCTGAACGGTACTCGGCATAAAGTCTTTTAAATCCTCGGCACTGAAATAATCATCAAGAGGAACCGTTATACCGTTTGCCGCATAATAGGAAACCATAGGTCCGTCCACATACAAAATATCAGGAAGATTTCCCGAAGTAGTTGCCGTAGTGATCTTGTTCTCATAAGCATAGGAGTCCGAACGGTCTATAGCCTCTCTTTTTACCTGTATATCAGGGTTTGCCTTGTTCCACTCATCAATTTTCTCAACCCACCACGCTTCGATAGCGGCAGTATCCGTAGGGCTCCATATTGTTATGTTTGTAACTCCGTCGGCACTTCCCTTAGATTCCTGATTTTGTGTACTGCCGTCCGTTACGCTCTCCTTATCGGAACCTGTCTGTGTTCCGCTTCCCGTACCTGCCGAGCATGCCGCCAGCATACCGCCGAGTGCCACGATTCCTAAAGTCCCTAAAATTCTTTTCATTGCCTTACCTCCTCAAATACTTTGCATTAAATTGGTTTTATCCGTCTGTATCCTTTAAAACACTTAAGATTTCCTTCGGTATTTGTCTTGATACTTATATGGAACGCGTTCCATATCTTGATAAAAATTTTATCACAATCGCTTTAAAAGTCAATATGGCATTTTAAACATATTTGGAAAGTCTAATTTGTTGAACTTGCACAAAAAAAGAGAAGCTATAAGCCTTCTCCGCATTTTTTAAAAAATACCCCGGAAGAATCCGAGGTAGAGTCGTTTAGTTGACCAATCGCCTACTGATGATACTAACACATAGTACTTACCTAGATAACGGCACCGATATAGGACTTACTGTTGACACCCTTATAATAGCACTTTATTCGAAAAAAAACAAGTCTTTAAGACGGAAATTCAAATATATTTTTTAAAATTCCTTTGTCCCTTAAATCAGCTATACTTTCGTTGTATTTATCCGTTTTCAGATTGGAATAAAATATGTTTGAAAAGACATCCGCAAGCTGTATAAGAGCATTCTCACTTGAGTCAAAATACTGTACACTGACGCTTTTATCGGTAACGCTTCCGAATAAAAATTCAGTATTAAGGTAATTTTCAAGGAAGTGCTTAGCCGTAATTTTTTCATTTCTTTCATCAAGCTGCAGATTAATCTCATCGTCTTCAAGATAGCCCTCTTTTATCCAATGTTCAAGTGCCATTCTCAAAACGTAGTTAAATATTCTTGATTTATTTTCGCACAATCTGTCGCTTAGCCGTGAATTATCGACCTTTATGTAAAAAAGCTCTATCTGTTTTTTTCTGGAAAAGAAATCCAGAAATTTCAACTTCATATCTCTGTCAAACTGAGATCCCTTAAGCTCCCTGAATCTGTTCTTACGAAACATTTTTCCGCCGCCCGTATGCCTGTTTTTCGCATCATCGAGACGTCTAAGCTCCTCAAGATTTGAAGATACAAAACGTTTATACGCCTTTTGCAGGCTCTTTACATCCGAAACCTTTATCATAGCAATCACAAATACGGTATTGCTCTTATCATGATTGTTAATAGAGCCGGACTCATCTATATATAAGTTCACAGACCCTTCCTCCTTAAGCTTTTTTATTACCGGAAAGCTCCACCCAAAAGGTATTTCCCGCTTCGGATGTTCTTACACCTATACGAGCGTCAAGCTGCCTGCATAGGGTATATGCAATGGCAAGTCCCAAGCCGTAGCCGCCTTTGTCTCTCGACCTCTCCTTATCCGCCCTGTAAAATCTGTCAAACAGCTTACCGGCAACCTCTTCGGGTATGGGGGCACCCGAACTTTCCACCTCAAAGGATATATTCCCTGACTTTTTGCTTACTTTAATAAATACCCTTTTGTCTCCCTCACAATACTTGAATGCATTATCTATGAGTATGTTGAAAATCTGTTTCAGACTTTCGGCATCGCTTTTTAAAATGCACTTTTCTTCAAGCTCATAAGAAAAATTTATCTTTTTTTCAAAGGCAAGAGCCTCGAAACTCAATACTCTTTCTTCCACAAGCTTTGTAAGGTCAAGATCTTCAAGCTTAAAAACCAAGCTTTGGTTATCCGATTTTGCCAACAATAAGAGGCTTTCTACAAGCCTTTGCATACGCAGAGCTTCCGTTGTACTGCTTTCTATCCACTTAAACTGCCCCTTCACCGTGTCTTCTTTATTTTCCTTTAGGATGTTCATATTTGCAAGAAGAATACTTATCGGAGTTCTCAGCTCATGGGATGCATCCGCAACAAATCTTTCCTGCTCTTCCCATGCTTTCTTCACGGGCTTTAAAACGAAGCCTGAAAGATAAAGACTGATGGCAAAGAAAGCCGCAAAGCTCAGAAAAAATATGACAAAGGAAAGTACGAAAAGTCTTAAAAAGTAGTTTGTATCCTCGGTATTTGTGCTGAGAACAAGATAAGTCTCCTCATTCATATCAAGCTTAAAATACCTGAAGCCCTCTAAATTAGCCGAAAAGACACTTTCGTCCTTCTGTATTGTCCGTAATATGCTTTCATACTTGAGAGTATCATTCTCACCCGTGTTATTAAGCTTTTGCTTTATATTTCCGTTCTTATCAAGGCATACATAGTAATATCCCTCATGTATATCCTTTTCAAAGCCCATTTCCGGAGGGTTTTTGAAAAATCGCGGTTCCTCACCCTGAGAGTCGGAAAATTCATTTATGAAAAAGTAAAGCTCACTTTTCATTATGTCTCTTGTGCTGTTTCTGTATTGATTTATATTGATGAATATAAAAATCATAAGCACGGTGAAGATGACGCTCATAACGCAGGCAAGGATTATCAGCATAAATTTTCTTTGAAGTTTTTTCAGCATGTCTACTCCTTAAGCTCCAATTTGTATCCCAGTTTTCTGAGGGTCTTTATACTGAGCTTTGAGCCGATAAAATCAAGCTTTTTACGGAGAAAAGACACATAAGCTTCCACATTGTTGTAATCCGCTTCCGTATCATTACCCCAAACCTTTGTGAGCAAGGCATCCTTACTTATAACTATCCCTATATTGCTCATGAGCACTCTCAACATTTCAAGCTCCGTATAGCTTAGGCCTATGGTTTTCTCACCACAGCTCAGCTCGGAAAGAGACAGATTAAGCATTATATCCTCATAAACAAGCTCGTTCAGTACGACCTCTCCCTTCCTTCTGCTAAGTGCCCTTACTCTTGCAAGCAGTTCTTCGGGAACAAAGGGTTTTGTCATATAATCATCCGCCCCGCTGTCTAAGCCCTCTATCTTGTCCTTTATACCGTCTCTTGCGGTGAGCATAATGACCGGAGTCTTTATTTTTAAAGCCCTGAGCTTTTTTATAATTTCAAAGCCGTCCATTTTTGGCAGCATTCCGTCAAGTATAATTAAATCATAATCACCGTTTGAAGCATATAAATATCCGTCTTCTCCGTCAAAGGCTATCGTTGTCTGATACCTCTGCTTATCCATTATTTCTTTCAAAGCCATAGCCAGGTTTATCTCGTCTTCAACAATAAGTATATTCATATCCAATCACTGCCTTTCTCCGATTTTATACTTTCAGTCTTTACAAACATTATACCATTTTTAATCTGTATTTCCAAATGTATAAAACACAATTTATTCACAAATATCTTTCAATTTTTCAGTTTATTTTCAGTTAAGGCTGTTATCATACAGGCATAACAAAAACAAGCAAAAGATACAATATCTTTTAAGATAACAGGAGGTAAGTAAAATGAAAAATAAAGCTGCTCAATATTTATTTATTATAGGAGCTGTCGCAAGTATAGGCTTAAGCGCCTGCAATTCAACAGCCACAAATACAAAATCGGATACCAAAACTGCGATTGTCGAATCCGCAAAGGAAAATGAGGCAAATACCGGCGACACCGCAAATGATACAAGCGAAAATGTAAGTATCCCTGAAGATGTTTCACTCGAAAACAGCGGTATCAAAAGTGATGATTATGAAACCGATACCGATAACGCGGTAAGTATTACTCTTGCGGATAACGCTTCCGTCTCAAGCGGCGAAGGAGTAAGTATAAGCGATAATACCGTAACAATATCAAAGGCGGGAACTTATATTTTAAACGGAAGCTTAAGTGACGGTAAGATTGAACTGTCCGTAGGTGAAAATGATGTTGTACGCCTGATACTTAACGGAGTAAACATAAATAACACCACCGACAGTGCAATAAAGATGAGTTCAGGTAAGAAGCTTATACTAACCTTGGCGGACGGCACGGAAAATACCGTGAGCGACGGTACAAGTTATTCAGATACCGAGACTGCGGATGCTACAGTATACAGCGACGGAAGTATTACGTTAAATGGCAAAGGTACTCTTAATTTAAGTGCAAATTATGAAAACGGTTTAAAGGCAAAGGACAATATGATCATAGTGTCCGGAACCTTCAATATTAAATCTGCCGATAATGCGATTAAAGGAAATGACTTGGTAGTGATCGCTGACGGTACTATCAAAATAAATGCCGGCGGTAAAGGAATTACATCGGAGGGAAGCATATATATTTATGACGGAAATATAGATATAGAAAACTCCGAAGAGGGGCTTGAGGGTCTCACGGTTGAGCTCTACGGCGGTACTGTAAATATGAATTCAACGGATGACGGTATAAACTCCCGTGTCAAAGCCGACAGTTCTTTAAGTGAAAGCGAAAAGGAAGCTTTTTCGGCACAGTATCAGGAAACAGCTTACTTTAAGCTAGACGGTGCGACAGTAACAATAAACGCCGAGGGCGACGGAATAGATTCAAACGGTGATGTGTTTATAGAAAGCGGCTATATCCTCGTAAACGGACCTAGCGGTAATGGCAACGGAACCTTCGACTACAACGGAAGCGCTTACATTACAGGCGGAACATACATAGGTATAGGAAACGGCGATATGAAACAAGGCTTTAATGAGAACTCTTCTCTTGCCTCGGTAGACATAGATTATGACAGCAATATAGCTGCAGGAACAAAGGTCACTGTAAGCGATACATCGGGCAAGGAGATTTTGAACTTTACCGCCCAAAAAGCCTTCTCAAATCTTTTAATTGCCGACTCCGGTATTAAGATAGGCGATACCATAACTGTAAAAGCGGGCGATAATACCCAAGAGATAACTGTTTCAAGCGACAGCGGAGTAAGTGCTTTCCCGAGTATGGGCGGCGGTATGCCTCCTCAGGGTGAATTCGGAGACGGCAACATGCCGACACCACCTGCAGGCGGCTTCGAAGGAGAAAACGGCGAGAGACCGGCTCCTCCGACAGGCGGTATGCGTCCTGAGGAAAATAGAGATACACAAAATGAATAGTATGTAATTAGATTATGAGATGCCCGTACACGGGGTAATGTGGACGGGCATCTCATTTTTAACTTTAATCTTGCACAGGCACTTTCAATGACAAATTCACTTGATATAATTATTACTGTTATTGACATATTGACAGCTGAAATATTTTGTTGTAAATTAATGTTAATAAGGTGTGGACCCTTTACTATTGCTGACTTATTATTTGTAAGTGGAAGCAAGATCCGGTGTTCACACCTTATTTGTATTATTTCTGATAAGCAGAACGTTTGATTACTCAATTTGACTACCATATGAAGCTACACTACTCTCAAACTGTCAAGGGCGGTTACCATATCTATGCTCAGTTTGACTACCATATGAAATTACACTACTCTCAAACAGACTGGATACTTTCAAACAAAGAAAGTTTGTTTGACTACCATATGAAATTACACCCTTGTGTCAAGTATTGGATACATATTTTTTTCAAATTTCCAATCCATTTTCCACTTCTACTTTAACTTCAACACCGGATTTTTCAAGAGGTTATCGATAAGGTCAGTATAAATCATCTGATCGACCACTTCCGTTATGCTTGTGATTCTTTGCCCTGCGTCTTTGGAAGACGCTCCGCAATGATAGATTCGCTGATGTTCGGTATTCCAGTCAATAATAATGTATCTGTCATGAAACTCTCCACCGGATTTTTGGAATGTTATCTTTCTAAACGGATATTCCCTATAGAACTCCTGATATTCAAGGGTATGAAGTCCTTTCCCGATGTTATCGCTGAATATAATGACCTCTACCGATGAAGGGACATCTTTTAACAAGACCAAGGTTTTCACTCCGATGTAGTTATCGACGATATAAATACCCTTTTTCGCTATGCTGTAAATATCCTTATAAGCAAGATTTGCTTCGATCGGTTGTCCGTTCAAGAGTAAAAATCCGTATTTGAGTTGTGGATTACTGAGGTCAAGAATCAGGTCAGACAGTTCGGATTTATGCACAACATTCCCTAAATTGTCTACTAAACCTGCCACCTTATCTTCCACATCTCTTAAATCTCGTCTTAAATCCTGCATTTCCACAACATTACTTGTGATTTGCATCGAAAGCTGCAAAAACTCTCTTTTCCCAATCAAGCCTTGATTTTCTACAATGTAGTCTTTCATTTGCTTGAAAGTACGAACTAAAGCTCTACTTTGCCTTACTGCAAGGTCACCCTTTAATACAGTCATCAGCATATAGATTCCCTGTTCAGTAAAGGCATAAGGAAGGTATCTTGTACCACCCCAACTTGAGGTGAAAATTTTGCACCTCAAGTCATCCATTTCTTCTTCGGTGAGCCTGAACATAAAATCTTCGCCTTCAAATTTCTCAATATTATTCTTGACCTGCCTGTTGAAATTTTTCGTTTCATATCCATAAATCTCTGCCAGTTCAAAATCAAGCATAACCTTTTGTCCCCTAATAATATAAATCTTTTTTACAAGGGATTCATGATTTACAATCATCATTTCATCTTTTTTATCCATTTCTTTATCCTCTTTATTCAAATTTCCATTCCATTTCATAGACCCTATTATATCCAAATGTAATATAATTCATCATAATGCTTTTGAAAATTTTAAACTCTCTAAGAAGTATTCCTATCACCCCCTCATGTCAGGTGCTGAATGCATTTTTATTCTCAAATAATGTCTTTAACAACTTTAAATTTCTTTTCAATTTTTTTTGGAAAAACACAAGAAAAATCTTCTAAAATATACTTTCCATATATACCACTAATTATATTAAAAAATAATATGCATTCTTTTTCAGCCACAAATTTTAACCTGTCATTTTTTGTAAATGGTATTATGAATATGAATATTTTATCTAATATCCTTAACTCAGCATAGCAATATGGAATTGCATATAAACCTATGTCTTTTCTTTTAAAAATATACAATTCCGGTTCAATTATCAGTCTATTAGAATTCCTTATTGCTACTTTAGGTAACTCAACATACTCGTTTCCATAACGAAGCCACTTTATAGTTTCATCAAAATATTGTAAAAATTCATTCCCAATAAGCCCCATTACACTTTTTACTAAAGTTTTATATATATGTTGAGGAATGTAATCTTTAACATAGTTAACTTCAAGATCTTTTACTTCACTTATATTTTTATTAGAAATTATAACTGGACCTTTAACCTTATTTTCCTTTACAAATTTTTTTACTACCTCAAATCGGCCCCAATCTATATCATAATTCTCGTTTTCATAATCAAAGAATTTTGCAAATCTCCCATCAGTTAATTGAAATTTCGGCAAATTATTTTTGCCTTTAAGACCGTACTTTAATCTTTCCCAAATTAAATAATTGCATAAATCTTCTTCGGCATTTCTTGAGAAGTATTCATTGCATAAATCACATTCTTCATTTTGAAAAAATTTAATATTTCCCAAAGCTTCCGGTATAGCATGAGCAATGTCTTTAAAGGTCGCTCCATTTTTTATATCATTACCACAATAAATACACCTCCTATTTTCTTTAACTACTTCACCCATAAAAATTCTTCTATCTGGTATTATGTTTATCATTTCATAAGGTAGTTCATCCAAAAATTTTTTCGCTTTTTCTTTTTGGTCAATTACTTTTTTCATTTCTTTTACTATCTCACCCTCAGTATAATCATTATTATAATACAATAAGGATTGTTTTAAAGTATCATACTCTTCTTCAAGACAATCATTATACAAAAAAATATAAATATACTCTGCGTTGGATAAATCTTTGAAAAATCTTTTTAAACGATTCATTTTTTTATATTTTGAATATTTTCGTTCCAGAAATTCCAAAACTTTCACCCTGTTTTTATGATCAATTTTTATTGGTTGTTGAGCGTGGTCTTTTTCAAAAATCAAATTAAATAAAATCCCATTTAAAAATTTCATACCTTCTAATCTCGATGATAATTCAATTATTAAGCTTTCATTTTCTTTGATAAAAATTATCTTCAACAAATCTTAATCCTCCATTTCATTTTCAAATTTCCAAACAATCTCCACCTTGTCTTTGTCATAAACATAGATTCTGTCTATCACTTCGTTGATCCAGTCTAAAACAAGTTCTCCTTTTGCTACTGCTTCTCTTAGCCTATCGACATTCAGATGATGTCTTGAAACTGTATTTTCTTGTATCTTGTCCTCTATGATCGATATTTCCTGCTCGACATTCTTCGCTCTTTGCGTCAGGAATTCCCGTTTTGATAGGTATTCTTCTTTCTCCATTATACCTTGCTTATGCCTTTCATAACACTGTATTTTGGAAATTTGATTCTTTTGTTGTTCCGCTTCCAGCTTTTTCTTTCGCTCAAGCAGGCTCTCACAAATACTTTCTCTGACTCTATGCTCAATCATTCTCGTCTGTTCTTCCTCAAGAAAACGCTCGGCATAAAGCTGAATTTCCTTTGACACGATTTCTTCCAGTACCAAGGCTTGTATCTTTCCTTTCATACAGCCACAGTCGTTCGACTTGTACCGATATGGACAATAATATCCGTCGTTTTTGCCATAGTAAACAGTATAGCTCATCTTATGATGGCATTTCCCGCAATAGACTTTATCCTGAAGAATATGAAAATGCTTCCGTTCTCGGCTGATATGTTTCGCATTGCTACTTAATCTGTTTTGAACTTGCGAAAAGTCCTCTTTAGATATGATGGCTTCGTGCATATTTTCCCGTATAATCCAGTCCTCGCTATCCATCCATTGTCGATGATCCGAGCCGACTTCATATACTTTGGTCTTTCCACCAACGATTGCTCCGGTATAAACTTGTTGGGTTAAGAGATATCGAACAATCTGTCCTGTCCAAATCCCAGTTCCTCTTTGCAGTCCTATGTGCTTACCAGGTGTTAAGACTTTTCTCTCATTAAAGTCTTTGGCAATCGCAAGCATACTTTCTCCGCTTAAATACCTTGTAAACACTTCTTTTACAATCGGTCTTACTTCTTCATCGACAATGAGCTGATGATTGTCTTTTTCGTCTTTTACATATCCATACGGTGCTTTTGATCCAAAGTAATAGCCTTTCTCTTGTCTTATTTTAACGGAGGAACGAATTTTCTGTGAAATGTCCTTGGAATAGTAGTCATAGACAAGATTCTTAAAAGGAATTTCCAAACTGCTGATTCCGTTTTCGTTGTTCTTACTGTCATAGTTATCATTCACAGAAATAAAACGAACTTGCATAAAGGGAAAGATCTGCTCAATATAGGCTCCGGATTCGATATAATCTCTGGCAAAGCGAGATAAGTCCTTTACAAGTATGGTCTTTACTTCATTTTTCTTGACAAGAGCAATCATCTTTTGAAATGCGGGGCGATTAAAGTTTGTTCCTGTATAACCGTCATCGATATGCTCCCTTATCTGAACGCCTGTAAATTCTTCCCTTGAGCAGATATAGTCTTTTAAGATTTCTCTTTGAGAAGTGATACTGTTGCTTTCATCTTGCTGATCGCCATCTTCCAGTGAAAGTCTTAGATAAAAATCTACGGTATTCATATCATCACCTTTTTACCTTTCTTCCGATTTTTTCGGTAATGACCGGTGTTTCTTCAAAGTTGAATTGGATTTCTACAGTATGGTCTTTTCCGATGAATATCTTATCTATGATAGCCCTCACAAACTCTTTATCCCATTTATTCGTCTTGCCTTTAAAGAGAGCTTTCAAGTATTTGTGTTTTTCTCCGAGCCTTCGTTTTTCTTCTTCAAAGATAGCAACTTGCTTTTCTTTTAGGCATTCCAGTTCTTTTTTCTTCTGATGAAGATGTTCTTTTTCTCTTTCAAAATCTTCCTTTCTCCAATCTCCCAAGACATACTTTTCGTAATACTCACTTTGAAACCTGCTCAGTCCTGAAATTCTTCTGTCGATTTCTGTCAGTTCTTTTTCCTTTAGCAGCTCCGCCTCTCTTTTTTTATCTGCATAACCGTCTAAATATGCCTTATAGCTTTTCTTATTGTCGGAAAGAATGGTATCAAACGCAGTTTTTACGGTATTTTGGAGTGTCAAGTCTGTAATTGCTGTTCCACATTTTTCCGCTTTATATTCTCCAAATCGGTTACAGCTAAAATAAAATACTGTTCTTTTCCCTCTTAATTGTCGATAGACGCTCATTCTTTTTTGACAAAGTTTACAGTAAACCATTCCTCGAAAGATGGTATCGTCTTTAGCAGTCGCATTTTCCTTTCTGCTGTTTCTAATAGGTGCTGATTTTTCAGAAATCTTATCTTGCACCTTTTCAAAAGTATCCATCGAAATAATGGCTTCGTGGGCATTTTCTGTTACTGTCCAGTGTTCTTTGTCGAGCCTTTCTCTTGGCTTCCCTTCATAAAGATGTTTTTGATTTCTTCCCTGTATTAAAGTTCCAGTATAAGCTCGGTTTTTAAGCACCTGTAAAATGGTTGTCGGTTTCCATATCCGAATCGGTTCATCCCCATCAGATACGGCTTTCCCAAATTTCCGATAATCAGTTGCGATATACACTCTTTTTTCCAAAAGAAGTTTGGATATATCCAGTGTACTCAGTCCTTTCAGGTAGGCATCAAAGATTTCTTTGACGATGGGAGCAGTATTTTCATCCGGATATAAGCGTCTGATTCCATCTTCATCCTTTCGTGCCATATATCCATACGGAGCTGCTCCACAGATGAATCCGCCTTGTTTGATCCTCATCTGATGAGAGCTTGATACTTTCTTTGAAATATCCGTTGCATAGGTTTCATTGACAATATTTTTTAGAATGACTTCAAGTGATTTATTAGGATCGTCCATGTGGAAAGTATCTAAATTGTCATTGACTGCCACAAATCTCACCCCAAGAAACGGAAAGATCTTTTCAATGAAATTGCCAAGTTCAGTATAGTTTCTTCCAAATCTTGACAGGTCTTTTACAACAATGCAGTTGACTTTTCCCATTCGTACTTCATCCATCAAGTTTTCAAAATCCGGTCGTTCAAAGTCAGTTCCCGTCTTTGCAATATCTTTATAGATCCCTGTTAAACTGAAATCCTCACTTTTTTGAATAAAGCTCTCGCAAAGAGCAATTTGATTTTCAATGGAATCACTTGGTTTTTCTTTTTTATCTCTTGAGATTCTTGCATAGATTGCCGTTTGAAAGCTGTTTATACTTTCTTTGTTTAGCAGTTGTTCTTCCGACTTCATTCTTCTATTTGCCGTTCTTGCCATCTATACCACCTCCCTGATTTTAGTAGTTTGAGAGGTATAGTTGTTTAACTTATCAAGAATATCTATCGTTTCGTCATAGTTAAACTGAATTTCTATTTTCTTATCTTCTAAAACATAGATTTTATCAACAAGTCGAACGAGAAGTCCTCTTTCTAAAGTACCGATGTTTTGATACTTTTTGATATCTGAAAGGAAATTCTGATTATTCAAACTCTTTTTATACAGTCTTGTAATTTCCTTGCTCTGTTTTTCTAAAATTAGCTCACTTTCTACGATACGATTCGTATAAAACTCTCTCATATCATAGAATTCTTCTTCCGCAATAATGCCTTCTTTCAAATCTTGATAAAGGGAAGATTTTAGAAGCTCAAATTTCGCCTTGCTTTTCTTGGTATATTCCTGTCTTTTATCTATTCTTTGAAACAGTTCATAGGATACTTCCATCTCTTTGATTTTCTCTGAAACACTTTCGTATTCCCCAAGATACTGAATATAATGACGAATCATTTCAAGCACTGTCCTTTGCAATTCTTCTTGCTTTATGGAGTGCCTGCTGCAATTATGTCCCTTATTGTATGAGGAGCAAATATAATAGACCTTCGCTGTTTTCCCTCGTTTATCGACTTTCTTCGTCATCTGAGCGTTACAGTCTTTGCAAAAGAGAAGTCCAGAAAACAAATCCGCTTTTTCTCCAACGGTTTTTGCCTTGATATCGCATTTTAAAAGTTTTTGAACGATTTCAAAGTCATGGGGATCAATAATCGCCTCATGGTTATCTTCAATTTCAATCCAATCGCTTTTGTCTTTGGAAATCACTTTATCCAGCTTATAATTGATCTTTTCTCGTTTTCCCTGTTGAAGTGTTCCAATATAGACCTCATTGGTCAAAATGCGATTGACCGCAGGCGTATCCCACTTGGCAACCGCCTTTGTACAAAAGCCTGTCTTATATCGTATTCCCTTTGCCTTTTTATGCTCCATTGGTGAGGGGATTCCGTTATCGTTTAAGTGTTTGGCAATCGAATAGGAGCTGTATCCTTCCAGTTTCATGGAAAAGATTTTTTGCACCACATATTCCACTTCTTTATCAATTACTATTTTGTGCTTATCTTCTTCATCTTTTTCATAACCGTAAGGAGCATAGTTTGATATAAACTGTCCCTGTTTTCTTTTTACTTTACAAACACTTCTGACCTTTGCGGATGTATCCCTGCAATAGTTGTCGTTGATGAAATTCTTGAAAGGAATTACCAGATTTTTTTCTGTTTCACTGGCTGTAAAACTATCATAGTTATCATTTAAGGCAATAAACCTGATGTCAAGAGAGGGGAATACCCTTTGCAAATATCTTCCACAATCAATATAATCTCTGCCAAAACGGGACAAATCTTTTACGACAATGCAGTTAATACTGCCTGTAATCATGTTCTCCATCATTTCTTTAAAAGCCGGTCGTTCAAAATTGATTCCTGAATATCCATCATCCACGTATTCACCTACAAGCTCCATATTATCATTTTTATTAATGTAATCTTGGATTTGAAGTCTTTGATTGGAAATACTGTTGCTTTCTGCCTTGAAATCTTTATCATATTTTTCATCATCCTGAGATAAGCGAAGATACATGGCTACTTTAAAATGGTTATTATCTAAAGTTTTTTTAGACATAACAAAACCTCCAAACTTTCATATTTTTTCAGAAAAAAATGATAACTTGGAGTCTTTTCAAGCACTTATTTAAGTTGTATCCCTATTTGATTCGTATTATACCATAAATTCGTAAAAAAGTCTGCTCCTTTTATCATATTTTCAATCAAGCAACATCACTTTATTTTCTAAATAGGACAAAAAGCAATCTGCTAAACTTCTTCCATTTTCTGCATAACTGCATTTGACGATAACATTTTCGACTTTCATAAAATACATGGAAAGTGGATCCATATTATTTTTATTTTTTATATCTTCAATATCCGGAACGAGTCTTTGATCAATCTCATCCACCGACATGTTTTTGTATCTCGTTAATTCTTCTGTGTCCATAAAAAAGCTCCTTCCACCGTTATTTTCTTTCTTTAAGTTTTATGACATTAGCAGGTGTCTTGGTTGACAACATAGGAATCTCACCTCCGCCTCTTTTCAAGATGAGCCGGCAACAACTGTAGAAGTATCATTATCTCCATTTATATCGTCGCAAATAGGTTGCCATGCCTATTTTCCATCTTTCAAATTTGTCGCTCACTTTCTTTTATCCTTTGTATTTGCAAGTATATGTTTAAACCGAGATTGCCTGATGGTACATGTTTATTCCCTCAAATCCTCATCTTCTCAGCAGAAAGGTCTTGGCGTTTGTTGATAGCTTGCTCCTTAAATGGTTAAAGTCCTGCTTTGGTCTATGAAATTGTCATGGTTCAGGCTCTTATATCTAAAAAAATATATTCAATTATTCCAAGGTAAAATTCTCCCTCTATATATAAACCTTACTTTCAAGTGCGTTTGTTTCCATTTTTTGAATTTTTTTCAAAAAATATGGAGCAAATCGTAATCCCAAACGATTTGCTCCGTATCATTAATTATTTGTTATTCAAGCATCTCTTTTAATTTCCTTAAAATCTTCTTTTTAAAATTAAAAATCTTCTTAGAAGATACTTGTTGTTCTTTTGCCAAATCACGAATAGTCATTTCTTTGAAGTATAAAGAATCTATTACTTCTTTTTCTTCCTTGTTGAGTTTATCAAGCGCTTTGTACAGATCTTCTATTCTCATTTTAGTTTCTATGATTTTTTCAATGTCCACATTTTCATCTACAATAGAGTTTAAATCTATATTATACTCCTCAAAACCATAGACTTTATGTTTTCTGTTAAGTCTGTTCAAGTGAGCTTCGTGATTTATTTGTTTCTTATATGCTCTATATATTTCATCAGGTACATATATCTTTTTGCCGTTCACATAGATATATTTTCCATCTTCTGTCATATGCAATCCTCCTTTTTATTTTTGCTGCAATGATTTTTGAGCATAAAAAAGGAGGACCTCTGCATTTTGACATGCCAAGTCCTCTGTTAAGTATATTATATAGTTTAGATACATATAATTTAAATATTTGAATAAAAATTGCAATACTTATTGAATAATTTTATTCTTAAATTAAACATATCCATATTCCTTTTAGTGATAAAACACCTTATCATCAAAACATCCTACCATTAATTACACCTACTCAAACTCTTATTGATTAATTGTACAACATAAAGTGTTAATATGCTTAAAATGTAACGAAATGTATGGTTACTTGTAATGAAATGTTTTTCACTATAGTTAATTATTAATACTACTATCCGTTTAAAAAGCCATGCAAAAAAATTGATATTGTGATTTGTTTTTAAACTGTATAACTTTCATAATCAAAACATTTTACTTGATAATTTAAAAGGTTTTTAGTATAAGTTCTCTATAAAAAATAACCGGAATATCATACATTTGACATTCCGGAATAACAGGCTTTTATCTTATATTACAACATAACATTATTCGATTTTAAACTTTTAATTTAACACCTTATCATCTATTTTACAAGAATTTATAACTATCTCAAATTTTATATCCATATTAGACTGCTCATTGGCTACCTGTTCACAAAAACTTTTAATGTCATCAATGGAATCAATAGTTTTATCTTTCGTTTTATTTTCAAAGTAGTCTTCGATTGCATTCTTAATAGATTTTATTCGAGAATCTCTATCTCTCAGCAAAAACTTCGTATCATCCGAAATAGTGTATAATAGCTGATAGTTCATAAAAAACTTATGTATTTCTTTACTATCTGTATTATCAACTCTGTACTCAATTGAAGTTTTATCTGTTTTCTTTTGATATATCGAAATAACCTCTTGAGCTGTTGCTTCTAATGTAATAGTTAAAAAATCAATGTCTTCATCTGCCAAATACTTTGAAGGATTACCTTCCACAATACTTCTAAAGATTTTTTCCAGAGCTTCCTGAAATTCTTCAGACTGTATTTTATTTATATATCTTTCTCTAAAATCATTTACTGTTCTATCATATATCTCTTTATTATTTAGAGACAACACCTGCATATACTTATCTTTATCCAAAAATTCATCTTGTGACTTTTTTTCACCCTCTTGTTGTACCGATTTTTCTTTAGTATGTTCAGCATATTTTAGGCTTTTTTCATCCTCGTCTTCTTCTCTACAAACTCCAGTAATAGAAATTTCGAAATTTTCATTGCTTGCCTCTTTTGCAAAAGATTTAGCTTGTTTATCAAATTCATACTGCATATCCTCAGTTTTATATTTTTCATCAGAACAATACTTTTCTAAGTCTGTTATTACCTTATAAGCTTTTCTGACAGCTGAATTACGCTCATTAACTGTAACTTTTTCTGGATTCAAAATCTGATAATGTATTGAATATTCAATTTGATATTTAGCATTAGAAGATTCCGAATTTAAGTTCCAGCTTAACCACTTATCCGCTATAGTGGGGATTATAAAATTATACAAAATATATTCATCCGAATCTATATTGTATAACTTATGAGGGCATTCATTGTTTTCAACAGTATTGATAAGCCATGAATATCTACTGTTGCCATCTCCTACAAGATCTATAATCTTATCTCTATATTGTTTAATAGACAGGTTCTGATAATTTACAAACAAAAAATCATCTAATTTTCCTGTTTCAGTAGAGTTATTCTGCTTAAAGGATTTTTTGTCGCTTTGAAGTCCGTAAGACATAAATATTGTAAAAATGAACATTACGGCACCTAATCCGATTATTATCAATTTTATTCTGTTTTTCATCTTCGAACGTCCTCCTTTTCAAAACTTATTGTTATTTTTTTATAACAGTGATATTAAAACTATCCTATAAGTTTAAACTCAATATATAACAACCACTTCTATCCTTATACTATGCTCCACTATTTAAAATCATTCCTATTAATCCTATCAAAAATAAATGTGCCGGATAGAATTTGTAGAAAAAATATTTTATTTTTCTTGAACTACCACCTTTTTCACCATCATAATAAGAAAGTAATAAAATCGGAATCAGAGAGAAAAAATCACTCAGCCAAAATAATTCAAACTTAAAATCTATTTTCTTATGAAAGATTATCCATTCCTGAAACGGCACAATAAAATAGTTAAATATAGAGTTATAGAATATTACCAATAAAAAGTAGCCAAATAATTGATTGTTTTTATTTCCATAGTAATAATCAAAAATCACAACAATCAATATCCCCAATGCTCCCCAATCAGTAAATCCGCTTAGAATACATAGAGCTATAATATATAAGACCCTCAAAACAATACTTTTTATTCTTCTCCTGCTATGAATAGCAACAAACCCGATGAATATATTAAATATTACATTAAGTCTCGCAAACTCTATTTTTCCTAAATCTCCTCCACTACGAGCATATATGAAAGGAAAATAACTAATTATAGCAAAAAGCAAAAGGCGTATTGCATAGTTCATCTTATTCCTTGTTTTATGATAACCTTCAACTAAAGCATAGAACATAATCGGAGCCGTTATTCTTCCAATGGCACTTGAAATTTCGAACATAAAACTTCCATCATCCCACATAATATAGTTAAGATGATTTATAAACATAGCAACTATGGCTATGCACTTCAGCTTATTTAGTGTTAACCTCCCTTTCTTATTATGCTCTTCTCTATCCACTTTTGTATCGCAACCCCTTTCGTCTTATGGCATTGTAAAACACTTATACTTAGGTTATATCTATCTTCCTATGTTCTTTGCATACTATCAATAACCCAACTCCTAATCTCCTCTTCTAAAACACCTTTTATTTTAAAACACTGACTTTTATGAAATTCTTCTTCACTTTTAAAACTAATAGTTCTGCATCCCCCACCACAAGCCGGAAGATACACGCAATTCTTGCATGGCTCTTTGTCGGTAGGTGTATCAGTCATCCATTCAAAAAATTTATTTGTTATGTTAGAAATACATCCACCTTCATCAATTTTTCCCATTAGGTATTTTTCATTTCCAACATGCTCCCAACATTTATAAACTTCCCCACTTGGTTCAATAGTGTAGTTATTATCACAATCCAATCCACAGTAAGTCCATTTTCTATGTGGATATGAGCAAGCATTAGCAAATCCTTTTTTCTCATATTCCCATAAATCTGATAAAATTTCGCCAACCTTTTCATCACTTATGCAGTTATCTTCATAATTATCACAAGCCTCTGTATCTCCTCTTATTATACCAAAATCAACAGAAAAGCAATTTAATCCCTTCTGTTTTAAATTTTTCAATAATTCCGGTGCATCCTTGTAATTTATCTTATCAATGTTAACTCTTATAACTACACGAAAATTATCTTTATATTGTTTTAAAAGCTGTAACTTTTCTATAATCAAATCAAATGTAGGTTCTCCATTTTTTCCTATTCTTCTTGTATCATGAACTTCCTTTGTACCGTCTAAGGTTATTTGTATGTACTTACAATTGTAGTATATTAAAGTTTTAATAATCTTTTCAGTAAGTAGTGTCCCATTTGTAACAATCGCTGTAACAAGTTTTATTGCATTAGAGTCACAAAAAAGTTTCATTTCTTCTAATATATATTCAGCTTCTTTGAAATTAACTAGCGGTTCTCCGCCAAAAAGAAAGATAGTTATACTTTTGCTGTTTCTTGATATAAGCTCTTGTTGCATATGTTTGACAAGAAAACTTGCAGTCCTTCTGTTCATATTATGACTTTTTATTTGGCCGGCTCCCTCATAGCAATATATACATCTTAAATTACATGCCCAAGTTAAAAGTATAGTATACGTAAGATGATTATTCTGGTAAATAACCTTATTTCTGTAGTAATTATAAAATTTATTCTCATCAAATGCATTATCAATGATTATTCTTTTATCCTGGAATTCTTGAAAATAGCTATCAGTCAATCCCTCAATATCATTATCCTTTATTTTATTGGCAATCTCCTCCTCAATCAGAAAAGTTTCCCCACTTAACGTATTGAAAAGTATATAATCTTTACTATTTTTAATCAACAAGTTAAATTTTGAGTATTTTTTCATCTCTTACCCTCCAAACAAAAATATTTTCTTTAAGATGATATAAAGGAAGTTATTACTGGTAAGGCAGTTTATAATATATAATCAACCCTTTACTGTATTATTACATATCATCTTATCTGCTTGCTTTAATAATAACTCCCCTTAAATTACAACTATAATAATGTTAATCAAAACTTAACTATACAACCATTTGCTCCACAAGCGTCTATCCAGCAAGCAGGAGATACACCATCATCAGGTTCTCCAACAACAATATGGCAACCATTAAGCCCACAAGTCTTTGATTCAGCTAACATTGTATTCTCAATATTTCTGGTAAAAACAGTATGTCTGTTATTGCCTACAGTTTTAGTGTACGAATTTCCTAGGTATCTCATCTCAAACCTCCTAAATAAAATGTTATTCTATTTTTTATCTTTGCTTGAAAAAGTATCTACTCCACAAGCATCAGCTGGGCAAACATCAACCGGGCAGGCTTCCAACCCACAAACATTTGCACCACAACCCTTTACTCCGCAGACTTTTCCCCCACACCCATTCAAGCCGCAGGCTTTCGCAAAACAAGCCAAAGGTACATCATCATACCCATATCCATTTCCTAAATACATATAGTGTCCTCCTTTCTAATTTAAATTATTTTCAAGCGTTTATAAAACGCTAAAAATCAATAATTTCAAAACATCCTGCTTTATTTAAAAAGCATTTTGCCCCTTTTGATTTTTATACTCTATTAGCTCATTAATTCTTCCTACTCTATAATTTCCATTTTCTTGTAGGAAAATAACATTATCTTCTTCCTGTATCAGTGAATAGTCATGTGTAACTATAAGTACAATTTTATCTTTATAAATTTTTCTAATATAGTTTAAAATACAAAATTTAATTTCAGTATCAGAAAAGCTGGTAAACTCATCTAAAATAATAATATCTTTATTCTTAAATATAGCTCTGGCTAATGATATTCTTTGCAACTCTCCTATTGAAAAATTTATTCCATTCTTTGAAAATTCCCCTGATAATTCTGTATATATTCCCTTTTCCAAAATACCGATCTTTTCATCCAGCTTGATAGATTTCAATATACTGTAAGCTCTAACCTTGTCACTATCATCAGCAACATTTTTCATAGTAACATTCTGTAATATGCTAAAATTATATATTTTAAAATCTTGAAATGCAGTTGATACATATTTAGTATGTTTACCATTAATCTTTTCATTATTACTATCATAACAATAGATGATTCCCTCTTGTGGCGTCAACAATCCCGCAAGTAAATGTACTAATGTTGACTTTCCTGTTCCATTTTTACCAATTATAAAGTTTACAGTTCCTTTTTTAATGTCAATATTCAAATTTGAAATAACTTTCTTATCCAAATAACTGTAACTTACATCTCTTATCCTTATACCACCTATCTTTTTGTCTACATCTTCTTCAACATCTCCAACATAGTTTTTAAAGTTATTATTTTCTAAAAATACTCTAAATTCATCAATATTCAAACTATTCTGATACAGTGCCTGAAATGTCGAAAAAAACTTAATTAAACTTGAAGATAACTTTTGGGTTCCAGAGTACAGCATTGTAAACGCACCTAATGTTATGGTTCCATTTATTACCTTAATACCAAATATAAAAATAGTTATAACATTCAATAATATAATACACATGTTGTTAATAAAAGAAAATATACTTATAATATATCCCCACCTATTTATTTGTAAATTAATCTTAAAACATGAATCATCTATTGTATCATAAAATATTTTATTATCATTTACTCTCAAATCCTTAAAATAATCCGGCATATAAAAGATACGCCTAACATAGTCTAATTTTCGTCGTAGTATGGTTGTAACCTCTTTAAATAAATACTGTTTTTGTTCAACCTTTATCGAATAAATAAAAGAAATTACAACAAACCCCAAAATAAGCAATATTATGAGATATCCATAATAAAATACCAAATATGAAATACCAATAATAGTTATAATGTCGGTAATAAGCCCTCCAAGGCAATTCACTGTCGAGGTAATCGCACTTTCACCATTCTCTAATACATAATAATATTTATCATAAAAATGCCTGTTGTTAGCATACGAAAAATCATACTTCACATATCCTTTAAAAATACTTTTTTGTATCTCATTTTTTATTCTATTTAGCATTTTGGGTGTAATTACATTGCTTAAAGCTGCATTGATTGCTGAAATCACAATTCCTACCAAAAATACTATAATGATATAATGATAAAACACTTCTGCTTTCTTGTCTTGCATTGCGTCAACTATTAGCTTAATTATAACTATATTAAATAAATTATATACTGAGTTAAATATTGCCGAAAAAATTGTCAAGAATATATACATAGGGTCAATTTTTAAAATATATCCAATTGCAAAAAACAAATTATGAATCAAGTTCCTTTTGTTATCCATTTGTCTTCTCTCTTATCAAATGTAAACGCTCATGCAAGACAAAACTATCTACCACATAAACTTCAGACATACTATTTGTCACAATATGTTGTGTCAATGAACTGTCAAAATTATTATGAAAGTTAAAAATATAAAATCATATCTGAGCCAAGTAATATATGGCATTCCATACATATTTTTATCTAAAAAAGATTTATACTAATAATTAATCTCCCGTCATTTCCCAGACTTTCTCTCTTAATTTTAAAATTTCTTTACATGCTACCTTTAGAAAAACTTCAAAACGTATGCTGTAGACTACTGATAGCTAAAAGAATCAAATTCTTATTGTCCATTAATATTCCAAGTATATGTCATATATACATTCTGAATATAGGCAAAACTACCAATCATAAATATATTTACTCAAATTCTGTCATTCCATCATCTTCAGTCGTCAACTTTATAGATATTTTCTTGTCTCCATTTGAGTACGAATACACATTTTTTTCTTTATTAAAATAATATGGTACCTCAATAGCTCCACCTAAATTGGTTATTTTAACATCGCAATTTTTGTACCTATTTGTGGTCGAAAAATTTAAATTTGAACCTTTTGTATTTCCTTTAAATTCTCCTTCAAATTTTGAAGATAATCTAAAATCAATATTTGATGAATCAAATCTAGCAAGTATATTCCCTTTACTAAATGCACCATCACAATCTAATGACCCGTTCTTTACATCCAAAGTTATATCAGACCACTGCTCTTTAGGAATATATAAAACAATTGGTTTAGCACTATTGCTTCCACCATTACCTTTCATCATTACATCAATTTTTTTATCAGTATTTTTGATATTTACATCATACACTGACTTATCATATTTAGCAGTTATGCTATTTTCCCTATCCACTCTGACAAGCTCTACTGCAGCTTGTTCTATAACAATACTAAGCGATCTCTTCATTCCTTCTTTATCATTTTTTGCAAAAACTGTACCATTACCTATCATAAACATATAAGCAAACCCTCCGACAATAAGAAACAATATCACTAAAATATTTTTTTTATTACATTTCATCACGTAATCCTCCTTTTTTCTTAGAAAGTAAAATCATAAATGCATCCACTAAAAATGCCATATTTCCTGCAATAAGCAAAGATTTAAAGTTCAAAAATATCAATAGAATACTTATAAACAGTAATCCTGCCATGACTACAAGTAACCTTCTTCTATAAACCTTTATCTCAATTTCTTCTAAAGGCTTATTTTTATGTTCCACTGGTGCATATTTTAAAATTAAAGCAAGTGAAGCCACAAGTAAAACAATACTACCATACATGTTTAATACTTCAAATTTTATGCTCAACAATGCTAAAATGACAGTTATGACAGAAATAAAATAGCATATAGTAGGATTATCAGAGTGAAATCCACCTGAGTAAGTCCTAAGCAATATAATAAATATAACAAATACTATACACTCTCCCACCATGCCAAATAAAATTCCGATAGATATTAATGTTATTATATTCAAAAGAATTCTAAGCATAGATATCAAACCAAATAGGTAAATTTCTTTATCCTGTTCTAAAATTATATTATTATTAAGCATATAATTGATAATTTTTTTGCTACACTTCTCCATTTTTAGAACCTACGAAGCTTCTTCACTTTATCAGGAACTTCAGGTTGATGATAAATAAACATACATACACTATTAGCATTTATTAATGCAAATACAAATGAACATGCAGCCATAACCTTGCTCAAAGATATCAATACTTTTCTTATCATATTAAATTTCCTCCATTTTTATTGTGAATTAATTTAATTCCCTATCTACAATTTACATTATATAACACTAAAGATGTTTCTGCCGAAAATGTAGTGAAATGTATGGTTATTTGTAATCAAATGTATTTCACAAAAAATAAAGTGTGATTAATAGCAAATTAATTGCTAAAAAATCACACTTTTATATTATATTCAACTTTCCCACTAAAATTGCCCTGATTTTAGTGGGAATTTAAACACACACTGATTTTTTGATATATCTCTCTTGACATAAGTTTTTCAAAACGATACTTATTGATTTTTACCTAATTTATCAAGAAAATTATAATATTGCAAAAACCATGTCAAGTGTAATATTAAAATTTTTAAATATGCTTAAATATAATTGCTTTCAGTACGTTTTTCATATGGGAAAGTTGAGTATTATATTAATCAACAAAACAAAACTACAAATGCAACAAATAGATTTTCTTTATAGTCCAGTTGTAAAATACCATCGTATCTTTCAACCACTTCTTTTATACTCTCTAAACCTATTCCATGTCCTTCTTTTTCCGTTTTCGTCGTTTTTAATTCTCCATTTTCTTCCAATATTTTTTCATATGAATTCTCTATTTGTAAAATCATTCTACCTCTTGAGTAATTTATACTTATTCTAAGTATTTGTTTTCCTCGAGTTTCTTTCAATGCTTGTATAGAATTATCAAGCAAATTTCCAAGTATAGTTGTCATGTCTATATCAGGTATATTAACTTCTCCAGGGACATAAGCATCTACATAGATACAAGAAGCATCCAGTTCCCTTAACTTATAGTTTATAATGCTATCTATTACTAAATTACCTGAATTGCATATTCCTTCTGTCTTCTTCATTTTTGACAGCAAATCATTGAAATATTGCTTACAAGACTCAAATTCTCCCCTTTCATACAGTAATTTTAACATTAGAAGATGATTTTTTATATCATGACGTATCAATGACATTTTTCTATTATCATCTTGAAACATTTTTAGTTGTTGTAGATATGCCTCACTCTGTTTTTGCAAAACAAGCCTTCTATTTTCTTCTTGAAATACAGAAATTATATAATTATATAACTGGAAACTTACTATATTGATTATAGTAAGTACCATTAAAACAACCAATATTTCAATCTGTTCATTTCCAGTGGTTATATTAAGAAATAAAATCATTACAATCAAACTTGCAAGAGGTATGCTTACTACCCCTACCCAATATAAAGCAGAAAGATCCTTAACTTTTTTTATATTGAATTTCCTTTCAGAAAGTATTAAAGCCACTGTATACACTATTGCTTTGACACATATGATTGAATATATAGAATGTATCTCTTGAACTTTAAAAATAAATATTTTTTTATATTCAAATAAAGCCATAAAGCCTATTTCAATCGCCAAAATGATTAAACAAATATATATAGTAGCAATTATACGCCTTTTTATTGTATCTTCATAATTAAATGTGATAGAAAAAATACTAATTATACTAAATGTTAAAATCACTATAGGAACAGGACATACAATAAAAATAATACAATTTATAGCATAATATAAAATATAAGAAAATATTTCCACATACTTATTTGTACTTCTCCTATCAAAAAATACAGTCATCAGTTTAAAAATTGAAAAGGTTCCAAGTATGTTGGTAATTAACATTACACCATTAACTAAATTCATTACAACAACAATTTCCTCTCAAATAATACTTGCAAATCTCTTATTTCATTTCTTTTATTCCTGCTTATAGGAATTATATCACCATTTGACATTATCAATTCCTCAAATTTAAAACATGTTACAAGTTCATAATTCACAAGATAACTTCTATGTGGGTATATAAAAAAATCTGGAAGTATCTTTATAAGATTTTGTATACTATCATAAAAAGTATGTTTTTCCTTATAACAGACCAAATCAATCTCTCTGCCCCTACTTTCAAAATATAGTATATCCCTATACGGAACTTTCATCACACTCCTGAAACTTTTAAATTCAAAAAGTTTATTACCTTTTTCCGAAAGTTTAACCGCAAGCTTAATATCTTGAATAATCCTTTTATGTTCAAGAGGCTTTTGAAGAAAATGCAAAGGCTGTACATCAAATAATTGTCTATCATAAGTACTCTTGGATGAAATATATACGATTTGTGTAATATAATCATCCATTTCATTCCGTATTACATGACCAACATTAATTCCATTTATTTTACTGCCAAGTTCAATATCCAAAAAAATCAAATCATATTTATGTCCCTCTCTAAGTTCTGTTATTAAAGAATCTCCACTGTAAAATATATTGACATCTATCTCCTCATGTACTATATTTTTTTCTACATTTAAAATAACATACTTGAGTTCATCGCATATAGCTTTTACATCATCACAAATAGCAATTTTAAACATACTTTTCCCTCTTATTCTTATGTAATAATTATATTGCATCCTGTTTCACAAGTTCTTATACATTATATATCTTTTTGAGCACTAAAGACTACTACTATTTATACCCCATCTTTCCTACCCCCTTTTCTTATCTTTTATGGCTATATTATAATAAATTTTATATTTTAATGCAATATATTTATAGCTTTTATGCACATGATAGACTATGAGCAAGCACAGTAAGTGCATATGCACTTACGAAAAAATGGACGAAGCAGACCATAAAGGTGCTGCCCGTTTTCGTCCATTTTGCTTGTTGGGAAAATCCCCAAACCCCTTTCATTACATTGTAAAAATTCAAATAATATTGTATAATATTCACATAATACTAAACTCTATTTAAACTATGGATTTTAGACTTGTTATACTCTTTAGCATATCTTTGTCAATAACCTTTTAGTTCTTCAATTTTTATAGAATAAATCCATTGTTCTATTAGGTTTTAGTATAAAATATGAGTAAAGGATAATAATAAATTATCCTTTATTGGTAGATATTTTTAATCTTGGATTTTTGTATTTCATTATTTCAATTTTTTTATTAGAAGTTATATTTGTATAAATTTGTGTCGTTGTTATGCTTGAATGTCCCAATATTTGCTGTATATTTCTGGAATCAACATCATTTTCTAATAAAAGCGTAGCAAATGTATGCCTAAACATATGAGGTGTTATATTAATTGGTATACTTGCTTTCTTACAATTTTTTTTAATCATATTTCTCACTGACTGATCTGACAATTTATTATTGATTCTATTTATGAAGAAATATCCTTTAATTTCTAATCCAAATAATTCCTCATATTGTTTTATTTCTTTCCATAGATTTTCATTATACACCGGTAATATTCTCTCTTTATCACCTTTCCCGTAAATTCTAATCGTCCTTTCACTATATGAAATTTGTTCCTTTCTTAAGTCACATAACTCACTAATTCTTATTCCAGTACTTATTAATATTTCTAAGATTATAATATCTCTAGAAAGTGCTTTGTATTTATATGTGTTTTTATCGGCATTATCTCTTTCATCATATAAACATTTAAATAAGTTTTCTAAATATACTATAGGTATTGTTTTGGGTAAAATAACAGGTTCCTTTAGTCTTAATCTTATTTTTACAAAAGGGTTGTATTCTAATATGTCCTCACATACAAGATATGAGAAAAAAGCTTTCAGAGTTGCTATCTTTCTTTTAATTGTTTTCACTCTATAATCCTTTGTATGTAACATTTCTATGTATTTGCATAATATCTCTTTTCTATAATAATTTTCTTCCTTATCCAAAAATACCATGTATTGTTTTAAGTCCAGTTTATAAGACTTTACTGTTTTATAGTTTAAATTATTTTGATTTTCACATACTTTTAAATATTCATCTACTAGATTTTCTAAGTTCATATCTTGTCTCCTTGTATAATATATTTACTCAAAATGATACCCTAATTTTTTTAATTTGAGTTACTCTTAAAATAATGCTATAATATAAATTATAACTAATATTTGAACAGGAGATTTCAAACAAGAAATATATTTTTAAAATTAGACCTGCAATTAAGTTTTTTAACTTAGTTACAGGTCTTTTATTTTACGAATTTTTAGGAGATGATTTTTTATGGCAAATAGATATAGAAATAATGGAATATATTTAATGCTTTCCGATGATGAGCTTGAAATTTTAAACAAAAAATATGAGCTGTCCGGTTGTAAAACCCTTCGCCAGTTTATTATGAAATGTTTATTGGAAAAAGATATTTTTGTACTTGATATGAAAGTGTTTAAGGATATGTCTACAAATATCGGAAGAATTACGAGCAATGTCAATCAGATTGCAAAGAGAGTAAATTCAACAGGTATCATCTACAAGGATGATATGAATGATTTGAAAAAACTCTTGGAAAAACAAGGAAAAGATATTTATTTTCTTCGTAAAAAATTATATGAATTAGCAAATTTAGAAACAACAGATACGGAGGAAGTCTAATGGCAGTTACAAAAATTCATCCAATAGAAAAGACTCTTTATCTAGCCTTAGACTATATTATGAATGAAGATAAAACCGATGGAAAAATCCTTATTTCTTCTTTTGGCTGCAATCCTAAAACAGCACATCTTGAATTTGAACAGACAAAAAAAGAGTGTAATTCCAAAGCAAAAATCCTAGCAAGACATCTAATCCAAGCATTTGCTCCAGAAGAAACTACCCCTGAGCAGGCACACCAAATCGGACTGGATCTATGTGAGAGAGTTTTGCAAGGAAAATATGAATATGTACTTACTACGCATATCGACAAAGGACATCTACACAATCATATTCTGTTTAACAATGTGAGCTTTGAAACAGGTAAGGCATATCAAAGTAACAAGAGAAGTTATCATCAAATTAGAACTGTCAGCGACAATTTATGTAGAGAAAACGGCTTGTCTGTTATTGATGAAAACTACAAAAAGTTTAAGAACAGATACTCTACAAATGGCAAAAACTATATGGAATATACTGAGTTTAAAAGAGGAAATTCTTGGAAAAGTAAGCTACAGCTTGCTATTGATAAAGCTATTTTAAAATCCAAAACTTATGAGGAATTTCTAAAGACTATGGAAGATTTCGGTTATGAAATTAAGATTGGAAAATATCTTTCCTTCAGACATAAAGATAAAAGAGATAATGGAAGATTCACTCGTGCAAAAGCATCTACCTTAGGAGAAGATTACACAAAAGAGAGAATCAAAGAACGAATCGAAAAACTGAATAAATACCAGATGTATAATCAAAAATATCATTATGAAAAATGCTCCTACAAAAAGCCGGATATTATTGTAGAAATGAAAAACAATGAAAAGGTACAATCCTCTAAGGGCTATGAAGTATGGGCAAACAAACATAATATGAGAACAATGGCATCTGCCTTAAATGAAATGAGAAAATCAGGTGTTAACTCCTATGAGGAATTAGATTTAAAATTAAAGAAAGTGGCATCAGATAGACAACAATTATTAGATAATATAAAGCAAATAGAAAAAGAAATGAAGTCCATTTATTCTGTAATAGAAAATAAAAATATTGTATTCAATAATCAGTTCATCTATGATATGTATATGAAAGATAATGAAGATACCAACTTTTATGAAGAATATAAATCACAAATAATCGCCTATGAAGCAGCTATTAAAGCGATTAAAAATTCTAAGTACCAAACATTGAATATTCAAAATTTATCTGATAAATATATAGTCTTAGAACAAGAAAAAACTGCACTTATGCAAGAATATTCCTCTCAAAACTCTATGCTTCACAAACTACAACAAGCAAAGAAAAATACGGATTTATACCTTGATAACCATCTAGAAAAATAAAAGTTAGGGATAATCATTTCTATCAATTTTAAATAGAACGGATTATCCCTACTTGATTCCAATTTAAATGACGTCATTCATCTGATTCCTCTACGATATAATACTCTTTGCTTTCTTCCTTTTCTTCAAGGAATTCTTCCCTTCTTTTCCATACCACAAGAGCTATGATCGTGATTATAATATAATTTACCACTTGATTTGCTATGTCATGATTTAACAGAGGCAAAAAATAGTCTGTTTCCTTTGTAATGAAGCTGTTTACCAAGATACAATAAACCGTCATAGAACTCAAAAACGAAATGGCAAAGTTTAAGATTTTTCCTATTAATCCAAGTTTTCGATGGATAATTTTAAAAAAAACGGAATATATCACTACTGCCAATATACCGGCTAACACATCCCAAAAATATATGGCATATCCAGATGAAAATTTGATAGAAAAATAGTGGTGAATATAGTACCAGCTCGCTATAAATACTACAAGTTTATCAAGTGCAAACAGACTAATTTTTACAAATGTTGCTCCTGCAAACAGGATAACTCCCAAATACAGTATAATTAAGGTTATAAAAATGATAACCAGACCAATCATGTCATTTCTCCTCCTGTCAAAATAATTTTCTTTTTCTTATAATATAACGCTCCTGTTCTAATTTATCAAACCTTTATTTTCTATATCCTAATAAAAAAACAAAAAAAATAGTGGATAAACAGCCATATTAGCTATTTACCCACTATTATATATCTTTATAATTTTATCTTTCTACTTTTTTTTCTTTTTTGATACCACCCTGTTCCTTTGGTTTTTCGCCTGCCTTTTCCTTATACTCCTTTAACTTACCAAGTGCTGAAGATTTCTTTGTTTGCTTTGTACTTTGATTTATTTTGACCTGTTCTTTGGCTTTTAACAGCTTTGCGGAATAAACTTTAAGAGAAATATATTCCTTTCCATCCTTTCCTTGTGTTAGATTTTCCTTTCCGAATAAGTGAACAAAGTCTCCTTTTTTGAGGTCTTTTACCTGGTCGATCTTGTCTCCATAAGCAAAACAGTTCATATAGAGTACATTTCCATCTTTATCATTTTGTGCTATAGAAAAGTTTGCCACTTGGAATTCTTTTCCATCTTTTGATTTCAGATTTTTGATTTCCACATCTCCAACAATGTTGCCGTCTATATTGAGCTTATCCTGATTTTCTTTATTTGTATCTATATCTTTTCCATAACCTCTTTCCTCCATCCTATTTCCATCACTATCCTTGCTTATATTTACGCTCTCTCCACCAATCTCCTTGCCCTGTTCCTCTTTTTCTTGTTCTTCATGTGTTTCCAAGAGTTCTTCATCAATGAAATAGGAAAATTTTTCGTCAATGAGTCCCATTACCGAATCATTCATATAATTATCATAGGCACTATCCAGTATAGTTTCGTTCTCAATGCCTGTTTCAAGAGAAATAATGCCTTTGACAAAATCACTATGATTATACTCTGCCAAAAAAGATAAGGTAGTTTTCATAGTTTCAAAGTTATTATTTTGCATATCAGAAATACTTTTTAAATCATCTGCATATCGTCCATTATACCACTCAAATTTTCCACTTTTCTTGTTTTCTTTAATTCCTGTTGCAAGCACAAACTGAGTGCCTGAAAACAGTATTGCCTGATTGTCCTTCACATCTAAAACTGTTGTATTTTCACTTAATGCTGTTTTTACAATATCGCCTTTTTCTAATTTCATTATTTACTCCTCCATTTAATCTTCTTTGTATTTGTAGTTTTCATTGTTAAAATTAAGAATAGAGTACCTATAAAAGATACTCTATTTTAGATATACTCATATGTTTTTTTATCATTTTATAATAAGGTTTATCTCGTCTCCTCAAAGCATTCCGCCTTATTTTCTCTTTTTTCTTTTTGATTGATTTGCTCCTTATACTCGTTTAATCTTCCTATTACCGAACTCTTTTTGTTTTTATCAAAATCACCAATATTTTGAATATTACTGTCTCTAAAATCTGCGTCATACCTGTCTGCTACTCCATCTAAATCCATATCCTTTGATAAGGGATCATAAAAGTTTCCATCTTCATTGATAGAAAGTCCAAGTACTGCCTTTAACTTCTCTTCATCAACATAGATAAGCTCATTAAAATCCCAAAAACCGATACTTTCCTTAATTTGTATCAGCTCCTGCCTGCTGCTCGCATCTTGTGGATCACAGGTGTAACTAAAACTGTCAATTAAAGTATTATCTACATAGGTATTCATCTTGTAATTGATTAAATCAAGACTTATTTGTATCTCATGTTTTTCATCCGGCGTAGTCGTATAAGCCAAACCTATATCTGTCAAATCAGAAAACATTGTATCAAAATCTTCTATGCTATGTGCTTCATCATATTCTTCGTTTAGAAAATGAATAAGTTCTTCTTTCACTTCTTCCAAAAGTGGATTCTTCTCCTCTTTTATATCTTCTTTTTGTCCCATATCAAGCAAATGATTAACTTCAGCAAGCCTTAATGTCTTTTCTTTTAAAAGCTCTGCTTGTGGAAATTTCTTCTGAATTTCAAGTTTTGCCGTCTCAAATTGATTTTCGGTATCTTTAAGTTTTCCCAGTGTCTGCTCCAATCTCTCAGGCATTCTATCAAGTACATTATCCATTCTTATTATATTTCCGATCTCATCAGTTCCAAATTCTCCATAATGATTTTCTTCTCCTTTGAGATGGAATTTGTACTGATTAGAAAAACTGTCATAGTATACGAATAAATCAAAATTTCTATACTCTCCAATTTTTACTTCTTCTTGTGCGAAATTATCCGTCTTTTTTATCCCTTTTATCCTGTTTATTAAGAACTCTCCAGCTTGCTTTTTATCAGTATATTTTCGTCCACTTAAAGTTAGAGATGTGAATTTTGATACTGTTTCTTTAGCTATAGTTTCCTTTATTTTAGTTTCTTTTTTATTTTCACCTATATTTTCTAAAGAGGTTTGAGTGTATTCTTCTGTTTTTGCTTCCTTTTCATCTCCGTACGATTCTACTTTTTCTATATCCTTTTTCAAATTTTCTATTTTTTCTTTTAGATTTTCAATTTCTTTTGGATACACCTTTATTACCTTATCCTCCATTTTATATAAATTGGATTTAAAATTGGATTCCAGTATTTTTAGTTTGGATACCTCAACATCAAGATCCATTTTTTCACGAATAAGTGGATTCCCTGTAGCCAAAGCCTTGATTTCAGCATAATTCAAAGTTGCCTCATCGACATCCTCTGCAACACGTACAGGCGTTTTACTTGTCATTATTTGAGAGATATATTTTTGCTTATTTTCAAGCGTTTGGAAAAGATAAGCATCAAAGGTATTTTCTGTTATATACCTAAAGATATGGACATCCCTGTTTTCATTGCCTTGTCTTACAATACGACCTGCTCGCTGAGACAGATCCGCAGGTCGCCACGGTATATCTAAATCATGAATGGCTATCAGTTTATTCTGTACGTTAGTGCCTGCTCCCATTTTTTGTGTAGAGCCAAGAAGTATACGAATTTCACCTTTTCGCACCTTATCAAAGATAGCATCTTTTTCCTTGTTGTTCTTTGCATTATGAATAAACTCAATCTCTATTTCAGGAATTCCCATAGCTATAAGCTTATTCTTCATATCATCATAGATATTAAATTCTTTGGATGGTGTGGATAGATCACAAAAAACTAATTGTGTTGATTTTTCCTCACTGTATTTATCCCAAATACTGAAGATATTTTTAATGCAAGTATTTACCTTACTATTTTCTTCATCAGGGAGCAGTGGGTTAATCAGTCTTTGATCAAGTGCCATTTTCTTTCCGTCGTTTGTAATAAGAAGCATATTATCAACAGATGAGTCTACCTGTTTTGCTCTAACCTTATCCGCCCTTTCTGAGAAAGTTTCAAGGATCTGCTTTTGTTCTTCTGTCGGCTTTGTCTTTATGGTTTCATAATGGGCATTTGGAACAGGAAGATTTAATACGTCGGATGTCTTTATATCCATAAACTGTTTTACGATATTCATCAGTTCCGGAAGGTTATAGAATTTCGCAAATCTGGTCTTACTTTGGTATCCGTTACCTTCAGGATTAAGTTCAATTGCCGTAACAGTTTCTCCAAATGTAGATGCCCATGAGTCGAAATGTTGCAAGTGCATCTTCTTAAGCTCATTATACTGAAGATAACGCTGCATTGTATATAACTCTGTCATAGAATTACTTACAGGGGTTCCTGTAGCAAATACAATTCCCTTATTACCGGTAATTTCATCCATATATCTGCATTTCATCAACATATCACTTGATTTTTGTGAATCTGGGCTTGTAATTCCTGCAACATTTCGCATTTTTGTGAATAGGTACAAATTTTTAAAAGCGTGTACTTCATCTACAAATAGTTTATCTATCCCCAATTCTTCAAATGTTAGGACATCATCTTTTTTATAATCATCATTTAGTTTTTTTAGTTTTGCTTCCAAACCTTTCTTGGTTTTTTCAAGTTGTTTAACAGTGAACTTCTGTTCTCTATCCCTTTTGTACTCACTGATAAAATCCACAATTTCATCAATCTGGCTTTGCAGCTCATACTCCTGTCGCTGCTTTGAAATTGGAATTTTCTCGAATTGACTATGCCCTATAATCACAGCATCATAATCACCTGTTGCAATCCTTGAGCAAAATCTTTTTCTCCTATCAGGTGTAAAATCTTTTTCTGTGGCACAAAGAATATTGGCAGCCGGATACAGTTCATTAAACTCACGACCGAACTGTTCTACAATATGATTTGGAACTACAAACATGGCTTTGTTGCTCATTCCAAGTCTTTTAGACTCCATAGCAATTCCTATCATCTCAAAAGTCTTGCCGGCACCGACTTCATGGGCAAGCAAGGTGTTCCCTCCGAAAAGTCCTCTTGCAATCGCATCTCTTTGATGAGGTCTAAGCTCTATTTCAGGATTCATTCCATCAAAAGTAAGGTTACTTCCATCATATTCTCTAAGCCTTATTGAATTGAATCTCTTGTTATATTCTTTGACAAGTCTTGATCTTCTGTCCACATCCTCGAAAATCCAGTTTTTAAACTCTTCTTTGATGATTTCTTGCTTACTCCTTGCAAGCATTGTTTCTTCTTTGTTTAAGACAGAACTTTTCTTTCCGTTTTCATCTACAATTTGATCATATACATTGGTATCTCTAAGGTTCAATGTATCTTCAATCAGTTTATATGCACTTACCCTGCTTGTTCCGTATGTGAAATTAGCAAGGTCATTTCCTTTATCTATACTTTTACCTTCTACTCTATATTCCCCTGTAAAGTTGGTATATTTGATATCAATATTCCATCTGTTTGAAGCAGATGTCTTTAACAGATGAAACATAAAGCTCTTATAATCTTTCTCAGGTATCCAAGTTGCTCCCATTCTAACGGTTATTTCACTTGCCTCGAGTTCTTTTGGCATTACTTCCAATAGTTTTTGTTTTTGATAATTAAGACTGAATAGTTCTTTTTTTAGAGTAATATTATCCTGTTTCAATAGTTCTGTATCAGTATTTTGAGCTTGTTCATTTTGCTCAAGTTCATGTTCTACATTCTTGATATACGAATCTATTACTTCTATCTTTTCTCTAATATTCCCGGATAAATATTCATCAGCAGTTACATAAGATCTTGAAAAATCTCCCAAATCTACAGCTGAAGAAAAAGGAGTCGTATCACTTGGATCAAATCCATCTAAATTTAAAAATATTTCTCCCTTTAATCCTTCAATAATTTCTCCTCTTGTTTTTTCAGTGAGTTTTTCTATATAGTCAAAATTGACTTTCCCTTTTTGAGAAATAGATAGAATAAGTGCTTCTGTCAGATTATCTGTATGAGTGATCGCAACGGCTTTCTTAATCGTTCTTTTTGTAAATATATCGGATTTCCCGATGAAGTTGCCTTCCTTATCCAGCTTTTCCAAAGTGGAAAGTAGAGAATAGTTCGCATCTTCACGAAACAACTTTTTATTTGCCTTACTATTTAAAATTCCGTATTTTTTGGAAAACTCATCATAAAGGCGATTTAGATCCTCTTGTTTTTCTTTAATTTCTGTATCGGAGTAATCTTCTTTTTGATAGGAAATTACCTGTCTTAATATTTTTTCGATCTCAAGATATGACTTTACTTTCTCCTCATCAACTTTATTTAAATTCAATTTTTGCATTACGGAATTTTCTCTAAAATATACCTTGTCATCAATTACTGCATAAGAATAGTTTTTCACACTGTCATCAGCAGGAATTGTTTCTGTTTCAAGTTCTTCACCTAATTGTGCTTTTTCATATATGCCGCTTATATTTTTTATAGCTATATTTAATTTTTCTTCTAAAGAAATTCCTCCATCATCCACACAGGCTAAGGCTGTTCCAAATTTGCTTGATACTTCTTCCATATTTCCAAGCACCATATCGGGATTATCTATAAAGTATTTATTATATGTTAATCCCTTTTCATCGGTATCAAGTTTTACCCAATCCTCATCTAATTTTAGTAATCTGTCTCTTTTTTTAAGGAAGATTATATCACTTGTTACCTCTGTTCCAGCTTCGCCTTTAAACGTGTTATTCGGTAACCTGATGGCTCCTAAAAACTCTGCTCGTTCACTAATATATCTTCTGATATCTTCACTTTTTTTATCCAATGTTCCGTTTGAGGTTATAAAGGCTATTATTCCGCCGGAACGTACTTTATCTAAGGTTTTGGCAAAGAAATAATCGTGGATAAGAAAGTTGTTTCTTTCATACTCACGATCCGATATTTTATATTCTCCAAAAGGTACATTTCCTATTGCTATATCGAATAAATTGTTTGAAAAAGTTGTTTCTTCAAAGCCTTTTATCTGTATGTTAGCGTTAGGATACAATTTACTTGCTATCCTACCACTAATACTGTCAAGTTCCACTCCATAAAATTTGCTACTTTGCATACTCTCCGGAAGATTTCCGAGAAATCTCCCGGTTCCCATACTTGGCTCTAAAATGTTTCCGCTTTCAAATCCCATATTGGATAGAGCCTTATAGATACTATCTATTACAACCTTTGGTGTATAAAAAGCGGTAAGAGTGCTTTCTCTTGCTGCATCATATTCAGATTGTGATAAGTTTTCTTTTAGAAAATCTCTTGCCTTACTCCATTGTCCCTGTTTTTCTTCATCAAACACATCAGAAAGTCCACCCCATCCGACATACTTGCTTAATATGTCCTGTTCTTCCTTTGTTGCATGACTATGTCGTTCTTCGATTTCTTTTAAAACTTTGATGGCTTCTATGTTATTTTTTAGTCTTTCTGAAGGTGGCAAGATCTCATCTTCTCCTGTTATTTTGTAATTGATTGGAGGAATACTTCCTGTATCATTTATTACATCTAAATTATGGTGTAAAAGTTCCGACTTATCTTCTCCTAAGTTAAGACTTGGCTTAAACTGATCAAGAGATTCTCTTTTTGCATATAGATTTGCTACTGGTCTCTCCTGAGTATATATCACTTCCGTCATCAGTTTTTCTGTATTTGAGACAAGTTGTAGCCTGCTCATTCCAACGGGATTAAAATTATTTCTGGTAATTTCATATTCTTTATTTTGAAAGAGAACGGAAAGTCCTTGTTTGTTATAATCTTCAATATCTAACAAAATTAGATCTTCATCATTGATACTTTGTTCTTGTAGCTTCTCTGTTGTAGATACGATCTCCAAATCAAGTTCACTTTCATTTCTGAAAGGAATAATCTCACTGCTCGTTATAAAGCCGTTTAGATAGCCTTCATTATCATCTAATTTTATCGTTTTATATGTTTTATAATCCTGAATTTCTGAAATTACATATTCTTTACCCTGATATTTTACCTGCATACCTTCCTGATAGATTGGCACCTTTATCTGCTCTTTCTTTTCCTCATTTGCTTTATCAATTTGCTGATTGATATAACCGGTAAGCATTACATTTCTATGATTATCATCAAGCAGATAAGGAAGATTTTGAAGCATTTCATGATAGCTGTCGTATTGAATTGCGAGATTGGAACTTAACATATATCCGTTATATCTTAAATTTTGTTTTAACTGCTTATTTTTCATATCCAAAACAAGCTCTGCCTCATAACCTTCTTTTTCATCAATGTTATCTGTTATATGCTCCGGTGCTTTTAAAAGATCTTCCAATATATTTTTTTCATCCAAAATAAATTCTTCGCTTTGAGGATGAAATTGATATTCTCCTACATCTTTTACCTCTTTAAAAATCAGAGCAGATAAAATTTCTTTCTTATCTCTTAACTCCAATACCTTTGCTTTTTCTTCTTCTGGTAAATTAATATTAAAATGTATTTCATTTTCTCGGTTGATATAGGCAATATTTTGATAGGCATCATCTATTTTTAAGTTTCTGTTATACACATAAATATCATTATAATAATCAGGAAACTGTTCATTAAAACTTGCCACCTCAAAATCAAAACCGCCTTTTTCTTCTGTTACCTTATCCGATGAAATTTCATATAGCCCTTGATTCTCAAGATAAAATACATCATTAAGATCTGTTAGATTCACTTCTTTCATACTTGTAGCAATCTCGTCAAAAAGTGCATCGATCTTGCTGCTTTCCTCAAAGGTTATTCCTTTGTATAGAGGATAGACTTTACCTTCAAAATTGTCATTACTTGGATATACCTTAGTTCCTGTTTCATCCAGAGAAATATCTTTTACTTTATCTTGATCCATAACTGCATAGTAATTACCAACTTTGACTGCAATCTTATCTTCGGCAGCCGTCTTTGCTATGTCATCTTCTATCTCTGTTTCTAAAGCCTTTATTCTTTCTAAGAACCTGTCAACATTACTGGAATAAATTAAGCTGTCCGTATTGTTGTATGCTACTCTATATTCACCATCATTATTTTTGAAAAAAGTAAAACGGGCTAAATCGGATAATTCTTTATCTTCCTCAAAAGGATTATATTCTTCAAACTTTGAACCATCCGTATATGCAAAGTTTTTAAAATACGGGAATAACTTCTTATAATCTTCCTCATTTGATACCACAGTCATAGACTCTTTTTCTAAAATATCCTTTAAGGTATTATCTATATCTTCTGCATTGTGTTCTTCGGTTTCTCTGCTTATATTCATCTGTTCATAAAGATACTGAAAATCTCTTTGGTTTACTTCATTTCCATCTCCAATATCTATTCTGAAGTGTTCTTCCACTTCTCCGTCTACAATATGATCAAAATAGAATTTAGAATAACCTACCCACTCGTCAGTCATTTCTCCATATTCGTCTTCACCTACCGTTTTGTTATGAACTCTGATTTTTTCGTCAAGCTCTTTGATTTCATCAAGCAATTCTTTAGTAACAAGTTCTCCGGCATAATTTTTTTCTATAAGACCCAAGCCTTCATTAAATTCTAAAACCCAATAATCTCTACGATTCTTTGTTTCAGAAACAGTTTCTTCTTTGAAAGACTCATTTCTATCTTCTATATTTTCTTGTATATTTTGCCTATCTTCTGTCTGCTCTGTAAAATCTTCTTTTCCTATATATCTGCCGCTTTCAACAAGGTTTTGTATCCTTTTTGCCGCCTGATTCCAGTTTAAAAAAATATCCTTACAGTTTTCTTTTTCAAGCTTTATTCCTTTGGCATCGTGCCACTCTCCACTTCCTCTTGCACCTGATAAAGCATGAGATCTACCACCTGTTCCATATTCATTTTTTAGAAAATCCATCTTCTCTTGAAGTGTATGAGAACTACGAAAAAACTCTACAATCCTTTCTTTTCCGGCTGAAACACCACTACCTCTTCTAAGATTTTCATAAATCTCATCTTCCGTGATAAAACCCTTTATATTAGGAATTTCCATCATATTTGAAGTAAATTCTTTTCTTGGTATCTCTAAATCCTGTAATCTTTGTAGAATATCTATTGTTTTATGATAATGAAATCGTAAAATACTTGGATTTTTATCATAATCTTGTAAAAAGTTATCGTATTCTTTCCTTAATATATTTCTAAATTCGAGGTTTTTTAAGTTTTCTGCAAGTTCTTTGGTTTTATCCGGATATCCTTTCTTTTCATCTCCGTTGAGAATTGACAAGTAGCTATTTCTTACTTCATCTGCAAAATCTCCTTTCAAAAACCATAACTTCTCTGCAAGTTCTTTTCTCTCAAAGGAAAATACTTCCGCCACTTCCACATTAGTTGCATATTGACCTTTTTCGATTAATATGCCGATACGCTTGGCTACATCTACCCATGAAAGAACTTGAGACGGCTCTTCTCTTGAAGATACATCATTGGATAGATAAATCCCCTCTTTATCGCACCAAGCACAAACCTTTTTTCCTTCCACTTCGTATCCGTTCCCGCCTTTAAAAGTATTTTGAAGAAAATGAGCCAATTCTTCCTTACTTTTTCCTTTAGAGTATTCGGCTAAAACCTTTAAGCGTAAATTGTCCTCATTTCCTCCATGAATCAAAACAGCATCAATTTCTTCTTGCCTTAGCGGAAACTGAAATCTTCCTTGACTGACTGTATTTTGCGCAAAAGAAAAAGAAGCCTTATCGACTTCTTTTCCTCCATTTCCTATATAATCTTGTTTTATCTTCTGTATATTCTCTTCATGATACTCATCTATGCCCAAACGATCTGTTCCATCGCCATTTTTGTAAGTGTCATGTCCAGATTCTTCTTCAGTCCTGCGTACTTCAGAAAGTCCTGATCCTGCATCTTGGTTGTCATTTCCCAAGCTTCTTTCATTCTCGGTTCCTCTATATCCAAGAAATTCTCCACCTGTTCCTGAATATCCAACAGATGATTCATTAGGCTTTCTTCCATCAGCATAATCTGATACTCTTCCCCTCTTTCCTCTTTGAGATATTTCAGTCTCGCTTTGCCAAATTGATTCAGTTTGCTTAAGTTCAATTTCTCCGGCATTTTCATATTCGGAATTAACACTTCCGATCCATCTTCCATCTTCTCCAATCTGTAAGTCCCTCCCTGTCTCTCGAATGGACTCTCTTTCACGATTGGCGTATAAATCTCGCTTTCCAGAATGTATTCCTTTTTCGCCAATACTACCGTTTCTTTCATCTTCTAAGCCTCCTTCTTTTATTTCTTTTTCATTTTCTATAATTTCAGTAGTTCTGTTAATTTCATCTGCAACATTATTATAACGCTCCTTATAGTTTTTTGTCTGCTCCCTTTTTTGAATTTCTGAAAATTTTTCTCTTTCTTCCACTTTTGAAATTTCTCTACCTATATCCATAAGTATTCTTTTCACATTGTTTGAAGTATAGGCAAGTAATCTGTCAATATCTTGCGTACTTGAAACTCTTGATAGCATTTCTAATTTTTCCCTATCCCCTAAAAAATGCAGTCCCATTCTTTCATATACCGACACCTTTGCGGATTCTTCTAAAAAATGGAGTATATCGACCTTACTGTTGTCTTTTAAGGTTTCATCACTTAAAGAATCAAGTGCTTTATTTAATATCTGCCTTGTATATAGCAAAACAAGTGTATTTAACTTATCTTCTGTAGAAAATATAAGGTTACTGTTTTTTTCTTTAAAGGCATCAATCAGAGTATCTAAGGCAGCTATATGCTTTTCATTATGATACTTCCATAACTTTACCTCAGAAATATTATGATTTAAGCTCACTGTTTGACTTACATCAAAAATGTATTTTATCTTTTCTCTTTCAATGTCTAAAACAGGTATTCCTTTTTCTCCCCTGCTTACATTTCTTCCGATGCTTTTCCAATAGTCATATTCCGCACAGGCGGTTGCTTTTTCATTTACCGCATATATGCTAAGCTGATTAAAATATGGATATTTATAGTTATTTCCCATTACTTTTAAATAGGTTTCATACCTGTCTATATTTTCCCTAAATTCTTCTTTTGCAAAATCAAGAATCTGTTTGACTTCTCTAAATTCATATCTTTGCACTGTATCTCCCCCCTTTTTTCTTTTATTTTCATGCCTTTTTTCTTCTGCTTTCTTCTTTAAAAGTTCCTCTCTTCCCCAATCGTAAAATTGATTTATAGAGGCTATCGCCTTATTTGCAATATAATGTATATAGTCAGTTGCACCCCGCCTTTTATACCATTTTTCTCTTTTCAGTCCGCTATTTTCCATGAAGGATATGGATTGTTCTACATCAGCGGTATAATAAAGCAGTCTTTGAAGCATAAAAAAATCAGCCTCTGACCTACTGTTAAAATAGCTTTCATAATTGCCATAATATATTTGTCTTAAATCTTCTCCTGTATATGAAAAATATCCTCTATAAAATAGCTTGTCCAATATATCCTGTTCCCCTTTGTAAAAAGTAAGAGTTGGACTTATTTTATTTTCAGCACTAATTTTATTTATCTTTGGCATATATTTTTCATATAAGGGTTTTAACTCACTGTCAATATTTATTACTTTATTCCTGTCTCTGTCTTTTATAACATTACCGGTAACTGTAAAAAATCTATCTTTGTCATAAATTTCAAGATTTTTGTATCTTTTCCTTTCTCCCGGAACTTCACCTTTTCCGATAAAATGTAATCCTGTTTTTGATGGAGATATTTCAGCATAGGTGGAAATTTCTCTTAAAAAATCAGCTGTCATAGAATTTGCATGATAATCCATACTATATTCCATAATATCATCACTTACCTTATCGATATCTATACCGATATATCCATCTCCAAGCATAAATCCAAGACCATCTCCGATATTTCGGTTAAGTGCAGCTATACAAGCTTCATATGAAAACCATGTCGTTTTATCATTGGACTTGGCAGGTTTTCCGTTTGGCATCAAGGGTAGTTTTGTATTCCTCCCGTCTCTTTGAATTATTTTATACAAACACCAGTGTTTCTCTCTTTTTAGTTCATCAGGAATATCTTCATAATTTTTTATGATGCCATTCATAGCTGTTACCTCTACTACATTTCCATTCCCTTATCTTTTTTATGTGCTTTTACATCCCTAACTTTTTCTTCTTTCTTGATTTTTTGCTGATTTTCTTTTAATTTTTTAAGTACAGACGGTTTTTTCTCTGCCGTTTTTTCAGCCCTTTTCTTTGGTATTTGTTCTGTTTTATCCTGCTCTTTGCTTTTCTTTTTTGTTGTGCTTGTATTCACTGTTTCCTCTTTGGAACTTATTTTTGGGCTTATTTCTTTTTTATCTTCCTTCGCCATTGGAATACTTTCCTTATTCTCCTCTTGCTGTTTCTCTTCTTTATGCTTGGCATCTGCATCATCTTCCAATTCCTTATCTTCTTGATTTTGGATTTTTTTATCAAGTTTTTCTTCGTCTTTTTGAATTTCCTTAGAAAGATTGTCAAGCTTTTCCAGGCAAGTATCCAATTTTTGTTGCTGCTCTTTGATAAAATCCTGCATGGAAGTTACCAGTCCTTTTACTATCCATATTTTCATCTGTACAAATTTTTCTTGTGCTTTCGTCAAATTGTAGGAAAGCTGATTTTTCATATTGTCATATAGATGTTTGATACTTCCAATTGCTTTTTCTTGCAAATGAACAAGGGTATTTCCAACCGCCTTAATATCTCGCACAATCAGCGAACTTAACCCTATATTTTCCATTTCATTTAATCGTTTGATCTCAGCTTTTAATCCGGTGATTTCTTCTTTGAGTGCTTTTAACTCCATAATATTTGGATCAAAGTCCTTGTTTTGCATCTCTTCTTTCATTTCTTTAGCAATCACAATCTGCTGATTGGTATGTTCTTCTAAAAAGTCGGCTGTCTTTGTATATTCCGATTTAATCTCGCTTATTACTTCTTTTGCCTGTTCTTCCTGTTTTTGTAAGTTTTCATTCTTCTTATCCATATTTTCCTCCTTCGTTTTTTAAACATTCTATTTCGTTGCTCTATCGAATCCATTTTAATTCGGTACTGCCGATATATCCCACCTTCCATAGAAACCATGCAAAGGCAATGCCACTGCTTTTGGATTTCCAAAATTCTCCATTCTTAGCACAATTCAGTCTTTTAGAAAAGACATATACTCTTTGAGGAGGGTGCTCCTTAAACAGTTCATATCTTTTTTGTCCCTCCAAAAATGCCAATAGAAACAACATCGCAATCTTTATCTTTTCCTTTGAAATTTCAAGGGCATGCTTTAAAAACTCATTTGCACAAAAATAGGGTGGATTGGTTACGATATCCAATATATTTTCTGTTACTGTAAAAAAATCTGTAGCTTTTACCTTATATCTATGCTCTTCTAAAATTTTTCCGATATGTCCCATTCCGCAAGCAGGCTCATAGACAGGAGATATAAACTGTTATCTTTTTAAAAGTTCGTGAGTTGCCCTTTTATCAGTAGCATAAAAATCCAATTTTTCTCTGTCTTTACTGAATTTTATTAGCGTATCAAACATAGGCTACTCCTTTTTGTAATGAGTTAGTTCATTTCTTATCTCATGTTCTATTGTATTTAAAAATTCTTCCTTTGAAGATTTTCCCTGTGCGATATCTGATAATTCCATTTCCCACTTTGCAGTTGTTTCTGCTGATTTAAAGGTATCTGCTACAATCGTTATAAGGCTGATTCCCTTATGTGTTGCAATCAAATTTTTCTTATCTCTTTCAATAAAGCCTTTGTAAATCAGGTTTTCTATAATCCCTGCACGAGTTGCGGGAGTGCCAAGTCCTTTTCGCTCAACTTCCACATTCTTGTCTAAACTATCATTTCCGGCTATCTCCATAGCCTTTAAGAGTGTATCCTCTGTAAAATGCTTTGGAGGTTTGGTGTATTTCTCTTTAATCTCCTTATCTTTAACTTCAAGTACATCACCTACATTTACATCCGGTAAAAGAGTATCTTCATTTTTCTTTGACTTATATTCCTTCAAATACTTTGTAAAGCCTTCTTCTTTCATCACCTTGCCGGTACTTGTAAACTCAAAGACATCAGACTCTGCCACAATTTTCGTTGTGTTCTCGATTAGCGGATAACCTACACTTGCATGAAACTTATTAGAAATCAGTCGATACACTTTTGCTTCACTCTCCGGAATACTCGATAAATCTTCACTCAGTGAACTTAATGTAGGAATAATAGCGTGATGGTCTGTTACCTTGCTTGAATTAAAAATGACCTTAATACGCTGCGTATCAAAGTCATTTTTGCCCAAAATGTTATTTATCATACCTGTAATCATATCTTCTGTTAAACATCTGCTATCCGTTCTTGGATAGGTAATGAGCTTTTTCTCATAAAGACTTTGAGCATAGTCAAGTGTCTGTTTAGCTGAGTATTTGAAATACTTATTGCACTCCCTTTGAAGTGTTGTCAGGTCAAAAGGCAGTTCAGGCTTTGTAATCTTTTCTTTTTGAATAACATCAGTGATTTCGATCTTATCACCAACTAAATTGATTAGCTGTTCAGCAGCAATCTCATCATCAATTCTGTCTGTGGAAAGTATAAAACCATTCATAGAAAGCTCTACTGTATAGTATTTTTCTTTCTTAAAATTTGCTATTTCGTCATCTCTATCTACAATCATTGAAAGGGTCGGTGTCTGAACTCTGCCTATACTGTAATTTTGATTATATAGACAAGAATATAACCTGCTGATATTCATACCTATAAGCCAATCTGCTATCGCTCTTGATAGTGCCGATTCAAAGAGATTATCATAAAAACTTCCGTCTTTCAGATTGTCAAAGCCCTCTTTAATGGCACTGTCTTCCATAGATGAAATCCAAAGACGTTTCATTTTCTTTTTACAATGAGCCTCGTTATATACCAATCTAAAAATTGCTTCTCCTTCTCTTCCCGCATCACAAGCATTGATTACAAATTCCACATCCTTATCATTCATCAGTTTTTTAAGTATAGCAAACTGCTTTTTTGTTGCCTTGGCTACTTCATACTTATATTCCTTTGGAATAATTGGCAAATCTTCTATATTCCATTTCATATACTTTTCATCATAACTTTCCGGATTTGCCATCTGAACAAGGTGCCCCACACACCAAGAAACTCTATATCCGTTTCCTTCATAGTATCCGTCTTTTTTGCTTGTTGCTCCAAGCACCTTTGATATACTTATTGCAACACTCGGTTTTTCGCTTATTACCAGTATTCGCATAAATTCCTCCTTTTTTTCTACATAAAAAAGACAATCAGAGTTTATATTTTCTCCAATTGCCTTTTAAAATTTTATATATTTGATTTTCTATTTTTTAATTCATTTTCCTGTTTTGGAACTAACTTACATAAAAAACATTTGATGCCTTCTTTTCATTGAAAAACGGTTATATGCTAATCTTCATTCTTTATTTTTTTCACCATTTTTATTCCATTATCCAATACTTCTTCAAATGTTATATCTTTGGCATACAGATTTTTCCTCGAATAAGCTTGCCATCTTTTCAAAAAAGCTTCATTTGTTTTCAAGCTTTCAAGCAAATCAATAATTTTTCCTATATCAAATTCTGTTTTTCTATACTGAAAAGTTTTTCTACAAGCTTCTCTTAATATCTCTGCATTTACATCTTTGTACTTTAATTTATAAATAATATAAAGATCGTAATAATCCTTACTTCTACTATTTAAAAATCCTCTTGTATAAATGGTCTGTATTTTTTCTGCAAGCATAGTTTCTATCGGATAAGCCTTGATTATTATTTCTTCCTCTTCAAAAGAGCTTACATACTTATAATCTATCGGATGAGGTGTAATAACATCTCCTGTTGCAATGTCAAGCGGTACAATCTGTCTTATATTTTCCATTTTACATAAGATATTTGCACGAAATCCTCCATATTGATCTTCTTCTTTGATTGGCACAATGCTTTGCAATTCATAAAAGATATCGTCGAGTTCTTCCGGTTTTAAAGTTTCGTTCAGCATTAGAATAATATTTTCTTCTGATAGCTGCATATTTCTCAAAAGAAAGTCTATATCTACAGTACTTCTTGAATCAATTCCAACTACACTTGATAACAAAAAGCCGCCCTTAAAAATAAATTGTTCACTATATTTGCTTCCTGCTAATTTTTTTAAAATACTTTCTAAAAAATAATACAACATAACAGAATTAAACGAAAGACCGACTTCTTTGCTGACTTTATGGCAAAGCGCCGTTAATTTTGCTTTATTCATAAACTACCTCCATAACTTCTCTCACTTTATTTTCAATTCCCATTTTCATTGCAATATCATAAAGGGAACGAACATCTCTTTCTTCATAAGAGGAATACGAACGAATAAGTTTTACGTAAACCTCTATATCCATTTCTTCTTTGTGAGCAATAAAATCACAGAGTGTCCTCTCATATGAATATACCTTAACTTTATTTCCAAACATTGTAGATTTTTGGGTTACACCTAAGTCATAAATTGATTTTTTTACATAATGAACATTGAAACCATTCGGTTTTTCATTAAATTTATACCCGTTGTAAACTGTTACATCGATATTCCAAGGAATTTTATCTGTTTGTCCAAGCAGATAAAGAGCGGTTTCATAAGAAAATATCGCCTTTTTATACTGATGTTGAAAGAAATAATACTCATCATAATCTCCATCTTTTGTCATATAAATTCCTTTTTTAATTTTCAATAATCTCCCATCTTTTAATAGTCGGCTAAGATATATCGTCGGTATATTATTTTCCTTACAGTATGCTGTTGTAATAATTCCACCGGATTGTTTCAGATATTTTTCAATTTTATCTTCATAATTCATACCATCTACTCCTTTGTTGCGTTTACACTTGCATTATATCATTTTTTAAGTGTAAACGCAACAGGACGTATTGATAATCTATATATATTTTTTATTCCTCATCTTCTTCATCATAAGAGTCGATTGCCATATCATCTATAGTTTGCTGTTCTTTTTCTTCCAAATTTTCTGCATCATCCTCTCTTTCATACTCATCTTCAAATTCATCGTATTCTTCTTCATCTTCGTCAGCTTCCTGCTTTTTCTTGTAAATTTTAAAGTAATATCCTACTCCAACTACTGCAAGAACGATGATTCCTAAGAAAATATAAAAGCCTCCGCCTTTGCTTTCTTCCTTTTTCGGCTCTTCTTTTTTTACTTTACTTTCCGGTACAGTTTCTTCTATTTTTTTGACTTCCTCTTTTGGCTTTTCCTTTTTCTCTACCATATTAAGAAGATCATCTTCACTAACCTCGGTTAGGAGCATGACATTTTGTCCTTCTTCATCGTGATTGATGATGAGATGAAATGTTTTGCCGGATTTGGTCTTAAAGGTAATAAATTGTCTGGCATCGGCAGAATATTTATCTTTTATCTCTCCTGTAGCATTTCCATGATGAATAGGATAGTTCCCGTTAGCATTGTTTGCATTTTCTATGAGCTGTGCCTTAGAAGTGCTTGGCTCTGTGGCAATTCCCTTATTATTTGGACTATTTGCACTATCCTGAGTGTTCTTTGGCGGTTCTTTCGCTTCAAGTTTATTGGGAAATCGTAGCACCTTTTCTTCTTCTATTTTCTCCTGTATCTGCTCCGTTTCTTTTTCCGCTTCGCTTTCTTTTACCTGAGCAAAAGCCGTATTCATATAGATGATCGTGATAAGTAACATCATCCATATGAAAAATACACTTTTTAATTGTATTCTCCTATTTTTCAATTTGATTTTCATTATTTGCCTCCATATTATTATGATTTTTTGTATGTGTTTTTTCTTTCAAATCCCTTTTTTCTTTTTTTCCCTCTTTTTTATAATTTCTCATCATCTCTAAAAACTCGTCTATAGAAATATCAGTACTTCGATACTCTTTTAAAACATGGGTATTTTCCATTTCTTCCTGTTCCTCTTTTAGCATCTCTTGTTTTAACTTTAGTTCTTCTATTTTTTCTTGAATATCTTTTTGCTTTTCTATATTTTTTCTGTATCTCTTATTCAAATTTCCACCTCCTATTTTGGTCTGCCAAAGCCGTAAAAATGTTCTCTCCAATAAGGTGTATCTATTCTTGTATACTGGATTGGATTTCCGGCATGAATCATATAACCACCACCTACATAGATACCGACATGAGAAATTGGCGAGCCTGAATTGTATGTTCCTTTAAAAAAGATAATATCTCCTGCTTTTGCTTCATTTGGTGAAACCGGATTACAGTAATCTTTATATATCCCCCATGCAGTTGTTCTCGGCATATTTTTTATTCCTGAATGAGTGTATGTCCAGCAGACAAAAGAAGAACAGTCAAAATTGTTTGGTCCGTTTGCCCCGAACACATATCTCTTTCCAATATGTTTTTCTGCCTCATGAACAATTCTCTTTACACTTTCTTCATTAAATTCAAGTCCCGGATTTGAAAAATCGGGATTATCTATAATCTCGGAAAAATCACCGCTACCACTTCCAAAGATTCTCTCCATATTTCCTTTGCTTGCAAGTAAGATTTCATAATGGGATAAATTATCAGGATAAGACTGAAATACCTCTCTGATAATAGAGTCCATCTCTCTTTTTTCCAAAGCTACAATGAGTTTCTTATACTCATACGGCTCTTCATGACTTTCAGTATGCTTATTGCCGTCAGCATCCGTATAACTGGTTGTAACGGTTTTATATCTGATTTCGATCTCTTCCTTATACGTTAAGGTATACATTTTTTGAAACAAATGTTTAAGTTCACTTTCTACCTCAGACACATTTTTTACAACGCCATATCGTGATGTGATATATGACAGGAGTTCATGGACATCATGACCTATTTTTCCCTTTCCTTTTACAATATATTCATCATAACCAGGATGATTTTCCTCCACATTGTCCATTTCCTCTTGCAAAGCCTGTTCTAAAGATGAAAACTCCTGATTGATCTCTTTTAGGGTATCTTTCGATGATAAGTAGGTAGTTGACGCAGTATTTCCAATCATTCCCGTTCCCATATTCATCATCATACCTCCAGCCTGAAAAAGCATAAAAAATATTCCTACTGTTAAAAATAATAGGAATACTATCTTTTTCCCTCTGGATTTTGCAAATTCGCTAAATAGTTTACTTGACTCTATAAAGGATTTTTTTATTCTGTTTTTTACACTGTCTTTATACTTCTTTTGAATCTGTCTTTTATATTGCCTTCTTTTAAAAAATTGTCTAAGCCTTGAGGTATTTTGGTAATCTGCACTTTTTTTCATCTCTTCCATATTCTTTTTAAACAAGAGTTTTTTTTCTTGGTTTTCAATACTTTTGCCTAATATTGTTATCTTTTTTTGCCTTTTTAAATTTTTCTTTTTTCCATAATGATATATTTTCCTTGAAATATTTTCGGCTTGATCTGTAACCTTATAAGCAGCCTCTACTCCTGCATTATCTTCTTTTCCACTTTCCAAATACCTATTTACCATCCCCGTTGCTATTACTGCACTTTCAGCACTTTGAGTTTTTCCGTCAATTCCTTTATTTTTTAGCTTTTTCTCTAAAGTTTGCTTTTTCTGTTGCAACTTGGAAATTTTCATTTCTTGTTTTTCAAATTTAAAAGAAGTCTTTTTAGAATCTTTCTCCGTATTTGGTATTTCTTTATCGGACGTTTTCCATTTATCCCTGTTTTTTTTATCAAAATTATCTCGTATATTTTTAAAGGATTTCTTGTCCTTATTTCTTGTAAATTCACTATCTTCAAAATTACTCTTAAAATATTTTCTATCATCATTTGTTTTTGAACTTTCTTTGAAAAATCTTTTTTTGGTATAAAGATTATATCTCTTATTCTTAGATTTTGGATTTTCTATATACTTATCATTTTTTCTACTATCATATTTTTCACCATCCGTATGGGTTCTATACGATACTTTACTATCCCTAAAATCAACATCATATCTATCTATTACTCCATCATTATCCGTATCTTTTGATAAAGGATCATAGACTTCTTGTTCTTCCTTTTGAAACTTATTTATCTGCTTTTGTATCTTTTTTCTATGCTTTTCTGTTTGAAAAGAAGATTGATTTTGATTTATATTTCCCATATAAGATGAGCTATATGAAGATATATTTCTATCTAAGTTGTTATTTATATACCTCTTACCAAAATGATTAGATAGTCTTTTTTCAGATAATGGGAGTTTCTCATTGTAAATCTCCTCTTTTAGTAAGGCTCCATTTTGATTTTTTAAATATTTTGTTTCATAATTATCTTGAGTTTGAGATTGCAAAGACTGCATTTCTTGATTTAACGGTTTTTCTCTACTTTTTTTGTACCTCTTGTTTTTGTTCTTCATTAAATTCTTTCACCTCACTTTTAATTCTTTTCTTTGCAAGACTTACATACTCCGCATTTAATTCGATTCCGATATACTTTCGATTATGAAGAAATGCTGTAAATCCTACAGTTCCGCTTCCAATGAAAGGATCAAGGATTATTCCGCCTTTTGGACAACCTGCAATCATACAGATTTCAGCTAACTTTGGTGGAAAAACTGCATAGTGGTTTCCACGGAAAGATACAGTATTAATGGTCCAAATATCCCTTTTATTACGAAACTGCGGAATATTATCTCCCTTATATTCTCCATACTTTCTTGCTTCATTAATTTTCTGTAACTTTGCTCCGGAATTTTCTTTCAGATATTTATTATCAGACTTTCTTCCTCTTGCATATCTTTTCTTGCTAACTCCTTTCATCGGCTCTGACATTTGTTCATAGTCGTAATAATATCTTGATGATTTGGAAAGTAAAAATACATGTTCATAAGAACGAGTAGGTCTATCCCTGCAAGCTTCCGGCATGGCATTTTCCTTGTGCCAGATAATATCGGAACGAAGATACCAACCGTCCTCTCTTAAAGCTAAAGCCAATCTCCAAGGTATTCCCATTAAATCTTTTGACTTGTATCCTAACATCTTTTGTGTAATCGATGAATTTTGTCCATTTCTTCCTTTTGAATATTTAGGATCTCTCTGTTCTTTTTTACTGCTTGTTCCTGCATAGGAATCTCCAATCACAACAAAGCAAGTGCCATCTTTTTTTAATATTCTCCTTACTTCACGAAATACCGCTACCAATCTTTCAAGATATTCTTCAACAGTCTTTTCTCTTCCGATTTGCTCTTTTTTATGATAGTCCCTAAGTCCATAATATGGAGGCGATGTAATACAACAGTTTATACTTTCATTTGGAAAATTCTTTAGTGTTTCAAGTGCATCTCCACAGATAATTTTATTTGTATTTTCTTTTATGAATGCCTCTTTACTTTTTTCCACACTCATCCTTATTCACCTGCCTTTTTTACTTCTTCAGGTTTGGTTGTTATTAGACAATAAAGTTTTGTATTTTTGGGAAACTGATCTATAAAAGGAACAATGGTATTTCCGTAAAAGATAAGTCCTTCTCCTTCACCGGAGTTGGTTACATAGGAAAGCTGGTGCTTGGAGATATTAAGTTTTTTTGCTAAAATATCTCTATCCGTTCCTGCCTGATTAAGCATCAAAATAAAGTCGGTGTTATCGAAGATATTTTCAATCTCAGGACTTGCAAGAAGGTCCTTGATGTTTTGAGTAAGTCCTGTCGGCATACCGCCCCATTTTCTGAAACGCTTCCAAATTTCAATCGAATAATTGGCTGTTTGTGGTTCTTTTAAAAGAAGATGAAATTCGTCTACATAGTATCTGGTTGCTTTTTTACTTGCTCTGTTAATCGTTACTCTATTCCACACCTGGTCCTGCACCACTAGCATTCCAATCTTTTTAAGCTGTTTTCCCAGTTCCTTGATATCATAACAAACGACTCTGTTATTTGTATCTACATTTGTTCTATGATTAAATACATTTAAACTTCCTTTTACATAGATTTCCATTTCTACTGCAAGCTTTTTTCCCACTTTTTCTTTCTGTTTTTGAAGTAGATTATATAAATCCTCTAAAATCGGCATATTCTCCGGCACAGGATTTTCAAAGTAGGATTTATATAAAATTGGTAAACAACGGTCTATCACAGAGATTTCTTCTGCACTTAATTTCTTTTCTCCTGCCACCAATTCAAAAAGTGAAATAATAAAATCGGATTTTAAGGAAAGTGGATTGTCTTCATCAGCATAGTCTATGTTAATATCAAGTGGATTAACATAATCTTTTGAAATTGGAGATATTTTAATAACCTGTCCTTTAAGTGCCTCAACAAGTGGAGAATATTCGGCTTCCGGATCTGCGATGATAATATCATCACCCGTTATCAAGAAAGCATTGGTTATTTCCCTTTTAGCTGCAAAAGATTTTCCACTACCCGGCGTTCCTAAGATAAGCCCATTCGGATTTTTAAGCTTCTTTCTGTCTGCCATAATAATGTTTCTGCTTAGTGCATTTAACCCATAATATAGACTTTCTCCCTTAATGAAAAGTTCTTCCGTTGTAAAGGGAATAAAAATTGCTACTGCACTTGTGGTAAGTCCACGTTCTATTTCCACTTCATTTATCCCAAGCGGAAGGCTTGCAACAAGCCCCTGCTCCTGCCTATAATTTAAATTTTTCAAACTGCAATTATGTCTGTTCGCAATGGACTTTAGAGTAAAAACCGTATCATCGAGTTTTCCCTTATTTTTACTCATATTCATAAAAAGAATGGTGATAAGAAACATCTTTTCATCATGATTTTGAAGTTCCGAAAGTAGACTTTTTGCTTCTGACCCATAAGTTACAAGGTCGCTTGGTAAAATGTCGATATCATAACCGCTGCGTATGGCTTTCTTGTTTTCCTCTAATTTCATCTTATCAAGGTCTGTAATTTTCCTTTTTACATTTTTAATCGCTTCCATCTGATCAATCGCCTTGATATGAAAGGTAACAGCCATATTTTCTTCCAATGTCAAAAACTCGGATAACATCTCATCTTTAATATCAGATGCTAAAAGTTGTAAGAAATTCACTTCTGCAAAAACTTCTCCCGTTTTAAAATAGGTCGGTTTGGAAAAATTAAAAGACGGTGGAACAATATATTCTTTAGTCGTAAGTCCACTATATTTTAAATCTTCAAAGGAAAAAATAAATTTATCATTTGGATTTAAAATATCGTGAATCACCTTTAAGCGTTCCTCACCGTCAAGTACATAGGCTTTTACTCCCATCTGCTTAAAGTTATTTAACACATCCATTTCCATTCTCTCTAACCTGCTCTTTGCCTGCTTTAAGTCCTCTGCCTCTATGGTAAAGGTAAGATACATACTCTTTGAGAGTCCGTTATTACCTTTAGAGCTTTGGTTTAATAGCATTTGCCTATATTCACTTCTGATTTCATTAAAGTCATCCATATTTTCTTTAATATCAATCAGTTTATGGATTTCTTCATTTTCACCGATACGGCTGATATAACTGAACTCCACTTCAACAGAGGAATCAAAGAAATTTAGAAAAGAAGAAAATTCCGAGAATATACTTTCTTGATCTGCTTCTTCCATTAAGCGATAGTTTATGTCCAAAAAGCGAATAGTTTTATTAAATTTATTCTTTTCAATCTGGCAAATCCCGTCTTTTAACATTCGCTTATAGGGAATGGTATCTTGTACGGTTTCCTTTTTCTCCTCTTTCATAAAAAAAGGAAACCACCCGTTTTTCTTTGGTGATTTCCCATTTGTTTTAGACTTTGCTTTTTTCTCCCCTGATTTTTTAAGCTCAGATAACTCTTTTCTATTTTTCCTAAGTTCCAGCTCCTCTCTTTTAATTCGTTGTTCCTGTTTTTTTCTTTTGTCCTTGTTCAACTTTTTTCCTCCATCCATTTACTTTTTTTCCTACCACAACTTGATTTCTTGCCCTATCTGTATGATAAATGCTCTTAGTTTTATATAACCTGATTTTTTTACTGCTATGAAATTTTAAAATATATGCTAAATGTTTTTCAAATGGCAAATTGTCTTTTTCATACAGCGTTGCAAAAAGAACAGGTAAGACTACTATACTCATTACAATCATAGAAACATCTGTACCAAGAAAATCCTTACAAAGCATATATACAGGAAAACCTATAAGCCCTGCCATACTAAATCCAATTAACTGCCTTTTTGTCATATTCAGAGCTACTTTAGTTTTTACTTTTGTCAAATCCTTCGGTATCTTCACATAAGCCATAGCTATACCCTGCCTTTTTTATTATCAATGTCTATCCTCGTATCCGCTAACTTTTCTATATGCTCCCAAAGTGATATAATTTCTTCTTCACAGCTTCCCAACTTTTCAATCAGTGCTTTTGTATCACCTATTGTCTCAATATCATTTTTTACTGAATTTAGAGTTTTACTTATTGAAATTAGCTCTTTTAGAAAAGAATTCATCCCCTTTACCAATAGATCTCTAAATTCTTCTTGCTTTTCTTCTTCCGTTTTTGATTCATAATCTAAAAACTTATCTTCTAAACTATCTCTCTCTTCTTTTCTTACATTATTTTTTGCATTTTCTGTATCAAATTCATTTTTAACAAAAGACTCATCTTCTATATCACCAAAATCCAATCCAAATTCATCTTCTTCAAATTTGGATAAATTTTTTATTTTCTTTTTTATCAATACCGACATAATCGTCCCAATAGTGATGGCTGTTCCCACTCCTATTAAAATCCCTATTTTATTATTTATTTTATTCATTATTACCTCCAACAATTATATTTTATATTCTGATTATTTCATCAACTTTTGCTCATTTTGAACTAAAGTCCTTTAATGACTGTTTAAAATCGCCTTTGCAATACTTCCGGATTTCATCATCATAATTCCAAGTATCAATCCGTACGCAAGCACCTGTAAAATACTTGTATGCATATCAGTAAAGTTTACAGTTTTTACTAAAACTGCATAGATTCCAAAAAAAATGAGAATAAAAAGTCCTTGAAGTCCAAGTGCAAACAGACTTTTAATGTAGTTTGTTCCGATACTTCCCCACTCTTTATTCCCCATAGTTGAAAATGGAATGGCTGCAATTGAACAATAGATATATATTTCAATCATTCTTCCATATAAAATAACTGTAATTAATACAGATAGAGCAGTTAAAGAAAATTTAACCAATCCCGTCTCAAGTGCAATCCCGATGAGTGTTCCAAGTTCCTTTGTTTTAAGGGCATCGACCATAGCATCAAAATTACCCGGTGTAATATTTGCACTGTTTCCTACCACACCTGCCGCTTTTCCAACCATTTCCTGTGCAACATCAAAAACAGCCATTGAAAATTCAAAGGCATGAGATACCAACCATACAGCAATCCACATCTTAATAATATACTTAAAAAATTCGAAGCTGTCTGTATCATGCATTGTATTTTTCTGTAACACTACTTGAATAAGTTCAATACAAAGTATTGCAGTCAGGATGATGGCTGCTATGGGCAAAACAACATTGGTATTGATTGATTTGATAAAGGTAAAGACCTCCGAGTTCCAAGAACTCGGAGTCTTTCCAACTTCTCCCGCAACAGTCCCTACCTTCTCATTAATATCTATAAGCATTGCGGAAAGATTATCTTTAATAACATCAATAATGATATCCTTGAAAAACTCTTCTATTTTTCCAAATAAGTCTAACATTTTACTTCAATACATTGGCAAGAAGCGGAATTAGTTTTAGCCCTATTAAAACAATTCCTCCACCGCTCATAAGTTGCTTTATTCCCTGACTCTTTGCTGATGTGTGATAAAGAAGTAGTAGAAGTGTAAAAAATTTTGCCGTTCCTATCCGGCGTTTGCGCATTGCGCCGGATAGGTCGGGCGGTCATTCGGGCAGGTCTACCTTGCCAACGAAAGAGTAATAAATATCAATGTCCTGTCTGCGTGTGCCGTTCTCGTCATAGCTGCACTCATGCACAACGATTTTCTCCACAAACTCACGCAAAAGGGTAGGGGTAAGTTCTTCAAAGCTGGTGTACTTGCGGACAACATTCATAAACTTTTCTGCGTTTACCGTGGCTTCCTGCGCTTTGGAAAGCTCTGCCCGGATAGCGGCGGCTCTCTCTTTCAGTTCTTTCTGCTCGGCTTCATAGTCTGCCGACAGCTCCGTGAAACGCTCGTCTGAAATGCGCCCGGTCACGCTGTCCTCATACAGCCGCTTGAAGATAGCGGATAACTCGCTGATACGCTTCTCGGCGGCTTCCAGCTCCTTTTTCCTTGCGGCGTTCCTGCGCTTGCCCCCGTCCTCGTTCTGCTCGATCAGCAGCTTCATAAACCGGGCTTCGTGCTTCGCTGCATAGCTGGTGACTTTCCGCAGATTGTCGGTCACTCCGGCGGTCAACAGGTCGGTGCGGATAAAGTGCGCCGTACAGTCACGGGTACGCTTCTTGTAGCTCCCGCAGATATAACAATCCTGCTTGCGGGTGGCGTTCTGGTAACGCTGCTGGTAAAGGACGCTGCCGCAGTCGGCACAAAAGAGTATGCCGGAGAATAAGCCCACTTCATCATAGCGGTTCGGGCGTTTGCGCTGCTTGCGTAACTCCTGCACACGCTCCCACATCTGGGTGTCAATGATAGGCTCATGGTGGTTCTCGAAAATCGCCTGTTTCTCAATGGGGTTCTCTACGCTGTGCTTGGTCTTGTAGGACGGCTTCTCCGTCTTGAAGTTTACCAGACAGCCCGTGTACTCCCTGTTTTCAAGGATATGTACCACGGTATTGGTCGCCCACTTGCACTCATAGCCGGGGTGGTAGCGGCGGGTGCTTCCCGTCCGACGGTATTCCAGCGTTCCCGGCGTGGGGATCTCCTGCTCTGTGAGCATACGGGCTATCTTGGTCGGCCCGTTCCCGGCAAGGCACAAGCTGTAAATCTGCCGCACAACAGGGGCGGCTTCCCCGTCAATGATAAAATTTTCGTCCTCGTCCATAAAGTAGCCGTATACGGGTTTGCTCGTGACGGGCTTCCCGCTCATACCCTTAGACCGTTTTACTGCTTTGATTTTCTTGCTCGTATCTCTCACCAGCCATTCGTTAAAAATGTTCCGCAGAGGGGCAAAATCATTGTCGCCCTGTGCGCTGTCCACTCCGTCATTGATAGCGATAAAGCGGACGCCTTTCTGTGGGAAAATCATTTCCGTATACATTCCCACTTGCAGATAGTTTCGCCCTAACCGTGACATATCCTTGACGATAACGGTGCCGACTTTTCCGGCTTCAATGTCCGCAAGCATGGCTTGAAAACCGGGTCTTTGGAAGTTCGCCCCAGAATAACCGTCATCTGTGTACCATTGCAGATTGGAAAAGCCGTTCTGCTTCGCATAGGTTTCAAGAATACGCTTCTGGTTTGAAATAGAATTGCTCTCACCTTGCAGCTCGTCCTCGTGGGATAATCTCGGATAAAGGGCGGTAATAAGGTTTCGGGTGGTCTGTCTTAACATAGTGTCCTCCATTTCCGACAGCCAGCCCCACTATTCCGTATGACTATCATACCACACGCCGGGGCTGGCTGTACAGTCCTTTCTGCTTCTTTACGTCCCGTCAAATTGCCGATTTTTGTGTAGCAGCTTCCGCTTCCAGCACTTTCAGCATTTTATCGGCGGCGGTGGCGGTGGTGTCCTGCTTGAAATAGCCGGAAACGACAAGGACAGAATTACCTATGCGGATTTCCGTCACGCAATCCGGGCGGCGGGTGCTGCGGTCATTCTTTGGGGTGTTGGTCATAGGCGGCTCTCCTTTCTGTTCATCAGCTTTTTCAGTTGTCCCATTTTCTCCTGCGCCGTGGCTTTTCGGAAGTTGCTCCCGGTAAAGCGGACAGGAGAACACATTTCAATCAGACGGTCATAAATGCGGGCGTGGGCGGTGTCCTCCGGGTGCTGCAAGTCCTCCAGCGTGAGATTAGTCGTGACGATCAGCGGCCTGCCGCTGCGGTAACGGCTGTCAATCACGTTGTAGACCTGCTCTAAGCCGTATTCCGTTCCCCGTTCCATTCCAAAATCGTCAAGGATAAGCAGCGGGAAGCTGCAAAGTCGGGAGATATATTCATTCCTGCCCTCAAAGCTGGCGGCAAGGTCACCCAATATCAATGCAAAGTTTGTCATGCACACGGGGATTTCACGCTCCATAAGGGCATTTGCGATACAGCCCGCAAAATAGCTCTTGCCTGTGCCAACGCCGCCCCATAGCAGATAGCCAATGTTGCGCTCTTTCATGGTTTCCCAGTTCTCCACATAGAAATGGGCGTGTTCCATTTGCGGGCACTTGCCGTTGTCGTTCTCAAACGTCCAGCCCTGCATAGCCGGGTCTGTAAAGCCCCGCCGCTTCAACCGCTCGACAGTTTCAAGGTGACTGCGCTGTTTCTCTGCGGCTTCCCGTTCCTCACGCTCTGCCCGCTGGCAGTCACATTCTGCCGGGTGGCGGTCACGCCCCAGCCATGCGGCGGTTTCTTTGGGGAAATAGCCCTCTTTGGGCTTGTGGCACTTCCCGCAGTATAAAAGCCCGTCCTCGCCGGTGTAGTCCTCCGGCTCCGGCGTGGTGTCGGTCATATTCAAAATCATTTCATCAAATCCATTCGTCATAAGCTCTCGCCCTCCTTACAGGTATAATCGGGTATGCCCTTTTTCGGGGCTTTCTTGGCTGCGTCCTCCTGCGCCCACTTGAAAATCGTGGCTGCATGGCTCTTGTATTTCCTCCCGCTGGAAGCGATATGGCAGGATAGGCGGTCAATGTAATACTCCCACTTGCCGGGAAGCTCTGTTTTCAGCCCGTCAAGCTCCGTATCGGAAAGAATGACATTGTGGTATCTGCCATAGGCGGCGGGGGCGGGGTGTCCCGTTTCTAACTCTCTCTCTTTTTCTATTTCTATATCTATCTCTTTCTCTATCTCTATCTCTGGTGGACAAATGTCCGCTCGATATGGTGGACATTTGTCCGCCCCTGTCTGCGGCAGGGCTTTTTGTTCCTGCAAAGCCAGCCGCGCCCTGCGCTTGCGCTCCCCCTCGGTAGAGGACTGGCCGATTAAAAGCTCAATGTTGCTCATGTAGAGTGCGCCGCTTGGCAAAGGCTCCACAAGCCCCAGCTTCATAAAGATTTTCAAAGCTCTCTCTACGGTACCTACCTGCTGGCGGGTAATGGTCGCAATCATCTGGGCGGTGTAGGGGATATTCTCGTCAAGCTGCAATTTCCCGCCGTTTTTCAGCGATTTCAAGTACAGCTTCAAGAGAATGTTGGAATAGATAACGCCGTCCTGCATACTTTCCAGCAGAACGATTGCATCATCGTCAAAATAGCTCTCTTTCAGCTTGAGGTAGTAATATTTGCGGTTATCTGCCATAGGCTGCGTCCTCCTTTTTCCAGCGTTTGGAATAATAGCGAGGGCATAGTATGATAACCGCCCGGAAGCTCTGTTTGCAGTCACGGGTGCAGCCCCGGCATAGGTCGTTGTAAGTGATACGGTTGCGGTGGTTGAGGAAGAAAGACCATTCCAGCCGCCGCTTCTTGCTCATTCTCGGCAATGGTAAGCTCCTTTCTGCCGTTCCTATCGGTGTAGCGGGATAGGGGGCATTTTCTGTATGTTCTCGGTATCATTTTCGGGCTTTTTCTGCCCTGTAAGCCCCGTTTGGAAGTCGGGGAGTATTGCGGTAAGGGTTCATATCATACCTGTATTTTTGTAGGGTTTCGGTATCATTTCGGGGCGGTCTTTAACGCTCCTGTTCACGCTTTTTCTGCTGGCTCGGTGCGCCCCTTAAAATCTGGTCGATATTGCGTCTGACTGTCTGAAGCTCCTGCGCCCGCTGGCGTTTCTCCCGGTAGTCGTTATATCCGGCGTTCTTCTGGACGGTAAGCTGCTCAATCTCCCTTTGCAGGGCTTTGCTGGCTGGCAGCTTGGTTATTCCATGCTCCCGGAAATAACGGGCGGCTGTGTCCGCTATGATAAAATCGCTTTCGTGCTGTTCCCGGTAGGCTCTCCGGGCTTTCTCCGATTTCTGCGCTTTCAGACCGTCACGGGCGGGCTTCGTGCCGATATAGCCCAAAAGGTTGCGCTGCAATTCCTTTTTCTCCCGGATAGCGGCTTCCAGCCCTTTCAGTCCGGCAAGGCTCTCCTGCGTGGCGGTGTTGGCTGCGGAAATGGCAGCGTCCAGCTCGTCCGGGGAAGAAAAGCCATACTGCTGGTAGAGCATGAGGGTAGCCGACATCTGTTTGAGGTTGTGCATGGTCGCCCACTTCTCATAGCCCCGTCCTTTCCCCTCGGCTCGCTTGGCGGCTATGTCTACCATGCGCTGTACAGCGTCATTGTTCGGGGCGTTTTTCGCTTCTTTTTTCGTCCGTAAGCGGTCTTTGATACTGCCGGGGTATTCCGCTATGGCTGCGGGTTTTTCGGCGGCTCTGGCGGCGTTCTGCTCCAAAACGGAGAGGACAGCAGCCCGGTCAAAATCGTCCCCCAGCTTCCGGGCGGTAATTGGCTTCGTCCTGTCCGGCGTGAGGTAACTTAGCCGCCCCCGGCTCTCCTTGACGGTCACACCATGCCGGAGAAGCAGGGCGGCAAACTCATCAAAGCCGGAAGCAGCGGCAAGGGCTTCCCGGATAGTCCGGCGCAGCTTCGCCTTATCCGTTTCAAACTTGGTCTGCCGGGGCGCGATACCGTCCGCAGCAATAGGGGCGTTGGCTCTGTCAAGGGCAGCCTGTCCTTTCTTCTGCGCCCAATACTCACGCTCGGTAATGCGTTCTTTGCTGCCGTTCAAAAGGTCTATCTGGTAAAGCCCCTCGCTGTGGCACATCTCCATGACTTCGGCTTTCAGATAGTTCATAGCTGCGTCCGTACAGCGGTGCTTGCAGCCTGCTTTCCTGTCCGCTGGCCTGTCCATGTGGGGCAGCATGGGAACCTCCGCAATCCGCAGACTGTTAATGACGATATGCACATGGATATTTTCGGTGTGGCTGTGTCCGTCCGGGTGGGTGCAGACAAGGGCCTGGTGTCCGGGGAAATGCTCGGCGCAGAACTTCTCGCCCAGCTCCTGCGCCCGATCAACGGTCAAGCCGTTGTCCGGGCCGTCCCGTGGGTCAAAGCTGATGATGTAGTGGTGGCTCTTTACGTCCTCCCGTTTCTGGTTCTTGCCGTAGCGGAGATTGGAGCGCATACAGGCAACGGCAAAATCCTCCCCGCCACAATTCAGAGAGGATATGCGGTAGTCTACCCTCGGTATGAGCCGCCCGTCTGCGTCAAGGGTGGGCTTCATGGTAAACTCGTCATGCTCGAATGTGAGGTATTTTTCAGCGTCCCCGTAGTTGGCATTTTTAGAGCTGATATGTTTGAGTATCGCCAACGGCTTCACCTACTTTCTGCAAGACTTCAAACTTCAAGGCGGCAAGGTCGGCGGCGGCTCCCCGCACTTCCTTTTCCAGCCCCCGGTAGGGGCTTCCGTATTCGTTCAGGCTCCGGGCAATCTGGTTTAAGTTGCCGCCGATTTTCCCGTACTCTGCCGTGAGCTTGGAGAGGGCGGCAAGCAGCCCGTCATTGACCGGGGAAACGGTGACAATGGGGCGTATGGTCGCTTTCCGTATGGCTTGCCGGATAAACTCGGACTGGCTGATTTCATAAGCCGCCAGCCGCCCGGTGAAGTCGGCGTATTCTTCATCGGTCATGCGGGTCTTTACCACATGACGGCGGTGGGGCGTATTGTATTTCTTTCGCATGGTCTGTGACCTCCTTTCTCGCCCGACAGGGCGCATAGCAGGGTTTGGGGAAGGCACTCCCCAACAAGATTCCCGCAGGGGCAAAAATAAGCGGAGAGCGAATTTTGGCACCTCGGTAGAATCTTGCTCTGAAAAACTCCGGCGTTCCCCGGCTCCCGTCCTTTCCGCTAACAAAACGTTTCAAAAGGGCTTTGCTACCCGCTATTCCGGCTTATCTTGAAAATTTTCCTTTCACTACCTACAACACCACGCAAAGCAAAATGGACGGAGATTTTTAGAATTTCCCCTCTATTCCCTACAACACCACGCAAGCCGGAATAGGCGGACAATGGCAGTATTTTTTTCTTTGATACCCTCTACGGATAAGTAAGGGATTTTGCCAACTGCGGCGGCTATTTTCCCTTTTGTTTTTTCATACTGGGGATTTTCAAAAATGCCAAACAGGAACGAAAAAAAGCAGCAAATCTGTTGAATAGATTTACTGCTTTCTGGTTGCCGGCGAAGCGGCGGTTATTCAGTTGTAGGCGGTAGGGCTATCTCCCAAAGCGGAACTTGAAAATAGCTGTGAGAAGCGTCTGGGTGATGTAGTCCTCTGTATCTTGGTCTACCCGTCCATTCACACGGGCGGCACATTGTATGCGGCGGCGGTAATACTGCAATACAGTTCCCACCGCTTCCGGCTCCCCGCTGGCGGCTTGGACGATTGTTTCATAGGGGAGAAGCCTATTATTTCTCATATGCCATTCCCTCCATTTCCGCTTGGAGCTGCCGTAGGGCTTTTCGGATATGGTAGCCCGCTGTGCTGCGGCTGCGCCCGTACTGTCTGCCAATTTCGTGCTGTGGAATACGCTTGAAAAAGGACAGGTAAATCATTTCCCGCTCCCGTTCGTCCAGCCGTGACAGGGCTTCCGCAAGTAAACCGCTGCTGAAAATGACCGTATCGCCGCAAAGGGTAAGTATGTATTCCTCGTCCGGCTCCGGGGCTTGGAAATATTCATCTGTCGTGCCTAAAGGGTAGTGCTTTTCGTCTGTGAGGTATTCAAGGGATATTTCTCTTTTGTGCTTCCTGCTCCGTGTCCTCGCTGCGTTGATCGTTGCATTTCGGATAACGACTTTGCAAAAGGCATGGAAAGTGTACTCGATATGTTCCCGATATTCTTCTGTACAGGTCATGGAAAATCCCCCTTTCCTCCCAAAAGGGCTGTGGCTGGTTAGTAGTTGCTTTTTATGATAGTAAGGGGCGGCAGCACTTTAGGCTGTCGCTCCTTGACTGCCTAACTGCAAAACCGGGCGGGGCTGTCAACGGCGGGCGAAGCCCGTTCATCTTGACCGTTGACTGGCTCGGCCGGGTTTGCTATTTATCCGGCAAACTTGAATTTATTTTAAGCTATCACGTTTTACCTTTTTAAGCCTTACTATCATTACCATAGGAATTTCTTTATTGTTTTTGAAACATTCTTCATAAAATCCATCAATGACAAATCCAGCTCTGAAACAAAGGTTAAAAATATCTTGTATGGAACGATGATAATAAATCTGCTCCTCCGGCTGCCCTTCGATCGCTATATCATAGTAACTGTGCGGTGTCATATATTTTTCAGTCAATGTGATAAAACAAGGGTGCTGCGTTGCAAAGACAAAAATCCCGTTTTCCTCCAATAGTTCATAAACAGCCATAAAAAGCGGTTCAATATCCGTAATATCCATAATTGCCATATTAGAAACTGCTTTCGTAAAGGCTCGATTTCTTTTTAATCCTAATAAGCTTTCTCTATTGGTCGCATCCGCTACGCAAAACTCAATTTGTTTTGCATATTGTGATCGCCGTCTTTTAGCCAATTCTATCATTTTTTTGCTGTAATCAAAAGCGACGACCGAAGCGCCTCTCTGTGCAAGATACGAAGAATAATTTCCATTGCCGCACGCAATATCCAAAATGTAATCCGAAGGATCAGGAGAGAGAAGTTCCGTTACTTTGGGACGTACTACCTCTCTGTGAAATTCATTGGATTCGTCACCCATTGCATCATCCCAAAATTGTGCGTTTTTCTCCCAGATCTTTTTGCTTTCCTCTGTTCCCATGTTCTCTCCCACTCCCAAAATTTGCCTTTTTGCTTCCATTAAATCTTCCTTACTATATTCCATTGTTACCCTCCATAACTTCTGATTGTTGCCGTCTTGACTATTATGTATCTTTTCTTTCCAAAATGGTATAGGCTTTTATTTTTATAATGCTGCAAAACTTTTCTTCTGTAAGGTATTCAAAGGATATTTCCCTTTGCCGCCGCTATTGGAAAGCCAAAAGCAGCGGCTTTTTTACGCGATATGACCGAAAAGACTAGAAAGCAGGATATGTCATCATTTGTCATTTCTTCTCAATGTAATAACTGCATGGCATATCAAGCCAAATACAAGAGAAAAACAGCCACCGCCAAATAGTGATGCTCCCCACCCTGCACCCGACATTGTCATAAAACCGCCAACAAAGAAAATACCAATGCCAAGAAATATCCCGACACCATAAAAAAGTCCAATTGCCATATCATACTTATTAAATTGTCGTTTCTCTTTTTTTCACATGTTTCCATTTTTGTTATTACCTCCTTCGCAAAATCGTCCATGTGGACTCCAAAAAGAAAACAAATTTTTTTCAACGTATTTAAATCGGGTTCATTAACATCTCTCTCCCAATTCGATAGCGCCTGCCGGGTAACATTCAATTTCCCAGCCAGTTCTTCCTGTGTCATTCCCGATTGTGTTCGCAGATGACGTATTTGCTTTCCTGTTGTAATATCCGTCTGTTTCTGGTTCAAAATGGTTCCTCCTCTCTGATGCTGATTTTATCAATGATATTTCGCAATAGCCAGCAATGAACGTTTGCATTGCGCAAGATGTTACATTATCTTCTGAAACATATGCCGGATCTTGTCTAAACGGCTGTTCGGGCGGCGTGGCTGAAACACAGGCTCGCCGGAAGTTTCCTGATACCCTTTTAATTCTGTAATGCAGACACTTCTTCCATTTGTATAAAAATTCAAATCATTTCTATATTCACCAATACAACGGGCAGGGATTTCCCCCTTAAAAATAACTTCATCTTTTTCAAGTCTGGTTGATTCAATGATTGCGCAATACTTTGGTGCGTCATTATAAGCCCGTGAAAGATATTCCTGCGGTGCAAAAAGGGTAAAGGAAAGGTATGGTTCCAACAGTTGTGTTCCTGCTTTTTTCAATGCCTGCTCCAACACGACAGGCGCAAGAAAACGAAAATCAGCGGGGGTGCTGACCGGGCTGTAATAAACTCCATAATCAAAACAAATTTGGCAGTCTGTCACTCCCCAGCCATATAAGCCCTGCTCCATTCCATAACGCACACCCTCCATGACGGCATTTTGAAAACTTTGGTTTAAATAGCCGAGAGATACCTCGCTTTTATATTGTGTTCCGCTTCCAACAGGAAGCGGTGTTACAGTCAAACCAATAGATGCCCAAAACGGATTCGGCGGCACTTCAATATGAATCGTGTAGCTCGCTTTTTTTTGCGGTCTTTCCAGATAAATAACCGAAGGCTCTTTCATAGCCACGCCCACATGATATTTTTCTTCTAATAGCGAACAAATAACTTCTAACTGTACTTTTCCCAAAAAAGATAATATAATCTCATGTGTAACAGTATCAATGTCAAAATGCAAAAGAGGGTCTGTATCAGCAATCTCTGTGAGGGCATTTAACAGGGCTTCCCTTTGCTCCGGCTTTTGCGGCTCTACCGTTGTCCGAAGTAATGGCATGGGATTATCAATCCGTGTTTTGTGAGGCAGGAGTTTTTCATTTCCCAGAATGTCGTTCAGTTTCAAAGTATCATCAGCTAAAATAACAATTTCTCCCGGACAGGCATGGTCAACCGGGACGATTTCACCATTTGACGGAATACACATTTCTGTAATCTTTATTTTTTCCTTTTTTGACAGCAGCAGGGTATCCCGTAAATGGAGCGTCCCATGATACAGGCGTAAATAAGAAAGCCGTTTTTTCCGCTCTGTATACTCAACCTTAAAAACATATCCACATAATTCAGACTGAATATCGTCTGTTTCTGTAATGAAAGTTTCTGTAATCGCTTCAATCAGTTTTTCTGTTCCTAAATTGTCTTTTGCACTCCCATGATAAACAGGAAACAAAGAGCAGCATCTGGTTCTTTTGCACTTTTCATATTGTAATTCCTGTATATCCAAAGAATCCTCTGCAACATATCGTTCTAATAGTTCATCGCTTCCGGAAATAATCATATCCCATTTGTCCAAATCAGAAATATCGGTCATGGTTATCTTTGGCGACAGGGAAACCTCCTGCATGACAATCATATCACTGGTAAGTTTATCTTTAATGCTTTGGTAAACACGCCGCAGGTCGATCCCATTTTGGTCTATCTTATTTATAAAGATAATTGTCGGAATGTCCATTTTCTGAAGCGCATGGAATAATATACGGGTTTGTGCCTGTACGCCGTCTTTTGCCGAAATGACTAAAACAGCTCCGTCAAGGACAGATAAAGAGCGGTATGCTTCGGTTAAAAAATCCATATGACCGGGAGTGTCCACGATATTGATTTTATAATCATTCCAGCAAAAAGAAGTAACCGCTGTCTGAATGGTAATTCCGCGCTGCCGTTCCAAAATCATAGTGTCTGTTCTTGTAGTTCCTTTATCCACGTTTCCTTGTTCCGCAATCGCTCCACTGGTGTACAGCAGGCTTTCCGTCAATGTTGTTTTTCCTGCGTCTACATGGGCGAGAATTCCAATATTGATTATTTTCATGTGATTGTCCTCCTTTTACAGCCCCAAAAGGGCATAAAAATCCCCAGCAGTAAAATACTTTTACCACTGGGGATTATAATTTGCGGACATACACATATACAGCATACACCTGTTTGTGATTGCTGTTTTTCGGATATGTCAAAATTGATAAGGCAAAAGTATTCTTAAATTGGGTACAAAAAACCAAGCCCCCACAAAAGGGACTATCATAATCCTTTGTTCCCACTATTTGATTATAGTTTTATTTAAGAATACCTTGCCGCATATTTTTTACTCCTTTTTTGGAATGATGCTATTATATCACATTAGTTTTAGGAAAGAAAGTACCTAAAAGAAATTTTTCTTCCCCTTATATGTAACAATCATACCGACTTTCTGGCGTTCAGAATGGTTTCTGCTGTCTGCTGTGGTGTTTGGTTGGAATTGTCCAGCCAAAAGCCGATCCGTGGTGTTGTCTGCATAAATGTATCGTATAAGGTTTCAACCGTAAAGCCGGAATAGCCTGTTTTCTCCCTGTATCGTTCCCTTCCTTTTATTGTTTCCACATCTGGACAAAGAACGACAACCTCAACAGGGTATTTATGCGGCACAAAAAATATGTACATGTAACTAATTCAACACATTTATAATTTGAATAGGGACATTATAGCATTTACTAAATACAAATTCAATGTATACGGAAATAAAGATATAAGGAGTGGGAAGGATTCCGCCGTAGTCGGCATTGTAGGAAAATCCAAAAGTTTAGATTTTCCCACAATGCTTATCTTTTGGTCTTTGGTTCGGAATAGTGTAGTGCTGGCGGTCTATCTCTTGTTTTCGGTTGCTTGCTTCCTTACCGTACATGAGCATTAGCTCCAGGGTTATCAGAACCGTATCCCTCAAGAAGATTGATTATTCCCCATGCACCAAGCCCGGCACCAATTGCCGTAACAAGTATCTTCAAGATATTTATCGCCTGTATAAAAAACTCCATAAATTATTCCTCCTTATTTTCTTGCTGTTTTTTCTTAATTTTTAGTTTCTTTATCAATTTTATTGACATGCTTTACAATAAAGTTCCTATATGTCTTATCTTCTTTTTGTACTTCCTTGTAATATCCATAGACATGGATAAAATCTCCTTTTTCAAAGTCTTTTGTAAGCTCTATCTTTTCTCCGTAGATATTACAGTTGATATATTCCTTCTTTTTTTCTCCCTCTTTTCCCATTTTTCTAAAGAGTGTAAAGTTTGCAACTGTTACTTCCCTGTCTTTTCCACGAATGGTTTTTATTTCTATTTCTCCTATTAAGTTTCCATTGATATTTAGCATCTCTTTTTGCATATAATTTTCTCCATTTTCATTTGATTTAATAAAAAAAGACCATGACTTTTTTCTGGTTTGCCATGATCTGATTTATATTTCCCAATATTTAATTTTTTGTTTTTTTGCTCTAAACTTCTGTTCATTTTGAGCAGAAGTCGGGGGGCTTCTACCACTGATTTTTATCTTTTTAATTATTCCAGATTTAATGTTTTCCATAGTTTTTTCCTTTTTTATTTTTCTAACTTGCTTCATCTTTAACTAAAGTTGTAACCATATTTTGCATATCATTTACTCTTTGATTTTGATATTAATACTAAAAACTAATCAAAGATCCATACTATTCGAGATAAATAATTAATATTTAAAGCAATAACATCATATATACAACTTAGTACATTTTATTATAAGCAATAATTAATATGAGTATATAAAAAGAGAACTTCTACACTAACTGTAAATAGTTCTCTTAACTGTAATTTTAAATTCAATTTAAACAAATAACTATATAGTTCTCAGCATCATTATGAGCATCTACTTTTAGTTTTAGCAAACCTTTGAAATTCCTTGAAAGTACTAATACTACTATCATTATAAGGAACATATCTGTTGCAAATAAAGCCAAATGTTTTAGTATCATCAACTGCAATTTTATCTATATTCTATTACACTTACAGTTTCTTAAAGGTCTGCTGTGATATACCTTGTATTTTACCTTCCATATAGCTGATAAATTCAGTTTAAAAATAATTCATTATCCATATTTATTTCAAAAGTATCCTTATAATTGCAATAATTGATAAATGCAAAGGATAAAAAATATAAAATACCCATTTTGAAAATTTACTATTATTCCTATGTTTTCCATTGTAAGTATAAAAGAGAAATATAGGAATTAAAAAACCAAATGATTCATAATTACCTGCTATATTACTAAAATCAAAATTCCCCATATATATGAGATTCCAAAACGGACTTGTTATAAGCTCTAAAACCCCAAACTCTATAGCAGCTATAAGAGTATATCCCACTATTTGATTTTTTTGATTACCATAGAAATAGTCTAAAACAAGCATTGTTACTATACAACTACTACCATAATCTGCCGGTAAGCTCATAATTATTAATACTAATATAACAAAAGTCTTTAAAAATATGTTTTTAATCTTTCTTCTTACATGAATAGCTAAAACACCAATTAAGATTGTAAAAATCACATTCAATCTTAACGCATTGAAGTTATCTCTAAAAACATACATGAAAGGTAAGTAACTGACCAAAGCAAAAACTAAAAGTCTAATTATATATTTTTTTAAACTTTTTGTATGATGATAGCCCTCTACTGCTGCAAAAAACATTATAGGACCTGTTATTCTTCCAACAAGACTCATTATATGATAAAGTTGAGATGAGTCATTAATAAAAGCATTACCAACATGGTCTATTAGCATAGCTATAATAGCTATATATTTAAGCTCTTCTATTGACAGTATTTTCATTGTATTATTACAGTCATTCATACTTATATCTTTGTTGGTATTCATATCTACCTCCTTTTGCCAATTTTCAGTAAACAATAATAAAGAATGAATCTGATATTTAATTTCTATATTACTATGGGTATTATATCATTATTATACAGTTTTTTATAGATTATTTTGTATTTATTGATAGATAGTTTATACAGAGCAAACTTCTACTTATTGTGAACAAAAGTATTTTCTTATTGTTTTCACGAATTTATTAATCTTCTATTTCAATTTCAATAACTTTTACTTTCATATCTTTTTTTAGGTTTATCCTGTCCTTTCTCTTCAGATATTTCTCAACATCAAAGGCATTTTTCTTATTGTAATCAGAAAGCATTTTGTAGTTCTTATGTTTTGTAATATCAAATTTATCAGAATAAAATGGTCTTGCTCCTCTTATTTCCAAGATACACTTTCCTCCATCCATTACTTTAAGTTCATCTCTACTCATCAGTTCCTTCCCAAGTTTTTGATAATTCAGTCCGAAAGATTTTTGATTGGAGTGTGTTTCACTTGTGTTGTAAAGATCTATGGTTTCCTTCCCCAAATTTTCGGAAAGTTCTTTTATTGTAGTACCTTCTTTCCCTCCTAGAAATAATTCGCTGTCGCAATTTCCCAAAATCGTATCGGCATGGTCCTTATATATGGCTTTAAGTTGTGATTTTGCTTGAAGGATTATACTTGCAGATATTTCTCTTGAACGAATGGTTGCAATCAACTTTTCAAATTTTGGTATTTGACCGATGTTACTGAACTCGTCCAACAAGCACCTTACATGTACAGGTAATCTTCCACCATACACTTCATCCGCCTTATCGCATAAAAGATTAAACAGTTGTGTATACATCATTGCCACCACAAAATTAAAGGTATCATCAGTATCTGATATGATAATAAAAAGAGCTGTTTTCTTATCTCCTATGGTATCAAGTTCCATTTCGTCATATTCCATAAGATTTTTTAATTCTTCAATATCAAATGCTGCCAGTCTTGCACCACAGCTAATCAATATACTTTTCGCCGTTTTGCCTGTTGCTACTTGTCAAGGACTTTTTAATCAAAATCATCTTTTTTTTCATCCGA
>CAUQXC010000006.1:0-161503 GCA_963522175.1 uncultured Lachnospiraceae bacterium
TAGGTTCATTTTTAAGAACTATGCTTAGAGCTGTTCTTATACTATTAGTATATGAAGCAAGCACAGTAAGTGCATGTGCACTTACGAAAAATTGACTTAAGCCTCGCTTTCACTTCAGGCTCTTTCAGTCAATTTTTGCTTGTTGGGGAATATCCCCAAGCCCCTGCATAAGTAACTTACTTTATTCAATTACCCAAGTAGTGTTTGAAAAAGTTTCTGCTTCTTTCATTGAAGCTTTTTTCTCTGTATCCCTATTATATCTCAAGCCCATGAAGTATGTGATAAGCCGTCTTTATACATTTTAGATACCTCCTATGATATTTATTTGTGCGATTGCGGAATCCACACTTATTATACAATGAGAGGTTTTTACTTGAAGCTGAAGCTACTTGGGGACTCACCGGCTTAGTCGACGGGTTATTTTTATTGTGACTATAAAAATAGGGCTGACATCACTGTCAGCCCCTTAATCCAAACCTCATTCTATTTATCTTTATATTTTTCCTCAATAACCAAAACATAAATCGCCATAATTGCTATTGCTCCGATTAAAGGGCATATTAACGTAAACAAAATATACGGTGTGTTTTGCTCACCCAAAATCGGAAGCCCGGATACAATAATAAGCAAGCCGTAAAAAATAAACAGCTTCCCCGTCGCACGGTTATACCCTTTTATATCCTTTACAGGAAAATTTTTAATATTTGCCCAAAAACCGAGAGTTTTATTTGAAAAAAATCCGCTTATTCCTATCCCGATTAGGACACAGGCACTTAGTACCAAAATTATAAAAGCCGTAACATTTTCATTCATATTGCCGCTCCCTCCTTAATTTTAGACTTTGAAGCTTTTACTTATATAAATTCCATTTTATTTACAGCCATCTTCATCACACCGTCTCCTATTCTCGCAAGCAGACGGTGAGAACAGCGAATATTCGGGCTTTTCATATCATAATACCCCAACATATAAGCTCTTGAGCTCAGTTTTATTTTTTCCGACCAATTAAGCTCACGCTTAGGGTCATTTACGTAAAATAGACCCTCTACATTACTGCAAGCTCCGATACCAATGCCTTTACTTCATCCCTTTTAAAATAATGAAATACTCCTGCCGCAAAGAATATCGCCCCTTCCGTGCCGTCAACTGCATCCATCCACGAATAATCCCTCAAATCACAGGCAATACTCTCCTCTCTGTCCTGCTTACTGATAAGCTTTTTACGAACAGCTATGACATCCGGAAAATCTACATTTACTATATGACATAAACCGTTATCGCATGCCTTGCCCGTCTCATCCAGTCCGCACCCTAAGTTTACAAGCCTTGCCTTGGGATATTTTTTTAAATATTCCTTGATTTCCCACATAATATCAAGCTGTCTCATCGCAGCTTCAAGAGAGCCGAATTCATATAAAAACGAATTGTTCTTTTTCTCCAATTCACCGAAATCATAATCCAATCCGGCACACAATTTCTCTGCGAAAACATCCTTATAAAGCTCCGGAAATTTTTCAGCACACATCTTTCTTCCGTACAACAAAACAATCAGCGTTTCCTGAACCGTATTCTTTTCTATCTTAACCTTTCCCATAGAAATACCACCTCCTTCAAAACGCAAACACCGAGTGTTTTCAGACCTTAAGAATTCCTATAGGAACTGAGCCGTTTCATCATTAAGCCATTTAAGATACTGCTCCTTTGATATTACAAGCTCTTTTGTTTTCAAATCTTCAACCAAAAAAGCACTTAAATATAAGTCTCCGTTTTCCCACTTCAAAAATGTCAATTCTTCATATACATCATAATCACCGTCAAGACGGGATATAATATCAACAAATTTTTGCTTTTCACTCATCGGCTCCTCAAAGCTGAAAAGCTGTACACTATAGGGACAAGCCCAATAACAGCCCGATACGGCAAGCGTGTCCGTTTCCGAACTGTAATCAACTTGAGTCCAGATAAAGGTTTCCATCCCAAAAAGTGAACATTCGGGAAAAAACTGCATAAGCTCCCCATTTTCAATATCCAGTACACTGTAGCCATATAAATCCTGTCTGAAAATCAAATATTCTCTACCGTTTTTATGTCTAAGCAAATGATAAAAGGCATCTGAGTTGAAGCAATACCAATCCTTACAAAGAATATCCCCTTTATATAAACAGCATTTAGCTCCTTTGTAATTATAAGCTCCTATTTTAGCCGAATACTTGTTTATTCCGATACTGTACTCTCCGACTTCTCCCATCGGCTCCACAACTTCATTACCTGATAAGTTTTCCTCACAAAACAGAGTCATCAACTCATCCATATAACATTTGTACTTATCACTGCCTACCGCATTGGACATTTCTTCTCTCCATATCTTTATACAAAACCTAAACCTTCCTTTATCAGTATTTTACCCGCCTTATCGGTGAATAGCAATGGAAAATATGGTATAATATAATTTAGTAAGCCGTTCCTGATTTTAATTACAGGCTTTAAAATAAAAATACGGGAGGATTGTTATGAGTAAGAATAAACACGGTGCAAATCTTTTTGAATTGGCGGAAAAATACGGCTTTTGCATAGAAGATATTATGGATTTCAGTTCCAATATAAACCCTTTCGGAGCAAGCCCCAAAGCTCTTGATTATGTGTGCAAAAACATCGACAGGCTGTCCATATATCCGGATCCGGAATATAAAAATCTGTTGAATACCTTGTCGCTTTACTGTAAAACAAAACCCGAAAATATATTACTCGGTTCGGGCGCTACGGGTCTTATATCGGCATTTATAAATTACATAAACCCCAAAAAAGCCATGCTTATAATACCTGCATACTCGGAGTATGAGGCTGAACTTTTCAAGCTTAAGAACAGCGAAATTTTTTATCACATTCTAAAAAAAGAGAATGATTTTCTGATCGATACGGATGTTCTTATAGGTGAAATAAAGCAAAATAATATCGAGCTCCTGATAATGTGCAGCCCCAACAACCCTACCGGCAGCGTTATAAATAACGAGCAGATGCTTTATCTGCTTTCAAATACAAGCTGCTATATTTTAGTTGATGAGACCTATGTTGAATTCAGTGACACCGAAAAATTCTCTTCCGCAAAGCTTTGCACAAAATCCGATAAGCTTTTTGTTATAAGAAGCACAAGCAAATTCTTTGCCGTACCCGGTATACGTTTAGGCTACGGTATAAGCTCCAACACCGGCTTTTTGGAGCATTACAGGTCCTTTACCGATTTATGGGCTGTTAATATAGTCGCTTCCATGATGGGGGAAATCATGTTTTCCGATACCGACTTTATAAATGATTGCTATGAGCGAATATCAAGTGAAAGAAACTATCTCAAGAACTCCTTGGAAAAGCTCACGGATTTGAAGGTCTACCCTACTTTCGGCAATTTCATACTATGTGAAATAGTTTCAAGAAAAACCGATGCCACACAGCTTTATGAAAAGCTCATATCAAAAGCTGTCGCAATAAGGGATTGCTCAAACTTTAAAACTCTTGACAAATACTTTTTCCGTATATGCGTATTAAAACACGAGCAAAATAAATTTTTGATAAAACAGCTTAATGAGATATTTACCGAAATATAAGAAGGAGGAAAATATGAGCAAGGAAAAGTTACTTTCCGGTGTAGAAGACACCTTGTATATACCGCTTACCGCAAGAATATACGTTTCCGAGAAATTTCCGGAATTCTTCCATGATGAAAAAGCCTTGTCGTTAAAGCAATATATACCGACGAAAGACATAAACAACAATACCGACGAATACTTTTATATGGCAAGCGTTTGCAGACAACAAACAATAGATAAAAAATAATTGAATTTCTTTGAAAGAACAAAAAAGCTAATGTAGTATTTTTAGGAGCCGGATTGGAAACGGCATATAATCGTATAAATAATGTTACAGCCAGCTTTTATCAAGTAGATTTGCCTGATGTTATAAACACGAGAAAACGAATATTGGGAAATGCAAATAACGAAAGCTTAATATCCGGAGATATGTTTACTCTTGACTGGATAAAGGAAATAGATGTTAATTTGCCTACAATGATTGTTGTTTCGGGGGTATATCAATATTTTCATTCATCTGAAATTATTAATATGATTACAAAAATGAAATCATTAATCCCGAAGGGTGAACTCGTCTTTGATGCAACCGACTCCAAAGGTCTGAAGCTTGCCGATAAATATGTGAAAAAAACAGGAAATACCGATGCGCAGATGTATTTTTGTGTAGATGACCCTCAAAAATTTGCAAATACTACAGGTACGAGGCTTACAGCGGTCGACGGCTTTTTTAGGGACGCATTGAAGGAGTGCAGAGGATTAAAGTTAATGACACGGGTATATATGTATTTTGCCGACAAACTGCACAGAACACTTGTAATTCATTTAATTTTTAATCAGGGATGACCGTAAAACGATCCTCCCTGATTTTTTGCACTATGCTCCTTATGCTTCCTTATAGACCAATTCCTTTAAAGGAAGAAAGGTCTTAGCCAAGGTATAAAATACAATTACATTGACAGGAAGTGAAATAAGATTTTTTGTCACTCTCACAGGCAATATAAGCATATAAGACTTGCCTTGTAAAATACTTATAAAATATGTATTTATAATCAGATTACACAATATCGTAACTATAAGCTCCGAAATTATTACTCTTCTTATATCGAGCTTCTTTTTGTAAAGTATACTTCCTCTGATAAAGCCCGTCAAAATTGCATTGAGCGTAAAGCCTATGAAAAACGCTCCGTCGGGCTTCATAATGTACTTAACGACATCCGCAACGGCTCCAAAGGCTCCGGCAACCACGGGACCGAATAAAAATGCGGCTAAAGTGGCGGGAATACTTGAAAATCCCACCTTGGCAATACCCCCGATATTAATGGTATAATATCCGAGTACTATACTTGCGGATATAAGCATAGCGCAGGTTGTTACGGTTCTTACCTTCTTTAATTCATTACACGAGCTTGTAAAAATATTGTTTTTTTGTTCCATAAAAATATACCTCCTTTGCAGATTATCGGACTACAAAACAGGTATACAATATGTCTTTGTATATCTTTTGCAGCGGGATGCAAACCTGATAACACATCTTTAGATTTCGTTCATCGACAACTCCCCGTTCGGATGACACTTAACGCACCAGGTTCTACTCTGCGAAAATTTTTATTTTCTATTCTTTATCAATATACATCATTACACTATAAAAAGCAATACCTCCAAAGCTAAATAATTCCGAAAAATCCGCTTTTTTTCAATAAATACAACAAAGGAGCCGATTGTGGTGCTCGGCTCCTATACTTCATCAAATCTTTGCTTGGAATTTTGTGTCTTAGCCTTCGGTGCTTCTCGTTTGCTAAACTACTCTATCCTAATTTCCTGTTTTGCATTCTCCTGCTTCTGCTGCGTTTGCCCGTCACCGTTGTTATTCTGAGCAGCAGCTTCGACATGCCTTGTATTTGATACATCCGGTACATCATTAAATGACACGCCGGCTTTCTTTAATTCAGCTATTGTCTTCTCGCTCAAGGCTCCCTCATACTCGCTCGAGGTGTCGCATTCCAGCTTTACTCCCTTATAAACAGAGCCGTTTACCAACAGTTTCCCGTAACTTCCCGTACCTCTTACAGTATCAAGGAGATAGTAACGACCGTTATTTGAACGGAATAAACCTGTACGCATGATTCCGTTTCCATCCAACAAATACCAATATCCATCATCATGTACCCATGCGTCGGTAACCGCTGTGCCATTTTCATAATACAGCCAATTATTATTTGAGTCGGTTCTCCAGTTTGATGAATATGCATATACTTGCCCTGCCATCACCACAACAAGGAGGGCTGTTGCCAGAACCGTTTTCATTATTTTTCTCATACGTTCCTTCTCCTTAAGTTTGTATTTCAGCCAAACAACGCACATTTAGCTGATTCTACTATACTTGTACCTAGACTGAAATATTATGTCATTACAAAAACGGTTTCATATAGTAGTACTTATAGAATATATTATCTGATAATTCATGTCAAGATGTAGAATCCACGAAATATTATCTTGTATTTCTTCAAAAATCGGGCAATTTATATATTGGCACACTTATATTCAGAGCTTTTAAAAATCTGATTATCCCTATCACAATTCTTTAATATACGTCTTTTTTCGTTATTTTATACTATTGTATATACTGTTTTAATCCCTCCTTATACCCTTGTTTAATTTTCCGACTTTATCCTTCCATACAAAGTACTGAACTATCCACATTATGACAAATACGGATAAAAAGATACCGAAGTACCCCAAAAAACCTGCTAAGCTGTGTTCCATCCAGTTCATTATATATGCAGCCGGCAACATCACGAGGGATGCCCCTACAAAATAAACAAAGCTTTGTTTTGCTATACTCCATGAGTCCATTTCCCACACGAGGGCAAGTAGAGACATAGCCGCACCCATAAAGCCGCATACCAAAGTCTGTAAAATTACAGCCGATATCTCACTTCCCATTGTGTCTGCCAAACCCTTTGTAACATTGTAATACTTCCCTTCACCTATAAGTATGGAAATAATAATTGTAATCACATAACCTATGCTTATTCCTATAGGGAAACCGAGCAATACCCTTTCTGTAAACTTCTTTTTCATTATTCTCACCTCATATTCCTAAAACTTGCTTAATCCCGGCGACATATCGCCTTGAAACATAGGTAGCGGCACCGTTTAACAACGTAACACATATAGTGCCCGAAAAGCTGAGATCAAAGTTCTTTACTTGTCTGAGATTGATAATCTCCGAATTCGAAATGCGGACGAAACTGCTTTTATCAAGCCTCTCCTCAAGCTCATATAAACGTAAGCGGAGTACGTATTTTCCTTTTTTTGTCGAAGCGACAACCTTTCCCGAATCCGTAAATATATGAATTATTTCTTCCTCATCAAGTATTTCCAGAGTATCATCCTTGAAGCCTGCAAGAATTTGCGGCATTTCACCGGAAAGTCTTTTCACCAAAGCATCTATATCCTGAGTGATTTTATCGCAAATTACAACGATCCTAGGCTCTTTGCAGGTATTGTCAAGCTTAATTTCAATCTTCATCTTTTACCTCCTTCCTATGCCTTAAGTATATATGATTTGTATTTATTTTCCACAATTTTTCACTATCCGGTCGTATTTTGACCCTAAGCGGTAAGCTATATAAAAAGACCCCTTTACAAGCTCCGATGCATAAGTGACCGAAGCCTTGTATAAGAGATCTTTTTTAATCATATTATAATTCCAAAGCCGTCTTTACAACATTTTCAACCGTAAAGCCGAACTTTTTGAAAAGCTTATCCTGAGGAGCGCTTGCTCCGAAGCCCTGCATTGCTATAACTTTTCCGTCAAGACCGACATATCTGTCAAGACCGAAGCCCGATAAAGCCTCTACGGCAAGTCTTTTTCTGATAGACTTAGGAAGCACACTTTCTTTATATTCAGCGCTCTGCTCCTCAAATAAATCCAGGCAAGGCATACTTACAACTCTTGCATCCACGCCCTTATTGAGAAGCTCCTTTGCCGCTTCAATACAAAGGCTTACTTCCGAACCGGATGCCATAAGTATCATATCCGGTATTTTCTTCTCACTGTCTTTTACTACATATGCACCCTTCAATGCCTCTTTACTGCTGTTTTCAAGCTTAGGCAAATTCTGTCTTGTAAGGACAAGAGCCGTCGGTGTTTCTGTCGAAGTGATTGCACTGTACCATGCCGCTATAGTCTCCGTAGCATCGGCAGGTCTGAATGTATGGAAGTTAGGCATAGCTCTGAACATTGCCATTTGCTCTACAGGCTCATGCGTAGGACCGTCCTCTCCCACACCTATGGAATCGTGAGTAAATATAAAGGTCGTAGGAATCCTCATAAGCGAAGCAAGTCTTGCCATAGGCTTTGTGTAATCGCTGAACACAAAGAATGTGGCACAATATGCTCTCAAACCGCCGTGAAGTATAAGTCCGTTCGTTTCAGCCGCCATAGAAAGCTCTCTTACACCGAAGTGTATGTTTCTTCCGCTGAAATCTCCTTCTTTAAAATAATCATAATCCGACATCACCGATTTATTTGAAGGCGAAAGATCCGCCGAACCTCCTACAAGATTCGGAACTATGGTTTTTAATCTGTTTAATATCTTTCCGGAAATATTTCTGGTCGCATCCGGCTTATCGTCATAAGACCAGAATTCATCGCTGTCGAGAGCGCTTCTGTCCGGCTGTGCGTAGAACTTATCCCATAAAGCTTTTTTATCCGGATATTTTCTTTCAAACTCCGCGAACAGCTTGTTCCATTCTTCTTCTTTCTTTTCGAGATTTTTCACTATCTCTTTGTAGTTTGCATACACATCGTCGGGAACAAAGAATTCCTCCATGCTCTCCCAACCGAGATGCTCTCTCATTTCCTTTACATTCTCAACTCCGAGAGGCTCACCGTGTGCGACAGCCTTCCCCTGCTTTGACGGAGAACCGTAGCCTATAATGGTATTAACCTTTATAAATGAAGGTCTGTTCGTTTCCGTCTTAGCCTCTTCTACAGCTCTTCCGAAGGCTTCTATATCATTTCCGTCTTCAACAACTATGGTATGAAAACCGAAACTTTCCATTCTTGCAACCACATCTTCGGTAAAAGCTATATCCGTGCTTCCCTCTATAGATATGTTATTTGAGTCATATATAACTATGAGCTTTGAAAGTCCCAAGGTTCCCGCAAGCGAAAACGCTTCGGAAGATATACCCTCCATAAGACAGCCGTCACCGCCAAGCACATAGGTGTAATGGTCAACCACCTTACAGTCAGGCTCATTAAATGTTGCCGCCAAATGCTCCTCAGCCATTGCCATACCTACAGCCATCGCCATACCTGCACCCAAAGGTCCCGTTGTCGCTTCAACACCCTTTGTATGCCTATACTCCGGATGTCCCGGCGTAAGCGAGTCAAGCTGTCTGAATTGTTTTAAGTCTTCTATAGACAGATTTCCGTATCCGAACAGATGAAAAAGCGAATATAAAAGCGCCGAGCCGTGTCCGCCCGAAAGTACGAACCTGTCTCTGTTTGCCCAGTTTTCATTAGCCGGATTATGGTTCATGTGCTTTGCCCATAATTCGTATGCTATAGCCGCACAACCCAGAGGTAAGCCCGGATGACCCGAATTTGCCTTCTGAATAGCATCCGCCGATAAGATTCTTATGGCATTAATTGATTTATTTTCTATACTTGTCATATCTTCTCCTAAAATTATATTCTACACCAGTCCCATTATAAACACTATAAGTACGATTACGGGTAAACCGTATATCATATACAGCTTTGCCCACTTCGGAACCTTAAGACCCTCACCTTTGTCAGCTTCTTTAACAAAGTTATCAAAGCCCCAGCCGTATCTTGTTCCGCAAAAAAGAACATAAACAAGGGAACCGAGCGGTAAAAGGAAGTTACTTACAATGAAATCTTCAAGGTCAAGTACTGTAGAACCCGTACCGAGAGGCTCAAATGAAGACCATACATTATAACCCAAAACACAAGGCAATGACAAAAGAGATATAACTATGCAAAGTATTATGCAAGCCTTCTTTCTGCTGAAGTGAAACAAATCCTGTGTCATTCCTATGATATTCTCAAATACAGCCAAAACAGTGGAAAATGCGGCAAAGGTCATAAATATGAAAAACAATGAGCCCCAGAGCCTTCCAAGCGGCATATTATTAAAAATATTAGGTAAGGTTATGAATATAAGGCTCGGTCCTGCGGCAGGTTCAACACCGTAAGCAAAACAAGCCGGTAAAACTATGAGTCCCGAAGTAACCGCAACGAAGGTATCGAGAAATGCAACGTTCACAGCCTCCCCCATAAGCGCATGACTGTTACCTATATAGCTTCCGAATATTGCCATGGCGCCTATACCCAGACTTAAAGAGAAAAAGGACTGGTTCATAGCCGCAACTATGACCTTACTGAGTCCCTGCTCTTTAACCTTATTTATATCCGGAACAAGGAAAAATTTAAGTCCCTCCTTCGCCCCCGGCAAAAACACTGAATTCACCGCAAGTACAATCATTATAAGCAGTAAGGCTATCATCATAACCTTTGTAACCTTTTCAAGCCCTTTTTGCAGACCGAACGAGCATATACCGAAACCCATGACCACAATGATCAGCATATAAATGCCCATCTGTATGGGGTCTGTAAGCATATCTCCGAACAAATTCGCAATTTGCTCGGTGTTTTGTCCCGAAAATTTTCCTGTCGCCGTATCGACAAAATACTTAAGCATCCAGCCCGAAACAGTAGTATAAAACATCATCAGTATAATGTTTCCCGCCATTGCGGCATAGCCCTGTATAAACCATAAGCTGCCTTTTTTCGCAAGCTTATCATATATTCTTACAGGGCTTTTTCTTGCCGCCCTGCCTATGGAAAATTCCATAGTCATTACCGGTATGCCGAGTATTATAAGAAAGAACAAATATATAAGTACGAAAATCGCACCTCCGTATTGTCCTGTTATATACGGAAATTTCCAAACATTTCCTATTCCTATGGCACAGCCTGCACTGAGCAGAATGAAACCTAAACGACTTCCCAATCGCTCTCTTTCCATAATTCCTCCTCGTTACTTAATCTTTATAAAAATACAACAGACTAAGTTTAACACAAGCTTTACCACTTCACAACTGTAAATTATCAAATACCTATACAAATACTATTTCATAAAAGCTTTTGCGTCCTCGCAAACAAGCTTTTCCTTTTGTATCGCTTCCTCACGGTTCTTTGCACTGATGCTTATGTAAGCCTTTAACTTAGGCTCCGTTCCCGACGGTCTGAATACCACACTTGCATAGTCTTCAAGCAAAAGCTTGATAACATTGGATTTAGGAAGCTCTATAGGCTTCTCTTCGCCTGTGGCAAGATCTTTCTCAACAGACTTTTCATAATCCAAAACCTTAAGAACCTTCTTGGAACCGAGGCTTGCAGGTGTATTGTTTCTGATACTCTCCATTATTCCCGCCATCTTCTTCATTCCGGCTTCTCCTTCAAACTCGAAGCTGTATAAAGTATTAAGGCAGTAGCCGTACTTATTGTAAAGTTCAGCCAAAACATCAAGCAAAGACTTTCCTTCACCCTTATAATAAGCGAACATTTCCGCTATCATAAGGCTTGCGTTTACAGCATCCTTATCTCTTACATAAGCTCCCGTCAAATATCCGTAGCTTTCCTCAAAGCCGAGTATATATCTGTCCTCCTCGCCCTTTTCCTCTAAAAGCGCTATCTGCTCTCCTATAAATTTAAAGCCTGTAAGAACATCAAGCATTTTTACACCGTAATTTTCGGCTATTCTGCTTGCCATGTCTATTGTAACTATGGTCTTTACCGCTATAGGATTTTTAGGCATCTTTCCGAGAGCAATCCTTCTCTTGCATATATAATCAAGTAAGAGCATTCCCACTTCATTTCCGGTAACAAGAGTATAATCATCACCGTTTTTAACGGCTATGCCGGCTCTGTCACAGTCAGGATCCGTAGCAAGTAAGAGGTCCGCATCCACTTCCTTAGCAACCTTAAGTCCCACTTCGAGCGCTTCTCTTATTTCAGGATTAGGATAAGGACAGGTAGGGAAATTGCCGTTAGGCTTTGCCTGCTCCTCAACCACAACAATATTTGTAAAGCCGTTTCTTGCAAGACAGCTTGTAACACTTCTAAGACCTGCACCGTACAAAGGTGTATACGCAATCTTAACACTCTTGTCAATATCATCTCCCGCCAATGACTGGGTTGATACCGCCGCTATATACTCATCAAAAACCTCATCTGAAATGATTTCTATGATACCTTTTTTAACGCCTTCATCAAAATCCATAAGCTCAAAGTCTTTAAAGGTATCAACCTCGCCTATGAGTCCCAAAACGGCATCCGCCGCCTTTGTCGTCATCTGGCAACCGTCGCTTCCGTAAACCTTATAACCGTTATATTTCGCCGGGTTGTGGCTGGCTGTTATAACTATACCGCCGTCACACTTAAAATGTCTTACCGCAAACGAAAGAGACGGTGTAGGCATAAGCTCCTTCCATATGTAAACCTTTATACCCATGGAAGCCATAACTCCCGCCGCCACCTTAGAGAATACATCGGAATTATTTCTGCTGTCATGCGCTATGGCAACACTTGCATTCTTATTAATGTTTAACAAATATTTAGCCAAGCCCTTGGTAGCCTTTGCCACCGTATAAACATTCATTCTGTTTGTACCTACTCCCAAAACTCCTCTCAGTCCGCCGGTACCGAATTCGAGCTCTTTGTAGAATCTGTCATTGATAGCCGCTTCGTCATTTTCTATTTCTTTAAGCTCTGCCGTCAAAGCCTCATCCACCAGGCTTTCCTTCTTCCATAACTCATAATTTTCCATTGTTTGTTTGTTCATAGATCCTCCTTTAGCTATTAAACATTAATCCTTTATGCTTTCTTCTATGTTATCGGAGCGGCCGTAAACCTCTCTTTTTAACAAATCTCTGTCCTTACTCAAAGCTGTAAGCTCTCCCACACTTATTCCTTCCGTCGAGTCCTTCATCAGAAGAATTTTCGGTGTCATTAAAATAAGCTTTAAGTCTAAGAAAACACTGAAATACCTTATATAAGTCAAATCAAGCTTAAGCTTGTCATAAGGTGTTGTATTGTATTTTCCGTAAACCTGCGCATAGCCTGTGAGACCCGCTTTCATTTTAAGTCTGTACCTGAACTCCGGAATTTCTTTTTCATATTCGGAAGCAATTTCAGGTCTTTCGGGTCTCGGGCCGACTATACTCATATCGCCCTTTAAAATATTTATAAACTGCGGTAATTCATCAAGTCTGGTTGCTCTAAGCACCTTTCCGACTGCCGTAATTCTGTCATCTCCCGCATTCGACAACCTTGCAACCCCATCCTTTTCGGCATCCACCCTCATGGTTCTGAACTTTAAGATATCAAAAAGCTTTCCATCCTGCGTAAGCCGCTTTTGTACGTAAAATATCGGTCCTCCGTCCGTAAGCTTTATTGCTACACCGAAAATTATGAATAAAGGTAAAGAAATAAGCAGGAAAATGCTTCCCAAAACCAAATCCAGAGCTCTTTTCAAAAATATCTGTTCTATCGGCACTTCGTCATTTCTCGATAACAACAAAGGAGCATCGAATAAATCGAGTTGAGTTGAGCTTCTGAGAAGTACGTCGCTTATTTTGGGCATGGTGTAAGTTCTGATATTAATATCATAGCAGTACTTTAAAATCTCATTTCTTTCGTGGGAACTGATGTCTCCTATGACAACTCCTTGGAATTTTGAAATCTTTGCTTTAATAAAATCCATGCCCTTATTTATATTCACGGCTCCGCCTATTATATACTTGTCATTTCTGCTGTGTACCTTATGTATTATACTGTACACTCCCTTGTCTCCGTACACGACAAGCAAAGCCCTTGGCGGAAACAGGCGCCTGTATATGAGCTGAAAGATCAATACCCATACACTTACGACAAACGCATCAAAAAGGGTTAAGATTATATATAATGCGGGATTGTGAAACCTTTTGTCTATAAGGGCAAGCTGTAAATATGCAAATATATTTGTAATCACTATGGCAAGTATATTTGAATATATAAGGTTGCCGGTTTTTAGATAGCCTATTTTTAAGCCGCCGTAGGCAAACATAAATATCAGTAAAAATACGGCATAAATAGCCAATATAAGCCAGTTTCCTTTTCTAAAGTAAGGAAACTCTATCATCTTATTTATGTATTCTATCCACATATACCAATAAGCCAAAAGTTCAACTGCCAAAAGTATACTTGTGGCGAATAATTTTATAATACGTTTATAGCTTCCCAACTTCGTCATCCTATTCTCCCGCCAAAGCTCCTACCAACATGATAAACATAAAAAAGAACGCAGATGCTATAGGTATATTTATATTTACCGATGCCTGTGTCGCATATGCCAAAACTCCGTATGTAAGTCCCAGTAAGACCACATTCTTAGGACTTGAAATGTCCTTATCCTTTATAACCCTCTTAAATCCCATATATATAACGGAAATTATAAACACAAGATATGAAACAAGTCCCAGTATTCCATGGGTATACAGATAATGGAGATATTCATTGTGTGCGGCATCGTAATACTGCCCCGTTTTTATCATCATATCCTCATATCTGAGCTTATCCATATAAATGCCGAAGGTATCCGGTCCCGTTCCGAAAAGCTTATGTACTATATCGAGATTATTAAATTCCTCTACCGTAGCCCTCCAGATATAGCCTCTGTAGGAGCCCCATGCATCACTGAAAATCGCATATTCGCTTAGTGCACCGTATTTACCCGGTTCCGGACTCTTGTTGATAATATACACAATAGCCGCTACTCCCAAAACTCCCGCAATAATAAGAAAAAGCCATGCAAAAACAAAAATATGCGATACCTTATCATAATCAAACTTGGCAGGCATAACAAGCCTATAGATTACAGCGACCAAAGCCCACATAAATATAACCACAAGATACAAATACTTGAAGCTTGAAATTATATTGTAAAGACCGCTTATCCCTATAACCGTGTCCACAAATGCCACATTTATCACGGAAACTATCCATATTGAAGTAAAATATGCCGCAAGACTTATAAAATATTTAAGCAGGGCACTTTTCTTTTTGAAGGCAAAAAACGGAACGAAACCGAATAAAGCTCCCAAAGTAAGGTAGCCGTTATCCGAATTTCCCATGGTAATGGCGATAAAGCCTATAAACATACATATATAATAATATATACTTCTGTTTAAAGAGCCGTCTTTATTTTTAAAATCCGTCTCCGAGAATATAAACAGGCACATAACAAGGCTTATAAAAAGAGCCAAAAACGCAGTATAGGTATTTATATTTCCTATAGTGGATGTAAATATATTTTGCTGTTCTTTTAACATACCAGATTTAAAATCAAATATATCAAGGTCAAAATAGTCGCTTATTCCGAATAATGAAACAAGCAGACCGCTTATTATAAAGGCATCAAAAACCTTCATATCGAACCTGAAATACTTGCTTACCGTAATATAAGCAAAGAAGTAAACGAGGCAAAGCTGCAAACCGTTGTAACGCCCCTCGTTTCCGAGAAAAGCTTGAAGTATGTAGTCTCCCGCCGTCAAGGTTGAAACGGCTGCCGTTATCACAAAAGCCGTAATACTTAAGTTTGCTATATTGTCTTTTGAAAACCTGAATGTTTTCTTTATTGCCTTTAAATTAATATCACCCTCAACAAGACCGTTAACCGTAAGCACAACAAGCAGTCCCAATGTAAGCAGGGTAAAGGTGATTGTTTTTGTTTTCAGAATATTAAAATACTTATTCGTTACTATGAGAGGTAAAACAAAAAAAGTAAGCATTGCCCATCGGTTAACCGCCTGTGTATAAAAACTTTTTGTATCCGTTTTTTTTAATGTTTTTTTACTGATCATCCCACTCTCCTAAATTCAAGCTTCCCTGTAAAGCCTTTATAAACTGGGCTGCCGCCCTTCCGGATCTGCCTCCGTGCCCGAGCTCCCATTTGTTCGCCTCAAGGAGCAAGGCTTCCTTAGGCATATTGATATTTGCTCTATTTGCCAATTTTTCTACAATTATATCATAATTTTTCTTATCCGGTGATGAAAAATATATGTTCAAACCGAATCTTGCCGCCAAGGACAGCTTTTCCTGTACCGTATCTCTTCTGTGAAGCTCTTCATCCGTGTCGGCTTTATCCTTAAAGCTTTCCCTTATCAGATGTCTTCTGTTGCTTGTAGCATATATAAGCACATTATCCGGTTTTTTTGAAATTCCGCCTTCCAGTATCGCTTTTAAATACTTATATTCAACTTCATTGTCCTCAAAGCTTAAATCATCCATATAAATAATAAATTTATAATTTCTTTTTGACAAATCCTCCAAAACTTCGGGCAAAAGGCTGAACCTGTGTTTTGAAACCTCAACTATACGCAACCCGTTTTCAAAAAAAAGATTTGATAATGCCTTTATACAGGATGATTTTCCGGTGCCGGCATCCCCGAACAAAAGTGTATTGTTGGCACCTTTATTTTGGAGAAAAGCCCTTGTATTTTCTATAAGCTTTTCCTTTTGAGTATCATAACCTATTATATCGGAAAAACTTATATTATCAACAAGCTTGACAGGTAAAATTTCTGCTTTTTCCTTAATATTTCTTACACAAAAGGCTTTATTAAAAGCAAACTTTCCGTAACCGTACTTTTTATAAAATTCACCAAGTCCGTCTCTGAACTCATATACGGTATCGGAAAGAAACAGCTTTTCGCTAAGCTCCTCAATACCGACTTTGAGTAATACATTTATCTTTTGAGAGGATATATCTTTTCCTTTGTAACACTTAAGCTCTTTAAAGCATGACCTCAGCTCACATCCGAATTTGTCATCGTATAAATCTTTTATAAGCCCCAAATCATTAAGCACAAGGCTGTCCGTACTTGTTTCCCGCCTGCCCTCAAGCTCGCATTGCCTCGCATAAGCGTTGTCATCGTTTGCAATACAGTAGCTTAGGTAAACTCTTAAAATATCACCCTCAAAGCCGTATTCATCGGCAAAGTTTATCAAGCGATACACGGCTTCATTTATATGTTCATTTTCAATAAGGGAAATTATCCCGTCCTTGTCAAAGCTTCTGTATACTATCAGTCTGTCAGCTATACCTGTATATGACATTTTTTCCTCCAAATCAATAGTTCCCGAGAATTTTCAATCTGAGCGTTTCTTCCGACATTCCGGAAAGCATATTTTTTATATTCGCATCGGAAAGATTTCCTTCAACATCAACAAAAAACCTATATTCCCAAGCCTTGTCCTTTATAGGTACCGATTCTATATTAAGCATATTGAGTCCGTTAAATATTATATTTCCGAGTACGTCATATAAAGCCCCCGCCTCATGCCTAAGCTCAAACATTAAGCTGAGTTTTTTTGAGTTTTCTTTGTACATGGGCTTTTTTGCCAATATAACAAAGCGTGTTATATTTTCCTTTACCTCGCTTATACCTTCATCCAAAATTTCCAAGCCGTACTTTTTTGCCGCCGCCTTACCTGCTATAGCCGCTTTCGATGCATCGGCTTCTTCTTTAATCCTCACCGCCGACATTGCCGTATTCAGATAAGCTACAGCTTCAAAGTTGTGCTTTTTTATATATTCGGCGCATTGCGTAAGAGCCTGAGGATGTGAATATACCTTCTTTATATCCTCCGTTTTTGCTCCCTTAATACCCAATAAAGCATGGTCTATACTTTGAAAGTATTCATCCGTTATATATACATCTTTATCTACAAGGAGATTATAGGTATCGCGAACATAGCCCGCCGTCGAGTTTTCTATAGGTATGACCGCATAGTCGGCTGTTCCGTCCTCAACCCTTTCCACAGCTTTTTCAAAGGTATCTTCGTGAAATATATCATAGCCCGCCCCGAAATATGCCAAAGCCGTCTGATGTGAATATGCTCCTTCTACGCCTTGGTACACTATCTTCGCACTTTTATCTTCCGTTTTAGGAAGCTGTCTTATTTGTACAAACTTTTGTGTCTCGGATAAGCTTCTGTCCTTCAAAAGCCTGTATTGCTGTCTTCTGCTTGCGGTCATAATCTGTTTATAAAGCTCTTCCGCAGCCTTTTTTACATACTCGTCATCTACTAAGGACTTAACATTTTCAAGCTTTTGCTTTTCTCTCTCCTTATCCAAAACATTCTTGCCCGAAGTTTTTTTATACTCCGCCACAAGATTACAAAGCCCTATTCTTTTTTCGTACAGCTTTACGATTTCTTCATCAAGCTCGTCCAGTTCCCGCCTTATATCTTTAAGTTCCAAAGCCATTATTTCTCCTGATTTATTTCAAGTAATTTTTCCCTTATCTTACTTCTCGAATACTCACCTACCCTCTTTCTCGTCTCCTTATCAAGCTCCTCAATGTATATAGGCGGTAAATATTCCACAATTACCTTTGTCTTTTTTACTATCGGAAATTGTCTTTCGAATATATTCCTTGTTTTACTTAAAGCTACCGGCACTACCGGAGCCTTGGCTTTTTCGGCTATCTTAAAGGTTCCCTCTTTAAACTCCGCCATAGCGGTTTCATCCTCACCCGAAATCCTTGTTCCTTCCGGACACACCCAAACGGATACTCCGCTTTTAACCTTTTCTATAGCGGCAAGCACTATTTTTAAGCCCTGCTTCAAGTCATCTCTGTCAAGAAAGAGGCAGTTTACTATATCCATCCATTGTTTAAGCAAAATATATCTGCGCATTTCCGCTTTTGCTATGAAACCCAGTCTTTTAGGGGTATATGCATAAGCAAGAAGGATATCAAAGTAGCTTCTGTGATTGCTTATAAATAAAACACCGCCCTCCGGTATATTTTTCTCACCTCTTATTTCAACTTCGGTTCCGGCTATAAAAAGCATGCCTTTAAATACAAGGGCTACTATCTTCTGCCCTATTTTTGACGAGAGCTCATTATTGAACCTTTTTATTATCAACAATACGAGCATAAACGGTATCATTACAACAAGGTACAATACCAATAAAAAAACTATAAATACAAATCTAAACATAGATAAGCTCCATTCCGTTTCAACTTCGTTTATATTTTGAGAACTGTCTAAAAGGTATTCCCATCGTAATATAATAATTTATTTCCATACTTAATTCAAGTTATTCGCTTTTTTGTTTCTTTTCTTTTTTTAACAGGCACATAAGATATGACAAGGTTATAAATATAAGTAATAACAATATGCAATACATAACAACCTTCGGTATACCCATTTCATACACATTAAGGAAAAAATACGGAAACGGACTGTCCTCATTTTCCGGTATAGGTATGTTGAAAACGAGACCTCTTATAAGTGCATAGATAAGATATAGTATAGGCAATACCGTCCACCTCAAAGGCTCAAATGCTCTGTACATTCCCTTTATATCATACTTTTTCCAATTTGCAATGGTGAGTATGGGCACAATCAGATGCAGAGTGATATTTTTAACCTTGAAAAAATCAACTCTGCTTTGCCTTGGAAGCAATAAAATCACATATGTAAAAAAAGTAAGAAGTATAGTTGCGGTCACTCCGGCTTTAAGCCTTGTATAAGTCTTTGAATTTATTATTTCCGCCTTGTCTTTATACAGTAAATAAAGGTGGTAGGAAAAGAATATCAAGACCAGACAGTTTGATAAAACGGTGTAATAGGTAAATACGTACCATTTATTCGGTTTTATATGAAAATACAAGCCTAAAATACCTGAAATTATAATAATAATACTCTCTAAAATTTGTTCTTTTTTATTTTTAATCATACTTGCCTTTCTGAAATTATAATGTATTTTATCTGAATTTTACTACTTTCCCCATACCTTTTCAAGTTCGCAATTCAACTTAACATATGTAAAAGGGCTACTTGAAAACAGATAACTTCAAAAGAGGAGAGTGCGACCCGTTTTGAGTCACACTCTCCCTGAATATTTTGTACCGTAGGGATTAAACTTAATTTTTTCACAACAGCCCTTTATTCTTCATTTTTAGGATTCCACTCTTGCAATCAATTTATTTTCGTCCTTATCTATAACTATTATGTCGCCGGCGCTAAGTCTGGCCTCGCCAAGAATAAGCTTTGCAACCAATGTTTCAACATTTTTCTGTAAGTACCTTTTTAGAGGTCTTGCACCGAAGCTCGGGTCATAGGCATTGGCTATTATGAAAGCTTTTGCATCGTTGGTAACGACTATGCCAAGCTCCTTGTCCGAAAGCCTCTTGTTTAAATCCTCTATAAGGAGCTCCACAATGTTCGAAATATCCGCTTTTGACAAAGGCTTAAACAATATAATCTCGTCAAGCCTGTTGAGAAATTCCGGTCTGAAATGCTCTCTAAGCCTAAGCTTTACGGACATTTGAGCTTCCGTACTTATATTCCCTTCCTCATCCGTTCCTTCAAGAAGGTCTGCGGATCCTATATTAGATGTCATAATTATTACGGTATTTTTAAAGTCCACCGTTTTTCCGAGAGAATCCGTTATCCTTCCGTCATCAAGCACCTGAAGAAGTATATTGAATACATCCGGATGGGCTTTCTCTATTTCGTCAAACAGTACAACCGAATACGGCTTTCTTCTTACGGCTTCCGTAAGCTGTCCGCCTTCATCATAGCCCACATATCCCGGAGGCGCTCCTATAAGTCTGCTTACCGAGAATTTCTCCATGTACTCGCTCATATCTATACGTATAATATTGCTTTCTTCATCGAAAAGATTTTCCGCAAGGGCTTTTGCAAGCTCGGTCTTACCTACACCGGTAGGACCTAAAAACAGGAATGAACCTATAGGCTTTGTAGGGTCTTTGATGCCCGCTTTGGATCTTTGTATGGCTTCACTGACAAGGCTTACAGCCTCATCCTGACCTATAACTCTCTTATGTAGGGTTTCGTCAAGGTGAAGTGTCTTACTCTTTTCGGACTCATTGAGCTTGGTTATAGGAATACCCGTCCATCTTGATATAATCTTCGCTATTTCTTCCTCAGTTACAGCCTCATGCACCAGACTGAGTTCTTTATCCGATAACTTCTTCTCCTCTTCCTCCAGCTTTTTTTGAAGCTCCGGCAGGATTCCGTATTGTAACTGAGCGGCAAGATTGTAGTCACCCTTTCTTTGAGCGGCTTCCAGCTCTCTTCCTCTGTTCTCTATTTCTTCACGTATAGCGGCAAGGTTTTCCACGCTCGCTTTTTCGTTTTCCCACCTTGTTTTTTGCTCTTTAAATTCGTCCTTAAGACCTGCCAACTCCTCTTGAAGATTTATAAGCCTTTCCTTTGACAGGTTATCCGTTTCTTTTTTAAGAGCCGTTTCCTCTATTTCAAGCTGCATAATCCTTCTTTTGAGTTCGTCAAGCTCAGCCGGCATGGAATCAAGCTCGGTCTTTATAAGGGCACATGCCTCGTCAACAAGGTCTATGGCTTTATCCGGTAAAAACCTGTCGCTTATATATCTGTTTGATAAGGTTGCCGCACTTACAAGCGCGGAATCCGTGATTTTAACACCGTGATATGTTTCATATCTGTCCTTAATACCTCTTAAAATCGAAATCGTATCTTCCAAAGTAGGTTCTTCAACCAAAACAGGTTGGAAACGTCTTTCGAGAGCAGGATCTTTTTCAATGTATTTTCTGTATTCATCCAAGGTTGTAGCACCTATACAATGGAGCTCTCCCCTTGCAAGCATAGGCTTTAACATATTTCCCGCATCCATGCTGCCTTCGGTCTTTCCCGCTCCTACTATGGTATGAAGCTCGTCTATAAAGAGAATAATTTCGCCTTCCGACTTTTTAACCTCTTCAAGCACGGCTTTAAGCCTTTCCTCAAATTCTCCTCTGTACTTGGCTCCTGCAACCAGCGAACCCATATCGAGTGCGAAAAGTCTTTTATTTTTCAGTCCCTCAGGCACATCTCCCCTTACTATACGTTGTGCCAGACCTTCAACTACAGCAGTTTTACCTACTCCCGGCTCACCTATAAGAACAGGATTATTTTTTGTCTTTCTGCTGAGTATCCTTATTGTGTTTCTTATATGCGCATCCCTGCCTATAACAGGGTCAAGCTTTCCGCTTTTTGCCCTCTCAACCAGATCATAACCGTATTTATTAAGCGTATCGTAGGTTGCTTCCGGATTATCGCTCATTACTCTTTGATTTCCCCTCACCTCCGAGAGTACCTTCAAAAAGCTGTCCCTGTCTATGCCGTATTTTGTAAACAATTTTTTTACGGCGGGATTTGCCTCTTTTATAAGTCTCAGAAACAAATGTTCAACACTTACGTAATCGTCCCCCATGCCCTTCGCTTCATCACCGGCATTAACCAAAACCTTGTTAAGATCCGCTCCCATATATACAGATGCATTTCCCGAAACCTTAGGTAGGGCTGCTGTCGCCGCTCTTAAGTCGTTTTTAAAATCATCTATATTTATATTCATTCTCTCAAGCAGACTTACTATAAGAGAATTATCAAGCTCTGTCAGTGCAAGGAGTAGATGTTCCTGTGTAAGCTGTTGGTTACCGTATTCATAAGCAATCTTTTCTATATTTTGAACCGCCTCCAACGATTTTTGCGTAAACTTATTTATATTCATACTATATCCTCCTCGTATGTTATATTTGTTATACTTGTACTATAACACATAACAAACATGAGGTCAAGCACTTTTTAAGGTTTTTTAGGCACGAAAAAAACTAGCCTTGCGGCTAGCTTTTTCCTGTTAGAGTGATATAGGAGTGCATAATGCACGTGTAGTGAAAGATCAACGCAATAAACTCTCATCTACAGGCTCTATAATACCATCTAATCTAAATTTTGACAAGCCTTTTTTGATAAAAGCTATGTTTTTTTTAAGTACATTATTTTCCTATTCTCGAGCATCATATTGCAAGGTACCGTTACATATAGTAAGTAAAACTTTACCTTTGAGCTCACTTCCTAAAAACGGTGAGTTCGATGATTTACTGTGACTTCTTTTGTATACCCATTTTTTCTCAGGATCGAAAACCGTTATATTGGCAACCTTATCTTCTTTTATATAACCCAGATCCAAATTATAAAATTTTGCCGGCTGATAGCTCATAAGAGATATAAGCTTGGAAAGATTTATATGCCCCGCATCCACAAGGTTCATTATACCGAGAGACAGGGATGTTTCAAGACCTATTATTCCGCTCGGCGCTTTTGTAAACTCTCTGTCCTTTTCATCCTTGGAATGAGGTGCATGGTCGGTAGCTATAACCTCTATGGTTCCGTCTTTGATACCCTCTATTATTGCCTGCCTGTCCGCCTCTTCTCTTAAAGGAGGATTCATTTTCGCCAAAGTACCGTGTTTAAGAACCGCCTCCTGTGTAAGCGAAAAGTGATGAGGTGTAGCTTCGGCAAAGACTCTTACCCCTTGCGACTTGGCTTTTCTTACCGCCTCAACACTTTCTTTTGCACTTATATGTTGTATGCAAATGAGCGCTCCGGTTTCTTTTGCCAGCCTGCAATCTCTTTCCACCATTATCTGTTCCGCCTTCGCATCCGCCCCTGTAAGTCCGAGTTTCTTTGCGACTTCTCCGGTATTTACACCCGCCTCCGTAACGAACTCCTTCGCCTCTTCATGGAAAGAAAGCGGAATTTTTAAACTTCTCGCCTTTCTCATAGCTTCTTTACATACGTCTTCATCACAAAGGGGCAGTCCGTCATCGGTAAAGCCCACCGCTCCGCTGTCTCTGAGTAGCTTCATATCTACAATTTCCTTGCCGCCCATACCCTTTGTAATACAGGCACAGCTTCGTATATTGATACATGCTTTTTTGCCTTCACGTATTACATATAAGAGAGTTTCTTCATCATCTACAGGCGGATTTGTATTTGCCATAGCCACAAGACAGACAAAGCCTCCTGCCGCACCCGCTTTTGCCGCCGTCTTTATATCTTCTTTATGTGTAAAGCCGGGATCTCTCAAATGCACGTGAGTATCCACGAAGCCCGGTGCAATAACGAGATTCCTGCAATCTATAACTTCAAGCTTTTCTCCCTTGGCTCTCGCAATGAGAGGGGCTTCAAAGCTTAAATCCTCTCCTATCTTAATGATTTTTCTTTCAGCAATAAGTACGTCTCTTATATCATCCGTTCTTGTGGCAGGGTCTATAAGCCTACCTTGTTTTAACATTATCATAATGTAAATTCTTCACCTTCTCTTTCTATTTTTACTACATTATCCGTCATTTTATTCTGTAAAAGTCTTTGTTTAAGTTTATCCGTTATGTCGTAGCTTCCGTTAAAATGCATAGGAAAAATATGCTTCGCTCCCACAAGCTTGATAAAATACTCTATTCCGAGGTATGCATTATCCTCCTGCCTGTTGTCAAGCGGAATAAAGGCTGCATCTATAGCCTTCCCGTCCTTTTTTGTAAGCTCTTTCATTAAATTAAGACCGCTCATATAATTTTTTTCCTGATCTTCATTCCACGGATAAGGTTCACCCTCCCAGTACCAATAATTAAGGTCTCCCGCATGGTACAATCTCTTTTTACATACATCCGCTATGAAAGCAAGACCCTCATCCGTAGATTCATAAGTATGTATGTAAAGCTCAATATCACCGATTTTAATTAGTCTGTCACAATTTGCCGACAGCATGATTACCTTATCCTTAAGATTTCTCATTCGACTGTCCGTCGGAATATCATCCGAGATTACATAACAAATATTTTTCACCTCGTCCGCTAAGTTAAAAATCTTTCTTGTAAAATGGTCATAATGCCTGTGACTGACAAAAACTACAAGCGGTTTATCCTCCTCAAAGCGCGGAAGCTCTCCCTTGTAATAATCGAATAAAATATTTATCTCATCCATAAAGACGGCAAAAGAACTGTGCCCTATATATTTTACTTTCATAATTCTCCTTGTTCTTATATATATATATGTAAAATTATAACACATATATAGAAATTTTCTAAGTAAAACAAAATACTTCTTTACATTACCACTTTACTATGCTACTATAATAAAGTAAATTGACTTTATTGCTAAACTATAGTTTAATGGTATAGGATATCAAAAGTGTTTATCGACTTTTGATATATGTTATGCAACTGTTAATTATATCAAATTTAGGAGGATAGTACAAATGAGAAAAATTATCAACGTTACCCTTTTTGCAACCCTTGCCCTCGCTCTTTGTGCATGCGCAAAGAATGTAGCCGGCGAAAGCACAACAGCACAGAGCGCTTCAACGGAAAGTATGGCAGCTTCCGATAAAGCCGATAAAGGTGAAAGCAAAGCAGATAATAAGGACTCGGCGCTTTCATTTGATAATGACGGCAAGCTTACAGTAGGCTTTGATAAGAATTTCCCGCCTATGGGCTTTGTGGGAAGTGACGGAGAATTTACCGGCTTTGACCTTGATCTTGCCAAAGAAGCGGCAAAGCGTATGGGACTTGAAATAGTTTATCAGCCTATAGCTTGGGATGCCAAGGATATGGAGCTTAATTCCGGCACTATAGACGTTATCTGGAACGGCTTTACCATGACCGGAAGAGAGGATGCTTACCTCTGGTCCGAGCCTTACATGGAAAATTCTCAGGTATTTGTAGTAAGAAAAGATTCAGGTATAAGCGACTTTTCAGGCTTAAAAGATAAAATAGTGGAAGTACAGAGCGATTCCTCCGCAGAAGCTGTTCTTGAAGAAATGAAGGATCTGACTTCAAGCTTTAAGGAGCTTAAGAAGACCCCTGACTATAATACAGGCTTTATGGATCTTGAAAGCGGAGCTATAGATGCCCTTGCAATGGATGAGGTCGTTGCCGCATATCAGCTTGAAACAAGAGATACCGATGATTTCATAATTCTTGATAAGGCTCTCGCAACAGAGCAGTACGCTGTAGGTCTTGCCAAGAACAACAAGGCTCTCAGAGACAAGCTGCAGGCAGCACTTGATGCTATGCAGGCTGACGGAACCATTTCAAAAATATCCAACCAATGGTTCGGCAAGGATGTAAGCATATCCAACAAATAACATCCTGATATTACACAAACCTATGTGAAGGAGTTTCTATGTCATTATTAAATATTTTTAGGGATCTCAGCTCCGGAATGGCTACAAGCTTGATTATTTTTGCCGTTACGCTGATAGTTTCCCTTCCTTTGGGGCTAATAGTTTCTTTTTGCCGCATGAGCAAAAATCCTATAATTTTAAATATAACCAAAGTATATATATCCTTAATGCGAGGAACTCCTTTAATTTTGCAGCTTATGTTCATATACTTCGGTCCCTACTATATTTTCGGTATAAGAATAAGCAATTCCTACAGGATGTGGGCGGCTCTTATAGGCTTTTCGGTCAACTATGCCGCCTACTTTGCCGAAATATACCGTTCAGGCATACAGTCCATGCCCAAGGGGCAATATGAAGCGGCAAAAATACTCGGCTATTCAAAGGTTCAGACTTTTTTTGTCATAATATTGCCGCAGGTTATAAAAAGAATTTTGCCTTCGGTTACAAACGAGGTTATAACCCTTGTAAAAGACACCTCTCTCGCATTTACCATAAGCGTTACGGAGATGTTTTCCACCGCAAGGGAAATAGCCAGCAGGCAGGCCGATATAATGCCCTTTATCGCAGCCGCAATCTTTTATTATGTATTCAATTTTGTAGTTGCATATGCAATGGAATATGCTGAAAAGAAAATGAACTATTACAGCTAGGAGAAGCTTATGAACATATTGGAAATATCAAATATCAAAAAGAGCTTTGACGGCACGGAAATATTAAAAAATATATCTCTGAGTGTCGCCGAGGGCGAAATCTTATCCATAATAGGACCTTCCGGCTCCGGCAAGTCCACTCTGCTTCGTTGCGCCACCTTACTGGAGAAAATGGACGACGGCAGCCTGAGCTATATGGGCGAAAACATCGCCATAAGTAAAAACGGTAAGGCAAAGTACGAAGATAAAGAAAAAATCAGGCGTTTAAGTTCCTGTTTCGGCTTGGTTTTCCAGAATTTCAACCTCTTTCCTCACATGAGCGTAATGCAAAATATTACGGATGCACCCATAAGAGTTCAAAAAAAGAACAAAGAAGAAGCGAAGAAAAAAGCTCTTGAATTATTGGAGAAAATGAACCTTTCGGATAAAGCGGATGCCTATCCGTATCAGCTTTCCGGCGGACAGTGCCAAAGAGTTGCAATAGCAAGGGCTTTGGCTCTCGAACCGAAGATACTCTTCTTTGACGAGCCGACATCCGCACTTGACCCTGAGCTAACGAAAGAAGTTTTAAGAGTTATAAAATCGCTGGCAAGCTTAAATATAGCCATGGTTATAGTTACTCATGAAATGGCATTCGCAAAAGAGATCAGTAACAAGGTTATCTTCATGGACAAGGGACTTATAGTCGATGAAGGCAGTCCCGAAGAAGTCTTCAATTCCACAAATGAAAGAACCTTGAGCTTCCTCGGAAATTATAATGATTAACGCAAATAAAAAGACCCGTCACTTCACTTCACCAAGACAGGTCTTTTTATTTACTATCAACTCCAACAAAATCACGGTCAGTTTTCACGTTTGTCTACTCACGCTACAAACGACACTATACCTCTATACCACTAACCCTATACCACTTATTATGCTACTCGCATCACTCCGATTGTTTCCACGCCACTCTAAAACGTTTCGACATCACTCTAAGCATCTCTACATCACTCTGACTGCTTCCACATCACTCTAAAATGTTTCGACATCACTCCAAGTATTTCTATATCACTCTAAATACTTTTCCTATACCGCTCCGGTAATTTTTAATACTCTTGATATCACTCTAAGTATCTCATCTCTAACGATAGTGAGTATAACACAAGGAAAGTAATATGGCATAATATGGTACAAACAACAGTGATTTTAGTATAAACGACAGTAAAAATCATTTTTTCTTAATAAATTCTACAGTATTTCCCTTATCCAGCCTTCCGGAGCCTCGATAAGTCCGAGCTGTATGCCGGTAAGAGTATCATATATCTTTTGAAGCTTATCTCCCATCCTGTGTGGGCCGCTTGGAAGCTCTACGGTTTTGCTTCCCACAATCTTTCCTATAGGAGAAATTACCGCAGCCGTTCCGCAAAGTCCCGCCTCAGCCATATCGGAAAGCTCCTCAAAGCTCACGGGTCTCTCCTGTGTCTCCATACCGAGATAATGCTTTGCAACGTGCAAAACGGAACGTCTGGTCACGCTCGGTAAAATGGAATCCGATTTCGGGGTAACAAGCTTTCCGTCCTTAGTAACAAAAATAAAGTTTGCTCCGCCCGTTTCTTCCACATAAGTTCTTGTTGCCGCATCAAGATACATATTCTCGTCAAAACCGTTTCTGTGAGCAACCATAAGAGGATGTAAGCTCATTGCATAGTTGAGTCCCGCCTTTATGTCTCCCGTTCCTCTCGGTGCCGCTCTGTCAAAATCGGATACGCATATAGTAATAGGCTTTGCTCCGCCTTTAAAATATGGTCCCACCGGAGTTGTAAAAACTCTAAACTGATAAGCATCGGCAGGTTTTACTCCAATTACCGGACCGCTCGCAAACATAAAAGGTCTTATATACAATGATGCCCCGCTTCCGAAAGGGGGTACCCATTCCTTATTTGCTCTTACGACAGCCTCTACAGCTTCTAAAAACCTTTCTTCAGGGAAAGGGGGCATCTCCAGTCTCTTTGCGGAATCATACATTCTTTTGGCGTTTAAATCGGGTCTGAAGGTAACAATCCTGTCGTCCTTCGTTCTGTACGCCTTTAAACCCTCAAAGCACTCCTGACAATATTGCAAAATACCCGCACATTCGCTGAGCACAACCTTATCATCCTTTGTAAGCTCTCCCTTGTCCCATGCTCCGTTTTCATAATTTGAAACATATCTGTAATCCGTTTTAATGTAACCAAAGCCTAAATTTGACCAATCTATATCTTTTCTTTCCATAGTCTTACTCTCCGAATCTATTTTTTACAGTATACCACAATTTTGATAAGGGCAAACCTACCACATTGTTATAATCGCCATTAATTTTACTTATATAGCGCGCAGCAAAGCCCTGAATACCGTAAGCTCCCGCCTTATCCATAGGCTCCCCCGTACTTATATATTCGTCTATGTCTTCATTTGAAAGTTTATTAAAATAAACCTCGGTCTTTTCAAAAAATTCTTCCGAAAGCTTCATTTCCGGCACGGCTTTTTCTTTATTTTCCGCCATCAAAAGGCATACTCCGGTAAATACCTCGTTCTTTCTCCCCGAAAGTTCCGAAAGCATAAGTCTTGCTTCTTTCTCATCCCCCGGTTTGCCGAGTATTTTTTCGTCCAGACTTACAACGGTATCTGCGGCTATAATTATTACTCTTCCCGCTTTTTTAAGCTTTTCTTTAAGTTCTATATCCGTATCTTTACCGTAAAGCTTATGAAACACGGCATCAGCCTTCTTTCTTGCCAGATTTACGACCAAATCGGAGGCTGAATCCGTGTCCTTGCTTTCATCACATTCACTGACGCAAATTTCAAAGTCAATGCCTATCTGCTTCAGAAGCTCTTTTCTTCTCGGCGAAGCCGAAGCAAGCACAAATAATGTATTCTTCATACTAAATTTCCTTATGCGGTTTCATTTAATTTTGCAAGCTTCGCAGCCTGATCCGCCGCTATGCAGGCATCAAGTATCTCGGAAATATCTCCGTTCATGATTTTATCAAGCTTGTACAGAGTAAGGTTAATCCTGTGATCCGTAACTCTTCCCTGAGGGAAATTGTAGGTTCTTATTTTTTCGGAACGATCTCCCGTACCTATCTGGCTCTTACGCTCCGCACTTTCGGCGCTCTGCTTCTTTTCAAGCTCCAGCTCGTAAAGCTTCGAACGCAAAAGAGCAAAAGCCTTATCTTTGTTTTGCAGCTGTGATTTTTCGGTCTGTGAGTATATAACTATTCCTGTAGGATAATGTGTAAGACGTACAGCCGAGTCCGTCGTATTTACGCACTGTCCGCCGTTTCCTGAAGCACGCATAACGTCTATACGTATATCTTTCATGTCTATCTGCACATCAACCTCTTCCGCTTCCGGCATAACTGCAACCGAAGCCGTGGATGTATGTATACGCCCGCCCGATTCCGTTGCCGGCACTCTTTGTACTCTGTGTACTCCGGACTCATACTTCATCTTTGAATACGCACCCTTACCTGTAATCATGGCAACAACCTCTTTAAATCCGCCTATACCGCTTTCGTTAAGGCTGACTATATCGACTTTCCAGTTATGCTCCTCGGCATAATGTGTATACATTCTGTAGAGTTCAGCAGCAAATAAAGCCGCCTCATCTCCTCCGGCTCCCGCTCTGATTTCAAGCATAATATTCTTATCATCGTTAGGGTCTTTAGGAAGCAAGAGTATCTTAAGCTCCTGCTCAAGCTCTTCCTCTCTCTTTTTAGCCTCCGACAACTCCTCTTTTGCCATTTCTCTTAAGTCCTCATCGCTCTCGCTGTCAAGCATAGCCAGGGCATCCTTTTGATCCTGTCTCACTTTTTTATATTCCTTATAGCTTTCCACAAGAGGTGCAAGGTCCGACTGTTCCTTCATAAGCTTTCTGAATTTGTTTTGATCATTGGCAACGTCCGGGCTTCCAAGCTCCATCATAAGTTCCTCATAGTGAACCAGTATATCATCTAAATTTTCAAACATAATCAATTTCTCCTATTTTAAAATCTTAAGCACTCTGTCTTTACCCGCAAGGTCTTTAAATACCTCGACTTTTTTATATTCCTTAAATATATTTCTTATATCTTCCGCTTGATTATAACCTATTTCAAGATAGATTCGTCCGCCGTCCTTTAAGTAGGACTTAGCCTTTTCAGAAATTATTCTGTAAAAATGCAAGCCGTCTTCCTTGCCGTCCAGTGCAAGCCTGGGCTCATAATCCTTTACCTCGGTTTCAAGCTCCTCTATGTCTTTAGAGGGTATATACGGCGGATTACTCACTATAATATCATATTGACCCGTCAAAGCCTCAAACATATCGCTTTTAACAAACTCCACTTCTGCCTTATTAAGTTTTGCATTGCTTTTTGCAAGCTCAAGAGCCTTATCCGATATATCCGAAGCCGTAAGCTCATACTTGCCCAGTTTTTTGAGACTAACCGCTATCGCGCCGCTTCCCGTGCACAAATCCAGTACACTCAGGCTCTCATCCCTGTTTTCCGCTAAAACTTTTTCCACTAAAATTTCCGTGTCAAATCTGGGTATGAGTACAGTTTCATTTACATTAAAATCAAAACCGCAAAAGTTTTGAACACCGCTGATATATTGAAAGGGTTTTCTGCTTTTTCTAAGTTTGACAAATTCAAAAAAGTTTTCTCTCTTTTTTTCGTCTACACCGGCTTTGTTTTTATCTATTATCAGGTCCGTAAAACTTATATTAAAGCTGTGGCAAAGTATATTTTTCGCTTCCGCCTCGTATTCTTCTATTCCTGCGGCTTTAAGCTCTTTACAGGCATAATCAAGCAATTCTTTATATGTATCGGGTTTAGAAAGCATAGCTAGGATTCTCCAAAGTTTTCTTCTAAATATGTCTTCCAGTCAAAAACCTTCTCAACAGCGGTTATTGCAACCTCCACCATATCCGGACTCGGCTCTTTGACCGTTAAGCCCTGCATCCACAGTCCAGGCTTTGACAGAATGTCAACCAGCTTATTGTTGCTTGTACCCGCTATTCTCAAAAATTCATAGCTCACACCCGCAATAACGGGTATAAGAACTATTCTGCTGAGTGCCCTGAGAAGGATGCCGTCCACCCTTATCAGCATAAAAAACAATATGCTTATGAGCATAACTATTATTAAAAAGCTTGTTCCGCAACGTTTATGCTCTTTTGAGCTTTTCATAACATTCTCAACCGTTAAAGGATGCCCCGTCTCTATACAGTTGATGCATTTATGCTCCGCTCCGTGATACATAAACGTTCTCTTTATATCCTCCATCTGCGATATAATAAGTATGTATGCTATAAAAATTGCTATTCGAAGAACTCCCTCTAAAACAGCCACTAAATAATAGTTGTCTACTAATGTTCTTACCATATTCCCCAAAAACATAGGTAAAAGCATAAATATTCCTATACCGGCAAGAACCGAAAATACTGTAGCTGCCGTCATTATTATTTTATCGAATTCTTTACCGAAAGTCTTTTGCAGCCACAGCTCGAATTTACCGGGTTTATATTCCTCTTCTCCTTCCGCAAAGAAACTTGCCGAAACATTGAGGGTCTTCATTCCCAAAACCATAGAATCATAAAATGCAAAAATCCCTCTTATAAAGGGTAAAGCAAGTATTTTATGCTTCTTTGTTAAGCTTATATATTCATCTTCAACGCAGGCTATGCTTCCGTCGCCCTTTCTGACCGCCGTCGCATACCTGTCTCCGCTCTTCATCATTATTCCTTCAATAACCGCCTGTCCGCCTATACCGGAGTATTTCAATATGCCTCACCTCTTTTCATTTGTTTAACCTTTTTATTATAATATATTATGGTACAAGTGTCAAAAGCCCTTAAGCTTTATATAAACTTATCGGACGAAAAAAGGACTAAGCTATGCTTAGTCCCTCACATAATCATCTTAAAATTAAGCATTAACACCATACTTACGATTGAACTTGTCAATACGTCCACGAGCTGATGCAGCTTTTTGCTGACCTGTGTAGAATGGATGACACTTTGAACATACTTCAACGTGAATGCTCTTCTTTGTTGAACCTGTAGTAAAAGTATTTCCACAGTTACAAGTAACAGTTACCTCGTTATATTCCGGATGTATTCCTTCTCTCATATCCTCACCTCATTTACATTTATAATCTCTGCGGACATACCGCCTATGTCCTTGCAATTAAAGCTAAATAAGTATAGCACACTTAAATATTTAGTGCAAGGACTATTTTAATTTTCGCTTTTTATAAGCCTTTCCAGCTCTTTTTTAGTATTTTGTACTTCCCCCCGCATAAGTTTATCAAGCAGGTATTCAAGACTTTCTCCTATTTTAGGTCCTTTTTCGATACCGGCTGAAATCAAATCATTACCGGTAATGTCCAAATGAGCTATCTCAAAAGCCTCGGCTTTTAATATAATATCTTCTTTAACATCCGATATTTCTTTCAGCCTCTTTACCTCGTCGGAATTTATAACAGCTTTAAGCCTTAACAAATCATCAAAGTTATCACTGCCCATCCTCCTCAAAAGCTTCTTGATTTCATATCTGTCCTTAGAAATATCCTGTGCCAAAAAATCAAGAAGAATCCTGACTCTTGTGAAGGTGTCATTGTCACTTTTAAGTTCCTTCAATACGGATAAGGCTTTATCCCTTTCCGTTTTATGCAGTAAAAATGCCAATCTCAAACTTTTTTTCATAGGTAAAAGCTTAAGCTTAACTATATCCTCACCTATACTTACGTATGCAAAACTTTCGCTTATGAATTCCGCTATACCGTAGTCAAATAAAAGCTTAACCTTTTCAGGATTGTCGGAGCAAAGAGTTCCCAAGAGTTCCGTCCAAACCCTTTCCTTACTTACTTTTAAGAGATTGGGGGCAAGCTCCTCTATCGCCTTTGCTGTCTTTTCATCAATGCAAAATCCGAGTCTTGCAGCAAATCTGACCGCTCTGAGCATCCTCAAGGCGTCTTCATCAAAGCGTTCTTTCGGAGAGCCCACACAAGTAATACGGGCATTTTTAAGATCCGAAACACCGTTAAACAAATCCACCAGACCTCTTTTATGTGAAAATGCCATAGCATTTATAGTAAAATCTCGTCTTTTAAGGTCCTCCTCAAGCAAGGAAGAAAACTCCACTTTATCGGGATGTCTGCCGTCCGAATATTTACCGTCAAGTCTGTATGTAGTAACCTCATAGGTATTTTTACCCATTATCACAGTTACCGTGCCGTGCTTAATGCCCGTATCTACAGTTCGTTTGAAAAAAGCTTTTATCCTGTCCGGAGTTGCATTTGTCGTTATATCCCAATCCTTCGGCTCCTTGCCTAAAAGCATATCGCGTACACAGCCGCCGACTATATATGCCTCGTGACCGTAGCCTTCAATATCATTTATAATGGACTGAACTTCTTTCGGTATGTAATCGGTAAATATCCTATTCTCTGTTTCTTCCTCTTTCATAATAACCCTCACCCGGATTTATCCTTGTGTTATAGTAAGGCTTATCAAGTCTTCCGGTAAGTTCGGAATAAGCTTCCGGCCTTACTTCACCTCTCACACAATAATTAAGCACAACACTATATTCAAAAAATTTCGTTTCGTGCGGCTCTATTCTTTCAATAAACCATGTAACATGCTCCTTGCCGTTCACAAAGCCGTATTCACCGAAATCATCCACTCCGTTAAAGTTTGTATACTTAGGAATGTATTCCCTTAACCAAAAGCCTACAGCCGGATAATTCGAAGCATTCTCAACCTTAACTCTGTACTTAAGCTCCGCACCGTAAACATCCAAATCTTCCGGGTTTAAAAGCTCCGTACTGAGTCTTACGTCTGCGGTATTTCTGTACACACCTTGCTCATAAACATTTGAATATGCGCTCGCACTTGAATTAAACAAGTCCTGATAACCGAAATCGCTGTAATTTAAGCTTGCCTGAGTTCTTATACGATACAAATCATAATCCAAACGTCCAAGCTTCACATCATAGCTTATATTTATTTCAGCATCGGAAGCTATACGATCTTCAGTATTAAAATCTATGTATAAATAGTCACCCATAACTCTGTGAGTTATATCCAAGGTATCACAGCTTACATTTTCAACGGACACCGTATTAGGAGGAAGCATATCCTTAAGGCTTAGGTTTGCCGCGGAAATCTGTCCGTGATTTTTAATATTTAAAGTATAACGGATTATCTCATCGCTTCCGCCACCGTCTACCATTAATTTATCCGCATTCTTTTGAATAACCGGATAAGCGCCTGCCACGACCTCAACGGCATCAAGCATGGTACCTACAGTGGTATTCGTGCCTGCGTTACAAAAAAATCCTATGCTTGTCAGGTATTGACCCTCAGGCACAATATATGAGCCTCTATGCCTTGTCCATCCGCTTGTCGAATCTTCCTCAAAAACAAGATCTCTTCTGTTCATATCGGTATTACCGTCAGTCAAATATACCTGTAATGTATCTAAGATTCCGTTTTCCGATCTCTCTTCAAAGCTGTAGTAAAGCCTTTGTCCGGGACTTGTATCAAAATTTTGATACACATAAGACGGATACTCCGCCACAAGTTCCGCCGCCTGCACTCCGATACGCCTTATATTCTCAGTTCCCGACACTTTTTTAAGTTCTATAATATCATGGAAGCTGTTAGTCCTGCCCGCTCTTGCAACAAAAGACCCGGACCAAACGGCACCCGTGGCTATCGAAGGCGTATGTACCTGCACACTTCCGTCGCCGGGCGTTTCAACAGTAAGAACATTCCACCCCTTAACATATCTTTGCGTTCCGTCGTTTGTGTTTTCCGCCTTCAAATACTCCCATGTACGGGTACCTAAGCTCGGATCCTCAAAACTTCCGTTTTTAAGATCTATATGTATCGGAGCACTTTCGCTCGTATTAGGGGTTCTGAAGCTTTCCTCGGCTGAAATAGGAGTAACTCCTAATAACGGCATACTGAGAGATACAAACAATAAACTTGATACTGTAGCAGTAATTATTTTCTTATTTTTGCTTAGTCTCCTCATCATCTTCAATTCTTTCCCTTATATCTTTTTTTTGCCTTATGGCTATTTCACTTTCCGCATCGTCAACCTTTCTTTTAACATAAAAGTATATACTCAATGCAGCTACTATAACCACAAGCAACACAATCAACTCTATTATTATTCTATTCATTACGTTTTCCCGTTTTTTTCCTGTTCTTCAGCTGAAGTTTTTTACCTTCAATCCATAAAAATGCTGATATCAGAGGAACCAAAACCACAGCTATCCAACCTGCTACTCCAAAACCTGTCAAAACAACCGCCGTTTCTACCGCTATCGCCGCAGCACCGCTTAAAAACGGTCTGCTTACAGACTCGGCAGGCCCCTTTTCCTCAGGGACTACATCGCTTATATCATCTCTTGCTATTATATCACTTTGAGGCAAACTCTGTTCATTGGACTCAGTCACGGAATCCGCTCTCACAAAGCTGTCACTCAAGCTGCCAAAATCCCTGTCTTCAGAGCTCTCAGCACCCGAACTTTTCTCTTTTACATTTTTGTTTGCCGTTTTACGCGACTTCTTATCTACTGCTCTCTTAATACTGTCCTTAGGCTCTTTGTTATCCGAAGCATTATCCTTTGCTTCCGGTTTTTTTCTCGTAATTGACTCTGTGAGTGATCTTCTTTCTTCACTAGGCTTTATGTTCTCCGAGCCGCCCGAACCGCCCGAGCTTTCCGAATCTTTTTTGAGCTTCGGTATTATTCTATACTCATAATGCGGAGTGTTCGGATACCTTGTACATACTCTGTACATTCTTCCGTCTTCTTCATAGCTTGCCGGTCTTTCAATCGTCCAATCCGACCACAGATGTCCCATCGCCTCTATTTCTTCGTATCTGACCTCTCCGGTTGCTTCATTCACATACTTTCTGAGCCCCGGCTCATACTCGCTTGGGGTTCTGACTATACTTATCCTGTACCTTTCTTCTCCTCTTCCGTTATCATAATACGACGGGTTTTGATAAGCGGTATGATAAGTAGAGCCTGCAGCATACGAATGAATGAGTCCTTGAGACATTGTAAAAAACGTAAGTAAAACAAGAACTCCCGCCAAAGCCTTTTTTACCTCCGCGTAGTACCTTCTTCCAAGCGGTATAACGGAACCGTCTTTTAAGACAATTTCATTAAAGCTGTACTCCTTTACCACCGTACTCGCTACCAGAAAAGAACGATGTGCTCTTATAAAGTGCTTCGTATATAGGAGATTCTCAAGCTTACCCATAGTGGAGATAAACTCAAAGCTCTTATCCCTACCGTAAAATACGGTAACCACTTTACCTTTCACTTCAAAATACTTTATGGCGGAAATAGGAATATTTTTGTATTCACCTATTCCCGTAAACAGTATATATTCTTCCGTTTTTTCTCTTGCAAGATTAAGCACCTTCGTTATTATTTTTTCTATTTTTTCTTCCTGCGTCTCTCCTTTAACAATATAGTTAAAGGCTCTGACATCAAAAGCTCCGAGCATATGCTCCTTGGAAACGGTAAGAAATATAATCTCGCCCTCGTAACCTTTTTCTCTTATCTTTGCGGCAGCCTCTATGCCGTTGATTTCGGGCATATTTATATCCAAAAGGAATATATCAACCGTGTTAAGCTCATCCTCAACATCAAACAAAAGCTGCTTTGCGTTTTCATATATCTCCAAATCTATAAAAATATCATTCTTTGCGGCTATCTTCTTTGTAAGTTCCGCAAAATACTCCCTTTCAAGTGCATTATCATCACACAAAATCACTCTCACTCAAACACCTCATACAAAAAACTATTGTTTTTTACTTTCCCTGAATTTCTCCAAGACCTTATTAATTCTTTCTGTCGGTGTCATAAATTCGCTTATAGAAACATCATGGTTCAAATTGTCTATTATAAGCGCTATATACTTACTCATATCGACACTCGTATAATATGGTCTGCTTAAAAGCTCCGGAGATTGATAAATAACATTTGTCGTTAAAATTCCGTCTATTAAACCTTTTTCATAATACTCGTCAAAAGTGGCAAGCCCGTTTGTAAACAAGCCGAAGGTGGCACAGATAAATACTCTTCTTGCCTTTCTCGACTTAAGCTCCCTTGCCACTTCCTGAACACTTTCCCCCGAAGAGATCATGTCATCTATTATTATAAGATCCTTACCTTCAACATTACTTCCCAAAAACTCATGTGCGAGTATAGGGTTTCTTCCGTTCACAACCTTGGTGTAATCTCTTCTTTTGTAGAACATACCTACATCAAGCCCCAGCATGTTTGCGAAATATATCGCTCTTCCCATAGCTCCCTCGTCCGGGCTTATGATCATCATGCTTTTTGAATCTACGTTAAGGTCGGGATAATTCTTAAGTAATGCCTTTGTAAACTGATAAGTAGGCTGTATGCTTTCAAAGCTTTTTAAAGGAATGGCATTTTGCACCCTCGGATCATGAGCATCAAAGGTCAGGATATTATCCACTCCCATAGACACAAGCTCCTGCAAGGCAAGAGCGCAGTCCAAAGATTCTCTTTTTGTTCTCTTGTGCTGTCTGCTTTCATACAGGAACGGCATAATTACGTTTATTCTTCTGGCTTTTCCCGCCGCAGCCGCAATAATTCTTTTAAGATCCTGATAATGGTCGTCCGGCGACATATGGTTTGTCATTCCGTATAAAGAGTATGTCATATTGTAATTACAAACATCAACCATAAGGTATAAGTCCATTCCCCTTATAGACTCTTCAAAGGCACCCTTGGCTTCTCCCGAACCGAATCTGTTTATTTTAGATTTGACAATATACGAATCTCTTTGATAACCCGCAAATACTATAGTATTTGTGGTATCAGTCTGCTCATTTGCATTTTGGTTTCTCCAATTTGCAAGGTACCAATCCACTTTTTTGCTGAGTGCTTCACAGCTTGCCAAAGGTACAAGTCCCAAAGGTCCTACAGGTATGGTTTCTATTTTTCTAATCGCTTTTGACATCTCTTCCTCCAATTTTTCTGCTTTTTATTCTTATGTCATCCCCATAAAGCATAATAACCTTATATAAACTCATCAACCTTGAACTGAGTCTCTCGCTGTATATGTCTCTTATCATATTCATAGAAAGATTTGTAGAAATAATAGTTGATTTGTCCTCGTTTATCCTGTTGTTGATTATACGAAATAACTGCGAACTTGTCCATGAATTGGGAGATTCCGTCCCCAAATCATCTATGATAAGAAGCTCACAGGTATCCACATAGTCGTTTATAAGCAGTTCCTCTTCTTCATCGCTTCTTTCGATTCTCGCCTTTTGCAAATGCTCAAACAACTGTGAGCTTGTCAAATACAAAACCGAATGATATGTATCGAGGAGTTCCTTTGCTATACTGTTGCTTAAAAAGCTCTTTCCCACTCCGGTATTTCCCATAAAAAGCAGGTTCGTCTTTTTTACATCAAAATCCCTCACAAAGTTTTTACAGTTCTCAAGTACCTTTTTCATATACTCTCTTGCGGTTAAACCCGTGCTTGTTATCTGCCTCTCGTTATCGAAATATTCCAGATTGAAATTTTCAAAATTTTCTCTTTCAAGTATAGGTCTTATATTGGACTTTTCATAGAGCTTACTTATAAGCCTCGCATTAAAGCAACGACAACGCCCGGTCTGTGTCATACCTGTGTCCTTGCAAATGCTGCAGTTATATTCCATCTCCATATAGTTCGGTGCAAAACCGTTCATTTCAAGCAGTTGTGCTTTTTTTGCCTTTATTTCGTCAATTTCCGCACCGAAGCCGTCCATGGCGGATCTGTCCTTTGAACGCATATATTCTTTGTATCTTCTTAAAGCGGATCCCGAAGCCTGTGCATTCAGCTCTTTCATTTCGGGTATCTTTTCGTAAACTTCTTCAAGCCTTCTTTCAAGCTTTGCTCTTTGCTCAGCCTGCATAGCTTCATATTCACGCATAATCTCATTGTACTGTGAATTACTAAATGACATAGGACTCCTTTCCACATCATTTTATTTTAACATTTTTCGAAATCTTTTTCCACAAAAATCTTAAAATTCTTTTAATGTTCTTTCATATAGATCCGAATCCAAGTCATCCGTTCTCTGTGAAAAATTATGGAAACGATTCGGAGACTTGACCGCTACGGCATTTTTAAATTTTTTATCTCTTTTTTCTTCCTGCTGTCTCTTATACTCCTTATCCTCGTCCTCTATCTGGCTCATAGTTCTTACTTCATTTTCATACCATTTGGAAAGTATGCTGTCCGCATACTGAAAACTCGGCTTCGTAAGCTGCTCTACGGTCTTTTCACAGGCTCTTTCCACCATCTGCGCCGTAAATCCGTATTCATCAAACCACTTGTTTATATAATCAAGCTCCTGTCTTATGGGGCTTCTGTCCGAAATACCGAAGGATCTTAAGACTGTCCATACTCTTGAATTATAGATATTTGAAACCATCTTTGCCTTTTCGACACTGTCTACCCCCGACTTGTGCCACTCTATAGCCGTAGCCTCTATGTATCGTAAGCTTGTCTTATTCTTTGATGCACATATCTCTATTAAATACTCCAGAAGCTCATAGGACATTCCCAATCCGCCCTCATCATACAAAAAAGCCAAGGTCTGTATATCCGTCTGAGTAAAAATTTTTTTAAGGTACTTTTGTCCGACAAAAACAATCATTTTAAAGCCTGTATCCCCTTCAAGCTTCGACATATTAAGGCTGTTCTTTATATCCCTTATATCCTCTTCTTTTACGGACTCCTCTAAAACTTCATACTTTTCAGGCTCTTTTTTTACAGCTTCGGCAGGCTCCGCCTTTAAGATTCTTGCGGGCTCTCTCTTTTCCTCCTTTACCTTGAATACGCCCTTATCCTCCCAAAACCTCACCGCCCTTAGGACATCCGATTCAAGCATATTCAGAGCATCGACAATCCCGTCCGTCTCTATTCCTTCACTGTAGTTTCTCAATATATATAAATAAACTTTGATGTATTCTCCGTTTGTTACAGGCATGTACTCGTCTATTATCTTTTTGGGAATGATAAACATTTCATCGGCTCCCATTTTTTCAAATTCAAGCAACATAAATCTTCTCTCCTCAAAAGTTTTTGCTATGTGCAAAACTATATTTTCTATAAGAATAGCATAAGTAAAACTAAAATAAAATAGCTGTAAAATCCAAAAATCCACAAGTTTATCAACATTACTGTCGTTTTATCTTGTGGATTTTGTGGATAACTACAGTCCTAAGAGTTTTTCTCCTACTTTTACTATGTCTCCTGCGCCCATAGTTATGCACATATCTTGTGGAGAAAGTTTTTCAAGTAAAAATGTTTCTATTTCATCAAAGGTATCAAAGCAGTATACCTCTTTTCCCTTTGATTTAAGCAGCTCGGCAATATCCTTCGAGCTTACTCCCAAATCATCGGTTTCCCTTGCCGGATATATTTTCGCGAGAACGACTATATCCGCAAGCATAAGAGCCGAAGCAAATTCATTCAAAAAAGCCTTTGTTCTTGTATACGTATGCGGCTGGAAAACGCATACCGTTCTTTTATTGGGATATCTGCCTGCCGCCTTGAGGCTTGCTTCTATTTCCTGAGGATGATGTGCATAATCATCCACAATCAAAATATCTCCCGGCAAAACACCCTTTTTTTCAAATCTTCTTTTCGCACCTTCAAACTTTGTCAAGGCTCTCTTAATAGTTTCACGGTCTATACCCATACTAAGAGCCACGCCTATCGCCGCAAGAGCGTTGTGCACATTATGCTCGCCCGTGGTTGAAAGCTTTATAAGTCCGCAGTCTTCTTTATAAGCCTTACATATAAAACTTACTCTGCCCTCCTCGTCAAAAGCTATATCTTGTGCCGTAACATCCGCATTTTCGGAGCCTATGGTTATGACTTTTCCCTTAAAATCCTTTATAAAATAGGAACAGTCTTTGATTTCATCATTAATTACAAGTATACCCTTGTCGTCAAGTCTCTCAACAAACTTCTTAAAGGAAGCCCTTATATCGTCTATATCCTTGAAAAAGTCAAGGTGATCCGCCTCAACATTCAGTATCACCTCGATATTAGGGTTAAAATCCAAAAAAGAATTGGTATACTCACATGCCTCGGTAAGAAAAATATCTCCCGAGCCTATTCTCAGATTTCCTCCTATCGCTTTAAGCATACCGCCTATAGAAATGGTAGGATCCAATCCCGCTTCAAGAAAAATATGACTCAGCATAGCCGTTGTGGTCGTCTTTCCGTGAGTTCCGGCAACTGCAACGGAAGTATTAAACTCCGTCATAATACTTCCCAAAAGCTTCGCTCTGCTTATGAGAGGTATTTTAAGCTCCTTAGCCCTCACATACTCAGGGTGGTCCTCATGTATAGCCGCCGTGTACACAACATAGTCTATGTCGCTTTCTATATTCTTTGCAACCTGCCTATAATTAAGCTTTACCCCCTTTGCTTCAAGTCCCTTTGTCAACTCGCTTTCTTTCATATCGGAGCCTGATATGATAAAGCCTTTTTTCAGTAGAATCTCCGCAAGACCGCTCATACTTACTCCGCCTATTCCTATAAAGTATATATGTGCTTTTTTATCAAAATCTATCATTCTCAGCCTCCGCTTTCATACCTAATCTTCTTTAAATATAATATTTCTGTATTTTTCCAATACAAGTCTTAAAGCATTTCCCAAAATACCTACAGCTATAATCTCGCCTATTCCTACCGTAAGCATCATAAACAAAATCATATCCTCAGCTCCGTATGCATACCTTAAGACGAACGGGATAACCAGTGCATTCACTATTATCGGCGGAAGCGCACTCAAAAATCCTTTTTTTCTGAGTACATAAGTTCCGTAAGCTCCGAGCAGAGTAGCCAGACTTCCGAAAATAATATCCGGTAAAGCCGCAGCTCCGAGCCAGTTAGCCAAAAGACAGCCTATAAAAACTCCGGGTATTGCCGCCGGTGTAAATACCGGTAAAATAACCAAGGCTTCGCTTATCCTAAACTGGATCGCACCGAAGCTTATAGGTAAAAAGGCAAGTGTCAGAGCCACATACAAGGCTCCGATAATACCGCCGTACACAAGGTTTCTCACATTCTTATTATTCATTATTCATTCTCCTTAGTTTTATTTAGAGTGTGGATGGTTTCGAACACACTTTTTCTTTTTTCTGACACTGAAACCGAAATTTCCCAGAAGATTTCCAAGTCCCATGTAGTCACCATGAGAGTATACTATAGGCTTGGCTTTTTTTAAATCAAATTTTCCTTTTTCATCTATATATTTTTTATCTACGCTCACGGCAAGCACCTTTGCAAGGAACATATCATGCGTTCCGAGGCTTATAATATCGCAAACTTTACACTCCAAGGCTATGGGAGCTTCCGCTATATAGGGTGCCTTAACCTCTTTTGAAACACCCTTTGTAAGCTTAAGCTCCTTAAACTTATCCATATCTCTTCCGGATCTTACACCTGCAGTATCAGTTTGCCTGACCAAATCCTCCGTACAGATGTTTATAACAAATTCTTTGCTTTCCTTAAGTATCCGATAGGAATGTCTTCCGGGTCTTACCGATATATACACCATAGGCGGGTCGGAACATACCGTACCCGTCCATGCTATGGTAATAATATTGGAATTCCCTTCACTGTCCGCCATACTGACCATAACCGCCGGAACGGGATAAAGCATATTACCGCCTCTCCAAAATTCTCTTTCCATTACAGTGCCTCATATTCTTTGCAGATTTCGTCAACTATGGCACTTAGACTTTTCTTCATCTCATTGACCGTAATATCGGCATATTTTTTATATAACGGAACCCTTTCATTATACAGACTCTTGAGTGTCTGCCCCTTTTTCAAAGTAACTCCTCTTTCATTCAGGTCTCCGAGCCTTGATTTGATGGCGTTATAAGATAATTCCAAATAGATTACGGTACTTATATTTTTAAGGTTTTCCATAGCTTTTTCACCGTAAATCACGCTTCCGCCCGGAGAAATTATGCTGTTTTCAACCTGCAGCTTTGCATTTACCTCATCTTCTATTTGTCTGAAGCCGTCCTGACCGTACTTTGCTATAATCTCCTTAAGTTTCATGCCGTATTGCTCCTGTATTACAATGTCGACATCGACAAAACTTTTGCCCAGTCTTTTTGCCAAAACGACTCCAACCGAACTTTTGCCCGAAGCGGGCATTCCTATTAATGTTATATTGTTCTTTTTGTTTATCATAAATATCCTATTGCTGTGCCGCCAATGCTAAAACCGGCATAAGCTGTTTTTTTCTTGATACTACATCCTTTAAATATATAGCCTTTTCCTTTACAGCCTGCGTACCTTCAAGGCTGAAAGCTTTTGCGGCAAAGTTTACCGCATCATCTCCCACACAAATCAGAAGAGTGCTCTGCTCCAATATGTTTGTGAGCATAAAGAATATCATATCTTCCTCAACGGACTCATAAACCTCTTCGATATAAGGCAAAAGTCTCTCCTCAAGCTCTTCAAGCTCTTTTGTGTTAAGGGAGCTTATCTGGCCTACCGCAATCTTAAGCTTACCTAAAGTGAACTTTTTATAGTCCTGACGAAGGATTTCGTTATCCGTTTTGCCGGCAAGATTACTTGCCGCACTGAACATGTCGTTTGCATACTTTTCAATGTCTATACCTGCTATTTTAGCCAACTTAAGCGCTACCTCCTCGTCTATAGGAGTGCAAGTAGGGGATCTGAAAAGCAGGGTATCGCTTACTATAGCGGAACACAAGAGTCCTGCAATGTGTTTAGGTATTTTTATATTCTTTTCAGTGTACATCTGATAGATGATAGTTGCGGTACAGCCAAGAGGCTGGGCTCTGAAGTACACCGGTCCCAAGGTCTCTACCGTACCCAAGCGGTGATGGTCTATTATCTCCAGTATATTCGCATATTCCATTCCGGATACCGCCTGACTCTTTTCGTTGTGATCAACCAATATAAGCCTTTTTCCCGTCGCTCCGAGTAAATTTCTTCTTGAAATCATGCCTTTATATTTTCCGTACTTATCCGTAACCGGGAAATACCTGTGCCTTACTTTAGCCATAACTTCTTTTATGTCATCCAGATAGTCGGTATCATGGAAGGTAATAATACTTTTATTAGTCATAAAATAGCTTATAGGCATGGACTGGGTTATAAGCCTTGCTACCATGAAAGTATCGTAAGCTGTCGTGATAACAGTTACATTTCTCTCCGTGGCAAGCTTCTGTATAGTCTTTGACACTCCCGCGCCCTCACAAACTATTATACACTCCGCTCCCATTTCTATAGCGCAAAGCTGAGACTCATACCTGTTCCCCAAAATAACGAGGTCGTGGTCTTCTATATAGTATTCCATCATATCGGGATTTGCCGCCGCAACGACGACCTTTCCCTCTTTGAAATACTTATCTTCATCTCCCACAACCAATAAGCCGTCCAGAGTTTCTATAATATTGGAATACTTCGTTTTTGCCTTCGCCAATATTTTACTGTCGTGTATATTCATATAGGACTTTGCAATATCACCTATAGTGATAAGTCCTTCAAGCTTTCCGTTTCTGTCCACAGCCGGCAGGGTTACATCGTTTGAATCGCTCATCAAAGCCCATGCCTTTTTAAGGCTTATGCTTTTGTCCACACCTTCAGTTTTTGATATCTCTATATCCTTTATTTGAGTTTTAACATTTTCTATCAATTTAGGGGCTTCCACGCCGAAATAGTTCAGAACATACTTTGTTTCTTCATTAACCTCTCCGGCTCTTCGTGCTTCATAACCGCTGCCCTCCAAAGAGTTTTTTAAGTACGCATAAGCAATGGCGGAACATATGGAGTCCGTGTCCGGATTTTTATGTCCTACTATAAAGGTCTTTTGTTTATTCATTATCAAACCTCCTATACATTTTAACCAAAAATGTTATTGCCGTTTTGTGCAAAACATCAAAAATGATGTTCAGACACATTTTATTTAACGTTCATTAACACTCTATTCATAATACTTAAGTATAATGCAAATATAAAATCAATATGGCAAGTGATTAGTTATTATAATCAGGTTGCACATGAATTTTTCATAATTACCCGAGTTGCTTTAGCAACTCGGGTCTCCTCTTTTTAAGGATTATACTTGATTTTTTAATATAACTTCTGAGGATATTTCCCGGAATCGATCAGGGCCCTTATTGAAGAAACCACGCTTTCCTTATCTTCCTTATAGGTAACTCCGAACCATTTATCGTTTGTTCTCAAAACCTTAACCTTTGCTTTTCCTTCTTTTATACAGCTGTCTATTATGCTCGGGAGAAGATACTCACACTTCAAATCTCCTTCTTTTACATTTGCCAAAAACTTTGGAAAGCCTTCTCTAAGTTCATTTAAAAAGCTTTCAGGAAGTCCCCACATATTCATAGATACATACTGCTCAGGATCTAAGATAACTTCATTGCCCGAACCGTCAACGCCTACAAGCTTGTCGTCTTTATATGCAATTTCGTAGGTTTCTTTTACATCTTCAAGTATATGGTCATCGTCTACCTTACAAACTCCTCTGCTGACTCCGCCGTTTTCGCTTAAGGTATTTTTTAAAATAAATCCTCCCATGCAACAATCATAGATATCGCTTTCTTTATAGTCCTTGGATGATATATAATCATGCATAACCTTAAACACTTCCGAGCCGTAAAAATCATCCGCATTTATTACAACAAAAGGTCCCTTTATCTTTCCGAGAGCACAAAGTACCGCCTGTCCCGTTCCCCACGGTTTTTTTCTTCCCTCCGGAAGCTTAAAGCCCTCCGGCAAATCCGAAAGCTCCTGAAATGCGTAGTCCACATTTACAATCTTTTCAATCCTGTTACCGATAATCTCTTTAAAGTCCTTTTCCAGGTCTTTACGAATAATAAATATTACTTTGTTAAATCCGGCTTTCATAGCATCGTATATGGAATAATCCATAATAATTTCTCCGCCCGGTCCCACAGGTTCGAGCTGTTTTATTCCTCCTCCGAACCTGGAACCTATTCCCGCCGCCATTATAACTAAAGTTGTATCCATATTCTTATCCCCCTTTTATATTTATATGTTCTATCATACACCATAAAAAGCATTTAATAAACATATAATTCTTAATATTTATGCTAAATTTACAGCAGTTTAACAAAAATGATTGCTTTTATTTCTTGTGTATTGCCACGTTTTATGTATTGTGCTATTCTTAATAAGCTTAAAATAAAAAAGGAGATTGTTATGAAAGAATTGGAAAAGCTTTTTAAACTCAAGGAACACGGGACGGATGTCAAAACGGAAATTATAGCCGGTGTAACTACCTTTATGACCATGGCTTATATTTTAGCCGTTAACCCTTCCGTTCTCGGTGCGGCAGGTATGGACACGGGTGCCGTATTTACGGCTACGGCTATAGCCTCATTTTTGGGTACTCTTCTTATGGCATTGTTTGCAAATTATCCGTTTGCTCTTGCTCCGGGTATGGGACTTAACGCATACTTTGCTTATACGGTGGTTCTCAACATGGGTTACTCTTGGCAGACTGCACTTGCGGCGGTATTTATCGAAGGACTTGTCTTCATACTTTTATCGATCACAAATGTTCGTGAACAGATATTTAACACAATACCGAAAAATTTAAAATCCGCTGTTTCTGTCGGTATAGGACTTTTCATAGCTTTTATAGGCTTACAAAACGCAAAAATAGTAATTGGAGGAGCTACTCTGGTTTCATTGTTTTCACTCAAGGACTACAATGAAGTAAATCAGGTAAGCGCAACTATGAATGACGTGGGTATATCAGTTATGCTCGCTCTCGCAGGTATCATTTTAACAGGCGCCCTTGTTGCAAAGAAAGTTAAGGGAAATATACTTCTCGGTATACTTATCACTTGGATTTTAGGTGTCGTGTGCCAGCTTACAGGGCTTTACAGACCTAATCCGGAGCTTGGTTTCTATAATCTGCTCCCTGACTTTTCAAGAGGTATAGTACCTCCCGATATGTCGCCTATCTTCATGAAATTTGATTTTAGCGGCGTATTTACTCTTAAATTTGTAGCAGTTATCTTCGCTTTTTTATTTGTTGATATTTTTGATACTATAGGTACCCTTATAGGTGTATCTACAAAAGCAAAAATGCTTGATAAAGACGGAAAGCTGCCTAAAATCAAAGGGGCTTTGCTCGCCGATGCGGTTGCGACCACAGCCGGTGCGGCTCTCGGAATTTCAACGGTTACAACTTTTGTCGAGTCCGCATCCGGAGTATCGGAGGGCGGCCGCACGGGACTTACGGCGGTTACAACGGCGATATTGTTCGGAATATCACTGTTCTTCTCCCCTATTTTCCTTGCCATACCTGCATTTGCAACAGCTCCGGCTCTTATCATAGTAGGCTTTTACATGTTCTCAAATATTGTGGAAATTGATTTTAATGATATAGCGGAAGCTTTACCTTGCTATATTTGCATCTTGTCCATGCCTTTCTTCTACAGTATTTCCGAAGGTATATCCTTAGGTATAGTAAGTTACACACTTATGCATGTTCTTTCAGGCAAACACAAAAAGCTTACCCCTGTAATGTATGTACTGACCGTACTTTTCGTACTTAAGTACTTCTTCTTATAAGAGTTTTTATGACCCTAAAAAAGTCGTCTCGCTTGGTTTCGAGACGACTTTTTTTAAAGCTTTATACCGCTTTTTTATGTTTTTTCTTTTTACAGCTTGACTTCTTTTTCTTCTTTTGGCTTGCACCCTTGTTTTCTTTCACTTCATTGCTTTTATTCTCGGAAGCTTTTTCTTTGGAAGCTTTTTCCTTTGTAAATTCTCTTATTTTTTCCAGTGTCTTTGCAGAAAAAATATCTTCACTTACAAGCGTTTCATCCGATTCTTTGGTTCCCGTATATATAATTCCGTATGCCGAAAGAATAAGTGATGCCGTATTGAGGAAAGCGTACAAGGTATATATAAAGGTCAGCTTGAAGGCTCCCCCTGTACTGCCTAACGGCGGCATAATATTGTCAAATTTTATGATATTGCTTAAAAATCTGAGTAATATGAAATTCATTCCGCCCATAAGCAAAATAAGGCTGTATTGAAGCATGACAAGCTTATAGCTCAAGGTTTGATCTTTTGCAATTTTTCTGTTTGCAAAATATAAAGCCAAGGTGCATACAGGCATGATAAATAAGGCAACAAAGCTTCTGAAAATAGACACTGCGGCATTAAGAGCGTTGGTATCGTTAATAGCCCCCTCGCCCAGCATATAGTATATAATATTATCGCCAAACGCCATATTCATCAGGGAAAGATTCGGTAACCTTCTCAGTTCCTCGTAATTATCAAAACCTTTTTTCAGCAAAACATATAGATCCAGTCTTACAAAAGCTCCGAAACAAAGCAAAAGCATTGCGGAAGCTATAATAAGCAAAGTGTTTTGCAATGATACCTTTCTTCTTGCCATGAATATGATATCGTTATCCTTAGTCCTTTTTGTTTCTATCATTTCATTCATTATATTTAAAACTGCTCCTCCATATCCTTCGCAATCTCAAAGAGATCTTCACCGGGGTAAACAATATGCAGCAGGCTTGTCGACTGCCCTAAGACATTGCCTACCAAGTTTTTATCAGTATAACACCTTTTTCTTTTTTTTCAAATATTAATACACAAATTTCAAACAAAAAAGCTGCCGCCTTTAAAGAATAAATTCTTTAAAAACGACAACCTTTAAATTATCTGTTTTTCGCATCTATACGAACCAGAGCTCTTTTCAAAGCCATCTCCGCCCTTGCGACGTCAAGATCGCTCTTCTTTTCGTTTATTCGCCTTTCAGCTCTTACCTTCGCCTCGTTTGCTCTTGCTTCGTCAATTTCATCGGGCCACTCGCAAACCTCAGCCAGTATGGTAATACTTTCTTCCTCTATGTTTACAAAGCCCGATATAAGGCTTGCCACCTTAATCCCTTCATCCGTGTGAATGCTTAAAATTCCGGGAGCAATAATAGCCGTAGTCGGGATGTGCTTAGGATACACTCCTACATTTCCCTCGCTTGTGGTAAACTCAACCATAGTGGCATCACCCTCGAAAAATTTTGCGGTAGGTGTATAAACCCTAAGCTTAAGTGTATCTGCCATAGCCTACCTCCTAGCCTTTTGCTCTTGCCACTACCTCATCGATAGTTCCCGCATTAAGGAAGAACTGCTCAGGTATTGCATCGTGCTTTCCTTCCAAAATCTCTTTGAAGCCTCTGATAGTCTCCGATACCGGTACATATTTTCCTTCAAGTCCGGTAAACTGAGTTGCAACAAAGAACGGCTGAGACAAAAATCTCTGAATTTTTCTGGCTCTGGATACTGTAAGCTTATCTTCCTCCGAAAGCTCATCCATACCGAGCATGGCGATAATATCCTGAAGCTCTTTATATTTTTGAAGTACCTGCTGAACTTTTCCCGCAACATCATAATGCTCCTGCCCTACTATCTGCGGAGACAAAATTCTCGAGGTCGAACCTAAAGGGTCTACCGCCGGATATATTCCAAGCTCTACTATAGATCTGTCAAGAACCGTAGTAGCATCAAGATGGGCAAAGGTGTTAGCCGGTGCCGGGTCGGTAAGGTCGTCCGCCGGAACATAAACCGCCTGTACGGATGTTATGGAACCGTTTTTGGTTGATGTTATACGCTCCTGCAATGCACCCATCTCCGTCTGCAATGTAGGCTGATATCCTACCGCCGACGGCATACGTCCAAGCAATGCCGAAACCTCCGAACCTGCCTGCGTGAAACGGAAAATATTGTCTATGAACAAAAGAACGTCTCTTCCGCCCTCATCACGGAAGTATTCCGCCATGGTAAGTCCTGTAAGTCCGACTCTCATTCTTGCACCGGGCGGCTCGTTCATCTGTCCGAACACCATGGTGGTCTTATTGATAACTCCGGATTCCGTCATTTCATGATAGAGGTCATTTCCCTCACGGGTTCTCTCTCCAACTCCGGTAAATACCGAATATCCGCCGTGCTCCGTAGCGATATTTCTGATAAGCTCCTGTATAAGAACCGTTTTTCCTACTCCCGCACCTCCGAACAAACCTATCTTTCCACCCTTTTGATAAGGACAAAGAAGGTCTACTACTTTAATACCTGTCTCAAGTATTTCGGTTTGTGTCGATTGCTCTTCAAATGTAGGAGCTTTTCTATGTATAGGTAAATACTCGCAATCATTCGGAGCCTCTTTATTATCTATGGGCTCTCCGAGAACGTTGAATATTCTTCCGAGCGTATTTTCACCGACCGGCACGGATATAGGAGCTCCTGTAGCAACAGCTTCCATACCTCTTACAAGTCCGTCTGTTGTACCCATTGAGATGCAACGAACAGTATCATCTCCAAGATGTCCGGCAACTTCAACTGTCAGTGTAGAGCCTTCTCTTGTCTTAATTCGGATAGCTTCGTTTATTTTAGGCAAATTGCCCTGACTGAACTTTATATCCAAAACCGCACCGACAATCTGGGTAATTTTACCCACATTCTGTTCTGCCATGAATGTTTCTCCTTTAAATTTATTTTTTAACTTATTGCATTTGCACCCGCAACAATCTCCGTAAGCTCCTGAGTAATGGCGCCCTGTCTTGCTCTGTTATACTGCAAACTCAGTTTGTCAATAAGTTCAGCCGCATTGTTGGTGGCGTTATCCATCGCATTCATTCTTGCTCCGTTTTCGGCTGCAAGCGCCTGTCCCAAGGCTCCGAAAATTATAGACGAAATATACTTCGGAACTATGGCATCCAAAACTTCTTCTTCATTAGGGGAATAGTCCATTACAGCCCTTGGTCCTCTTTTTTCTTCAAGTCCGGATGTCTCCTCAAAATTTTCTTTTACGCTGTCGGTAACAACCGGTAAAAGATGCAATAAGGTAGGTATGTGTACCACAGTATTTTTAAAAACCGTATAAGCCATATATATATCGCTTACTTCACCCTTTTCAAAAGCGGTTAAAAGCACCTTTGTAATATCTGCGGCATCCGCATAAAGCGGCTCATTCATAATTTCCGAATACTCGCCGGCTATAGTGTAGCCTCTTCTTTCCAGACCGTCTTTACCCTTCTTTCCTACTGCGTATACAAGACAATCGTCGGTATCGAAGTTTGAGCTCACAAGCTTTATGATATTGTTGTTATATCCGCCTGCCAAGCCTCTGTTTGAGGTGATTACTATTACCGCCTTCTTTCCACCGCCGGATTTCAGGTATTTATGGTTTATGTTTTCGCTTTTTTCAAGTATATTGCTTATGGTTTCATACATAAGATTGAAATAAGGTTTCGAGCTGTCCGCTTTTATTCTGGCTTTTTGCAGCTTCACGGTGGCTACAAGCTTCATTGCCTTTGTTATCTGCTCCGTGCTTTGAATACTCGTTCGCCTACGTTTGATTTCTTTCATTGAAGCCATTAAACCCTACCTCCTTTATGCTTTTTTACACTGTTCTACTATATCCGTAATCTTTGCAGCCAATTCGTCACTGATTTCCTTCTTTGTACGAATTTCCTCAAGAACCTCGGGATGTCTGTTTTCCACAAACCTGAGAAGCTCCTCTTCAAACTCGCCGACTTTCTTTGTAGGAATATCAAGCAAAAGCTTCTTTGTAGCCGCAAAAATAATTATTATCTGTTTTTCTACAGGCATCGGCTTATAATTAGGCTGCTTTAACATTTCTCTGATTCTCTCGCCCTGTGCAAGCTGCTGTGTGGTCGCCGCATCAAGCTCGGAACCGAACTGTGCGAAAGCCGCAAGCTCTCTGTACTGTGCAAGCTCCACTCTTATAGGTCCCGCAATCTTTTTCATAGCCTTTATCTGAGCCGAACCGCCTACTCTCGAAACCGAAAGTCCCGCATTTATAGCCGGTCTGAATCCCGCATTGAACATTTCGGACTCGAGATAAATCTGTCCGTCCGTAATAGATATAACATTTGTAGGTATATAGGCCGAAACGTCTCCCGCCTGTGTTTCGATTATAGGCAATGCTGTCAAAGAACCGCCTCCAAGTTCATCCGAAAGTTTTGACGCTCTCTCAAGAAGTCTTGAGTGTAAGTAGAATACGTCACCCGGATATGCTTCACGTCCCGGAGCTCTTTTAAGGAGCAACGAAAGAGTACGATATGCCGCCGCGTGCTTTGTCAGGTCGTCGTATACAACAAGTACGTCTTCTCCTCTTTCCATCCACTCCTCACCTATAGCACAGCCCGAATAAGGTGCTATATATTGAAGCGGTGCAAGGTCCGAAGCCGTTGATACAACTACCGTCGTATAGTCCATAGCACCGTACTCGTTAAGAGTTTTTACAATTCCGGCAACCGTTGAGGCTTTCTGCCCTATAGCCACATAAATACAATGAACATTCTGTCCTTTTTGGTTGATTATGGTATCAATGGCTATACTGGTTTTTCCCGTCTGTCTGTCGCCTATAATAAGCTCTCTTTGTCCTCTTCCTATAGGAATCATGGCATCTATAGCTTTAATTCCCGTCTGCAAAGGAGTATTAACCGATTTTCTCTCAATAACTCCGTGTGCTACTCTTTCTATGCGTCTGTAGGTTTCGGTGTTTATAGGGCCTTTTCCGTCTATAGGCTGTCCGAGTGCATTTACAACACGTCCCGTAAGCGCATCTCCGACCGGTACCTCAACAACACGTCCCGTAGTTTTTACCGTGTCTCCTTCGCTTATACTCTTACTTTCACCAAGCAGAACGGCACCTACATTGTCTTCCTCCAAGTTAAGCACCATTCCGTAAACCTCGCCCGGAAACTCTAAAAGTTCCCCCTGCATAGCATTTTCAAGTCCATGTATTCTTGTTATACCGTCGGCAACTTGTATAACCGTTCCAACAGAAGCTACTTCCAGCTTGGCCCCATATTTTTCAATCTGCTCGCGGATAACCGAGCTGATTTCTTCAGGTCTTAAATTCATCAGGGTTTCACCTGCTTTCTTAAAAATTTTTCTATGCTAATCTGATATTTAAAAGTTCTCTTTTAATATTGTATAGTCTCTTGCTAATGCTTGAATCGAGCACCTTGTCATTAATTCTTATGACCAGACCGCCCATAATGGACGGATCCGTTTTAAAATGCATTTCCATTTTTTCATATCTGCTCGTTTCTATAAGCTTAGCTTCTATGCTCTCTTTCTTCTCAGGACTAAGTTCAAAAGCACTTGTCACATAAGCGGTACCTATGTTTTTAAACTCCTTTACCTGCAAAATAAATTCGTCAAATATGCTTTCAAGCTCCGCCTGTCTTCCTTTTTCTATGACTACCGTCAAAAGCCCCATAAGCTCTTTTGAGATTTTGTCGGCAAACACCGCCTGTACGGACTGTATTTTTTCTTCCTTCACAATTTTAGGAGAATTAAGCAACTTCTTAAAGTCCTCGTTCTCTTTGAATATGTTTTTTAAATCCAAAACCTCTTCATATACGGTATCTGTTTTTTCCAAAGCCTTTGTCGCCTCAAAGAGGGCATCGGAATATACTTTCGAAATCAGCTTTGCCATATATCTTCACCCATTTCCTTCAATGTTTCATCAACAAGCGCATCTTGTATCTCAACATTAAGCGACATGCCCACAGCCTTAGATGCGATAAGAGACGCTATACTTACAACTTCGGATTTAAGGTCATCCAAAGCCTTTCTCTTCTCAAGCTCTATCTCTTTATCGGCTCTTTCTATGATTATTGCGGATTGCTTTTTAGCCTCTTCAATAATCTCGCTTTCTCTGAGCTTTGCTCTCTTTCTTGCATCTTCCAGAATAAGTTCCGCCTCTTTGTTTACTTCACTGAGTTTTTTCTCATACTCCGCCTTCAAAGCCAAAGCTTCACTTTCCTTGGTAGCGGCATTTTCAAGCTCTGTCGCAACCTTCTCTCTTCTTTTCCTAAGCACCTCTTTTGCAGGATTAAAGATAAGATAAGAAAGTATAAAGAATAGGAAAAAGATATTTACACCCGTCACAGCCGTTTCAAACAAAAGCTGAGGGTCAAATCCTATCAATCGTTCCAAGGTCTTACCTCCTATTTTTTATGTTTTAGGGCATAAGAGCCCCACCTCTTTTATTTGAAAGGCTTAACGAACATAAGAATCATGGCAACTACAAGACCGTAAAGACCCGTTGTTTCGGCAACAGCCTGACCGAGTAACATTGTAGAAGTAATGTCCGATTTTGCTCCCGGGTTACGTCCTACCGCCGCTGCACCCTGTCCTGCCGCGTTACCCTGTCCTATACCGGGACCTATACCGGCTATCATAGCTAAGCCTGCGCCTATTGCTGAGCATCCGTAAATGAAATCCTGTCCTGAAATGTTCATAAAAATATCCTCCTGAAAGTTAAAATATTTGTTTTTACAGCTTATCTTTAATATAAACCATGCTCAACATACAAAATACGTATGTTTGTATAGCACCCGAAAATACATCGGTATAAATTTGAAGTACGGCGGGTACACCTATTTTTAAGAATATAGGCATCATCCCGTACCAAAGCCCCATCATTACAACGCCTGATAAAAGATTGGCAAAAAGACGAAGCGAAATCGATATAGGGTTTGCAAATTCACCTATCAAGTTTATAGGAAACAAGACCGGCAACGGTTCAAACAAACCCGTAATGTGCTTTATACCGTTATTCTTGAACCCTTGATATTGAACGATCACAAAAGTTACAATTCCCAACAAGAATGTTACGCCGTAATCGGCTGTCGGGTTTCTCATTCCCAGCAGTCCGCTGAAGTTGGAAATCAATATAAACAAAAATATTGTTCCCACGTAATTCAAAAATCTCGGTGTATTGTCGCCGAGTATGCTGTTTCCCATCGTTTCAAGCAGCTCGTAAGCAAATTCCAAAAAATTCTGAAAACCTTCCGGAATGTCCTTTGCCTTTTTTAAAGCTCTGTTTGCAAAGAGTGCAAAAACGATTATCAAGAGACTTACTATAAGCAAATTCACCGTGGTCGTAGTTATCCACAGTTCCTGCCCGAAAAGACCGAAACTATAGATTCCGTCTATCATAAAGTCCGGTTCACTGAAAGAGACCGGCATATTCGTCACGCCCATAGCTCCCATACTTTCCCTCCTTTCCTACTTGATAGCAAAATTATTTAATAATTTTTCTGATAAGCGGAACCGAGTAGGCTCCGAATTTCATACCTAAGACTGCAAACACAATCGCGATAACATTGACATATCCCGAATTCCAAAATATCGCTATTACGGCAAGCACTCCCACCTTTCTTATGACGGAGCGTATGACCGTTTTCCTGTTTGCGTATGCCGCATCCTTACTGCAGATAACATCCTGTGTCACGTAAGCCATATCTACCAGCATGATAAACTCTATGAAGGTTCCTACAAGTATGCCAAGCTCCAAGGACAATAAAGAATATCCTATATGTTTGTATATAAATAGGGCAAGAAGCATTAAAAAAAGTTCGTAGATTACTATGCCTATGCCCATCATAAATACCGTTTTTTTCAATTCTTTACTCATCCTTATTCTCCTTGAATACGCGACTCGCTCTTTTTTTACTTACGACGGTTTTTTTTACCGCCACCTTGCTTTTATTTGCCTTTTCCTGCCTGTCCTCTTCCAATTCCCTTTCTAAATTTGCCTTTACAAGCTTATAAACCATACTAAAACCCGTAAGCACTCCGAGAAGCAAAAATATGAGTATAATATATGAGGTTTTGAAAGCTTTGTCCATGTAGTAACCTATAATCAAACACAAGAAAATAGGGGTCAGCATGGTTATTCCAAGCTGGGAGACAAGAGCAAGATTTCTGAATACAGATTTACTATACTTTATTAATCGCACCTCCTTATTAAGCTATAGTATAACCTTATTAATGGATTTTGTCTATAAAGTAATAGCTTATATTTGAAACATTAATAACTGCTTTTTTGACAATAAAAAAGAATGCCTTATAAAACCGTTGTTTCATACAGCATTCTTTTTTGACTTTTCAAAATTGATAAAGCTTTATTCTTCTACCGAGAATTGATCCTTACCTACTCCGCACAAAGGGCAAAGAAAATCATCATCAACATCAGCCCACTTTGTTCCCGGAGCTATACCGTTATCCGGATCTCCCGCAACTTCGTCATAAACGTATCCGCACACATCACAAATATACTTCATATTTTCCTCCTACTTACTTAAAACTTACTTTTTCAATAAATCTCTTATTTCCTCAAGCAACACAACCTCGTCAGGCTTAACGGGTTCAGCCGCTTTTTCTACAACTTCCTCTTTCTTCTTTGCCAATGAAATGAGCTTTACAAAGAAGAAAATCGAAACAGCGATTATAAGAAAGTCAACTATTGACTGAATGAACGCACCGTACCTTATGGCCGCTTCCTCTATACCTTGTGAAGCCGGAGTTATAACATACTTAAGATCCGTAAAGTTTATACCTCCCAAAAGCAAACCTATTATAGGCATGAGCACGTCATTTACTAAAGAGGTAACGATTTTACCAAACGCACCACCAATAATAACACCGACCGCCAAGTCAATAACATTTCCCTTAAACGCAAATTCCTTAAATTCTTTCAGCATCCTTAATACCTCTCCATTTCTCAAAAATAAATTGTGCAAAATCTATTTTTCCGTCTTATTATATTAGCAAACCCATAAATTGTCAATATACATTATGATATAATCTTAAATTTAGGGTAATACTCGAATATAACCTTTGCAATTATTTTGTTTCTGTAGACAAAGGTGTTTTGCCAACGTCTTGCATCGGCACTTTTGTTCCTGTTATCACCGAGTACAAAGTATGCCCCCTCCGGAACGACATACTCCACATCCTCCTCCGGTATCATAGGTTCTTTGATATACGGCTCTTCCAGAGCTTCCGTCGAATTGTTCAGGTAAATCTTTCCGTCGCTTATCTTTACCGTATCTCCCGGCATACCGATGATACGCTTTACAAAAAAGATCTTCTCATTGTCAGGCCAGCGAAATATTATAACATCCCCACGCTTAGGATCAGAAAAATTATAGCTGAGTCTTGAACCTATCAGCCTGTCTCCCGTCATAATTGTATTTTCCATCGACCCCGAAGGAACTCTTGAATTTGCAATGATAAATGTATTTAAGAAAAAGGCTATCACCAAAGCCATCAGGAAAATACTTACCCAATTCTGTATTTCTTTTATTAATGAAAACTCCTCCACCTTGGACTTTTCCACCTCTTCAATTATTTCCTTTTTTTTCTTAGTCAAACTCATAACATCCACTCTTTCTTCTCTTTGTTGTGCCTTATAGTGTAAACTGGAATAAGGATATTCGCAAGATACTTTTTCTAAACTTTTTGTTACTTTTTATAATAACTTATTATTCATTATTTTTACTATATATGCTAGAATAGTAGGTAATATTCTATGGGAAAGGAGAAGTAGTTTTTACTACTGACATCAATATGGAGAATACACTGTCAAACATTCTTGATTTAGCCGCTATTGACGAAATACTCTATTCGGAATGTTCAAGAGTTCAGGATATACTCGGTGCTCATATAACAGAACATGGGGTGCTCGTTCAAGCCTTTATACCTCATGCAACAAAGGTGGAATTATTGATAGACAATCAAAAGCAAAGCAAAGAAATGGAGCTTGTGGACGAAAACGGTTTCTTCGCCCTTCTTCTTCAGAGGAAAACTCTTTTTAAATATAGTTTCATAGTTCACTATGACAACGGGAAAACTTTTACCATAAGAGATCCGTACAGCTTTGATACTCTTTACACCGAAAAAGATATAGAAAAATTTTCTCTCGGCATAAACTATGACATCTATGAGCTTATGGGAGCTCACAAGAAGACCCTTTCGGGTACGGACGGCGTTTATTTTTCGGTTTATGCTCCTGCAGCAATAAGGGTTTCCGTTGTAGGAGACTTCAACAACTGGGACGGCCGTGTTCATCAAATGAGGAAGCTCGGTGCCTGCGGTATTTACGATATATTTATCCCGGGACTCGGCATAAATGATATTTATAAATTCGAGATAAAAACTATAAAAGGTGAACCGATGTTAAAATCGGATCCTTACGCTTTTTACAGCGAAATAAGACCTAACAATGCAAGTGTCGTGTATGATATATCATCTTTTGAATGGAGCGATGACGAGTGGCTTGAATCAAGGGATAAACTTATTGAAAAGTCACATGAGGGCATAGAATACCCGCTGAATATCTATGAGCTTCATCTGGGCTCATGGATAAGAAAAGAAGTAAGCCTTGACGAGAACGGTAATGAAATATACGGCAGTGAGTTCTACAACTACAAAGAATTGGCAAAGCAAATTGCCAAGTACGTAAAAAGTATGGGCTATACCCACATAGAGCTCTTACCTGTAACGGAACACCCTCTTGATGAAAGCTGGGGCTATCAGGTAACCGGCTACTATGCTCCGAGTTCACGCTACGGAACACCTCATGATTTTATGTACTTTGTGGATTATATGCATAAAAACGGTATAGGCGTTATCATAGACTGGGTTCCGGCTCATTTCCCCAAAGACCTGCACGGACTGGGAAGCTTTGACGGCAGTTCCGTCTATGAGCATGCCGACCCGAGACAGGGAATGCATCCTCACTGGGGAACATACATATATAACTACGGCAGACCTCAGGTAAGCAATTTCCTCATAGCAAACGCTCTATATTGGGCAAAATACTATCATGTGGACGGTATACGAATGGATGCTATAGCATCTATGCTTTACCTCGACTACGGAAAAAACAGCGGCGAATGGATAGCAAACAGATACGGCGGAAAGGAAAATCTTGAAGCTATAGAATTTTTGAAGCACTTAAACAGCATATTCAAGCAAAAATATCCTTCGGCTCTTCTTATCGCCGAGGAGTCCACAGCTTGGCCTAAGGTCAGCGGAAAGCTTGATGACGGAGGTTTGGGCTTTGATTTTAAGTGGAATATGGGCTGGATGAACGATTTCCTCCGTTATATGCGTTACGACCCTATATACAGGTCATATCATTACGGAGAAATAACCTTTTCCATGATGTACCAGTACAGCGAGAACTTCATTCTTGTTTTAAGCCATGACGAGGTTGTGCACGGAAAGGCATCATTACTCAACAAAATGCCGGGGCAAACACAGGAAGACCGATTCGCCAATCTTCGTGCCGCTTACGGTTTTATGATGACGCATCCCGGAAAGAAGCTTCTGTTTATGGGGCAGGAGTTCGGTCAGGGAAATGAGTGGAATGAACACAGAAGCATAGAATGGGAGCTTCTCGACTTTGAGCTTCACAAGAAAATGCAAGCCTACACTAAAGATCTGAATAAATTCTACCTTGATTCAAAAGCTTTGTGGGAGCTTGATTCAAATCCCGAGGGCTTTGAGTGGATAGACTGTCATTCATATAAAGAGAATATATTGGCTTATATACGACACTCATCGGAGGACGAAAATCTTTTGATTGTGAACAACTTCACACCTGTAGATTATAAGAATTTCATTTTCGCCATGCCGTATAATGCGAATTTAAAGCTTCTTCTAAACTCGGACAAAGAAAAATACGGAGGAGTCGGAAAGATTTCCAACAGAGGCACTTTAAAGACAAAAGCGGTCTTAAAGGATGTTAATCCGGACAGACCTTATAACGTAAAAATAAACATTCCCGCAATGAGTACCCTAATCTTCTCTATTGAAAAGGAAAACTAATGTTTAAGTTATTTTTATCATCAAATGAGTCAATAGCAATTGATGACAACATACTTTCGGATGTCGCACAAAATCTCGCGACATCCGCCAATGCGGCAAAGGATGATATTCAAAAACTCAAACCCTCAAATATTTGGGTAGCACTGCAAAAGCTTTTTCCGGGCTTTTTGAATTTTGCTTATCAGCTGCTTGTCATAGTTGTGGTATTGTTTGTCAGCAGTAAGCTTATATCCTACGGCGTACTTATCCTTAAAAAGTTTCTTTCAAAAAGCAGGCTGGATATAGGTGTTCAAAAATTTTTACTCTCACTTTTCAGGGCTGTAAGCTATGTCATTATAGTTCTTATGCTGGCTGTGAGAGTAGGTATAAACTCCGCAAGTATAATAGCGGTCTTAGGTTCCGCCGGTATAGCCGTCGGTCTTGCCTTACAAGGAAGCTTATCAAACTTTGCCGGCGGAATACTCATACTTCTTTCCAAGCCTTTTCTGGTAGGCGACTATATAATCACAACGCTCGGAGAGGGCAGCGTTCATTCCATAGGGCTTATTTATACGACAATAATAAGCTATGACAACAAAAAAATTACCATGCCCAACGGAAATCTTGCCGGAGGTGTTATTACAAACTTAACGGCAAAAAATGAGCGTATGTTGGAAATTAAAATCGGAGTTGCTTACAGCAGCGATATCGACAAGGTGAAGGATGTTATTTGTAATGTTCTTTCCTCCGATCCGAAAATCATAAAAAGCAAAGGGGTCTTATGTTATATAGACAGCTTCGACTCCTCCGCCATAATTATGGGAATGCGTGCATGGTGTCCAAGCAGCGAATTTAATCCTACCAAATGGCGAATACATGAAAAATTAAAGAAAGCCTTTGACAATAACAATATAGAGATACCTTTTGCAAGGCTGGATGTAAGGATAAAAGAATAAAACGATATATTTCCTATTTGAATGAAATTGGGGATATTGCCATAAAGGCAATATCCCCTTTCAAAAAATCCCTACCCAAATTAAACAACAACAGTTACATTTACAGCCTGTAAACCTCTGTTTCCTTCGGTAATTTCAAAAGTAACTTTTTGTCCATCTTCCAAAGACTTGTAGCCATCTGAATTAATTCCGGAAAAATGAACGAAAACTTCATTGTTTTCTGTCTCATCCGTAATGAAGCCATAACCTTTTGTCGGATTGAACCATTTCACAGTTCCCTTATGCATACCTTGTACCTCCTAAATATTTTTTGCATTTCTCAACCAGCCAACGAAGCACCACTTGTATCAACTAAGCAATCACATATTTTTATAAAACATCTTTTTAGTTCATAAAACCGTAAATATATCTTATATAATATGTGACAAAAATAAGATACTTATATCTTACCAAAACTCCAAACACCATCTAAAATATCTTATAGAAATATGTGATTCAAAAAGTTCAAATGAAATACACTTTAATTATACATAATGGTCGATTAAAAAGTCAAGGCATTTATTTTTTTATAGCCCTTATATTTTTATAAAAAAAAGACCCGATTATGAAATCGGATCCTCAGCTCCCTGAGTAGGACTTGAACCTACGACACCGCGGTTAACAGCCGCGTGCTCTACCGACTGAGCTATCAAGGAATGCTTTATAAAAAGCCGTTTAACAGTCCTTATCTTAACACATAAGATGGCTTATGTCAACAACTTTCACAAGCAAAATTGTCTATTCAAAACTAACACGAAGCTTAGTCTTCTATCTCATCAAGCTTTACAAATCTGTTACCGATAGCATACACCGTTACTATAGGTGAAACCTCCATAAATACATTTGGATAGTTCTGAGCCAAAAATCTTCTTAAGACTGCTGATTGCCTCGGAGAACATATACAGGTAATCATATGTTTTCTCTCATTTGTATAAGCTCCCGTAACGTCATGCAGGGTAACACCTCTTCCAAGCTCCTTGAAAATAAAGCTTGATATTTCTTTATGATTATGTGATATTATAGAAACCTTATAAAGTTTGGATCTGAAACCGAACAAAATATAATCCATAATATAAATATAAGTTACATGATTTACGAGGGCATAGAGAGCGACATCCTTACCGAAAACCACACCGAGCAAAAGTATGATAATCGCATCCATAACAAGCATAATGGAGCTTATACTGACATCCTTAAACACCTTTTTATTAAGTATTCTGGCTATAGTATCGGTTCCTCCGAAAGTATAACCTCTTCTTATCACCAGACCGGCACCGACACCGTAAAACAAAGAAAAGTATATGCAAACTATAAACATATCATCCTTTGCCAAAACAAACTTGAATCTGTCCGTAATTAACAATAAGGTCGGATACAGTATGGACACCGTAACAATCTTAAGCGCCGCCTTTTTTCCGAGAAAAACATACGCCATAATAAGTATTACTATACTGAAACCGTAATACAAATATGTGTAATCAACTCCCGTAAACTTTTCAGCCATTAAAGCCAAACCTGTAACCCCGCTTGTCGAAAGCTGATTGGGTCGCAAGATCCAGCTTACCGCCATAGCGGTAATTAAACAACCGAAAAATATACTGAGAGCATCCAAAAGCAACTGATTTTTCATTAATTTTTTCAGCATAATTCCCCCTCTTATAATCTACTTTTATTTAAAGTGCAAAACAAAGACTGTGCCAAAAATGACACAGACTTTGTCCTGTTAACAATTTATAATTAATAAGCTCTTGCAAAATAAGCCAATTTTTTAGCAGGCTTCCCGCAGCATACACATTTGTCCGCTATAGGCTCTTTGTCGTTGAACGGGAAGCATCTGATTGTAGCTGCAGTTTCCGCTTTAATCTCAGCCTCGCACTCTTCATCCTCACAATGCATAGCTCTTATAAAGCCCGGATTTGTCTCCAAAGCCTTCTTGAACTCATCCATGTTATATACCGTAGAAGTTCTTTCTTCTCTGCTCTTTTTCGCTCTGTCATACATATCCTGCTGAATTTGTACCATCAATTCCGCAATTCTGTCTTTCAATTTTTCAAAGCTTACTTCTTCCTTCTCCAAGGTATCTCTACGAACCAATATAACCTTACCGTTTTCTATATCTCTTGGCCCCAGTTCTATTCTTACAGGTATTCCGAGCATCTCCGCTTCATTAAACTTAAAGCCCGGAGTCTTCTCTTTAGCCGCATCCACATCAACTCTGAAACTGTCTTTCAACATATCTCTAAGTTCATAAGCCTTGTTAAGCACTCCTTCTTTATGAAGCTGAATAGGTATAATCCTTACCTGTGTAGGTGCCATCTTAGGAGGAATCACAAGACCGCGGTTATCCGAATGAACCATTATAAGTCCGCCTATAAGTCTTGTTGAAATACCCCACGAAGTATGATAAGGGTGGCTCTTTCCGCCCTGTCTGTTCTGGAACTCTATATTGAATGCCTTTGTAAAATGCTGAGCAAGGAAATGGCTGGTACCGCACTGAAGAGCTTTTCCGTCGTGCATAAGAGCCTCTATGGTATATGTGTCTTCCGCACCCGCAAAGCGCTCTCTTACCGACTTCTTACCCTTAACTACAGGTATAGCCATAAGATCTTCCGCAACCTCTTCATAAATATCAAGCATTCTTAATGTTTCTTCTTCCGCTTCCTCGTAGGTTTCGTGCAAGGTATGACCTTCCTGCCACAAGAACTCGGATGTTCTGAGGAAAGGTCTTGTAGTCTTTTCCCATCTTACAACGGAACACCATTGATTGTAAAGATAAGGGAGGTCTCTGTATGAGTTCAGCCACTTTTTATACATCTCACATATAATAGTTTCGGATGTAGGTCTTACCACCAATCTCTCGGCAAGCTTCTCCTTTCCGGCATGTGTAACCCAAGCTACCTCCGGCGCAAATCCCTCAACATGCTCAGCTTCCTTCATCAACAAGCTTTCAGGAATCAAAAGAGGAAAATAACAGTTTTTGTGACCTGTCTCCTTAAATCTTCTGTCTGCAAAGCTTTGAATGCTTTCCCACAGAGCATAGCCATAGGGCTTTATTACCATGAAGCCTTTTATAGGTGAATAATCCACCAAATCAGCCTTAGTAATTATATCCGTATACCACTGTGCAAAGTCATCTTCTCTGTTTGTAATCTCCCGTACAAACTGTTGCTCTTTTTTTTCCATAAACATCTCCCTATTTTCATTTACAACATTAACTATGTTTAAAGTATCCTTCTAATCTTTAGTCTAACGTATTAGATATATCACATATATATGCTATATGCAATACCTATAATTAAAGTAATTGCTAAGCGAAATGATTTTTCCGCTTAGCAACCACATCCAAACAATTTTATACACCTTGTTAAACAGTTTCAAGTCTTCTTATAAAGCTTCTTTATTTAGCCGCTTTTTTATTTGCAGCCATGAAGAGTGAAGCTGAAGTATATGCCATAACAGCCACTACAACCCAAAGGAGTATAGTTTTTCCGGTCACTTCCATTCCTCCGATATTGAATGTGTTCTTCAAAAGGTTGCTGAAGAATAAGTATGCAACATATACTCCCACAGCTCCGAATATACTGAAGGCTACACAAGCTACTCTGTTATATGCGCCTTCCTTAACAAACTTTATGGAAGCTACAGGCATCAAATATGCACAAGATCCCATCATGATAGGGAAAGCCACATCAACGCTCATACCGAGGAATATAACCAATGCCATACATGGTGCATACAAGCCTATACCGCCTGTCATAAGCGCACCGAGGATAAAGTTGGCTACTACACCCACTACAAGCTTTACTCCGTGAAGACCTGTTTCCGCCGAATCCAAAGATGTAGGCAAAACTCCGGTAAGCTGGAATATAACTATCAAACCGGTAACTGCAAGAGCACATCCCATAACAAACTGTATTACCTTTGTAGGAAGCTTGGAAACAATTCCCGCTCCAAGGTAAGCACCTGCAGTAGCCGCAATAAGCATAGCCGCAAGAGTAACCGGCTCAACCTTAACTCCGTTTATGAAAAGAAAAGCTTCGGCAACAACAGGCACACAGCAAGCAACATTCAATGTTCCCGGTATAAGTCTGTCTTCCGTTGTTTTTGTAACTCTCAATAAAGCCGTTGACGGAGCAAAGGAACCTATTCCGAGAGTATCAAAAAAGTTTACAAAAAATCCTATTATACTGGTAATAACAAAGTTACGTAACATATTTGTTTCTTTTAAAATTTCATCTTTGTGTTTTATCAAATCTTGTATAAACACTACCAAAAAAGCTAACGTCAAAAGCCCTAAGACAATTAGCAAAATTATTGTTGTATTCATGTCAACATTCCCCCTAGTTAATCATTTTTCGCCAACCACTCTTTAAGCATAGCCACATACTTATCATTTTCATCTACAAAACACATGTGCTTTGAATATTCAAACAATTCCCATGAAGCATTAGGTATAAGATCATACATGGCTTTGGCTATATAAGGCGAGCACAAGTCCTCCATACCGTTAACTATGAGACAAGGAGTCGTAACATCCCTTAATTTGTCTCTATAATCGTAGTCCTTAAGTGTGCCTACAGGAGTAAACTCATTAGGTCCCCAAGCCTCTATGTACGCCTCAGTTCCCGCTTTCTTTTTGCGTTTTAAGCATTCCGGTGAATTCTCGGTTAATTCATTATAGCAATGTCTACGCATAAACACATCAACCGCTTCTTCATATTCCTTGGAAGTGTAATCAGAATTTTCAACGGCTTTTTCTATAGCCTCTCTAACGTCATCCGGCAAAAACTTGATTCTGCGCTTTTGTTCTCTTTCCCACAACTCATTGCAAGGCAGAGTACTGGATAGTATATAGCTTTTAACCCCCTCAGGCTTATGATCGCAAGCATATATGATAGAAAGCATTCCGCCCCAGGACTGACCCAGTATATGAACCTCATCAAGTCCCAAGTGCTTTCTTAGCTCTTTAAGCTCGCCGACCCATGTTTCTTTTGTCCATAATTCCGGCTTCCCTTCAACAAATGAATTTCCGCAGCCTATCTGGTCATACATAATTATCTGTCTGGAATCTTCATCAGCCAATCTGTCGAGCACTTCAAAGTAATTATGTGTTGAGCCGGGACCGCCGTGGAGCAACAATAAAGGTTTTTTGTTATTATTGCTTTTTTCTCCTACAATTCTGTAATAGGTACGGTGCCCTAAATATGGCATATACGCCTCTGTAATCTTAGCCATATCAATCCTCCTTTAACTTTAGAGATTATTCCGGTACAACTATAATATCTTTGGTATACTTATTAAGAACCTCACAGCCGTCCTCGGTTATAAGAACCAAGTCTTCAATTCTCACACCTATTCCTTCATCAGGAAGGTAGATACCCGGTTCAACAGAGAAGCACTGTCCTACTTCAATAATCTCTTCATTTATTGAAGATACGTCTCCCGCCTCATGATCTTCAAGTCCTATAGAATGTCCCGTTCTGTGAGTAAAGTATTTTCCATAGCCTTTTTCTTCGATGTAGTTTCTTGCCGCAAGGTCAACATCCTTCATCTTGTTTCCCGGCTTAGCCGCAGCTATACCTCTTAAATTGGCTTCCAATACTATGTTGTAAATTTCTTTTTGTCTTTCGCTTACTTCACCTATGAATACTGTTCTTGTCATATCGGAAGCATAGTTCTTATAAAAACCTCCGATATCAAGAATTACGCAGTCTCCTCTTTTACCCTTGCTGTTATCCGTAATGTGATGAGGGTCTGCCGCTCCTTTTGCATAAGCTGTTATAGGCTCGAAAGATACCTTGTCTATTCCGTGCTTCTTGTAAATTTCTTTTACCTTGTCGCTGAGTTCGTTTTCTGTAAGTCCCTTTGCCGCCCAAGGTATGAGCTCATCCATTACCTCATCATTTATCAAAGAGGATTTTATCATGAGCTCCTGCTCCGTTTTGTCCTTAATCTGTCTTACCTTGTCAACGATCAGAGAACCGTTTACAAACTTGCTTCCGCCACCGAGCTCCTGAAGTCTTAACAGGAACTTTGCAGGCCATGTTTTATCTATACCTATAGCCTTATCTTTGGATACAAATCTTGACAGAATTTCCACTCCGTCTTCGATGTCATCATAGTAAACAAGCTCTACTCCGACATCACCTTCCTGAGGGAATAACTTGTTTACCACAAGCTTATGATTTCCCTCCGTATTTATATACAAAGCAAGGAGTCTCTCTCCCGGCAGTATAAGTCTGCCGGTAAGATAAAATATAGCTACGGGGTCAGATATAATCATCTGGCTCAAATCTTTTTCTTTCATTTTTGACAAAATACGTTCTAATTTACCAAAATCCATACATATCACCTTTCAACCATAAAATAGTAAAACTTAACCTTCCGTTACAAGAGCACTTAATTTCTTATCAAATATCAAAAGTATAACACCCGATACTATAAGTATTCCCGCTATAGTAAAGTAGGTTGCCGCAAACGGAAGCTTTGAGATAAATTTATATATAAAGCCATAGCTTTGTCCGGCAATAAATACCGCCAAGGTCCAAACAGCCATCATAAGAGAAAGCAACTTTGCGGGCGCATACTTTGAAATAAATGAGTTTCCGAGCGGTGAGAATACCATTTCACCAAGGCTCAACAAAATTCCGAAAAGAACTATCCAAAGGATGGATGCCGTTCCGTTTCCTCTTACAACATCCGCCAAAGCAAATACCGTAAATGCAAGTCCGAGTATAATTGTGCCGAGTGAAGTATGTTTAAATATACTAAATCCGCCCTGCGGTCTCTTACGAAGACTGGTCCACAACAAACCTAATATAGGCCCGAGAACTATACAAAGTAAGCCGTTTTCGGAGTCAAAGAAGGATGTAGGAATGTTGAAGCTTCCTATCTTCCACAACATTCTCACAGTTTCCTCGTCGCCCCAGTAATAGTATACAGGCATGTATGCTAAATACCAGAACACCCAGAAAATAGCCGAGAATGCGGACACAAGAACTATGGCTGCGACTCTCTTCTTCTCTAGACTTGTAAGAGGATGAACTTCAGCCTCTTCTTTTTTTATTTTATTTACATTTTCATCAATCTTAAATGGTTTTTTACCTGTTTCTCCCAAGAACTTCCAGCCTATTATGAATATTATCATGTTAAGAAGCATCGCCATTGAGCAAATAAGAAAACCTAAACGGTATCCGTACTTGCCTGATAAAATTCCTATAAGTGTTGTTCCTATAAATGAACCCACATTTACCATTGAATACTGAGTCGAGAAAGCTTGGTCAAGCTTACTCTTATCCGTAAACAATCTACCTGTTATGGAGTTTGTCTGAGGCTTGAAAAGTCCGGTACCTATAGCAACCATACCTATCATAAGGTAAACCATAAGTTTGTTGGTGGCGATATAGCCCAGAAAATATCCCGCACTCATAAGTGCCATTCCTATAGGTACCAAATATTTAGCACCTACAAATCTGTCCGAAATAATAGATCCGAAAATAGGTGCTCCGTAAGTCCATGCAACCAAGGTTGAGGATGCTATAGCACCTTCCGCTTCATTCAAGCCTAAACCGCCTTTAGTTACGGATGCGACAAGAAGATATGCAATAAGCCATTTTACGGAGTAGAAAGAAAATCTTTCCAACACGAATGCCATATTACAGAACCAAAAGCCTACAATGTTATTTTCTTTTTCATTTGTTTTTTGTACATTTATTCCGCTCATAAGATATGCCTTTCACATTTTACTTTAATACAAAGCCATACTTTACAGGGTCTGTTTCATCTATAACGAAATGGTTAAATCCTGTAATGTAAGCAGAACCTTTTACCTGAGGATATACGGCGTCAAAGTCTCCTACCTTTGTAGTTCCGACTACCTGTCCGTAGAATAAGGTTCCCAGTATACTCTCGTATACAAACTGCTCACCCTGCTTTAACTCGCCCTTTGCATACAAAGTAGCCATTTTCGCGGATGTACCCGTACCGCAAGGTGATCTGTCAACCTGACCCTGACCGAATATAACAACATTCTTATATGTAGCCTCAGGGTGTGTAGGTTCATCAAAAATCTCGACTAAATCTACAGTCTTGATGTGAGAAAGAGTAGGATGTTGAATCTCTATCTCTTTATTTATAATATCTCTTAATTTTAAAGCTTTTTCAGTTAATTTAGAGGTATTTTCAGGTTTAATTTCCAAGCCGAATTGTTTTGCATGAACTATAGCAAAGAAGCTTCCGCCGAATGAAATGTCGAATACTATTTCCTGTCCGTCAAGCATAACCTTCTGATCCCTCTTGTATAAGAAAGCCGGTACGTTTACAAAAGCAACATTTTGTACTTTACCGTTCTTAACCTCAGCCTCCGCTCTTACAAGTCCCGCAGGAGCTTCAAGTGTTACCTTGGTAACAGGCTCTACCATAGGAATCATACCGGTTTCAATAGCCGCTGTAACGGCACCGATAGTTCCGTGTCCGCACATGTTAAGGTATCCACCTCCGTCCATAAATATAATACCGAAATCAGCTTCTTTATTTGTAGGCGCCAATAAAATAGAACCGAACATATCCTTATGTCCTCTAGGCTCCAACATAACAGCAGTTCTGATGTGATCCAAATGCTCCTCGAGATATGCCTTCTTTTCAGGCATATTATCTCCCGGTACATGGGTAATTCCGCCTACTATAATTCTGGTGGGCTCTCCTGCCGTGTGTGAATCAATAGCGTGTAATCCTCTTGAAAAAATCATACTCAACCTCCTTTAAATAAATTATTTTTGTGCTTTGCGCATTTTTAATTTCAAAAATGCAACCGCTTTTCTTGCGTCAGTTGTATCTATGGCATTTTCTCCTACAACTTCCGTCTCCGTACCGTCTTTCGACTTTGACATGTCAACAATGGTATCCATGTACTTATTGCTTACAACAAACTTACCTACGGTACCGTTAAAAGTTACTCCTACAACCGGTATTCCCCTGCTTCCTATTTCTTCAAATGTATTTGCATAGTCCACGTGTGAATTACCCCAGCCGTCACAAGAAACTATGCAACCGTCCACTCTCATCGCTTCAAGTATCTGTGCCGCCCTTTGTCCGACTCTTTCTTTTTCAACATTATCCTGCGGCGTTCCTACTATTATGATGCCCGCCAAGTCAAGATCCGTATCTTCGGAAAGTACGTTAAGCAAGGGATCTCTGAAGTGATGTAAGCTGGTCTCTTTTGTAGATGGTCCTACTCCCATAATACCTCCTAAACCAGAGCTCTGAGCACACCGTCACGATATTCATTAGGCGAAAGCACTACAGGCATATTGCCCAAATCTATGATTGATATACCGCCCGCAAAGCCCGAAGGCTCCTGTGGAAACAGCAAATTATCATACATTGCTCCCTGTCCCGCAACCTGTTTTACAAGTGCAACCCTTTTTGCATTAGGTCTTATAATATCGTAAAACTCATGTACTTCATCTGCATTTTTTGCTTCTTGTTTTTTTAATATTTCCCTTATTTTGGAAATTATAATATCACAGGCTTTAAAAGCCGCATTCGGCAATCTTCTGTCGTATACTTCTCCGCCTTTGATAAGCACATCTATATGAATAATGTAATCTCTGTCGGACGGAGTTCCCGCCTTATTAAGCTTAAGCTGTTCTTTAAGTATTCCTTCTGAAGAACCGAACTCATGCATCTGTCTTCCGTCTTCATCACAGCCTGTAAGCATTACATAGGCTCCGGTCATGGTATGGGTTATACCGCTTCCTATCCTTCCCAAAGCCTTAACCGATATAGGTATAATATCCATGATGGTATTTATAGCCACGTCATGCTCTCCCGGTTTGATTACATTAATTTCAATTTTTTTGATAAGCGGGTCTTCAATTAAGTAAGTTATTTTTTTGTTAATCTCAAGTAAACCTTTAGAATAGAAAAATCTATCCGATAATATAACGTCTTTTACGTCAAACGCTTTGATGACCAGTCTTCTCAATTCCATAATAAGCCCCTTTCTCAAAGCTTTATTCTAAAAAAACTGTCGCAAACAAGATTTTACAGAAAGATTGTTAAATAAATTTCAGTTATATATCTTAACCAAAAATCCATGTTTGCGACAGTTAAATTTAAAAATTAAACCTTAGCTGAGTACTCATAAGGTAATGCAACTATCTGTCCTGCACTTGAAATTTCAAGCAACTCTTCAAGTGAGGCCTTAACTATAGCTGTTTGCATCTCATTATCATGAGGTGCACCTGCGTTAGCGCCCATAGGAACAAGCGGAGCAACCGCTCTTGGAGTTCCGTTTTGTCTTACAACAGGTGGTAAAGCTGCGATTATTATTGTTGATAATCCGGCTTCTTCTATCGCTCTCTGCACGATCACGGCAGTTCTATGACAGGTGCCTCAGCCTGCAGTCATTAAAACGTAGTCTACATTCTCTTCCTTAAGTCTTCTTGCAATTTCAGGACCTGTTTCATTTTTAAACTTCTCCTGGTCTCCGCCACCTCCCATGAATCCGAAGTGAACAGGAGCTACAGCCTTAATAAAGCCCTCCTTTGCAAGCTCCTGCAATCTCTCGATTGGGAACATACAGTTGATGTCCTTGTTAACATCACCGTTATCATATCCACCGTGTGATACCATAAGTTCGTCTCCGTGAACGGTACCCGGTATTTCTCTGAATGTAAAATCTCCTGCCAAGTTAAATCTCTTATCTGATTTAAGGTGTACACCTGCTGCTGTTGCCAAAGCTACTACCGCATCCTTAAGAGGCTTTGTAGCCGGTGTCCATACAGGCGGAGGAGTTACAGGTACAAATATCTCTGATTGTAACCCTTTTACTATAACGCTCATTATTTTTCCTCCATTTCTTTCATCTTTCTATGCATCAAATTTTGTTCATATTTTTCATTAATTTCAGGCCCTAAGACTTCAGGATAGCTGAGTAAGAATCCTACTTCAAGACCCGGTTTAAGTTCATAATCCGTGATTACCATTCTCTTCGGTACTCTCAGGCTTCCCATTCTCCCTTTAAGGTCTATGGCTATAAGCCCGTCCTTTACTTCAACTATCACTCCCTCTACGTAATTTTCCGTAGAAGTATACTTCAAATTGTACATTTCTTAACCTCTATTAATTTGATGCCCCTGCTTCGTATATTTCTCTACGCTTTTTGCTCATCTCAAGAACCTGCTCATTGTCTTCAAGCTCTATCTTAATATCAAGTGCCTTCTCAATAAGCTCAACGTTATTTTGTTTTACGTTAGGGTTCCACTTTCTCTCAGCTTCTTTAACAGCCTCGCCTTCCATAACAGCCTTTAACATTGTCAATGCTCTTATTGCATCTTCAGGGCTTAAAGTATTGTTTGAAAGGATCTCGTTCTCAATACCCTGAGCCGACTTGTTGTTGTCGATCATGTTCTTCATGTACTTGTTACCTACAACAAGCGCACCCTGTACGGCTGAGAAGCTTACGCCTACTACATCTACGTTTCTCATACCGATCTGTTCATGGTGAGAAGCGAAGTCAATGTGGTTGTTTCCGAAGCCTTCGGTTGTGATGATCGCACCGTCTACGTCCATAGCCTCAACCATCATACCGAGTCTGTTTGATACATAGAATTTCTCCGCATTAATCTGTGGTGAACCTACGAATATAACAGCTGCAAGGTCTATATCCTCGTCAGCAAGTGCACGAAGTACCAACGGCTCGCGGAAATAGTGTCTTGATGTCTCCTTGGATGCAGGTCCTATACATGTGAGTGCATGGATACCACCGTCCAAAACTTCAAGCGGTGAAAGAACTACAGGAAGGTTACCGAGGTCAACGTTAGGCTTTGCACCCAATGTACCTACCGGCTCAACAGGAAGGATGAGGTTGTCATGCATTGCACCCTGTCCCATAATTTCCTTAACGATTACAACTTTCTTCTTGCCCGGTCTTCTCTTCTGAACAAATTCTTCTTCCGATACTACCAATGAAGCATCCGCTTTCTTAAGAGCTTTTCTGATTTCCTCGGTAATATGGTCTGAAGCCTTATGAGCTGCCAAAGGACCCGGTCTTTCCATGTTTGTATGTGCTTTAATAACAACTTCCGTTTTAATGAAGATCTCACCCTTATCGGGAGCTCCCGGTCTTCCCCACATGATGTTTCTGTCAAGTTCACCTTCTGAAGAACCGAACTCACCTATCTGAACTCCGCCTTCATCTGTACCTGTAACCATCATAACAACACCGTCGAGAACTCTTGTAACGCCTGTACCTAAATCGCCCTCTTCTTTTGTAGCGATAGGCTGAACGTCCATAATTGTCTCGGAATATTTGCCATAATCCTCAGGTGTAACAATCTCAACCTTAACAGATACAACCAATTCCTGTAAACCGGCAGACTCTTCGTCTATGCCTTTTCTTAAGTATAAAGTTGTTCCTTCAATCTTTGTTTCATCGCCGAACTCAACCTTGTCAATCTTGAAGTGCTTTCTCTTCAAGCTTCTTATAAAAACCTCTTTTGCTTCTGCAGGTTTTGCTGCTTCTCCCGCTACAGCCGCTACCGCTCCCGCAGGTGCTGCCGCTGCTACCGCCGCAGGTGCCACAACGCCCATCTGAGTCGCTACAGTAAGAGGTATCTCAAGGCTTATGTTCTTGCCTTCACCTATATTGATTCTTACGTTTCCTGCCGCTCCCGCAGGTGCAAATGCTGCAGGTGCCGCTACCGGTGCTGCCGCTTCAACCGAAGCTTCAACACTCTCAACCGCTGCTTCTTTCTCTTCTGCCGCTGCCGCCTTAACACCGTCAAGCAACTCTCTTGTAAGCGGTGTAAGTGCATCTGAAGTCTTTACGAGCTTAGCACCGAGTACCTCTCCTATAGTTAAGGTATCTTCTCCTATTTCCAGCAAACCTGAATCTACCAAATCAGGGAATATAGCCGGATCTTCCAGGTTTGACGGCTCGATCACCGTGCCTGCTTCAAATCTGCAACATAACACAGCAGGATCTTTTTCATGCGCCTTAGCTGTTTCTACTGTAATTGACATAGAAATCCTCCTTATATTTTTATATAAAAAACCAAATCTTATGATTTAGTCTTTTTTTCTCCTGTAGAGCCTATGACCACCGGCTCTCAGTGCATAGTCTGTACTATGATAAACCGGAACCCCTAACCTAGGGGCTACTTTACAAACTGTGTTCGTTCAGTCCTCACATGTACCGACCATTACTACTTCGGCGCCCATCTTCTTAAGCTCTAAAACTTTTTCGGCTTGACCCGGGCAGATACCCGGCAATTCACACCTAAATCTTCCGTTAACTTCTTTCATACGCTTGCACTTAACCGAGCCCACAACTTCAGCCCCCATTTCCTGTGCAATCTGTGCAAGTCTGTCGTACTGTGCACCGCATTCACATTCAATGAAGCCTATCTTTCTATGGTCCTCGATAAAAGGCATAGCAACTATGATACCTCCAAGTGTTTTTACTATAGGCTCGCTTTCCTCCCCGTGTCTTCCCGTGAAAGGTCCGCCCAAAACTATCTCTCCGTGCGGCTCAATATAGCCTCCGCACTCGTCGATATAGCTTTTAATATCGGCTCCTATAGGTTGATCCAAAAATACTTGAGGCTTTTGTACTCTACCGGCTACAGTTATGTCTTTTGTCATAACCGGCATTTTGTCTTCTATGGCTCTTGCAACGTTTCTGAGAGTCTCAATATTGCTTACAACCGCTCTTGCTTCTATAGGCAAGACACCCGGTTCAAGCTCTATATTAAGGAACTCACGTATAACAACCCTCTCATCTCCTGCCGGATACATGTCAGGTAAAAACTTAACCTGTATACCCGGGAAATTCTTACAAGCCTTGGCAATGGTAATCATTTCCTTTTGATGCTTAGGTTTTATAGCTACAATTCCGTGAGTGGTTCCCGTTATCTCCATAACATACTTCATACCGCGCAAAATCTTTTCAGGCTCACGCATAAGCATTTCCATGTTATGAGACAATAAAGGCTCACACTCCGCAGCATTAGCAATAAGATAACCCCCTTCAACCTTAGTGCCATACTTCACATGTGTAGGGAAACCTGCACCGCCGGCGCCGACAATACCCGCCGCTTTTATAAGCTCCAGATAATCCTCGCCCTCAAGTCTGACGTAATCGTTAAGGTCTATGTCCCCTATAGTTTCAAGGACTATACTTTTATCGTTTACTTCGACAACTTCGGCGTTGGCACTTGCGTGTATGTTTGCACCCAGACCGTTCGGTTTCGCTATAAGCTGACCTCTTTTTACCTTGTCTTTGGCACTGACCAAAGCCTCACACGGCCCGCCCACATGCTGTTTTAACGGTATAACTAACCTCATACTCTTCACCTCCTCTTCTTATATAAATTTTAACTGTGTTTTTGGTCATTTTAGCTAAGTTTATAAGTGTAAAATGAGCTGCTTAGTCTATATATGCCCAAAAACCTCACCTAGATATTGTAGCATATTTTAATAAATATGGCTAGTTTTTTATTTATTTCCAAAAGAATTATTTTATAAATACTACATTATGTAGTCTTATTCATAACAATCTACAAAAAGATGTTTATTTTAATAATTTATTAAACCTGATTGTCTTTTTTTTATCATACCATAGATAAAAATAAAATCAATATTTTTTTAGTTCCAAAACACAAAAAATCTCCGCCCCGAAAGTATACTTTGCCCCATACTTCCGAGACGGAGAAACTATATTATTTTCGCCTATCTATAGCGGCGGAGCCTTGATATCACGTAAGCTCCGTCAACAGTATCATAATCCAGTATGTATGCATATACATAAAACGGAAAATGCTTTACTTCATCTTTAAGATCTTCTATCGTTTCCGAATACTCTGAATAATACTCGGAAAAGTCTTCCTCATATACCTTTTCATCCTTTGTATCCTCAAATTTAGCATCTTTAGTTAAGTATACCGAGCCTATGTATGCCGGAAATACAACCGGCTCCACTTCGATTTCACCATAGTTATATCCGATAGCAAGAATATACCGCTCACTTCCTTTTCGCTTGACAAGCTTAAATTGCAGATAAGAATCCATAGACTGTTTAAGTTCTATACATTCCCCTTTAAAGTCCTCATTATAACCTTCATCTTCTCCAACAACAGCAAACATATCAAGTTCTTTAATATATATACCTTCCTGTCGCTTCATTTCATATACTTCTTCTTTTGAGAAAGTTTTTGTTACTAAAATTTGCATATTTGTAAGCTCATATACCTTGCCTCTATCAAGAATTTCAGTATCCGTAGGAGCACCCGTTTCATAATAACTCAAATCTCTTATAAACATCTCAGACTCGGGATATTCGGTATATAAATATTTAAGCGGTGTTTCAAAATCACTGACGGTACCGTCTTCTCCGACAAAATAATTATCGGGTGTATACTCCTGTGAATACATTCTACCGTCTTCTCCGAAATAATAATTCTTTCCGTCTATATTTTTCCAAGTATTTTTATAAAGTTCACCATTCTCATCGTAATAGAAATAGTTTGCCGTATAATATCCTTCGGTTTTAGGATTGTAAAAACTACAAGGACTGTTATAGATTACCCAAGCTTTATTTAAATCCTCAGGATTCAGAAATACATATTCTTCGGAAATCTCCCCCTCTATGCCTATATCTCTTTTGTAAGTCGGGAAGGAGCGTACATTTTCAAACTTTTGACCTAAGGTATTTCGCTTGCTTATTTGGGAAGCATCAAAAAAATTATAATATATAGAGTCTTCGCTTATCCCCAATAAATTCACATTAGCACACACTAATTCAGGATTACTTCCGTCAAGCTCACATGAATATATATTTACATAATTTACGTAATCTCCGTAGGTGTCAAACGTCTCCGTCTCGGACTTGGTCAATATAAAAACTTTATTATTGAGCACAAAGACTTTAACATCTTTCTCCCACAACACATCTGCTTCATAAATACTCTGCCTATCGCTTCCGTCAAGTGATACTCTGTTCACATATACTCCGCCGTTATATTTTTTTGTATATTCCGTATAATATACATACCCTTCATATATGATACAAGATTTACTTGCAAAGTTCTCAATGACAGGTTCATATTTTCCGCTTTCCGGCTCAAATTTTTCCAAGCCGCTCCGAGTCATTACATACAAGGAATCCCCTGTAGCGGCTACTATACGTTCTATCCCGTGCATGTATGTATTTTCACTATTTAAAGGCTTTATCTCAAGGCTCTTCAAATCCATTTTATAAAAAGTTCTTTCCCCGGAAAAAGCTTCTTCAAAAGAAAAATAGAGCTTCCCATCCGCTAAGTGCTCAAAAGCCACATAACAGGCATCCGGTTCAAGAGATGTAAGCATTTCTTCTTTGCTCCCGTCCGTTTTCACTCTATAAATAGCCGCCGCACCGGGTATGCTTCTATCATTTATTTTGCCCGTATAGTATATATAACCATCGTAATAATACATCATTCCCAGTATGGTATCTACCACAGCTTTAAGGCTTACACCGCTGTCTCCGTCTTTATAATACGAATAAAGTCTGTTGTTATCGTATTGATTTTTGAAAAAAATACTTTTCCCGTCAGTAACAAAATATCCGTCTTCAACTATGCTTACTTCAGGCTCAGTGCCAAGCCAAGAAATATCTGTCCCGTCGTCATACGAGTTTCTCGGACGGTCTTTTTTTCTGCTCTTGCTCATTTTCTTAAGTTCGGGAAAAATGAGAATACCGATAAATACCGTAGCTGTCAAAGCAAAGATCCAAGTCATTATAACTATCAATAAAATTTTATTTTTACTTCCGGTGTCTTTTTTAAATTCCACAAGCTCCTCCTCAACTTATTAAAGTAAAACCTCTCTCATACTTCTATCTATTACTCTTATTGCGTTTATTAAGTCTTGATATCGCATAGGTTTTATTTACAGTATCGCAGTCGAGTATATCCGCACCCGCATGAAACTCAGGAAAATGCAATCCGCCTTTAAAATACACCCCTAATTCACTGCAATAATCTTTAAAAGAGATTTCGTTTTCTCCTTTATCGGGAGAACTCTCTTTATTTGCGACAACCGTGGCGTCTTTGGTAACATAAGCCGAACCGGAATATACCAAAAACACAAGCGGTACCGGCTTCGAGTCTCCCTCTTTAAGCTTGAGAGTATAGATATAACTGCCTCTAGGCTTAACCAGCTTAAATTCAATGTTCAAATATTTTGACTGCTTAAGTTTTATACATTCGCCTTGAAATTCTTCATTATAACCCTCATTTTCAGCAAGAGCTGCAATTATGCCCGGTCCCTCAATATATATGTACTTCCGCGACTTCATCACGGCTACTTCTTCCTCAGAAAATGTTTTCGTCGCAAAAATCTCCGTATTTGTAAGCTCATATACATTATCTCTGTCTATGATATCCGTATATAGATATGGGTGTTCTTTGACAATCATTTTCGAATCCGGATACTCACTGTATAAAAATTTAAACGGCGCTTCAAAATCAGTGACGCTACCGTCCTCACCGACAAAATAACCGTCAGGCGTATATTCCTGCGAATACATTCTGCCGTCTTCACCGAAGTAATAATTCTTGCCGTCTATATTCTTCCATGAGTTTTTATAAAGCTCACCGTTCTCATCGTAATAGAAATAATTTTCTTTAGAATAGCCTTTTGTTTTAGGATTATAAAAATCGGAAGAAGTATTATAGCTTACCCACCCTTTATTAAAATCCTTAGGATCCAGAAATACATATTCTTCGGAAATTTCCCCTTCGGCACTCACATCTCTTTTATAGGTGGGAAAGCGACGTAGGGTCTCAAACTTTTTGCCCAAAGTATCCGTTTCTTTTATTTCGGAATCATAATAAAAAGCGTAGTATAGAGCATTATCACTTACTCCCATTAAGTTTGCCCTTGCCGATACTAAGCTGAGCTCACTTCCATCCGGTTCACATGAACGTATATTTCCAAACTCTTCATACCCTTTAATTTCATCCGGCTCAGATTTAGTCAATATAAAAATCTTGTTATTAAACGCGAGGAGTTTGACATCATACGCCCACGGCTCACTCGTGGTGTAAATAAGCTTCTTATCGCTTCCGTCAAGCGATACTCTGTTAACATTAATTCTCATGCTGTCTTGATATTCTGACAAGCTTGTATAGTATATATATTCACCGTATACAATACAGGAACTTATATATGTATCTATATAGCAGAATTTTTCTTCTTTACTTTCCAAATCGACTCTTTTCAGTTTCGAGAGCTCCTTAAAATACACTGCATCTTTTGTAACTGCAACTATAGGGTCTTGTCCTATTGTATATGATGAACGAATATCTAACCTTTCCGGCTCAAGACTCTTTAAATCCATCAAATATACATACCTGAAGCCTAGAGATTCTCTGTAATATGAAAAGTAAAGTTTTCCCTCTACCAAAGCATCCAGACTCGCATAACCGGCATCTTCTTCAAGCGGCATAAGCATTTCTTCACCGCTTCCGTCTGTTTTTGCTCTGTAAATTGCAATTGAGCCGGGTACGTTTTTATCATTCTGCACACCTGTATAGTATATATAATCCTCGTAATAATACATAGTTCCCGGTACGGTATCCGCTATAGGTTTAAGAGTTACGTTATCTCCTTCTTTGTAGTATGAGTACAGCTTGTTATTATCATACTGATTTTTAAAGAAAACACTTTTCCCGTCAGTAACAACATAACCCTCTTCTACAATATTTAACTCCGGTTCCTGATCATTAAAGTAAAAAACTTCCTCGCTTCTATCACTTTTTTTCGACATACCTTTTTTACTTGATTCTTTATTCGAAGAAAAAATAAAAACACTTATAAATATCGTAGTTGCTACAGCAAAGATCCAAATTGTAATAACTGTCAATAAAATTTTATTTTTAGTTATTCCTTCTTTTTTCAAATCCATAAGCACTCCCCTCTTTAGCAAAACTTCCCATACCTTTAAGACATGGGAAGTTTCAGCAGGTTTATTTAATTCCTAAGGCATTTTTTACCGCCTCTTTTATACCGTTGGAAGTCTTAGTCGCACTTGCCACGGCATCAACATCCACAGTTTGTTTCTTAATTATATTTTCAATAACATCCTTTTCGGCTCTCTCGTATATTCCCGGGGTTTCATTGTGCTCCTTAAGCTTAACGGAAACAATATTTTTGTCCTTAACCACTACCTCTACCTTAAGTTCGCCTCCGTTGCCTTTGCCGCTGCCCTCATAAGTACCGTCCGTAAAGTCACCTTGAGCCTCAGGCTTAACTTCTTCAGTTTCTTCTTCGACAAGCTTTATTGTAGGCTCCGTAACACCGCCGTTTTCAAGAACATACTTGTCTGCATTTTCTCCCGCTATTCTTCCGAATACAACTATGTCGGTAACGGCGTTTCCTCCGAGTCTGTTCGCACCGTGAACACCGCCTGTAACCTCACCTGCCGCATAAAGTCCCGGTATCACGCTTCCGTCCTCTTTAAGTACCTGTGTACTTGTGTTTATCTTAACACCGCCCATGGTATGATGTATTGCCGGCACAGATAAAGCGGCATAATACGGCGCCTTTGTCAAAGGACGCTCCATGCTTGCCCTTCCGAATTCTCCGTCCGTTCCGGACTCCTGATATGAAGAATACTCTTCTACGGTCTTTTTAAGACCTTCGGCATCTATACCTGCCTTCTGTGCCAATTCTTCAATACTGTCCGCCTGTACAACTATACCTTCTTTAATATATTTTTCTATAGCCGACAAGGATTCTCTTACATCCTGATCAAACAATAAGTATGACTTTTGTCCCGGTTGCTCGAGGATAGCCGCGGAAACCTTATCTCTTGTTTCAAGCTCGTTTACAAATCTCTTACCCTCAGTATTTACGAGTATAGCACCGTTTCCTCTGACAGCCTCGGTATACATGGTACTTGTATCCGGATTTACCGTAGGGTGAGTCTGTATTTGGTCTATATCCTTAAGCGCCGCCCCGAGCGCGAGAGCCATATCAATGCCGTCACCCGTCGCTCCGCCGTGATTTGTCGTTGTAAAGCCTGCAAGATCCGGTCTGTATTTAACAACCATCTCCTGATTTGCCGCAAAGCCTCCTGTTGCCAAAATAACAGCCTTAGTCTTAATAAGAGACTCTTTACCGTCCTTATAAACTATCTTTACTCCGCTTATTTTTCCGTTTTCATCGGTTTCTATACTTTCCGCCTTTGTATCCAAAAGTACAGGCACACCGAGCTCTTCAAGCTTCGTATTTAAGGTTTTTACAAGCATAGGACCTACCGCCGAAGTATCGCTCGGTCTGTGTATACGCTTAACGCTTGCTCCTCCGAACTGTCCGACTACAGCCAAATCGCCGCCTATGTCATTCACCCAGTCTACCGCATCCTTTGAATTTTCCGCCAAAACCTTTACAAGTTCGGGATCATTTAAGTTCTTTCCGCCCTTCATAGTATCTTCTATGAAAAGCTCCACACTGTCTTCTATTCCGTCCGCTTCCTGATACTTTGTTGCCGCCGCATTGAGTCCTCCTGTTGCACGAACGGTATTTCCGCCCGTTATAGGCATCTTCTCAACTATAACAACGTTTTTCGCTCCATTTTGCATAGCTTCTATAGCCGCAGTCATACCTGCACCGCCGGCACCGATAACAACTATATCCGCTTCCATTTTCACACTTGCTCCCGACTTGCCGTCTACTGCGGCTCCTCCGTTTTGTGCGGGAGTTGTGGTTGTATCTATATTTATCTCTTTTCCCTGCGCTTTTGCAAGAGCGATCTTAAGACCGGTTCTTACGGCTTCCGAAGTCATAGTCGCTCCCGAAACACCGTCAAAGCTTTCAGTTTGCGCATTTAAAATATTGGTTTCAAGCACCGGTATAGCTTTACCGCCTATATCCGGAGTTTCATTTGCCCCTTCTATTTTGACACTTTCAATGGCATTTTTACTTACCACTATACTTGTTATTACTTCACCGCCAAAGCCGTTTGCACTTCCGCTGTATTCACCTTCGGTAAACACCATGTTGCTTTGTGCTCTTCCCAAACTTTTTACGTATTTCGTAGCAGGTCCCACACACAAAAGTAAGATTACCGTTATCACAGCCATAACACACAAACCTATGATATTACTCTTCTTACCACCGTCAAAGAGCTTCTCTGCCGGACTTCTCATAAAATTTCCTCCTCATAATTAAAATGTCACTTTTTTATCAAAAGCTTATTTTGTAATTATATATGAATTTCTAAAATACTTCAATAAATTTACTTTTAAAGATGAAAATGTTTTCACAAGTTGAAAAATTCACAATTTTTTATTTTGAAATCTCCGAAATTTTAGATTAGGTTATGCGTTTAACTTATTGAAAATACAGGTTTTATATATTACTATAGGACTACAGACATAAAAATAAGTTCGGAGGAAAACAATGTCGAAAAAAGTAAGAATCAAAGATATAGCCGATGAACTGGGCATCAGCACAGCCACGGTTTCAAACGTTATTCACGGCAAGACCTCAAAGGTATCCGAAGAAACCGTAAAACGAGTTCAAAGACTCTTGGAGGAAAAAGCCTATATCCCAAGTATGGCTGCCATTCTCCTTGCCAGAAACAATTCAAGAATAATAGGCATTATCCTGAATAAACATTCAAAATACGAGGGAAAGCCCCTACAGGATAACTTTATAGCTTCCGCCTTAAATGATTTGGCAAACGAAATAGAACGTAACAACTTTTTTATGATGATAAGATTGTCTTCTTCTCATGAGGAAATTATAGAATTTGCTTCGATGTGGAATATGGAAGGCTTGATTCTGATAGGCTTTTGTGAAAGCGATTACAAAAATCTCAGAGAGAAAATGCATATCCCCTTTGTAGTGTATGACGGATATTTCGAAAATGCAAATTTTGTATGTAACTTAAGCATAGATAACTATAAAGGCGGAGTGGAAGCAGGCAGATACCTTTATAAAAAAGGGCACAGAAATGTTCTTTGCCTCTCCGATAATTATACCTGTATGGATAAAGACCGAATTGACGGCTGCAAAGAAGGTCTGGGTAAAGCTCACCTTGATTTTATGCAATTACCTTTGCATAAAAACGAAAGACTGAAGCTATATAAAGAAAAACTGAAATTTATCACCGATAATTATACCGCCGTTTTTGCGGTATCCGATGAATATGCGCTTGAATTTATACATTTTCTTTCAAAAAATAATATATCCGTACCGGATACCCTATCCGTTATAGGCTTTGACGATATTCCTTTATGTGAAAAAATTTATCCGGAGCTCACAACTATAGGTCAGGATACCGCTTTGAGAGCAAAAAAAGCTTTGGAACTTTTACAAAAGCTGAAAAATAACGAAAGCGTAGAAACAAAACATATTCTTCCCGTATATCTTGCTGAAAGAGACAGCGTAAAGGATATAAAAACACAAGGAGAGACTTTAGATGGAAACTAAAAATTTTTACAAAAATATCGCAGACCTTGCTCTACCCCTTACACTTCAAGCTCTGCTTCAATCTTCATTCACCATAGCGGATCAGCTCATGGTAGGCAGACTGGGAGATACGAGTATTGCGGCAATAGGTCTTGCAGGTAAATTTATTTCCATGTACAGCGTTCTTTTATCTGCAATAGCTACTGCCGCCGGAATAATACTTTCGCAGTACATAGGTCAAAACAATAATGAAGGAATAAGAAAAGCCTTCCATTTCAATCAAACGATCTGCCTGTTTATAGGGCTTATTTTTACGCTTATTTGCCTGCTTGCTTCCGAAAATATAATGAATATTTACAATAAGGATACTGCTACGGTTCTTTATTCCTCAATCTACCTGAGAATTTTTTGTATTTCATTTTTACCCACGGCACTTGCAACTATGGCCTCGGTAATTTTGCGATGCGTAAATAAGGCTTTATACCCTTTATATGCCGGTATTGCTTCTATATTTTTGAATACATTTTTTAACTATGCACTTATTTTCGGAAACTTCGGTTTTCCCGAAATGGGTGTTGCCGGAGCCGCCTTTGCAAGTGTTCTCTCCCAAATTTTTTCCTGTTTAATAAGTATTTTTTTCTTATTTAAAGAAAGTAAAAAGCTTGCTTTAAATTTAAAGTTTGACCTAGGTATAAGTCGCGAAATAAGGCTCACTTATTTCAGTATCATCAGTCCTATACTGATATGCGAATTTTTATGGAGTCTGGGAGAAAATGTGTACGGCGCAATTTACGGAAATATGGGAACAAAAAATCTTGCGGCTATGACTATAACTTTCCCTATTCAAGGCTTAGTTATAGGTGCACTTTCAGGTTTGGCAGCCGCAGCCGGAATAATTATCGGCAAAGAGCTGGGTAAAGAAAATTTCGATACAGCCTATAAAGAATCGAAAAAGCTCATGCTGCTCGGTCTGTACGGTTCTCTCGTTTTATCCGCTATACTGATAATATCCGGAAGGTATTATACCTCTTTATATAACGTGGACCCCCAAGTAAAAAGACTCTCTTACCTTATTCTTATTGCCTTTGCTCTTATCGCTCCGGTAAAAGTGCAAAACATGATTTTAGGCGGAGGCATAATAAGAAGCGGAGGCGAAACAAAATATGTAATGTGGATAGACATTATAGGTACGTGGCTTATAGGAGTTCCGTTCGGCTTGATTTGTGCCTTTGTTCTTAAGCTGCCCCTACCTTATGTGTATTTCATACTTTCTCTCGAGGAAGTGCTGAGACTCTTTCTCAGTATCATAATATTCAAAAAACGACTGTGGATGAAAACTGTCAAATAGAAAAGAGTTACCTGCCTTGCCTTTAGCAAAACAGGTAACTCTTTTTATTATTTATTCATCAGCTAAAACTATTTCATCTTCAGGACTGACATCCGTATTAAGGGCTACATTTCTGTATCTCTTCATACCTGTACCCGCAGGTATGAGCTTACCTATAATAACATTCTCTTTAAGTCCGATAAGATGGTCGCTCTTTCCGTTGATAGCCGCTTCCGTAAGAACTTTTGTCGTCTCCTGGAAGGAAGCCGCAGACAGGAATGAATCCGTTGCAAGAGAAGCCTTTGTGATACCGAGCATAACCTGCTTACCCTCTGCCGGAAGCTTACCTTCTGCAATAAGAGCCTCATTCATGTCGTTAAACTCAAGTACATCCATTGAAACTCCCGGTAAAACGTTGGAGTCTCCGCTTTCTTCTATTCTGATTTTCTTTAACATCTGACGAACTATAACTTCGATATGCTTATCGTTTATCTCAACACCCTGTAAGCGGTAAACTCTCTGTACTTCTTGTATCATATAGTCTTTAACCGCTCTGGTTCCTTTAATTTTAAGGATATCGTGAGGATTTACGCTACCCTCGGTGAGTTCATCTCCCGCTTCTATCTCCTGACCGTCCGTAACCTTCATTCTGGAACCGTAAGGAATGAGATAAGCCTTGCTCTCACCGCTTTCGTCATTGGTAACTATAATCTCTCTCTTTTTCTTATTATCCTTTACTTCAACCTTACCGCCGAACTCCGAGATAATAGCAAGTCCCTTCGGTCTACGCGCCTCAAACAACTCTTCGACACGAGGAAGACCTTGGGTAATATCACCTCCGGCAACACCGCCGGTATGGAAGGTACGCATCGTAAGCTGCGTTCCCGGCTCTCCTATAGACTGAGCCGCGATGATACCTACAGCTTCACCTACCTGAACCGCCTGTCCCGTAGCCATGTTCGCACCGTAACACTTTGCACAGACACCGGTATGGCACTTACATGAAAGTATAGTTCTTATCTTGACACTGTCTCTTCCGAGCTTTTCAAGAACCTTCATAACACCGACCGCACGTTTAGGTGTAACCATGTGGTTTGCTTTAACAATAACTTCATTTGTATCAGGGTCAGTAATAGTCTCGGCTATATATCTTCCCGTTATTCTCTCCTGAAGACTTTCGATAACTTCTTTACCGTCCGTGAAGGATTTTATCTCCATAAACGGTATTTCCTTACCTTCCTGACAGTCCGTCTCTCTTACTATGAGATCCTGAGAAACGTCAACAAGCCTTCTTGTAAGATAACCCGAGTCGGCTGTACGAAGCGCCGTATCCGAAAGACCCTTTCTGGCACCGTGTGCGGAGATAAAGTATTCCAATACGTCAAGTCCCTCTCTGAAGTTCGACTTGATAGGAAGCTCTATAGTGTGTCCCGTTGTATCCGCCATAAGTCCACGCATACCCGCAAGCTGTTTAATCTGCTTATCCGAACCTCTCGCTCCCGAATCCGCCATCATAAATATGTTGTTATAGTTATCAAGTCCGGTAAGCAAGTCCTTTGTAAGCTGCTCATCGGTCTTTTTCCATGTTTCTATAACTTCTTTATATCTTTCTTCCTCGGTAAGCTGTCCCCTTCTGAAGTTCTTTGAAATTCTGTCAACCGTATCCTGCGCAGCCTTTATAAGACCTTTCTTGCTTTCCGGAACCGTCATATCGGAAACCGAAACGGTCATGGATGCGATAGTCGAGAATTTATAACCTATTTTCTTGATATCGTCAAGAACTTCCGCCGTTCTTGACAAGCCGTGTACATTGATTACCTTCTCAAGTATTTGCTTACATTGCTTTTTCTTAACAAGGAAATCAACCTCCGGCTTTAATTCATTACCCGGTATACTTCTGTCCACAAAGCCCAAATCCTGAGGGATTATCTCATTGAACAAAAGTCTTCCGACAGTGGATTCTATTATATCCGTAATCAGCTTTTTATCCGCCGTTTTTTTACTTACTCTTACCTTAATGCGTGAGTGGAGAGTAATAACCTTGTTGTCATAAGCCAAAATAGCTTCATTGATGTTCTTAAAATACTTTCCTTCTCCCTTAGCGCCCGGTCTTTCCTGAGTTAAGTAATAAATTCCGAGAACCATATCCTGAGAAGGAACGGCAACAGGTCCGCCGTCCGACGGCTTCAAAAGGTTGTTAGGTGAGAGCAGTAAGAATCTGCACTCCGCCTGCGCTTCTACCGAAAGCGGTAAATGCACCGCCATCTGGTCTCCGTCAAAGTCCGCGTTAAATGCGGTACAAACGAGAGGGTGAAGCTTTATAGCCTTACCTTCAACAAGTATAGGCTCGAAAGCCTGTATACCCAGTCTGTGAAGTGTAGGGGCACGGTTAAGCATAACAGGATGCTCTTTTATTACCTCCTCAAGCACATCCCAAACCTCTGTCTGCAATCTTTCAACCATCTTCTTTGCCGACTTTATATTATGTGCGATTTCTCTCGCCACAAGCTCTTTCATAACAAAAGGTTTAAACAGCTCTATAGCCATCTCCTTAGGCAAACCGCACTGATATATTTTAAGCTCCGGTCCTACGACGATAACCGAACGTCCCGAGTAGTCAACACGCTTACCCAAAAGATTCTGACGGAAACGTCCCTGCTTACCCTTTAACATATCCGACAAGGACTTAAGCGCTCTGTTTCCCGGTCCTACGACAGGTCTTCCTCTTCTTCCGTTATCTATAAGCGCATCCACAGCCTCCTGTAACATACGCTTTTCATTCCTGACAATTATCTCCGGAGCCCCGAGCTCCAAAAGTCTTGCCAGACGATTGTTTCTGTTGATAATTCTTCTGTACAGGTCATTTAAATCGCTTGTTGCAAATCTTCCTCCGTCAAGCTGAACCATAGGTCTTATATCCGGCGGAATTACAGGTATGACCGTCATTATCATCCATTCCGGCTTGTTACCCGAATTTCTGAATGCCTCGACAACTTCCAATCTCTTGATTATCTTGGCTCTCTTTTGACCGCCCGCATTTACAAGCTCTTTTCTTAATTCAACGGAATCCTTATCCAAATCTATAGCGGCAAGCACCTTATAAATAGCTTCCGCACCCATTCCGGCTTTGAAGCTTTTGTATCCGTAAGTTTCGATTGCATCTCTGTATTCTCTCTCGGATAAAACCTGCTTGTATGTGAGACCCGTTTCTCCCGCATCGAGGACTATGTAAGAAGCAAAGTAAAGTACCTTCTCCAAAACACGCGGCGACATATCGAGAATAAGTCCCATTCTTGAAGGAATTCCCTTAAAATACCAAATGTGAGATACAGGAGCCGCAAGTTTGATATGCCCCATTCTTTCTCTTCTGACACTGGCCTTCGTAACCTCGACACCGCATCTGTCACAGGTTACACCTTTGTAACGTATTTTTTTGTACTTTCCGCAATGACATTCCCAGTCCTTGCTCGGTCCGAAAATACGTTCACAAAACAAACCTTCTTTTTCCGGTTTTAATGTTCTATAGTTAATGGTTTCCGGCTTCTTTACCTCGCCGTGTGACCATGCTTCAATCTTTTCCGGAGAAGCAAGCCCTATTTGTATAGCATCAAATGATATCGGCTGATACATTTCATTATTTTCAGGCATGAATATACTCCCTTCTTTTAACTATTCTTAAAACTCTTCTTCTTCGATATTATAATCATCCGGCATGTCAAATTCTTCTTCGGTGTCAGTGTCATAAATATCTTCTTCGGTGTCAACAAACTCACCGTCCACTATCTCCTGCTGCGTAAAGCCGGCAGCACCGAGCTTATCCTCGTCCTTATAAGATCTGTCTCCTTCTATAATGGATCTGAGGCTCAAATCTCCGGTGTCGACATTTTCTCTAAGCTCCACTTCCGAACCGTCTTCGGCAAGCACTCTTACATCGAGTCCCAGAGACTGAAGCTCCTTAAGCAGAACCTTGAACGACTCCGGTATACCCGAATCAGGTATATTTTCACCCTTTATAATAGCTTCATAAGTCTTTACACGACCTACAACGTCATCGGACTTAACGGTAAGAATCTCTTGAAGCGTATAGCTTGCACCGTAAGCCTCCAAAGCCCAAACCTCCATCTCTCCGAAACGCTGCCCTCCGAACTGTGCCTTACCGCCCAGGGGCTGCTGGGTTACAAGTGAATACGGTCCTGTAGACCTTGCGTGAATCTTATCATCAACAAGGTGATGAAGCTTAAGATAATGCATGTGTCCTATAGTAACAGGGCTGTCAAAGTATTCTCCGGATCTTCCGTCCCTAAGTCTTACCTTACCGTCTCTTGAAAGAGGCACACCCTTCCAAAGCTCTCTGTGCTCAAGATGGTTTCCGAGATACTCTATAACATCTTCTTCTAAAATGTCCTTATATTTATCCTTAAAGTCTTTCCATTCGGTATTTACATAGTCATTCGCAACATCAAGTATATCCATGATGTCTATCTCGTTCGCACCCGAAAACACCGGTGTCGCAACGTTAAAGCCCAAAGCTTTTGCAGCCAAGGAAAGGTGAATTTCAAGCACCTGTCCTATGTTCATACGCGATGGTACACCGAGCGGATTAAGAACAATATCAAGAGGTCTTCCGTTCGGTAAAAACGGCATGTCTTCTACAGGAAGAACTCTAGAAACAACACCCTTGTTACCGTGACGACCCGCCATCTTATCACCGACGGATATCTTTCTCTTTTGCGCTATATAAATACGTACGTTCTGGTTTACTCCCGGCGAAAGCTCGTCGCCGTTTTCTCTTGTAAATACCTTTGCATCTACAATCACACCGTAAGCTCCGTGAGGAACCTTAAGCGAGGTATCCCTAACCTCTCTGGCTTTTTCACCGAATATTGCACGAAGCAGTCTTTCCTCCGCCGTAAGCTCGGTTTCTCCCTTAGGTGTTACCTTACCTACAAGTATATCTCCCGCTCTTACTTCGGCACCGACACGAATAATTCCTCTCTCGTCAAGGTCCTTCAAAGCATCGTCACCTACACCCGGCACGTCTCTTGTTATCTCTTCGGAACCTAGCTTGGTGTCTCTTGCCTGACACTCATATTCTTCTATATGAATTGATGTATATACGTCATCCTGAACAAGACGCTCACTAAGTAAAACAGCGTCCTCGTAGTTATAGCCTTCCCATGTCATAAATCCTATCAAAGGATTCTTTCCTAAGGCTATTTCACCTTTTTTGGTTGACGGTCCGTCGGCAATAACCTCTCCCTCTTCAACATGGTCGCCCTTAAATACTATAGGCTTCTGGTTGTATGAGTTTGACTGGTTACTTCTGCTGAACTTAACAAGCTTGTACTCTTCTTTTGCCGAGTTGTCATCTCTTTTTATAACAATTTTATTGCTTGAGCTTTCAATTACCTCACCCGAATGTTTTGCAATAATACAAACACCCGAGTCAACGGCAGCTTTCGCTTCCATACCCGTTCCTACGGCAGGAGCCTCCGTTATCATAAGAGGAACCGCCTGACGTTGCATGTTTGAACCCATAAGAGCACGGTTGGCATCGTCGTTTTCAAGGAAAGGAATCATACTTGTCGCAACGGAAAATACCATTCTCGGGGAAACGTCCATAAGATCTATATTTTTCTTCTGGAACTCCGAGGTTTCATCCCTGTATCTTCCCGATACGTTGTTATTTACAAAATGCCCTTCCTCCGTCAAAGGCTCATTAGCCTGAGCCACTATGTAATTATCCTCTTCGTCCGCTGTAAGATAAACAACTTCATCCGTAACAACAGGGTTAAGGCTGTCGGCGGTTTTATCAACAACTCTGTACGGTGCCTCAATAAAGCCGTATTCATTTACTCTTGCAAAGCTTGCGAGTGAATTTATAAGACCGATGTTGGGACCTTCGGGTGTCTCTATAGGACACATACGTCCGTAATGGGTATAATGAACGTCTCTAACCTCAAATCCGGCTCTGTCTCTTGAAAGACCTCCCGGACCGAGAGCTGACAAACGTCTTTTATGTGTAAGCTCTGAAAGCGGGTTATTCTGATCCATGAACTGTGACAGCTGGGAGCTTCCGAAAAACTCCTTTACAGCGGCAGTTACGGGCTTGATGTTTATGAGAGACTGAGGTGTGATACCGTCAATATCCTGTGTGGACATACGCTCACGCACAACTCTTTCCATTCTTGAAAGTCCTATGCGGTACTGGTTCTGTAAAAGCTCTCCGACAGCACGTATACGTCTGTTTCCCAAGTGGTCTATGTCATCATTCGTTCCTATATTTTCTTCAATACACATATTGTAATTGATTGAAGCGAATATATCTTCTTTTGTAATGTGCTTAGGAATAAGACTGTTTACATTCTTACGAATACTCTTAAGTAAGTCCTCCTCACTCTTCGCTTCATCCATAAGTTCTTTAAGAACAGGATAAAATACAAGCTCACTTATACCCAGTTCTTCAGGATTTTCAATGCCCGTATGTACCTTAATGTCAACCATAAGGTTCGACAAAACCTTAACTTTTCTGTCCGCTCCCTCTATCCACACATAAGGAGCAGCAGAGTCCTGAATTTTAAGCGCCGATTCTTTAGTTAAAAGCTCTCCGGCACTTGCTATCACCTCTCCCGTACTTTCATCTATAACATCCTCTGCGAGTGTATGTCCCGCGACACGATTTGCCAAATGCAATTTTTTGTTGAATTTGTAACGACCTACCTTTGCAAGGTCATATCTTCTGGGATCAAAGAACATGCCGTTCAAAAGACTTCCGGCACTGTCTACCGATAAAGGCTCGCCCGGACGAATTTTTTTGAAAAGTTCCAATATTCCCTGTGCAAAATCTTCCGTAGAATCCTTTGCAAGGCTTGCCATAATCTTCGGCTCTTCGCCGAACATCTCTATAATATCGTCATTTTTTCCTACCCCCAAAGCTCTTATAAGAACCGTAACGGGAACTTTTCTTGTTCTGTCCACGCGCACATAGAATACATCATTTGAATCAGTTTCATACTCAAGCCATGCACCTCTGTTAGGTATAACCTGACTCGAATATAATCTTTTACCGACTTTATCATGTGTTGCCGTAAAATATATTCCGGGTGAACGTACCAACTGGCTGACTATAACACGCTCAGCTCCGTTAATAACAAAAGAACCTGTATCCGTCATGAGCGGCAGATCGCCCATAAATATCTCATGCTCGTTAATTTCTTCTTTGTCTTTATTTATAAGTCTGACTTTTACCTTAAGCGGAGCCGCATAAGTTGCATCTCTGTCCTTACACTCTTCAATAGAATACTTCACTTCATTTTTACATAATGTAAAATCAACAAAATCCAAACTCAAATGTCCCGCAAAATCTTCTATCGGAAAAATATCTCTGAATACTTCCCTTAAACCGTCATCAAGAAACCACCCGTAAGAGTCCTTTTGAATCTCTATTAAGTTTGGCATCTCTAAAACTTCTTTTTGCTTGGAGAAACTCATTCTCACGCTCTTGCCTGATTTGACAGGACGCATTTTGCTTCTTTCCATTGACGTTTCACCCCTATTCATAAATTTAGTACTTGTATTTTTATAAATATGTTTTATCATATTTATAAGTAGAAAATCGCACAATTCTCCACGATAAGTGCAAATTTCATAATAGCATAGTCGTGTCAAGCCGTCAAGTAATAACTTGATTTTTTTTTGTTTTCTGATATAATAATAAAGTTAATATACGATAAAGAATACGGAGGATTTAGAATTGTCGAACACACTTCTTACTGTTATCATAGTAGTTCTTCTCGTTTTGACAGCCATCTTGGTTGGATTGTACTTCGCGGGAAGAAAGCTTCAGGAAAAACAAACAGAACAACAGGCTGCAATAGAAGCCCATAAGCAGATTGTCAGTATGCTTGTCATAGATAAAAAGAAAATGAAAGTCAAGGATTCCGGGCTTCCCAAAATAGTATATGATCAAATGCCGAAATATCTCAGATGGACAAAAGTCCCTGTTGTTAAAGCAAAGGTCGGTCCCAAGGTTATGACCCTTATGGCTGACGATAAGGTTTTCCAAGTGCTTCCTCTTAAAACGGAAGTCAAAGCCGTCGTAAGCGGAATTTACATAACCGAAATCAAGAGTGTAAGAGGCGGTATGCCTGCCGCTCCGGAAAAGAAAGGATTTTTCCAAAAATTATTCAAAAAATAAAACCAAAGCTGTGAGTACCAAATTTGAGTACTGCAGCTTTTTTATGTGCATTTTTTGTATTGTCTTTTTTCTTACTATGGATTATACTTAGTGAAAGCATTCGCAAACTTTATAAACAAAAAATAACAGGAAAATATATGAATAATATCTTTGTTTTTATTGGTTTGGGCTTGATAGGCGGCTCTCTTGCCAAGTCTATCAGGAAATATATCCCGACTTCCACAATATACGCATACGATCTTTCCAAGACAAGGCTTGAAAAAGCGAAGTCTGAAGGCATTGTAGATTATATACAGGATAAGATAGATGAAAATATCGCTTGTGCGGATATAATTTTTTTGTGTGCTCCGGTTGAATATAACGAAGATTACTTAAAAGCAATAAAGCCTTTCATTAAGAATAATATAATTATAACGGATGTAGGCAGCACAAAAGCATCCATACACAAGGTAGCTGTCGCTCTCGGATTGGAAAGAAACTTTATCGGCGGTCACCCTATGGCGGGCTCCGAAAAAACAGGCTATGACTCCTCAACCCCCTTGCTCCTTGAAAATGCATATTATATGCTCACTCCCGGAGACAAGGTGAAAAGAAGCGATGTCCTTCGTCTGGAAGAGCTTTTAAAAACAATTAAATCCATCCCTTTTATAATAGATTACCGAAAGCATGACATAGTAGTTGCCGGTATCAGCCACCTGCCTCATATAATTGCGGCAAGTCTTGTTAATCTTGTACAGGACTGCGATTATGAGGACGAGGTAATGAAGAGGGTTGCCGCCGGAGGCTTTAAGGATATAACAAGAATAGCCTCGGCTTCCCCTGTTATGTGGGAACAGATTTGTGAAACCAACAGATCTCCCATCATCGATATGCTTGATAATTATATAGATTCACTTTGTAAGGTGCGCAACGACTTAACTTCGGGTAAGTCCGGCGCCATATATGATTTATTTGAAAAATCAAAGGCTTACAGAAATACCTTTCCCGATGAGAATGTTGGGCTTATCAGTTCCAAGAACTCTTTTTCGGTTCATGTACCGGATAACCCGGGCGCTATATCCATAATAGCTACCATATTGAGTTCACATTCTATAAATATTAAAAATATAGGTATTAATCATAACAGAGAGCTGGGCGAAGGCGTTTTAAGAATACAATTTTACGACTCGGATGCCTGTGAGCTCGCAGCCAAACTTTTAAAGAAATACAACTATCAATTGGATTTTTAAGAAACAGTATTTGAACTTTCTACTCTGCAAAAGGAGATATAAATGAAAAAAATCGGTTTATTTTTATCGACATTGCTGTTTTCGGTTTCCGCATCCTTTCCGGCTTTTTCAGGAGAATGGGTCAGATCCGAGTTGGCAAGCGATATGTGGAATTATAAAAAAGATGACGGCAGTTTCGCAAACGAGGAATGGATTAAAGACGGCGACAACTGGTATTGGATAGAAAAAGGGCTAACAAAAGGGTTCCTTCCCCTTACTCCGGGAATTTCAAAAGACGGATACCTCTACAATTCCAAGGGAATGTATGTAGATATGAAGGTTGACGGAAGGCGTTTTATAACTCCCGAGCTTTGTGATAATGTTCATTTGAATATGAGCTACGAACAGGTTTATTCCATACTCGGAAAAGAGCACGAGGTATATAAATCCGACTCCTATCCCGAAAGTAATAAACAGCTTGATGTTTACCCTGTTTTATACTACAGCTCTGATGCAAACTCCACCGTTTCGATAATTTATTTGGACGGACATGTGTACAGCAAGACTCCTTTATGGAAATAAATAAAGTATTGAATTTTTCTTATTTTTTTGCTATAATTATTAATAAGCAATGATACATCTTGCTTGTTTCCAGTATTTATACTAAAAAAATTTTATTAAGGAGGATTCTATATGAAAAAAGCCGTTTTACTGTTATCAAGTGTAATTCTTTCTTCCGTTATGACCTTACCTGTTTTTGCAGGTCAATGGGTGCATACCCCGGGATATAACACTTTATGGTCTTATGTAAAAGATAACGGACAGTATGCGAACAACGAGTGGGTTCTAGACAATAATACCGGTGTCTGGTATTGGATAAGCGGTGATATCGACAAAATCGGCTATATAAATTCTCTTCCGGGCATTGCTCCTGACGGTTACAGGTTCAATACCAAAGGCGAATATATAGATATGAATGCCGGCAATAGAAAATTTATTAACGCTGACCTTTTCAGCAAAGTACATACCGGCATGACTTACGAACAGGTTACAGCTATCCTTGGTAAAGAACATGAAGTTTTTGAAGCTCGTACAGTTCAGGAAGGAAACAAACGATACGACTATTACTGCGTACTATATTTTGATGAAAGTATGAAAGGGTCAGCAACTGTCCTTTTCGAAAACGCGGTAGCAGTTTATACCTTTGCGTTGTGGGGCGGAAACTAAAACATATAAAAAGCTTGGCAAAACGCCAAGCTTTTTTCTATAGATACTAAATTACTTAAGAGTAACCTTTGCTCCAACTTCTTCAAGTTTCTTCTTGATATCTTCAGCCTCTTCTTTAGAAACCTCTGTCTTAAGAACCTTAGGAGCTCCGTCAACAAGGTCTTTAGCTTCCTTAAGTCCAAGGCCTGTAGCCTCACGAACTACCTTTATAACCTTAACCTTCTCAGAACCAACCTCTGTAAGCTCTACGTCAAACTCAGTCTTCTCCTCAGCTGCCGCTGCGCCTGCACCTGCTGCCGCAACAACTACTCCTGCTGCTGCCGATACTCCAAACTCTTCCTCACAAGCCTTTACCAACTCGTTAAGCTCTAATACTGATAACTCTTTAATTGCTTCGATAAACTCTGCAGTTGTTAACTTTGCCATTATAATATTCCTCCATAATTATTTATTCTGATTATTTTTAATTTTTTACTTAAGCCCTAAGGCTATGTTGCTACGCTTCCTTGTGTTCAGCGATCTGATTAAGAACACGAGCGAAGTTTGTAACAGGTGACTGTATACTTCCGAGAAGTCTTCCGAGAAGCTCGTCTCTTGACGGAATTTCAGCAATCAATTTGATTCCCGCCGTGTCGTAAGCCGTTCCTTCAACTACGCCTGCCTTAAGCTCCAAAGCAGGTGCTGTTTTAGCGAAGCTTTGAAGAATTCTTGCAGGTGCTGTAGCATCATCCTTTGATACAGCAAGTGCTGTAGGTCCTTCAAGGTAAGCATCCAATCCTTCAAATTCTGTTCCTTTTGTAGCAAAACGAATCATTGTGTTCTTATATACCTTATAAGTAACACCGGCTTCTCTGAGATTTTTACGTAACTGTGTATCCTGCTCAACCGTAAGACCGCGATAGTCTACTACTACAGCCGAAGCGGCACCGTTTAACAATTCCGAAATCTCTTTAACAACCGGCTGCTTTAACTCAACCTTTGCCATTTCCATTCCTCCTTATTTTATTAAGTATAACTGCGGGAGGTTAGCTCCTAAAAAATGCCCCATTATCTAAAGACAATGAGGCACACTGATAACAAAAAAATTTGTATAAGCTTTACTATCCTCGGTAGGCGACTAAGCTTATGCCCTTCGGGCACCTACTGTCTTTGGCAGTCAATACTGTGAGTATACTAGCATTACAATTATGTAATGTCAATACTTTTTTTAATTACGCCATCAACTTTGCAACATTGAGTCTTATTCCGGGACCCATAGTGCTTGTTAAAATAACGCTCTTTAAATATGCACCCTTAAGTGCGCTAGGTTTAGCTTTAATTATGGCATCCAAGATAGCCTGGAAGTTATCCTTTAACTGATCCTCCGTAAATGAAGCCTTACCTACAGGTACATGGACAATGTTTGTCTTATCAAGACGATACTCCACCTTACCTGCTTTAATTTCATCTATAGCCTTCGTTACATCCATAGTAACCGTTCCTGCTTTAGGGTTAGGCATGAGACCCTTAGGTCCGAGAACCTTACCCAAACGACCTACAACGCCCATCATGTCAGGTGTAGCTACTACAACGTCAAAATCCAACCAACCTTCGTTTTGGATTCTCGGAATCAATTCCTCTCCTCCTACATGGTCCGCTCCTGCCGCAAGGGCCTCATCAGCCTTAGGTCCCTTTGCAAATACCAAGATACGAACGGTTTTACCTGTACCGTGAGGTAAAACTACAGCTCCTCTTATCTGCTGGTCTGCGTGACGTCCGTCACAACCTGTACGAATATGTAACTCTACTGTTTCATCAAACTTTGCAACTGCTGTTTTCTTAATAAGCGCGATAGCTTCTACACTATCATATAAATTTGCACGATCAACCAATTTAGCAGCTTCTAAATATCTTTTTCCACGTTTCATTTTATTCTCCTCCTAAATTAGTCCTGTACTGTTATTCCCATTGAACGAGCCGTACCTGCAACCATGCTGATAGCCGCCTCAATACTTGCCGCGTTAAGATCCGGCATCTTCAATGTTGCAATCTCTTCAAGTTTAGCTCTTGTTATTGTAGCTACCTTTGTCTTATTCGGCACACCCGAACCTGACTTGATGTTACAAGCCTTCTTTAACAGTACTGCCGCCGGCGGAGTTTTTGTGATGAAGCTGAAGCTTCTGTCTGCATAAACAGTGATAACTACAGGAATGATAAGATCTCCCTGATCTGCTGTCTTTGCATTAAACTGCTTTGTAAACTCAACTATGTTTACACCGTGTTGACCTAATGCCGGTCCAACAGGTGGGGCCGGTGTTGCCTTGCCTGCCGGAATCTGTAATTTAATATATCCTGTTACTTTCTTTGCCATTTTGGCACCTCCTTGTGGTAATTTCGGGACAAACCCCTCCCACGCCTCGAATCTTTGTCGAAGCACGTGTCTTATTGTATCTGTAAAACTATTGTTTTAGCATTTTTTAATATCCGAAAAACCGATCTCAACCTTGGTCTCTCTTCCGAACATCTCTACATTTAAAGAAACGCTCTTCTTATGTTCATTGACAGCCGTAATATTGCTCTTGGTTCCTTCCCACGGTCCCTTTGTTACAAGCACCAAGTCACCTACAGCAAAATCAAGTATCACTTTCTTTTCTTTTGTTTCAGAAAGTGAAAATCCTTCGCCAAGTCCCAAATTATAGATTTCATCAATAGTCAATGCAACCGGCTTGCTTCCTGGACCTACAAAGCCCGTAACTCCTCTGGTATTTCTTACCACATACCATGTTTCATCGTTCATAACCATGTGTACGAGTACATACCCCGGAAAAAGCTTTTTATCCGTAACTTTTTCAGAACCGTTTTTAACTTCAACTACCGACTGCAAAGGAACACAAACCTCTAAAATTTGATCTTCCAAGCCTCTGTTTATAATCGTTTTTTCAATATCCGCTTTAACTTTATTCTCGTAGCCCGAGTAAGTATGAGCCACATACCATTCTGCTTGCGCCATACATCGACCCTCTCTACTTGATAATAAAACTTAACCCTGTCTTAAAGGCGAAATCAAGACCGGCTATCAAAGCTCCGAGTATAAGCGAGCAAACAACAACCGCCGCAGTCTGCTTTGAAACCTCTTCCTTCTTCGGCCAGATGATTTTTCTATACTCAGCCTTAAGACCCTTTATAAAATTTGTTTTCTTTTCCTTGCCTTGTTCTGCCATTATACAGTCTCCTACTTTGTTTCTTTATGCATTGTATGAGCCTTGCAGAATCTACAATATTTCTTTGTTTCCATACGATCAGGATGAGCTTTCTTATCCTTTGTCGTATTGTAATTACGCTGCTTGCATTCTGTACAAGCCAGAGTGATTTTAGTACGCACAGTAACACCTCCACTTATTAGATTGAAATTGTTTGCAAAGTCTTGAGGTCAAAAAAAAGAGACCTCGACATCTCTATCCGTTGTACTATAGCACAAGCGAATATATTAGTCAAGCTTTTGGAGAATTAAATAAAGCTTGTATACTCATCAGGAACATCCCACATATACTTATTCATATCTACAAAACATTCTTTTTCGCCGGAATTTGTCTTTATAAATCCGACTCCTTCCGCCTTCAAAAGCTCAACCTGCTTATTTTCACCTCCGAAAGCAAATGCTTTGCTGACCCTTCCTTCTTTGTTTACCACTCTGTAGCAGGGTATTCTTTCAGGGTCCGGATTAACATGCAAAGCATAGCCTACAACTCTTGCCCACCTCGGGTTTCCGGCAAGCTTAGCTATCTGTCCGTAGCTTGCAACTTTTCCTTTAGGTATACGTTTTACAACTTCATATATTCTTTCAAAAGTCGACTTTTCCATCACCCTGATTCTCCTAATTCTTTTATTTTAGCTAAGCTTGACTACTTCTTATAGCTCTCCAATCTTTTCTTCACAAAATCAGGAAGTAAAGATCCTAAAATATAAGTACCTGCCTGAAGCTCACCTTCATTCTTTACTAAAATTCTTATCACAATCAAATCCTCACCGTTTCTCGTCATATACTCGGTATTTCCGTAAGGCAAATCAGCATTTATCATAAGCTTTAAAAGTTCCTTCATTTGTTCCGTCTCGTAAAAGATTTCTTCATAATTCGTATTATCTACAGTCATATAAACTTTAATACCTTCAACGTTTTTCAAATCAAATTCGCTTGCTTCTTTTGCCACACCAAATGCTTCAAGTATTTTTATAGTATTTTCAAATGTAGGATATATCGGATAGTACCCTACATCTTCATATACATCGGCTATATTATTACCTGCATATAAACCGGAGTATTGCCCCTTTCCTTCTTTGACATATTCTTTAAGCACTCTCTCGCTTTCCTCATTATTAAACCTTATGGTCGCAACGGGATATTCCATATTTCGTTCTTGTGCCGTAAACTTTAGAAGTTCGTTTTTGTAAGTTTCGATAAGCTTGGTACCAAGTTCTTTGTCAGTTATTTCTATATGTTTGTCTTCTACGTTGTTATTGGAAATAAAGTCCTTCCCGTATCCCAAAGTATTGTAATCAAAGGAAACTATATCGGATGCTTTTGTCTCAAGTATAGGGTAGAGTCCTTTTTTATAGCCTTCATCATCATGTATTTTCATAAGGATATCATCTACTTTTTGTCTCGAAACTCTAAACCTTCTAAGTTTTTGCCTTCCACCTTTAAGGTTATAACAAAGAATTATAGCACTGTCACGATAATCAAAATAATCTCTGTCGGAACGCACCTCATCCACCAATCTTTTCGACAGTTCTAAAAACAACTCCTTATCCTTTATTTCCATTCTTTTTACTATCTCGGTTCTCAAAGCATCCGAATAATTGTCCCAATATATAACTTTATCTCTCTCTTTTACGGTTTTAGTATAGAAGCCGAAGTTTTCTTCATAAGCACGAGAAAATACCCCTCCGCTTTCAAGAGAGCTTGCCGACGGTACATATCTGTCATATCCGATAAGATCAAAATAGAAAGTAAAAAAGAAAACCATTGCCACTGCTAAGCAAATCGGAAGGTGAAGAAGATTATCAAAAAGCTTTTTAAAATCCGAATTATATACAGCTTCTATAGCACAGTGGCTTATCAAAGAACTTATGATAATACCGAATATAGCCCAAACAAGGCTATCATACAGACTGTCATAGAAAATCTTGGCAACAAATACAGACAAAAGAATAACTATAAGCATTTTTATAGGAGCTTTTACTGCTTTAAAGCTCACGGATTTGTCCGATGATTCGGACACCCTCAGCTTATATACATATAAGCTGATTACACCTAAAACCGCACTGCCCGCTAAACCTACAAGCACTTTGGTATAGGTTGAAAGCCCCGATATAGGATAAATAAGCAAAAAACCAGAAGAACTTCCCGTAACCTGCACAACATAATTCCAGTCTATATACGATGTTGCGAAAAAGCTTTCCGTATACCACATAATCACAGCTGCTGCAACAGGAATATAAAAGGTCAACATTCCCGAAACGAAAACCGCGAGAACTACATTGCCGGTAAAAAGGGTTGCAGGCACCACCGTCATATATGCAAGCATAAACAATGATATATAATATATAAAGCTGCGGATAATAATCAAAAAAACCGAGAAATCACCTGTAATCAGCAGTACAAAAACAGCCGAAATAAAGGTGGACACAAGATAAGGAACGGCAACCATCAGAATACTGTTAACGACTGTAACAAAAAAAAAGTGTTTCTCTTCTTAGTGTTTCTCTTCTTATAGGTAAGCTATGAAAAAAATCTACGCTTTTCTTCTTTTGTACATATCTGAAACCCGATATCCCCCCTACCAGTGCCAATATAAGGAAAAATGTTCCAAGAAAAATATTATTTTTCGAAACCAAGATAGAGAATCCCTCTACTATATTCGCATTTCTGATTGCTATATGATTAACTTGTATTCCCTCTCCGTAGATTGCCCCATAGTTTTGATTCATTTCAAGGCTTATACTTATTGCGTTTACCATTATTACAGATAGAAAAAAAGCAAGACAGTTTATCGTGAAAACCCATAATCTACGTTTAAAATCCTCTTTCATCAAACTGAAAAATAAGTTTTTTGACCTCATAACCCCTTAACCTCCTTAGCAGCTTATTATATAACTTTCCTACCTTCTTTATAAATTCATCCTAGGGGATGAATGATAAAATCTTATGTATCTAAGAGAATCGGTGTTCCGTCCTTAACGGCTTCAACAAGCTTATCCTCAATATAAGACAGCTTCAATGAAAAAAACTTTTCCTCTTTTTGCAATAAATCAAGAAAGATCCTGTCCCCTTCCCATAGTCTAAGCTTTCCTATGTCTTCCTTTTTAACCCATTCCAACTCGCCCTCATCGTTATAATTTTTATCAGGCAGTATGCCGCCGAATTTATCGGCGGTATACAAAAACATATACTCTGTTTTACAAACATCCGAGCAAAAGGTAATCAACGCTCTGAGACTCCAATTAAGGAGTGTAAGCCCCGTTTCCTCTTTTACTTCTCTTAAAAGGCACTCCTCGGGAGACTCGTTTTCAAGAAAATGTCCTCCGACCCCTATCCATTTTCCGGCGTTTATGTCGGATTTTTTCTTTATCCTGTGCAGCATAAGATAGGAATCGTCTTTTTCTATATAACACAGAGTTGTCAAATTACTCATTTTCTTTAAGCCTTTCCTTTGCAAAATCGGGAAGCACGGATTTTTTAATATATAGATTCTTATTTAACTCTATAGAGTTATACGGCACAAATCCTACCCCAAACAGCCTTTCCTCGTTGTTATTCAAATACTCAATATTTGAATACGGTAATTCGGCATTTATGACAAGCCCCACAAGTTCATCCACCTGCTTAGGTTTGTTAAAGGATACTCTACCTACTTCATAATATGTATCATGTAAATAAATATTAACAGCTTCAATGTCTTTGGAATCAAAGCCCAACTCTTCATAAACCCCCATTTTTTTGAGGATTTCTATGGTTTTTTTAAACTTAGGATATATAGGATAGTATCCTATTTCCTCATATACATTAGGAATATTATATTCGCTGCTGTCTTTTCTTTTTTTAGCTACTTTGACGTACTCTTTAAGTACCTCCTCGCTCTCCCGGTTATTAAATCTTATTGCAGCAATGGGGTATTCTTTTTTTCTGTCCTCCGTCGTAAGCTCTAAAAGCTCACTCTTATACGCCTCAACAAGCTCGACTCCGAGTTTGTTATCTGTTATCTTCACATGCTTGTCCCCTTCCGTTTCCTCGTTGGAAAAATTGGAGATACTTGGTATATATGCAGAATTATAATCAAAAGAAACTATATCGGAAGCCTCCGTTTCAAGTATAGGGTACGTACCTTTTTTATAATCCGCATCCGCATATATCTCGGAAAGAATGTCTTCCACATCCTTCCATCCCACATTGTATTTTCGCAGTTTACGACCTCCACCCTTAAGCTTATAAGAAATAATTATAGCCTTGTCATAATAATAATCATACTCGTACTCACCTGACTTTATCTTTTCAGTCAATCTTTTTGATAATTTTAAGAGCAGCTCTTTATTTTTTATGTTCATTCTTTTCAGTATTCGGGCTCTCAAATCATTTGATTCGTAATAATATGCATAATTATCTCTTTCTTTTAGGGTCCGGGCATAAGAATTCCAATTTTCTTCCAATACCACGGAGTACACCGCTCCGCTTTCAAGTGAGCTTTCCGACGGTACATATCTGTCATATCCTGTCCAGTCGAAGCGGAATGTAAGAAAGAACAGAACGGAAATCACCACACATATTAAAAGGTGACCGAGGTTATCGAAAAGCTTTTTAAAATCAGAATTATATATAGCCTCAAATGCACAATGGCTTATCAAAGAGCTTATAATAATACCGAATATAGCCCAGCCTATACTCTTATCCATGCTCATATAGAACATCATAGCAACAAGCACGGATAGAAGAATGACAACCAACATCTTTATAGGCGCTTTTGTCACTTTAAAGCTCATTGATTTACCCGCAGATTCCGAAGCCCTGAACTTATAAACATAAAGGCTTATTACTCCGAAAACAAGTGCACCTGCGAGACCTATAAACATTCTTGTATAATCCGATATATCTGATATCGGATATATCAATAAGAAGCTTGAAGAATTACCCAAAGCCTGCATGATATACTCTTCGTCAATATATGCCGTTTTAAAAAACTCCGTCATATACCACATGATCACGGATACACCGACAGGAATATAAAAGGTTAATATTCCCGATCCCAGTACGGCAAGAACCACATTACCTGTAAGAAGCGTTCCCAAAACCACCGTCATGTAGGCAAATGCAAACAAAGGTATATAATATGCAAAGCTATATATAACCGTTAAAAACACAGAAAATTCACCTGTGTTTATCAAAACCAAAACAGCCGCAATAAAAGCGGATGCCAAGTAAGGAACGGCAACCATCAAAAGGCTGTTCACCACGGTGACAAGAAAAAGCTTCTCTCTTTTCACGGGAATACTGTGAAAAAAATCAACGCTCTTCTTCTTTTGTACATATCTAAAGCCGGATATACCGACTACCAGCGCCAATATAAGGAAAAAAGTTCCCAGAAATATATTTTGATCTGAAACTATCTTTGAAAAGTCTACAACTATCTGCGCATTTCTCATAGCTATAGGGTCTACATGATTTGAATCATCAAACATCATCCCGTACTCTCTGTTAATGTTAAGGCTTATGTTTATTGCCGTTACCAGCACTAAAGAAAGTAAAAAGGTAAGACAGCTTACTGTGAAAACCCATAATCTGCGTTTAAAATCCTCTTTCATCAAATTAAAAAATAAGTTTTTTGATGTCATAACCCTTAACCTCCGTTTCACTTATAAATATTTCCTCAAGACTTAGAGGAATCATTTCGTAAAATATAGGCTCATAAGCAACTATTTTGTTTCTTATATACTCTTCGGTACCCCTTATGGTCAAAGTATGTATGCTTCCTATCGTTCTGCTCTGTATTATGTCCAAATCACTCATACTGCTTATATCAATAGGAGAATTGAATACACACTGAACCTTATGGATATTAACCTTAAGCTCGGATATGTCTTTTGAAAGCAGTATTCCGCCTTTATGCAGCAAACCTATGTGGTCACAGATATCTTCAAGCTCTCTTAAGTTATGAGAAGCTATAATAGGTGTAAGCCCTCTGTCCTCTATGCTCTGTGCAAATAAACTCTTTACCGCCTGTCGCATAACCGGATCCAGTCCGTCAAAGGTCTCATCGCATAAAATATACTTTGTATTTGCCGATAAACCCAGTATGATACTTAGCTGTTTTTTCATACCCTTCGAGAAGGTATTTATCTTTCTTTTTAAATCAAGCTCAAAACTCGACAAAAGCTTTTTAAACAAGGCTTCATCAAAATTCGGATAAATCGTTTTATAGAATATCATCATATCAAGCGGTCTTGAATTAGGAAAAAAATATTGGTCGTCCGATATATAAAAGAACTTTTCTTTTGCTTTTATATTCTCATATACTTTCTCTTCATCAACAAGTATTTCACCCTTGTCGGGACGTAAAACTCCCGAAACCAGCTTCAGGAAAGTGCTTTTACCGGCTCCGTTGGTTCCTATAAGCCCGAATACATTGCCCTCCTTAATCGTAGCGTTTATGTCATCAAGAGCTTTTATATCGTCAAAATTTTTACTTAAATTCTTAGCCTCTATCATTCTCTTGTACCCCTTCCCTGCTCATTGTATAATTTTTCTATCCTGCCTATAAGCTCATCTTTCGGAATGAACGACAGTGTTTTATGCAATATAGCCTCTATTTCTTTTAATGTTTCTTCTTTTTTCAGCTCCTTTAGACCTTTCAAATCGGAAACAAAGCTTCCCACTCCTTTTACCGAATGGATATACCCTTCTCTCTCCAGCTCTATATAAGCTCTTTGAATTGTATTCGGATTTATCGACAGCTCCGTAGCAAGCGTCCTTACGGAAGGAAGCTTTTCCTCGGGCTTTAAGATCCCCATCAACATAAGATGCGAAAGCTTGTCGATAACCTGCTCATATATAGCCCTCCTATCTTTAACATCAAGTATTATCATTTTACCACCTCTCCATGTGTACTACAATAATTAGTACACATAGTATAGCATATTCTTTTTATACAGTCAATAAAATACAGAAAACTTACGCTGTAAATTTGCAACAAAAAACGGCATCACGCATCAAGCGAATATGCCGATTTTTTTGTTACGTCTTATCACTTACAAATCGCTTACCTGAACAAAGCATTTTGTAGCTCTTATTACGAAAATCTGATTATAAGCCTTATATAATCTGCCGATTTCCATATAACGAATATTATATTTACTAAAATAAACAGTCTATACCAAACTTTAGGTATAATCTCCTTTCCCTCTTTAAAGTCCGCTATTTTTATAACTGTCAGAGTAATGTTGAGTATATACAATACAAAATCGCCGAAAATAAGTATATAAGGTAAACTCCTGTATACATCACTTATAATTCCAAAAGAAGACTCATAATATAAATAATCTCCTTCCGACAGACCTAATAAAGTAAGTGTATGCATATACGTCAAATAGTCTACTAAGGACTCTATTTTAAGCGCCAGCATAATACTTGTAATTATATCTAAAGCTATCATAATACTCTTTTTAAGCATAGCTTTTTCCTCCTTATCCTTCGGTTTCTCTATCGTTAAACACTCATTACTCAATTCAAGCAATAGTTCATTATACTTCCCTTGCTTTTGATATAACCAGCTCAACTCTTTTATTATATATAGGCAATAATATCTGCACTTTCCGCAGACCTGCATGTAAGCTTAGCGTATCATTATCCCTACAATCAGATATCCATACTCTATTAGCCTCCATATAACAAATATTATGTTCATAATAATTAAATATTACTACTACAAAATTCATAGAAAACAGGATAAAAACGGCTAGTATAAATATTTTCCCGACCGGAGAAAAACTAATATCAAGAATAACTCCTTCACATTGGTAGTATGCTAAAATAGAAAAAAGGGTACGACCTCCCAAGGAATCAAGCCTCTCCAGTATATAGAGCGTCAAAGATTCCATTTGTAAAAGCAATAAAATTGCTGTCAATATATCGATAATGAATATAAATTTCTTTTTTATCATCACTCTATTCCGCCTTTCCAATCCTTTACAAAGTCTTCCCTTGCTTTTTCTGCATCTAGATCACCACCAAATCTAGTATTATTGCTTTCTTTTTCCTCTTCCGCAGTCGGTAAATCCGATTTCGAAACATTTCCATTTTCCTTTGTTTGGATTTTCCACCTTTTCCTCTTTTTTGTTTGTGACCTTGTTATTTTCTCCAAAGGTATTTACATACACGCCCTCATGCCGTCTGTCGGCTTCTTAGCACCGAAGTACCCTTTATTTGAGCCGGTATAGTTTACATTTACCTCTTCGTAATTTGCAAAAGCTGCAAAACTTGCTCCTGTGAGCAACAAAGAACTTAACAAAATTACCAACTGTTTCTTTTTCATATACGTTGTACCTTTTTGTTTTTTTATAAATTTTAAAGGTATTTATCTAAATACATAATATAATATTAATTGTACTTCGTCAATGCATCCAAAGAACTTTTAAAACGAAAATAACATATGCAAATAAGCACCTAAGCTTTCTGCTTTCTTAAATCAGATAACGAAAATTTTGCCGCCTTACTTGGCAAGCTCCATGGAAGTATTCCCATGGCTGAATTCCTTTAAATTTCCTTGCCAAAAAGAAACAGTTAGGTCTACAAAACTCGAGAAAAAAATGATATACTACAATAAATTCAGATTAGGAGGTATGCCCTTGAATGTTAATGTAATTTTAACCGAAGCACTTATCTGGTCATTGCTTTGGGTAATTATTCTGCCTGTATCTATCAGAGTGTTCCCTTTTACTATTGAACATGACTATCCTGAAGATGTAAGGAAAATTGCCGATGTACCGAAGCCCTCGAAAACACATAAGAAATACGGACTGCTTTTTTCTACTCTCAGCTTTGCCGTACTTTTCGGCTTATTGATAATATTCGCAATCTTGGAATATAAAGGACAAGCACCGTCTTTCAGAAAAATATTTGTTCATTTATGGATTATTTGTATGGCTTGGAATGTGGTTGATTTAATAATTGTCGACTGGCTGTTTATTTGCCTTTTATCATTCAAATATTTTGTTTTGCCCAAAACGGAAGACTGCAAAGGAAACAAAAATTACAAGTTCCATTTCATCGGATTCTTGAAAGGCTCTGTAGCAATGAGCATTATAGCAGCCGTTTTTACTGTGATTTCTTTTTTCATTTTGCAACTTCTGCAATAACAATATGTACATAAACAAGCACCGAAGCTTTCTGTTTTTTAAATTTGATAACAGAAAATTCGGTGCCTTGCCTATGCGGTTATAGGGAATATCCCTATTTATTTTAATTTTAAATTACTCATACTTACTCAGCCTCTCTTTTACAAAATCAGGTAAAGTAAGTTCTCTTATGAGAAATACACCGTCCATAAAGGTGCCATCTTTCATTTCAATTCTTACATCAATATGTTTTCTGACGACATTATAGTTATAGCTGTAGATTTTATACGGTGTTTTCTCTTCCAGCATAATCCTTATAAGCTCTTTCATTTCTTCAGGCTCATAAAAAGTCTCCTCGGTCCACTTGTCATCACTATCTCCGTAAATGCTCACACTATGAATATTTTCCGTATTAACATCAAGCTCCGGCTGTACTTCCAACTCCCTGAGCATATCCAAGGTACTTTCAAATCCCGAATACACCGGATAATATCCTTTACCCTCATATACATCGGAGGCATTATCCACATTAAAATCGTTCTCATTGCGTAACATATTTTCCTTGATAAACTCGTCAAGCACTCTCTCGCTTTCTTCGTCGTTAAATCTTATTGTGCTGACAAGATATTCCTTTTCTTTATCTTCCAATGTAAACTTTAACAAATCATTTTTATATGTTTCAACAAGCTTTCTTACTTGTTTTTTATCCTGTATTTTTACATGTCGGTCTTTACTCAGCGAAAGCATTCCCTCCGGGGTATCAGGATAATTATAATCAAAAGATACTATATCCGAAGCATCCTTATCAAGTATAGGGTAAGCTCCTTTCTTATAATCCTCATCTACATATATCTCGGTTAAAATTTCTTCCACATCATCCCACGAAACATTATATCTTCGCAGCTCATGCCCTCCTCCCTTGAGATTGTAACAAAGAATTATCTCGTTATTCGGAAAAACACTTTTATACTCATCCGTTTCCTTCGCTTCCTCCACAACTTTTACCGCCAGTCTCAAAAACAATTCTTTGTTTTTAATTTTCATTCTCTTTATAACCTTAGTTGTCAATTCTTCGCTATACATGGAAGGGGTTCTGTCTTCTACTTCCTTCAGTGTTTCTGCATACGGAAGTATATTTTCTTCCAGAACCTGAGAGAAAACGGCTCCGCTTTCAAGAAAATCCGAAGGCGGAATATACCTGTCATATCCGATTAAGTCAAAATAAAATATGTTAAAAAAAAGCAAAGGTATTGCAATGCAAATCACAAGATGAAGAGGATTATTGAAAAGCTTTTTAAAATCTGAATTATATACGGCTTCTATAGTGCAATGAGCTATCAAAGAACTTATAACAATACTGAATATACTCCAACCGAGACTGTCTCCGATACTTAAGTCCATAATCCTTGCCACAATTAAAGACAGAATCGTAATCACCATTATTTTTGTAGGAATTTTTACCGCATCAAAGCTTATCGATTTCTCCGTAGCCTCTGAAACTCTGAGTTTATACACACACAAATTTATAATACCGAAAACCGCCGTACCGAGTAAAGCCACAAGTATCTTCTCATAGTCCGAAAGTCCGGATATAGGATAAATAAACAAAAAACTTGAAGAATTACCTATGAGCTGTGTAACATAGCCCCAATCTATATATGCTGTCTTAAAATAATCAGATATATACCATGATGCAAGTCTCTCGGCAATGGGAAGGAAAAAATTTATCAGCCCCGATCCGAATACCGCAAGTACGACATTTCCCGTTAAAAGAGTTGCTAAAACCACAGTCATGTATGCGAATGCAAAGAGAGTTATATAATACGCAAGACTATGCATGCTCATTAACAGCACGGAATAATTTCCCGTATTTACAATAACCAAAGCAGCTGCAATAAGAAGGGACACCAGATATGGAAGGGCGACCATTAGAATGCTGCTCACCGTAATAACCAAGAAAAGCTTCTCCCTTCTTATCGGCAAACCATGAAAAAAAGCAATACTCTTCTTTCTCTGCACATATCTGAAACCTGAAATACCCACTATCAGCGCCAATATCAACAAAAAAGTTCCTAAGACGTTGTTTTGATTTGATATTAAAGAAGAAAAATCTTCCGCTATTTCCATATTTCTGACTTCTATAAGCGTCTCTATCGGCTCTTTCTTAGCATTTAGTGCCTGATTATAGGTATTGATGTTTAAACTTATGTCTATTACAGTTGACATAACTATTAAAAGCAAAAAGGTAAGGCAGCTTAATGTAAAAACCCATAATCTACGCTTAAAATCCTCTTTCAGCAAATTTAAAAATAAATTTTTTGACATTATGACATTTAACCCCCGTATCACAATAACTAATAAACTTAGAGTAGCATATTCGTAACTTTCGGTCAACGATTGCCATCCCTTAATCAGCGATTTTCTTAATCGTTAAATGATGGAAAAAAGCAATACTTCTATATTCATCCATATCCGAAACACGCAATTCCATATCCACCATTTTTCTTTGCCATTCGGCATCCTTTTGTTTCTAAATTCCCCCGGTTGCATCCACACGACCTGTTTCATCAAGTATTCCCAAGGCTGCAAATCCTTTAAACTTCTGTCCACAATACCTTCTCCCTTCCTATCCCGTTCGGCTATATTCCTACTTTATCCCTTAGCTGTTTACATCAGTATATCAAGTACAAATTAAATCGAAAACCTAATTTAATATTTTTTCAAAAAAACAGTTGACATTTATTTACTTATTGGTTATAATTTCTCTTGCATTCAAGAAATGCATCAAACTTATTTTTTTTACGGGGTGTGGCTCAGTTTGGCTAGAGTATCTGGTTTGGGACCAGAGGGTCGCAGGTTCGAATCCTGTCACCCCGATTTATATTGCTTTTTTTGCGGTATACTTTCTGTGAGTCTGTAGCTCAGTTGGATAGAGCATCGGCCTTCTAAGCCGAGGGTCAGGGGTTCGAATCCCTTCAGGCTCATATTTTCATATTTTTCATGCGGGTGTAGTTCAATGGTAGAACATCAGCCTTCCAAGCTGAATACGTGGGTTCGATTCCCATCACCCGCTTTATGTACTTTTCTAAAGTATATATGGTGGGTATAGCGCAGTTGGTTAGCGCGCCAGATTGTGGCTCTGGAGGCCATGGGTTCGAATCCCATTATCCACCCTTTTTTTATTGGGCTATCGCCAAGCGGTAAGGCACAGGACTTTGACTCCTGCACTCGATGGTTCGAATCCATCTAGCCCAGTTAAGGTTTGTCGACTTTGGTCGGCTTTTTTTGTTCCTTCAAACCCGAATTCAAACTTTCTTTTCAGCATCTGAAAGGCTCGATATGAACTAAACTGAGCTTTCATACCGAGCCTTTGTAAATTAGATATCAAAATATTTCTTTGCCGACCTGAACATTCCTATGTCGTAATTTCCTTCAACATTTTGATATAAACCTTTGCCTATTCTCTCCGAGTGTCCCATCTTTCCAAACACTCTTCCGTCAGGAGAACATATTCCCTCAACTGCCCATGCCGAGCCGTTAGGGTTATAGCTTATGTCCATAGTAGGTCTATTGTTTATATCCACATATTGAGTGACTATCTGCCCTTTATCCGCAAGAGACTTAAGCAATTTTTCATCACAGATAAATCTGCCCTCTCCATGAGAAATCGCAACATTGTATACATCTCCAACATTAACATTCATAAGCCACGGGCTCTTGTCAGAACTGATCTTCGTTCTGACTATCATGGATTGATGCCTTCTTATAGTGTTATAGCTTAATGTAGGACAGCTTTCGTCTATATCAACTATTTTACCGTAAGGAACCAGTCCGAGCTTTATAAGCGCCTGAAAGCCGTTACATATACCTGCCGCCAAGCCGTCCCTGTTGTCAAGCAAATCGCTTACAGCTTCTTTTATACTCGGATTTCTGAAAAACGAGCTTATAAATTTAGCCGAACCGTCAGGCTCGTCTCCGCCCGAGAAACCTCCCGGTATAAATATAATTTGAGACTCCTTAATCCTTCTTTCAAGCTCATTTATGCTCTCTTCTATGTCCTTTGAACTTAAGTTCTTTATAAGAACAATGTCGGGCTCCAACCCTGCCGAAGCTATAGCCTTTGCACTGTCATACTCACAATTTGTTCCCGGAAATACAGGTATAAGTACCTTAGGCTTCATGCTCTTTATTTTTGCGCTATATTTCTCATTTGAAACATAGCTAAACTCAGGCACTTCTTTGCCCGTTTCGCTTCCCGCTTTCACCGGAAATACCTTTTCAAGCCTTTCTTCGTAACCCTCTTCAAGGCTTTCTATGCTAAGAGCCTCTCCCTTGTAGTTTAAGTTATAATCACCGCTCACATAGCCCAAGGTTTTTATGCCAATTCCGTTCTCTTTCAAATATTCAATCTCGTTATCGGCTATATCTTCTGAAAGCTCAATTATAAAACTTCCGTAGTTATAGTCGAATAAATTTTCCAAGCTTAAGGAAGAGTCAAATTCAAAGCCCAGCCGGTTACCCAGACAAGCCTTAAATACCTGTTCCGCCGCTCCGCCGTAGCCCACTGTATACATAGCCGCTATATCTTTGTTTTTCGAAGCTATATAGCCGAACAAAGCCTTAAGGCTCTTTGCATCCGGCAGGTCTGCATCATCCGACCTTTTTGCAGACAAAAGCATAACCTTCGAGCCCGCCTTTTTAAATTCCGGAGAAATTATATTGTTTATGTTTTCCGTGGTTACGGCAAATGACACTAATGTAGGAGGTACATCCAAGTTCTCGAAAGAACCGCTCATAGAGTCCTTTCCTCCTATAGCCGCAACCTCAAAATCCATCTGCGCATCCAAGGCTCCCAGTATTGCGGCAAGAGGTTTAGCCCATCTTTTTTTGTCTTTTCCGAGTCTTTCAAAATACTCTTGGAATGTCAAATACACATCCTTATAGGCTGCACCTGCGGCAACAAGCTTACATAAAGACTCCGTAACCGCAAGATACGCACCTTTATACTGATCTTTTTCACTTATGAAAGGATTGTATGCGTATGACATTACCGAACAGGTGCTTGTATCGCCCTTTTCTACGGAAATTTTATTTACCATAGCCCCTATAGGTGTCTTTTGGTACTTTCCTCCAAACGGCATAAGAACCGTTCCGGCTCCTATCGTAGAGTCGAATCTCTCACTAAGTCCTTTTTTTGAGCAGATATTAAGGTCCTTTACAAGCTCTTCAAATCCCTCTTTAAAGCTTGTCGGAATTTTTCTGTCTATATCCTTTGCCTTAGGAACTTCAATATCTATGTGCTTACTTGCTCCGTTCGAGTTAAGAAAATCTCTTTTAATGTTCACAATTTCCTTGTCACGCCATTTCATGACAAGCCTGTTTTCATCCGTAACCTCCGCAACCAAAGTGGCTTCAAGGTTTTCAGAGGAGGCAAGCTCTATAAATCTTTCAACGTCCTTATCCTCGACAACGACAGCCATTCTCTCCTGAGATTCGGATATGGCGAGCTCGGTTCCGTCAAGACCCTCGTACTTTTTCGGCACTTTGTCAAGGTTAATAAAAAGCCCGTCCGCAAGCTCGCCTATAGCGACACTCACGCCGCCGGCACCGAAGTCATTGCACCTTTTTATAAGGGATTTTGCTTCTTCGTTTCTAAACAGCCTTTGCAGTTTTCTTTCTTCAAGCGCATTTCCCTTTTGTACCTCGGCTCCGCAGCTTTCAAGAGATTCTTCTTTATGTGCTTTTGATGAACCCGTCGCTCCGCCGCAACCGTCTCTTCCCGTTCTTCCGCCTATAAGTATAACCTTATCGCCTTTCTTAGGAACCTCTCTTCTTACGTTGCCCGCAGGAGTTGCAGCAACAACCGCACCTATCTCCATCCTCTTTGCCGCATAGCCCTCATGGTATATCTCATCAACTATACCGGTCGCAAGCCCTATCTGATTGCCGTAAGACGAATAGCCTGCCGCCGCCGTGCTTACTATCTTTCTTTGCGGAAGCTTCCCCTTTATGGTATCTTCCATGCTTTTGGTAGGATCCGCCGCTCCCGTTACACGCATAGCCGCATAGACATAGGCTCTTCCCGAAAGAGGGTCTCTTATGGCTCCGCCTATACAAGTGGCAGCTCCTCCGAAAGGCTCTATTTCCGTAGGATGGTTATGTGTTTCATTTTTAAACAGCAATAACCAATCCTCTTCTTTATTGTTAACTTCAACCTTTATTTTAACCGTACAGGCATTTATCTCTTCAGATTCATCAAGCTTGTCAAGCTTACCCGCTTTTTTTAAAAACTTCGCCGCTATCGTAGCTATGTCCATAAGATTTACGGGTTTTGTCCTTTCAAGCTCACGCCTTGTTTCAAGGTATCTGTTCCAAGCCTTTTCAACCTTTTCATCCTCAAAACTCACTTTATCTATGTTGGTGAGAAATGTTGTATGCCTGCAATGATCCGACCAATATGTATCTATCATTCTGATTTCGGTTATGGTAGGATTTCTTTTCTCCGTTTTAAAGTAGTCTCTACAAAACTTCAAATCGTCCATGTCCATGGCAAGACCGAAGCTTCTAAGCATTTCTTCAAGCTTCACATCGTCAAAATCTATAAAACCCTCTATGCTTTCGACATCCTTCGGAGCCTCATATTCCATATCAAGCTTTGTATATTCGGCATCGCTTGCCTGTCTTGATTCTACGGGATTTATTATGTATTTTTTGATTTTTTCCAAATCCTCTTTTGAAATATTTCCTTCCAAGACATACACTCTTGCCGTTTTTACAGTCGGTTTATTACCTCTTGAGGCAAGCTGTATACACTGTGCGGCGCAATCCGCTCTCTGGTCGTATTGCCCCGGAAGGTATTCTACAACAAAATGCTCCTCATTATCCTTTAAATCAAGCTTTTTTGAGAGCTTATCAAGCTGAGGCTCCGAAAGTATAAGCCTTGCCGCTTCGTTAAACACCTCCTCCGATACGCCCTCAACATCATATCTGTTGACTATTCTAAGTGTCTGCACTGTTTTAATATTGAGGAAGCTTCTTATATCGGCAAGCAAAGCCTTAGCCTCATAAGCCAACTCATCTTTTTTCTCTACAAAAATACGATATACCATCATTTACACCTCTAAAGCTTTTTTACCTATATCCGTTCTGTAATACTTATTCTCGAAGTTAACAAGCTTCACCCTTTCGTACGCCGCAGCCACAGCTTCTTTTAAGCTGTTTCCGAGAGCATTTACTCCCAAAACTCTGCCGCCTGTACTCAAAAGCTTATCTCCCTCTCTTTTCGCTCCGGCTATATAAATGCCGTCCTTATTCTCCGGAAGCTTTATTTCATAACCGCTTTTATAGCTTTCCGGATAGCCCTTACTTGCAAGTACCACAAGACAGGATGCCTTGTCCTCCCACAAAAGGCTTAAGCTCTCAAGCTTCTCATTCGTAACGGCAAGCATAACTTCCAACAAATCCGTCTTTAACAAGGGCAGTATGCACTGAGTTTCGGGATCTCCGAATCTTGCATTATATTCTATTACCTTAGGTCCTTTGTCGGTAAGCATAAGTCCGAAATAAAGACAACCCTTGAATTTACGGTTTTCTTTTTTCATTGCCTCTATTGTAGGTCTGAAAATTTTCTCCATACATTCTTCGGCTATTTTTTCGGTATAATAAGGATTAGGCGCTATCACTCCCATTCCTCCGGTATTAAGACCCTCATCACCGTCAAGAGCCCTCTTATGATCCATGGAAGACATCATAGGGAGCACGACATTTCCGTCGGTGAAACTTAAAACCGAAACCTCCGGACCCGTCAAAAACTCTTCAATAACAACGGTTTTCCCGCTTTCCCCGAATTTTTTGTCAAGCATCATCTCATCTACAGCTTCACACGCTTCTTTTTTCGTATTTGCTATAATAACACCTTTGCCCAGAGCCAGACCGTCGGCTTTTACCACTATAGGAAAGCTGACCCCCTCCAAGTATTTCTTCGCCTCGTTTGCATCTTTAAATATCTCATATTCGGCAGTCGGAATATTGTACTTCTTCATCAAATCCTTTGAAAATGCCTTGCTCGCCTCAATAACAGCCGCTTCTTTAAGCGGTCCGAAGCAGGCTATACCGTTTTCCTCCAAAACATTGACAAGCCCCGCCGCCAGAGGATCATCCGGTGCAACTATCACATAATCGAGAGCCTTTTCCTTACAGATATTAAGAACCGAATCAATATTTTTTATATCAGCCTCAACACAGACAGCTTCTTCCATTCCTCCGTTTCCGGGAATGGCATAAAGCTCTTCACATAAAGGGCTTTTTTTTACGGCTTTTACAATGGCATGCTCTCTCCCGCCGCCGCCGATTACACCAATTTTCATTACTTATCCTCCTTGGCTTTTAAAATCTGCTCACAAACATATTCCGTAGCCCTCGGAAGCAATATCCACTCCGCTTCCTTCATAATTCTTTCCTGTAAATCCTTCGGACTGTCCCCGTCTTTTACCTCCACGGCTTTTTGAAAAATTATTTTTCCCCCGTCCGTAATCTCATTTACATAATGTACAGTCGCTCCGCTAACCTTAACACCGTACTTAAGAGCCTCCTCATGAACCTTTAAGCCGTAGTAACCTTTTCCGCAAAAGCTCGGAATAAGGCTCGGATGTACATTTATTATCCGGTCCCTGTATGCTTTGATTACATTATCCGAAAGTATAGCCAGATATCCCGCCAGAACAAGCAGGTCTATGTCATTGTCTTTCAAACATTTAAGTAAGCTCTCTTCATCCTTTGAAGCTATAAACTCTGTCTTTATTCCCGCTTTTTTTGCTCTTTCAAGAGCAAAAGCCGAAGACTTATTAGATATGACAATACTAAGCCTCGCACTTTTAAACTCTCCCCTGCTTTGTGCATCTATAAGAGCCTGTAAATTAGTTCCGCCTCCGCTTACAAGTACCGCAACATTTTGCTTACTCATACTTCTCCTTAATGATGGAATAATCTCATACCGTTAAAACACAGTACCATATCGTACTCGTCGGCTTTTTCTATAACATTGTCATCTCTTACCGAACCGCCGGGCTCCACCACATACTTTACTCCCGAGAGCTTTGCCCTGTCTATATTGTCTCCGAAAGGGAAAAAAGCATCGGAAGCAAGACAAACATCGTCTACCTGTGCCAAATATGTCTTTTTTTCCTCTTTAGTGAACTCTCCCGGCTTTGTCTCAAAAAAGCTCTGCCATACGCCTTCCTTCAACACAAGTTCGCTGTTGTCGGAAATATAAAGGTCTATAACATTATCTCTGTCAGCCCTTCCTATACCCTGTTTAAACTTAAGTCCCAAAACCTTGTCCGCTTGACGAAGATGCCATATATCCGCCTTGTCTCCCGCAAGTCTGGTACAGTGTATTCTTGACTGCTGTCCCGCACCGACCCCTATCGCCTGTCCGTCCTTTGCAAAGCAAACGGAGTTTGACTGAGTATACTTAAGTGTTATAAGAGCAAGTGTAAGATTAAGCTTAGCCTCTTTACTTAAATTTTTATTTTTTGAAACAATATTCTCAAAATCCTTATCACTTATCTTATAATTATTTCTTCCCTGCTCAAAGCTTATCCCGTACACCTGCTTTCTCTCAAGGCTTTCAGGCTCATAGGCTTTATCGATTTTAATTATACAGTAATTACCTTTTTTCTTGTTTTTAAGTATCTCTAAGGCTTCAGGCTCATAATCCGGAGCTATAACCCCGTCCGATACCTCTCTCGCGATTAATTTTGCGGTAATCTCGTCACATTTTGAAGACAGAGCTATAAAGTCGCCGAAAGATGACATTCTGTCCGTTCCTCTCGCCCTTGCATAAGCAAGCGCCAAAGGACTTTTGTCTATATCCTCCACATCTTCCACAAAATAAATCTTTCTAAGCTTCTCGTTTAAGCTTCTTCCTATTGCCGCACTTGTCGGCGATACATGTTTAAAGGAAGCTGCGGCAACTTCTCCCGTAGCTTCGGATAATTCTTTTACAAGCTGCCACGCATTAAAAGCATCCAATAAATTTATATATCCCGCTCTTCCGTTTAAAACCTCAAAAGGCAAGTCCTTTGAATTTTCCATAAAAACCCTTGCCGGTTTTTGATTCGGATTGCAACCGTATTTCAGTTCAAGACTTTTCATTATATATTATTCCACTCTTTCAAATCTATTCATAAGAATTTCCTTGATTTCTCCCGTTTCCACTTCTTCGCTCCTTACATACAGCGAAATCTTATTCTCTTTATTTAAGTTCTCCCAGATATTTTGAGCAAAATCCATAGTATCGTTTATAATCTTTATTTTTCTCGGCTCTCCCGTAAAACTTGGAAGGGGATTGCCGTTTTTCTCATACGTATGTATAAAATGTCCTTGTCCGTCCACAAACTTATAATTATATATGTATCTTGCGCACTCCGTACCCTTATCGTCCATAGCCTTAAGTATGCTCATCTTATATGAGCCGTCCTTATATACTATAGCCGAAATCCTCGGTGTATAGTTGGGAGCATCCGGCTCAAACTGTCTTGTCTGCAATGCTTCCTCAAAGCTCTTATTATTTGATAAAAATTCATCAATGGTCAGAGTCTGATCTCCGTTCGTTATAATCACACAATCCTTCCTGATTATAACAGGCGGATAAATTATAAGACTCGGATCTTCAAGCTTTTTGGCATCCGCAGGGTATATCATCAACTTATTTTTTTCCTGGACAAATACTCTGTTCCTTGAGTTTGCGCTCCTTCCCATTATAAAGTAAGCCGTCATTATCCTTTTCCCGTCTTCCGATTTGCCTACAATTATGCCTCTTCCGTTATAAGTATTTGATTTTAACAACTCCTCTATTTTATACATAAAAAATAACTCCTTAACACTGCTTAAAACTACTTTAAAACTACTTTTTCTTCCGATTTTACGATTTTTCCGAGTATATATGCCTCCTGTCCCATAGATTTCAGTATATCCACAGCTTTGGATGCATCCTCTTTTGAGACAACTATGCTCATGCCGACACCCATATTAAAAGTATTATACATATCTCTGGTGCTTATATTACCCTTTTCTTTGATAAAATCAAAAATCGGAAGTACCTTTACATCAGCCATATTAATTTCGGCACCCAAACCTTCGGGAATGGAACGCGGAATATTTTCATAAAATCCTCCTCCGGTTATATGGCTTATCGCCTTTACCTTTACCTCTTCCATAAGCTTAAGTACAGGCTTAACGTATATTTTGGTAGGAACAAGCAAGGCTTCGCCAAGACTCTTTCCTCCCAGTCTTTCATGGGGCTTTGTAAGCTCTTCTTTGCTTATGCCGTCAAGCCCGAACACTTTTCTTACGAGTGAGAAACCGTTTGAATGGACTCCCGATGAAGCCAAAGCAACGATAACATCTCCCTCGCCCATGCTTTTGTTATCAATGATTTCGCTTTTTTCCACAACCCCCACCGAAAAACCGGCAAGGTCATATTCATCTTCCGGATAGAAGCCCGGCATCTCCGCAGTTTCTCCGCCGATTAAGGCTGCACCGCTTTGCACACAGCCCTCACTTACTCCCTCAACAATTTTTGCGATTTTTTCCGGAAAATTCTTTCCGCAGGCTATGTAATCAAGGAAAAACAAAGGCTTGGCACCGCAGCAAATAACATCATTGACACACATTGCTACACAATCTATACCTATGGTATCGTGCTTATCAAGCATAAAAGCCAAACGAAGCTTTGTTCCGACTCCGTCCGTTCCCGCAACCAAAACCGGCTTTTTATAGCCTTCCGGAAGCTCAAACAAGCCTCCGAACCCGCCTATATCCGAAACCACACCTGCTGTCATAGTTCTTGCTATATGGCTTTTCATCAGCTCTACCGCCTTATATCCGGCTGTAATATCAACTCCGGCTTCCTTATACGCTTCGCTGTGACTTTTCATAATCTCCTCCGTCTTTCTTTATTTCACTGAGTTTTTGCTCGAATCTTCCTTTACTTCTTTTCTCCGGTACCGGCGTCGGGTATGTTCCGTCAAAGCAAGCCGTACAATACCCTATACCCTCACTTCCTCCGACAGGAAGTTTTTTGGCGCTCTCCACCGATAAAAATCCCAAGCTGTCAACACCTATTATTTCTTCAATTTCCTTGTGCGTATGAAGACAGGCTATAAGCTTTTCCTTTGAATCTATATCCGTGCCGTAAAAGCAGGGATTTATGAATGCCGGTGCGGATACTCTCATATGCACCTCTTTAGCCCCCGCCTCTCTTATAAGCTTAACTATTCTTGCACTGGTTGTTCCCCTTACTATGGAATCGTCTATAAGTACAACCTTTTTACCTTTTATGACGCCGGCTATAGGATTCAGCTTAAGTCTGACCAGATTTTCTCTGGTTTTTTGATCCGGTGCGATAAAGGTACGTCCTACATATTTGCTCTTTATAAGCCCCATGCCGTAAGGTATACCCGATTTTTTCGAATAACCTATAGCCGCATCCAGACCGGAATCCGGAACTCCTATAACTATATCCGCATCCACAGGATGCTCTGTTGCCAGAAACTCTCCCGACCTCATTCTTGCTTCGTGAACGCTCGCGCCCTCTATAATCGAATCCGGTCTTGCAAAATATATGTATTCAAATACACAAAGGGAAGTTTTTCTTTTATTGCAATGAGTTTCTATACTCCTAAATCCGTTCTCATCTATTACAATGATTTCTCCCGCTTTTATATCTCTGATAAGCTTCGCACCGACGGCATCCAACGCACAGCTTTCCGAAGCGATAACGTATGAGCCGTCGTCCGTTATTCCGTAGCAAAGAGGTCTAAAACCGTTTTTATCCCTACAGGCTATGAGCTTTCTCGGAGACATTACAACAAGAGAATATGCCCCCTCAATAATATCCATAGTTTTACTGAGCGCCTCTTCAATGGATCCGGACTTTAATCTTTGTCTTGTAAGTATGTGAGATATAACCTCCGTATCCGATGTAGCGCTGAAAATACAGCCCTCAAGCTCAAGTTCTCTTCTAAGTTCATAGGAATTTACAAGGTTTCCGTTATGACATAAGGCTGTATGCCCCTTTATATGATTTACAACTACCGGTTGTGCATTTGCTCTTATTGTATCCCCGCTTGTCGAATATCTTACATGCCCTACGGCAATGTGTCCCTGTCCGAGTTCCTTTAGCTGCGCTTTTGAAAAAACCTCCTGAACCAGACCTATATCCTTGTGATATCTGAATATACCGTCATCGTTCACGGCTATGCCTGCCGCCTCCTGCCCTCTGTGCTGGAGGGCAAAAAGCCCGTAGTAAGCCAAATGGGCTATATTTACAGGCTCCTTGGTCCATATACCGAAAACTCCGCATTCTTCTTTTATATCAGCCATTGTTTTTGATATTTCCTCCGAAAAACCTTATGCCTTATCTCCCATAAGTCTTTTAATAACTTCTTTGTATGCTTCTTCTACGCCGCCCATATCTCTTCTGAATCTGTCTTTATCGAGCTTTTCACCCGTAAGCGAATCCCAGAATCTGCATGTATCCGGTGAAATCTCATCCGCAAGAACTATGGTTCCGTCGGCAAGTCTTCCGAATTCGAGCTTAAAGTCTATCAAATCTATATTATCTTTCTTTAAGAACTCTCTGAGTATATCATTCACCTTGAATGCATATTTAGAGATGGCTTCAAGCTCTTCTTTTGTGGCAAGCCCCATTGCCGCTATATGATAATCGTTAATCATAGGATCTCCGAGCGCATCGTCCTTATAGCAATACTCCAAAACGGTGGAACCAAGCTTAACACCTTCTTCTATTCCGAGTCTTTTTGAAAGAGAACCTGCCGCAATATTTCTTACTATTACTTCAAGCGGAACTATTTTTACCGCTTTTACAACTGTTTCTCTGTCATTTAATTCTTCTACGAAATCGGTAGGTATTCCTTCTTTTTCGAGCATTTGCATAAGAAAATTCGTTACTCTGTTGTTGATAGCGCCTTTACCCTCAATAGTTCCTTTTTTCTCACCGTTAAAAGCCGTCGCATCATCCTTATAGGACACTATATAAAAATTCTTATCCTCCGTTTCATATACTTTCTTTGCTTTTCCCTCATAAAGCTGTCTTACCTTTGTTAATGACATAATTACTTCCTCCTCCTATGAATTGAATCTTTCTTCTATCAGCTTACTCTTTTCAAGTATTGCTTTTTCATTTTGTTTTCTTTGCTCTTCGAGCTTTGCGGCAAGCCCCTCGTCCGTTACCGCCAATATCTCTATAGCCAGTAAAGCTGCGTTTTTTGCCGTATCTATACCCACTGTGGCAACAGGTATTCCGGGCGGCATCATAACGGTTGAAAGTAAGCTGTCCATACCGTCAAGAACCTTTGAAGAGCACGGTATACCTATAACCGGCAAGGTTGTAGCCGCAGCTATCACTCCCGCAAGATGAGCTGCCATTCCTGCCGCACAAATTATAGCTCCGAAGCCGTTCTTTCTTGCATTTCTTGCAAATTCTTCCGCCTGTACCGGAGTTCTGTGCGCCGAATAAACATGCACTTCCACGGGTACTCCGTATTCCTTGAGTACCTCAATACCCTTTTCGACCGTTACAAGGTCTGAGTCACTCCCCATCAAAACACCTATCTTTTTCATTTTTACTCCTCTTTACTGTATATTTTTCGATAAAAGTACAAAAAAAGAACAGCTTTATACTGTTCTTAAATTTTACACTTATCCCATATTAATATGTTGAAAGTTATACGCTCGCTAAAATAGCTTACACTATGCCCGTGAGCTATGCTATGTACCCAATCATATTCAACTCTGTCACATAATTGTATATTTCTCATAATCCCCTCATTCGTCATAGTGCCGACTATAAATACTATCTTGTATACACTCTCAAAACGCTTTCAATTATATATAATTAATTCTTTTCAGTCAATGAAGCAAATGTCTTTTATAGAAATTTTATAAATTCTGTCTGCCTGACTTCTCATATCCGCAAAGCTTCTTTGAAACCTTTTCATTAAAGAAATATACTATAGGTCCCATACCCAAAGCACAGATAATGCTTCCCACTCCTAAGATTCCGAGTCCTATGCCGCCTAAAATAAACGACAAAACTATACATGTCGCATCGGTTATTATCCTGGCCCAGAAAAATTCTATCTTGAACTTGTTTGAAATGATAATCGCAAGGCTATCGTAAGGGCTTATACCCAAGTTCGCAGTTTGATATAAGGATGCCGCGAAGCTCAGTACCAGAACTCCTCCGCACATAAGCAAAATCCTCGGGAAAAGTGCCGTCGGAATAATAATGAGAGCTTTTATAAGCCTGATGAACAGATCAACACAAACTCCGACCAAGGCCCAGTTAAATATAGTTCCTATACCTATCATTTTTCTGCCCCATGTAAATTCTACGGCAAAAGCGGCTATATTTATTATCCAATATATAATTGCAAAATCAAGCCTCACAAAGTTTCCGAATGCCATAACAAAGCTTGTGTAAGGGTCGGTTCCCAGATCGGACAGCTTAAATAATGATATACCCAAGCCTATACTCACAATGCCGAAGCACATAACAATAAATCTTCTTAACATATTAATTCCCTTTAATTCCTATTCCTCGGTACTGAGTCCGCCCTTAACCCTCTTAATCAATAAATCCAAAAAATGCTCGGCATGCATACTTCTCGGTTCACCTTTTCTGCTTATATAGCCCAACTGTATTTGCTCATCCACATTAAGCCTTCTCGATATTATGCTTTCTCCGTTAAGTTCTTTGCTGATTATACCTGTACTTATAGTGTAGCCGTTAAGACCTATTAAAAGATTAAAAAGGGTTGCTCTGTCGCTTACTCTTATCATCTTTTCCCTTACTGCGGTACTTAATATTTCCTCAGAAAAATAAAAAGAGTTGTGCTCTCCCTGTTCAAACGATAAATACGGATACTGTGCGAGTTCCTCTATTTCTATCAACTTCTTTTTTGCCAAAGGATGATTTCTTGTGATAAAAACATGAGGTTTCGCCTCAAACAGAGGTGTAAACTCCAAACGATTGTCTTTAATGAATTTTTGCATAACCTTCCGGTTGAAGCCGCTTATATACAATACCCCTATCTGACTTCTGGCATTTTTCACATCTTCTATTATCTCGGCGGTTCTGCATTCCCTTAAGGTTACATCATATTCTTTGTAATCCACTTCTTTTAAAAAAGCAACAAACGCATCCACAACAAAGCTGTAATGCTGTGTTGAGACTTGAAAATGTTGCTTTTCCGGTGTGGTCTGTAAAAATCTGTTTTCCAACAACGACATTTGCTCTACAACCTGTCTTGCATAAGACAGAAACTTCGTCCCGTTGGTTGTAACCGCAATTCCTCTGTTGGTTCTGTTAAAAATTTGAAATCCCAATTCTTTTTCAAGTTCATGAATGGCATTGGTAAGGCTCGGCTGGGAGATAAACAAGGCTTGTGCCGCCTCATTTATCTTCCCTTTTTGTGCCACAGCCACCACATACTTAAGTTGCTGTATGGTCATTACTTGCTAAGATCCGTTCTTTCATTCATCACGGCAAAGCCCGTTACCATGCTTGCCAAACTTTGCATATTGCTCGGTATAATAATCTTTGTTGATTTACCGTCCGCAACTTTTTCAAAGGTCTCAAAGCCTTTGAGAGTTAAAACCGCCTGAGTAGGATTTGCTGCACTGAGCACTCTCAAACCTTCAGCCTGAGCCTGCTGTATTGCAAGAATAGCCTGAGCCTTACCTTCAGCTCTCTTGATTGCGGTCTCTTTCTCCGCCTCCGCATTAAGTATGGCTGCCTGCTTCGCACCTTCCGCAACCAGAATAGCACTCTCTTTCTTTGCCTGAGCTTCAAGAATGTTGGCTCTCTTTTCACGCTCCGCCTTCATTTCCTTCTCCATCGCAATACGGATATCTTCAGGAGGAAGAATGGACTTAAGCTCAACTCTGTTTACCTTTATTCCCCAAGGATCCGTAGCCTCATCAAGCTCCGTTCTCATAGTGGTATTGATAACATCTCTTGATGTAAGAGTCTGGTCAACCGTCATATCACCTATTATATTTCTGAGTGTTGTCGCCGTGAGATTTTCTATTGCCGAAAGCGGTCTCTCAACACCGTAAGTATATAACTTCGGGTCCGTTATCTGATAATAAACTATGGTATCTATTTGCATAGTTGCGTTATCCTTTGTTATAACCGGCTGAGGCGGAAAATCTACAACCTGTTCCTTTAATGAAATAATCTTAGCTATTCTGTCAAAAAACGGATTGACAAAATTCAAACCTGAACTCAAACTCTGACTGTATTTACCGAGTCTTTCCACAACATACACTCTTGACTCCGGTACTATTTTAATAGCCTTAAATGTTATTACCAAACTTATCGTTATAATAATGATAATTAACGCAATGCCGAAACCTGCCATAATATCTTCTCCTTATTTTACCAATCTTATTTTATTTCCTTCAAAGCTTTTAATCGTAGCTTTGTCATCTATATTGAACTTTTCGTTGCTGAAAGCTGTCCATACGGAACCCTTATAGCGAACATCATAGATATACTGTCCGTCATTGTCCTCTTTTGAGTTAAGTATGATAACCGACTCCTTCGGCAAACTTTCTTTGGCTTTTACAAACCTCTTACAATATCCTCGCAGTAAAAGCAGCGATGCAAGCGAAACCACCGAGAATATGACCGTCTGCATTATAGGATCTTTTATAAAGCCGCTCAAAACCGCAACGACCAAAGCCCCAAGCGCAAACCAAATAGAGACAAGTGCGGGTATAGCTATCTCAACTACAAGGCAAACAGCAAAAACTATACTCCAAACTATCATAACATACCTCCTTTACAATATTAATACGTAATATTCATATATCTTTGTTTTAATTATATCATATTATCCAAAAATATTATTATCAAGGTTTTCTTAAGATTTCATAAATGAAACAAATGCAAGTACTAAATTTAAAACACACCAAGCCGCGCACAGAAGTAAATCACTATATTCAGTTGTTCCTCCTATAAGAGCCATACCACTCGCAATTCCGAAAAGTATCATCAGCATAAGATCTGCTTCTTTTCCTTTATTTCTGTCTTTTATAGAAAAAATCCCCGCCAAAAATAATACTATTGCCACTATGAGCCCTGCAAAACCTCCATACTTGAAGTTTGTAGAATACTCTAAAAATCCTCTTGAATCTTCTAAGCTAAAACCGACCCTCAAAATTAAAACAGATATAAAACCGACTTGAATTGAAATCAGAATCGACAAACACCCCGAAATAATTTTCCATATTTTCATAAGCTTCTCCTTTCTGTCGCTTTCTTTGATTATATATTTATTTTTTCTTACAGTCAACGGGATAGGTTTATATTTTATAGTAGTATCTTTTAATTTCATACACCTGCATTAAAAAGCCTCCTTCGGATTTTTTCACCTTTTCGTAGTCTCGGAAATCCTCATAAATCCTGCTTATGTTATATGCCTGTAAGGCTCCCTCTTTTGTCGGTATCAGCGCCTCATAATGTCCTCCGATTTCAGAATGCTTGGAATCAAACCAAAGATATATGGCTATATATGCGGCTTCCTCTTTTATAGCAAAGTCTTTTCTCTTAAATACCGCCCTTTTCACCTCATATCCTTGCCTTTTTAAATATCCTTTCATGTAAAGAGGGTTTAAACCGAAGACTCCTCCCCCTATCGTTGAGGACTTGTGAAAAATTTTAGGCGAATCCTTTGCGATATTCTCTATCACCGTCCTATAGGGAATATCCTCCCCGAAAGCGTGCAAAACGTTGTACATCGCTATCGAGCCGCAACCGTTCTTATTTATATTTCCTTTAATTCCGAAGCTTAAAAGCGTATCGTCAAAGCTTCTTTGATTATTTATGAAATTCGTATTTCCATATAATTCCGGTCTTTTTAAAGCTTCTTTTTCTATGTCCGAAAGCACCTTATCACATGCGGAAAGTGCGGCTTTTTTGCCCTTGTTTTTTTTCGTCTTTCTCAGAAAATGCATGAATAAAAGTCCCGCACTTATGCCCGCCACAGAATCGGATACGGCTTCGGATATAAAAATCCCTTTAACATCGAAAAAAGTAGGTAAAAAAAGCATAAGCGGAATCAACAGAACTATTTTTCTGTACAGTGCCAAAAACATCGAATGGCCGGCTTTCCCCAAACCTACAAAAATACACTGCACACTTTCCTGTATACCGAAAATCCCCCAACCTGCAAGATAAATAGGCAGGTAAGATACAACAATATCAAGTACCTTATCATCACCCGTAAAAATTCTTGCTGCCGACCTTCTTGCAAAAATAAGCAAGATACTTCCCAAAATAGCAACCGTCATATTCAGGAAGGTGCTTATAAAGCAGGCTCTTTTAATTTTGACTTCATCTCCGGCTCCGTGATAATAACTGATTGTAGGCTGTACGGCCTGTGCTATTCCGTTTGAAAAAATATACATCATCTGCATAAGACTTTGGATAATCGCCATAGCAGCAATGTATACATCGGCTCCGTACTTCTGTAACGAATAGTTATATGTCGCATGCAGGCAGGCTTCCGTAAAATTCATTGTAAAAGATGCAATTCCGTAAAGCACAATTTGCTTTGCCTTATTTCTATCTATAGTAATATTTTCTTTTTTTAAATATAGTTTCTGTCCCTCTCCTTCTTTCCTGTTTACAAAATAAAATGCCAACAGCATGCCGGACACCTGTGAAATCACCGTCGCATAGGCGGCTCCCGAAATCCCGAACCCGAAAATCATAATAAATATATAGTCCAAAACAACATTAAGCAGCGCGCTGAATGTACAGACAAACATAGCCTTTTTTGCATAGCCTTGGCAAAATAAAAAGTTCGAAAATACAGCCGTTAAAAGCTGAAAAGCAAGTCCCCACAAGTATATATCAAGATAGCTTAATGCATATCCCACCGTGTTCTCGCTTGCTCCGAAACACATAAGTATACTGCGTTTAAAAATTTGTAAAAAAACAAAAAGAACAAGTGAAATCAGGCAGGATAAGGAAAATGCCGTTCCCATAAACTTCTCCGCTTCTTCGTAGCTTTCCCTTCCAAGATAGATCGATATGGCCGTAGTGCTTCCTATAGCAAGTAATTGCGCAAATGCATTAATGAGAATTAAAATCGGAAAACAGGTTCCTATACCCGATAACGCATCCACACCTATAAACGGTATTTTTCCTATAAATATCCTGTCCACTACAGAATACAGAATATTAACAAATTGTGAAATAACAGCCGGAACAAGCAGACTCCAAATTCTGCCCTCAACCGACATTGTATTAATTCTGTTAGCTTTCATCCCCATGTTCTTTCTTAATCAATTTTTCTGCCAAAATAGTCTTACAATTAATATAATAAGGGAAAAATACACGAAAGGGAAGTAGTTAATTCTACTTCCCTTTTGAACTATTGTTTATTTCCTTCCCATACTCCGTCTTTACCTACATAGTATGAATCCGGTGTGAGTCTGTTTGTATAAAGCTTACCCATATCTGCACCGAAGTTTGTTTCAAAATAATACCACTTGCCGTCTATTTTCTGCCAGCCCGTCTGCATTATTCCTTCAGCATCTCCCTTTTGGTTCTGTAAATAGTATGTTGCGCCGTTCTCCTGTATCCAACCCGTCTGCATTTTAGCTTCTTTATCAAATCTAAACCATGCATATGGAAGATTCTGAGATTGTACTCCCGCATTTTCTGTATAAACCAACACCCATTTATCCTTGAAAAATTCTCCGTTTTCATCCACAAGCATCCACTTTCCCGTATTGGTATTATGTATCCATTTAGGCAACACTACATTAGCAGGTACCGTCCTATTGCGAATAAGCTTGGTAGCACCTATATATCCCTTCGGTAAGGCGGAAGCGGTATGATTTTGTCCCACACCTCCGGCAGCAGTATGTGAATTGCCGGAATGAGAACCACCGGAACCTGAACCGCCCCCAAAACCTTTTTCCGAAGAAGAACTGTCGGTTTCCTTATTAGAATTTGAATTTTGATTTTCCTTAGGCTTATTGTCAGGCAGATTTTTACCGTATTCAAGCAATGTTCCGTCACTTCTTAAAACATGAAAATTTTTTGTCGCTACTATACTCGGACTATCGGTTTTCAAGGTCGGAACTCCCGTTTTATTACCTTCAAATGCTGTCTCATCGACAGTCTTAATTTTTGATGACAGCTCCACAGTCGTAAATCTGTTATTTGCAAATACCTTCTCACCTAAATGGCTTACACCCTCCATATGCTCGGATGCATTTACAGCTTCCAAAAACCTCAAGCCGGAAATCTCATTATTCATAAACGCTTCCGCTTCAATATCTTCCAAATTACCCGGTAAATCAATGTCTTTAATATGGTTGTTCTTGAACGCGGCTTTCCCTATATGTCCCAGATATTTTGATAAAACAAGTTTTTCAAGCTCATTATTCTCAAAAGCCTTTGTCTGTATAACATGTGTAAGCTCAGGAAGTGCATTTACAGCTTTAAGTTTATTGTTCTTAAATGCATATTCTTTTATTATTCTTAAAGAAGACAAATTTATATTGTTGAGATTAAAACCGAAGCTCTCCAAGTCATTATCCATAAAAGCACCCGCCCCCACGGTGCTTACTTTCTCGGGGATTATAACGGTTTTTAATCCCTTTCCATACAATGCAAAGTTGCCTATCTCTTTTATGTCACCTGCTCCGGACACTGCGACAGGTATAGTGAGATTTTTCTCATTACCCATATACCTGAGAAGATTATTGTCTTTTACTATGTATTCCTTTCCGGTATAAGCTTCCACCGTAAAGCTTCCGGCAGGTTTTGAATTTGCCAAAATACTAAGGGTGTCTCCGGCATTCAAGCCTTCCATATCTATCTCAAAGAATCCGTCCTCATTTGCCTGTGCCCGATACTCTCTTTGCGATACCTTGACCTTTATGTCGGCATTCGGCAAAGTAAATCCCGGCAGAACCTTATCTGTATCAAAAACAGGGAGTCTTACCTGTGCCTGGACAAGATAATAATAAAATTCTATGATATTTTCCCTTTCCAGCTTAAGCTCTATAGGCTTATCCGTGCTTGTATACAGCTTTGAATTTTTCTCTATATCATAAGGCTTGATCGTAATAGTTTCACCTATTTTATAATAAGCTGAAGCATCATTATTTCTTCCATAGGACTGCGGATTATTATTTCCGTATTTCAAGCCTATCTTCAAAACATTTTCTTTATCCTTCGCATCCGTTTGCTTAATTTTTACAAGAGCCGGATTTATGAGATATTCTCCCGTTTTGGATGTAAGCTTTGTATTTACATCCGTATAAACCTTCGCATACTCAAACATCTCTCTTCTGTCCGTACCAAAAGCTCCGCTTTCTATCTCACTTAATTTAGGTGCATTTATTTCCACCTTTTTATTATAAGTAAATGCGGAATTTTCAATCTTCAACAATTCTTTTGCACCCTCCACAATAACAGGGTCTCCCGCACTTTCAAATGTATATTTTTTAATCAGCTTTACATTCTCCGGAATATTAATCTTAAACTCCGTACTTCCGTACAGGCTGTCTTTATACTGGAACCTGAATGCCTCCTCATCTATCTCTCTAAGACTCTCAGGCAACTTAACCGTACTTAACCTGTTATTCTTGAATGCTCCTTTTCCTATAGTTTCAATACCTTCAGGTATAATTAAGCTCTTAATCTTGACCTCATAAGGTTTGTTCAAACCGTTAAAAGCCGCTTCTCCTATGTGTCTTACTTCAATACCTTTTATTTTCTTAGGTATACTTACATCAGGATTATTACCCTTATATTTTGTTATTGTTTGAGTCGCCTCATCAAATTCAAAGTCAGGCTCCTCCGTAGGTCTTATATTTCCTCCATTATTTCTTGATGTATCATCTATATCGCTTTCTTTATTTTCTTTTGCTCCCGGTTCATATAACCATGTAGCTTTGACAGCGAAAGCTCCCGCTCCGGATAAGGCTTCCGTTTTTGTGAAAGCTCCGTCATATATAAAGCTTCTTGACTTTGCCTTTGAACTCGCACTTGTATCATAGTATAATGCCATACTTTCGGATAAACCTTTCTCATACCTTGTGGCAACATAAATAGGCTCATCTCTTTTGATATTATATTCACCCAAATCTATCTCATTCCAGTCATTTTTCTTTAAATTCGGGTACTCCTTAAACGGAACCAACTCTCTTAAACGTCTTTCATTATCGTAGCCGATGATACCTATCTGTATATGATTTCCGGCATAATAGTCGTTATTTACCAAAAACAGCTTCACACTTTTTAGGATTGCTCCCTCGTACGGAGCTTGAAATCTTACAGCATTACCTTTCATTGAATTTCTAAAATGTATGGATTGATAGGAACCGTTTTTCTTTTCTATTGTAAAACCGTAGTCCGTTTCTTGACTTTGTAAATTTCCCGGCAATTTTTCGAGTACCGTATCCTCTATACTTAGGACTTGTTCTCCAAGCTTTATATCCACTTCTTTAGGTAAATAGCCCTCTTTATAAATTCTCAGTCTATGTTCGCCCGTATACACATTTATATACTCAAACATTCCCGATGCATCAGTACTTACAGTCGACATATTGTCATCATCTGTGATTTTAATACTTACTCCTTGCAACGGATTATTTAATGCATCCTTCACAATGCCCTTTATAAGTGACTTTTTAGCAGGCTTTAATACAAAATTCAGTTCTTTGTTATGCTCTGTACTGAGATCAACCTTACTTATCTGCGTCTCGTATCCATATGCACTCACCGCTACTGTATATGGATTATTTTGTGAATTTACAGCATGTCCCAGCTTATAAGTTCCGTCAATTATACTTGCAGTAGTATATTTGCCGGTTTCAAGTACGGTTATTTTTGCGGCTGCGGGGATAAGACTCTCCTCTTCAAAAGTATGGATATTAGAATACGATATGTCCGGGCTCATACCTTTCTCTTCTTTTTCTTCACTTTCCAAATCATTTATAAGCTCTATTTCTTCATCATCTTCAAACGCGACAGCTTTTGCCCCTGATTTTAAATCGTTTTTTTTCTCCCCTACATAAATATTATCTATATACCATCCCAAATTATAATCATCATGTATTCCACCGTTTGACTGTGCTCTGAATCTTACTGACACGGTTTTTCCCTTATATTTATCCATACTTGTTGATATTGTATGCCACTGCTGAGGAGAACCGAAGCCTTGTATAAGCTCCTTTCTAAAAAGGCTTTGCCAGTTTTCCGTATTTTCTTCTTTAATCTCAACATTAAAGCTTACATTCCGGTCAAAATTAGGTCTTATGCTGAAGGTATCAAAATAGAAATAATCTCCTTCCTCAACAGTAAATTCCGGCATCATCAGATATGAATCCTGTTCTACCGTTCCTCCGTGGCTCATTGCTTCATTTAATTTTGTCCCCCAAACCTTTGTTTTGTTTGTATTTATTCCTTCATATATATTTCTGTATATAAGAGTTTTTTGTTGCCAGTCTTCAGGCAGATTGATATTTCCGTATTCCCAGTCATTTACTTCATACGCTGCAATTCCCGGCGTAAAGCCTCCATCATTACCCTCAAAATCGTAGCTCACATTGATTCTTAGCTTTCCATAATTTACGGTTAAATCGTCCGAAGCTTCGGAAATATTTCCGGATATGTCTCTTGCTTTGATTCTGTAGGTATATTTCTTCCCATCTTCAACAGTCTTATCCGCATAGCTCATCCTATAATGGGTTTTACTCTTTCCATCATCTATAAACTGCTTATTATAGCCCTGGTTTATTGTAGCGAACTCCACAAATTCGCCTCCGTCAATACTCTTTTCAATTATATAGTCCTTCATATCGGGCTCTTCATTCATGATGAAGCTTAACTTAAGACCATTTTCTTCCCTGTTTGAGATTAGACCCTTTACCTTTGCAGGAGGAAGCTTTTCATCCGTTCTTATTTCCAAATTGTCAAGATACCAGCCCGGGCCTTCCTCTCTTCCCAAAAAATAGAACCTTATAAGCAAGGGCTTATCACTTCCCGCAAATTGCCTAAGAGAATATGTATTCCTTTCCCACCTTCTCTCAGTTATATCCGGTCTGAGTCTTGTCTCATATATTACCTTCCATTCTTTGTCGGTACTAAGCTTTGCCTGTATCTCCGCTCTTGATATTCCGAGAAATCCATTATACACATCGGCCGTCAAGCTCAAATTATCATCCTCGGATGCTTTGCTCACATCTACAGGAGGTAGGTACAGATAGCTTTCCTCACTACGTTTAAACGTAGGTGAACCACCGTCTATTCCCATGTATTGTTTACTTCCCTCTCGCATAGGAGGTTCCGCATTTGAAAGTCGTTTGGATAAAGCCCAGTTTCCCTTCACAATAAAGCCTGACAAATCATTTTCAAAATCAAAACTCCAAGGCAGACTTACACCCGAATTTACACTTATCTGTTTTTTAATCTCTGTAATATTGTCCGCATAATCCTTGACAACAACACGCAAATATAAACTTCCCGCCTCCAGCTCCTTCTCTTCTATTACAGCCTTATAAAGACCGTCATTCTGTTCTCCCGTATCCAACTTTAAATCAAGATTTTTTTCGCTTGTCGAGGCATTAAATTTATAATACACCTTGGCGTCTTTAATAGATATATCATCCTTTATTTTAACATTTACATTATATGCTCTTCCTATATAAGCTTCATCTTCAGATTTAAACTCGGCTGTAGCTACGCTTGTATCCCTTCCCTCCTTTAAAATTTTTCCGTAAACTGAACCCAAATCACTTCCTTTAATTTTGGATACGGCATCATAAGCATTTACAAGTCCGTACCCATAGGCCATATTCGGGCTTTCCGCATACTGTCTGTCACTCAAAGGCTCAGCGCTTTCCTCAAGAATATTTATTATCTCCTCAACACCTATATTCGGATTCGCTTCCTTAATCAGAGCAATAACTCCCACTACATGCGGTGTTGCCATACTTGTACCGTTCCATGATACATAATTTCCCAATGCATCGATAGAACGTACCTGTACTCCCGGCGCTACTACCTCCGGTTTTATTATTTTCTTTGTATCGTCAAAAGCGGATGGCCCTTTTTTGGAAAAGCTGCCGAGTTTCTTATTTATATCTACAGCTCCTACGGTAAGGACATTGAGCATGTTTCCCGGATTCGACACACTGCCGAGCCCCGGTGTCGGCTCACCGCCTCCTTGATTTCCTGCTGCAAAAACTCCTACTATGCCTTCTTCCTTCCATGCTTGTGCCACATCATAAAACCACTTATCCGCATCACTGTCACCACCCCATGAATTATTTATAACATCAGGCTTTTGTTCAAGCATCCATTCAGCCGCCGCCAAAAGATTACTTGTTTCGCCTCCTTGGTCATTTAAGGCTCTGGCACTTATAAACTTTACACCGGGAGCAACTCCTATACGATTAATTTTCTCCCCCTCCGTTCCCGCTATGGTTCCCGCCACATGGGTACCGTGGTCGTTTACATGATCCGAAAGAGGCTCGGAAAAACCGTCTACAAAGTCTTTATAATAACTTCTGTCGAACTCTCCTGTAGCGGCATTATATCCTTTATAGCTTTTCCTTAGAGCCGGGAGTTTATAATTTACACCTGTATCTATTATTCCTACAGTTATGCCCTTGCCGGTAATACCGTAGTTTTCCCAGACCTTATCAGCATGCACCATGGATACTCCCCACTCTATACGTCTTTCATCCGGCTCGAATATGGTACCAAAGGTGTCAAAGCTTTTCTTTTCTTCTATAGGCTTGATAAGCTCTATTTTAGAATTCTTTGTTATTTCCACAACGTTCTCCAGACTCGCAATTCTGTATATTAAGTCTTTTGTTTTTATAATTGCATGTACACCGTTTGCTATATAAAAAGCCTCATATTTTTCGACATTACCCGAACCTTGTTCTTCTTCAAGCAGGTTTAGAAGCTCCTTTTGTGCAAGGGTGGCTCTTTCCTTCCTTGAAAGAGCCTGCCTGTCAGCTCCGAAATATTCAAGTCTTATCATTATGTCATACGGAGCCTTCATATCCTTTAACAATTCATCAAGATAGGTCTCACTTACCCCCGCATAAGCGCTTATCATACCTGTTACAGCTATATTACTGAATAGCAAACTCAACAATAATATAAGACTTGTTATTTTTTTTAATACCCTATACATCTATTCTCCCCAATACTCAATAGTAAATGTGCTTATTTTATAGCCTCCGCCCTTTCCATATATACTAACCTTATTATCAACAAGCTTGTCCTTGACAACATTAAACGGAAGCTCAAGTATGGCACTGTATCCGTCCTCCGGTGCATCAAGACTTGTATAATCCTTTTTCAGCTTGAGGCTTTCAAGCTTTTCATTTGTTCCCTCTATAAAAAATTCAACTTCTGAAATCTTGGTAAAATCCAAATCCTCGAAATTGCCATGATAAAACGGAAATCTTAAATCTTCTCTTCTTTGCTTGGAGCTCGTCACTCCACCCCCCGCATGTGCCTCTTTAAGGTTTTCCTCCGGATTCTGCTTATTATCTTCCTTCTTGTTTTTCAGATATTTAAGGGTCATATTGTAAGATTTAATACCTGCTTGTCCTTTTTTCTTCAAGGTAATAAACAAATACACATTTTTATCTTCCTTCAATTCGGAGTTTATATATGCAGATGCATATATCTTCTTTAACAGCTCATCACTCTTTATTGTTACAGTATCGCCCTCTTTATCAGTTTCAAAATGAGTTCCTTCAACAAGTTCCTTCGGGTATTCGTCATACTCACTTTTTCCCGCTTCTATATTTAAAACATCTCCTTCTTCCAGATTACCGTTTTCAAACTTAAGCATAGGATTCTCACTTGCCTTAAACTCTTTTTTCTCCAATGTAAACCGAGCCTCAGGAGTAACTATAAGTTTGAGCTGTACTTCAATCTTTTCTCCTTTTATATCCTCAGGTAAATCATAGTCTACTTTAAGTTTATACTCGCCGACTTTCCATATAGAAACACCTGTCTTTTCAATTTTTTTAATCTCTGTCTTAAATATTTTTCCGTTACTTAAGGTGAACTCTATTTCCTTAGGAAGCTTATCCTCATAATATGAGGTGTTTCTTTCTACTTTTATATCTTCGAATTTTTTATAAGAAACGAGAGTAGGTTTCTCTACGCTAATTTTTACACTTACGACTACCTTTTCTCCTTCAATATCTTCAGGTAAGTCGTAATCCATACTAACCTCATACTCTCCTTCTTTCCTTGTGTCTACCTTGCTTATATCTGCCGACTTTACATCAACCTCCCGCTCACTTGCATCACTTAACTTTAATTTTATTTTCTTAGGAATAAGATTTTCATATTCTGCTTTATCCGCCTTGTAGTCAACTTTAATATCTTCAAAGTGTACATATCCGCTTACTGTTTTTTTTGCAGGTTTATTATTTTCGGGCTTATTGCTTTCCTTTCCCGGGCTTGTATTTTCTTTAGGTTTATTATTTCCCTGCTCCGGTACTTTTTTTTCTTTAGGTTCGGTATCCCTAACTTTATTGCCTGATTGTTGTCCTCCGCTATCCGAAGAGCTTCCTATTGTCCCGCCATAGCTTGAACCGCCGCCACTTCTGCTTCCTCCCGAGCCGTTTTTGCTTCCGCTTGCAATACTTGCAATTTTTTTCTCTTCTTTCCGACTTTTAATTCCTTTATCTTTTACAAATATAGCTTTTCCGCTTTCATCAATCCATTTTCCTTCAGAATCGACCCTGTATCCATCCGGAGTTTTCCCCAGTACAGTCAGACTTCCGTCCGCATTAAGATAGTAGCAGTACCCGTCTACCCATTGCCAGCCCGTAAGCATTTTCCCCATTGTTCCGTCACTGATCGGATTTAGAAAATACCACTTTTTATCATGCTCCACCCATGAGGTTTTTAAATTTCCTGTAATTTTATCAAGATAATACCACGTATTATTATCCTGTACCCATCCGTGCATCATCTTACCGTCATCGTTGTAATATTTCCACTCCTTATTTTCCTCTTTCCATGTGCCTGCAAAAGACTGAATCGTCATAAAAGCACACACAGATGAAATTGTTGCTATAGCTACAATATTTTTTGAAAACTTATTTTTCATTTTTCTCTCCTTATTATTGTTGGCTTCTCCTCATTAATACCGGAAAGCCGTTAACTTTAACTGTTTATTTTTTATGAGGTTGCACCGCTTGTCGCATCCGTAGAACCGCTTCCACCGCTTTTACCTCCTGAGCCGCTGCTACCGGAGGTACCTGAACCGCTTCCCGAGTTGCTTCCCGAACTTCCCGAATTATCACTTCCACCCGAGGAGCCCGAGCTTTGTCCGCTTCCCGAGTTGCCACCTGTTGCGCCGGAAGCCCCCTTTGAGCCGCCACCCGAACTTCCGGAACTGCTTCCTCCACCTGAACCGCTTCCCGAGCCTGCTCTTGATTTACCCGAGACTCTGTTTTTCACCGGAGTGCTCTTTTTTTCTACATTTCCCTCAGACTTACCGGTATTCACAGTCGCCTCCCTGCTTTCAGTTTTACTCTCACCGTTCTCACCCACCATGGTTATACACCCGTTTGATGACAGACCTTTTCCTTCTTCGTATTTTTCTGCACCTTTTTCATCCGTCCATCTTCCAAGCTCATTAACAATATAACCATCCGAAGTTTTTACGCTTTGTTCCATAATGCCTTTATCCGTAAAACTGTAGCAGTATCCGTCTATCCATTGCCAACCCGTAAGTCTTGCACCGAGCCCGTTTTCTGTAGATGTATTAAGGAAATACCACTTTCCGTCACCGTCCTTTAACCACGATGTCTTCATACTGCCTGTTTCCTTATCAAGATAGTAATGCTTACCTGCATCTTCTATCCAACCTTTTAAAGCCCTTCCGCTCTCGTCATAATACTTCCAGCCCTCTTCTCGCCAGGTACCCGCAAAAACATTAAAGCTTCCGAATACACACATAGTTGCCGCTCCTAAAATAAAAGCGGCTGTTTTAGTAATATTTTTTCTCATGTCCTCTCCTGTTACTTTGTTTGTCGCTTAGTTAGTATAACCTAACTAGTTTTTTTTATCAATTTGTATCCTTTTATTTTTTGACTTTTTTTAAGTACACTAACGATTTCTATATAAATTTTTTAAAATACCTACTTTACAATACCTAATAGGTGTGTTACTATAAGGTCTATAAAATTTATGATATATTTCAAAAGGAGTACATAAAATGGATGAGATAAAAATTATTAAACGAAACATATTTATTTTTACCGTTTTCGTCACAGCTTCCGGCTGGTTGGCATATTGGGTTGATAAATTAACGGGGCAGGCTAATTATGAAAATGTCGGAACTATAACGGAAGGCGGATCTTTAGGCTTACTTATATGGCTGGTATCCCCCTTGCTTTGTACGATAATACTCCGTACCTTTGCCGGAGACGGATGGAAAAATGCGGGATTTTCTTTTAACTTTAAGGGTAATTTAAAGCTCTATTTAATCAGCTTTATGATATATCCTACGGTAACTGTAATTGTTATTCTCCTAGGTTTACTTACGGGAGGTATAAAATTTTCCAACAGTACAAATATCACACTTGTAGCTTATATAGGAATTTTACTCACACAGTTCGGAGCTCAATTTATAAAGAATATATTCGAGGAATCGGTTTGGAGAGCTTATCTTACAAATCGCCTCTTAAAACTTAAGCTGTCCGATTTAAAACTGTATTTACTTGTGGGCGTCATCTGGTGGGTTTGGCATCTGCCTTACATTATGATATTTCTCTCGGATAAGGAAGTATATGATGTCTTACCTGTAGGAAAATTCACCTTCTTCCTTATCGGTACGGCAGTGGTCACATGTTGGACAGTAATGTATACCGAAATTTTCAGACTCACTAAATCCATCTGGCCTTTGGTAATTCTTCACGCTATGGAAGATGCGGTTATAAATCCTCTTCTTTTATTCGGAATAGTATCCGTAGAGAAAAGTCAGGCTTTCTTTTTCTCACTTTCGGTAGGTATAGTTCCGACAGTCCTTTATCTTGTTATAGGGCTGTGCCTTAGAAAATATCGAAAATCACAAGAATGTTCTTAATAGCAAAAATCCCCCTTATCTTTGCCAAAGCAAAAATAAGGGGGGTATCTTATTTATTAAGTCTACAGCTCAATCGAAACCGATAAGCTTATCGTATGCCCAGAGTCTTGTATCTTATTTATTAAGTCTACAGCTCAAGGCTTGCACTGTCCTTGGAGCATATATCAACCTGAATCTTTGAAGTTGACAATATATTGCTGTCAAATGCCAATGAATAATCGACATCCACCACTATTCTGTCCTCTTCCCTTTTCACATTGAGATTATGAGTACTGAGTCTCAAAAAAATATCTCCGTAAGGAGTACTGTACTTTGTGCGCACTCCCTGCTCTTTTGTCGAAAATTTGAGAACCGAATTGGTAAAGCCTTCTTTTTCTATTTTCATACTGTCATCCGTTATATATATGGTATTATTAACCACCTCGTTAACATCATCCATAATTTCATCGTATGTAACCTTATGAACTCCGTTTACAAGCTCGTACTTGCCGGAAACAATAACACTTATATCCTCGTCTTCTATACCTTCTCCCACATAGCCCACACGAGAACCCGATATACAAAGTCTTACGTCATTAGTCATATATTTAAAACTCCTCAATGTTAACTGCCTGTGTCTTCTTAACCTCATCCGGCAATATGGAGCCGGCAAAGTCTCTGAACCTGTCAGCCATATCCGATACATAAAATTCATGCTCCGACACATCCGACTTGTCGGTATTGAGAATATTGTTTTTCAACAATAATTCTTTAAGTTCTATAGCCGTTTCATAAGCCGGGTTGACAAGACACACCTTATCGCCCATTATCTTTCTTATAGTGGATCTGAGAAGAGGATAATGCGTACACCCCAAAACCAAAGTATCTATATACTTAGCCTTTAACTCACTCACATATCTTGATACTATCTCATCCGTTACACTGTCATGCAAAAGCCCTTCCTCGACCAGAGGGACAAGCAGGGGACAAGCCTTTTGTATAACCTCCACCTCATCATTTAAACTTCTTATATAATCTACATATATCTCACTTGAAACAGTCGCATTGGTTCCGATTATCCCTACTTTTTTATTCTTCGTAGAGGCTGCCGCAACCTTTGCCCCTGCATGTACCACACCTATTATAGGCACGCTGCATTCTTTTTCCAAGGCTTCAAGTGCATAAGCCGATGCCGTATTGCAGGCTATAACTATGGCTTTGACATTTTTACTGAGTAAAAACCTTACTATCTGCCTTGAGTATCTTATAATGGTTTCTTTTGATTTGCTTCCATAAGGAACTCTTGCAGTATCTCCGAAATACACTATTTTCTCATCGGGAATCTGTCTGATTATCTCTCTCGCAACAGTAAGTCCGCCTATACCCGAATCAAAGACTCCTATCGGTGAATTTGCACGAGTCATATCAATACCTCCTGAATGCCTGCTCTATCAGTGTATTGATAAGAGTAAATTTATCAATACCTCTCGCCTCCCAGAGCATAGGGTACATGCTTATAGCGGTAAAACCCGGAAGAGTGTTTATTTCATTAAAAACAATATCATTATCTTCGGTTACAAAAAAATCCACTCTGGATAAACCGTATCCGTCCAAAGCCTTAAATATCTTCACGGCATTTTCTCTTATTTTTTCAAGTACCTCTTTATCTATTTCGGGGTCTGTTATAGTCAAAGAATCGGCATTATTGTATTTGGCATCAAAATCATAAAATTCCGCAGCCGCCTTTATCTCGCCGACTCCGCTTGCCTTTACCGACTTTCTGTCTCCCAAAACGGCACATTCTATCTCTCTGCCCTTTATAAATTCTTCAACCAAAATCTTTGAATCATGTTTGGAAGCCTCTTTCAGAGCATGAATGAGAGATTTATCATCCTCCGCTTTACTTACTCCTATACTTGAACCGGCATTTGAAGGCTTTACAAAAACGGGATATGAAAGCTTAGCCTCAACTTTTTTAACACATTCCGAAATATCAGCTTCAATTTCTCCCAAAAGTACAGGTACATATTTTGCCTGTCTTATACCGAGGGTATCAACTATAATTTTTGTAAAAAACTTATCCATTCCGCAGGCACTCGCAATAATACCGCAGCCTACGTAGGGAATTTTTGCAAGCTCAAACAGACCCTGGATACTTCCGTCCTCTCCGTACAGACCGTGCAATACCGGAAAAACGGCATCCACCTCTTTTTTCTCGTACTTATCACCGTCTTCTATGAGTATGTGCTTAAAATGCGCACAAGGTTGTAAACAGGCATTCTTTGAGCTAACAACCCATGTACCGTCTTTTATCTTTTTTTCATCATCAACAAGCTTCCATTCCCCTTGCCTGCTTATACCCAGAAGAATAGGCTCATATATCTTTCTGTCAATAAAATCAATTACATTTAAAACCGATTTAACGCTTACATCATGTTCGGAAGATTGACCCCCGAAAATAACAAGCACTTTCTTTTTCATACAAGAATCCTCTTACTTAAATTTACCTTATTCTTTTTTTATGCTCTGGGCCACCGCTTTTTCCTGATTATCTATATGCATTCCGATAATGTCTTTAGCAGCCTTCACATCTCTGTTTTTAATTGCTTCGAGTATCTTGTCGTGCTCTTCCATAAGCGGCTTCCACTGTCTCGGATTTTTAACATACTCAAGCCTGTATCTGTACATCTGCTCTCTCAAGTTGTTAAGAAGCAAAACCAGCTTATCATTGCCTGTTCCCGCAAAAATTATATCGTGAAACGCCTCATCCGCACCCGCTATTTCTATAGGCTCAGCCTTACCTACAGCTATTCTGAAGCTGTTTGAAGACACCTCCAAAAGTCTGACCTGCTCTTTAGTCATACGCTTGCAGGCAAGCTCTATAGCGAGTTCTTCAAGAACCTTTCTTACCTCTAAAACATCTCTTAAGCTTTTTTCCGTTATACCGGCAACCTCAGCTCCCCTTCTGGGCAACATGATAACCAATCCCTCAAGCTCAAGCTTTCTTATAGCCTCTCTTACCGGTGTTCTGCTCACGCCAAGCTTTTTAGCGAGGTTTACCTCCATAAGTCTCTCACCGGGCTTTAGTTCTCCTTTTAATATAGATTGTCTGAGTGTCCTGAATACAACCTCTCTTAACGGTAAATAATTCTCTGCATTTATTAAATCCTTCATATCTGACCTCCTAATAGTTTACTGTTGTACTGACATATATCTGTGTTGCTAAATTTCTGTAAACGCCGTTTCTGAATTTCTCATAACAAGCCATAAGTTCCTCTTCTTTATCAAAAATGCCGAAAACCGTGGGTCCGCTGCCGCTCATAAGGCTCGCCCTTGCATTCTCCTTCATCATGGCTTCCTTTATGTTCGCTATAACGGGATATTTCTTAACCGTATAAGTTTCCATTACATTTTTTAAGCCCTTGCATACTGCTCTTATATCCTGCTCTTCTATCGCTTTTACTATATTATCTATATCCGGTCTTTCTTCCGCTTTCAGATCTTCCGATTTAAGCCCTTCATAGACTTCTTTTGTGGATACGTTAAGCTCCGGTTTAACAAGTAAAATTCCGGTTTCGGGTAAAGCTTTAAGCTTTGTGAGCTTTTCTCCTATTCCTTCGGCAAGAACCGTTCCGCCTACAATGCAGTATGGAACGTCTGCTCCCAGTTTCAATCCCAAATCCGTAAGTTCATCCTCTTTAAGTCTTAAATCAAGTAAGCTGTTCAAAGCCTTTATGACAGCTGCCGCATCGGCACTTCCGCCCCCCATACCTGCAGCTATCGGTATGCGCTTGTCTATACGAATGTGAAATCCTTTTTCTATATTAAACAAGTCTTTCATAAGCTTTGCAGCTTTATACGCAATATTGTCCTTACCCTCTATACCGCCGTACTCAAGTTTTGATCTCTCGTCGAAAAGGAGCCTTGTTTCTATCCTGATTTCATCTTCCGATAAAACTTTCACCGAAATATCATCACAGACGGAAACAGTCTGCATTATCATTCTGAGCTCATGATAATTATCCTTCCTCTTTCGCAGAACATCAAGTCCGAGATTGATTTTTCCATACGCTTTTAACTCTTTAAAGTCATCCATAAGCCTAACCCCTCTTTGTATTGCATACTGCCGGTACTTTGTATACAGGTTCATTATAACCCATTTTGTGTTTTCCTTCAAATACATTTTGCAAAATGTATTTCATAAGGTTATGTTAACCTAACCGGCTTATAAATGCAAGTATTTTAACAATTTTAACAATTTTGTCAATGAATAATTTCGATTTCACAAGCGATTTTCCTTGCTAAAGCCTTTGAAGCTTTATTTTCATCGGCTACCCTTGCATATATCCCTGTGATTTCAAATCTTTTTTCGGCATAATCCAAAAGCAGTTTGCAGGCTTTGTAGGCATATCCTTTTCTTCTGTACGGTTTATCGATTTCATAACTTATATAAGCCTTCCCGTCTTCAAAGCTTAAACCCGCCTTACCTATGAGAACCTTATCCGACACTCTTTCAACCGCCCAAACTCCGTCCTCATAAAAATCATACTGTATGTCTACATACGCCTCATAAGCCTCTTTATCATAAAATATTTCGGTATCTTTCCCGCTGTACTTACTCCTGTCAAATTTTGAAACACAGGAGAAATCTTCTTTGCAAAATTCTCTGATTATGATATCTTCATCCCTTATAAGCTCTACGGGTAGAGAAAGTTGCCTGTAGGCTACCCTCTTAAGTAAAGCTTCGTCTATGTCATTTTCATCCAAAACCGCATACCTTGAAAGGCTTATATCCATATCTTTCGATTTTAATACAGCAACAGAAGCCCTTCCGGCAAGCTTGGCTTCCAAAAGGGCTTCTTCCTCATCCGATATAAGCACCGGTACATCTTTACCGTTAATATTTATATCCTCGATTTTCTTCATTATGAAATTTCCGGCTCACCGTATTCTTTGCCTTGGGTATCGACAGTAATACTCTTAATTTTTTGCTCAACAAGAGGTCTGTCCGCATGATTGGTATCTACACTTGCTATGGCATCAACAGCGTCAAGCCCTTCAATAACCTTGCCGAAAGCCGCATACTGTCCGTCAAGGAAAAATCCGTCCGCATGCATTATAAAAAACTGACTGCCTGCCGAATTCGGGTTCGCCGCCCTTGCCATAGAAATTACGCCTCTTTCATGCTTTACAGGATTATCAAATCCGTTTGAAGCAAACTCGCCTCGTATGCCGTATCCCGGACCGCCCATTCCCGTTCCGTTAGGGCATCCGCCTTGAATCATAAAGTCAGCTATAACCCTATGGAAAATAAGTCCGTCATAAAAGCCTTTCTTTATGAGACTGATAAAATTTTTTACCGTATTCGGTGCAACTTCCGGATAAAGCTCCAAAACTATCTTGTTTCCGTTTTCCATATTGATTGTAACTATCGGATTACTCATATAAACACCTCACATTTTCTTTTAAATTTAAGCCTACCTTGATGATAGCAGAAAGATTAGGCTCTGTCTACTCATTCATATTTTATTAACAATCGTTTAAAAATCTTTTTACACAAACAACAAACTCTATCCATTATTTGATTATATACTCTATTACATAGATGAGATACAAACAACAGAGACTCATTTATACTAAATATAAGATTTTTTTCATAATACTAGAGCCGATACGAAACGTATCGGCTCTCCTCCCCTTTATAGGAACTTAAAAGCCCTTATAAAGTCATTATCTTTATTTCCCTATCGCAAAACTATATACACGGTATATGCAAGATACATAAGAAGCAGTAAAGCTCCTTCAAGCCTTTTTATCTTTCCGTCATTTCCCGCAAGCCACCATACGACAAGGGTTGAAATCACAAGAAAAATTACATCATAGAGAGAGAATATATCAACGCTTATAGGCTTTATACTTGCAGACATTCCCAATATAAATATAATATTGAAAATATTTGAACCCACGACATTGCCCACAGCTATTCCGCTTTCTCCTTTTTTCGTGGCAACAAAACTTGTAACAAGCTCGGGTAAAGAAGTTCCTATAGCAACTATTGTAAGTCCTATAAGACTATCGGATAATCCGAACTCTGAAGCGATAAAAGAGGCACTCTTTACAACTATGTTTCCTCCGAATATTATCGCAACAAGACCGCCAATTATGTAAGTTGCCGACTGCCACGCAGGCAAAACCTTATAATTATCGGATGCCTGATTTCTGTCCTTTAAGGCTGCACTTATGGTATAAAATAAAAAATATGCAAAAAGCAAAAGTAATATTATTCCTTCGATTCGATTTATATCGGAACCTATGAAAAGCATTCCACCAAGATCCAAGGTCACAATCACAGAAAAAATATAATCTCTTTTAAGTATATCCTTATCTACATCAAGGGTTGCAACAAGACCGCAAAGTCCTAAAATAGCAAGTAAGTTAAATATATTTGAACCTATAACATTTCCCACCGCTATTCCGTTATTTCCGTTTATGGCTGCCGCAATACTTACAGAAGCCTCCGGCGTGGATGTACCGAAGGCAACAACTGTAAGTCCTATTATCACACCGGGTATTTTAAGCCGCTTTGCCACACTTGCGGACCCCTCTACGAAGAAATCCGCACCTTTAATGAGAAGGGCAAAGCCTACAATCAACAAAACATATTGCATTAAATGTCTCCCTACCTGATAACCTGGTCTCCGTCTTTCATAACGTAGTTGCTCTTTACGCCTATATCCTTCATCCACTTTCTTACTTCCGTGGTAAGATATTTTCCGCTTGTGTTCTCATACAACCACTGAGGAGCATTCCACATGGCTATGCTCGGGCTTATAGCCTCATAAACTTTTTTACTCACACCGTACTGTCCGTGATGGGCCATCTGCACTATATCGCTCTTAAGCTCGGACTCCGGTACATCCCTTAAGAGACTGTCACCCGCCTGTTCTCCCATATCTCCGAGGAACATAATTCTTTTTCCGCCGACATCCACTCTGTAAGCAACGGAAGAGTTGTTAATCGAATTTACGGTAAACAAGTAAGGTGCATTCATTACATGTATTTTTGCATCATCAACCTCAAAAACATCACCGTACTTTATTTTTGAATGTAAAACATCCGGCGGAACGTTCTTCAGCGCTTCGGCAAATTTTTCAACCATATCCGCTCTGTACGCCTCATTTCTCTTGTACCAGTCCATATCCGTGAGATTATAATAAATTCCGTCTATCTGTATGGCACTGTTCTTATCATTTAAAACATTTATTATCGCTCCGACATGGTCTGAGTGCGGATGAGTTAGAAGCCATGCACTTACTCTTCCTCCCTCGGCTCTTAAAAGCTCCTTCAAATGAGCCGCATCTTCTTCCAAACCGCCGTCAACAACTATTATTTTCCCGCTTTTTGTCTTAATTATATAGCCCATCATCTGGCTTTCCGTATTTGAACGTAACAGAGTAATACTTGCACCGCCCAAAATTCCGTAAGACGGTCCTGTATGGATTCTGTTATTATAAGTTACACTGCTTGCATGCGATACAAATCCGCTGTTCAAAACCAAAATTGCAAACATCAATAAAAATACCGCAACTGCTTTTACTTTCTTTAACACCTTTCTTTACTCCTTTGCTCTATTCTGGTTAGTAGTTTTTGTCTGAGTTTCTTCTTCACCGGCACTATTTTGCGTTTCGGAATTCTCACTGCTCTCTTCAGTCTGAATTATAGGTATTACAGGGTCGTTTGAACCCGGCTCCATATACTGATTTACATAATATAAGTCCGGATCCATCATATCGGACTCTTTAAAAATCTCAAGCTCCAGCTTGTATTTGTCCCATAAACCGCCATAGCTTGTCTCACTTGACTTTGCAAGTGAAAAGTCTTGGGTTGCGACTATATCATTAAAAATTTTAATGAAATCCGTTCCGTAATCAAGAGCTTCCAGTTGACCTATCTCCTCATCCAAAGGCCAGATAAGTCTTATCGTGTTTTGCTCGGGATATACGGCGAAGTCTACATATCTTCCGTGCGGATAATCCGGGTTATCATTAAGCTGTTCTTCCAAATCATCTCTGACCTGATCCCAATCTATCTGCACATTCTCTACCTTTCCCATAATAGGTTTATTCTTTCCGAGAGTACTGTCGGCACAGGCTGTGGTTGTAAGCCCGATTATACTTATGCCCGCTATCAACAATAAGCTTCTATAATTCAACATTTCTTCATCCTCTTTTATTTCTGAATTTTAATAGTAAATTTCATAGGCTCTAGTATAATAGATAATCATCCTTTTTTGTATAGGCTTTCAGAAAATGTCAGAAATTCTTCACATATTAGACTTGTAAAAAATTTAAATCTGTATTATAGTGTTCATGTAAGTTGGATTTTATATTTTTGTGAACGCCATGCTTGTTTTTTGAAAGGAAGTGTTACCCAAGTGAATTTATTTAACAAAAAAAATTTTAAAGATGTAGATTTGGATATTACCTTAATACCGTTTTTTCTTGTATGCCTGCTTTGCCTTCTGTTTACGATTTTTCCGCATGCGTCTTCCGCTACTCTCGAGGGTATAAGAAATTTTATCAATCATAAGTTTCCTGTTTATTACCTTGCTCTGGGGCTCGGTATGTTCCTTGTTTCGCTTTATATGGCTTTCGGAAAATACGGAAAAATAAAACTCGGAAATATTGATAAGCCTCAATTTCCTTACTTTAAATGGGGTGCAATGATATTTACCTCCGGACTTGCAGCCGATATAATTTTTTATTCCTTATGCGAATGGATGTTGTATGCAAATGAAGCCCATATTAAGGAGCTTTCCGCCTCTTCGCAAAATCCGCAGGCGGCGCTTTTAAAATGGTCGGGAACCTATCCCCTCTTTCACTGGGGACTTATTCCATGGAGCTTTTATCTTGTTCTTGGCGTATGCTTCGGCTTCATGATACACAACAGAAGCAGACACAAGCAAAGATATTCCGAGAGCTGCAGACCTTTACTGGGCTCCCTCATAGACGGCAAAACCGGGAAATTTATAGATATGCTTGCGATTTTTGCACTTATTGCGGGAACCGCGACCACTTTTTCCCTTGCCACTCCCTTACTTTCAATGGCTGTAAGTTCAATTTTCGGCATACAAAGCAATGTTTATGTGAGTATTTTCATGCTGGTTTTAGTATGTCTTATATATACCTACTACTCCTATCTCGGAGTGGAAAAGATTGCCAAGCTGGCATCATACTGTACTTATTTGTTTTTCGCCTTACTTATTTATGTGTTTATATTCGGCGGTCAGGAAATTTTTATAATTAAGCAGGCATTTATAAGCCTTGGAAACATGATAGCGAATTTTATTCCCATGTCCGTGTACCTCTCGCCTCAAAGCGACGGTTTTACACAAAACTGGACTATTTTCTACTGGGCATACTGGACTGTATGGTGTGTAGGAACTCCGTTTTTTATAGGCAGCATAAGTAAAGGACGCACCGTGAAACAAACTATACTGGGTGCTTATGCCTTCGGTATAGCCGGAACCTATGTGTCCTTTATAATACTCGGAAACTACGGACTCAGTCTGGATTTCAACTCAAAGCTCAGCTTAATTGAACTTTACGGTAAGGGTGCCGATATCTATGAGCTGATTATGCAAATACTTTCATCCTTGCCATTTCCTAAGCTCACCTTGACTTTACTGGTTTTAACAATGGTAACCTTTTATGCTACAAGCTTCGATTCCCTGAGTGTAATCGCCGCTTCCTATTCCTGTAAAAACCTGAAATCGGATGAAGAACCCGGCAAAAAAATCAAGCTTTTTTGGTCGATATTGCTTATATTGCTGCCCATAGCTTTGTTGTTTTCAAAAAATTCAATGTCGAACTTACAGACGGTTTCAATAATAGCCGCTTTCCCCATAGGTATCATTATTGTTATTATTATTATCAGCTTTTTTAAAGATGCAAATACCTATTTAAAGGAAAAACATTAAGAATTTAATAAAGATTATCCGAAACTTTCATCATCGAAAAAATCACGTAGACTCATGTTAAAAACCGAAGCGATTTTTTCGATGTTTTCTATTTTAGGATTTTTAGAACTGCCGCTTGCGATGCTCCTTATAGTAGATGTAGGCACACCGCTGAGCTTTGATAGCTCATAGAAAGTTTTATCATTTTTTATTGCCAACTCAAAAATACGTTTGCTTAAAGCATTGCTTAGTTTCATACTCCCCCCTAACCCCATGGGGAAAGGGCTATTTATCTTTGATCTCGTCTAAATTTATTTCTTCATCAACAATGTATATAGGTCTGTTTTTAAGCTCCAAAAACAGTATGGATATATATTCTCCTATGATTCCCACGACAAAAAACAGCATGGCAAACATAAAACATATCAGCACGATAATTGTGGCGTACCCGTTGGGAGTTCCCACTCTCGCCCAAGTAATTACAGTGTATAAAGCCATTATAACACCCAGCAATATGGAAAACGAACCCGCATAGAGCCCAAGCTTTAAAGGCATATCCGAAAAACACATTATAGTATCCATGGAAAACCTGAAAAGCTTTGATATGGAATACTTACTTTCTCCGGCAAACCTCTTGGCTGCCACATATCTTATACTTGTTTTTTTAAAGCCTATATCCTGTACATATCCACGTAAGAATCTGACCTTTTCTCTGTAATCCTGTCGTAAAACCTTAGCCGCTTTTTTAGAAACGGCAAAGAAATCCGAAGCGTTTTTTTCCAATTTGGTTTTTCCCAGTACATTTATAACGGAATAAAATATATTTGATGTTATATTTTTTATAATCCCGGCATCCTTATTAGTATCCCTTACCATGGTAACCACTTCAAAGCCCGAATTAAATTTCTCCGCTATATCACCCAAAAGCTCGGGCGGATGCTGCAAATCGGCATCCATACAAACTATAATATCACCTGTCGCATAGTCTATACCTGCTATCATAGCCGCCTCATGCCCGAAATTTCTTGAAAACATAAGTGCCTTTACTTTTTTATTCTCATCCGTAAAGTTCCTTATTATATCCGCACTTTTATCAACACTTCCGTCGTTGACAAATATGAGCTCATAATCCGCATCCAGCTTAGCCAGACAAGCCGTACATTTTTCGTAAAAACCCGCCAGCGAAGCCTCTTCATTATATACGGAAACCACTATAGAAAGCTTCTTATTCATAAATTTCTATCTCCCTGCTTCCATGGCTTGCTTTTCTGTTCTCTTTTTTCGGTAAGGTCATATAGTCGCCGTAAACCAAGCTCAATATATTATCATAAGCTTCCGGAACGGATAAAATTATATCCTCGAATTTTATGCCCGTCATATCGCTTACCCATTCTTTCCTAAGGCTTACATACAGGTAATCGGGCTGATAGTTGCTGTAATATAAACGGGTGTGCTTTCTTTTGTTAAAAAGCTTTGCCAAATCATCCTGTAGCCTGTACAGAGTCTTCATCGGGATAAGGGCTCCTATTTTCGAGAAAATAAACACCAATACCTTATGTAGCGGTGAATATTTCTTGTAATCCAAGCTATACCTATGTCCCATAGAGAGTAAATATATGAATTTGTGAAGCCCTTTTACAAGACTCTCGCCCGCTCTCGTTTTCGGCAAGGCGTCAAGTATAAAAATATCAACCCACAAATGGTTTAACTTACCTTCGTAAAACTTATCTTCCTTGGAAACTTCATGCCTTCTGCTTCTTTTAAGTATCACTCTGGGGGTAAAGTCATAGAAAACCTTACCCGACTTTATGTCCTCCGGCATAAGAAGCTCCAAATCGGAGGGTAATTCCTTTTTGGCTATCTTTTTAAAGGCTTCAAAGTTGGATCTCGTCATAGCTATATCCGCATCGTCATCCCACGGTATAAAGCCGTTATGTCTTATGGCTCCAAGTAAAGTTCCCGCATCCAGCATATATTTAAGCTTATATTTTTCACATATTCTCTCTATTTCTTTAAGTATATAAAGGTTGGCTTTTTGAACTTCCAAAAGCCCGTATGAATTATCCATAGCACTCCCTTCGGGTCTATGAATCAAGACCCGCAATTATAGTTTCAGCCATATAGTCAAGCATTTCGTCCGTCATGCCCGGATACAGTCCCACCCAGAAGGTATTTTCCATTACAATATTTGTATTTTTCAAATCTCCGACTACACGGTAAGACTTATTATCGTCCCTTATTGTATCAAAGCAAGGATGTAAGATAAGGTTTCCCGCAAAAAGCATACGTGTCTGAACATTATGCTCTTCAATGTATTTTACAAGCTTTGCTCTTTCGACACCTTCCCTGCATGTTATCAAAAAACCGAACCAACTCGGATCGGAGTTTTCATTAGGAAGAGGAAGTATAAGCTTATCTTCTGCACACTCCAAGGCTTTCCTCAGTCTTTTGAAGTTGTACTTTCTTCTTTCCACAAAGCTCGGGAATTTTTCAAGCTGTGCACAGCCTACAGCTGCCTGCATATCGGTTACCTTTAAATTATAACCGAAATGCGAGTATACATACTTATGGTCATAGCCGAGCGGAAGCTTTCCGTACTGTCTTGTAAATCTGCAGCCGCAGGTATTATCTTTTCCGGAAGGACAAAAGCAGTCTCTTCCCCAGTCTCTTAAGGAACGTATTATCTTGTTCAAAAGGGAATTGTTTGTATAAACGGCTCCTCCCTCTCCCATAGTCATGTGATGAGGCGGATAGAAGCTCGATGTACCCATGTCTCCTATGGTTCCCGTAAATTTTGTTTCTCCGTCTATGGTGTAGGTACTTCCCAAGGCATCACAGTTATCCTCGACAAGCCATAACCCGTGTTTATCACAAAAATCCTTAACCGCCTTTAAATCAAAAGGATTTCCGAGAGTATGAGCCACCATAACGGCTTTAGTTTTCTTTGACAATGCTTTCTCAAGCATATTTACATCTATGTTGTACTGAGGGATAGTAACGTCCACAAACACCGGAACCGCCCCGTACTGTAGCATAGGTGTCACAGTGGTGGGAAAACCGCAGGCAACGGTAATTATCTCATCCCCTCTTTTTACTCTCCTGTCCCCCAAAAGCGGAGACGTAAGCGTCATAAAAGCAAGTAAATTGGCACTTGAACCCGAATTTACTATATTTGCAAATCTGACTCCCAAAAATTTTGCGAGATTTTTCTCGAATTTATCATGGTATCTGCCGGCTGTAAGCCAGAAGTCCAAAGAACTGTCCACAAGATTAAGCATCTCGTCATGGTCATACACACGACTTGCATAGCTTATTCTGTCGCCTTTTTCATATTCTTTTTTTACATGATATCTGTCACAATATTCTTCGACAAGTGCAAGTATTTCCGCCCTTGCCTGACTCTCCTCTTTACCTTCAAATCTATTATTCATTATATTAGTTTAATTACCTTTCAAAAAATTCTTTTATTTGAGCATCCGTCACACAGGTCATATCTTCACCGTTCATATATGCCTTTGACCATGTAACGGTTTTTGCTACAGCTTCTTTTATATCATAAATCGGCTCCCATGCATATACTTTTTTTAATTTTGCACAATCTAATTTTAAAAAACCGGCTTCATGAGGTCCTCTCTCCTCTTTAATACTGTAGTTAAATTCGTCTCCCCAGAATTTTTTAAATAAATCAACTATTTCAAGTGTACTTATGCAATCGCTTATGTCCGGTCCCACATTGAATGAACCGCTGTAAGAAGCACTGTCCTCATACTGCTTTTGCAAAATTGAGAGATAGACCTTCAAGGGTTCAAGAACATGTTGAAAAGGACGTACCGACTTAGGATTTCTTATGGAAACCTCCTTGCCGCAAAGAGCCGCTCTTACGCAGTCCGGAATTATTCTGTCCTTTGCAAAATCTCCTCCGCCTATAACGTTTCCCGCTCTTGCCGTACTTACGGCAATATTCCTTGCTTTAAGAAACGAACGCTTGTAGCTGTGTGTTACAAGCTCCGAACAGGATTTGGAGTTTGAATACGGGTCAAAGCCGTCCAGATAATCATCTTCCGTATAACCCTTTTCCCACTCCTTATTATCGTATACCTTATCCGTTGTTACATTCAGGAAGGATTTCACACTGTCCGAAAGTCTCACACACTCACATATATTTACCGTTCCCATTACATTGGTTTCATAAGTATATACAGGTCTGTCATAACTTTCACGCACTATAGGCTGTGCCGCTAAGTGTATCACAAGCTCCGGCTTAAATTCATCAAAAACGCTTCTAAGCTTATCCAAATCTCTTACATCACCTACAATATGCTTTATATTGTCCTCTATATCGAGCATATCAAACAGATTGGGTTCGGTTTCGGGTGCGAGCGCATAGCCGACTATATCCGCTCCCGCAAGTATCAATATTCTGGTAAGCCATGCTCCCTTAAATCCCGTATGCCCCGTTATCAATATCTTTTTATTCTTAAAAAAATCCAACATATTTCCTACTTCCAAATTTTCCAAGGTGCCTTGGTACTTTGCCACAGCTCCTCAAGTTTATTCTTTTCCCTTTGTGTATCCATGCACTGCCAGAAGCCGTTATGATAAAAGCTCATAAGCTCTCTCCTGTCAACCAGCGCTTGTAAAGGCTCCTGCTCAAATATGGTATCGTCACCCTTAATAAAATCAAAAATTTCCGGCTTCATAACCATAAATCCGCCGTTTATAATCGCCCCGTCGTTATCGCTTTTTTCTCTGAAGGATTTTATGCTTCCGTCCTCGCTGAGACTGATAACTCCCTTCGCCTGTCCTATATTAACGGTAGTAATGGTACCTATGCGACCGTGTTCCTTGTGAAACTCCAAAAGCTTTTTAAGATTCACGTCGCTTAAGCCGTCTCCGTAGGTAAGCATAAAGTCCTCATCACCGATAAAATCCTTTATTCTTTTTACTCTTCCGCCCGTCATGGTATTAAGTCCCGTATCAACAAGCGTTACCTTCCACGGCTCCGCATAATTATTATGAACCTCCATGCTGTTATTTGCGATATCTATGGTTACATCCGAAGTATGTAAAAAATAATCAGCAAAAAACTCCTTTACTATATACTGCTTATAGCCGAGGCAGATAATGAATTCATTAAATCCGAATTCGGAATAATATTTCATTATATGCCACAATATAGGTCTTTCACCTATTTCTATCATAGGCTTAGGTTTTAAATGACTTTCTTCCGTTATCCTCGTTCCGAGACCTCCCGCCAGTATAACAACCTTCATATTATTCCTCCTTACTTAAATACATTAAGCTTTCTGTCTTTTAATATTTTAAGAGCCTTTCTTGTTCTTGCTCCGTCATGATATTGAAAAACTTTCTTTAAGTCGGCATCGCTTTCTTTTTCAAAGTTCAATGCCGTCTCTCTTATTTTTATAAAATTTTCTTTTCGGTACTTTGCCACCTCAATTTCCTGATTTGTAGTAAGCAAATTTCCCGATACAAATATAAGTATAAAGCCTATTGCCGCAAAACGCATTAATTTTTTCGATTTTTCTTTTATACTCATAAAATAGGCTATACTCAAAACTATTCCAACTATACCGAGATGATACTGCAAGGCATAACGTGAGCTCATTCCGTAAGTATCCTTTAAGAATATCCATCTTGCCAAGGTTACCAGAACATGATTGAAAACCCCGTATACGAGGAGTATAAGCGGCAGCATAGTATATTTATATACTTTATATCTTACGTTTATGTAAAAAGCAAATATATATGCGATAATAACAATAAATGAAAGCATAAGTACAAGCCCCTCACCAAGCCCATGCGCTCTCATCCACTCTTCTCCGAAAATCATACTCGAAAAGGACTTTACAAAAAGGATGAGAATAACCGGAAACTTGGTTCGTAAACCCTCGGAGAAGCTCATTGTCGTAGCTCCCGCATGTTCCTCGACCGAATAAGCTCTGCTTATCATATAAAGGCAAAAAGGGATAAAAATATATAAAATCCTTTTTACATTTTTTCTCATATTACCTCTGTCAAAATCATTTAAGTATATATCGAAACAATAGAAAAGCAACATTGTAGCCGTGTATGCAACACTGTAGGGTCCGGCAACGAATATTACGGTAAATACGGGTAAAAGCCTCAGTATAAACTCATACTTTCTTCGCTTAAACTCTCTGCTTTTATCAAAAATATAAAAATGACATACAAACAGAAGTATTGCCAAGAAATGTACCCAACCGCTTCCGTTTGTAAGCATTTCCCACTTATTGAGAGAAAATACGATAAGCATGCAAGCCAAGTATATCCACATTGAATATCCCTTGTCAAAAATATATTTCCCTATCACAAATGCCGTCAATGAAAGGCAAAGCGCCCCCAAAAGCATATCAAAGCTTGTCGAATATCTGAAAAATACAACATTTACTATTCTTTGTAGGTAATTTATAGGCATTCTGGTGAGACTGTCAAGCCCCATATAAGGCTTGATTGAAAAAACGTTTTCAAGATACGTAAGTACCAGCCTTGTATAGTCGGTATAAATGACATTTACCGTTGCCGCTCTTATATATGCGCTTAAAAACAAGAAACCGAGCAAAGGCAAAAGTAAATTCGTTATTTTTCGAAGCATCCTTATTCTCCTATTGTAAAACTATTCCACGCTTACATTAACTATAACGCTTAGTTTATCCTCTCCCCTTTGCTCAAGGGCATTCGGGAAATAGAAATTATTCTTAAAGTCAAATCTTACTATTCTGTTCGGATCGCTTTGAATCTCAACATTAGTTATGTTTTCCTTGAGATCTATATCAAGGACTCTGTCATCATAGGATATGTATACATTCTCATTATCCGTCAAATTTCCCGGGTACATAATCTCAAACCTTATTATTCCCTTATCCCCGCTCATGACCTCAATACTTGCATTCTCATCCATCCAGCCGTCGCTGTAGTAGCCGTAAACTGACCTCAGTCTTATCTCCTTAACAGCTCTGCTTACATCAACAAACTCCTTATGTACAGAGTCCTCCTGTAGGACTATATCCCCCTCTTCCAAAACAGGCAAGTCTTTTATACTGTCAACATGCTCGACCTTCACATCCGGCATGGTTTTATCGTTTTTATACACCTTAAAAAAGGTTTCCGCCGTAAACTTGCTCATCTCAAAGCTGTTTCCTATTATGTATACCGTTTTACCGAATATGGCATCCTTGTACTTATTATAGCTTACGTCAGCCAGGGAATTATATATCTTTTGGTTCGGAAATAAATATATTTTATCATACTTACCGTGGCTGTAAAACTCAAAAGGAAGGTTTAATACAGCCCACAAAAGGATAAGTGCCGTAACCGCCATGGTACTTCCCGTTTTTCTACCTTTCAAATAAGAGCTTATCCTTCCGTGCATATAGGCAATATATATAAGCATAAACATATACGGAGCGTATACCCATCTCATTTCCACTCTTATTGTTACAGCAGAGGAAACTATGCTCGCACCTATAAAGCTTAAAAAGAAAATACTGTACAAAACATCCTTCCAAAGGCTCTTTTCTTTTTTAGCCCTTGAAACTGAAATAATCATATACAAAATAAAATAACTCAGTATCAATACCGCGCTTATCAAAATCAAAACCTTAAGTATAAGCGGCGTTTGTGCCCATGTAAGCCCGTTAAGGTGTTCCGGTCCCGCATTTATCCCGAAGATATACAGCACCTCGGATACGGAGCTTTCTATAAGACTTTTAAGAGTTAAGGTATCCGCCACATTGGTTCCGCCCGTTCCCGCCGGCAAAAGTGTCCCTATAGTCAATCTCCTGATTACCTGTACAAAGGCAAATGAGAGAGGTCCCGATATATATGCAATTATGTTTTTACTTTTATTAATCAACAAAACGAATATGAAAATCGGTAAAAAGACCATAAATCTTTCATGCGTAAAGCAAACTAATATATAGAATACTATTGCATAGTAAAATTTCTTTATATCCTTGATTTCCAGATACGTATATAAATTTTTAATTATATAAAAAACAAACAGCAAAGCCAAGGCTTCCATTAAGCCCAAAAGCTGAGAAATATTGTAGTAAGAAAACCTTGAAGCCAAAAACAGTATTCCGAGCGAAAAGCCGAGCAAAGCCGAGTTTGAGAGTTTCTTCACAAATACATAAATCAGACTTGCCAGAACTGCGGCAAATATAATATTCATCGGAACTATCAAGGTAATATTATTTTTTATGATTCCAAGCTGCAGCCATGCAATAAACCAGTATACGGGTCTGAATCTTGTGGAACCCAAAGGAAAGACATACTCTCTGAAGCTCTGCTCTCCGTAGCAGGACCACATATAAAGGTCATCCATATACAAACCGCTTATTCTGATACCGTTGTTAACAAAAAATGCAAAGCCCGAAAAAAAAGCCATTATCAAAATATCTTTCAATATTTCATATCTTTCTTCCGCACTCAAATTCTTCTCAAACATAAGTTCTCCTTAATTAAAAGCTATCTCGCATATCTGAACAAAAAAGTTCTTTCCGCATCTATTATAAGCTCCAAGCTTCCGTCTTCCATCATGTAAGCAACTATATCGGAAGCCCTTTCATGTGTATCAAGATAGTCCTTTTCAACATAAACATAATCCGTTTCGGCATAATCTAAAAATTCTTTAAAGTTATCAAGATACTTTACCAAAACAACATTTCCACCGCTTCCCGTAATATCCGTATAGCTCTGGGTACTCACAGGGAACATCAGCGCCCTCGGTTCATAGGCTATACTTACGAGGCGGCAGCCTTTTTCATTTTTCAGGAAATCATAAATTTCCTTGTCACCCGAAGCTTCAAAATCCTCATAATTTTGAAGTCCATGCTCATAAAATCCCGGATTTCTAAAGTTTACGGGAGTATTTCCGAGTACACCCGCCCAATTTGTTACGCTCATAAACAAAAATGAGGTGAAACAGGAAAGCGTAAATATCAAAACCGCAGCCTTCTTTTTATACTCCAAAACTTCCGAAAAATTAAAAATAAAAACAATAAGAATCAAGGTATAACTTAGTATATAGTAATTTCCGTCAACCTGATACAGCTTTACCAGCGTATAAAGTCCCATAACGAAAACAAATATATTCAAAATATTTAAATAGTTAAAGGCTTCATCCCTTACCCTTCCCGCATTTTTCAGGTAGAAAAGAAGCGAGAATACAAACATCACAAGTATAATAACTCCGGCAAAGGCAATATATACATGCAATAAGTCCTCAGTTACGGGTGCAACGAAAAGTCCGTAAGCTCTCTTAAAAAATACGGATAAACTCTGTTCAAAAGGTATATTATAGGTATTATTCGGAATACTTTCGATTTTATACGGATATTTTATATGCATACCCAGCCTTTCCCATATAGTGGAAAAAATCGAAGCATAGGGATGTCCAGTCAAAAAATAAGTTCTCAGATTTACCGAAACGAGACAAATAAAGCTTATAATCAATAATCCGATATTTTCTTTTTTCAGGAAGATACCGTAATCCTTCTTTCGTCTGATAAAACAGAATATCAAAATACTTATAAATAAAAGTCCCGAAAAAATAATGCTTGTAGGCTTAAAATTAAGGCTTAATATCAGAGCAAGCACAGCCGTAAGAAGGTAGGAGCCGAACATAGGGCTGTTCGGATTTTCTATATATATCATAAAGCTGAGGAGGGCAATAAGCTGAAAAAACAGAGTGATTATATCCGTTTTTGCAGAAATGCCCATATTCATAAGCGAGGGAACAAAGCATAATATATTGACCCCGAGTAAAGCCGTATACGAAGATCCCTTAAGCTTCAATACCGCATACACCGCAAATAATACGGCAACAAGCATCACAAAGGAAAATGCCTGAATAAAGCTGTATGAGCCGAAAATATTAAGAGGCAAAGTAAGGATCTCCAAGCCCTTTGGGTAATTGTACACCGAATTTACCAAGCCCAAATTTTCATAAATACCCTTAGTATAGTTCAATATATAAGGACTTCTTAAAGCATACCTCAAAGAATCATAATCCGTGCTGATATTGAGTCTCGAAGCCTGAAACAACAAAGCAAAAAGTATATTTACAAAGAAAAAGCTCTTAAGCCTTCCGCTACCTTTTTCCTCTTCCTTATATTCGTAAAAATAAACCGGCAAAAGCTTTGCTATGTAAAAATAAAGATATAAAAGCAGACTTACCGAAGAAAAGCATGCGGTAAATATCAATATAAGTTTCATACTTGCAAGCTGCAGAATGGATAAGGCACATACCGCCACTATGTAAATTACACTTCCGAGCATAAAGGAATGAGCGTACCTTATTATTCCGTCATTATATGTTATATTCATCTTTCTTCTGTATGGCAAAAGAAAAATTTCTCCTGCCGCCGTCAAGAATGCGACATAAAGAATTACAAGTATTAAAGCCGTACTTATACTGTGTATATACAAAAATGCAAGACTTATAAAGCTGTATGCATATATTTTTATTTTCAGGTTCTTTATGCCTATAAACGCAAGTAAAAGAATGTATAACAGCCCCGATTCAAACAACATGGCACGCGTTTTTTCATAGTTCAAATCTCTGATAAAAAAAGTGTTTTTTGAAATATCAAAAATACTTAGAGCCGTCATAAAGAAAAGTACCGAAGCGAATATCGCCAATATTAAAATTTTGTTTTTATTATTTGTATGCACTTTCAGCCTTTCTGTAAAACAGCATTAAAAGCTTTGCCGTCCGTCTTCCCCATAATCTTTCAAATATCAAAAGCTCTTCTTTCGCTCTTACATCACTATCTATACAAAGCTTTGTAGTGCTGAGATTATGGACTCTGTAATATATAAGCGGTCTTTCTACGCAAATCCATCTGTAGTTGTCTTTTGACAGTCTCAGAAGCGCTTCCCAGTCTACCACAAAACTATATCTATCCTTAAAAAGCTGCTCACCGCACAAACTCTTATCATAACAGCATGAAGGGCAAATTATCGGATTGCCGAAGCTTATGCTCAGTCTTTTCACCATAGGAATATTCGATAATGCGAATATTCGAAGCGGTAATCTCAACATACACTTAACATCCTCTATAAGACCGTTCTTAACCTGCCCGTCTTCCTTTATTGTTTGGGAAGCACAGGTAAAAAGATTCATATCTTTGTAATACTTTTTAGACAACAAAACATATTTTACATAATCTTTATCATATATATCGTCCTGATGCGCTATTGTAACAAGAGCGGTTTTTGCACATTTATAAGCAAAATTCCAATCATTTGCTATACCATTTTTTTCCTCATTTACGAATAAGTCAAGCTCATACTTTTTCGCCAGCGAGCTTATATGGGAATTCGGGGTAGATGTGCATATTATAATATTCGATTTAATACTCTGCGCAAGCAAAGACAATATACATTTTTCAAGGTAAGGCGATTCTTTATAGGCACAAACCGAAAAAGTATGTAACATATCTACTCCTCAAAAAAATACTCTTCCAACTCCAAGCATAAAGCATGATATATAGGAAGATGCAATTCCTGAATTTTAAAGGTCTCCATCTCGGGCACTATGATACTTAAATCGGAATACTTTTTAAGCTTTCCGCCATCTTTTCCCGTAAGGGTTATAACCTTCATGCCTTTTGCCTTTGCGGTAACAGCCGCATAAAGCAGATTCTTTGAATTTCCCGAAGTGGATATACACAAAAGCACATCTCCCTCATCTCCGTATCCATATACCTGTTGAGCAAATATCATATTGGGATCTACATCATTGGCAAAAGCCGTACTGAGCCCTGAGTGACCCGTTATCGCTATAGCCTTTAAGCCCGATTGTAAGCTTCTTGACAGCTCCTCTCCCAAAACCTCGTCACAGGAACACAGCTTTTCCTTTACTTCTTCGGATATTCTTCTTCTCTTACAGAATCCCTTCATAAGCTCTCCGACGATATGCTCCGAATCCGCCGCACTTCCTCCGTTTCCGCCTACCAAAAGCTTAGCATTATTCTTATAAGCGTCTCTTAATATCTCAAAGGCGCTTACTATATCCTTCTCCACAGCTTTAAGCACCGGATATCTGTCCGTGAGTTCATTTATAAATTTATTCATATTTTAGTTACCTGCTCTTTCTTTTTCAATAATCTCGCTCTAGTTTATCATACTTAACACTATTTTTCAAAGAGACTTTAATTCTATTTTGTTAAAATCGGATTATTTACGATTGGGTTGTGATTATTATGATTGTCATGATTGATTTTTAATGAAACTGATTACGGAAATATCTATATGAAAAAAGAGCCATCGTAATGACTCTTAAAAGAGGCGACAGTCAGATTTGAACTGACGAATCAGGGTGTTGCAGACCCACGCCTTACCACTTGGCTATGTCGCCACATGACAAAATTTAAAGTCGTAAACATCAACTTTAAATTTATAATCGATATTAAAACTCATACCTTGAAAACCACACATCAAACTTCATCAACTAAAAACCTAA
>CAUQXC010000007.1:0-149092 GCA_963522175.1 uncultured Lachnospiraceae bacterium
TTTATCATAGAAGACCTTTCTTTACATTATTTACAGAAAAATTTTCACAAGCTCTATTTGGAGTCGCATCCCCTTTTTTCATCTATAAAATTCTACCACCACTTTATCAAGTCCGTAACTTCATTTCTCAAATCCACAAAATCCTTAGCTGCAATATTTCTCGGTCTTTGGATATTATTGTATATCTCTTTTTTTATACCGGTAGGCTTATTTGTCAAAACCAGTATGCGCTCACCGAGATAAACCGCCTCTTCTATATTGTGTGTTATAAAAATTACCGTTGTCTTGTTTCTTTCCCAAAGCTTCAAAAGCTCGTCCTCAAGCCTGAATCTAAGCTCTATGTCAAGCTGGCCGTAAGGCTCATCCATCAGCAAAACCTCCGGCTCGGTGGCAAAAGCTCTTGCTATAACTACTCTTTGGAGCATACTTGCCGAAAGCTGATCCGGATAATACTTTCTGTATTTTTCCAGTCCCACTACCTGCAAATACTCGTTTACCTTTTCTTTCGCCTCACTTTTAGGAATATTTTTAATATCCAAACCGAAGCCTACATTCTCCTCAACCGTAAGCCAAGGCATGGTTGAATATTCCTGAAATATATAGGCGATATTATGCTTAAGCAAGTCCACCGGCTCGTCATTAATCAGTATTTCTCCGCTTGTGGGTTTATAAAGCTTTGTCAGACTGTTTAAAAATGTCGTTTTTCCGCAGCCCGTAGGTCCGACTATGCATAAAAATTCTCCCTCTTTTACAGTAAAGGAAATATCGTCAAGCACCAATAAATCATCAAACTTCTTGGTAAGATGAGTCACCTTTACCTTGTCTTTTCTGTTGTCTTCCAAAATTGTCTCCTTTACAATGATTTATCCATATTCTCAGTTATTTCCTGTCTGTAGCTCAAAAACTTCGGATCTACATAGCTTCTCGGATGAGGCATATCAATAATATACTCCTTTTTTATGCCCGACGGGCAGTTTGTTAAAAGTATTATTCTGTCTGCCAGAAAGAGAGCCTCTTCTATGTTGTTGGTTACAAAAATAACGGTTCTCTTTTCACTCTGCCATATTCTCTGCAGCTCTTCTTCCATCATATACCTTGTCTGTGCGTCCAAATGTCCGAAAGGCTCGTCCATCAGCATAATCTCGGGCTGATTGCAATAGGCTCTTGCAATACCGACACGTTGTCTCATACCGCCCGAAAGCTGCGAAGGGTAGCTTTTTTCAAAGCCGCTCAAACCTACAAGGTCTATGTAATGCTTTGCCGTTTCACGCCTCGTTTTTTTGTCCTGCCCTCTCACTCTTGGACCGAACTCTACATTTCCCATTACGCTAAGCCAAGGAAACAGGGCTGTTTTTTGATAAACCACCCCTCTTTCGGGTGCCGGTTTTGTTACCTTTTTACCGTTTTCTATAACCTCTCCGCTCGTTGCAGTTTCAAGTCCTGCAAGTACATTTATAAGAGTAGTCTTTCCGCATTGTCCCGGTCCGAAAAGAACCAGAAATTCATTTTCTTTAACCGAAAAACTTATATCTCGCAAAACCTCGGTCTTGCCGCTCTTGTCATAGGCATCGAACTCCTTTGACACATGCCTGCATTCAAGTATGGTTTTTACATTCCCTGATTGTTCCATGCGCATAATCTCCTTTCAAGCTTTGCCATTCCGGTTGCCAAAACAAAGCCCACCAAGCCTATCGCAAGCATTCCGACCATTATCTGCACCGTTTTTCCGTAGGTCATTCCCATTACTATGAGCCAGCCTACTCCTTCATTCGAATGTACCATTTCCGCACCTACAACGGCGGACCAGCCTGCGGTTACCGCTATTTGCAGACCTGCAAATATATAGGGTACGGATGACGGTAAAACTATATCAAAAAACACCTGTCTTTCCGAAGCACCAAGCATCCTTGCTGCTCCTATAAGAGTCTTATCCACATTCTTTGTTCCCTCATAGGTATTTACCGTTATAAAACAAAAACAACCTAAAAATATAATAAAAAACTTACTTTTATCTCCGAGTCCGAACCACAATATGGACATAGGTATCCACGCAAGCGGAGGTATAGGTCTTATAAATTCAAATATAGGCTTAAGTATAGCTTCGGCAAGCTTAGAATATCCCATTGATACACCTAAAGCTATACCGAATACGGTTGAAAGCCCGAAAGCTACCCCCACTCTGTAAAGGCTCACCCCTATATGAGTAAGCATGGTATACTTTCCTATAGGCTCTTTAAAGCTCAGTATAAATTTTTCCAATATCAGGGAAGCGGGCGGTAAAAACAGACCCGCTTTTGTAAACCTTGAAACCAGTTCCCACACAATAAGTAAGGAAGCAAAGGCAAGAACAGTCATTATTACGGAAATATTCTTGTCTACAAACTTTTTCAAGCTCATATTATTTCGTCCTCCTCACAAATTTTTTCTGCAATTTTTCAAGTATACTCGACAATAAGTAACCTATTATACCTATGGTTATCATTCCGACAATTATTACATCCGGACGACCGAGCATTCTTGATACCTGTATCATATATCCAAGTCCTTTCGTAGCCGCAAGAAGCTCTGCCGCTACAAGCGCAACCCATGAGGAACCCAAAGCCAATCTGAGTCCGGTAAAAATCATAGGCATGGCGGTCGGTATGGCAACCTTAAACAAAAGCTGTCTGTTGCTTGCACCGAAGGTTTTTGCAACCCACAAATGAACCTTATTAGTTTGCTTGATTCCGGCATAGGAGTTTATCGTAGCACTTATAAATGCCGCAAAAAATATTATTCCCACCTTGGATTCGTAACCTATACCGAGCCATAAAATCATAAGCGGTATCCATGCAAGTGCCGGTATAGGTCTTATGACGTCGAACAGTGGCTTTGCAAAGAGCTCGAACTTCCTACTCCAAGCCATAGCTATACCTAAAGGCACTCCTATTAAAACTCCTACAAAATATCCCCCCAAAGAAATTTTCATACTTGATACAATGTGCTGTAAAAGGCTTCCTCCGTCAGGATTTACTCCGCCTGTAAGCTTGTATATAAAGGTTTCGAGCACCTTTCCGGGTGCCGGCAACATCATAGGCGAAATAAGATGAAACACATCCGTTACAAGCTCCCATATAAGCAAAGCTCCTGCCACAGAACAAAGGGAAATAAGCCTGTATTTATTTTTTTCAAAAAATCCTTTCATCGGTAACTTCCTTTTTTACTTATTCTGCTTTATAAATTCATCGTCTATATTTTTGTCAAACTTATCCATTAAGCTTGGCTCCTGCTGTCCCAATCCTACATAAAATTCTCCGAGCTCTCTTGCAAATTTTCCGAGACTTCTGTCCTTCCAATCCTCTCTCGTAATAAAGTTTACACGTCCGAGGTCGCTCACACAGCTTTCTCTGCTTGTTTCCGTTCCCGCTTCCTTTAAGTATTCAACGAGTAAATCAGCCGCCATTTCCTTATCGGCATTTAGGGCTTCGCAAGCCTCCATGATGCAATCCATATACTTTGCAACAAGCTCTTTCTTTCCTTCAACGGCTTTACGGTTTGCAACAACCATATCCACATATCTTGTTCCTAAATCCGCAAGGTTTCCTACCTGAACCATTCCGTCTTTTTGTGCCTCAAAAAATGTAGGTACGTTTAGGGCAACTATATCGCACTGACCTGCCAAAAGTGCCTGATAAGCCTGAACGGTATCCATATTTACTATACTTACATCCGTCATACCGAGTCCCAATTTTTCAAGCCATTTAAGAGTTGTAAAATGCTGCGCCGTACCTATAGGAAGTAAAATTGTTTTTCCTTTTACCATTTCCGCACTTCCGAGTACGTTAGGGAAGGACGGATTAGCTCCCTTTTCCTTTGCAATAGGTGAATCAGGTTTTACGAATACTCCAAGGCCGTCCGTAGACTCCAAAACCTCACCTATAATCATCATATCGTAGTTTGCCACTCCTGTTATGGAAGCCGCCCCCATCGCTCCCACATCCCACAAATCAGCCGCCAAAGCTTCATTCATAGGTGCTCCTGTCGCAAACATTGTAGGCTCTATCTTAAAGCCTGCCTTAACATCCAAACCGTTCTTGATGATGTATTCCGTAGGTAAGCTTGTTATGAAAGGCATTGTCGCCACTCTGAGCACAGGTAAATCACCTGTATTTCCCGCCTCACTCTGCTCCATCTTTTTTGTCTCACCTTCCGCCTTACTTTCGGAACTGCCGCTGTTGCCGCAAGCGATTAAAGAAACCGCCATTCCCACTGCCAACATCATTGCTAAAAACTTATTTTTCTTCATATTCAAGATCCTCCCGAGTTCTTTTTATTTTATTATATGCTATCAATCCCGGTTATACTTTTTGTTTTTTTTACTTTTTTTTCTCATTTTTTCAAATCAAAAAGGAAAGTATTGTTTTTTTTACTTTCCTTTTGTTTTTTTGATATTATTCTCTTCTTCTGAACTCGTAAGGATTAACTCCGTACTTCTTTTTAAAAATAGTGGAGAAATAGCTCACATTGGGATAGCCTACTTCTTCGGCAATTTTTTGCACTCTGAGCGGAGTATTTGAAAGCAGATACGCCGCCTGCTTAAGGCGTACATCCGTTAAATAAGTACTGTAATTGCTGCCCGTTTCCTCTCTGAACACTCTTGACAGATATTCGGGATTCAGGTTTGCGCTTTTTGCCACCTCATCCAAGCTTATTGCCTTTGAATAATGCTTTTTTATATATTCCACAGCCTGCTCGACACCTTTGGAAAATTTCTTTTTGTCATAATCAAGCTCGTCATAAATATATTTCACAAAATTATCGACAATTTTTTTTACTTCGGAAAAGCTGTTTGTATTTTTAATCTTACCCTGTTCATCCTGAAGCATACAATGTACAAGCTTAAGGTCATTGCCCGCAAACCTCATATATGCCATCTCAACGGCTTGGCAACAAAAGGACGAAAATTCATCCAATGTATATACATCTCCCTTTGCCGCCTCTTCCATCTCCGCTTCCAGGCTTTCTTTAAATTCCCTTCTTGAAAGCGTGTAAAGCTGTCTTGTCTTCTGCCTGAAACCGCTTTTATTTCTTTCTGTAAGCTCCCTTACCTGCTTCGCCGACTTTCCCGGTGTATATACCTTTATTTTTTCTTTGTAATACCCGAGCCCCAAAGAATACACCGCCTCCGTGACTGTATCCGTAAGATTGACAAGCCTGTCTACCGCAGTACTTACACCTACCATACAGGAATTTTCTTCGCTGAGCCTTAGCGCATACTCATATATAAGCTTTTCTTTTTTTCCCTCGCTCATTCCCCTTGAAAGGTTTCCCAAAAGCATGTATATAAGATTGTTATACTCAAATTCTATCAAATGATGCACAAAATCGACATCGGGCAGATTAAAGCCTTCCTTTACATCCCTCTTCCATAAAGCCAAAGCAAAAAGCCCCTCGTCTCTCCAGCGTATTCCCTCATCCTTCATTCTTTGTATATCGCTTTCACTGAGCGCGGTATTTTTAAGCATATCTCTGATGAGGGCATATCTTCTTCCGCCGCTGTCTCCGCCTTCATCTTTTTCGGTATTCCCGAGCCTTTCCTTCGCTCTGTCAAGTATCTGCTCCAAGCTCTCCTTACTCATCTCGGTTTTCAGCAAGTAATCATCCGCACCGTAGCGCATAGCCTCTCTTGCGAGGTCAAATTCCGCAAAAGCCGTCAGGATAATTACAACACTTGAAGGAGAAACCTTTTTGATTTCTTTTAGCAGCTCTATTCCGTTTTTTAGCGGCATTTTTATGTCCGTAAATACAATATCGGGCTTTGTTTCATAAAAAAGTGCCAGTGCCTGCTCGCCGTTATAAGCGGTTCCGACAGAGCGAAAATCCTGTCTGTCGGCTATACAATATTCCAGCCACTCGCATATCATCCTTTCATCATCCGCTATAAGTATCTTCATATTCCGTCCCTTTGATTATAGGCAACCTCACACCGACACAGGTTCCTATATTTTCTTCGCTGTCTATTGTCAAGCCATATTCTTTTCCGAAGTTTATTTTTATACGACCGGATACATTTACAAGGCCTATGGATTTCCTTGCCTCATCCGCATCGAGCTCAATACGGGCTCTAACCTCTTTTAGACGACGGCTGTCCATTCCCTTACCGTCATCGCTTATATTTATAAGCAAATCATCTCCGTCTTTAAGAACATCCACCACTATGAGCCCTCCTGAAGCCTTCGCTTCCAAACCGTGAAAGATAGCATTTTCAACTATAGGCTGTAGAATCAGGGCGGGAACCTGACAGGCTTCAAGCTCTTTACTTACCTCGATTTCGTAATCCATAATATTGGAATATCTTATTCGTTCAAGCTCTAAATAGCTTCTTGTATTTTCGAGTTCTTCTCTTAAAGAAATCAAATCCCTGTCTGTAGATAAGGTTTTTCTGAGTAAAGCTATGAAGGCTTTTATCATCTTCACCGCCTGCTCGTTTTTGTTAAGCTCCGCCATACACTGAATCGAGAATAAGGTATTATACAAAAAATGGGGATTTATCTGGGCTCTTAAAAAATCCATCTCCGATTTTCGTTTTTCTTTTTCGTTATTTCTTATATCTTCCAGTAACTCTTTGATTTTCTCGGACATGGAGTTAAAACTTTTTCCCAGAGCAAGCACCTCATTACAGGCATTTTCTTCCTGAACGCAGATAAACTCACCGCCACTTACTCTTTTCATTGATTGGCAAAGGCTTGCTATAGGGTCGCTTATCCTCTTTGCCTGCCTGTATGAAATGAAGGCGGCTGTAAATAAAAACACTATCATCGACACAGCCAGATATCCTGTCATATCTATCAAAACGGAAAACATTATTTCACAGGGTATCTCCTCGACTATCGTCCAACCCGTCTGACTGTCATAACAATTTGACAAAAAATAGTATTTCCCCAGCTTTTTTATTATATGTGAGCTTCCGTTTCCATAAAGCTTTCGGAAATTTTCCGCTCCTATCATATTTTTTCCAAGTATGCTTTTATCCTTCGATGATACCACATTACCTTTTTTATCAAAAATATAAACATTGCCTTCCGTTTCAAAGCCTGCGTACAGGTTCTCAAGAACATTTTCGTCAACGCTTACCAATATGCTTCCGAGGACATTACCCGAGGCATCCTTTATCTTGGAAAAGCCGCCGAAAACATAGGCAGCCTTCTCCTTTTCGCGAATAAAGCTGTTTTTATAGCTTACAAAGCTCATATCTCCCTGCTCGTCATAGCTTTTTTTATACCACAGCTGAGTTTTCAGACTATCAAAATCATAGCTTCCCGCATTGTAGGACGAGTATACAAAACCGTTCTCTCCCTGAATAACTATGTTATATTCAAAGCCTATATCCTTAAAAACTACATCAAAATTCTTTCTTTTTTCTTCAAGCTCCGAAGCATTTTTAAGAACCTCTTCCGCCTCCGTCTGCGATAAATACAAATCCAAATCCGTATTATACTTGTACAAATTAATTACGGTTATGAGGTTGTTTTTAATCACGTTGGATCTTTCCGATATCTGTTTAAGCACATCTATGCGGCTTTGCCCCACCTGCACTATTATAACCTGCTTAACCGCCAAAAGCACCGCCGTTGCGGTAGACAGGGCAATAAGTAAAAGCATAATCCCGAAAGCGGAATACAGCTTGAATTTAAGTTCCCCGGTATAGTCTTTAATTTTCTTTATAAACCTACCTGCCATTCTCTTTAAGCTTTTCTTTTATGTAGTCGTCGCAGCTGTGAGACACTTCACCCCTGCTCCATAAGCCTGCCAAATTTATCTGTCCCGAACCGTATACGGCTTCCTTCGCTCCGTCTATCTCCGGATTTACATATTTTAAAAACCACTTTTCAAGCTCGTAATCAAGCTTATTTGCAAGCTCCGTACTCTCGTCGGTAGCCTTTTCCATAAGATTGTTCTTCTCTCCCGGATCTTTAAGCAGATCATACATTTCATGAGGTCCGTAAGGATAACGTTTTATAAATTTATATCTTTCGCCTCTTATCATTCTGTTCGGACCGTACTCATCCATAACTACCACCGCTCTGTCCTTTGGCAGCTCCTCTCCCCTCAAAACGGGCTCAAAGCTTCTTCCCGGCAAATCAATCTCGGACTTAAACTCCATTCCCAAGTATTCAAGCAGGGTAGGCATAAAGTCATAGGCGGAAACAAGATCCGAGCTTACCCGTCCCTCCGGTATCCTTCCTTTATGACTTATTATGCAAGGAACCTTTACGGATGATTCATACATATTTATCGGGAAGGTTGCATTTCCTTTCCCCCAAAATCCGTGATGCCCGCAGCTGAAGCCGTTATCGCTCATAAATACGAGCAAGGTGTCCTCTCTTATGTCCAGTTCATCCAGTAAGTCTAAAATACGTCCTATATTATAGTCCATCGCCGTTGTGGCTCCGTAATAGCCTTTTTGATTTTCTTTCAAATTTTTAAGCACTTCCTTGGTCAAATATATACTGTCCTTATGCTCTCCGTCCATTTGGCAGGTTTCAAAGGCACAGTCATTATATAAATCCGTATATTCCTTAGGATGGTTGTTAAGCCAAGGCGAATGAGGCGCCGTATACCCAACATGCAGATAAAAAGGTTGTTTTTTAGCATATTTCTTTATAAAGTCCATAGCCTTATCGGTTATTATATCCGTAACATAGCCCTCTTTATTTACAAGCTCCCCGTCCTCATAAAACGGCGCATTGTAGTAGGGACCTCCGCCCGACTTGTGTGCAAACCAGTAATCAAAACCTTTTTGCGGCGTAGAGCTCTTCCCCAAATGCCATTTCCCCGATAAACCGCACACATAACCGTTTTGGGAAAGTATATCGGTATATCCTGTCTGCCCTTTCAAATACTCAATTTCTTCCTGCTTTTTGTTGTCGTCCCTCAGCCAGTCATGTACTCCGTGCTGTGAGGGTATTCTTCCCGTCAGCAATGAAGCTCTTGCAGGTGAACATACAGGAGATGTACAAAAAAAGTTTCTGAATCTTATTCCCTCTCTTGCAATTCTGTCTATGTTCGGTGTTATTATTTCATGATTTCCAGAACACCCCATAGCCCATTCACCTTGATCGTCCGACAAAAGCAGTATTATATTAGGCTTTTTTGCTTCCACTTTATTTTCCCCCTTTGTAAAAATTATATTTTTATAGTACTAAACTTAACAGGTCCGGTCAATACTTTTAACTTATCTCTCCTCCTTTATAAGCCTGTAACTATACTGCAAAACCTTTATCTCCTCCTCATAAGGAGTTTTTTTGTAAAAGCCTATCGCGGCTTCATTGTCATATTGCTCGGTATCCGCAAATACGTCCAAAAAGTTATTATTCCTTGCATAATCCAATAAATATTCGATTAAAGCCTTCCCTATTCCCCTGTTTTGAAAGCTTTCCTTAACGGCTATATCATAGATATATATGCTTGATTTACATGTTTCATAGCTTGGGAGAATATAAGCCGTCAATCCGCCTACAACTTTATCGTCAAGCTTTGCCGACAAAGCTAAAAAATTCTCATTTTTCAGTAATCCGGCAAGATAATCCGTATTCCGTGTGTTGTCTTCTTCCCATTCAAACACTTCCTTAAAAACCTTAAGTAAGTCTTTGAATTCATTTATATTATCGTCAATAAAATTTATTTTCACTTTTTCACCTGTTCTTTCCATAGTCCCATGTAGGTAAACCATATAAAAAGACCGAGACATCCTAGTCCGGTGTCTCGGTCCGAAAAATAAACTTAGCTTTTCTTTTGTCTCCTCTTATAAATATAAATATTCATAAGTGCTACAAGGCTTAAAAGCAGCAATATCATATAAGTTCGGGTATTTGCGCTGTCGCCTGTCTTTGGAACCGAAGACGGAGTTTTCTTCGCCTTCTTGCCTTTTGTAAAGTTGGAAACATCTGAATCCGTTTTGTTTTCTTCAATTTTAGCCTCTACAGGATCTGCCTTTGCATTAACATCATCCTTTGTAGCCACACCGGCTCTTACATTTCCACCCTGACCGGTTTTCTTTTCGCTAAAGGATCCGCCGTCTTGACCTCTGCTTGTACTCTTCGTTCTGTTTTTCAGAGTTATGTTAAGGTCTGCAACAGGATTTGAAGCATCCGCCAAATCGGTAACCTCCATCAGAGGTGCTCTGAAGCCTTCAGGAATTACCTCCTCTACGCTGTAAGCAAATCTCGATTTACCGTCTATGCGGTAAGCCGCCTGCATTGCAAAGGTATAATCCCACTCTTTTCCGCTTCTGCTTATAAGCTCAGGATTTGCGCTTACTCTCTGACCGTCTCTCAAAAGGTAAACCTCTATACTTGGAAGAACTTCGGTAAGCCATTCCTTATGAAGCTTAATAAGTCTTGCCTTAGGTCTGTTATCAAAGTAAGCCGTCATATCACCGTCCGAGTCAAATGTCGAAGGAAGATACTCGCTTGTATAGCCCGGAAGCTCATTGTTTTCCTTTTCAAGCTGTCTTACCTCGTACCTTACTTCGGTGACACCGTCTTCTTTGTACCTAGGAGTGTTTGTAAATGTAGCTTCCCATCTGTCACCCGTTTTTGTAAACTTAAGAGTTTCCTTTTTTATAGGGTTTAGCGGGTCGGTGACATCATACAGTACCGCATGTATATCCGGTAAGTTGTTTCTGTCCTCATTTCCGTAAATACTCATATCCGACCATGTATTGACTACATGTACTTTTCTGTACAAAAGCTCATTTTCTATTTCACCGTAAAGACTCGCCCAAGTAGCATTCGCTCCGAATCTTGTGCTGTCGACAAGCTTGAGCTGTACTCTATCCTGTACCTTATAACCCGGTATCTGTACCTCTTCGATGAAATATGTATATTCGAAGTTACCCGTATCATCATACACATCCATATTGTCTATGGTTTTCATATAATTTAGGGCAGGTGTAAGCGTGAGTGTGTCGGTTTGTACGCCGTCAATCACGAAGCTAACCTGTTCCTGATTTGCAGGAGCCGCATTACTTGATGTTGCTCTGTATACATGAATATCAACATTCGGTCTTGTATAGGAGCTGTTATCGCTCTTCCACTTTTTCTTTATGTCAAGACTTCTCTTATTCTTCGTGTTTACAGCCTTCAAAAGTATACGTCCCGCCTCTTCCTCGAAGCTTTGTGTAAAGCTGTAAGCTCTGTTCGGATTTACTTCCTCAAGCTCATATCTGATAAGGCTTACTCCGTCAATCCTGTACTTAGGAAGATCGTTTCCGAAGCTGTCTCTCCAGTTGTTTGCCGTACTCAAGCTTCTTTGTGTAAGAAGATTTGCCGCAACAATTCCCTGCGTATCCACAAGCTTTAATTCTACCGCAGGAGCAAGTGCAGGGTCTGCATTTATCCATGACTTTTCAACATCAACCGTAGTTGTTACAATGTTGTTTTCGATAGGTAAGATTATACTTAAGCCGTCAGGTGCCGTAACGGTATTTCCGTAACTTGTAGTTACTCCGCTTCTCCTGTCTATATCCGTAATAAGGGTTCTATAGACGATAGGAGTTACTCCGTCTTCCTTGTACCTTGGCATACCTTCATATTCCGTCTTGTAAAGTCCGCTCACAGGGTCCTTAACAAGAGTTTTTTCTTCACCCACCTGTCTAGGATTTGCAGGGTCGCTTACATCATAAAGTTTTACTTTAAGCTCAGGGAAACGATTAAGTTCCGTAGAGGAATACTTCTCCAGACCGTTCCACCTGTCTTCGATAAACACGTCAAAGGTATCCTGAACATTTTCAATACTTCCCGATGATACGTTATTTGCCGCATCAACCTCGAGTTCCGTCTTCTCCGTAACACGTACATAACCAGGAATCGGTTCTTCGCTTATGAAGTACTTAATGAGGGTCTCTCCGTCATCCTCATACTTTGCAAGTCCCGACAGATTAACTTGGAAGTTGTTGCCTGTAGAAAGCTTGATGCTTCCTATAGCATTTCCGTCCGCATAAGTACTTATGTCGGTAAATGTTCCGTCTGCATTTTTCTTATGAAGCTTAAACTCAACCTCAGGCCTTGAATAACCGCTTCTTGTGTTTCTCCATCTCTTTTGCAAATGAGCATCCGTCGTATGCTTCGTATTTGTCGCTTCAAGAGTAATATCGGCAACTCCCGCTCTCTTTGCCTGACTGAAGGTATAGCCTGTATGGCTCGTAAGCTCGGTGAGAGAATAATTTATCTCTGTAACACCGTCCACTGCATACTTAGGTAACTGACCGAAGCTTCCCGCGTAATTGTTTGTCCTGTCCAAATTAAGTATCTTATTTGAAATATTAAGTACCGTATTCGGATTGGTATTATCTTCAAGTCTAAGTCTTACCGCAGGTGTATTAGAACCGTTTACGTTCTTCCACACCTTACTTGCTTTGATTTCAACCGTTTCAGGTCTGCTCTCTATTTTGAGAGTAACGTTTCCGGTAAGAGGATCCACAACCGGTGTCAAATAACTTGTATTATAGCCGACTCTGCTTTCCTTACCTATTTCCGTAACGGCATACTGTACAGGAGTTACTCCGTCTTCCTTATATCTCGGGAGATTAAGGTGTTCGGTCTTGTATGTTCCCGTACCGGCATCATAAACAAGGCGCTTATCCGTACGTACCTGAACTTTATTGTTAGGATCCGTTACATCATAAAGCTTTACATCTATATCCGGTATATTATTAAGAGCTGCCGGTGAATATAGGGTATCAAGTCCTATCCACTTCTTATCAATGTAGACATTTATAAGCTTAAGCTTATTGTTGAAGCTTGCACTTAACATTCTGTCCGCACCGCTTCCCGTTGCTCCCGCATCTATGCTAAGCACGGTTCTTTGAAGCTCTTCATAACCTGCTACGGCTTCTTCTTCGGCATAATATACAATTTCACTCACTCCGTCGGCTGCATACTGCGGAACATTGTATGTAACTGTCCATGAATTTGCCGCGTTGAGCTTTATGCTGTCAACCGCACTGTCATTGTCGTCAAAAGGCTTAACCTCTATCGGATCTTCAACACCGTTATTCGTCGCATCAGCAAGTAATTTGAATGTAACTTCAGGTCTTGTATATCCCGAACTGTCATTTTCCCATGTCTTTGAAAGCTTTATCTTTCTCATTTTTCTGGTATTTACGGCTCTCAGCCTTATGTTTTCATTTCCCGCATCGCTTGTTCTTTCAATAGGCTTAAGTTTAAAGCCCGGTGTAGGATTAAGCTCCTCGAGAGTATATACAACAGGAGTAACTCCGTCTATAGAGTATCTAGGTAAATCATTTACCGTAACACTCCAGTTGTTCAGTGAAGTAAGAGTATATGTATCTCTACCCGATAAATCAACCTTGTCGGCATCCGCAATTCCTGTCGTGACATCCACAAGCTTAAAGGTTACGGCCGGTAAGGAAGAAAGCTCTGAAGGTAAAGCTCCTACCCACTCCTTTTTAATTGTAAGGGAAGTGAGTTCGGTTTTATTTTCTACAACTTGAAGCTTTGTATCGTCGTTGTTATCTCCGTCATCCTCATCCGTTATACTTGCCGTATATCCGAGCAGTCTTGCATCCTCAGGCTCCACTATCTTGTAAACTCTTTCAACCAAAGCCTCTGTACTTGACTGTCTGTTTTGATACTTAGGAAGGTTTTCAAAGCTTATCTCCAAATCTCCTCCCGCATTAAGCGTAAATGTCTTTGCATCTTTTACTTTGAAAGGATTTGCTGCATCCGTGTAATCCCAAAGCTCTCCCGAAACGTCCGGTCTTGCATCAGGATTACGGTAATTATTCAGTCCTTCCCATGTCTTTTTAGCCTTTATGCTGACACTTTCCTGAATATTTTCTTTTACAAACTTGGTATTATTGTCAAGACTCTGCTCATTTCCGAGCTTAAATCCCGCAAGGGCATCTTCTCTTGTATAATAGGTAATCTCGGTTTTTCCGTCCGTATCGTAAGTAGGCAAAGTAAGAGTCTTCTTCCAATTCCCCGCCGCGCTTAACGTTACGCTGTTTACCTCGATTCCATTTTCAACGCCGTCATTTGTGGTATCGGCATAAACCTTGAACACAACCTCAGGCTTTGTATAAGAATTATCTACAAGAGTCCACTTCTTTTCAAGATTTATCTCCTTTGTCTTTCTGACATTCTTTGTTGTGAATGTTATCTTTCCGTAAGGAGAAGCCGGTGTACTCGTAGCATCAAAATCGCTGTTGTACGTAAAACTGTAGCCCGGCATATTCTTTTCGATAATGCCGTAAACTATAGGTGTTATACCGTCACTCTTAAATTTAGGCAGATTCTCTATACTTCCTCTAAAGCCGTTATTTGAATCAAGAGTAATTGTATTTGCAAGCTCAATAGGGCTTAAAGGATTTGTCTTGTCGATAAGGGTAAGCTCGACCTCAGGTCTTGAACCCGCATCAACTCCTTCAAATACCTTGCTTATGTCGATATCAACCGTCTTAAAGGTATTCTTCAAGGTATGTACGGTATCGTCTCCTCTGCTTGCAACCGTCTTTGTAAGCTCATATCCGTTTATCGGACTTTCTTCCACACTGTAGCTTATAGCCGTACTTCCGTCAGCTTCATAAGCCGGAAGTCCCGCAAACACATATTCCCACTCGTTTGCCGATGTGCTGTTATGTTGCTTAAGCTCAACATTTTGGAGATTTGTATTTCCCTTTTTAAGACTGATATCAATCTTATTCTCCGTCTTTCCTTCCCACTGCTTAACAACAATTACATTTTTTGTTTTCACAGTGTTCTTGATTGCGAAGTTAACGGCATTTCCTGCATAATCGGCATCCGAAGGTCTCGTATACTCAGCCGCATAACCCGGTATACTGTTATTTTCTACCTGTCTTTCCTTTACATCATACCTGTATTCCACCGTACCGTCTTTTGAATACTTAGGTAAATCCGTAAATTCAGCCTTGTATACATTGCTTCCCGCACCGGTATCTCTTACAAGAACCGCGCTCTTTCCTCCGATAAGAACAGGTGAAGCCGGGTTTGTTATGTCATATAAGTCTACATCTATTCTCGGAAGCGAGTTCATATCCAAGTTATTATACTTTTCAAGTCCTTCCCAAGTTTTAGATATATTGACATTGATTTTTTCCTGAGTATTTACTACGGTAGCACCGAGTTTTTCTCTTGCTCCGGCACTCGCCGCACTTAAGGTACTCAGAGGTATATAGTTTGCATAAGCATTTGAGCTGTAACCCGTAAGGACATCTTCTTTTACATAGTAATTTATGATGCTTACACCGTCATCCGCATACTTAGGCAAATTACTTAAGGTCTTTTTCCATCCGCCTGCGGCATTAAGCTCAATATGGGCAAGAGCTGTTCCGTTTTCTACCGGATGAATCTCCACAGGGTTTACAATACCGTCATTCGTAGCATCTGCAAACAAATGCAGGTGTACATTAGGAGTATTACTTGTGTCATGGCTTCCGAGATTGTTGTTAGCCATAACGTATGACTTTGTAAGCTCCAGATCAACTCCATGTCTTGTATTCGTGATGGTAAGAACCCTTGTATTGTTATCCTGTGATATAACAGGAATTCCAACCTTATAGCCTGCAAGATTTGTAAGCTCTTTCACATAATACTTAATCTCGGTCTTTCCGTCAGCCTTATAGGCCGGAAGTCCCGTAATAAGCTTGGTAAAATTATCCGCCGCACTTAAGGTATACTGTGAACCGCTTATAGCGATATGATTTGCGGTATCGCTTAAATCCGATGTTGTATCACCCGTTACGTCCAAAAGCTGTACTTCCACCGACGGTGCGTTTGCAGGTACCACACCTTCCCAATTCTTAACTATCTTTACTTCCTTGGTTTTAAGTGTATTTGCAATATTTACGTTAAGCTCATTTGTAAGCTTGTCATCATCCGTGTAGTTTACCGCAGGTAAGTTGTCGAAATCGCTTGCAAAATCACTCGTAAACTCAAAGCCCGGATGTGAAAGTCCGTCAAGATACTTCTCTTTTATTACGTATTGTATCTTTCTTGCACTGATATTTCCGTTTGCATCCGCCGTATAAGCAAATGACGGAATATCTTCAAAATCAGCTTTGTATACGCCTGCTACAAGTTCCACATCCTTAACCGCCAAAGGAGCGTTTCTGTTCTGTGAATCGTAAACCTCAACGGCAACTCTCGGCAAGTTTGCATAATCAGCCGCAGTTATGTTATTCCATGTCTTCTTAACATGAATATTTCTTGTTACTTCCGTATTCTTTAAAGTATAGGAATTGCTTGCCGTATCAAAGCTTGAGCTTGCCGTAAATCCTACAGGTGCCTCTTCTTCAATCTCATAACTTACATTTTTACCGTTCTCTCTCTTAGGTAAATTGGTAAAAGTATGTTGCCATGAATTATCGGCAGATAACAGAATACTTTCAATAACCTGTGCATTCGCTCTGTCTCCGTCAACGATTTTCTTTAGATTAACTTTTAACTTTGCACCGGCAGGAAGGTTTCTTCCGTTTTTCAGGTTCCATTCCTTTGTGACGCCGATTGTAGCTCTATTTAAGGCTGTTGCGGTATTGGTTACGGTATAACCTATTCCTATGCCTCCCGTTATGGTCTGCGTATACAATGCATTTCCGCCATCTATACCGGTTTCAATGACCTTATAGTGGTATTTTTGACCTCTCTCATCGGCAAGATCTATGTTTGTGAACTTTCCCTTCCAGTTTGTCTCGGTATCGGAAGTCTGTCTTAAAACAAGAACATCGTCCGCATTGTATCTTCCGTCTCCGTTTAAATCTACCTGCTCATAGCTTAGCGTAGGTAAGCCTGATTTTGAGCGCATCAGCTTAAACTCGGCACTCGCCTCGGAACCGCCGTTCCAAACCTTTTTAACGGGTATATCCGTTTGCTGTGTATTGAATACCTTAGCCGAAGCCCATAAATAGTTATCTGTCAGAGTAAACTCGATATCTCTGTCTACCGTAGCCGGAACCTTATAGCCTTCAGGAGCCGAAACCTCTCTGACAACATAGCTTCCGATCGGAAGATTCTTAAAGCTTGCAAAACCGTCCGTTCCGGTTGTTATCTCTTTTATCGGCTTTGAAAAGTCCGCATTCAGCTTGGTTCCCTCAAACAGTGCGAATTTTGCTCCCGCAAGAGTAGTTCTTTCAATACTGTCATACTTTGATATTACGATAGAGCCTTCAAGCCTCGTATTATTAATATAGATGTTTACGGTACCGTTAAAGTCCGGCTTTGCAGCCTCTTCTTTGATATTGAATCTTCGTATCGTATCTATTCTTTCGTAACCTGAAGGAGTATCCTTTTCAACAAGTCCGTAGTCGGCATCATACTCAAACTTATAATCTCCGAAATCCAACTTACCGTCGTCATCCGTAGTTAACGTCGTATTGCCGTTTATAGCTATAGGGCTTCCCGATTTTCTTCCGTTTTCAAGCTTATAGAGCTCGAAATTAACATCCGGAATCTTTGTGTAAACCGTATAAACTCCTGCATTTACACGACGATAGGCAAGCCTGGAGTTATCATATTCATGGTTTTTCACATAAGCCTTAGCTCTTTCAAGGCTTATATTCTTTTGACCTTCAACATCGCTTCCCTTTATAGCTTCTATTTTTGATCTCTTATTTCTCACCTCAAGAGTTTTTGTGACTATGATGGAATTTTCCGTTTTTACATATGTGGCATCATTTGCCATACTGTCTAAAAGATCCGAAGGTATCGTTATTTCACGAACTCTTGAATCAAGCAGATAGCCTGCCGGTGCCTCAATCTCTCTTACCTGATAGGTTCCGGACTCAAGATCCTCGAAGATTGCACTTGCCTTTCCGGCAGTAAGCACGGTTGCTTTAGGGCTTCCTATATCCGTCTTGTTCGCAATATTACCCGAAGCGTCGAACTCAAGCTTACTTACTGCAAACTTAGCTCCTTCTACAGGATTTCCAAGTTCATCTATCTTATTTACAATAATCTTACCTTTTAAAGACTTAGGCTTATTCGGTATATTCATAGCCGGCTGCCTGAAAGGCTTATCATTGGCAGCATTTACGACTTTTCCTTCATGAGTAATCTTGAACTTGTACTCATTTGTATTTTGCTCGTAAAGCGACTTTAAATTTGAGCTCTGTTGTGCAACAGGTAACTCTGTAACGGTATAAACAACACCGGCTTTAAGTCCTCCCATGATTACCGAACCGTCGGCAACCGTAGTAGGGGTTGTAAAGCTTGTATTATCATCACCCTTTATACTGAATCTGTAGCCCTGCAGGGATTTCTTTTGGAAATCCGTAAGATTGTCCCAGTTTGCCGGATCAAAGTCCGCGTCATTGTTTGAAACGATTTTCTTAAATCTGACTTGGAATCTGTCATTTACGAAATTTGCCGTATATGTCGGTATGCCCGTCTGTCCCGCAGGCGGTGCTCCGATATTGATATACTGCATCGGTGCCGGCTGATATCTGTTTAAGGAAGCCGAAGGTATTTCGTCGATTCTGTACTGACCTTGCGGTAGATTCTCAAGCAGTATCTCTCCGTTTGCATCCGTAAATGCCGTTACATCGACTGTATTGTTTGTTGTACTTTGACCAAGGATTCTAAAACCGACATTAGGAAGAAATACCGTTCTGTCTCCGGCAGTCTTAATAATCTTTATATTGCCCTTTATAGGCTTAATATTCATAAATCTTGATTTAATGCCTTCATTATCCAAAATAACAAGATTATAATTATTTGCCTTTGCTCGTATAAAATTCTGTCTTAATACGGTCCATGTATTTCTAGTTAGGGCATAACCCTCAGGTGCCTCAACCTCTTTTATGTCGTATTCTTTGCTTACATCGACATTTTCAAACTTTACTTCTCCGTTTGCCAAGGAGCTTGCAATCGCGACCGTTCTGTTGTTAGATCTGTCTATAAGCTCGAACTTCGCTCCCTCAAGAGGAGTAGCATCGTTATCATTTGTCGTAGCTCCGACCTTACCGTACTTTTTAAAGCTGATACTTCCTGTCGGCAGCTCCATGTAGTTGTTTACTTCATTCGGAGTTGTAAAAGGTGTATATGTGCTTGTATTGCTTCTGTGATGCCTCATTACAAAGGAATCGACAGCCTTTTTATTGAGCTTTATATCCTCAAGACCGGTCAAATTAGGAGCTTTCATAGGTAAAATAACCTCTATCTGCTGTCCCTTATCAAGAACAACTCCCGGATTGGCGGTTATTCTTATAGCCTTTGTATTAGCCGCAGGTGTATTTGACCAGTTGATGCTCGGATCCTCTCCGAATTCATCCGGAGTTTTTCCCGTCAAAAAGCTCGAAACATTGTCATCGGTATTATAGTATCTTATCGAATAACCCGGGGGCAAAACTATGTCTCCAAGTCTTGAAATATCAAAGCTGTTTGCAAACTGTGAATTACGGGGTCCTTGCTTATCAAGCTTTTCATCTCCTACTCCCGGTAAGATATTTATTATATCAATACCGCCTGTAGGGGTTCCTTCAGGACGTAAATCATAGTTTGATACCGTAATTCTGTATTCAAACGGCTCATCCGAAAGTGTAGGAACGCTGTCCGTCCATATTCTGTCTCTTGAGTTTCTTATTTCAAGCTGAGAGCTGAGAGCATTACCTGTAATAACCTTTATGCTTGCATCCGCATAAGAATACTGTTTTCCGGGACTTGCATTTCCGTAAGGGTCAAGCTCCGTGCCCGAATTATCCTTTACAACATTTTCTTTTTCCACCTCGGTACCGTCCCAAGTGGAATAAGCTTTATTAACCTTTATCTGCTCAAGAGTCCCTCCGGTGAATTTTGTCTTAATTGTAGCAATCTTAAGCTTCGCACCCTTATACTTTGACGTATCGAAGCTGTCCGCATAAAAACGGATTACATTTCTTTTTACAGTTTGTCCGTCGACAACAACATCCGTATTGCCCTTAAGCTCAAACTTACCGCCCTGAGCCGCAAAAACAGGATCCAAAATTATATCCTCTCTTGAAAAGCTTATGGAGCTAGGCATAACGTCCACAACTTCAAAGTTGTTAACCGTAACATTAAGCTTTGCGTTTGCGCTACCAAGCTCGTGTGCATCCATAGCTATATGGTAGGCACCCTGCTGTCCTTCAAGTACATATTCGTTTCTTGATAAACTCGGATATCTGTTAAAGCTCAGAGGCGAAGCCCAGTCTTCAAGAGACTTTTCTACCTTCATTACCGCGGCATACTTTCTTATGTATACATTAGCTTCACCTTTAAAGAAGGTATTTCCCGGAAGATTTGCTATTTCCGGATTATCTGTAGGTTTTACACTCTTAGCCGTGTCGGTTCCCTTTATATAGGTGTCTCCCGATATGTAAGCTTTGTTTTCCAGAATACCGTCGTTTAAGCCCGCTCCCTCAAGAAGCTTGTCAGCCGGATTTCTTACGGCTGTCACTATTTGGAATGACAGTTCTCTATCAAGCGGTTCCGTCTGCGTGGATAAAAGCTTGATTTCTATATAGTCAATATCCTGTCTTCCGAACAATACGTTTGAAGTGTTGTTTATGGCAACATCATTTTCATAAAGAACTTCATCCGTAGCAGGATTCATAACGGCTCCCGCCCTTTTATAGCCTTTTATCTTTACCGTAGTATTCTTTGCCTGCTCGGGAGTTTGGTCAAAGCCTATTCCCTTATAGTAAACTCTGCTGTCTATGCCGTAGTCCCATAAAGAAATATTTTTAAAATCCAAGCTTTCATTTGTCGCTCTGGCATAAATTCTGTAAGGTATATCCTGTTTTCTGTCCTCGGTACTGTCAAACAGGTAGGTAGTTCCGCTGTCATATCTCGGTTTATATGCCGTACTTTTTCCTCCCGCCGTTTCTCCTGTAGGAACGATATTTACGCTATGGTCGGTATAAATACGTATAGCATCACCGTCATCCATGATTTTTCTTGACTCAAGGTCTTCAGGTACAAACTTTTTGTAAGTAGCCGTATCCGTATCTCCCTCGAGCCTGTCCGGTTTGAGTTCAAGATGTACTGCCTGATTTACCTGAGCTTTTTCCTTTAAATTAGGGAATTTAAGATAAATAGGAGGGAAATAGCCGCTTACCCAGTTACTGTCGTATGCAGGTGACGGAAAATCAACATTGGCAATAGCATACTTTCCGTCCGGAGATAATCTCCAAGCCGGATTCTGTTCCGGGTCAAACTTTGCAACTCTAGTCTCTTCCGTACCGTCGTCGTTTACAGCGGTATAGGTAGGAAGCTCACTTACAAGATTAGCACCTTTAACCTGTGAAGGCGGTGTGGAAATAGTCAATGAAAATTTAGTTGCTACAGGATCCGAAACAACTCTCCATTTTCCTGCAACTTCCTCCATCTCACCCATAAATCTCGGTCCGTCGCTTTGATCGCTGTTCTGTCTGTTACCTGCATAGTCATAGTTTGGCAAATTACGCGGCGATGTTAAATAAGCGGTAACATTATAGTATTTTACACTTGGCGTTACAGAATTACTTTCGGCACTGATTACCTCGTTTCCGTTATCATCTTCGTCAATCAATGTAATCTTAATATTGGCTTTCGCGAGATCCGGGGTCACAAACTTCTTAAATTTAAACTGTATAGGTATTTCCGCTGAAAGTGTTGTCGGTATATTAGGCTTTAACTCTACTATAGCTCCGTCCGCCGTCAATGTAACGGCATTTGCACCATAAAGCTTCGCTGCGGCTTGTGATGATGCCGCTTCCGGTAATACCAAATCCTCCGGCTCTATATAAGGAGAATCCCAGCTTATCTTCAGTTTTCCCTTTTTAATAGGGAATTTCAAACCGTCAATTTCAAATTTTGTCAAAATTTGAGACGAACTGTATGTAGCATTAGGTAAAGGGTATTCTTTTTCCGTTACCGTAGGAGCGGTAGGGCTTTCCACTATACCCAAGTGCATCTTAGGTCCCTCTTTAGGGCTCTTTTCTATTTTTTTATATAAGAAGGTGATTTCTCTGTCCGTTCTTCTTCCCTGAGCTTCGTATGGTATGGATACACTTTGCGAACCTCTCACGATAGTTCCGTCAGGCTTCTTTATTCCTACGAGTATATATCCTTCCAAGCTTCTTGCTTTATATTTCTTTTCGGCAGGAAGTCCACCCATAGCAAAATCGCGGCTCTCTTCCTCATAAATATACTCCCTGTAGTCATTAACCCTAGGTCTTCCGTCCTGTCCGTCGAGGCTTTCTCCCGTTTCAAGGCTGTATTTAACCAAAACGCTGCTCGGGTCTACAATTACTTTTCTATATTTAGTATTTACGTTTCCTCTTCCGTTATAATAGCTCGTATTACTGAAATACTCCGGATATTTTGAGGAATCGGTACGATCCAAGGTTCCGTCGGCTCTAGGTTCCTTTGTAAAAACTATTCCTCCCGGAACTAAGTTTCCGTTACTTGTTCCCCCTTCCTTGGCTTCTCTGTACTTATAGTTAAAAATACCGGATCCGAGACTGTTCGGGCTTTGAACCGTAAGTCCCGGTGGAACAACCCATGTCAACATCTGAGGATAAGTCTTTGCAGTATTCGAAAACTCCATGCTTCCGTTCACCTTCTTAAGGCTCGGTAAGTCTATTTTGCTAAGAATGTTGTTTGAAAAAGTGCTGCCCTCAAGTACCTCTATCTTAGGCAGGTCTTCAGCCAATAAAGATTGTATTTTATTATTGGCAAATGCCCCGTATTTAACATTTATAAGCTCAGGCGCTTTAACCTTCGTTATCTGGTTGTTTGAAAAACTGCCGTATTCCGCTGTAACAAGCTTAGGGATGTTAAGCTCTCCCGCATAACCGGAATTATAAAAGGCATATCTTCCCACAGTAGTAAGATTTGAGAAATCAAAGCTTTCCAGTCTTGAACTGCTGCCGCTCGCATTATTGCTGAAAGCGTACTCATCGGCTACGGCAAGCTTAGGAAATCTAACACTTGCAAGCGGGTTGCTGTCAAATGAATACTTTCCTACATGCTCTATGTTTGCACCCGATACTTCCAAAATACCTGTTCTGAAAAAGGCATTATCCCCAACGGAAGTGGCTTTGTCCGGCAATCTGAGAATACGCTTGTTTGCTGCAAGCTTACCCATTCCCTTTGTGGTCATACCCGTAACCTTATTCGGATCCGCAGCATCCCACGTAAAATCATCTTCCTCATAAGGTCCCGGTTCCATGCTGTCAGGGTTGATAATATAGTTTTCTTTACTTGATATTCCCACTGTGTCCGTGTATACAGGAATCAAGCCTGCATAGGCCTTCATTCCCGGATTCTTACCGCCTCCATTGAAGAAGGCACCTCTTCCTATGCTTTCAATCTTCTTAAGCTTTGCCTCCTTTATGAGGTTATTACTGAAAGCAAACTCTCCTATAACTTTAAGCTCCGGCAATTCTATTTCCGTCAAAAGATTATCCGCAAAAGTATAGTTGCCTATGGTTCCGAGCTTAGGTAAATCAAGCTTTTCTATCTTATTATTTTGGAAAGCCGAGTTACCCGCCTTCTCCAGCAGAGGCAGGTTAACGCTTGTAAGTTTGTTGTTCTGGAAAACATTGCCTTCAAGCGTCTTCAAATTCGGCGCTTCAAGCTTTGTTATCTGGTTGCTGTAAAATGCGGATGTTCCCAGCTCCTGTATATTAGGCAATTTCAAAGTATCCGAAATCTTATTATATGAAAAAGCTGATGGTCCAATGTAGGTTGTATTCGGCAAATTAACACTTTCAAGCACATAACCCCTTTGAGAGTAAAAAGCCGAAGATTCAATCCTGTTTACATTAGTAAGGTCAACTGTCTTTATATTATTTCTTCCGAACGCCCAAACAGGTATATTAGTAAGCTTAGGAATCATCGAGTCTTCGATATAAGTAAGCTGAGCATCCTGAAAGGCTGATGTTCCTAGGCTTGTAAGCTCAGGTAAATCAATTCCTTGTCTAAAATCAGGATCCGAACCTATTTTAGAGTTATAAAACGCCGTATTGGCTATGCTTACAAGCTTGGGTGCCTTTAAGTTTTTAATTCCCGAATTTTGAAATGCGGCTGTACCGACAGTCTCAACATTTTCGAAATTAAAATCCGTAATATTAGCCGTATTGTAAAAAGCATTATTTTCTATAGTCTTTAGATTCGGCAAATCCACCTTCTTTACTTTGGAATCGCTGAAACTGTGGCTTGCTACTTTTGTAATATTTCCGTTAAAGTCCGTTATACTGTTTATGTCAGCTCTTCTAAATGACTGTGCAATACCGTATCTTGTGGCATTTTGAGGTTCCAAATAACTGTAAACCGTATCAATCGTTACATCATCATAGAAAGGATTGATGTGAGGCAGAACTATATCCTTATTACCTCCGTCAAGCTTTGCCTTTCCCTGTGCAGACAGACCTAAAACCTCATTTTTAGTATTTACATAGGCTCTGTATGTCTGATTTGTATTCGGGCCTCCATAAACGAAGTCTCCGAGTACCCACCCGTTTCCAAGCGGGAAGTTCATCATGTCCGTTCCTATGAGTACCTTAAGAGTAAGGCGCTTCTCTTCACCGTTATCACCTCTAAGCACATATTGAATATCATAATGTGCCCCCTCGGTCGAGGTATCTATAAGTAGCGGTACCACAGTAACCTGGGCACTGAGATCATCGCCGTTTATATTTTTTGCTATAACCAAAGACCTGAGAAGAACATCCACATCCGGTGTGTTAGGCGGGATTATAAGTCTCTTTGTCATATCCCTTTCAAGAATCAGAGTATCCGGATTTTTCGTATACTCAACCTTCAGCTCATACCCTTCTTCTGTAGGTGTAAATTCTATTACCGATTTTCCCGGTGTTAATATCGGAGTGTAGCCCGGTATTGCAGGCGGTCTGAGCTCACTCAAGGTATCTTTTACAAAAACACCCTGCGTAGACCTCATGTCGTCTCCGAGAACCGCATCGGGTAAGAGCTTGTTTGCGGTACCCTGTTGTACATAAGATACCTTTATACTTATAGGATTTATAACATATCCGTAACCGTCACTCTCACTTGAATTTTGCAGTTTAGGTATACTTGCAGCCGGATTTTCCGTTTTTAATTTTACATACCTGTTGTTATACGAAAATGCATCTTCTCCTATGGCATCCGCTCCTGCCACCGCAAGGCTGTCCGGAACATCCACCTCTGTCAAATCATTATTCTTAAATGCTATATTGTCTATTTTTGTTAAAGCATCTCCAAGATTAAGACTTGTGAGTCTGTTATTTGAAAATGCCGCCGTTCCCACTTCCTCAACATGCTTTAAGTCAAGACTTTCTATCTTGTTGTCTCTGAAAGCGGAATTTTCTATCTTCTTAACCGAATCCGGAATAACTAACGCGCTTAAGTTATTTCCTGAAAAAGCATAAGCTCCTATTTCTTTAAGACTCTCGTTTAAAGTAACGGAATTTAAATTAGCCATATAAAAAGCATGCTCGCTTATTTTTACGACCGTTTTTCCGTCGAGGCTGTCCGGTATCGTAATGTCGGTATCCGTATTCCCGTCCACCAAACCTACAATTTCAATCTCATTATTTTCTCTTTCAATGTAAAGAAAGATTCCCGAGCTTGTTGCCTGCTCTCGCAAATTCGTATTGTAAGAAGCAAGTCTTGCCTCCAACAAACCTTCACTTAGTAAGCTCTCAAGCTCCTCCAAATTTATTTCTCCAAAGTCATCCTCATCCACAGTTTCCGCATCAGATTCTGTCGCAAGTTCGTAATCATAACTGTAATCGTCATCCTCATCATTTATTTGCATTGCGTTACTTGATGTCGCTGCGTGATTTTGGAATCCCGAGTCCGCAAATGTACTCGGTACATGAATAGATGTTGTCAGAACGGTAACAATCAGTATTATACTGAAAATCCTGTTCCAAACATTATTTTTAAAATTCATATTGGCTTTTTCTCCTCCTCAATTTTTGTGCATTACTAAGGAGAGCTAAATAAAAGCCCCCCTTATATTTTAAAAACCTGTCTTACTATAAATCTCCTTATATCACTCTTATGCGGTTCAGAAGCTGATTAAAACTCCTGTAATTGATTAAATAATAAAACAATATAAGCATTTGAAGTCTATGCTAGCATATTAAAAAGCAAGTATCAAGGATTTATTCCACAAAGTATTCCACAAATAGATAAATTTTTACCCTGTTTATCCACTTTTTTCTATATTTTGCTTGTAAGTTTGTTAATTTTATCTCCGCAATGACTAAAAAAACTTTTATAGGCCTCACAAAAATAATTTTTATAATAATCTCCTTCACTTATCCTGTTTCTTTGACATCCTCCCCTGCAAAGCTTGTAATACTCACATTCCCTACATTCCTTACCTAGTAAATACGAGCGCTCTGTAAAACCGCTTTGCTCATATCTTTCTATTATGGTATCAAGCCTGTTCTCATTAAAATTTCCAAGCTTATATTCATCAAGCACATAAAAATCACAGGGATATACACTGCCGTCCGCCTCCACCACATTTTGCAGACTGCATATTCCCGACATATCACATGCCTCAGGCATATATCCGGCTGCCATCCCTACCCAATTTTCAAACTGTCGTATATACACAGGACTGCCTGCATTAAAATCCGCATACCAAAGTTCGAAAAGCTTAATCAAAAATTCACCGTACACATCCGGAGTCAGAGAATAAGGCATTTTCCCCTTTTCGCAGTCCAGAGGATCCAAACAGGCTATATACTGTTGATAAAACCAGCCGTTATCCTTGTACTCCTTATATATTTTCTCAATATTAAGCGCTACGTCTCTTGTAATTACGGTGAGTATGTTGTAGTCAACCTTATATTTATCCAAAAGCTGTATATTCTTCTTTACCCTATCGTAGCTTCCCTCACCTGCTTTTGAATGTCTGAATTTATCATGCGTAGGTCTAATCCCGTCAATCGAAACTCCCAACAAAAAATTATTTTCCGCAAAGAAGCGGCACCACTCTTCATCAAGCATATACCCGTTCGTCTGCAAAGAATTACAAACCTTCGTATTTTCCCTTACATATTGCTTTTGATATTTTATCGCCTGTCTGAAAAATTCCAATCCTCTCAGTAAGGGCTCTCCCCCCTGATATACATAGCTTATCAAATCAGCTTTTGATATTGTTTTTCTTATAATATTTTTCAATGTCGCATCCGACATAAAGCCGTATGAAGCTTCCTGCCTGTTTTTAGTCTCATCCGTATAAAAGCAATAATCACAATGCATATTGCACATTCCGGACGAGGGCTTCATAAGTACACTTATTGAATGCATAAAATTTCCCCCGCAATAAATTGATTTTCGGGTCTATTATACTATAGGGAAGCAAAAAGATAATACTAAAAAATTTAATCCACATATATTGACATATTCCAAAATTAGAATATAATAAAATTAGATTAAGTTAAAAGGGAGGTATTTACACTATGTCTTTATCACACGGAATACTGGGCTTCTTATCCTACAGCAGTATGACGGGCTACGATTTGGCTAAGCTCTTTGATTCTTCGGTAAAGTTTTTCTGGTATGCCGGAGCCAATCACATATATTTCGAACTTAATAAGCTTGAAAAAAAAGAATTTGTGAGCTGCGAATATATAGTTCAACAGGATAAGCCCAACAAAAAACTGTATCATATTACAGATGAGGGAAAAAAAGAATTTTTAAGATGGCTCGCATCCGACTCCGAAGATATAAGCAAAAACAAAAACGCTTTTCTGATGAAGGTATTTTTTTCCGGTTGTACGGATATCGAGCAAAGCATCGCTATGCTTAAACGATTTATAGATGACTGTAATACCTATATAAACAGCATGAATAAAGTCCCAACGGCTATAGATGCAAACCGAGTCTTTGTCGAGCCTCTACAGGCTTTATACTGGGAATTTACGGCGGATTACGGACTTCGGCAAACAAAGTTTTGTATAGAATGGGCGGGGGACTGTATAGAAAAATTGGAAAATTTCAAGAGAGGAAAATAAATATATGAATATACTTCTTATAAATGCAAGCCCTAAAGGCGATAAAAGCAACACCTTCAAGCTTTCAAAGGCCTTTTGTGACGGAATATGCGAGCAGACTTCGGCAAATACGGAAATTTTAGACCTCACAAAGCTTAATATAAAGGATTGCAGGGGCTGCTTCGTCTGCTGGAGGGATACTCCCGGTATCTGCTGTATAAAAGATGATATGGGAGACTGTCTGGAAAAAATCAAAACAGCCGATATTATTGTCTGGAGCTTCCCTCTGTATTACTTCGGACTTCCTTCGAGAGTGAAGGCTTTCCTCGACAGGCAACTCCCCTTAAGCCTGCCTTTTATGAACAAAAATGCTCACGGCGGCTCCCATCCGCACAGATACGACGATTCACATCAAAAAAATGTGCTTATATCCACCTGCGGTTTCTATACTACCGAAAACAACTATTCGGCGGTAACGACACAATTTGACAGGATTTTCGGCGAAAATAACTATACGAGTATATTTTGTGCACAGGGTGAACTTTTCAGAGTTGAGGAGCTTCGTTCATTGACGGAACCTTACCTTGAGCAGGTAAAAAAAGCAGGAAAAGAGTTTATTTCAGGAGGTATCAAGGAAGATACCGTAAATATCTTAAACACAGCCTTACTTCCCAGAGAAATATTTGAGCAAATGGCTGATGCAAGCTGGGGTATAGAACTCCCCGAGGAAACCTCCGACTCCGAAGTACAAAGCTTTAACACTCCTTTGGCAAAAGATGATGAAAGTCTCGTTTTCACAAAGCAAATGGCATGTCTTTACAACAAAAGTTCTTGGGACGGTAAGGACAAAATCTTGGAGCTTTTCTACACGGATATAGATAAACGTTATCAGATAATTCTCGGTAAGGACGGCTTTAAGGTTATTGACGACAACTTCCTTAACTTTACGACAAAAATAGAAACTCCTTTTTCGGTATGGCAGCAAATAAGCAGGGGTGAAATAAGCGGAGAAGAGGCTCTTATGGAGCATAAGTACAGAGTAGACGGTGATTTTACATTTATGATGAACTGGGACAAATACTTCGGTATCGGCACGACACAAAATAAAAATGAAAAATCGGGAAATGATGAAAAAACAAAAAAAAGCAATATGAACCTGCTTCTTTTCCCTTGGATAATCGCATGGACATTGATTTCCATAAACCCGACCGTAGGGGGCTTTATAAGTATTTTGGCATGCAGTATACTTCCTTTTATGTATTTAAAGTACAAGCCCGTGATTTTCGAATATATAAGTATAGTTATGATAAATCTTTTGAGTCTCCTGTCCGTTTTGGGATATGACACGACAATACTGGTTCCCCTGTCTTATTTATTGTTCGGAGTGCTTTGGTTCGTTACCCTCTTTCTGCGTGTTCCTTTAACCGCCTATTACTCGTTAAACGAATTTTCCGGGAAAAATCCTTTGGAAAACAAGCTTTTTCTAAGAACGAACCGCATTATTACGGGATATTTTGCCGTACTCTATCTTCTTACACCCATATGGACATATTTTTTACTTACTTCAAGCTTCGGTGCATTTACAGGTGCCGTAAACTCGGTACTCCCTGCGGTGTTTGTCGCATTCACAAATAAGTTCAAGGATTTTTATCCCAGGTACTATATGACAAAGAAAGCATAAAAAATGTAGCAGCATTAAGCTGCTACTTTTTTAATATTATCTCGGAGCTCCGAAAGCTTGTACCCAATAATAAAGCCCGTCTTTTTCGTATACACCCACACCTATCTCTTTAAATTCCGCATTTAAAATATTTTGTCTGTGTCCCGAACTGTTCATCCAGCCCTCCATAACACTTTGAGGTGAACCCTGTCCGTAAGCTATATTTTCTCCCGAACTTTTGTATACATATCCTTTCTCATCATATAAATCAAAGCAGGAACTCCCGTCCGGACGATTATGACTGAACGAGGTAGGCAAATCGCTTGCTCTTATAAGCGCTATGTCCATAAGTACCTCGGACTTTCTTAAAGCAGCTAGCCCGTTCTTACTTCTTTCTTCATTAACCAGACGAATTACCTCGTCCGCAAGAGCGCTTTTCGATGAATTTCCTCCTTCTTTCCACTCTCCGTCGGCATTAACATAGTGTTTTCCGTCTATAATCGTATTTACGGAAAGTGCTCCTCCGTTTCCCGGATTTAGAAAATACCACTTATTATTTATATTCTGCCAGCCTACCAGCATATTTCCGTTTTTTTCATTCAGGAAATACCACTTTCCTCCGTCCAAAATCCAGCCCTTTTGCATTCTTGAACTCGTATCAAAGCGGTACCATGAGCCGTTGATAAGTTGCCATTCGTTATTATATACACGATTTGCGGCGTCTTTATAGTACCAGTTGTTATTTTCCTGAAACCATCCCGCATAGGCGGTAAGAGAATTTGCCGCAAAAATACCTGACATAAAAACACTCATAAGCAATACCTTAAAACCTTTTCTCATCTTTCTTCTCCTAACCTTGTTTTATACCTGCTCCACTATACAAATACTTGTATAATATACTTTTTTCACACCAAGCCCTTTTAAAGCGAGCGTGCAAGCTTCTATTGTAGAGCCGGTAGTATAAATATCATCAACCAGCAGTACATTCTTTATTCCCATACCGCTAACATCCGCAGCTTTATCGCATACAAAAGCTTCCTTCAAATTTTCAAGCCTTTCCTTGGGTCCCAGTTCTTTCTGGGCTTTTGTATTTTTACATCTCAGCAAAATCTTTGTTTCCATTCTTATTCCCAGATAAACGGATAAATTTTTTGCCAGAACCTCAGCTTGATTGTATCCTCTTTGTCTCAGCCTGTAGCTATGAACGGGAATAGGCATAATGCAATCAATATCAAGGCTTTTTATCTTTTTTCCCCACTTTGTTTGTATCATTTTTGCAAATACCTTCACGTAATCTCTCTTATTATTGTATTTTATATCATACATAATAGGAGCCGATACGCTGTCATAGCTAAGTAAGGGAAATCCGAATTCATAGCTTCTCGGATGCTCCATACAAGCCTTACAAAGCTCTTCATCCTCATTTTCGATATGTTTTCCGCACTTCATGCAATAGGGCTTTTTCACAAGACCCAAGGTCTTTAAACAGGTATCGCAGATACCGTACTTGCCCTCGGCTATTTTATCACAGCACGGACAATGTGCCGGAAAAATACTTTCTTCAAGACATTCAAAAACAGCCCTCAGTTTTTCTTTAAACTCCTTTATTATTTCCCCTCCATGCAATTTATTGAGCCAACTCCTTTATTCTGTCGTTCAAGCCCGAAAAGCGTTTCATCTCTAAAGTGTTTCCCACCATACTGTAGAAGGCTTCTCTTGAGCCGACCAAAACCACCATACTTTTTGCTCTCGTGACAGCCGTATATATGAGATTTCTCGACATCAACATCCTCGGTCCCGTAAACATCGGTATGATTACCGCCGGATACTCACTTCCCTGTGATTTATGCACGGTTATGGCATAAGCAAGTTCAAGCTCGTTTGCATTTGCAAAGTCATACTCCACCAGCTTTCCGTCGTCATATTCAACGATAATTTTTTCCAAAAATTCATCTATATCCCTTACTACGCCGACGTCACCGTTGTAAACTCCAAGTCCTGACGAAAGGGGTATGCCCCTTGCATCCTTTATATTCCACTCAAGCTGATAATTATTTTTAATTTGCATGACCTTATCACCCGCTCTTAAAATCGTTTCTCCGAATTTTTTCTCGGCTTTTGACCTATCTGCGGGATTTAAGTATGACTGCAAAATTCCGTTAAGCCTTTCAACACCCAAAACTCCCTTTCTCATAGGTGTCATAACCTGTATTTCCTGAGCTCTACACTTAAGATAAGGAGGAAGCTTTTCTTTTATAAGCGTCAAAACGGCGGATATGATTCTTTCCGAATCCGATCTTTCTATAAAAATGAAATCATCACTTTTTTTACTTAGGTCTATTTCTTCCTCATCTATCATTTTATGGGCATTTACAACTATATCACTGCAAAGTGCCTGCCTGTATATCCTGTTTAAAATAACCACATTGAAGCAATCCGAAGCGATAATATCCTTGAGGACATTTCCCGCCCCCACACTCGGAAGCTGGTTTGTATCTCCTACAAGAATAAGCCTTGTTCCTACACTTATAGCCTTAAGTAACGAATCCATAAGACTTAAGTCAACCATGCTGACCTCATCTATAATGACAACATCCGCCTCCAGAGGATTGCTTTCATTTCTCTCAAACATAAGCGAATATCTCTCAACATCTCTGTCATCTTCCGGCATACCGTTGATTTCCAAAAGTCTGTGTATGGTCTTTGCCTCATGTCCCGTCGCTTCCGTCATCCTTTTTGCCGCCCTGCCCGTAGGTGCGGCAAGCGCAACATCCATATTTTTATCTTCAAAATATTTTATAATACTGTTTATAACCGTGGTTTTTCCCGTACCCGGTCCTCCCGTAATTATCAAAAGTCCCGAATATACAGCTTCAATAAGGGCTTTTCTTTGCAAATCGTCGAGCTCTATACCTATATTTCTTTCAACCTCCGCCACGGAAGCCTCAACTTTATCTATATCTTCATTGGAGCGTACGTCAATGTCATGAAGCATCTTTGCAACATTTAGTTCCATATAATAAAAATGATTACTGTATAAGGCATTATAATCAGGTGTCCTTTTAACAACGATTCTTTTTTCCATCTGCATATCAAGTATATGCTCGCTGATATCAGCCATATCAAGATCCAAGAGCGCCGCCGTATGTTTGAGTGCATCTTCCATAGGCAGAAAAACATGCCCGCTTAAGCTTGCATCATTTAATATATATACAAGTCCCGATTTTATCCTGAAGCTTGCATCCTTTTGTATGCCTACCTTCCTTGCTATCTCATCCGCAACCTTAAAACCTACCCCGGTAATATCGTCGGCCATTTTATAAGGGTTCTTAGTTATGATGGAGTACATTGCGGCACCGTATTCTTTATAAATCTTGGCTGAGAGCTTCATACTGATGCCGTATTTTTGCAAAAATATCATAGCTTCGGACATATCTTTTTTTTCTGTAATCTGCTCTCCCACGCTCATAGCCATAGCCTGACTTATGCCCTTAACCTCAGCCAGTCTTTCCGGTTCTTCCTCCAATATGCGCATAGTGTCTTTTTTGAACTTGGTGACTATTCTTTTTGCAAGACCCGCCCCTATGCCCTTAAAAGCGCCCGAGCCCAAATATTTTTCAATATCCTTTGTTTCTTCGGGTCTTTCTATACTGTATGAATTTACTAAAAGCTGCTCCCCGTAGCTGGGGTGCAGCTTAATATCACCTTCGGCACTTATATATTCGCCTTCATTTATATAGTTAAATGTTCCGACCAATGTCAAGTCCTTGCCGCCCAAATCCAAAACCAGTACAGTGTAGCCGTTATCCTCATTGCGGAATATAATTCTGTCAATGTATCCTTTTACATCTGTCATTGAGCTACTGTTTTCTCCTCTCTTCTTCGTCGGCATGTCTGAACTCGATAAACCTTCCTGTTCCTATAGCCACAGCAGTAAGAGGTTCTTCCGCTATCGTTGTCTGAATACCCGTTTTTTCTTCTATCAGGTTGTCGAGTCCCGAAAGTAAGGCACCGCCGCCCGTAAGCACGATACCTCTGTCGTATATATCGGCAGCAAGTTCCGGAGGGGTTCTCTCCAATACATAATGTACGGCATCCACTATCTGCATAGCAGGCTCCTGCAAAGCTTCCAACGTTTCATCACTTGTAACAACTATGGTCTTCGGCAAGCCGGTTACAAGGTTTCTTCCTCTGACCTCCATGGTAAGCTGCTCAGGTCTCCTGTACGCTCCGCCTATATTAATCTTTATTTCTTCGGCTGTTCTTTCACCTATCAAAAGGTTGTGTTTTTTTCTCATGTGCCTTACCAGAGCCTCATCAAAGTCATCTCCGGCAACCTTTATAGAGGTACTTACAACAGTTCCTCCGAGAGATATTACAGCTATGTCGGCAGTACCTCCACCGATATCAACTATCATGTTTCCGCAAGCCTTTGCAATATCTATACCCGCACCGATAGCCGCCGCAACAGGCTCTTCTATTATGGAAACTTCTCTTGCACCCGCAGCATAGGTCGCATCTTCTACAGCTTTTCTCTCGACCTCGGTAGCACCGGAAGGTATACATACCGCTATTCTCGGCTTTCTGAAGGTTCTTTTTCCCACGGCCTTATCAATGAAATAGCTTACCATCTTTTTAGTAACGGTGTAATCGCTGATAACACCCTTTCTTAAAGGTCTCACCGCAACAATATTACCCGGAGTTCTTCCTATCATGAGCCTCGCCTCTTCACCTATGGCAAGTATCTTATTTGTATCCTTATCTATCGCAACAACACTGGGCTCTTTTAAAACTACTCCTTTTCCTTTTATATAAACCAAGATACTGGCTGTACCGAGGTCTATACCTATATCATTGGAAACCAATCCAAACATTCCAAAAAACATTCTCACACCAAGTCCTTTTCTATTTTTATCCAATCTCTTATCTTTTTACAATTTTATAATACAAGTGTCGAGTGTTTTTGCACCTACACATCTAACATACATTATATACAACACTTGCCTTAGAAACAATAGGTAAATGTTTTTTTATTTTTTACTTTCTTATAAAACAAAAAAACGGCATCTTTCGGGATACCGTTTTCATAGTTTATATAAAGGGGGATTTTTTTAGGGGGGCTGGGTGAATATATCACCCAGTATGAGTATGAAAAAGCTTTGTAGTTTCAGTTGTCTGAAAACCACTGTTAACGTTTCCGTTAACAGTTATTATAATACTGAATAATTGTGTCTTAAGTGTGGCAAAGCACTAAAAAAAATATAAAATCAGAAAAATAAAGCCTAAATTTAACGCGCAAAGCCGCTCTATGATTGATTCTATATGTAATGCATTACACATATACCGCAGTAAAACATACTTTCCCTAACCTACTTTTCTATCGCGCTCAGGTCTCTATGATGAAAAAACAGAATGTTCAAAGGTAGGGTAAATCGTTTTTTGTATCATATATAGCCATTATCGAAGCCCTAATTTGTTTTTAAAGGATTTTTATAGCCGAAATAGAGTCAAGGATAATTTATGAATATGGGGGTACTACTTCGAAGCTACTTCGAAGTCATTTCATATGTCTGCTTAGGATCTGTCAATGCTCCATTTCTTTTAATAACATTTAATTCTATCAAATGTTTCAATCTAACACCAACCGTTCTGCCTGACCTTTCAACAAGCTCTGCAAGTTCCGATGTAGTTACCTTTTTATGGCTTGCCATGTATGTAAGTATTTTCCATTCCATATCATCTAAATTATTCCAAACAGCTTCCCCTATACTGTCAGCGATTTTTCACCTCTGTCTTATTGACCTTATTGCTATATTATTCTTCAGTATCAGCCTTACTGTCTGTTCCGGTTCCGAATATTCCGGTGGATCAAGATAAAAATCTTTCATATCCGAGAAAATTCTTTTAACTCCTTCATTTAGCTCTCTTACCCATCCAAACTCAGTCAGAACACGTGCAATTCTTGGATTCCTTGAATACCTCGTTATCTGAATGTTATCAATATTTACGATATTAGGTAATTTACCCGGGCTTCGTATCTCTAATCTGTCATCAAACATAGTAATCTTTATATAACTTCCTGACATACCATATTCACGATGAGTAACAGCATTTACAACTCCCTCTAACCAGCTAAACTCAGTGTATTCAGGAATATTCTGAAACATTCCGGTATCTTGATTCAAAGCTGTGAATTCTCTGAGCTGCGTTGCAATAAACTCTCTTGCCTTATCAATAATACGTAAAATAGGGTACTCTATATTTACATCCTTATTAATATTAATATTAGTTCCTACTTGTTCAGCATTACCGCCATATCTGACAAAACGAATCCTACAGTTTGGGTAGAACTGTTGTATGTTTTCTGCAAATAATAAAACTGCGGCATTTGTAAGGTATTCTGTCCCATTAAGTTTTTTCACAAATCCTCTTGCACGAAGCATCTGCATAGTACCAATGGTTTCAGCACCAATTTTTTTCTTATAGCTGTCTATCAACTCCTTATCAAGGTCTTCGATTCCTGCATCCATATTACACTCATCTTCAAAGTGTCTTGTACTTTTGCTATATTCAAGGTTTCTAAGGTCCTCACCTTTTAATTCCTTTACCCTGTCACCAATCCGCAAAAATGTAGAATCATTCTTTGTGCGTATAACTTGGTCTACACTTGCCGAAATATGTAAAAGGAGAAGTCTGTCGTTTTGTCCGTGCTCATTGATAATATGCAGAAACTCCTCTTTATACTGAGGCATAGGTCTGCAAAAATCATTAGGTGCTGATATCAAATCAGCTATATCCACAGGTCTTACTTTTGCTGATTTACAATCAAAATACTTATTTTCCGGTTCGGATATCAAATAATCGAGAGTTAGAATTGAGTTGATATTCGATTTTATTTGGCTCATTTTATACAAACCCCCCTTTTCTAAATCTTTCACTCAAAGAAAAAAGCCCTCCGAGGAAATCCCCGGAAGGCTTTTTTTACTATATTTCAGCTAATCAGCTAAGATTACTCAATAATTGTAGCAACTCTTCCTGAACCTACTGTTCTACCACCCTCACGGATAGCGAATCTAAGACCCTGCTCGCAAGCGATTGGGTGAATAAGTTCGATAGTCATCTCTACGTTATCACCAGGCATGCACATTTCTGTACCCTTTGGTAACTCACAAACACCTGTAATGTCTGTTGTTCTGAAGTAGAACTGAGGTCTGTAGTTGTTAAAGAAAGGAGTATGTCTACCACCCTCGTCCTTTGTCAATACGTAAACCTGAGCTGTAAACTTCTTATGGCACTTTACAGAACCTGGCTTAGCAAGAACCTGTCCTCTTTCGATTTCTGTTCTCTGAACACCTCTAAGAAGTGCACCGATGTTATCTCCTGCCTGAGCCTCATCAAGAAGCTTTCTGAACATCTCTATACCTGTTACAACTGTCTTCTTAACATCCTCATGGATACCGAGAATTTCAACTTCGTCGTTAAGGTGAAGTGTACCACGCTCTACTCTACCTGTAGCAACAGTACCACGTCCTGTGATTGTAAATACGTCCTCTATCGGCATAAGGAAAGGCTTATCTGTCTCTCTCTCAGGATCCGGAATGTAAGAGTCAACTGCAGCCATAAGCTCCATAACCTTGTCTCCCCATGGACCGTTCGGATCTTCAAGAGCCTTAAGAGCTGAACCGTGGATAACAGGGATGTCATCACCAGGGAACTCATACTCGTTAAGAAGGTCTCTGATCTCCATCTCTACAAGCTCAAGGAGCTCCTCATCATCAACCATGTCACACTTGTTCATGAATACTACGATATAAGGAACGCCTACCTGACGAGAAAGGAGAATGTGCTCTCTTGTCTGAGCCATAACACCGTCAGTAGAAGCAACAACAAGGATAGCTCCGTCCATCTGTGCAGCACCTGTAATCATGTTCTTTACATAGTCAGCGTGTCCCGGACAGTCAACGTGTGCATAGTGTCTGTTTGCTGTCTCATACTCGATATGTGATGTTGAGATAGTAATACCTCTTTCCTTCTCCTCAGGAGCCTTATCAATCTTATCGAAATCAACTATCTTGTTTGTGTCTGAAGGTAACTTTGTAGCAAGAACCTTTGAGATAGCAGCTGTAAGTGTTGTTTTACCATGATCTACGTGTCCGATTGTACCAATGTTAGCATGTGGCTTCGTTCTATCAAATTTTGACTTTGCCATTTTTAATAATCCTCCTTGAAATATACCTTATAGGTCTTTAAATAAATTATTAGACTTCTTTGTATTATATACTAAAATAATTTTTTAATCAATATAATTCTTATTTGTCGCCTTTTCTTTCAGCAACAATTTTTTCCTGAACCGACTTCGGAACCTGCTCGTACTTATTAAAGAACATTGAGTAGTTTCCACGTCCTTGCGTTCTTGAACGTAAGTCTGTAGAGTATCCGAACATCTCAGACAACGGAACCAAAGCATTTACCTGCTTACCGCTTGCGATGTCCTCCATACCTTCGATACGTCCACGTCTTGAGTTGATATCACCGATAACATCACCCATATATTCCTCAGGCATGGTTACCTCAACCTTCATTATAGGCTCAAGTAAAACCGCACCCGCCTTTGCCATAGCTTCCTTGAAAGCCAATGAACCTGCGATATGGAATGCCATCTCCGATGAGTCAACCTCGTGGTAAGAACCGTCGTATACGTTCGCGTAGATACCGAGTACAGGGAATCCGCCGAGGATACCTGCCTTGGAAGCTTCCTGAATACCTTCGCAAATAGGCTGTATGTATTCCTTAGGAATAGAACCGCCGACTACGCTTGATTCAAACTTAAATGTTTCTTCGGCGTTTGCATCCATAGGAGCAAATCTAACCTTACAATGTCCGTACTGACCGCGTCCACCGGACTGCTTAGCATACTTGGAATCAACCTCAACTTCCTTAGTAAAGGTCTCCTTATATGCAACCTGAGGAGCACCTACGTTAGCTTCAACGTTAAACTCTCTCAAAAGTCTGTCAACAATGATCTCAAGGTGAAGCTCACCCATACCCGAAATAATTGTCTGTCCGGTTTCAGGGTTTGACTTGGCTCTGAATGTAGGATCCTCTTCAGCAAGCTTTTGAAGTGCCTCTATCATCTTCTGCTGACCTACCTTGGTCTTAGGCTCGATAGCTATGTCGATAACAGGCTCAGGGAATTCCATAGACTCAAGTATTACAGGATGCTGCTCATCACAGATTGTATCACCTGTGGTTGTCATCTTAAATCCGACTGCCGCCGCGATATCTCCCGAATATACCTTGTCAATCTCTTCTCTTTTATTTGCATGCATCTGCAAGATACGTCCGACTCTTTCCTTCTTGCCCTTTGTTGCGTTTAATACATAAGAACCTGAATTTATGGTTCCCGAGTAAACTCTGAAATAAGCAAGCTTTCCTACGAACGGGTCTGTCATAATCTTGAATGCCAAAGCTGCAAACGGCTCTTCGTCCGATGAGTGCTTTTCAACTTCATTTCCGTCCATATCAACACCCTTTATAGCAGGGATGTCTGTAGGAGCCGGCATGAACTCGATAATAGCGTTAAGAAGCTTCTGAATACCTCTGTTTCTGTATGCGGAACCGCAGCAAACAGGAATCGCTCTACAATCACATGTAGCTTTACGAAGAACAGCCTTTAACGCTTCTACGCTAGGCTCATTTCCTTCAAGGTATTCCATCATAAGATCATCATCAAGCTCACTGATTTTTTCAACAAGCTCAACATGATACAACTCCGCATCATCCTTCATATCATCCGGAATATCGATAACGGAAATGTCATCTCCCTTATCATCATTGTAGATGTATGCCTTCATTTCAAACAAATCTATAATGCCTTTGAATTCATCCTCTTTACCTATAGGTATCTGAGTACAAATAGCATTTTTTCCCAATCTTGTACGAATCTGTTCAACAGCTCCGTAGAAGTTTGCACCTAATATGTCCATCTTGTTGATAAATGCCATACGAGGTACGTTGTATGTATCAGCTTGACGCCAAACGTTTTCAGACTGCGGCTCAACACCGCCCTTAGCACAGAAAACTCCTATCGCTCCGTCGAGTACACGAAGAGATCTCTCAACCTCTACCGTAAAGTCAACGTGTCCCGGTGTATCAATAATATTGATACGGTTCTCCAATGCTCCCTTTGCGTTCTTGTTATCGGCATCCTTGATTGTCCAGTGACAGGTTGTAGCGGCAGAAGTAATTGTAATACCTCTTTCCTGCTCCTGAGCCATCCAGTCCATGGTTGCCGTTCCTTCATGTGTATCACCTATTTTATAGTTTACACCTGTATAATATAGGATACGCTCACTAAGCGTTGTCTTACCCGCATCAATATGCGCCATGATACCGATATTTCTGGTTCTCTCCAATGGATATTCTCTTCCAGCCATGGTTTCCTCCTATATTTATTAGAATCTGTAATGTGCAAATGCCTTGTTAGCCTCTGCCATTTTATGCATATCTTCTTTTCTCTTAACTGCAAGACCTGTGTTATTTGCAGCATCCATAAGCTCGTTGGCAAGTCTCTCTTCTTGAGTTTTTTCATTTCTCTTACGTGAGAACATTGTCAACCATCTGAGAGCAAGAGCCTGTCTTCTCTCCGGCTTAACCTCGATAGGAACCTGATATGTAGCTCCACCGATTCTCTTTGCTTTTACTTCAAGTACAGGCATTATATTGTTCATAGCCGCTTCAAATACCTCAACCGGGTCATTTCCGGTCTTGTCAGCTATACGATTGAATGCTCCGTACACGATCTTCTGTGCAATACCCTTCTTACCGTCATACATAATGTTGTTTACCAATTTTGTAACAACCTTGTTGTTGTATAAAGGATCTGCAAGCACATCTCTTTTTTGTGTATGTCCTTTACGTGGCACGTTACTTCCCTCCTTAATATTTCCGTCAATCTCTTGACTATTAGATCTTTGGTACTCTTACATCGTTATGATGCACGCCTCGTGCTCGGTCTATATATAATCTGCAACCTACAGTTATATCAAACTCGGCACCCTTACCTAACTATCTAAAATTACTTTTTGTCTTTTGGTCTCTTAGCGCCGTATTTTGAACGAGCTTGTTTTCTGTTAGCAACACCTGCTGTGTCAAGTGTACCACGAACAATGTGATATCTTGTACCCGGCAAGTCTTTAACTCTACCTCCACGGATAAGTACAACGCTATGCTCCTGAAGGTTATGTCCTTCACCCGGAATGTAGCTTGTTACTTCAATACCGTTAGAAAGTCTTACTCTGGCAATCTTACGAAGAGCTGAGTTCGGCTTCTTTGGAGTTGCAGTCTTAACAGCAGTACATACGCCTCTCTTTTGAGGAGCAGATACATCTGTAGCCTTCTTGTGAAGAGAGTTGAATCCCTTTTGAAGAGCCGGAGCTGTTGACTTCTTTGCTGAAGTTTCTCTGCCTTTTCTTACTAACTGATTAAATGTTGGCATTCCTTTTTACCTCCTATTGATATTCTGTGGTTGCTGTTTTTCAGCTAAAATTATGTGCATCAACGCACGTTTCACTATTATAAAACCTATATATGCGAACTGTCAAGTACGGATTGAAGAATTTCTGTACCTGTATCAATGCGCTTAAATTCTCACCGGGAAGATATATCCAAGAACTTTTAAAGCCTTATTTTATTTCTCTTGCCAATATATCTCCCGTGTTTTATAATATATTCTCTCAATATTAAAGCAAACATGGAGGAACCTTTATGAGAATCAGACGTTTAATTTTCACCTGTCTTTCCGTCATGTCGGGGCTGGTCGCTTTGGCCGAGCTACGCGTGCACTTTAAGAATATACGTCAGCAAGAAGAAAACAAAAAATTGGCGGAGAATTACAATGCGATTCAAAGTGTCACCTTGGACAGTGCCGCCGTCGATATCTCAAAAATTTTGGAGGAAAATCCCGATATTTTAAAAAACCTTGAGGGTATGAAAGAAAGCGAAAAAAACGAAGAAAATTCCGAATATGAGGAATACTCTAATATAAACGATACTCATGCTTTAGGAAAATATGAAGGTAATTATTACCTTATAGACCTTTCGGACAACAGCTCTTCAAAGCTTAACGGTGCCACACAGGCTTTTATTTGCCCGATTAAAAACGAGAATGATAATACGGAATTTAAAGGCTTATTTATTTCGAACAGTGAAAACTGGTTTTTCCTTGATTTAACAACAAAAGAATTCGTACCTGTTGATGAACGGACAATCACGCAGGAAACGCAATTCGTCATGAAAGACGGAAGTATATCAGCTCTTAAAAATTAAAAGATATATATAATACCGGAGGGAAATCCGTTAAACACGACTGCCCCCCGGTATTATATTACAACAAAATCAATAAAATCCGTATCCGGTTGAACGGTACTCACATCTTGCATCCCTATAATAAGGGCTATAATGAAAACTATTATGATTATAGGTATAGGTATTGAACTGTATGTTTCAGCTTTCTGTAATCTGTTTTGGTATGATGCTTTTTATCACAAGGTATCTTTTTCAAACATCTGATTTCAAGCCCTTCAAAGCCCTTTTTTTTCAAGTATTTCTCTATGTCCTGTTGAAGTTTTCCTGTACGCCCGGTGTTTGATTCATATAAAAGATGATTTTTTCCCTTATAATAAAAAAACGCACACTTAAGTAACTTCGGAAAGCTTATGATAAGCTCCTGCTCTATAGGATTGGTGTGAAGCCTTTTTTTACCTTTTTTTGCATAAACATCAAAGCGCCCCAGATAATAAAGCTTATCGCCTTTTATCACGCCCGCATCACCGGTTTTATGCCAAAACACCCCATTTGCATCAATTTCGCAGTTATCTCTTTTACTTGAGGTATAATTTTTCAGTATAGCCTCACTGCTTACCGAAATCTCATTATTGTCACCTATTTTAATATCGACACCGCAGGCGTTTACCCCGAGACAGGCAAGCCTTTTTCTTTCCAGTATACTTATATATTCCCTTAAATCTATTTTGGCAATCAAGTTACATTCGGTAGCTCCGTAAATATATGTTATATCGGAGTTTGAATATTTTTTCCCTATCCTCTTTGCTTCGTTTATATTCAGGTTTGCCCCGCCTATGTAGATATTTTCAAGTCGCTTGTAGTAATTATCGGTTCTGAGACAAAAATCCGGTGATGTTATTATAGTCGTGATAGGAAGTTTGCTCAGTTTTTTTAGACGTAAATTAAGCCAAAAATCAAAAGGGCAGGACAGACCTATGCCCGGAAGAACGCTTGTAAAGCCCTTTAAAATATTCGCAAAAGAATACATAAATGCCGTAGTTAAAACCACCTGATCTTCCCGAGGCGGCATATTCAAATTTACAAGCCTCAGTTGCTCATAAAGATCCTTATGTGTTCTTACAGCCGTTTTAGGCTTTCCGGTAGAGCCCGTAGTCATGGTAAGAAGAGCCTTATCATCCTCTTTTACATCGCAAAGAAATGATTTAGGGCTTTTTTTACAAGCTTTTCTTTGTGTAAAACCGTCTATAAATAAAAGCTTTTTAATTTTCTTTATATCACCGAAGCCCAAACGTAAAAAGCTCGTCTTTTGGGAAACAACTATATAATCCGCCTTGTACTCCGCTAAAGTTTCATTAATAAGCTTTTTCCCCGCCCAAACATCCACATACATAAGTAGGGCTCCGAGCTTCATACATGCAAGCATAAATACGACAAGCTCATAAGACGGCGGAGTAAAAATCAGTATTTTTTTCTTCTTTGAAATACCTTTTTGTCTAAGGTAAATAAGTGCTTCGTCCACATCCTTGTAAAGTTCGGCAAAGCTTTTTTTAATAAAGCCCTTTCTTTTATCTTCATAAATAAAAGCTATTTTGTCCTTCTTCTCTTTGCATATTTTTTCAAAGTCCACGGTTATTCTGCTCACAGTTTTTTCCCTCTCTCCTGTATACCGAAAAATCTCTGTAGAAAAATGATCTGCTTTTTTCAAACAAACTGCCGCTGAGCTTCTCATCAAGCCTGAAACCACTTTCATTGAGATATCTTTTATTCTGCATATTCCAATACGATATTCTTGCTTTATCCTTACATAGTATGCAAAGTTTCTCCATGTTTTTCCTGAATTCGTCTTCTCCTACATACTCGAAAATATCGGAAAGATTTAAAAAGTCGAAGCCAAGTCCTTCATCGATACCGAGTAAATCCGAGTTTACAAGCTCTATTCTATGTAAATTTGCCTTTATTTTTTCAAAATTCTCTTCTTTCAAATACTCCGGCAGGCAGGACGAAGTGAAATTCCCCCTCAGTATGTAGGATAAGTATGTATTATACTTGTTTTCAGTGTGAACTATGCCGTATTCAAAACGTTTTTTTATATCATCCGCATGACTTTTCTTTTCATCCACATATTTATAAAAGCTTTTATCTCTGCCGAGACTGCCCATAAGCCTGACTCCGAAATACAGTTTAAATATAGCTTTAAATCTCCTGTTATTTATATATCTTTCATAAAATTGCTTCTGCTCTTTTAGCGAGCTTAAATCACAAAATTGCTTAAGCCTTTCTCCTGAACAGAAAAACGGTGCAATTACTTTTCTGAAAATCCGAAAGTAAAACTCAAATTTTCCGCTGTGTATTATGCCATTTTTAATAATTTTGGGATTTTCCTTGAAGTATCCGTAAGCCTCCTTTGAAAGCTCGCTTTTAAGCCTTTCGAGCGTTTCAAGTCTTTTTGCGCTTTTATAAACTCCCAAAAAAGGCAGGATTTCTCTGTATGAAAGCACTTTAAAAGCCGCCATTTTAAGCTCCGTGCAATAAAGCTGAGTTTTATTTATATCAAAGGCATATATTTTTTCAGGCTCACCAAGAAGCAGGGCAAAGGTATTGTCTCCGCCGGAGGCTACAGATAAGCCCACCTCACCTTTTGCCGGCTTTAAGGCTTCTCTTAATATGGAACTGTCCTCCCAGCAATTTGCATATCTTATAAAAGAAAACTTATCTCTTTTCATTTTCTTCCTCCAATATCTCGACCGTACCCTTTACTCCGTCTACTCTTACTTTCATTCCGTCTTTTACATACTTTGTCAATCCCCTTATTCCGACTACCAAAGTAAGTCCCATTTCCCTTGCTATAACGGCGGAGTGCGAAAGTACGCTTCCCCTTTCTATGATAACGGCTTTCGTCATAGGGAAAAGTACCGTCCAGCCCGGGTCCGTTCTTTCAGCCATAAGTATATAGCCTGAAACATCGGCATTTGAAGGATCTTTAACAAATTTTACGATACCCTCGGTCACGACCCCTCCGCCGGCAACTCCTTTTAAAACATTTTCCTTTAATATCTCGGCTTCCTGTCTGCAAAAAATCGGCAACATATTTTCTTTTCTTACTTCTCCGTAGAAATACATTCTTTCATACGCCGGTTTTTCCTTGTTTTCAAGGTATTCTTTTTTTCTTTCCTCTATCTTATCTGCAATATCTCTGAATTCTTCCGTATTTCCGGCTGCCATTACAAAGGCTTCGTCCTTTGTAATAAAAAATATATCCCTTGCCTCTTTTATAAGTCCTTCTCCTTCAAAATTTTTTCCCATTCTGATAAAGATATCTCTTACTATTGAATATATATAGGTTCTCCTTAGTCTGAGCATTTCCCTGTTTCTTACAAAATACTTTGTTACGGACAGCATAGGCTTTATATACAGTTTTTCAAAAAAACCGAAATACTTATAAAAATCTTTTACATCAAAATCCTCTCCCCTGTATACGGACTTTAAATCTTCTACACAGAGATAACTTTTTATTGTTTCAAATAAAGGTGAAGGGTCTTCAAACAAGGTAAGAGTTTCAAGCTTCAACTCTTCCATGGTTCTCGCACCGTATTTATCTATATACTCCCTTATCATTTTACTTATTTCATCGGTATTTTTTATATCTTTTACAAGACTTTCGATGTCAGTATTAAGGAAGTATTCTCTGCTTTTTTCATCCGCCTTCACGCTTTTCACTATATCTTCAAGTGCCAAGCTTTGTTTTACGCTTTCAACATTTCCCTGTTTTCCAAGCACCTTACCCAAAAGCCCTTCGTATTCCGGAATTTTCTTCTTTTTCAATTGCTCGCTTAAAGCTCCGAAAAAAACCATAGCTCCCATATCATTTGTAATAGGAGTTGTAAAATCATCCAAAATATTGTCTTCCAAAGTCTTATAAAGCTTAAGGAGTTCCGAATTACTGTAGCTTTCAAAAGAATTGTTAAAATACGGTCTTGTAAGATTCTCGAATTTTTCCGTAAAAGCCTTACTGTCCTTTTTAATTCTAAGAAGCTTATATATAAACCTTAGGTATATTTTAAACAGTCTGAGCTTTTCCTTTGCTTTCGTTTCCTTTAATTCAAGCTTTACCCCCATCATATTTTCCATATACTTTTTATTCTTATTGTAGCCGGGGTACAGGGCTGTCATCCTGTACCAACTGTTTAACCTGTAATAAACCCTGTTTTCATAAAAGCATATCATCTGCTTTAAATCGTCTTTTATGGACTCAATATCTTCTTTTGTAATATAAAAATTATTCAAGGTTTGCCTGTATATCTTTTCATATACCTCCCTTGCAAAGCTGAAGGTAAGCGGAGTTGTCACGCCTGAATAGCTTTCTATGATATTCGAATTATCATATATCGTTCTGAATTTGTTCTTATCTATGTGGCTGTAATTGGTGATAAGCCTTTCCTGCAATACATAAATCTCGCCGTCCTTTACGGCAAGCTCGATATCTCTGCCTCTCTTTTCTTCATACGAGGACTCTATTTTTCTTCCTATATCGACAATTTTTCTTATTAAAGCCTCATCAAAGCTCGCCTTTTTTGAAAGCGGGCTTATTTCTCCAAAATTATCCGTAATAAAATCTTCACTGTTTTCCTTACCCGAAACAAGATTTTCTCCGAAACCTTTGACAAGGCTTATTAAAATTTCATCGGGGTTATTTGTCTGCGGATTTGTTGTAAACATTACCGCCGAAAAATCCGGCTCTATAAGCTTTTGTATTATCACAGCCATAGAAAGATTTTCATTAGCAAGCCCCTGCCTCAATCTATATTCCATAGCCCGGTCGGAAAAGCATGATAAATAGCATTTTTTTATGTATTCAAATACTTTCTCATTTACCGGCACTTCAAGATAAGACTCCATCATTCCGGCAAAGGAAAAAGTGGAGCCGTCTTCATCCGTGGCGCTCGAGCGAACCGCAAGCTTATCGCTTTTAGAAAAATTCTCCGAAAGTCTCTCCAAAACAAAGTCTTTATTCTCTTTTGAAAAGTCTTTATCGTGGATAAGCTGTCTTATTTTCGGCAAATTTTCCGTACTGTAAGCTTTAAGGAGACTTCTGTACTCTTTTTCATCTTCTCCCAAAAAACTCCAAAAAAAGTCGGTATCAAGAACAAAAAAACTCGGTACGTTAAAATTCATTCGGCGAAGGCGGTCAAGGTTATAAGCCTTCCCCCCTAATTTTTCTATGGACTTTATATGATTTTCTGTATAAATCACAGACTTTTCCTCCTTTTCATAATTCCAAACAGTACCGAGGCAAGCAATAGAACAAGTAAAAATGCCGCTTCCCTTATCCCGAATTCTCCCGGCTTTCTGTATGCACACAAATAATACAGGGCGCTTATATCACCGGAAAACATCTGTAGCGTTTCAAGCTTCTCCTGAATGAAAGCAAGCAAAATCAACATCAGAGACAATGCACCGAAAAATGAGTACAAATAAAGGTTAACTACCACATAGAAAATACAAAAAAGGCACAGTAACGCCTGTATAGTTTCTTTCGGAAATACTTTTTTTCCTTTTTTTTCGTCTTTTTCACGGTCAAAAAAATCGTCCGTAAGCCTGTTTATGAAAAGCTGAAAAAATATGAGTAAGGAGGCGGGCGCAAGCACATTTCTTCCTAAAACAAAGGATAATGCCCCCGAAAAAGCTATAGCGAGAAAGGCATATATAAAAAGTCTGCCTTTAAACAACAAATATCTTAATGTTTCCATTTACTTAATACCTTATTGTAAAGCTTTGCCTTTAAAAAGGTTGTCATATCGTTTTTTTCTATATAGTCAAACAGTTCCTTAGTTTCCTTTTCAGGCTTTTCGTTCAAAAGCTCCTCCTTTAACATCCGTTTTGCTTCCTCTCTTGAAAGTTGCCCGTCCCGTACCAGAAAGCTTATCTCCGGCATTATATGCGCCCTGCCTTCCGCACATTGATAAATGTATTTTGTTGCAAGATGTATTCTGCAATCATAATGATTATAATGCTCTCCTACACTCCAGCTTGTATTTTTCCTCAAAAAATCCACTATTCCCTTTTCATCATAAGGATGATACAAAAAATAGGCGACAAACTCTCTGAAATTCTTTCCTTTAACGTCCTTAAAAAGCATTTCTTTTACCTCTTCTCTCAGCTTTTTGTCCATTTTACTGTCAATTTGAGATAACAGTTCTGTATATAAGCTATTGAGATCAACCTCTCCCGCCCTTTTCAATCCGGCATCGACAAGAGCCGAAAACACGTCCTCCTTGTAAGCACGAAACATCTGCTCCGGGCTTCTTCCGTGAACTATCATAGCCGCATCTATTTTTGAGGCAAGGTTAATCATGGATGCATAGCCTATGTATGAACAGGCAACGCAAGGCACAAGCCACTTGGAAACCGAATATTTATAAAATCTTTGAAGCAAAGACTTATCAAAGTCTATATACTCATGTTCCACTTCAAGCTCGGCAACAATGCGGTCTATATTCGCTCTCGCTTCATCGCTTAAAAAGCCGTTATTCATTGTAAATGCCTTTATTTTCATATTGTATTTATGCTTAAGCTCATAAAGCACGAATACACTGTCTTTTCCTCCCGAAATGCCTACCGCCGCATCATAGGCATGTTTTCCTCTTATGCTTTCAACTCTTTCTTCAAAAAGCTCCTTTAAACGGGAATAATCTTTAAGCTTGTCTCTATCCTTTAAATATGCCTCGCAAAAATTGCAAATACCCTCGGCATTAAATCTTATATTCCTCACCGAAGTATCATTAACACATATCTTACATTCTTTTGTCATTTAAATCTCCTTGATGTATACGGCATATCTTTTTTCATTGGATTCTATTTCTTTCTCAAATCTCTTAAAGCTGTCCTTTTGCTCGCACTGAAAATGATAAATCATATCTTTATAGCCTTTTTCAAGTACGAATTTACAGGCAAGATACAATAAAGCCGTATAAATCTTATGCTTTTGATATTCTTTTTTTACCGCACTTGTTTTCGAAATATAACCCTCTCCGAAAGGATTTTCATAACCGAATACATAACCGAGGGCTTCTCCACCCTTATATGCAAGTATGACGGTGATTTCCGCCTTCTTTACCCATGACAGGTACAGGCTTTCAAAGACCTCATAAGGAATATCCGAATACAAATAGGCATCACAAAAAGCGTCTTTTGAAATCTCATATATATCTCTGCTCAGTTTATAGGCTTCCTCTCCCGAACAGCTTACAAAGCGGTAACCCTCGGAAATTTTTTGCTCATAAATCTCTTTACCCGCCTCAAACATTGGGTTTTGCATATTTATGCTCGCACTTCTGTAGGTATAAAGCTCCTTATAGCCCAAGCTTCTTACTATATCGTTATAATATGGCGGATTCGTGCAGTCCGGAAATAGCTTTAGGTCAAAATTACTTATCGCAAATCTGTACGACATCCATGTACTGTAATTTAGCGGTCCTATCAGATTTTTAAATCCAAGCTCTCTCGCTCTTTCTTCCATGGCACTAAAAACCGCCCTTGCGCAGTCTATATCGTTTGTAAGCTCTACAAATCCGAACATAGCCTTGTAATCCTTCATATTTTTATTTATTATCAGGTATGCCTTACAATCCCCGTTTTCAAACTTTTCGGAATAATCCGCAAGCTTTAAAATATCCAATTCTTCGTTCATCAAATTCCCTCTGCTATCTTAATCAATCTGCTCGTATTCATACATATTTGCTCTGTAAAGTCGAGCTTATATCTTCTGCTTGCCAATCTATATACACTTAACTTATTTACCGCATATTCAAGAATATTAAATTCCAAAATCCTCTTATAGTCTTCTTTACTTATGTCAAGCTTCAACTTTTCAAAAAGCTCCGCTTTATAATACTCTATACCGGATTTTACCTCGTCATCGCTAAGCTCGTGTAAAACGAAAATCAAAAACTCTACTATATCATGTTCCGGATTCTGATAACATGAAAGCTCCCAATCATAGATCAAAAAATCACCCTCCGAAAAAAACATATTTCTTATTGAAAAATCGTTATGTGTAAGGCTTTTATGAAGCGGAAGTTCTGCATGATATATATGTATTCTCTCAATAAATTCGTTTATTTTACCAAGCTCCGACCTTGAAAAGTATTTTTTATTTTCCTCGTCAAATCCGGAAAAAATATACCTGAACATGACTCTTGACCTTTTATAATCCTTACTCGTATAAGAATTCAATCCGTATTTTGAGCAAAGTTCTTCTTTGTTATAGTATTTCAGGTGGAACTTAAGTATGGTATCAAACACCTTGTGAAGCTTTTCTTTTTTAAAGCCCGATTTTTCCTTAATTTCTTCCATAAGTATAAAATACCTTGCGCTCAAAGAATTTTTATAGCAGCCGAAGGTCTCAACCGTATGCTTTTTCAGATCAGCTTCAACGTTCTCATAGAATTTAAGCTCCCTTATATAGCTTTTATCAAAGCTGAGTATTTTATGATACAAAGCCAAAAAATACAAAAGCTTAAAATCTCCTTTTGAGTTTAAAACCTTGATTCCGTTTTTTATAATATCTCTCGTTTTGAATTTTACAAGCATCTCCCGCCTGTCTTCATTTTCAAATATAATCTCATATTTATACAGGGACGGAGCCGTCATACCGGCTTTACCCGTTATCCCTTCTTTATCTTCAAACTCAAGTCTTTTTACAGACCTTATATTTCTTTTGAGCGTTTTTTCAAACAGCCCTTTTAATACTTTAATCTTTACCATAAATCTATTTAAGCTTGGTACTCAAATTGTTTTTTACAAGCTCACAACTGTCCATTCTGCAATACTTAGGCAAATGAGAATTTATTGTTTCCAAAAAATTATCTGAATAAGAAAGTGTATTACTGTATACACTGCAATGCAATCTGCCTTGCTTTTCGAATATTTTTACGGCATCCGCTTTCAGCTTATCCGCCAAAATCTTCTCCAGCTCATCCGGATATATATTTCTTGCGTTATCTCTGACAATGAGCCTTTTTTTCCTACCCGCAAGATAGAGCTTATTATCCTTTACATATCCCAAGTCTCCCGTATGAAAATATCCGTCTTCATCAAAGGCTTTCTTATACAAATCCTCTCTGTTGCAATAGCCCACAAATATGTTGTCACCCTTTACCGTAATCTCTCCTACTCCGCTTTCATCGGGCTTTGCTATTCTTACGGATTGGTTTTCAAAAATGCTTCCAACAGAAGTAAAATCGTCTTTATTATAAGAATATTCAAGGCTTATGAGGGATGTAGTCTCCGACAGACCGTAGGCCTCCAAAAGGTTTACACCTTCATCCTTTATATATTTTCTTATCTCCGGCTCCAAAAAGGCTCCTCCGCAAAAAAGATACTTTATGTTTCCACCCAGTACCTCTTTTACGGCTACCCCCTGTTCAAGCGAATACCGGTATACTTTCTTTAATACAAGAGGAACCGCACAGAAAAGACTGGGCTTAACCTGCCTTATTTCTTCCATGATTTTTGTTTTGTCACTGCACAAATATATTCTCATTCCGGATATCAGCGAATACAGGAAGTTACCTATTCCTCCGTATGTGTGGCTGAGCGGCAAAAACAGATAGCATATATCGCTTTTATCCATAGCCGCTCTCTTAAATAAATTATCCGCGTTCGCAAACATATTTTTCTGAGAAAGCATAACAGCCTTGGGATCTCCCGTCGTTCCCGATGAAAATACTATTTTAGAGCAAGTCTTCGTATCACGCAAACTTCCGTCAAAAAAAGCCTTCCCTTTGCTGTTTTCAAGCTCTTCAAGAGATATAAAGTCTATGTTCTTATATTTTTCTCTTAATTTATTTACAATAACTTCCTTGGACTTCTCATAGATAAGGGCATCAAAGCCTATATCCCTGATAATATTTTCCAAATCTTCCACATTCCAATGCTCGGCAAGTGCAAGCAAAATACCCGTATAAGCCATAACGGCTATATCCGTTACCATGTAGCTGTAAGAATTTGATGCATACAGCGCTATTTTCTTATTTTTCAAGCCTCTTTCACAAAAAAAGGAAGAGAACCTTAACACATCCTCATAAAATTCATTATAAGTATGTGATACATAATTCCCTTCTCTTTTTTCAAAAATATAGCTATGTTTATTAAACTTTTTAATTCCTTCTTTAAGGACGGCATCTATTCCGATACTCATTTTGGAATCTCCTTATTATTTCATTTCGTACCGTTGTATTATACTATTTTGAAATAATAATTACCACTATTATTGTAGTTTGGATATTCTTTCATTGAGCTCCGATATAAGCTTATCCATAGGAACGTCTCCTCTTTCGCTCATGTCCTTTACCTTTGCCTGCTTTGCCATTATTCTTCCCAAAGGCGAATTTATCATGTTGAATTTCGGACTTATTTCAGGTAACTGCTTTCTGATTTCAGGATATCTGTCCAAAATATCGGAAAGCTTCGTATCCGGATTTATAGACAGCTTTTCACCGCTTTTTACTTCCCTGTTCTCGTCTGCAAGCTCTTCTTCGACAGGAAGCTCCTCCGTGCTTTCCTTTTCGCTTCCTTTATCCCATGTAAGCAGGGTTCTTGAGCCTTCAAGTCCTCTTATGTGAGTACATTCCTGCATCATCTCGAGAACTCCTCTGAATCTTCCTTCCTCATCTCTTACCGCCACATAGTAAATGTAAATGAACACGCCCGGCTTATTAATCCAGAACTCCACATTGTCCTTTTCACCGCTTCTGAATTTTTCTATTATTTCTTCAACTATATGTACGCTGGTTCTGGGATGGCAATTTTTAACGTCTCTTCCTATAACATTCTTACTGCGTGGAAATACTCTGTGTTTTGTATCGGAGTAAAATTTAACTATTTCATTCTCGTCAACATAAGATAAATCAACCGGCAAGTGTTTAAATATGAGGTTTATCTGCTCCAGCGTGAGCTTACCCATGGCAACGTCGTGAACCTCATCCTCACTTTTTCCTGCAAAACCGTACTTCCCGAGAAGATTTGCAAGCTCATTTGCAAACGAAGCATCCGACACGGGCTTAGCCGTTTTCGAAGCCGACTGCGCTTTAGGCTCATCCGCACTCACCTTATCTCCTATCCACGCAAAGCCTATTTCCCTGTCTCCAAGCTTCATATCCTCAAACTCTTCCTCACTTATCATTTTAAGAGAAGTCGGATACAAAACTACTTCTTCCTTATCCATAAGGTCTCTTACATCATCAACCACGGTTTTTTGCATCGCTATAAATTCGTCTTCTTTTCCCTCGTCAAGAAGCTTTTTTACATCTCTAATCTCATCTCTTATGAAATCGTCCAACTTCCACATTGTAGTTGTAGGTCTGTCAAAGCCCTTTCTTTCAAGTACCGGATAAAGCTGATTTTGCTTTCTTGACAAATGTATTCTAAACTCCCCCATTCTCTCATAAATATCAAGCCACTGATTTTTAATTACAGGGTATTGAACCAAATCTTCTATCTCAAGAAGTATTTTCTTCATAGCCTCATTTTCCTGATAATACCTTGCTATAGGGTGATTATCCTTAAGCTCAGGCTTTTCCGTAACCATTATCTCGTCATAAAGCTCCATCATTTCCTGTATCTTTTCTTTTTCACACTCATCTTCCCTAAATTCGGTAAGCTGCTGCTCCGCCAAGGCAACCTCCTCAACGGTCAGTCTTTTGACCTTTTCTTTTAAGATAGCCATAGCCTCTTCTTTACTGAGCTTTCCGTCTTTATACGCAAGCTGAGTCTCCACAACTATTTTAAGTTTATCCATATCCGCACCCGGAATATATTTCTTCATATCTTCCATAAAAAACACCTCTTTCTTTTTATTAGTGTAACCTTACTATATTATAAAAGATTTTCGCCTTTTTTAACGTAACAAAGGTAACGGTTAGGCTTTCCTCACCTTTATTATTTACAATTCTACAAGATTTAATCCTTTTTTTCAATATCAGACTTCACTAAAGTTTTTGAAAATTCTATGTTTTATGCCCACTTGATACTTTGACATTTTTTTGGTATTCTATACTAATCATTTATTATTTCGGAGGAATATATGTCTGATAACAGTATGTACGACAATTTAAGAAAAAATGAGCAAAGAAAAAAAGCAAAAGGCAGCTTTGCTTCCTTACTTTTCTTTTATATCATCCCTTTCATTTTGATTAATACGGGAATTTTTTTCTTTGCCACTGCATTGCCTGATTTTGAAATCACGGCTTCCGAGCCTATAGACTATAAAACTGTGGATATCGTGATAAGTAAAAAGTCTTTTTTGCCTATAAAAAGCATAAGCGCAAAGCTGGAGGCGGATGACTTGCCGCTCGAGAAAATCAGTGATAACGTTTATCACGCTACGGTACAATCTAACGGTAACCTCGAAGTCGATGTGGTAGGCATCAACACAATGGAAAAATCTTTTTTTATGTATGTCGATTCTCTTGATTTCACAGCCCCTGTAGTCGAAGGAGAGGTAATAAACAACAATATCGTTAATGTAACCTTTGATGATGAGGCTTCCGGCATAGATTTTAACAGTATTTATGCGACCGACTTCGTGGGAAACAGAGTAGAACCTAAAAACCTCGATAAGGAGCATCATACCGCAAGCTTTAACTTCAACACCGCAAGTCTAACCGTTTATATATCGGATATGGCAGGAAATACGGTAACTGCCCAATTCGTCAATAAATAAGCAAAATTCTCTTTATTATCCCTCGAATTTCAGTTATAATTAAAATATAAAATAGATCGAGGGGTGATTGTATGTCAAATAAATATGTAGCTTATGTCGGTTCATACTCATACACCGGTTCAGCCAAGGGCATAAGTATTTATGATGTTTGCCTTAGTAAAGGCAGTTTCAAAAAAAGAGGTGAGGTGGAACTTAACAACTCTTCTTATCTCACCTTCAATCCTAAAACACATACTCTTTACTCAACTGCCGACGAAGGTATAGTTTCCTTTCACATACATGAGAACGGAACTATAACCAAACTTAACTGTGTAGGCATAAGAGGTATGCGAGGTTGTCACTTATCTGTAGACCCTGAGGGAAAATATATTTTCGTTTCGGGTTATCACGACGGAAAACTTACTATGCTTCACCTTAACAAGGACGGTTCCGTGGGTTCCATAGCCGAAAATATATACAATAAAGGCCTTGGCTCGATAGCTGAACGTAACTCGAGACCTCATGTCAGTTGTACACGTACAACCCCTGAAGGAAAGTTCGTTATTTCGGCTGATTTGGGTATAGATCAGGTCAAAATTTACCACTTTGATAAGAAAAACGGCAATCTGCTTTTGGTTGATACCTTGCGTTGCGAGCTTAACTCCGCTCCGAGCTTCCTTGAATTTTCAGATGACGGAAGGTTCATGTACCTTATGTATGAAATCAAAAATTGTATAGATGTATTTTCATATTCTTACAGGGATGGAGATAAGGCACCTTCTTTTGAAAAAATCCAAAGTATTTCATCACTCGGAAACCTTAAGGAAAGCCCTGTTACCGCCGCCACAACCATAACCTTTGCCAAGGATTTCAAGTATCTTCTTTGCGCAAATGCCGGCGACAATGTTGTAAGCGCTTATGAAAGAGATAGAGAGAGCGGACTTTTAACTTCTATTTTCACTCTCCCTATAAGCGGAGATTATCCTAAAGATTTAACGGTTTTCCCTGATGGAAAGCACATAGCTTCGATAAATCACGAAAACGGTACTATAACCTTTTTTAATGTCGACTTTGAGAAAAGACTCATTACAATGTGTTCAAAAGAATTAAAAGTGAGCCAGCCTAATTGCTGTAAGATATTGGAGGTATAAGAGGTGGCAGGATCTATATGGGGGGATATATTCAGGGTAAGTACTTTCGGTGAATCGCACGGAGCTGCTATAGGCGCTGTAGTGGACGGCTGTCCGGCAGGTCTGGAGCTTAGCGAAGGCGATATTCAGGTTTTTCTTGACAGAAGAAAACCCGGGCAAAGCGGCATTACAACGCCGAGAGCGGAGGATGATAAATGTCAAATTTTATCCGGTGTTTTTGAAGGTAAAACTACGGGAACTCCCATTATGGTTGTTATTCACAATTCAAATCAACGCTCAAGCGATTATTCCGGCATAGCAATGTATTACAGACCGGGCCATGCCGATTATACATTTGATATGAAATACGGCTTCAGAGATTACAGAGGAGGCGGCAGGTCAAGCGGCAGAGAAACGGCGGCAAGAGTAATCGCCGGTGCCATAGCAAGTAAGATACTGGCAAGCTTCGGAGTAAGGGTTCAGGCTTTCACTCAGAGTATAGGACCTGTGAGTGCAAAGCGCTTTGAGCTTGATGACTGTGCTTCCAATCCGTTTTATATGCCCGACAATCAGGCGGCGGTTATTGCCGCAAACTACTTAAACGGCTTGAAGGAAGAAAAGGATTCGGCAGGCGGTTTGATTTCCTGTATAGCCACAGGTGTACCCGCAGGTATAGGAGAACCTGTCTTTGACAAGCTGGATGCAAAGCTTGCCCAAGCTATAATCAGTATAGGTGCGGTTAAAGGCGTGGAATTCGGTTCGGGTTTTTCAAGTCCTATGCTAAAGGGAAGCGAAAACAACGACAGTTTTTATATGGAAGACGGTTATATCGCAAAAAGAAGTAACAACAACGGCGGTATCAGCGGAGGTATCAGTGACGGAAGTCCTATATTCCTTACGGCGGCAATCAAACCTACTGCTTCCATCGGCAAGAAACAGCATACGGTAAATAAATTCGGCGAAGAGATAGAAATAATGATAGAGGGCAGACATGACCCGGTAATAGTACCGAGAGCCGTAGTTGTTGTCGAAAGCATGACGGCTATAACAATTCTTGACCTTATGCTAAAAAACATGAGTTCAAAAATGGAAAATATATGGAAAGTTTATCCTAAACCCAAATAAAATAAGCACGCTTACGTCGATTTTAAAAGTCAAACTTTTTTATATCGAGGCAAGCGTGCCTTTTTATTTAAATTTATCCCACAAACCGCCCTTAGGCTCGTACACAAATTCCATCTTCTTTCTCTTTGTTGGATGCACAAATTCCAAAAAATAAGAGGCAAGCATAATATCCTTTTGCCCCGCCCTTTTTGCAAGTTCAAGGTAGTAGTCCTCTTCACAGTATTTTCTGTCTCCGAGTATGGCATATCCCCGGCTTGCAAGCTGCACCCTTATCTGGTGAAAGCGTCCGGTTTCAAGCTCTATATCAAGGTAAGACAGGTACTTATCCCTATCTTCTTCCCTACTTTCAGGAAAAAGCTCTTCAACTTTCGGACTTTTTATCAGACTATATTTAAGGCAGGCTTTTTTAGCTCCTTCTTCGCTTCTTTCCACCACCTTCGCTATCCGTTTTTTACCGTCTTTAATCAAGTAATCTTCAAGTTTTCCACATTTATCCACAAGTTTTCCACAAGTTATACACCTGTATTTTTTTACCGTCATGCGCTCTCTAAACTGTGTATTTAAGCCATTTGTAGATATTTTATTTTTTCCGAAAACCATTAATCCGCTTACAGGCTTGTCAAGTCTGTGGATAAGTCCTACATAAGTATCCTCATTATTTTTTGCCCGATAATTCCTAATAAGACTTAACATATCCTGCCGAAGTCCCATTGAGCCTTGTGCCTCTATTCCCGCTTCCTTAAGTACCACCAGAATATCGGCATCTTCATAAATGATATTCATAAATTTTACCCTTTTTTATTTTTACCTTCTATAAGCTCAAGCTTCTTGCTTCTGCTCAGTTTCTTTATGGCACACTCCCGCTTCATCGCTTCCGCCTTTGTCTCATATTCTTCAAAATACACAAGCTCAACCGGCAACCTCGCCTTTGTATACTTTGCCGCCTTTCCGAGCTTGTGGTTTCTAAGTCTCTTTTCTATATCGTTTGTCCAACCGCAGTACAAACTGCCGTCATTGCAGCGCAGTAAATATGTAAATGCTTTATTTTCCACTCCAAGCTCCAAATCTCATAAATATAGAGGGCATAAAGCCCTCTTTTATTCCTTCAGATTATTTTCTTCCAGTTTTTTCAGTTTCTCTTTAAGCTCATCTATCTGTTCCTGAACACTCGCAAAGTCGGATCTTTGTATACATTCATCCTTTAAAACGGAAACTCCGTCAATTTTTACGGGCTTTGCGGGTATACCGGCAGCGGTCACATTGGTACCTATAGGCTTTAAAAGTACCGCATTTGCCGCAATTTTACTGTTATCTCCCACTTCAAAGGAGCCTAAAATCTTCGCTCCGGCACCTACTGTAACATTTTTTCCCAAAGTCGGATGTCGTTTTCCTTTTGCGGTTCCCACACCTCCGAGAGTCACTCCCTGATATATGGTGCAGTCATCTCCGACGACCGCAGTTTCTCCTATAACAACTCCGGTTCCGTGGTCTATGAGTATACCCTTTCCTATCACGGCACCGGGATGTATCTCTATCAATGTAAAGAAACGTGATATTTGTGAAATGAGCCTTGCTATAAAAAACAGCTTTCTTTTATAAAACCAATGAGCAAATCTATGGGCTATTATGGCATGCAAGCCCTGATACAACAAAAGTACTTCTATGCTTGATCTTGCAGCCGGATCTCTTTTTTTTATGGCATCTATGTCATGCATTATGTCATGTATTATCATTTTACACCTCATTAAGGATTTTATGTTTTTAAATAATCTCCAGCTCTTTCATTGCATATTCTATACCGTCTTCCAAGACCTTTTTACTTATAAAAGTGGCATATTCCCTAAGACCTTCATCATGCTCAGCCAAAAGTATTCTGTTTTTTACACCGCAATTAAACATTGTAAGGTCGTTCATACTGTCGCCGAACACATAAGCTTCTTCTTTAGGTATATTGTAATATTCAAGAACCTTCAGCAAGGCACTTCCTTTTGAATTGTTTTTAGGAACAAATTCAAAGAAATAATCGCCCCTGTCTATAAATTCAAAACCGCTCGCAAGCTTTACAAATTCATCAAGATTTTCCCTGTTGTTTCTGTCACATAAAACACAAAACTTATCAAAGGAATAGCTCTCGTCATTAAAGGCGTCCAATTTTATCTCGCACCACTCGGAAATGATATCATATAACTTTTCCATGCCCGGATACTTAAAAGGTCTGCCCGGAAAATAGGCTCTCTTTTCTTCTTCAAGTATAGCCATAAGCTCGTACTTTTTTAACGCTCTTTTTATCTTATTTGCTTCTTCCAAGGATACTGTATTTTTATATACGGTTTTTCCGTCCAATACAATCTGTGTTCCGCAACCGCATAAGATTCCGTCGGCATTTATCTTCTCATCCACACCGTTAAGCATGCACCTGACTCTTCCCGAATTTATAAAAACCTTATGCCCTTTTTCCTTCGCTTTTTTTATAGCCGATACGGCACTTGGCGGAATTTCTTTTGTTTTATCATCCACCAAGGTACCGTCCACATCAAAAAATAATGCTTTTATCGCCATGTGCTTTCCTTTAATTAGCTGTCGTTTCCTGAGTTTCTACCGCACCCGTTTCAAGCTGATCATAATTTCTTTCCGTCTTTGTTGCATTACTTACAAGATAATTTAAAACTGCACGGTCCATAGCAGCTTCTTCAACTGCATCCGCGCCGTACTGAGTTTTGAGTTCTTCCAAAGTAGCTCCGCCACCTCTATATTCAACCACATATTCGTAATCCGCATCGGTAACTTTGATTTTTGCCTGTTTTATAAGCTCTTCCTTAACAAGCTTTACCTTAACTATATCCAAAGCGGCATTTTTAAAATCCTCTTCAAATTGCTCTTTAGTTCTTCCGTACATCTGCATTAAGGCTTCAGGCTCCATATTATACATTGCGGCTGTATTATTAAACATTTCAACCTGGAGGCTCTTTTCATATTCTACAGCCTCCGGATTAGGCTCTATCTTAGAGTCCGCTATAAGAAGCTGTAAGGCATCCTCTTCTTCCATTCTTTCCTTTTGGTATCTTCTTTCCTTTTCCAAATCTTCCTTTATTGCCGTTTTGAACTCGGCAACAGTTTTGTACTTGTCTCCCGTATACTCTGCAACCCATTCATCTGTGAGCTTTGCTTCTATCTTGGATTTAAGCGCATTTAAAGTAACCGTAAATACAACATCCTTGCCTGCAAGCTCTTCTGCCGGATAGTCTTTAGGGAATGTCAAAGGAATATCCTTTTTATCCCCTATATTCATACCTACTACTCCCTCTTCAAAGCCCGGAATAAAGGAATTGCTGCCAAGCTCCAAATCAAAACCCTGAGAGCTTCCTCCTTCAAATGCCACTCCGTCCTTTTTTCCTTCAAAATCTATATTTGCGACATCTCCCATGGCTGCCGCTCTTCCTGTGATATCTTCATACTTGGTACTTGTTTCCAGCATCGACTTCAGCTCATTTTCAACATCTTCATCGCTTACCTTGATACTGTCTTCGCTGTCGACACTGAGCTCTATTCCCTTGTACTTACCGAGCGTAACCTTACCGTAAGACTCCGGCTTTTCAAGCTTTACTTCCGAAGCTGTAGCAGTTTCCTCGACTGCAGTGCTTTCTTCCGTTTTTGTTTCCGTATTTGCAGCCTTGCCGCATGCACCGATACTTACAAGAGCCAAGCTCGCCATAATCATCATAAGTGCCTTTTTTGTCTTTCTCATAATTTTTTCTACCTCTTTATTACCTTTTATTTTTCTTCATAGAATGCTTTAAAAGCAAGATATGTATTATATACATCCAGTTTACTCGATACTTCAAACGGAGAATGCATGGAGATTATAGGAACTCCCAAATCCACAACATCTATGTTAAGAGCGGCAACATACTGTGCAACCGTTCCGCCTCCGCCTACATCAACGGCACCGAGCTCGCCTATCTGCCAATATACACCTGCCTTATCCATTATGCCTATAATTTTTGACATAAATTCCGCGCTTGCATCCGATGAGCTGTATTTACCGCCTACTCCCGTGTATTTTGTCAATACACAACCATGGTTCAAATAGCAGGAGTTTTGTGCCTCGTAAGCATCTGCAAAAACAGGGTCATAAGCCGCATTTACATCTGATGAAAGACAGGAAGATTTCTCGCAGACCTCTTTTATATCAACACCCGCATTATCACAGAGCTTTCCTATGTAATCGTATACATAATGAGAATTAAGACCCGTATTGCCCATACTGCCTATCTCTTCCTTATCTGTAAGTATGGTAACAGTTGTATACTTAGGTTTTTTGCACTCAAGCTCAGCCATCAAAGCCGTGTAGGCACAAACTCTGTCATCCTGTCCGTAAGCGCCTATCAAAGACCTGTCAAAGCCTATGTCTCTTGCTTTGTTTGCAGGAACGGCTTCAATCTCAGCTCTTGCAAAATCCCTCTCACAAATACCGTACTTTTCATTCAATATAGAAAGTACCATAAGCTTAAACTCTTCTTTTATATCCTTACCGTCAAAAGGAAGGGAACCGAGCATAATGTTTAATTCCTCTCCTTTTATACCTTCAGAAAGCTTTCTTTGGTTCTGATTTGCGGAAAGATGCGGAAGCAAATCGCTTATGTAGAATACCGGATCCTTCTCGTCTTCACCGATAACTATATCTACACTGCTGCCGTCTTTTTTTATAACGATTCCGTGCAATGCCAAAGGCAGAGTAACCCACTGATACTTTTTAATACCGCCGTAATAATGGGTTTTGAAATATGCCAACTCCTCCTTTTCATACAGAGGATTAGGCTTCAGATCAAGTCTCGGAGAATCTATATGTGCTCCGTTTATTCTGAGACCCTCGCTTAAAGCCTCCTTACCGAAGGTTGTAGCTATTATGGCTTTTTTTCTGTTTACGCTGTAAACCTTGTCTCCGGCTTTATACTTTTTTGCCTTGTCGAAAGGCTTATACCCCTTTGCTTCAAGAGCTTTTACGGCATAACGTACACACTCTCTTTCAGTCTTTCCCTTATCAAGAAATTCCTTGTAGCCCTCGGCAAAAACAGCCGCCTTTTCTATCTGCTTCCTGTCCTCTTTTGCTATATGAGGACAAGACCAAGTCAAATCTTTAACTATATCCTTTGTCTTTTTATCCATTCAGACTTTCCTCCTTATTCAGAAAATTTAAAGCCCTTAAGTAAATCTCCCAGCGAACTTGTTGCTTTACCGTTTTCCTTATATTCAAATACTTCTTCGTCCTTTTCAAACTCTCCCGGCTTTGTTTCAAGAACTTTCTTTGACAAAGAAATCTTTGAGTTTTCTATACCTATGACCTGAACTCTTACGGTATCGCCCTCTTTTAAAACAACTCCCGGATGTTTAATCCTTGTGTGAGAAATCTGGGATATATGCAACAAACCGCTGAGTCCGTTCCCCAAGTCTACAAAAGCGCCGTAGTCTTTAAGGCTTTCCACCTTACCGTCTATTGTGTCGCCTACATGCACACTCTCAAGCTTTTTCTTTGCTTCCTCTTTTTTTGCTTTTTCTTCAAGCTCTCTATGGCTTAATACAAGCTTTTTGTTTGTCTCGTCAGCCGTAATGATAACTACATCAAGGCTTTTTCCCTGATAGTCTTCAAGATTCTCGACATACGAGCTTGAAAGCTGACTTGCAGGTATAAAAGCACGTACTTCTTCAAGATGGGTTACGACTCCGCCTTTTACAACCTCTGTTACCTTTACTCTGTGAACCGTTTTATTGTTCTTATCTTCCTCAAACTTCTCCCATTTTGAGGCATCAGGGTCGTTGTACTGCTTCATATCCTTAAATGATTCCTCAATTTCTTTTTCAAAATCTTTCATACTTTCTTCCATGATAAAACTTCCTTTCCGACAGCCCCAAATTTTGTGACAAGGCTATATATAATCTATATTCTATCATATATTCAGCCATCTGTGCCAAAAAAAATAAAAGTTCACACTTTTTTTAAAAAAATTATAAACAAAAAGCGGCATAAGGGGTATTTCTACCGACTTATGCCGTCTTTTTAATAATTTACTGTCATTCTTTCAAAATAAGCCTGCGGGTGTGCACACACCGGGCAAACAAGCGGAGCATCGCTAAGTTCATGAACATAACCGCAATTTCTGCATTTCCAACCTAAAGGAGCATCTCCCTTGAATGTTCCGTCGTTCTTCAAATGCTCGAGCAGTCTTAAAAATCTTTTCTCATGAGCCGCCTCAACCTTGGCAACCATTAAAAACTTTTCAGCCAACTCAGGGAAGCCTTCCTCTTTTGCAACCTCTGCCATAGAAACATACATGTCCGTCCACTCGTAGTTTTCACCCGCCGCCGCATGCTCCAAGTTCTCCTCAGGAGTACCGATACCGTTAAGCTCCTTGAACCACATTTTTGCATGCTCTTTTTCCTGGTCTGCGGTTTCCAGATACAATGCAGCCATCTGCTCATATCCCGCTTTTTTAGCTACCGAAGCATAAAAAGTATATTTATTTCTTGCCTCGGACTCTCCCGCAAACGCGGCCTTTAAATTATCCTCTGTTTTTGTTCCTGCGTACTTTGACATAAAACTCCTCCGAAATGAGACAAAAGTAAATTTTACTTACCGAAATATCTTTCAAGTAAGCCCTGGAATGCCTTTCCGTGTCTTGCCTCATCTCTTGCCATCTCATGTACCGTATCATGAATAGCGTCAAGGTTAAGCTCTTTAGCTCTCTTAGCAAGGTCAAACTTACCCTGTGTAGCTCCGTTCTCCGCAGCAACTCTTAACTTTAAGTTTTCCTTTGTAGAGTTTGTCAATACTTCACCGAGAAGCTCTGCAAACTTTGATGCATGCTCAGCCTCTTCAAAAGCAGCCTTCTCATAGTATAAACCTACCTCAGGATAGCCTTCTCTATGAGCAACTCTTGCCATAGCAAGGTACATACCTACCTCTGTACACTCTGCCTCAAAGTTTGATCTAAGACCCATGATAACATCCTCAGGTGCTCCGTTAGCAACACCTAAAACATGCTCTGCCGCCCAATCAAGCTTTGTATTGTCAACCTTAACAAATTTCTCGGCTCCTACCTTACATACCGGACATTGTACCGGTGGGACATCTCCTTCATGAATGTGTCCGCAAACACTACATCTCCACTGTGCCATAATTAAAATCTCCTTTACTTTTAAAAACTTTATTAAACAAATACCCGCATGAGCATAGCAGGTACTCGTTTTAAATCATCTTAAGCAGGCTAATTCAAGCCCTTTTTGTAACATTCCTTACAAATGCCGTAAAAAGTGAGCAAATGTGAGTCTATTGTAGCAATATCCTCATGTACGACATTGTCATGGATACCCTCCATCTGAGCGGTCTGCAAATCCAAAATCTTTCCGCAACAGTTGCAAATGAAATGATAATGATCCTCTGTAACATAGTCATATCTTTCGCTTCCGTCTCCTGTGGAAATCTTTCGTATTTCTCCCAACTCTACCAACAAACCTAAATTTCTGTATACAGTTCCCAAGCTGATTTTAGGGTCATCTTCTCTCAGACTTTTAAAAAGGGCATCTGCAGTAGGATGGTCATGTCTGTTTTTTAGGCATTCAAGCACTGCTTCTCTCTGTCGACTGTATTTCATATAAGCCCTCCAAAAAATATTAAGAATGATTACTCCTATATAATAGACCTATAAAATATCTTTGTCAAGCAAAAAATCAAGTATTTACACAGTTTATCGCAAACTACAATAATTATTCCTATTATTAGGTTCTGCTAACCGACTGTCTTTTCGGCTTTTTTAGCCAAGCTGTACTGCCAAAAGCTGAGTAAGGCAAAGCCTATTACACCTACGGCATCCGTCAGATTCCCCGGATCTATCATCATAAGCCCGAGTATAATAAAGGCTGCCCTGATAATGGTATTAACCTTTGTAAAATAATGTCCCACAAGACCTATTGATACCGAGCTTATTCCTATGAAAGCCGTTACCGAAATCGTTACTACGCTTAAAAGATTGGCATCCACCAAAAGCATGGCAGGGTTCATTACAAATATATACGGTACTATAAATGCGGCTATAGCAAGCTTTGAAGCATTTATACCCGTCTCCATAGGGTTAGCACCGGCTATGGCACTGCCTGCATAAGCCGCAAGCGCTACAGGCGGAGTTATATCGGCAACTATACCGAAGTAAAACACAAACATATGTGCCGCCAGGAGATTCACTCCCATTCCGTCAACCAGAATAGGCGCACAGGTGGTAGCCATAATTACATAGGTAGCCGTTGTCGGAAGTCCCATTCCGAGAACTATACATGAAAGCATGGTGAAAAATAAGGCTATAAGCAAGTTCCCTCCGGATATTCCCACTATTGCAGAAATAAGCGTCTGACCGAGTCCCGTCATTGTAACCACTCCGGCTATAATACCGGCTACCGCACAAGCAACAGCTACAGCCACGGTTGATTTTGCAGCCGCAAAAAGTGCATCCAGAGCTTTTTCCGGTGTCATGCGGGTTTCCTTATCGAATAAGCTTACTATTATAGCCGCACCCGTCGCAAGTAAAGCGGCTCTTGACATCGTAAAACCCTTCATTATTGTAAATACGAGTATTACCAAAGGTAAAAGGAGATAACACTTTTTTATACAGGCTTCAAAAAAGTTGGGTATTTTCGATTTATCAAGACCTGTAAGCCCGAGCCTTTTAGCCTCGAGATGAACCATTATAAACACTCCCGCAAAATACAATATTGCGGGAAGTATTGCCACCAGCACTATTTTACTGTAAGGCATATCTATCATTTCCGCCATTAAAAATGCCGCCGCTCCCATAATAGGAGGCATAATCTGTCCTCCCGTAGATGCAGCCGCCTCAACGGCTCCCGCAAATGCCGGCTTGTATCCGGTCTCCTTCATCATAGGGATGGTAATGCTTCCCGTTGTTACCGTATTGGCAACCGAGCTTCCCGAAACCATTCCGCAAAGAGCCGAAGATATAACGGCAACCTTCGCCGGTCCTCCGCTCGAAGCTCCCGCAACGGAATTTGCCGAGCTGATGAAAAAATCCGATATACCCGTCCTTTCGAGGAAGGAGCCGAAAATAATAAACATAACTATGTAAGTACAGCAAACCGCTATAGGCGTTCCTATGATGCCCTGAGTCGTATAAAAAATATTGTATACTATTCTCTTAGGAGTATTGTCCGTCAGATAGGCATAGGCTATAAAGCAAAGAACCACAACTATTATAGGTATTCCTACGCTCCTTCTGCATGCCTCAAGCAGGATTATTATTCCCACTATTCCGACCGTTATATCAAGCTTATTTATTCTTCCCGACTGCCTCAGTATTCTCTCCAAATTAAATACAAAGTAGAAAAATGTTCCCGAACCGATAAAAGCAAGTATTATGTCATAAAAAGGTATATGATTAATCTTTTTTAGCTGTTTTTTACTCGCGGGATACAGTATAAAAATTATAAATATAACAAGACCCGTAAAGGTCGCCCTCTTAACCTGCTCATTCCATAAAGCAAAGGTATTTACATATACCGCAAACAGGGAAAACAAAGCTAACACACCAAGTACAGCCTTGGCATACATACCGTGAAATTCTCTGATATTTGATTCCCTGTCATATTTTTTCATTATCGCTTCCAAATCATGATTTACATCTTTTTCCTTATTAGCCAAAGCCTTCTACCTCCAAATTAATTTACTCTTTCTATGTCAAACTCCACATAAGCTCCTTTACCGCAAAGCTTTTCAAGACTGTAAATTTCTCCTTGCAGCTCCAGCTCGTGGTCACTTACCTTTCCCACAACATAGGCGAGAGCTTCTATTTTTCTGTCAAATCCTTCCACAAGCATACCGCCGTCTTTCGTATAGCTTAAGCTTTGTCCCTCTTCAAGTTCGGTTTGCACCCCCGCACCGAAATCATAATACAGGGTCTTGGTAACATATATCCCGTCCTTTTTAATCGTATAAAAATCAATAACGGGGCTTTTATTTACGGAATGTATGAACTTTACGGAAAATTCATCCCCTATGTTAACCCTTTCCCTCAGGTATATCTGTCCCTCTTCGCCTCTCAAAACCAGACAATAATTCCCGAACAATCCTCTGATAATGAAGAAAAGCAGAAGCCCGAGTAAAAAAACACCGGAAATATATATTTTTTTCAATTATTTCAGAACCCCGACTTCTTCAAAGTATCTTTTTGCTCCCGGATGGAAGTCGAATGAAATCCCCGATACGGCAAACTCCTTATCAAGCTCCGCCGCCTTTGCATGAACTATTTTTTCCGGATGCTCATATATGGTTTTTGTCATCTCATAAACCACATCATCGCTAAGTCTGTCCGCAACTATATATGTCGCCTTAACCGCAACCGTTTCCGTATCGGTATCTATTCCTTTATATGATCCGGCTTTGATTACGTATTTTGTGTAGAAAGGATATTTTTCCTTTAAAGCTTCAAGCTTGCCGTCATCAATAGTCAAAGCCTTTATATTATTTGTTGTCGCAAGCTCCACTATAGCCGTTGTAGGCGCTCCCGCAACACAGAAAAAGGCATCTATTTTGCTGTCCTTCAAGGCTTCGGCACTGTCCGAAAAGCTTAAATTTTGCACTTTAATATCATCAAAGCTCATTCCATATACTTCAAGTATCTGTCTTGCGTTAAATTCGCAACCGGAACCCGCATCCCCTACAGAAACCGTTTTTCCTCTCAAATCTTCTATGGATTCTATGTTTGAGTTGGAAATAATCTGTACAGCCTCCGAATACACGGCTCCGAGTGCCGAAAAGCCCTCAGTCTTTCCGTCAAGCTCAAACAAATCACTTCCCTGAGCGGCATAATAAGCAACATCATTTTGCACTATAGCCATATCGGCATCCTTATCAACGACCTCAAAAATATTTGCTTTCGATGCTCCCGACGAATGCACAACCACCTTTACGTCATCAAGCTGCTCATTAAGAGCCTGAGCTACAACTCCGCTGTAAGCATAGTAGGTTCCCGTAGTGCCTCCCGTGGCTATTCTCACCTTTGTTTTTCCTTTGTCGGCACATGCCGTCATACATAAAAATACAGACACAAAAAAAGCTGCTCTTAAAAAATTCTTCCTCATCATAATCTCACCTCTAAAATCCTGAATTTGATTAATAATAATATACTCTCATAATATTTGTAAAGATTTTAGACCTATAATGCATATACAATATTTCTAATAGCAGCCATAATGTTTATACTATATTAAATTTTCAATTTATACACTCAAAAAGCAAGCTCTCTATTTTATCTATTATTCCAGACCACGAGTGGCTTTTTATCCGCTCCTTTATGCTTTCCGGCACCTCCTCACCCGACTTTACTCTTTCAATCTGAACAGCCAGTTTATCCGCCAAATCTTCTACAAATTTAGGCTTATCCTCTTCATAAGGCTTGTCCACCTCGTAAAGCCTCGGCAAATCCACATACTCTATTACACCCGATGAATTCACCTCTTCTCCCAGTAAATCCATAAGTCCCTCTATTTTCGTTGTAACGGCTCTAAGTCCCGAAGCTAAGCCCTCTATTGCTATAAGCCCCAAGCCCTCGTAATATGACGGTAAGACAAAAATATTACAGTGGCGCATAAGGCTTGCGAGATCCTTTTGATTTTTTGCGGCAACGATTATAAGATTTTCAGCTTCTCCCGAGTTTTCATACAGCTTCTCTTTTTGCTCTTCCTCCGCGTTTCCGACCATAATTAAGGCTATATTCTCATATTTCTCATTTAATATTTTAAGCGCACTCGCAAGCTCGTACACCCCTTTGGCATTCGATATCTTACCTGCGTAAATTATTCGACATATTTTGTATTTTCTTTCTTTTTCCTCGTAGAAAAACTCCTTTTTAAAGCCGCCCCCCGTTACAGTAATCTTTTCATTCGGAATTTCAAATACCTCGCTCAAGCTTTCTTTATCGTTGCGGCTCAGTGAAAGATAATGTGTGAGCTTATCGACATTCTTTATATACCTATCTTTAATCCACGGATTCTTTTTTACCTGTCTGATATCCGTCCCGTGACTTATGCCTATAACCGGTTTATCATCAAACACTTCTCTTACAAGACTTGAGAGTATAAAAATATGATGTGTGATAATCACATCCGGATTAAAAAAAGCCTTCGCCTCTTCAAGCTTTTCTTTAAAGCTTTTTATCCACATATCATACATTTCCGGGCTCATTTTTGAATAAACACTTGACTCATACGGCATCTCATCGCTCATTCCCGCTATAGGAAAAGGCAGCTCTTCGGTATTAAAAATCACAGGATATTGCTGTATTTCCTTTGAAAAACCGGATGAAAAAGGAGACTGTATACCGTATATCAAGGCATTTTTATGTCCTTTTTTCTCCATTCCGTTCACCAAGGTAAAATAATACACTCCGCTCCCCGTATTTGCGGGCAACTGCGCCAAGCAATGTAAAATTCTCAAGATATCTCCTCCAATTTATATTCCACTCTAAGCGTATCGCCTATCTTATACTCGTCTTTTCTGTTAAGCACCTGCATTTTTAAATTAAGTCCGTCTTCCGTGCCTAAATACAGTTCATAAAAAGATCCCTTAAAAACTATATCCTTTATAAGTGCATTTTTCCCCTTGTCGGAAAAACATATCATTTCGGGTCTTACATATTTTTTATCTATAATATTTGCCTGACCTATAAAATTCAGTGCAAATTCATTCTCCGGTTCATTATATAAACTTTCGGGGCTTCCCGTCTGAGAAATTTCTCCCTTGTTCATAAGCACAACCTCATCCGCAAGACTGAAAGCTTCCGACTGGTCGTGTGTTACAAATATAGTTGTTATTTTAAATTCTCTTTGCAAGCTTTTTATTTCCTCTTGCATCTGAACCCTCAGCTTTGCATCCAGATTGCTTAAGGGCTCATCAAGCAGTAAGAGCTTCGGCTTTATTACAAGACTTCTTGCAAGCGCAACTCTCTGCTGCTCTCCTCCCGACAAATTTGTCACGGGCTTTTTTTCATAAGATTTAAGCCCCACTCTTTCTATCATATCAAGTGCCGCTTCTCTTATTTTTTTCTTGTCTTTGTATCTGAATTTCAAGCCGTAGGACACATTTTCGAGAACATTCATATTAGGAAACAGTCCGTAGGACTGAAATACGGTTGCCATCTGCCTGTCCTGTGCCTCAAGCCTTGTTATATCCTTTCCGTCTAAAATTATACTTCCCGAGTCGGGCTTCACAAATCCGCCCACCATCTTTAAAATCGTGCTTTTTCCACAACCCGACGGGCCCAGAACACAGAGTATTTTGCCTTCTTTCAGACTTATATCAACAGTATTTACCGCTATCTTCTTATCATATTTTTTACTGAGTCCTTTAATCTCCAAAAACATCACGAGGCTCTCCTTTCCAAAATACTCTTTACGTTAATGAGCGACATATACAGGAAATTAACTACAAGACATATTAAAATTATTAAAACGGCAATCACCGATCCCAAATTGTAGTTTCCGCTTTGTATAAGGTCGAACATAACTATAGTAAGCACCTTTTGCCCCGGCGAAACAAGGAAAATTATGCTTCCTATAGTTGTCATCGTAGTTATAAAAGCATTTATAAAGGATATCAAAAGCGCATCCTTGCTCATAGGAAATACGGCATCCTTAAGCTCAAAAAGTCTGTTTCCGCCCAAATCCCTTATAGAATTCAAGGTATCCGTATTAATCTTTTCCATACTTGCAATACCCATTTTTGTCGAAAAGGGCATCTGCTTGAACAATACGTTCAAAACCACTATAGCCGCCGTTCCGGTTAAATAAATAGGTGCTTTGTTAAATGCCATAAGATAACCCAGTCCGAAAAATGTTCCCGGAATTATGTAAGGCATCGTGGCAAAAAAATCTATAAGCTTAAATATTTTAATTTTTCTTATCTGCAGGTAGTAGGCTATAAGCAGTCCCAATATACTGCCGAAAAAGGCGGAAATAAGGCTGTACACCACACTTCTGGTTATCGTTGCGTTAAGGTAAGGCTTCGCATCCGCAATATTTTGAAGAGTAAATACAAGCTTGCCTTTTCTCATTACGCTGATACTTGACAAAAATACCGAAGCGTACTGGATGCATACCCATAATATGAAAAATACAGCTACACATTTTGCAAGAGTATACACTGTACCCTTTTTGGCTATATCGGCATCACCGTTTCCGAAACCGTGCGATGAAAGGCTTATATTTCTTATACTTCTTTGATATAAAAGGAATATAATCATTGCAGGAATAAGTAAAACAACGTTTATCGCGGCTGCCTTGGCTACATTACCTTCCGCAATAACCACAAAATAACTCTCACTCGCAAGTACATTAAAATTTCCCCCGATAATGGCAACCGTTCCGAAATCCGCAAGACTTCGCAAAAAGGTAAGCAAAGCGCTTGCCTTTATCGCAGGAATGAGATGAGGCAGCAAAATATCAAGTATTATGTTATTCGTCCTCGCTCCGAGGCTTTTTGCACTGTCTATAAGACCCCTGTCCACACTTACTATAAAGCCTATAAGCAAAAGACTTGCCATTGAAAAATCGCTGACCGTCTGCATCAATACAACTCCCCACATCCCGTAAGGGTTAAGTGATAGTCTGAGTATATGATAACTTATAAGCCCTCTTCTGCCGAATAAATTAATATAGCTTAATGCCGTAACGAAGGGCGGGCTTATAATGGTTACCGAAAGTACGAATCTTATATATTTTTTTATCCTCTCAGGACATATATAGTAATATACCGCCGTACACACTCCGGTAAAGCTTGTCAAAATACTTGTCAAAACGGCCGTTTTCAGGGAGTTTTTTAAAAGCTTGGGCTTTTTTACAAGTATTTCCCCGAAATAGCTTAAATCTATTTTTCCGTTTGAATAAACGCTTTCTTTCAAGACGGCAAAAAACGGTAGCAAAATAAACAAAATAATCAATATTGCTACTGTACATATCAATATGAAATCCGCTATCTTGTACCGTTTTTTTGTCTTCATGATTTTAAAAATCCTCTGAATTTATTCTGTTGCTTCTTTTCCTTCAGATAAGGTCTTAAACTTAGTTAATATGTTTTCTCTCTCGCTTCCGAAAGTAGATAAATCTTCTTTTATAAGCTTATCCTTAGGCAAACCGAGACTTAAGCCTTCAACACCCGGCTTAACTATCTGAGCACTGTCCTTACCGTCAAGCTCCGCTATCATCTTCTGTGCTTCCTCTGTAAGCATAAAGTCTATAAATGCCTTTGATACATCGAGATTCTCGCCGTTTTTGAAGATTGCAACGCCTTCCGGAACCCATGGAATACCGTCTTCAGGATACACAACCGTAAGTCCGTTATCCTCTGCCGCCTTAAATGCGGACTTGTCAACCGGAATGATGCCTACCGCAAACTCTCCCGCTACAGTCTTTTCCTGAGGATCCTTACCTCTCTTGCTGTAAAATGCCACGTTCCCATTAAACTTTGTAAGGTAATCCCAGCCTTTTTCTTCACCGTACATATCGAGAAGTCCCTTTACCATAGCATAGTTTGTACCTGATATGGCAGGATTTGACATAATAACCTCTCCCTTATATTTAGGGTCGGCAATCTCTTCCCATGACTTAGGTACTTCAAGTCCCTTTTCTTCGAGTACGCTGTTATTTGCAATAAAGCCTACAACAGTTATACCCTTAGCTATCCATGCCCCCTCGGCATCCTTGTACTGCTCCGGAATATCGCTTGAGTTCGGGGAAACATAGTTTTCAAGTAAGCCGTCAGTCTTTGCCGCCATGAAAGCATCAAGACCGCCTCCGAACCATATATCCGCACCCGGTTTTCCCTCAGCTTTCGCTCTTGCCAAAACCTCTCCGCTGGACATTGACAAAAATTCAACCTTAGCATTTGTAAGCTTGGTGAATTCGTCAAAAAGGCTTGCATACTTATCACTCGTAGCGACTACGCTTAAAGTCTTTCCGCTGAAATCCGGATACTCCTCCTCTTTCTTCGTCTCCTCGGCTGCAATGCTTTCTTCCTTCTTTGTTTCCTCCGCCGCACTGCTTTGTGCCGCTGTCGTTTCCGGTGTCTCCTGCTTTGCACAGGCACTGAAGCTTCCGAGCATAAGAGCGGACAACATTAAACCTGCAATCAATTTTTTCTTCATAACACTCTCCTTTTTTATTTGTTTAAATAAGACTATACCATAAAGAAGGCTTACTTTTCAATTTATATAGATATTAACTATATGTTTATAGGTATATAGCCTTTATCTATTGATATTTTTTCTTGTATTTTATCATACAGTTCAAAAAAACTCTTGCATTCTATTTTAAATTTTGGTATCATACTGTCAATTTGAGTTTAAAGCACTTCGCTTTAACTTTGCCGATTTAACTATACACAGGGAGGGGAAAATCATGTTTGGATATTCATTAAGCTTTTATTCAAAACAAAGGACTCTTTCCTTTTATTTTTTTATTTCGGCTATTCTGTTTTATATTTATAGTTTATTTGTTTCAAGCAACCTGTATTAATTTATCGGTTGCTTTTTTTATGTCAAAAAAAAGTTTATAAACAACTGTACGTTTTAGGAGGTAATTATGTCTGGCAATTCAGAAATCAAAAAAGTATTGGTAATAGGTTCGGGTCCTATAGTTATAGGGCAGGCGGCGGAGTTCGATTACTCCGGAACCCAAGCCTGCGAAACCTTAAGAGCCGCGGGTAAGGAAGTTGTTTTAATAAACTCGAATCCCGCAACTATCATGACTGATAAGAGTTTTGCGGATAAAATTTATATCGAGCCTATGACTGTCCAAAATATAGAGAAAATAATAATCAAAGAAAGACCCGATTCCATCATCTGCGGTATGGGCGGTCAAACGGCGCTTAATCTCAGCATAGAGCTGTATGACAGCAAAATACTCGATAAATATAATGTCAGAGTTATAGGTACTCCCGTTGAGGCTATAAAGCGCGGTGAAGACAGAGAACTTTTCCGTCAGGCTATGATTAAGATAGGCGAGCCTATTATCGAGTCGGAAATAGTTACAAATCTTGAAGACGGCTACAAGGTGGCGAAACGCATAGGCTATCCTGTCGTTATCCGCCCTGCCTACACCTTGGGCGGAGTCGGCGGCGGTATTGCCTACGATAAAGACGAGCTTAGACATATCCTTGAAAAAGGCTTAAAACTTTCAAGAGCATCTCAGGTTCTCATTGAAAAATCCATACTCGGCTGGAAAGAGATAGAGTTTGAGGTTATGAGGGACAGCACGGGAACCTGTATAAGTATATGCGATATGGAAAACATAGATCCTGTCGGCATACATACGGGTGACTCCATAGTAATAGCTCCTACTCAAACCTTAAGTAAAGCCGACTTTAATATGTTAAAAACCTCCGCCTTGAAGATAATAGACGAAATAGGCATAATAGGCGGATGTAATGTGCAATTTGCTCTCCATCCTACATCATCCGAGTACGCACTTATAGAAATCAATCCGAGAGTTTCACGCTCCTCAGCCCTCGCTTCAAAAGCGACCGGTTACCCTATAGCAAGAGTGAGTGCAAAGCTTGCCCTCGGCTATAAGCTAAGTGAGATTAAAAATGAGCTCAGCGGCAAGGGATATGCAAATCTTGAACCTCAGGTTGATTATATAGTAGTAAAAATACCTAAATGGCCTTTTGATAAATTCTTCAGAGCAAACCGTAAATTAGGTACGAAAATGATGGCTACGGGTGAGGTAATGTCCATATCCGACAGCTTCGAGTCCGCACTTTTAAAGGGTGTGCGCTCGCTGGAAATCAAGAAACACAGCCTTATACATGCAAACAGCGCCAAAAGAAGCACCGAGGAGCTTTTAACCCGTATTCAAAGACCCGATGACGAAAGACTCTTTGACCTTGCCGAACTTTTACGCCGAGGCACCGATAAAAGTGAAATATGCCGCCTTACAGGTATAGAGCTCTTCTTTGTTGAAAAGATAGAGAGCATTGTTAAGCAGGAAGAATTAATAAAAAGCTTGAAAGTTGAGGATATAACAAAGGAATGTCTCAGCCTATGGAAAAAAATGGGCTTTTCGGATACCGCTATAGCCATACTCATGGATATAGATAAAGTCGAGATAAGAAAGAAAAGGGAAGAATTCGGCTTGTACCCTAAGTATCACATGATAGATACCTTCGTTAAAGAAGAAGCACCGAGCTCCACTTATTACTATTCGACTTTCACGGGGGAAGATAATGTTCCCGTAAGCAATAACAAAAAAGTAATGGTTATAGGCTCCGGTCCCATAAGAATAGGGCAGGGTATAGAATTCGACTATTGTACCGTTCATGCTATCCAAACCTTAAGAAAACTCGGTATAGAAAGCATTATCGTCAACAATAATCCGGAGACCGTCTCCACCGATTTCAGTATTGCCGATAAATTGTATTTTGAACCTCTTTCTTTTGAAGATGTACTGAATGTAGTTAATAAAGAAAAGCCGGAAGGCGTTATAATACAATTCGGCGGACAAACCGCTATAAAACTCGCAAAAGAGCTTGATGAAGCCGGCATAAAAATCATAGGAACAAGTGCGAAAAGTATAGATGCAGCCGAAGACAGGGAGCTTTTCGACGAGCTGCTGGAAGGCTTGAATATTAAAAGACCTAAGGGAAAAGCCGTATTCGGCACGAGGGAAGGTGTAAATGCAGCCAATGAGGTGGGCTATCCCGTTCTTGTAAGACCTTCCTATGTACTCGGCGGACAGGGCATGGAAATCTGTCATAACGAGGACGAGCTTTGCCTCTACCTTGACAGTGCCTTTGAAAGGGATAAACGCAGACCGGTCCTTATAGATAAATACTTAAACGGAACCGAAATAGAACTTGATGCCATATGCGACGGTGAGGATATTTTGATACCGGGTATACTTGAGCACATAGAGCGTGCAGGCATACATTCGGGTGACTCCATTACCATCTGCCCTCCTAAGAGCATTTCCTCGGAAATAAAGGCTAAGCTTTCGGAAATCACAAAAGATATAAGCCTTAAACTACAGGTAAAGGGCATGATAAACATACAGTTCATAGTATACGGAAACGAGGTTTATGTTATAGAGGTAAATCCTCGCTCATCCCGTACCGTGCCTTACATTTCAAAGGTAAGTATGATGCCTATAGTGGAGATAGCGACAAAGGTAAGCCTCGGCTACAAGCTGAGCGAACTGGGCTTTGGAAGCGGATTAAACGAAAGCTTTAAATATATTGCCGCAAAATTCCCTGTATTCTCTACGGAAAAAATTGACGGTGTGGAGGCATCTCTCGGTCCTGAAATGCGCTCCACCGGTGAGATTTTAGGTGTCGGAAAAGACTTTAACGAAGCTCTTTATAAAGGCTTTCTTGAGGTTTCAAGAGGCAAATACAGTGACACCGAGCATAAGCTTACAAGCTTAGTCAGTATCGACGATAAGGCAAAGAAGGAATTTCTTCCTATAGCGATAAAGCTGATAAAGCTCGGTTATAAGCTTGTTGCCACTCCCGGTACTTATGAGTTCTTGACTTCCCACGGGGTTATCTGCGATAATGTAAATGATCTCTGTACCAATAAGGAATTTGATGTTGATAAAATAGTTGATTCCATAGTGAACAGAGAATTCGGCATACTGATAAATACCCCTACAAAAGCCAATGATATTAAAAGAGCCGGCTTTAAACTGAGAAGAGCCGCTATAGAATACGGCTTAAAGACCTTTACAAGCCTTGATACCTTAAGCAACTACCTTGATGCACAGGAGCATGATGATAAGACTGCGGAGCTTGAGGTCTATAATCTCGGCAGAGAAGACTAACTCTGTCACAGGATGCCGAAGGAAAGGAAAATTTATGTCTGTTTTTTTAGATGACTTGAAAGCTTTAGCCGATGAAGGCTACAAAGATTTTCAGGCAAAGCTGGTACCTAATATTCCGGCTCAAAAAATTCTCGGTATCCGAATTCCTAAGCTTCGTGCCTTGGCAAAGAGCCTCCAAAAAAAGGAGAATTTCAGAGAACTGTATAAGGATTTTTGCTATGAACTTCCGCATAAGTATTATGATGAAGACAATCTGCATGTCCTGTTCATAAATGATATGAAGGAGCTTGACTCCTGCATCCCCGAGCTTGACAGAATACTGCCTCATATAGATAATTGGGCAAGCTGTGATTTATTTAAACCTAAGTGCTTTATCGGTAAGGAACAACGCATATTACCGTATATTAAGACCTGTCTGGAAAGTCCACATGTTTATACCTGTCGTTTCGGTATAGATATGTTGATGGAATTTTTCTTAAAGGAGCATTTTGATAAATCCGTACATTCTTTGCTATACGGCTTTACAAGTGAAGAATATTATGTAAATATGGCTAAGGCATGGTATTTTGCTTCGGCTTTGACCAAGCAATATGAAGCCAGTGTAGATGTAATAACGGATTATAAACTTGATAAATGGACGCATAACAAAACTATCCAAAAATGCATGGAAAGCCTTGCCATACCTAAGGAAAGAAAAGAATTTTTAAAAGGTTTTAAACTTAAATAGATAAAGGATAAAAAACTTATTTCATAATACCGATATATTTGCCCCCTTGTTTTACAAACAAGGGGGCAAATTCAATTTTATTTAATTTTCAGTCCTTTACTTACTTAAAGTAACGGATTCTAAGGACATTCCCATTCTCTCGCTCGCATCGTTTCTTACAAACACCGCCTCTATGGTTCCACGCGAAAGCACCTCTCCTCCGCTGCTTTCGTCATTGTAAATTCCTCTCGCCACAAGCTTTCCGCCGGACAGGCTGTAACTGTTAAAAGTAAAGGTTTTATATCCTTCACCGTCCGCAAATATAGGTCCTACAAAATCATTTGATGTACCGTATCCGTCTTCAAACAAAATGTCCCTGAAATTAGACGGTACCTGTCTGCCTAATAAATCTTCCGTACATTCTATCACCGACGTCACCGGATACGCTACTGTGTTTTTTGCACCATAATACTTATAGTTTAAGGTTTTCGTACTGCCCCCACCTAAAACCGTGTCGCCATAGTAGTGGATCATAGTACCTATATATGCCACGATATCCGAATCGCTCATATTGGCTACCGACGGTAAATTTCCGCCATAAGTATTAATGTAAATATTCGTCGCCTCATTTACATAGAATACCTGCTGAGGAGTCAAATCTGTTGAGGTTAAGCTTTTAAAAGCGGGTGCGCCGTCCCATGCACCATCCCCGCCTACACGATAGCCGTCAGGTGTAGTGGTATTTGTAAGCATTGCACCGTCAGATCCCACATAGTAATTTCCTATCCAACGATTTGTCATAAGATATCCGTTTGTAGCATCCAAATAGTACCATTTGCCATCCATGATCCATCCGGTATCCATATAGCCTCTATTATTAAAATGATACCATGAACCGTCACTTAGGGTTCTTAGCCATGAAGACTGTACATATCTTCCGTTCTCCAGATATTTGTAACCCTCACTATCTTTTTTCCACTCACCGGCGTAGCTTGTCATGGAAAATCCTGCAAGCATTGAAGCTCCGACTATTAATTGAACCAAAAGTTTTCTTATTTTCATATCAAAACCTCCTTCTGATGATGTTTACATGCAAACTCTGCTACTGTCAAAATTGACATCGCATAAACCCCGAATGGCTGCTTGATACAAGAATATCATATCCGTATATTTAAAGAAAGTATTCATTGAATACTTTCTTTAAAAGTATCCGTTGAATACCATCAAAACATATAAATTAACTAATAAAATTAGTACAATATATGCATAGTGTTGGGAAGATTTATTTTGAAAAATCATTCTTGAACCCGTTAAATTTTTCTAACCGCTTATAGCCCCCAAAAAATTTGTTGACAAACGCAAGTTTTTTTATTAATATATATGAGTACCTTTTGCGGGTGTAGTTCAATGGTAGAACATCAGCCTTCCAAGCTGAATACGTGGGTTCGATTCCCATCACCCGCTTTTTGCGCGAGTGGCTCAGCTGGTAGAGCACGACCTTGCCAAGGTCGGGGTCGCGGGTTCGAACCCCGTCTCGCGCTCTTATAAGTCCTTGATTTCTCAAGGACTTATTTTTTTATTTAAAAATAACCACCGGCTAAGCCGATGGTTATGATTTTGTTTTAATTGTTTCAAAGGCACTCCTATGCCTCTTTCTTATCCTTTGTCCTTGAGCCGTGCTTTATAATCCATTCACATGACTTCGAACTGCAATCTTTTTTCCACTTCGATATAATGTAATCAAATTTTTCGAGGTCTTCTTTATATAAATCGTTTAAATTATTTGCAACACTTTTTTGAATCGCTTTATCCGTATCATCTCTCAAATTTTCCAATACATCTAAGTAATAATCAAAATAATCCAAAGCTATCCTTGATTTCTTCGCCCAAGGTAAGCGCATCCTGATGCACTCGGAAGCAAGCCGCCTTACTCTCGGATTTTCATCCAAACTCCACTCCTTCAATAAGATAAGAGTCTCTTCCGGCTTATATTCAATAAGGGGTCTCATGCAATATTCCGATGTAAACCTCTTGGTAAGCTCTTTGGAAAACCTGATACTCTCATCATAATCCTCCGTGCCGTATAATTCAACGTATCTGCCCAGCGGCCATAGCCTCCAACCTTCGGAAAACGCACCCATGGTACCTTCCAACTCTTCTCCGAGCAGCTTGTAAAATATGCCCAGAGTATCTTTATACGACTTTTTTATGCACTTTTTAAGGGCTTTCGCTATCAGGCTTTGTCTGTCTCCGAATTCAAGCTTTTCAAGGTCTTTTGTGGCACAGTCGATAAAGGCTTTCATATCAAAATTCTTATCGTACAAAAGCAGATCCTTTGCAAGCTCATGCACATATTCCTTATCATAATACTCTTTCAGCTTTTTAGCCATTTTGTCTACTCCTTCCGTAAAAATTATTTACCGCTTATACCGATTTGAACCTTTTCTTCTTCCGAAAGCACTCTGCCCGAAACAATCCTCTTTATTTCCTGAGATACCTCTTCTTCACTAAGTATGTTGTACACTCCGGATGCTATATAATACTTGGAATCCTTATTTTCGTTATCCACTTTTACATAGTACTTCCGGTCTATAGCTATCTGCTTGCCGTCAGGAGAGATATGGCCGTTAACATTGTAGTCCTTCACCGACGGATTAAGCGTCATCATGAGTCTGCCCGTCGAAAAATTCACCACATAACATTTTCTGTCCGTTTCATTATTCCTTATCATCACCAATATATCGGCATTTTCATTATATAGGTTTATATCATAAAAGCTAAGGGCTGTCTGTCTGCATGCCTCGTCCATTTCCCATGTTCTGAGTCCCTCTTTACTGCTCCAGTCAAAGGCGGTGTTATTTTGTATTCCTTTTAATTTTATCTCATCACCTTCGTTTTGAACATTTACAACCTCTCCCGCAACATCGTCTATGTGTTGATTTGTCTCAAGATTATATACCGAAGCTATACCTGCAAATCTGTTTATAACAAGAATTTTTGAGTCTTTCGATACTTTTATATCTCCCGATTCATCTTTTATATTGTCGTAACTTTTTAGCTGCTTAAGGTCCTCGGTATCATATATTTTCAGTCCTTCCACATTATCCAGTACCAATATTTGCTTTGAATCGTTTGTAAAAGCGAATGATGCCGAGCTTATGTTTAAGCTTATCTGTCTTCTCTCATTCTTCTCAATATCGTACAAGTTTAATACGGGTTTTGATGTCCTTGACTGGCTGTCTTCCACCAGCCCTATATACGCATAATATCTGCCGTCATTTGATAACTTATTATATTTGGAATTAGACATATTGCCGTATGTGGTAGCTCCTTCGGGTGTGATTTTTTTACCGCTTTTTCCGTTATCACCCGAAATTTCAAAATCTTTTCCATCAAACAAAAGCATCTGCGAAAAATCATCGGACTTTCCCATTATTCTTGCGTTTAAGGGCTCTGATGAAATCCTTGAAGTTAAATCAATTATCTTTATTGTTTGACTTTCATGTGAATTCGCCAGTATCTTACTTCCGTCCTTAAGAAATATAAATTCTATAGGTATGCCTCCTCCATAACTTAAGTTATCCTCCACCATGAACTTATCCCTCCATATGGAGTACCTTCCGTTCTCTCCGAAACCTACTATGGTGTTTGTATTGTAGTTATACGTAAAATACTTCATATTGAGGTCCGTAAAATATATTTTATCCGTTATTTCACCGGTATTTCCGTCGAGCAGATATATTTGAGCATTCGACTTAACAACAATTTTGTTACCGTCTTCACTCTCGGATATTATCTTTGAATCGGCGGTATTAATATATATCTCCTGCTTGAATATTTCCTGCTTATCCTCAATCGAAATCTTTATTATCTCGGCATCCGTCAACAATATCAGGCTTTTACCGTCGGCGGAATAATTTGCCGCCCTGTAAGGCTTGTCGTACTGCGCCTCATCTATACCCTCTATTTTTAACCTTGGAATAATGTCTATTATACTGCCGTCCTTTAAGCTTCTTCTTGTAAGCTGTTCTTCGGTATTGGCACTTAAAACCGTAAGAATTTCGCTCGCATCATCTTTTATATCGGCATATTTTACCTGCCCCTTAATGACAAGCTCCGCCTCTTTTTGCCATGTGGCGGCATCATAAACATAAAAAACTGTATCGTTGTTGGTAAAAGTCGCATAAAACAGCTTTGTGCCATCCTTGGAGAATCTGGTGAGCATCGGCACACCCTCTATTTCAAGCTTAACTTTCTCCTCACCGGTTTCAAAATCATATATAATGCAGGTGTTGTCAAAAGAAGATGATGCCAAATATTTACCGTCCTTTGAAAAAGCCACAAATTTAACCTGCTGACTGTGTCCTGAAAATCTTTTTAAAACCTCTCCGTTTTCCACACTTGCCACTGCGGTCTCATTATTGTCAAGCCCGTAAGCTACATATTTTTCATCTTCACTTACAGCCATATATGTAAATTTATTTTTAGTAGATATTGCAGTCAAGGGAGAAGCTCCGTTATGATATACGGTGTCATTTAGTATAGATAATCTTTCCGCATTTAAAGAATCATAATCTTTCATGTTCTTATTTATAGGCTTCATCGCTTCCTCGGCTACCAATACCGCCTTTATATAATCGCCCTCCTTTAAAAAATCTTTGGAGGTTTTCATCAATATTCTGGAATTTGACTGCACCGCTTCCTGCCTTGCGCTCTCGGCTTTTTGATAAGCTCTTGTCATAAATATTCCGAATATTAAAAATATTGCTCCGAATAAGGACGAAGCGGATAAAATCAGCCTGTTCTTTCTTTCCTTATCTCTTTGCTTAAGGTCTCCGAAGCTGCAACCGAGAATAGTCGCCATTATCCTGTACTTCTCGATTTTTAATATATTTAGGGACTGCTTTGTAAGCTCTTTAAGCTTTTGGCTGTTTTCGCTTTGAAGCTTTTCATAGCCCTCAAAATCCGCCTTCAATACCGCCGCGGGTCTTATATCTGCAGCAAGTATATCCTGTAAGCTTTCGTCATCCTGCTTTTTAAGCGCCTTAAGCGCCTTCGGAAAAGCTTCCCCGACCTCTCCTTCTATCAATACTGGGATTATCCTCTCGTCTCCGTGCAGGCTTCTGAATATTTCCACCTCTTTTTCACACCATTCCGACAAGGGTGTTCTTTTTGAGCCTATAACAATAAGATACCTGCTTGTTGCAAGTGCGGCTTTTATGGATGTATCAAGATCCTTTACGCTAAGCTCCTCCCTGTCACGAAACACCCTGAATGTAGGTTTTTTTCCGTTCCGATAAAACTCCTTGGGGGGATTGAAGCTTTCTATCATTCGATGCACCTGTTTTGCTATGCTTTGATCCGGCTCCACATGCCTGTAGCTTATAAAGGCATCGTATTTATAGCTTTTTTCAGCGTACTCGTCAGCCGCTTTTTGCATTTCATCGAATTGTGTTCCATGTCTTTGTTGGTTTTCCATTTTTATTTCTCCTTTTGGAAAAGAGCGAATACCGATAGTAAATCATATTCAGGGTGGCAGACCTCAAATTTATCTCCTATTACTATTTTCCAATCATCTATAAGGCAAGGATGAGTTTTCAAATTTTCATCCTTTTTTTCGCCGTATTTAAAGTTCATGGCATAATAACTGTTACACCATCTTTTATGCTCCAATCTTGACAGAAAATCAAGTACGGCATTGTCGTTCAGATATTGTCTGAAGCCTCTCTTGAACTCTTCTCTGTTATCCTTTCCTATCTCCTGCAGCTTCATAAACTCTTCAAATTTTTCATCCAAATAAGACCTTATCTCCTCGTCCGATTTATCACAAAAGATTTTTCTGATTATTTCTTCCTTCATCCCTGCATGTGATGCCGACAATCTTGAAGAAGTCTTTTTCACATAGGAGAGCTCATTCCACTTTTGCCCTTCTCCCATACCCGCCATAGACGAAGACTCGTTATAGCTGTCATTAAATCTTTTGGCACGATTGTCAAGAGACGTGTTTATGATGATATCTTCCGTCATAATTTCCGAAACATCGCCGAAAACCCTTATTTTATCCTTATCTTTCGGTAGTATATAGCTCAAATCTATATTTGATACATTTCTTATTATCTTAGGTACATTTTTAAAATATAGGTCTAAAAGCTTAAGCGCCTTAAGGTTTTGAACCGCATTTTCATTCATAAGAAAAATCAAAGACAAATCGCTGTCATCTTCTATACTTTTAAAATATTCCCGTAACGAATTTTTTTCAAATCCGATATTGACGCTTTCAATATCCAGACATTTTTTCAGCCCCTCATTGTTAAATAGGAGTTCGTCCATATATTGTTTAGCATCCGCATCTATTATACTGACCTTGGTATTAGTCTCGGAGGAGCTTGTCATATCATTTGAAATATGTTTAAGTAAGGTAAGGGTAAGCTCGTTTACCCCCATTATTAAGATGTGAAACTTTTTTATATTTTTATCTATCAGCTCTGCAATAGGCTCTTCTTTTATATGCGAAAGCCCCTCCAAGCCGTCCGAAACACTTTGACTTACACATTTATCCGACAAAAGCATTCTTACGGTCAAATCCGTTTTGTCAAAATGTACCGTATCTATATTTTTAAGCTTTTCTTCTCTTTTTCTTTCAAGGCCTATCATATCCTCAATATAGGAAGATACGGTCTTTGACTCACACTTTACATAGCAGGTGATATGTCTTTGAGGTTTAATTCTTTTGATAATATTCGTATACAAGGCATAGTTTTCCAAATCAACATCGGAGCAGAAAAACATATATTTCACGTTATTGATATTTAAAGAGCTCAAAAGCTCGTTTATCTCGTTTCTTCCGCTTCTTTCAAAATCCATCTGATATGTGGCTATACCCTTTTTCTCATATTTACTCTTTAAATTCTCATCTAAAAAACTCTTTGAGATGAGAGAGATTTTGTAAGGATCCTTCCTGTTTGTCAAATTATTTATAAGCGTCTCTCCGATAAGACTGTTCTCAAAAACAAGAACATGCTTCCCGCTCATTTTATTAAAAAGTATATTCTTAAAATGAAGCAGGGTATTGGAAATCTTAATAAACACAAAGGTAGATGTGAGTATAGGCGCAAGCCACTTTGCCACCTCATATAAAATATCCGTGCTGTCTTCCGGAGATATGGGCGACACGAATAAAAACAGCTTTATAGTACCGTACAAGACCGCGGAAATCAGCTGAAACGGATTATCTATCCTGACCCTGTAATATTGATAAAGCCCCTGCATGCCGAAAAACAGTGTTGCTATAAATAAAATAAGATATATTTTTCTCTTGTAGTAAGTTTTGTTTTCTCCCATATTTCCACCTTCTTAAACTATATAAAATCCTTTTTAATAATCACATCTTACCAAATGAACAGGACTATGTTAATACATTTTCCTTAATTAAGTATTTATTGTTTCTGTCAGGTAAGAGCTATACTAAAAAGAACCCCTTTTATAGGGGCTCTTTTACATCATTCAAGTCTTATTTACTCTTTCCCTGGTTAGCTACGCTTTCCATTTTCTTCTTTAATTCTTCCTGATTTCCGAGATAATACTTCTTAAGAACCTTGAAATTATCATCAAACTCGTATACAAGAGGCACAGCCGTAGGAATATTTACTTCCATTATTTCTTCGCTGCTCATGTTATCAAAATACTTAACCAATGAACGAAGTGAGTTTCCGTGAGCCGCTATGATAACTCTTTTACCGGCTTCCATATCTTTTTTAATAACGTTCTCAAAATAAGGAACTGCTCTTTCTATTGTTTCCTTTAAACTCTCCGTATAAGGTAAAACAGCCTTATCAACGTTTCTGTATGCAGGCTGATTTGCAGGACAACGCTCGTCATCCGGCTCCAATGCAGGCGGCATTATGTCAAAGGATCTTCTCCAAATCTTAACCTGGTCCTCACCGTATTTAGCTGCCGTTTCGGACTTGTTTAAGCCCTGCAAAGCACCGTAATGTCTTTCGTTGAGTCTCCAATCCTTTATAACCGGCAACCACTCTCTGTCCAAACCCTCAAGAGTGTAATTAAGTGTATGTATAGCTCTCTTTAAGTAGCTTGTATAGCAAACATCAAAATCAAATCCCTCTTCCTTTAAAAGCTTACCTGCCGCTTTAGCCTCCTCAACTCCCTTTTCGGACAAGTCTACATCAGCCCAGCCTGTAAAAAGGTTTAATTTATTCCACTCACTTTCTCCATGACGTATCAAAACTAATTTCATTATCAATAACTCCTTCCTGTTACCTTTTGCTTCAAGCTATATTTTAAGAAAATAAGTAAAAAAAAGCAAGTGGATATTGTCAAAATAACGAAATTGATACTTCATTTTTGGTTAGTGCTTACATTGATATTACAGAATTTTTTGATATACTTGAACTAATAATTTTATTGGAGGTCATATAATGGCAAGTTTATCACTCAAGGGTATTGAAAAGCAGTATCCTAACGGCTTTAAGGCTGTTCATGATTTTAATTTGGAAATAGCTGATAAGGAATTTATTATTTTCGTAGGTCCTTCAGGTTGCGGTAAGTCTACAACACTTCGTATGATTGCCGGTCTTGAAGATATTTCCGCAGGTACATTGGAAATTGACGGTAAGGTTGTTAATGATGTTGAACCTAAGGACAGAGATATCGCCATGGTTTTCCAGAACTATGCTCTTTATCCTCATATGTCGGTTTATGACAATATGGCATTCGGTCTTAAGCTCAGAAAAGTTCCTAAGGATCAAATTGACAAGCAGGTTAGAGAAGCCGCTAAGATTCTCGACCTCGAAAAACTCTTGGATCGTAAACCTAAGGCTTTGTCCGGAGGACAGAGACAGCGTGTTGCCATGGGACGTGCTATAGTAAGACACCCTAAGGTTTTCCTTATGGATGAGCCTCTTTCAAACCTTGATGCAAAGCTCAGAGTGCAGATGCGTATCGAGATTTCAAAGCTTCACCAGAGACTCGGTTCAACCATTATCTACGTTACTCACGACCAGACGGAGGCTATGACCCTCGGTACTCGTATCGTAGTTATGAAGGACGGTTTGGTACAGCAGGTTGATTCTCCTCAGAACCTTTACAATAAGCCATGCAATCTCTTCGTTGCAAGCTTTATCGGTTCTCCTCAGATGAACTTCCTTGATGCAACCGTAAGTGCTGAAGGCGAAGACGTTTATTTGACGGTAGGTGACTATAAGCTTAAAACTCCATTAAGCAAGGCAAAGGCTCTTAAAGATGCCGGTTATGTTGGAAAGACTGTTGTTCTCGGTGTTCGTCCTGAAGATTTACACGATGAGGAACTCTTTATAAGCAGCTCACCTGACAGCGTTTTGGAATCTGAAATTAAGGTTTACGAGCTTCTCGGTGCGGAAGTATTCTTATACTTTGACGTAGCAGGTTCACAGATGACCGCAAGAGTAAACCCTCGTACCACACTCAGAACAGGTGACAAAGCAAGATTTGCCATCGACATGGAAAAGATTCATGTATTTGACAAAGAGACCGAGTTGACTATTACAAATTAATAGATTGATAACTGTGCTTTTATAGCTTATAATGAAGGGTAGGATTTTTTTCCTACCCTTTTTATTATGATGTAAGTGTCAGAAATTTCATTATCTTTCGACACTCGGATCGCTTTATATTTCGGAGAAAAAGATATGAGTTCACAACAGGACATTTTTAATAAACAACTTGAAAAACTTAAAAAGTTGTCCGGACTGGATATACGACTGGATACAAATCCAGATAAGATTGTTTCGGATACACAAAAAATTTCTCTTTTAATAGAGAGTCTGAAGGCTCCCGCTATAAATGAAGTTTTCAAGGAATTTTTACTTGGCGGTGAGAGCTATGATAAGATCAAACCGCGACTTGAAGGCTCCGGTATCAGAGAAAACACGGATTACTGCCTTTTTACCGTATACATACAAAACGGTGTCGATAAAATTGTTCTTGACATACTGAAAGGTCTTTTCCCCGGTTCCAAGGATTACATTGTAAACATCGACTCACAAAGTCTTTGTATTATACATAAGCATTCCGCTGTACTTCCGAGCGAACTCGCACACAGCATAGCGGATATAATAAATACCGAAGCCATGAAAAATGCCCTTGTTACATATTCAAATGTGGAAAATGATTTTTCAAGACTTAAAGAGCTTTATGACGAGAGCAAGCTTTGCATTGATACGGCAAGAATTTTTCAGCCCGATAGATACGTTTTTTCAAGTTCCGAACTCGGTATAGGGGGCCTATTATATGAATTACCCGTCTCCGCCTGTACAAGATTTTTAAATGAGGTGCTTACGGATAAGTCGGCTTTTAAATTGGATGAGGACAGCTTACATACTGTCGATACGTTTTTGGCAAACAATCTCAATATAGCCGAAACCGCAAGAAGTCTCAATATGCACAGAAATACTCTTGTCTACAGAATAGAACAGCTTGCGGGTAAAACCGGACTTGATATACGAAGCTTTGAAGGTGCCATGCTTTTTAAGCTCGCAAGCCTTATTATTTGTTACCTAAATTCAAAAGAAAGGACTTAAAATAGATGAATGATACATTTTACGAACAGATTGTTGTGAGAAAACGAGGTGTGTATGACTACATAGCTTGGGTCTTGTCGGGGGCTCTTGCTTTCATACTGGCTTTTTTGTCGTTTATTACCTTTAACCCTATACTGCTTGTCATATTGGTCATACTTTGTTTTGCTTCTTATCACTTCAAAATCCCAAGCACAAGATTGGAATTTGAATATTCTCTTTTAAACAATGAAATGAATGTTGATATGATAATCAATAAAGCCAAAAGAAAGAGTATAAAAAGCTTTGATATTAAGACGGTTAAGCTTTTGACTTTCAGGGATTCACCGAACTTAAAAGAATTCGTCGGAACAAAGCAGTATAATTACTCATCCAATGACCTTTCGGTAAAAAGCTATGTTTTGGTCGTATCTTCAAACAACGTAAACGAAGCTTATATAATGGATCTTGACGAGCATATGCTTTCCATGATTCAAAACTATATTCCGAGGCAAATCAAGCTTTAAACAATAAGTGCGGAGTGTTAAGCCGGTTAAATTTCTTTAACAGGTTTAACACTCCGCATTGTTGTATTCTATGCTTCGCCTTCAACTATATATAAAATACTCGTATCGGCTTTAAGCTCGATTTCAAGGAAATTCTTATCCAAAACAATATCTATCTTGCCGGCATTATGTCCGTTTTCATCACTGTACATAAGCCTGCTCATAATATCGCCTTTTTGTATTCCTCCGATGTAGATGGGAATATTTACTTTCTTTTGCTCTTTTCCGGTATAAACAAGCACTAAAGCCTTATTATCTTTATATGTTCTTGAATATACAACAAGGTTTTTCTCCATAATTATAGGTATGAAAGAACCGAGCTTAAGACAGACGTTCTGCTTATGTATAAGTGCCAGATACCTGTAAAACATAAGTATTCCGTTATCCTCTTTTCCCCACGGATAAGTTCTTCTGCTGTCCGGGTCGGTGAAACCGCAAACTCCGGCTTCATCTCCGTAATATATGGTAGGAGCGCCCTGCAGGCTCATTTGCATCATAATAGCCTGCCTTAAAATAGCGTGGTTCACCCCTTCGCTTGCCGCTTCGTGTCCCAGTGTGGAAAGCCTTCCGACTTTTTTGTTTGTTCTCGTCAAAAATCTTGAATGGTCATGATTTGACAACTCATTCATGGCAACAAGTAAAGCCGGCATAGGCATCTTTGAGCTGCTGTGTCTTATCATAGCCAAAAAAGCTTCTCCGTCACCGCAAAGATTCTTTTCTTCTCTGTCCGAATGCTTCTCCAAACCCGTTAAAAACCATGTTACGGGCTCCATAAAGCCGTCGTAATTCATAACCGTATCCCATTGCTTTCCGTCGAGCCATGCACTCGGGTCTCCATAATGCTCCGCTAAAATAAGGGCATCCTTATTTACGGATTTAACCTCTTCTCTGAATCTTTTCCAAAAATAATGATTAAATTCTTCACTATGTGCCAAATCCGCCGCAACATCAAGTCTCCAACCGTCAACACAATATGGTTCCTGCAACCATTTTTTTGCCACACTCATTACTTCTTCAAGCAGCTTCTCACTGTTTTCGTAATTCAGCTTCGGTAAGGTATCATGTCCCCACCAGCCTTCATAACTCATGCTGTCCTTCTCAAAGCCGAAATACTCTCTGTAAGGACTTTCTTTTGAAAGAAAAGCGCCTGTCGGATATTGTTCACCGTACAAAGCATTGGCATTTGAATATATCTTTTCTCTGTCCAGCCATCTGTGGAATGAACCGCAGTGATTGAAAACTCCGTCCAAAATTATTTTTATATTGAGGCTGTGAGCGTAAGCCACAAAATCGGCAAAAAACTTATTGCTTGCTTCAAGGTTTTCAGCTTTTGCCGTTCTTTCTATATAGGAAAGAGCCTTATCATTTCCGTCACTAAGCACCGACTTCTCGGTGCTGCTTTTTAGCACCGTCAAATGAGGGTCTATATAGTTATAATCCTGTGCATCATACTTATGATTTGAAGGTGACACAAATAAAGGATTAAAGTATATTGCCTCCACTCCTATGCTCTTAAGGTATTCAAGCTTATCCCAAACACCTTGTAAATTTCCGCCGTAAAAGCGGTGTACATCAAAGTTTTCTACTTTTTCATCCCATTTTTCGACATACTTTACAGGTCTGCCTATGTATATATATTCATCATTATTTACATGTACTCCGTCATCCGACCTATTAAATCTGTCAATAAATATCTGGTACATAATACATCCCTTTGCCCAGTCGGGAGTCTTAAAGCCGGGGAAAACCCTAAATTCATAATCCGGGTTCTCTCTGTAGCTTACACCCATCTTTGAATAATATACAACCTCATTTTCACACTCTATTCTGAATGAGTATTTGAATACATCTTGTTTTAAAACCTTATTATATATATAGTAGTCAAAGCTTTCATCCTCATGCCTCTTCTCCATGAGATATTCGATTCCATCCTCAACAAGGTATACGGACTTTGCTTTGCCTTTTTCTATCCTCAGCTTTACCTCTATACCGTCACCTATGTCCGGCTCAAGCTTACTTAAATAATCATGACATTCATCATGAAAAACGCTACCTAAAATCATAATCTCCTCTCTATAGTATAATCACTGCAATAGTGGCAAAAGACCGGTATAAACCGACCTTTTGCTTTTAATATAAGCCGCTTAGCAAGCCTATTTATTCAAACAGTGCTTCAAACTCATCAAATCCTATTTTTTCTTTTTCAAGTAATAAAGCGGCACATTTATCCAATACATCTCGTCTTGATAAGATTATTTCTTTTGCTTTCGCATAGCAATCCTCAACTATACGTCTTACCTCGCTGTCTATCGCATCCGCAGTCGTGTCCGAATAAGCCTTTGTATGTGCAAAATCCCTGCTTATTAAAACTTCATCGTCACTTTCATAATTTATCATTCCGAGCTTATCACTCATTCCGTAGCGTGTAACCATACTTCTTGCATATTCCGTAACCTGCTTGATGTCTTGGCTCGCACCCGTCGTAACATCCTCAAATACTATCTCCTCGGCAATTCTTCCTCCAAGGCTGACCATAATTTCATGCAAAATTCTCTTCTTCGTATTAAACACATTGTCATCCTTAGGTACAGGCATAGTATAGCCTGCCGCCCCCATTCCCGTAGGTATGATGGATATGGTATGAACAGGTCCCACATCCGGAAGTTCCCTGAACAAAATAGCATGTCCCGCTTCATGGTAAGCCGTAATTCTTCTCTCGCTTTCCGGTATGATTCTGCTCTTTTTCTCGGTTCCTATACCGACTTTTATAAATGCTTGTTCAATATCCTGTGCTGTTATAAACTTTCTGTTTTCTCTTGCGGTTATAATCGCCGCCTCATTCATAAGGTTTTCAAGATCCGCACCTGTAAATCCCGGTGTATTTTTAGCCACTACGGCGAGGTTAACATCCTCCGATAAGGGTTTGTTCTTTGTATGTACCTTTAAAATAGCTTCTCTTCCGCCTACATCGGGCCTTCCGACAGCTATCTTTCTGTCAAAACGTCCCGGTCTCAATATGGCGGGATCCAGTATATCTACTCTGTTTGTCGCCGCAAGTACGATTATTCCTTCATTTACGCCGAAACCGTCCATCTCAACAAGCATCTGATTGAGGGTTTGCTCTCTTTCATCATGGCTTCCGCCCAGTCCCGAGCCTCTTCTTCTTGCAACCGCGTCTATCTCATCTATAAAAACTATACAAGGTGCATTTCTTTTGGCATCCAAGAATAAATCTCTTACTCTTGAAGCTCCGACACCTACAAACATTTCAACAAAATCCGAACCGGAAATAGAGAAAAACGGCACATTTGCCTCTCCGGCTACCGCTTTGGCAAGTAAGGTTTTTCCCGTTCCCGGGGGACCTACGAGAATTATTCCCTTAGGTATTCTTGCTCCTAAACCGGTATACTTGTTATGGTCCTTTAAGAAATCGACTATTTCTTCAAGCTCCGCCTTCTCTTCGGTAAGCCCCGCAACATCCTTAAAGCCTATTTTAATATTGTCATTCATCATAGCACGGCTTTTGCCGAAATTCATGACCTTCGGACCTGCTCCGCCTCCACGAAGCTGTAACATGATTACAACAATAAAAACTCCCTGCAAAATCAAAAGTGCGGGAATCGCGTAAGCGAGCAAAATATTGTCCTTCGGAACATCCGACATGGTGTAGTTAAGCCCTATATCATCGAGCTCTTTTGCAAGCTTATTTACATCCGATACATAGTAAATATACTCGCTTTTTGTGCCGTCTTTATACACAAACTGTGCGCTTCCGCTCGGTATCTTGTTATTTTGCTCTATAAGTACACGTTCCACTCTTTCATCTTTTAATTCATTCAAAAAATCCTGTCTTGTATACTCTTTTCTTATCATCTTGCTTGCATAAAAAAAGCATACGGACAAGAAAAGCATAAGCATAAGTAAAGCAAAAAACCTGCTGCTTTGATCTTTGGTTATCTTCAACTGCTACCCTCCTAGTCAAATTCCACAACGCCTATATACGGAAGGTTCCTATATTTTTGATCATAGTCCAAGCCGTAGCCGACTACAAATTCATCCGGTATTGTAAAGCAGGTGTAATCAACCTTAACCTCTTTTTCTACTCTTCTTGACGGCTTGTCAAGCAGGGTACAAATCTTTATGCTCTTTGGTGCCCTGGCTCCAAGCATCTCCTTTAAATGCTTAAGAGTTCTTCCCGAGTCGATAATATCCTCTACAATAATCAGCTCCTTGCCTTCTATACTGTCATCCAAATCTTTTATAATCTTTATTATTCCGCTTGACTCCGTCCCCGAACCGTAGCTTGAAACACTCATAAAATCGAGTGAAACCGGTATCGTAAGTCTCTTGGCAAGCTCACACATAAACAAGGCTCCACCCTTTAATATACATATAAGGTGAACCTCTCTTCCCTCGTAATCTTTGTTAATTTGGGATGCTATTTCAAAAACTCTTTTATCAACTTCTTCTTCCGTCAACAATACTCTTATTTTATGCGACATTATAACAATCCTTTCTTATACGTAATTCTGAGCACTTCCTTTGTTTCTTCGCTTATCTTATATTTCTCGCTCAGCCTTTTTCCGACTATCCATACTATATCATTCTCTACCGCCACCAAAGGAATAGTATCCCTTTCCTTTGCCGGGATTTTTTCATCCGTCATAAATGCTTTTATACTCTTTCTGCCCGACTTTATGTGTATATAGTCTCCGAGCTTCCTTGTTCTGAACGAAAGAATACCTTTTATTTTACCATAGTCTACATATTTTGTGTGAATTAAATTATCTATTTTTAGACTTTTATTGTCCAATTTTTCCGTCTCAAAATATTCTTCGAAATTTTTCTCTTTATTCGAAGCTTTATCGAAACTTTCCTTCAAGATTTTATCATAACTTTTATAAAAAACAAGCCCATAAGGAAGATTTATACTTTTTCCGGTTTCTGCATATAAAAGCTTGTCAAGCATGGCTATATGCACGGCTTCTATATCCTTAAGCCTGTCTATAAGCTCGGCTATAAACATCCTGAGAACATAGCTCCTCAAAATCTCATCCTTACATTCAAGCTCTGTTGTATTTAAACCGCTTAATTCGCCCTCAGTATATATGAAGCTTTGCTCTTTAAGCTTTAAGGCTTCTCCCGTAATAAAATCATCCGCCTTTTTGATAAACTCCGCAGACCTTATAATATTATCCACTCCCGAAGCATTTATATCTTTTCTTATTACCGGTATGATTTTATGTCTTACAATATTTCTTGTATACTCGTCACAAAGGTTGGTACTGTCCGTTCTGTACGATAGACCTGCCTCTTCCAGGATATTTTCTATATCCCCTCTCGACACATCAAGTAAGGGGCGTATAATATCTCCTCTTTTAGTGCTTATTCCTCCAAGCCCCTTTAATCCGGATCCTCTGAAAAGCTGCATTAGTACGGTTTCGGCATTATCCTCTTTATTGTGTGCAACCGCTATTTTTACCTTCTTTCCGGTAGCGACTTCAATCCTTTGTTTTAAAAGCTCAAAGTTTTGATATCTTTTAAGACGACCGGCTTCCTCCACGGATAAATTGAACTCTTTTGCCACGGAATATATATCTTCTCTAAAAAGTTCAAATCTCAAACCCTTATTTTTACAATATTCTTCAACAAAGCTTGCATCTTCATCGGCTTCCAAACCTCTTATTCCGTGGTGAACATGGCAAGCAACAATATCTATGTCAAGCTTTTCTCTAAGCTCGCAAAGTACATGCAAAAGAGCCATTGAATCCGCTCCTCCGCTGGTGGCGACAATGACAATATCTCCTTTTTGAATTAAATTTTTTTCGACTATATCGGAATAAATTTTTTCTGTATACCCCATAAAATCTCCATATCTTTTCCCAAAAATAAAAATTTGCCGCAAAATTTTCGCGACAAACTTTTATTCTGATGGTTTAATCAATATTTCATCCGGAAAAACAAGTCCCAGCTTTTCCTTGGCTACCTCTATTTTGTACTCATCTGTCTTGACATGTATTTCCCTTGCATCCAAAGCAGCTTTTCTTTCTTCCTGTTCCTTTAACTGCTCCTCGAGTAAAATTTCCTTTTTTTCATAGAGCGCTATCTTGCTTTTTACGGCATTGATTCTGACCTGTATCATAATAGCCATACAACCGAGGACCAATCCTACAAGAAATATAGCGAGTATGTTATTGGTTCTTCTCACTCTTTCCCTTTTTGTATTACGCCTTACCATACCTACTCCCCAAAAAATATTTTATATCGTTATCATCTATAGCATAAGGTATATTGAAATCTTTTTCAAGGGCTTTTATAAAAAAGTCGTATAGCTTTTTACTATACGACCACCCTTTTTCTATAAATATTTGAACAGCTCTTTGGCTTCATCCTTCTTTGTGGTATCCTGAATATCAAGCACCTCAACTTTTACGCTTTTCGAGCCAAAAAGTACCTCTATAATGTCTCCGACACTCACGTTTGCACTCGCCCTTGCAACTTTACCGTTAAGTAGAACCCTGCCTGCATCACAAGCTTCGTTTGCTATGGTTCTTCGCTTAATGAGTCTCGAAACCTTGAGATATTTATCGATTCTCATTATTTATTAACTGCGTCCTTTAAAGACTTGCCCGGCTTAAACTTAGGAGCTGTGCTTCCTGCAATCTTCATAGTTGCACCTGTTCTTGGGTTTCTTCCCTCTCTTGCAGCTCTCTCTGAAGTCTCAAAAGTACCGAAACCGACCAATGTGATCTTGTCCTTCTTTGCCAACTGCTCGGTTACAACCTCTACAAAAGCCTTAAGTGCAGCATCTGCATCCTTCTTGCTTAATTTTGCGTGTTCAGCCATAGCTGCTACTAATTCAATTCTATTCATTTTCAATTCCTCCTAGAATATACTTAAACTCTGTTTCTTTATATCCTTTTTGGCTTTATTTGTCAAGCGTTTTTAAGTAATTAACCCTACATCGACCATTAATCATTTTAATTTCTTAATAATTTCTTCCGTATTTTCAAATATCAGTTTGAAATCTAGGTTTTTCTCTCTATATATGCAACTTAGTTCAACCCTCTCACCCTGCTTTATTTTAAGCTGATTTTTTCTTTCTTTCATTAGTTCATGAATTTTTTCGGGATCGGTTTTTGCATTTTTATAGAATATCATTCTTATTTCCTGCTTGTTTATATAGAGTTCTTCTATATATACTTCATGTGCCAAGGCTTTTATTTTTGCCACATTCAAGAGATTTTCGACTTCTTTCGGGAATGTTCCGAATCTGTCTATGAGTTCATCTTGAATATCCATGTAATCCTCTTCGTTTTCAAGAGAAACTATCCTTTTATATACCTCAAGCTTAATCTCTTCATTTCTTATATAGGAGCTCGGAATATAGGCATCTATGGCAACATCGACACTTGTCTCAAACTCAGCTGTGCTTATATCTTCCCCTCTTAAATGCTTTATAGCAGTGTTAAGAAGCTTACAGTACAAATCATAACCTACCGCTTCCATATGTCCGTGCTGCTCCGCACCGAGAACATTTCCCGCACCTCTTATCTCCAAATCTCTCATCGCGATTTTTATTCCCGAACCGAGCTCGGTAAATTCTCTTATGGCTTTCAGCCTTTTTGCGGATTCCTCGGTCAAAAGCTTTCCTTTTTTATACAGCATAAAAGCATAGCTTGTTCTTGAACTTCTTCCCACTCTGCCTCGTAATTGATAGAGCTGGGACAAGCCGAACCTGTCCGCATCATGTATTATCATAGTATTTGCATTCGGAATATCAAGCCCCGTTTCTATGATGGTCGTGGAAACCAAAACATCTATCTCTCCGTTTATAAAGTTCAACATGATTTTTTCAAGCTGTCTTTCCGGCATCTGTCCGTGGGCAAACTCTATATTGGCTTCCGGAATAAGCGCCCTCAGATGTTTTACGGTATCCTCAATGTTATTTACAACATTATATACATAATAAACCTGCCCGTCTCTTGCAAGTTCTCTTTTTATCGCTTCCTTGACGGTTTCATCATAATACTCCATAACATAAGTCTGTATAGGCAGCCTGTCTATAGGAGCTTCCTCCAGAACGCTAAGGTCCCTTATACCCACAAGACTCATGTGCAAGGTTCTCGGAATCGGAGTTGCCGTTAAAGCGAGAACATCTATATTATTTCTCATCTTTTTCAACTTTTCCTTATGTGTTACTCCGAATCTTTGCTCTTCATCTATAATTATAAGCCCCGGATTTCTCGCCTCTATATCCTTTGACAATACCCTGTGTGTTCCTATAATTATATCTACAAGACCTTTTTTAAACTCTTCTTTTGTTTTTTTCTGCTCCGCCTGACTCCTGAATCTGCACATAAGATCCACTCTTACCGGGAAATCCTTCATTCTTTGTACAAAGTTATTATAATGCTGCTGAGCCAATATCGTCGTCGGTACAAGGTATATTACCTGCTTTCCTTCCTGCACTGCTTTAAATGCGGCTCTTATGGCGACCTCCGTCTTACCGTAGCCGACATCGCCGCATATAAGTCTATCCATTATCTTTTCGGATTCCATATCCGCCTTCACATCTTCTATGGCTTTTAACTGATCTCCCGTTTCATCAAAAGGAAACATCTCCTCAAATTCCCTCTGCCAAACCGTATCTTGCGGATATACGTATCCCTTGCCGTTTAAACGCTTGGCATAAAGCTCAACAAGCTCCCTTGCTATATTTTCAACGGATTTTTTCACCTTAATCTTTACCTTATTCCAGTCGCTTGAACCCAGCTTATTAAGCTTGGGAGTTCTTCCTGCCGAGCTTGCATACTTTTGTATAAGATTAAGCTTGGTAACCAGAATATAACAATTTGCGTTTTCTGCATATTCAAGCTTTAAATAGTCTTTAATAACACCGTCTCTCTCAATTTTTTCTATACCCCTGTATATTCCGAGACCATGCTCCTCATGTATCACGTAATCGCCTATATTAAGCTCATTGAGCGTGACTATCGCTCTTGTGTTGTATTCGGATTTTTTTACTTTTTTCTTCTTTATAGAGCCGTATATATCGCTTTCACATATAAGCGAAAACTTTAACATAGGATATTCAAAGCCCTTTTTCAAGTTTCCGTACAAAACAAGTATCTGTCCCGGAAAGGCTTCATGTACCTCGTCACCCTCAGGTGCAAACGCCGGCAAATCATATTCTCTCAGATTATCCGCAAGTCGCTTTGCCCTCGTTCTTGAGGCAGTAAGCAAAATAACCCTGTGCTTTTTCTTTTTCAAAAGCTTAAGGTCTTCTATAAGTCTTTCAAAGCCGTTTTTATAGCTTGAACAGACCCTCGTTTCTATAGAAAATGTCTTTTCCGTTTTCAGTCCCGGCAATCTTCTGTTCAAAAGATCCAGACCTATACAGGACGCCTCCTCGAGCATTTCCAAAAGTTCATCCGCCGAAAAAAGCTCCGGTATATCTTCCTTTTCAATCTGTCCGGAGCCCAGCCTTCCCTCCATACTGTCTAAAAATTCATTTTCAATCTGCTTTGCCTTCTCATATACGTTAATGGCTTCATCAACAAAAACAAGGCTGTCCTCTTTATTAAAATAACTTAAAAAAGAACAGCTTCCTCCAAGCTCTTTTTCCTTTGCCGGATATACGCTTAAACTTTCCTTTGTTTCTATAGACCTTTGCGTAACAATGTCGAAGCTCCTTATGGAATCTATTTCGTCTCCCCAAAGCTCCACACGAAAAGGATATTCTCCGGTAAGAGGAAATATGTCTATAATCCCTCCCCTCACGGCAAATTGCCCTATTCCTTCAACTTCATCAACTCTGTCATAACCCAGTCCTACAAGCTTTTTACAAAGCTCTTCCAAATTTATGCTGTCCTGTTCCGATATTCTTATGGCATTTGACTTAAATTTCTCATAGGCTTCGAGCTTATCCATCAAAGCGTCTACCGTACATACGACTATACCCGAGTCCCACACGGACATTTTTTTCCATGTATCCACTCTTTCTTTAGTGATTTTATGTCCCGAAACATCCGCAAAAAAGAATAATAAATCCTTGGCGGGATAAAGTATGACATTATCGGAAAAACAGGATATATCCTCGTATAGCTGTCTTGCCTTGGCCTCGTCATAGCTTATGACAAGCTTCCACTTCTTTTTTTCACTAAGCAGTTCGCTTATAAGATGAGCCTTTCCCGAATCGGTAAGGTCAACTACCTTGCAAGGCTTATTTTCTTTTTCGACAAACGTTTCCAACTCCTCATATACTTTAAGCTCGCTCAAGGGGTTTTTAAATATACTCATAACTAAACTCTCTTATTGTAAATATTCATAGCCTGCTTTTCATCCTCAATAAGAAGCGCAATAGCTTTCACACATTTTTTATACGCCTCGTCCATAATATCTTTTTCTTCTTTACCGAAACGTCCAAGCACATGGTCAGCCAAATCATAGCCCTCCGGCTTTTCTCCCACGCCTATTTTTATTCTTGAAAACTCATTGTCTCCCACATGGCTTATTATTGATTTTATACCGTTATGCCCTCCGGCACTGCCTTTTAAGCGTATCCTCAACTGCCCGGGCGAAAGGCTTATATCGTCAAACAATACAATAAGGTCCTCTTTATCAAGCTTATAAAAATCCATCGCGGCTCTTATGCTCTCACCGCTTAAATTCATATAAGTCTGAGGCTTTAAAAGTATAACCTTTTCTCCTCCTATATAGCCTTTTCCGCACAAAGCCTTATGCTTTTTCTCATTTATTTCTATCTTGTATTCTTTTGCAATTTCATCAATAGCTTTAAAGCCCGCATTATGCCTGCTTTCTTCATACTCTCTTCCCGGATTTCCCAGTCCTGCAATAATTTTCATATCTTACTCCTAATCAAAAAAGCTCCCTTATATTATAAAGGAACTTTTTTGAATTGCTATAGCTTTTTAAATTTTATATTTTCTTATAATCAGCTTGGCTTTTCCGTCAAAATCTATTTTCTTGTATTCTTTCGGATACATTCTTGTATTTACGTTGTTTTCTCCGTCATTTATAAATATTTCCAAAGACGAAGCATCTATAAGTATCCTCAGCTTTTTCAGCTCTGAAAGCTTGGTATATCTTCTACCTCTTCCATAAGCATTATCTATAAAGGACAAAACAAGCTCACCCTTCGCATACCTAAGCTCTACGGTATTAAAAAAGTTGATTTTAAGCTCGCCTGATATTTCATCAAGAAAAACATCATAAGCCTTATCGCTTGTTTCAAATACAAACTCACCTGCCATACTCAGTCTCTTAAAGTCCTCAAAAAGGCTGTCATACTCTCTTGCAGGCAAAATGTAAAGCTTATTGTCGACATTTTTATACTCTCTCATTAAAGTCATGCAATGCTGCCAGCCATACTCCACGGTCGGGCTTGTATACAAGGCATCCGGCATGCCGAACCACGCAAGTCCCAGCCTTCTGCCGTCCTTTAAAAATGTCTGAGGTGCATAAAAATCAAAGCCCGTATCAAGCTCTCTGTACTCACCCAGCTTGTACTTTCCCCTGAAATCTCCCTCCAAGATAAAATATCCCGCCGAATATTCATTTTGGAAGCTGTATTTTTCATGCTCCACGCCCTGAGGGGAAAGAACCAAAAACCACGTCTCTCCAAGCTTAAATAAGTCCGGACACTCCCACATATAGCCGAATTTATATTCCGTTTCTATACTGTTTATGTGCCTCCACTTTCTTAAGTCTTCGCTTTCAAAAATCTCCGCTCTGCCGTTATCTTCCTTTGTTCTTGCCCCCAAAATCATATAATACTTATTTTCATACTCAAATACTTTGGGGTCTCTTACATGCAGTGTCAAATCTGCGGGATAGTCCTTATTTTTCAGTATAAGACAGTCCTCTTCTATGTTCATACAATCTCTTGTGATTGCTAAAGCCGTATTATGCTGTCTGCCCTCATTTACATAATCATAATCACCGTATTCCTTTACATTTCCGGTATACAGAATGTATAAAAGTCCATCCTTTTCAATAGCGGAACCTGAATATACGCCGTTTTTCTTCCATGCTTTATCTGGCTTTAAAAATATTCCCATATCCTGCCAATTAAGCATATCCTTACTCTTATAATGTCCCCAATACTTAAGTCCGCCATTCACCTGATCCGGTGAATATTGGTAAAAAACATGATATTCTCCCCTAAAAAAACACAAACCGTTAGGGTCGTTAAGCCAGCCCCTAGGCGGCATTAAATGGTACTTCTGTCTCCATTCGTTATTCATTATGTATTCTTTATCCTCATTATTTCCACATTTTCTTTAACTGTTTTATTTTTGCTTACCTCTATATCCGAATAATCAAAGCTGTTTGTAATAATTACAGGAGTCACAACGGGATATCCCGCTTCTTTAATAGCGGCTATATCAAAGCCCAACAGTTCATCACCTTTTTTAACTCTGTCTCCCGTGTTAATCTTAGCCGTATAATGTTTTCCGTTAAGCTCTACCGTATTGACACCGACATGTATTATAAGCTCGGGACCTTTGTCAAGCTTTATCCCTACCGCATGCCCCATAAGCGCAACTATCGTTCCGTTATCCGGAGCATACACCATGCCCTTTGTCGGCATTATCGCAATCGTTTTTCCAAGTACACCGGCTATAAATGTCGGATCCCCCGTTTCCTCCACGCTCACAATCTCTCCCTCCAAAGGAGATGTGATAACAATATCACCCTTTACTTCTTCTTTATTTCCGTCTTTACCGGACTCTTCTTTTTCCTGTGCGGGTGTCATTTCCTTTTGACCTCCGAGCTTTGCATCTATAAGCGAGGACGGAGTTATCACCCACGAAATTCCGAATGCCGCCGCAAAAGAAATAATAAATAGCAGTACATACATAAGCGGTTTGTTAAGGAATAAAAGTATTCCGAAAATTCCCGTTACTCCCGTTCCGCTTGCTCCCATACCGGTTACGGATGCAAAGATTGCACCTACGACTCCGCCTATGCAGCCTGCTATAAAAGGTCTTACAAATCGCAAGTTTACACCGAAAATCGCCGGTTCCGTTATTCCGAGGAGTGCCGAAAATCCGGACGGATAGCAAAGACTTCTAATCTTTTTATCCTTTGTCTTGACACCTACGGCTATACATGCGGCTCCCTGAGCTATGTTTACCGCCGAAGCCAAAGGTAACCAATAGGTAACTCCGAATTTCGCAATCTGTCCGAGGTCTATGATCGTGTACATATGGTGTATACCCATAACAACCGTCGGAGCATATAAAAGTCCCATTACAAAAGAGCCTATGCCGAAAGGAATTGCTATAAGCTGCTGCACTCCGTTTATTACAAGATTTTCTATGTAAACAAATACAGGTCCTATAACGGAAAGCGCAAAATAACCCGCCACAAATACCGATACGAGCGGAGTTACAAATAAATCAAGCATAGCCGGTACAATCTTATGCAGTTTTTTCTCTATGGTGCTCATAAACCATACTGAAATCATTATCGGAATAACATGCCCCTGATAGCCGACCATATCCACACTGTACAAGCCGAACCAAACGGGCTGAGTGGCTTTTACTCCTTCCGTTGCTACGGTCCACGCATTTTGAAGGCTCGGATGTATCATTATCATACCTATTACCGCACCCAAATACTGATTTCCGCCAAACACCTTAGCCGCCGAAAAACCGATCAATATAGGCAAAAATGTATACGCCGTGTTTGAAAAAATATTTGCAAACACATATATGGAGTTGCTACTGTCTATAGGCAAAATCCGGTTATTCACCATATATTCGAGAGCATTCATTATTCCCATTAAAAAACCGCTGGCAACAATGGCAGGGATTATAGGCACAAAAATATCTCCGAGTATCTTTATAAGTCTTTGGAATACGTTTACATTCGCAGCGGCGGCAGCCTTCGCCTCTTCCTTTGAAGCCGCTTTTATTCCTCCCTGCGAGATAAACTCATCATAAACCTTATTCACGACTCCCGTTCCGAAAATAATCTGAAGCTGCCCTTGAGCTTCAAATACTCCCTTAACCCCTTCAATATTATCAAGGGTATTTTTGTCCGCTTTTTTATTGTCCGCTATAACAAGTCTCAATCTGGTAGCACAATGTGCAGCCGAAACTATGTTCTCGCTGCCACCTACAGCTTCCAATACTTCTTTTGCCGATTTAGCATAATCCATTATTTACCTCCTTGGTGATTTTTATGACGGAACATTACCTTAGCCTCAAGTAATCCTCAGTCTTGGTATCGGTTTCATATACCCTAATAATAGCCCTATAATAGAATAAAGTAAATATAAAACCTCCGCTTTATGTGGATTTTTATACTTACTTTACTCCGTCTCTTACTTTACTATACTATTTGTTTGTTTCTGCTTGTTTCCCTAAGCACGGGGCTGCAATTTATCTTCATTTCCATGGTCGTAACATCTCTTCCCTGGATAAGTCTTATGAGCATCTTCGCAGCTTCCTTTCCTGCCGTTTTATAAGGAAGATGAACACTCGTAAGCTTAGGGGTAACAATATTTCCGACATTGGTATCACCCATTCCCACAACCTGTATATCTCTCGGAATCGTTCTGCCCGTGCTCTTTATATATTCAATCGCACCTAAAGCCAGATTATCCGTAGCACACACTATGGTATCTATGGTATCATCCTCTTCCAGAAGCTCCTTACACGCCCTCCTGCCCGATTCCATCAGGAAATCGACAGTTTTGTTTGAAACTTTAAAGTCTCCCTTCTCTATGGCCGCCTTGAAACCGTTGTATCTGTCGGCTCCCACCGCCTTGTCTCTTTTACTTACACCTATATATCCTATATTTTTTACATTGTCGGATATACTGTGCACAAGCTCTCTCATCGCATCGTAATCGTTAAAATACACACATGCCTGTCCTACCAGCTGCTGTGCTAAAACCACAATAGGTATTTTACACTCTTTTATCGCCTTTTTATGTGCAGCGCTGATTACGGTTCCAATTAAAATTATGCCGTCAACATTGTACTGAGTTAAGGTTTTCAGATAACTTAATTCTTCAAGTTCGTCATTTGCCGTATCCGCAAGTAACAGCTTGTGTCCGGTTTTGGAAAACTCACTGCTTATACCCTCAACCATTCTGGATATGCTCTCGGAACTTATCTTCGGAATAATAACACCGACCATACCGGTTTTCTTAGTCCTCAAAGTTCTCGCCTGAGAATTAGGTTTAAACCCTGTTTGCTCTATAATCTTACTGATAATATCTCTTTTTTCACTACTAACATAGCCACCATTTAAAAATCTTGATACTGTAGCTTTTGATACTCCCGCCATGAATGCTATATCATTTATTGTCATTCTTCTTCTCCTAGTCTCTTACAAGTAATCATAATATAAATTTTTAGTCTATTTTGGTAAATCTATTATTGTAAATCTAAAAAATCAGTTAAAACACTATAAAACCTCAAGAGCCGGAGCCTACAATATACACATACTGCAAGCCCGGCTCTTTATTACTATCAAAGTTTACATCCTTTAATATAAAACTGTACTTCTTCTGTAGCCTTATACACTTACAGCAGCTTCTTCAAGTACGGTAGTTTTATACTTATCTATGATAATTTTTTGCATACCCTCTCTTGTCTGTGAATTGATCGGATGGGCAATGTCCCTGTACTCGCCGTCTGAAGCCATACGGCTCGGCATTGCTATAAAGAGCCCTTTATCTCCTTCAATAACCTTTATATCATGTACCACAAACTCATTGTCTATAGTAACAGATACAACTGCTTTCATTTTTCCCTCTTTATCGATACATCTTACTCTTACATCTGTTATTTGCATACCTCTCCCCCATTTTATACATCTTTTAAAGTGTATACCTTTCATTTTTTTCAATAACTACCTTGATATTATCGGCATCTCCAATATGCGTTGTGTTTGCTCTGATGGTATCACGGCTTTCAACTATACAATTTTCTATAACCGTATTGTCACCTATGTAAACATCGTTTAATATAACCGAGTTACGGATTATACAGTTATTTCCAATGTATACCTTTTTAAATATCAGAGAATTTTCCACTCTGCCGTTCACTATACAGCCGCTGGAAACAAGGGAATTCTTAACCTCTGCTCCCGGGTTATACTTCGCCGGTGGCAAATCATCTATTTTTGAATATATACTCGGATATTCACCGAAGAAATAATCTCTCACCTCTTTTTTCAAAAAGTCCATATTGGTTTTGTAATAGGACTCCACGGATGCGATATTGTTCCAATAGGTTTCCATCTTATATGCATATATTCTTTTAAGGTTTTTATACCTTATGAGTATATCTCTTACAAAGTCGTATCTGTCCTCAGCTATACAGCGCTCAATAAGTTCAATGAGCTGCCTTCTTCTGATGACATATATTCCGCAGGAGATATTGTTGGCTTCCGACAACATAGGCTTTTCTTCAAAGTTTGTTATCCTTCCGTCATCGTCGATGGAAACAACTCCGAATCTTGTCATGTCGTCACTGTCATTTGCCTTACGGCAAACCACTGTTATATCAGCCTTCTTATTTATATGATACTCCAAAACTTTATTATAATCAAGCTTATATACTCCGTCGCCTGCTGCTATTATAACATAAGGTTCGTGAGAATTCTTTAAAAATGTTAAGTTTTGATATAAAGCATCGGCTGTACCTCTGTACCAGTCAGAGTTTGTAGCCGTTATCGTAGGCGTAAAAACAAACAAGCCTCCTTGCTTTCTTCCGAAATCCCACCATTTAGAAGAGCTCAAATGTTCATTTAACGACCTTGAATTATACTGAGTAAAAACCGCAACCTTCTGAATATGAGAATTGCTCATATTACTTAATGCAAAGTCTATACTTCTGAAGCTACCCGCTATAGGCATAGCCGAAATTGCTCTTTTATTTGATAACTCCCTCATCCTTTTGGAGTTACCGCCTGCCAAGATAATACCTACCGCTCTCATCTGCCGCCACCTGCCTTTATTACATATCCGCCACTTTGAAGTTCTCCGTTTTCATAATCACCGGAAAGAGTTTCGCCCATTATAGCTGTGTTTTTTCCGATTTTTACGCCGTCCGGTACAGTAGTTTTTTCTCCTATAACCGCAATCTCGCAATTATATACCTTAGGGTCATATAGGCTTTCCCTATACTCTCCCTCTCCTATACGACAATTCTTGCCTATAACGCTGTATTCCGCCACAATCGCCTTTTCCAAATAGGAATTTTCACCTATAACGGTTCCCGTCATGATTATTGAATCCTTCACCACAGCTCCGGCTTCGACGGTCACTCCCGCTCCGATAACGGAGTTAATGACACTGCCGTATATACTTGCGCCTTCTCCTATGATGCTTTTTTCAACATTTGAAGTTCCCGCCAGATACTGAGGCGGTATGATGTCCGACTTTGTAAATATTCTCCAGTATTCCTCATACAGGTTAAACTCAGGAATAATATCAATAAGCTCCATATTGGCTTCCCAATATGTGGAAAGCGTTCCGACATCTTTCCAATAGCCGTTATATTCATACGCAAAAACCCTGCTGCCTTCCTTCTCGTGAACGTAAGGAATAATATGCTTACCGAAATCGCAACCCGGCTCATCAGAAAGCTTTATAAGCGCTTCCTTCAAAACCTCCCATTTAAAAATATAAATTCCCATAGATGCAAGATTGCTTCTCGGCTTTTCGGGTTTTTCTTCAAACTCCGTAATTCTGTTGTTTTCATCGGTAATAACTATACCGAATCTTGAAGCCTCTTCCATAGGAACAGGCATCGACGCTATGGTTATGTCCGCTTTGTTGGCCTTGTGGTAATCAAGCATTACCTCATAGTCCATCTTGTATATATGGTCTCCCGACAATATGAGTACATACTCCGGATTATAGTTCTCCATGTACTCAAGGTTCTGATATATGGCATTTGCCGTCCCTGTATACCAGTCGCTCCCCTTGGAATTTTCATAGGGCGACAAAATCGTAACCCCTCCAACGTTTCTGTCAAGATCCCACGGTATACCTATACCGATGTGTGCATTCAATCTCAATGGTTGATACTGCGTAAGTACACCTACCGTATCGATTCCTGAGTTAATGCAATTACTTAGAGGAAAATCTATAATTCTGTATTTTCCTCCGAACGATACCGCCGGTTTCGCAACTTTTTGTGTAAGTACTCCAAGTCGACTTCCTTGCCCCCCTGCCAATAGCATCGCAATCATTTCTTTCTTGATCATGTTCTCACCTCGCAGTAAAAAAGTAGCATAAAACTAATATAAGTTCCATTGAATAGTACTTTGATTATAGCATATCTTTTAGTTAATGTGAATAATTTATTTTATTTTTGTAATTTTTTATTGTGAACTTTATAAGTATATTTCTTTACCTAATATATGTCGATTTTATGCGTATTTTATGTTATAATGTAATTTATTTAATTTACAATACGAAATATGTAAGGAGACTATATGAAATTAACCACCGTGAGAGAATTATTCAAATCAACAAACGACTATCTCAACAAAGAGGTTACTATAGGCGCTTGGGTAAGAAGCAACAGAGATTCCAAGAACTTCGGCTTCCTTTCTTTGAGTGACGGAACCTTTTTCGAGCAGGTTCAGGTCGTTTATCATGACAGCTTGGAAAATTTTTCTCAAATAGCAAAAATAAATGTCGGAGCCGCTTTAATTGTTACGGGAACTCTCGTTCCAACTCCTTCGGCAAAGCAACCGTTTGAAATTCAGGCTTCCCTCGTCAGCGTGGAAGGTGATTCCGGTTCCGATTACCCTCTTCAAAAGAAAAGACACAGCATGGAATACCTAAGAACCATTTCCCATTTAAGACCGAGAACAAATACTTTTCAGGCGGTATTCAGAGTTCGCTCCCTTATAGCTTTTGCTATTCACCAATTTTTCAGAGACAGGGAATTCGTCTACGTTCATACGCCTATAATTACGGGAAACGATACGGAGGGTGCCGGAGAGATGTTTCGAGTTACCACTCTTGATATGGTAAATCCGCCGTTAAAAGAAGACGGAAGTCTCGACGTTTCAAAGGATTTCTTCGGAAAAGAAACCAACCTGACGGTAAGCGGACAGTTAAACGGCGAAACCTATGCTATGGCATTTAAAAATATTTATACCTTCGGACCTACATTCAGAGCTGAAAATTCCAATACAACAAGACATGCCGCAGAATTTTGGATGATAGAGCCGGAAATGGCATTTGCAGATCTTGTAGACAACATGGATGTGGCTGAAGATATGCTTAAGTTCATTATTAAGTATGTTTTGGAAAATGCCCCTGAAGAAATGGCTTTCTTCAATCAATTTATAGACAAGGATTTGCTTGCAAGACTTGAAAATGTCTTAAACTCGGACTTCGGAAGAATTACCTATACAGAAGCTATAGATATACTTTCAAAAAATAATGACTGTTTTGAATATAAGGTTTTCTGGGGTTGCGACTTACAGACGGAGCATGAGAGATATCTGACCGAGCAGGTATTTAAAAAGCCTGTATTTGTTACCGATTATCCTAAGGATATCAAGGCATTTTACATGAAGCTCAACGAGGACGGAAAAACCGTTGCCGCAATGGACTGCCTTGTTCCGGGAATCGGCGAGATTATAGGCGGAAGCCAACGTGAGGATGATTATGATAAGCTTCTTCAAAGAATGAGAGAGCTTAACATGAGCGAAGAAGAATATTCCTTCTATCTGGATCTCAGAAAGTACGGTTCAAACCGTCATGCCGGTTTCGGTTTGGGCTTTGAAAGATGTGTTATGTATCTTACGGGTATGGCAAATATACGTGATGTTGTGCCGTTCCCGAGAACAGTAGGAAATTGCGAATTATAAGATTTCCCGAAAGGATTTTTGTATGAAATTTATTCACACTTCAGATATACATTACGGGATGAACCCTGATGTAGGGCGACCGTGGTCTAAGGAACGCAGCAATGCGATTAAGGAAGCTCTGCAAAATATAGTCTCGGCTTGTAAACAACATAGTGTAGATTGTCTTTTTATATCCGGTGATTTATTTCATCGGCAAGCTCTTATAAAAGATTTAAAAGAAATCAACTATCTTTTCGGCAGCATAAAGGACGTTCGCATCATCATAATAGCGGGCAACCATGATTATATTAAAAAGGGGTCGATTTTGGACAGCTTTTCGTGGTCTGAAAATGTTTACTTTATTAAGACACCCGATATAAGCAGTATATATTTCAGAGAACTGAATACGGAGGTTTTCGGTTTTTCTTATTACGCCAGCGAGCTTAGGGAAAACAAGCTCGCCGGTCTTAAAGCGCCGGCAAACGGCAGGATAAATATACTTATGGCTCACGGCGGAGATTTAAAGCACCTGCCTTTTGATAAAAATGCACTCGTAAAAAGCGGTTTCAGCTACTGTGCCCTCGGCCACATACATAAGCATGAAATACTTTATCCCAATACCATAGTTTACCCGGGCTCTCCCGAGCCTCTTGATGTAAGCGAGACCGGTGCTCACGGCTTTTGCCTCGGAGAAATCAATCCTGTAACAAAGGCTCTCACAAGATTTGAATTTGTACCTTGTGCAAGTTTAAGCTATATTCCTCTTGTTATAGGTATAACACCCGAAACGACAAATACCGAGCTTCTTATGCGTATAGCAAATGAGGTAAACCAAAGGGGAACAAACAATATTTACAGACTGAAAATCAAGGGTCTGCGAGATCCCGATATAGAATTTGATTTGGATGTTTTACGCTCAAGATTTAAAATATACGATATTATCGATAACAGTGAGCCTAACTATGATTTCAGCAAGCTCTTTGCCGAACATTCGGCAGATATGCTCGGCTTTTTCATAAACGAATTATATAAGCCCGACATAAGCGACATCGACAAAAAAGCTTTGTTTTACGGCGTGGACGCTTTGTTAAAAACATCCGATGAAAGGAGCTGAGTATGCATATTATAGAATTATATGTTCGCGGCTTCGGAAAAATCAAAGACAGACAAATTGTGTTTGACCCTTATACAAATATTATTTATGGAGAAAACGAAGCCGGAAAATCCACAATTCACAATTTTATCCGAGCTATGTTTTACGGTTTGGAGCGTGCAAGAGGGCGTGCAAGCAAGACCGATATGTGGAGCAGGTACGAGCCTTGGGATAAGTCTTCTTACGGAGGATACATAAGGCTCTTTAAAGGAGATACGGTGTATCGTCTGGAAAGAGACTTCTCAAAAACCGCTTCAAGACCTCTTGTCATAGTAAACGAAACCCTGGGTGTGGACCTTGCGGATAATGCCCTTGTTCTGTCCGACTTATTAAACGGTCTGTCCTTAACGGCTTATACAAACACAATAAGTATAGGTCAGTTAAAGTCCGTCACGGATGCCAGCATGGCAAATGAATTAAGAAACTATATTGCCAATATGAATAATACGGGTAATGAAGCACTTAATATTTCCAAGGCAAGTACCTACTTAAAGTCAAGAAGACGCGCCATCGCCTCCGGACTCGTAGATGAAGCCGGCAAGGCATATACCTCAAACCTGACTAAGCTTCAGGATTTGGAGAAAAGCCTTACCGATGAAAACTTTAATGAAAAAAATGAGGATCCGGCACAGGCAAACCTTGTGAATACCATAGCAAAATACAGCCTTGAGCTTGATATGACGGAAAAGTTTCTTCAGGATTCCGCCATAAAACTTAAAAACTCGTATTTTCATAGTCCGGAAGAGGTTTCAAAAACGGAGCTTGAGTTTAAAAACAAATTGAATGAATATAATAACAATTATAAACAGGTGGATACGGGGAATATACGCAAGCTTTGTATCGGCTTATCCGTCGTATCTTTGATAACCGCCGTTTTATCCTTGTATATGTTTTTCTCGGGACAGAACAATTTTTTGACAAAACTGCTTAAATTTAACTATGATGTAGGACTTGCCGTACTTGTTATTATTTGTATACTGAGTACAATTTCTCTGGGTATATGTTCCCGTATGCTTTCAAGCAAAAACTCTCATAAAAACTTTGCTTACACCTCTCTTTCTTTATTAATTGAGAGTATTACCGGTATAAAAGAAGTTGATGCCGCAGCTATACAGGAAACTGCCGATATCATAAGACAGTATAAGCAGCTTTTTATTGATGTAGACCAGGCAAAGGAAAAAAGAGAGCAGCTTAAAATAAGTCTTTCCACTCTTTTGGAAAGGCAAAAAAACTATGCCGCCGCAGTTGAAGATAAGCAAAAAAAGGTTTGGGAAATAGAAAAAACCATGGAGCATATTTCAAACATCAGAGATGAGAATATCGCTCTTAAGAAGATAATAGAAGAAAATTCACGTATAAACGAAGAACTCATGGCTATAGACCTTGCTCTTGAGACATTGACCAAGCTTTCCGGTACGATTAAAGATTCTTTCGGATTTTATCTCAACAAGGAAGCTTCCAAGTTTATAAGTAAAATCACCGGAGGTATCTATAACTCGATCAGCGTTGATAAGGATATGAATGTATCTTTAAATACAAGTTCAAGACTTGTTCCGATTGAACAGCTTTCAAGCGGAACCATGGACCAGGTTTATCTTGCAATCAGACTTGCCAGTGCCACTTTAATGCAAAAAGATGATGAGAAGCTGCCTTTAATATTGGATGACAGCTTTGTAAATTACGACAGCAGTCGCTTGAGCTTTTCACTTGACTTTTTGTGCTCAAATTACGGCTCGCAAATACTTGTATTTACATGCCACAGAAGGGAAGCAAAAATTCTTTCCGTTCTTGAACAAAATTACAACTTAATCGAAGTATAGGACTCCGGCACCCGTCTTTTTGTAAAATCGCACGAGGATTGGTGCCGGGGTCAGTCATTTTAAAGAAAAGAGTAAGAGAAGTTATGAGAATTCTTAGACAATTTTTTATTATAATATTTATCAGCTTTATAGCAGAGCTTTTAAAGCTGTTTATACGTTTATCCATACCCGCAAGTATATACGGACTTGTTATCGTTCTTTCACTTTTACTTGCCGGCGTAATGAAGGTTGAACAAATCAAAGATGTGTCTTATTTTCTTATAGAAATTATGCCCATCATGTTTTTACCGGCGGCTGTAGGTCTTATTAAAGCATGGCCAACTCTTAAGCCCATATTCATTCCTATAATCGTAATCACCTTGGTATCCACGGTGCTTGTTATGGGTATCTCCGCAAAAACCACGGAGTTTGTTATTCTTATGAAAGAAAAGAGGAAAAAGTAATGAAAGAATATATTGATAACTCCGTGTTTTTCGGTGTTTTTCTGTCCTTATTCGCATACGAGGCGGGCATGCTGTTAAAGAAAAAAACGGGTCTGGTTATTTTTAATCCTCTACTTGTTGCTATAGTACTTGTAATCACCTTTTTGTTGGCTTTTAAAATACCTTATGAAAATTATGAAGCAGGCTCAAAATATATAAACTATCTGCTTACACCCGCCACGGTCTGTCTTGCGGTTCCTTTATACGAGCAAATAAGTCTTTTAAAAACCAACTTTTGGGCTATACTCCTAGGCATATTTTCGGGCGTTTTAACAAGCCTTTTGCTTGTTCTTTGCTTAAGCCTTGTTTTTAAGTTCGGACATGCCGAGTATGTTACTCTCCTGCCTAAGTCCATAACAACGGCAATAGGTATAGATATATCAAAGGAGCTCGGCGGTTATCCCGAAATCACTGTTGCCGTTATTATTATTACAGGTGTATTCGGAAACGTATTTGCGGATTATATTTTAAAGCTTTTCCTTATAAAGCACCCTATTGCAAAGGGGATAGGAATAGGTACCGCGGCTCATGCAATGGGCACTTCCAAAGCTATAGAACTCGGAGAGGTTGAAGGAGCGATGAGTTCTCTTTCAATAGCCGTTTCCGGTCTTATTACGGTTGTGGGAGCGGGCATTTTTTCAAACTTCCTGTAAATATGACGGATTATTCACTTTTAATACACATTTTTACTTTATAAGAAAGGATAAGAGGTTTGGATAGTTACTCTCAAATCAATACTGTTTTGGTCAGACTTTTTAATGATATACTTGACTATGAATCAAAAGTATTTAAAAATACCGAATTTAACGATATTACGACAAACGATATGCATGTTATTGATGTAATAGGTCTTGATAACAAAAAAAATATGTCCGCCGTAGCGAAAGAACTGTCCATAACCGTAGGTTCTCTCACTATTGCCATAAACAATCTTGTAAAAAAAGGATATGTAAACAGAGAACGCGGTTCAAAAGATAAAAGAATCATATATGTATTCTTATCCCAAAAAGGGATGGACGCATATAAAAAACATCAGGAATTTCATATGCACATGGTTAAGTCCATGCTGGATACTTTAGAAAAAGATGAAATAGAAATTCTTGCAAAAAGCTTATATAAAATAGATAATTGGATACATGGTAAAAATTTTCAACACAATAAGGAGATTATTAATGATTAAGAAAAATATTTTTTTAGCTCTCGGCATAACTGTATTAAGCTTAAATCTTTTTGCCTGCTCTTCAGCCGGAAAAAGCACAGGTAAAGAAGTTGACGGACCTGAAGCCAATGTAGCGGAGACCGGAGGCAGGGAGGATAAGGTTCCTGACCCTACCACTCCTAAGCTTGCGATAATTTCCGTATATCTTCCTAATGAAGAAAAAAGCGGACTTTATCAGGAAATGGATGCCTTGGAAACAATGGATCCGCAGTTTTTGGTGGATAAGCTTATAGAGTATTCCGTACTTGAGGACGGTACGATTGTGAATGTCTTTAAGAAGGAAGGCACAAAAGGCACTTTAGATCTGAATAAGCTTGATACAAGTAATAAGTTGATGCTTACCTCACTTGTAAACAGCTTTACCGAGAACTTTGAGCTTGATACGATAAGTATAAGCATAAACGGGACTTCGAATGCCGCAACAAGCGATTTGAGTTTTAACAAAGACTATAAGGAACTGAAATAAATTTTATGAAAACAAATTTAAAACTAAAGCTCGCCACTACACTTTTGTGTGCGGGCTTTATACTTAATTCCTGTACCTCTGTAAACAAAAACACCTCACACTCCGATAACTTATCCACAAAAAGCGAGGTACATACCCCTTCTTCTGTGGATAAAGCCGCCGTGGCTGCCGAATTTGATTCCCTGTGCCTTGATTTATATAAGTACCTGATTTCAAAAAATTACCTGAGTCTGCATTATGCCGTTGAAAATCCCGAAGAATTCGGTATTGAAAACTATTCGCTTACTTTTGAGGATATTTCTAAAGAGGCACTTGAAAACAATATGCAAAGACTTGAAGAATTCAGCTCCGCTCTTGCCTTGATAGAACCTTCAAATTTAGAAGAAAAGGACAGACTCACTTATGATACTTTAAAGTATTACCTTGATACAAATTTGAATGCAAGATCTCTTATCATGCATTATGAGCCTTTGACGCTCAACACCGGATTTCAGGCTACCATACCTATAATGCTTGCCGAATATCCTTTCAGAGAGGAAAAAGATATAGAAAATTATTTGACTCTCCTTTCATCTCTTGATGAATATTATCAAAGTCTTATCGACTTTGAGCAAAAAAAGAAGGAACAAGGTATCGTTATGAGCAATGAGAGTCTGGATCTCGTAATCAGTTCCCTCGATAAATTTTTGCTTTCTCCAAGCGGAAATTTTATGCAGGAAAGCTTTGACAATAAGCTTGAAACTTTCACCTCTTTCGATGAGGAGAAAAAAAACGAACTGAAAGCAAGGCATAACAAGCTTCTTGAAGAAGATTTTTCATCGGCATACGATATTTTAAGAAACGGCTTAAGCTCTTTAAAAAGCGAGACTCCGGTAAGTGCTTTTTCCGAAGAAAAGCAAAAATATGTAAAGTATTTGACGGATTCCTCAATTTATCCTTCATATACTGATATTGACAGTCTTTACAAAGACATAGAGTCAAATCTGAAAAAAGACCTAAGAGAAATGGCTTCTTTGCTTTCTAAGTCCGAAACCGGAGACGATATAATTTACAATTATACTTTCAATACGAGCAATCCCGAACAGATTTTAGCCTTCTTAAAGGATGCCGTATACGGAAGCTTTCCTTTGCTTGAAGGTCTTGACTACGAGATTGAAGCCATGCCTTCGGGGCTCGCAAATGTCAGTTCTTTCGCCTTTTATCTTATGCCGAGTTTTGAAGGACAAAAAAACATTATTTATATAAGTCCCGAAAATATAGACAGCTCAGGTATTTTGGCTAAGCTTGCTCATGAAGGTATTCCGGGACACATGTATCAGTGGAATTACTTTTTAAGAACCGATCCCAAGCCTATTTGGAATCTCATAGCCAATCCGGCTTATGTCGAAGGCATGGCTGTTTATGCGGAAAGCCTGTCATATACCTTTGACAGCCATATAAGTCCGACGGACTCGAAATTACTGAAAAACAACTTTACTTCAAGACTCGCCCTATATGCTTTTCTTGATTTATCCGTAAATTATTACGGAAAAGATAAAGAATATGTGGAAACTTATCTGAAAGACAATTATAATATTGATAATGCTTCGGTAGTGTCCGGTATTTATGATTCCTTGGTTGCGAACCCTTGCAATTATTTGAAATATTATGCGGGCTACATGGAAATCATCAATATGAAAAATGAAGCAAAAAAAGAATTGGGCTCAAAGTATTCCGATTTGGATTTTCATAAATTTTTGCTTGATGCCGGTCCCGTACCGTTTTCCATATTAAAAAATAAACTTAAAGCGAAGCTTATGCTTAGCAAATAGAAAGGAACTTATGTGTAAAGATTGTAAAAACAAACCCTATTATATAACAACGGCTATTGCCTATGCTTCCGGCAAACCTCACATAGGCAACACCTATGAAATCGTCCTTGCGGATGCCATAGCAAGATTTAAACGTGCCGAGGGCTATGATGTTTTCTTCCAGACCGGTACCGATGAGCACGGTCAAAAAATCGAACTTAAGGCTACGGAAGCCGGAACAAGCCCTAAGGACTTTGTAGATGCATCCGTTTCACAGATAAGACAAATCTGGGATCTCATGAATACTTCTTATGATAAATTTATGAGGACTACGGACGAATACCATAAATTACAGGTTCAGAAGATATTTAAAAAACTGTATGATCAGGGCGATATCTATGAGGGCTTTTATGAAGGCTGGTACTGCACTCCTTGTGAATCATTTTTTACCGATTCTCAGTTGGCTGACGGAAAATGTCCGGACTGCGGTCGTGAAGTCACAAAAGCCAAAGAGGAAGCTTACTTTTTCAATATGTCAAAATATGCCGACAGGCTTATCGAGCATATAAATACTCACCCTGAATTTATTCGTCCCGAGTCAAGAAAAAATGAAATGATGAACAACTTCCTTTTGCCGGGACTTAAGGATTTATGCGTATCGAGAACAAGCTTTACTTGGGGTATACCGGTAAGCTTTAACCCCAAACATGTTACCTATGTTTGGCTTGACGCACTCACAAACTACATCACCGGACTCGGCTTTGACACTGACGGAAATCACGATGAGGTATATAAAAAGTTTTGGCCTGCAGATCTACACCTCATAGGTAAAGATATCATCCGTTTCCATACAATTTACTGGCCTATCTTTTTAATGGCTTTGGATATTCCTCTTCCTAAACAGGTTTTCGGTCATCCTTGGCTTTTACAGGGTGACGGTAAAATGAGTAAGTCTAAAGGAAATGTATTATATGCGGATACCTTGGTTAACTTCTTCGGTGTGGATGCCGTAAGATATTTCGTTCTTCATGAAATGCCTTTTGATAACGACGGCGTTATTACTTGGGATATTATGATTGAAAGATACAATTCCGACCTTGCAAATATCCTCGGTAATCTTGTAAGCCGTACGGTTTCAATGAGCAACAAATACTTTGACGGTATTGTTTCAAATCCTAAAAATACTCTTTCAAGTGAAGACGAAGCCTTTGACAATGATTTAAGGGACACGATAAGAGCTACCGTTAAAAATACTGTAAACAAAATGGACGAATTAAGAGTTGCCGATGCCATAAGCGAAATTTGGAATATATTTAAGCGTTCCAATAAATATATTGACGAAACAACTCCTTGGATACTTGCAAAAGACGAAAGTAAGGCGGACAGACTTAAAACCGTACTTTATAACCTTACAGAGGCACTTCACATAGGTGCAAGCCTTCTCGAAAGCTTTATGCCTGAGACAAGTAAGAAAATCCTTGAAACACTTAATCTTGAAAAAAGAGATTTTGACAAGCTTACCGACTTCGGATTTATTGCCGATAATACAAAAGTAAGTGCAAATCCCGAAATTCTCTTTGCAAGACTTGACAAGGAAGAGGTCCTTAAAAAGGTTGACGAACTGTTTTCAACGAACGAAGCTTCCGATACACAGGAAAATGTTATGGATATTGAAGCAAAAGAACCTATTTCCTATGACGACTTTGCAAAGCTGCAAATACAAATAGGTGAGGTTATTTCCTGTGAAGAAGTTAAAAAATCCAAGAAATTACTCTGTTCTCAGGTTAAAATCGGCTCACAGACAAGACAGATTTTAAGCGGTATCAAACAGTGGTACTCCGCAAAGGAAATGGTCGGAAAAAAGGTTTGTGTTTTGGTAAATCTTGAGCCCAGAAACATAGCCGGACTGATGTCCGAGGGTATGATACTTTGTGCAGAGGATGACGAGGGAAATCTGTCTCTTATGAGCTCCGAAAAAGATATAAAAGCGGGTTCCGAAATCTGCTAGTATGAGTGCCGAAGTTTTAAAGCTTATTGCCCTTCTTTCTATGCTTATAGATCATATAGGAGCTGCCCTCGTCTCAAGCCCCTCGCAACTTTACACTGTTTGCAGGAAAGTAGGCAGATTAGCCTTCCCCATATTTGCATTTTTTATAGTGGAAGGCTTCATTCACACAAAAAATATAAAAAAATATCTGTTTAGGCTCGGTATTTTTGCTCTTTTATCGGAAATACCTTATGACCTTGCCTTTCATGACAGATTTTTTGATTTTTCAGGGCAAAATGTCCTTTTTACTTTTTTTATCGCCGTAGTAATGCTTCACTTTATGCGAAAATACGATTCATGGATAAGTTCTTTCGTTATCGTATTCCTCGCCTGTCTCGTTGCGTTTGCGATAAAATGTGACTATTCTTATATGGGAATATTGCTTATAGCCGTTCTTTATCTTTACAGAGAAAAAAAATTTGAATTTATCAAATATTTTTTTGCTTCAATGATAATTGTAAGTCAATTTCCGGCTATGCTTGCATTCATTCCTATACATTTTTACAATAACCTGAAAGGGCGCCTGAATTTAAAATATCTTTTCTATATTTTTTATCCGGCTCACCTTTTACTACTGTTTTTTATTAGAAAGTACATTTTTACTTAAATGATTATAGATACACACACACATTTGGATGACGAAGCCTTTGATACTGATAGGGATGAGCTTATAAAAAGCTTTGAAGATGCCGGAATAAGCAGAGTCGTTAATATAGGTGCCGACCTTAAAACAAGCCGAAGCTCTGTGGCTTTAGCCGAAAAATACGATAATATTTTTGCGGTTGTCGGCGTTCATCCTTCCGAAACAAATGAACTTGATGAAAAAGCTTTAATTGAATTGGAAAGTATGGCTTCACACGATAAGGTCGTGGCTATAGGTGAAATAGGTCTTGATTATTATTGGGATAATGTAGACAGAGAAAAGCAAAAGTTTTGGTTCATAAAACAGCTGAAGCTTGCAAAGAAACTCAAGCTTCCCGTTGTTATTCATTCACGTGATGCAGCTCTCGATACCTTTGAGATATTAAAGCAGGAAATAAACGGTCTTTGCGGCGGAGTTATACACTGCTACTCCTACAGTCCTGAAATGGCAAAGGAATTTGAAAAACTGGGCTTTTTCTTCGGTATAGGCGGAGTTGTTACCTTTAAGAACTCTCGAAAGCTTAAAGAAACGGTTTCCTATCTTCCCCTTGAAAAAATAGTTTTGGAAACGGACGCACCTTATCTTGCTCCCGTTCCCAACAGAGGTAAGAGAAACTCTCCTTTAAACCTTTCCTATGTGCTTGATGAGATAGCAGCTATAAAGGGTCTTGATAAAGCTTATATCATTGAACAAACTCAAAAAAACGCTCATGCTCTGTATCCTAAACTGAAGTAAATTTTGAAAGGAAATACATGGAAAATATCGGTACCCCTCAAAATACTATAGCCATAATACAAAAATACAACTTCAATTTTCAAAAGAAATTCGGTCAGAATTTTCTTATAGATACTCATGTGCTTAATAAAATTATAAGCGGTGCCGACATCCACAGTGATGACTGTGTCATAGAAATAGGACCCGGCATAGGAACTCTGACCTCTTTGATTGCCGCAAACGCAAAAAAGGTTATCGCCGTAGAAATCGACAAAAATCTTATTCCGATTTTAGAAGATACCCTCAAAGAATTTGAAAATATTACTATTATCAATGAAGATATATTAAAGCTTGATATTTCAAATTTGGCTCTACAGTATAATGAGGGCAAAGCGATAAAGGTTGTGGCAAATCTGCCCTACTATATCACCACGCCTATAATAATGGGACTTTTTGAAAGTCACGTACCTATAGAAAGCATTACCGTCATGATACAAAAAGAAGTAGCGGATCGTATACAGGCAGGTCCGGGAACAAAAAACTACGGAGCTTTATCACTGGCTGTACAATATTACTCGAAGCCCGAGCTTATAGCCAATGTTCCTCAAAACTGCTTTATCCCAAGACCCGGTGTCGGCTCTGCGGTAATCAAGCTGAGTGCCCATAAGAAAGCACCTTATCCCGTAGACGATGAAGCCTTACTGTTTAAGCTTATACGAGCGGCATTTATGCAAAGGCGTAAGACCCTGCAAAACTCGGTCTGCAATTCAAACGAACTTCATCTCGGAAAGGACAGCATCTGTTTAGCCTTGGAGCAAATGAAGCTTGATGTGAACATAAGAGGCGAGGCACTTAATTTGCAGCAATTTTGTGAGCTTTCGAATATTTTGGGGAAATCCGGTTAATATTTTCCTATAAATACACAAAGACTACACCAATATTTCACATTTTTTTAGTTGAACAAAATTTAATTTTTAACTATAATTAACATGTTACAAAAGTTTTACATTCCAAAATTCGAAAAGAAAGTTTGAACTTATGATAAAAGATTTCTTTAATAAACGTTTTTTTGATAGAAATAAAGGAATAATACTTATATCAGGTTCTTTGCTTGCCATCGTTATTATCGGTACGAGCATACTGCTTGTAAAAGGACACACGGGTAAAAAAGCAAAGCTTGCAACTTCTTCCGAGCCGAAGCTCGAAGCCGTTGTCCCTATATCCTTTGACGGTGCTATGTTCCCTGCCGTAGACGTTGACGTTCCTTCAAAAGAACCTGCTCCCGAATATATACGAGACGGTGCAGACCATGAAATAATTATGGATTTACAGGAAAGACTTATGCAGCTGGGCTTTATGGAAGAGGATGAGCCCACTTCCTACTACGGTCCCGTTACTCAGGCTGCCGTAAAAGTTTTTCAGAGGCAATCCGGACTTCCTCAGGATGGAATAGTCGGTCCTCAAACCTTAGCCGCCATCTTAGATGAAAATGCCAAGCCTTATTCGGCGAAGCTTAACGACAGCGGTGATGATATAAGTCGTATTCAGCAAAGACTTTATGATTTAGGTTATCTCGCGGATTCTTCCCAAGTAAACGGAACATTCGGAGATAAAACGGACGAAGCGGTCCGAAAATTTCAACAAATAAATTCACTTCCGATTGACGGTACTGTAGGACTTCAGACACTTAATAAGTTTTACAGTGATGATGTTCATGCAAACATGTCGGCACTCGGAGAAAAAAGCGATGTCGTTTTGGCATCACAGAACAGGCTTTTCCAGCTTGGATATATGACCTCAACTCCTGACGGTACTTACGGAAGTGACACTCTTGAAGCTATAAAGAGATTTCAGTCCAAAAATAATATCGTTGTAGACGGTTATTTGGGTCCCGACACAAGAATAGCCTTAAACTCCGATTCCGCGCTGCCTAACAGTCTTGACATAGGAGACAGCGGTTCTCAGGTTTCAACCATCCAAAGTCTCTTAGTAAAATGGGGATACTTAAGCGATTCTCAGGCAGACGGATACTACGGTGACAGTACGAAGGCAGCCGTTTCGGCTTTCCAGGAAAGAAACAGCTTGGACTCCGACGGTAAGGCAGGCACGGTTACAATAGCCAAGCTTACCTCCGACAATGCGCTCAGACCTCTTCCTAAACCTAAGCCGAGGCCAAATACATCCTCAGGCGGTTCAGGCGGCAGAGGCAGAGGTTCTTCCGGTGGCGGCGGTAATAGCGGCGGTGGTGGCGGCAATACCGGTGGCGGCGGTGGAAGTTCACCTCCTCCGGCTTCAAACAGCAGCGGTGTAAACACCTTACTTGCTGTAGCTTCTTCAAAGCTCGGTACTCCTTATGTTTGGGGTGCTAAGGGTCCTAACGCTTTTGACTGCTCCGGCTTTGTTTACTGGTGCCTTAATAACTCCGGTGTAAGCCAGTCATATATGACCAGCTCCGGTTGGAGAGATGCGGGAAGATATACACGTATCAGCAATTTCTCCGATATTCAGGCAGGTGACATTGTCGTTGTAAGCGGACATGTCGGCATTGCTACGGGAGGCGGCGGCGTTATAGACGCTTCTTCCTCAAACGGTCGCGTTGTAAGCAGATCTTTAAGCGGCTGGTGGGAAAGAAACTTTAAAGTCGCATGGAGAATATTCTAAAAATGTTTAATTTAAAAGGAGTGTCGAAAAATTACTGAAATCGTGATTTTTCGGCACCCTTTTTTATAGGTTAATAACTGTTAATCAATAATCTCCCAATGCCCGCTATAACCACTTCCGATATAGCGAATATTATCCATTTCTTTTATATGACGTTTTATAGTTTTAGAGCTAACTCCAAGCACTATAGCCATGCTATTTGTGTTTATTTTGTCGTTTTCACGTATTAGCTTCAAAATCTGTTCATCTAAAAAGTACGCCGTCACTCGAATAATAATACGCTGTATCTTCTCCTTTAAAAATTTCCGATACTATAAGTTTTTTCCATATTTTCGTACACAAAAAAGCGGTAACGACCTTCTCATCATTACCGCCAATCTCAATGTTCCCTGCGGGAATCGAACCCACAACTGAGTCTTAGGAGGACCCTGTTATATCCATTTAACTAAGGAAACAAACATATAACCGGACTGTTAAATCCCATTACAATAAAAATATTTATAAGTTGTATAAACCGAATATTCACTTTATACAACTTATAGATTATACCATCAATATCATTTTTTGTAAATTGTTATTTTTACATCAAAGTCTCTTCAAACTCCACATCGGCCTGCAACCAAATCTTTGCTTTCACTCGCCTTCCCTCCGAAACCTCACCAATCACATCCTTCTTATTTACAGCCAAATGCAAGTTTATATCATTACACGACAAGGTCAGATCGTAAATCTTCTCCTTTGTCAAAGAATTTACCTTTTCACTGACCCCGGTTATATCCGCAACTATCATATAAATATCACACTCTATACCTTGAGGCATGAAAGAATTATCTACAATGGAATACAAATCTTCATTTAAGATTCTGTCATTTACCATTGTATATAAATTCATATCCTCCATTGACAAAGACTCTATAGCATTCTCATCCCCGTTTTTAGCCTTTTCTATAAGACTGTTCCTCTCCTTGCTTGCCAAATTCAACAATTCGACCTGCATCTTGCTCTTCTTTACCGGCAACAAAATCTTTGCTTCCTCAGACCACGCACTGATGTAAACATTTTTCACCTTTGTCGATTTAAGCTTTGAATTTTTTCTTTCTATATAGTCAAACGCATTACTTAGCCTGAATATAAGAGAAATTCCGACTCTGTTGTCGTCTATCATGCCCGAATATTCCTCATTTGAAATATGTCTTTGAACCGTACAATATGAACTGCTGCTTATATCATGGCTTTTTAAGCACGGGTATGCCTGCTGCCTTATGTAGTTTCCGTCATCATCGATAATTCCGAGCATCACAAGACTGAGATCGGTATCCAAGTCAAGCTTAATTTCCCAAAGCTTTTCTCCCTTGTTTTGAATTATCCTTGCAAACTGTTTATTTTCATCTTGTAATTTATCAAGTAATTTTCTGATTTTCTTATTATCCTTATATTTACTAAAGCCCAAGCTTTTTAAATATGTGTGCATGAAACACCGCCTTTCTGATTTATATACTATAGCCTATACAGGACTATTATTCAATACCCTATTTACTTCTCACAGTAGAAAAAAACGGCTAAACAAGGTATAATTCTCATACCACGATGTATTTTTAAGAAAGGCTTTATACATGAGCGACCTTATATATAATGATTATTCTAATGCAAAAAAAGTCCTGTCAAGCATAGAATCCGAGCTTAACTGCTGCGATGAATTTATATTCAGCCTTGCTTTCATATCGGAAAGCGGGATTGCCTGCCTTTTGCAAAGCTTAAAGGAACTTGAAGAAAAAAACATTAAAGGAAAAATACTTACTTCCAACTACCTTTTTTTCAACACCCCGAAAGCGCTTAATAAATTGGCATCTTTTAAAAATATAGAATTAAAAATTTTTGATTCCTCATCCGGAACCGGTTTCCATACAAAAGCATATATTTTCAGGAAAAGCGATACCTATAGTGTAATTGTCGGAAGCTCCAATCTTACCGCAGCAGCCCTCACATGTAATAAGGAGTGGAATACCTACACTTTATGTAATAAAAACGGTCTTAATACCGACTTTTTAGATTCGGTTTTAACTAATTTCTCCTCTTTGTGGGAAGCTTCTTTACCTTATGCACAATGTTCATCCATATATGAAAAGGAATACAAAAAGCATCATGATAAAACTTTTTTGGTCGAAAATATTGAAGAAAAAGACAGTCCTCAAATAAAAGCCAATACTATGCAACAGGATTTTTTAAAGAGATTTAAGGCTTTGCATGAAACAGGCAAAAAGGCACTCCTTATTTCCGCAACCGGCACGGGAAAAACCTATGCCGCCGCTTTAGCTATGAAAGAAATAAAGGCGAAAAAAGTTCTTTTCATTGTTCACAGAGAGCAAATAGCAAAAAAAAGCTTGGAAAGCTTCAGAAAAATATTTTCCGATAATACCTCAATGGCTTTACTTTCGGGTAACAATAAAAATTTCGACTCGGACTTTATCTTTTCTACCATACAAACGCTTTCAAAAGATGAGATACTTAAGAATTTTTCTCCCGATTTCTTTAATGAAATTATAATCGATGAAGTGCATAAAGCCGGTGCCGGCTCTTATCTTAAGGTTATAAATTATTTTAAACCTGATTTTTTATTGGGCATGAGCGCCAGCCCCGACAGAACCGACAGCTTCAATATATATGAGCTTTTTGACCATAATATTGTATATGAAATACGTTTAAAAGACGCCTTAAATCAAAATCTTCTATGTCCTTTTCACTACTTTGCCATTAGCGACCTCAGAATAAACGGTGAGGAAATAGATGATTTAAGCAGCTTCTCAAAACTTACCTGTGATGAGAGAGTTTCGCATATAATTGACAAAATTGAATATTACTCTTACAGCGGAACACGTGTTAAAGGTCTTATTTTTTGCAGTTCAAATGATGAAGCTAAGGTCTTATCGCAAAAATTCAATCTGCTTAATTATAATACCCTTGCCCTTTCCGGCGAAAACAGTATAAGCGAGCGTGAAGAAGCTCTGTACAGGCTTACCTGTGATGATGCCGCCAATACTAATAAACTTGATTACATTTTTACCGTCGATATTTTTAATGAGGGCATAGATATACTTTGTCTGAATCAGGTTATTATGTTAAGACCTACTCAAAGCTCCATTATTTTTATACAGCAGCTTGGCAGAGGTCTGAGAAAACATAAGGATAAAGAATTTCTTATTGTTATAGATTTCATTGCAAACTATAAAAATAATTTTCTTATACCGAAGGCATTATCATCCGACAAGAATAACGATAAGGATTCTATGAGATATTTTTTGACTCAAGCCACAAAATCTCTTCCCGGCAGCTCGACCATAAGCTTTGACAAAATATCAAAGGACAAAATATATACAGCCATTGATAATGCAAAGCTTAATAATATTTTGGAGCTTGTAAAAAGCTACACGGACTTAAAGAATAAACTTGGAAAAATCCCCGATTATAAAGAATTTGATGAGTTTTCCGACGTGGATTTTTCGGTACTTTTTATGTGCTCGGGAAGTTATCCCCATTTTTTATCTTTAAAAGAAAGCTTATATACAAATAAGTTCAGTTCTGAACAATTTGAAGTTTTTCAGTTTATAAGTCAGAATTTAATACTGAGTAAAAAGTCGGAAGAGCTCTTAATTTTAAAGCTTCTTTGCGAATACTTTTCCTCCGGCTCTTATATAATTGATTTCGACTCTTTTTTTAATAAACTTAGTGAACTTCTTTTATTAAAGTATAACAGAGTGTTTACAAAGGCGGCATTTGACATATCTTTCAGGATATTGACCAATAAATACGTTACAAGCAGCATAAGTGCAAAAAAGTACAAAAATTGTATTTTCTTCGATATTAAAGATGATTGTGTTTGTATTACGGAAGCCTTTTTAAATTTGCTTGACTGTGAAGCATTTTTTACGGAGCTTAATGATTTGCTTGATTACGGACTTTTTAGATATGATAAGCGTTATGCAAATAATTTATATAAGGATACATTATTCGTTTTATACGAAAAATATACTTATCAGGATATCTGCAAATTATTTTCATGGAAGATAAATTATGTTCCTCTTGCCATAGGCGGCTATAAATATAATGCCGATACAAAAACTTTACCGGTTTTTATAAATTACGATATAGACGAAAACTCTTTTAATAAAGACTATGTGCACGGTTTCCTCTCCCATGACGAATTTACTTCCATGTCAAAGCCCGGAAGAAATCTTGATTCCAAAGAAATATCATATTTTTATGACAGCCAGACAAGAATCTACCTTTTTATGAGAAAAAATAAGAATGATAAAAGCTGTGCAAACGAATTCTACTTTTTAGGTGAAATGAAAACCTTTAAAGATCCCGTTTTAGTTCGGAGAATTCAAAGTAAAGATAGCGTTGTCTCCTTTAATTTTAAGCTTCTTACTCCCTTAAGGGATGATTTATACGATTATTTCACAAGAGATAAGATATAAATAATGGGAACCGAAAAATTCGGTTCCCATTCATCTTTTAATATGCTACAGCTTATACAACTCCCTGTGCTATCATAGCATTTGCAACCTTTTCAAATCCGGCAATATTTGCACCCGCTACATAGTTACCTTCCACTCCGTATCTTTTTGCGGCATCATCAACCTTAGTAAATATATCCTTCATGATATCTTTAAGCTGCCTGTCAACCTCTTCAAAGCTCCATGACAGTCTCATTGCATTCTGGCTTTGCTCAAGACCCGATACGGAAACTCCGCCCGCATTCGAAGCTTTTCCCGGCATGAAGAGTACACCCTCTGACTGTAAATACTCAGTCGCTTCCAAAGTAGTAGGCATATTCGCACCCTCGGCTACCACGAAACATCCGTTTTTAACCAAAGCCTTTGCTCCTTCAAGATCCAGCTCGTTTTGAGTTGCACATGGTAAGAAAATATCGCATTTAATATTCCAAATACCCTTTCCTTCCGTATAAACGGCACCGCTTACTCTTTTTGCATACTCGCTGATTCTTTCACGCTTTACCTCTTTAATATCCTTTATTATATCAAGCTTAATTCCTTCCGGATCATATACATATCCGTTTGAATCACAAAGCGCAACTACCTTTACTCCAAGCTCCTGACACTTTTGAACGGCATAGATGGCAACATTTCCGGATCCTGTTACAACGGCGGTTTTTCCCTTTATCTCTTTTTTGTTTGCTTTGCACATTTCATCCAAGATATAAACCAATCCGTATCCGGTAGCTTCTTTTCTTGCAAGTGAGCCTCCGAAAGGAATTCCTTTACCTGTAAATACCCCTTCAAATGAGGTTGACAATCTCTTGTACTGACCGAAAAGATAACCTACCTCTCTTGCTCCTACACCTATATCTCCTGCCGGTACGTCTATATCTTTTCCTATATACTTATAAAGCTCGGTCATAAAGCTCTGGCAAAATGCCATTATTTCTTTATCCGATTTTCCTTTAGGATCAAAATCGGCTCCACCCTTTCCGCCTCCCATAGGAAGTCCTGTAAGCGAGTTCTTAAGAGTTTGCTCAAAGCCCAAAAATTTAAGTATGGACTGATTTACCGAAGGATGAAATCTAAGTCCTCCCTTATATGCTCCTATAGAGTTGTTAAACTGTACTCTATAGCCCTTGTTTACATGTACATTTCCCTTATCGTCAACCCACGGAACTTTAAAAGACACAATTCTGTCCGCCTCGACAAATCTCTCCAAAATACCGTTTTTTACATATATATCTTCATTAGCTTCAATTACAATTCTTAATGATTCAAGCACTTCTTTTACAGCCTGATGAAACTCTGCCTCTCCCGGATTTTGTTCCACAACTTTTTTATAAATTCTATCTACGTATGACATAATATCCTCCTTTTTAAAACACTTCAAAAACAAAAAAGCAAAGAAAACCCCTCAGAAGCTTCTTTGCTTGATTTTCGTATTATATATCAAATTCAAATTATTGTCAAACCTTAGATTGTAAACTTTTATTTCTATATTTAGTTGACAATTATAATATTTTCTTCTATTATTCTATAGGAGCATTTTGATGCTCTAAATATACTTTATATGCATCGGAGGTTTCCATGAATTCAAAAAAACTTTTTAATACAAAAAATATGACTCTTATTTCATTGATGACGGCGCTCATGTGTGTTTTGGCTCCTCTTTCAATACCGCTTCCCTTTACACCGGTTCCTATATCTTTAGGTGTTCTTATAGTTTACTTTTGTTCCTACGTACTTGAGCCTTCTTTATCCGTTATTTCTATACTACTTTATATATTGCTGGGACTTGTAGGCGTTCCCGTATTTTCAAAGTTTTCCTCAGGTCCCGGAATGCTCTTCGGACCTACGGGCGGCTATATAATAAGCTATATTATAATGGTCTTTATATGCTCCTACAGTTTTAGAAAATTTCCGGATAACAAGCTTATTCATGTGGCGGCAATGCTTGCGGCTTTACTTGTTTGTTATCTTTTGGGAACACTTTGGTTTATATTTAAAAAGGAAGGCATTGACTTTATAAAAGCTCTTTCTTTATGTGTTATTCCTTTTGTTCCTGCCGATATAGTTAAAATAGCCATAAGCTCCCTTGCAGGTCCCGAAGTGGTAAAGCGACTTAGATCTCTAAAATTTGCTTAATTCCTAAAAAAGTCTCAAAACTAAGTTTTATACTAAGTCTTGAGACTTTTTAATTTAATCCGCCTTTCTTTGAACATAACCTAAAGCCTGTTCCAATGCCTCTCGTTCTTCACTTCCAAGCAGAACGTCAGTTTGTCCTCTATCCACAGGTTTTATGTAATTAAAGCATCCTTCTCTTGAATGTACTGAGTTAAAAACGAAACCCGAGTTCGTATAATCAAGTATAGCTATGGCAAAGCTTAAATTTCCTCCCATTCCGTTAAATGCATTATACTTGACAATACCCAATTTCTGAAATGAAGCTCTTTGATTTCCGTTAAGTTTTCTTATAGCCTCTTTATTATCCTTATCTTCCGTTCTTATACTGTCAAGCTCTCCCATTATACCCATTATCGTATCTTCCAAGCTTTCTGCCGTCTTCCCCCTCATAAAAACATCATACGCTCTGAACAATGCTCTATATTTAAAAAAACCATATATTACTAAGAATAATAATAGTATATTTATAGCTGCAAGAGCAATTATTATTATATTAGTATTTATCATAATCTTACCAACCTTATTTTATCGTATTCAAGAGTTCCAAAATCCTATCCAGCTCTGCACTTGAATAATATTCTATCTCTATTCTTCCCTTATTTTTATCTTTCCTGTTTATATGAACTTGCGTTCCTAAAATTTGTCTTATTTTTTCCTCATATTCTTTGAAAAATATGGATAAATCTCTGTCTTCCGTATACTTTTCTTTGCTTTTTTTCTTTTTTGACAAAGCCTTTATCAGTTTTTCCACTTCTCTTACACTGAGATTATTTTTGACTATATCATCGGCAAGCTTTTTTTGAATTTCTTTATCCTCTATTACCAAAAGACATCTTGCATGACCTGCACTGATTTTAGCATCTATCATTAAATTCTGCACATATTCATCAAGCTTCAATAATCTTATACTGTTGGTAATAGCCGTTCTGCTTTTAGATAGCTTTACGGCAAGCTCCTCCTGTGTAAGACCATATTCTTCAATAAGATTTTTATATGCCAAAGCTTCTTCTATAGGATTTAAATCCTCTCTTTGAATATTCTCTATTATCGATATTTCTCTGGATCTTTGCTCATCATAATCCCTTATTACAACAGGTACTTCCTTTAAGCCGGCATTATTGGCGGCTCTCCACCTTCTTTCTCCGGCTATTATCTCATACTTTGAACCTGTTTTCTTAACTATCAAGGGTTGAAGAACTCCATACTCCTTTATGGATTTACTTAATTCTTCCAATTCCTCTTTTTTAAATACTTTTCTCGGCTGATCTTTATTAGGTTCTATTAATGCAATATTTACAAAAATCTCTCCATTTTTAAATTCTCTGTCTCCATCCGTATTGTTATTATTCTCGTTTTTTATCTGAATATTATTTTGGGTATTTTGAAGGCTTTCATTTGTATCCGTATCACCTAAAAGTGCACCTATTCCTTTTCCCAAACCTCTTTTAACCTTAGACATATTTCTCCTATCTACTTATAACCTCTCCAGCAAGCATTCTATAGCTTTCAGCTCCCGTACTTTTACTGTCATATTCCGTAATCGGCATACCGTAGCTCGGCGCTTCCGCTAATCTTACATTTCTCGGTATAATAGTATTATAAACTCTCTCATTCAAATGTTCTCTTACATTATCTACTACCTGCTGACTTAAGTTATTTCTCATATCATACATTGTAAATACAATACCTTCAATCTCCAATTTTGAATTAAGTTTTCTTTTTACTAAAGATATTGTTTTCATCATTTGGCTTAAACCCTCTAAAGCGTAATATTCACACTGAATAGGCACCAAAACCGTGTCCGCACAAGTCATCACATTAATTGTAAGTAAACTCAAAGATGGAGGACAATCGATTATTATAAAATCATAGTCCTCTTTTTTCTTTCTTACTATATTCCTTAAAACTCTTTCTCTTTTATCAAACTCCAATAGCTCTATCTCCGCCCCCGATAAATTCATATTACTGGGTACAAGATAAAGATTATCATATTCCGTATTAATTATTGCTTCTTCAAGTCCTATATTTCCCATTATTACTTCATATATAGTCTTTTTTAGTCCATTTTTATCTATACCAAAACTGCTTGATAAATTTCCCTGAGGATCAAAATCAAGAGCTAAAACCTTTTTTCCGGCTTCTGCAAGGGCTGCCGATAAATTTACTGCTGTAGTTGTTTTTCCGACTCCGCCCTTTTGGTTAGAAACTGCTATTATTCTTCCCATAAGCAAGCTCCTTTTTATTTTCTCTTACCTATTATATCATAATAAATGTTTCACGTGAAACATTTATTATATTTTTTACAATTTATAAGTTAAATATTATATTTGCACTCTTTCTCTTATTATGCTAAACTTATAGTAATACAATGTATTAAAGAGGTATTCGTTATGAAATTAAAGCATAAATTACTTACTGCTTCCATACTCGCTTTTTCTACAAGCAGTATTATATACTCTATCAATCAATTTATAAAGTATTTTGCCACTAAAAGTTTAAAAAATAATGAGGATAAGTACTTAGATTATGACTGGAGATTAGGCAATATCAAATACAGAAAAATAGGCTCAGGTTCTCCTATTTTACTTATTCATGATTTAGACAGTGCCTTTTCATCTGTTGAATGGGATAAAATCATCAATATTCTTTCTAAAAAGTATGAGGTTTATACCATAGATCTTATAGGTTGCGGTTTGTCGGAAAAACCGGGCATTACTTATACAAATTTTGTTTATGTTCAGCTTATTATAGATTTTATCAAGGCTATTATCGGGAAAAGGACAAATGTGATCGTCAGCCATAATTCCTGTCCTATTGTTACTATGGCTTGCAAGATGGATGATTCACTTTTTAATAAAATTATATATGTTTCTCCTGATGAAACCGATGAAGTAATGCTTGTTCCGAGTAAGCTTGCCCGCTCTTATAAACTATTGGTTGCTTCTCCCATCATAGGTACACTAATATATAATATTGCCTCTGCAAAATCAAGGCTTAGAAAAAGGTTATCAAAGAAAATAGTCAAAAACAACTTTCCTTTTATTAATAATTTTTATGCAAACTCACATATGGGATCGTCACCTAAATCCTTATACTCAAGTATTATTTGCAATTACACAAAAATCAATTATAAATGGGCTCTTTCTTCAATTAATAACAGCATAATAATTTTTACGGGAAACCATAATAAAAATTCTTCTTTTGAGGACTACAAAAAGCTTAATCCGTCTATCGAAATTTTTAAAATAGACAATGCACTTTTATATCCTCATATAGAAAATCCTTTAGCCTTTATTAATGAGCTGAATTCTCTTATATAGAAGAATAAATATAGAATAAAAAAGATGTTTCACGTGAAACATCTTTTTTATTCTATAAAGGCTCTTTAGCCGGAACTCCGGCTTTTCTCGGATACTTCATACTTGTATTTTCATTTTTCTTAATCAATAACAATGTTCTGTTTGAAAAATCCGCTTCTATAATAAAGCTTTCCTTTTTTTCTATATTCAGTTTTAATAAGCTAAATGCTCTTTCAGCTTTTTTAATTTCTTCCTCCGCCTTTTCCGACTTGTATGAAATAAAATAAGCTTCTTTTTTTATAAAAGGAACACATAATTCCGATAAAGTGGATAAATTGGCAACCGCTCTTGATACTGCTAAATCAAACTGTTCCCTATACTTTTTATCTCTTGCATAATCCTCGGCTCTTCCATGAATCAAACTTACATTACTTAAAGAAAGCTTTTTTATAACCGTATCAATAAAGTTTAATCTTTTTCTTAAACTGTCAAGCAGAACCAAATCCAAATTACTAAACACTATTGCAAGAGGTATACCGGGAAAACCTGCGCCCGTTCCTATATCAATTACTTTATAATTTTCACTTGGAATATCTTCTTTAATCTTGATTATGGAAAGACTGTCTATAAAATGCTTATATATAAACTCTTTCATTTCAGTTATGGCGGTTAAATTTAAAGTTTTATTTGTTTCCAATATATCGCTGTAATATATATACAGTTTTTCTATTTTATCTTCGCTTAGCTCCAAATCAATAGTTTTTAATGCCTCTTCCATAATCTTTTTAAATTCGCTGTAATTATTATCCATTTTATTTCCCTGTCTTTAATCCTTCCAAATAAACCAATAAAACTGTTATATCCGCAGGTGAAACTCCCGATATTCTGGAAGCCTGACCTATTGATTCGGGTCTTACAATATTAAGCTTTTGAACAGCCTCTATACGCAGGCTGTTAACTTCTTCATATTTTATATCAAGAGGGATCTTTTTATTTTCCATTTTCTTAAACTGTTTAACTTGAATTGCCTGCCTTTTAATATATCCCTCATATTTAATATTTATATTAACCTGTTCTCTTACCTCTATATCTAATTCCGGTCTTTCAGAATCAATTTCTTTGCAAATATCATAAGTTAATTCCGGTCTTCTGATAAGTTCAGCCATTGTTGCCGATGTTTTTAAAGGGGTTGAATCATTCTTAACAAGAAATTCCTGGATAATACTTCCTGCTCCTACAAAAGTATTTTCAAGTCTCTCTATTTCTTTTTCTATCAGTCTTTCTTTTTCAAGAAGCTTTTCATATCTTTCTTTTGAGACCGTACCTATTTCATATCCCAATTTTGTCAATCTTAAATCCGCATTATCCTGTCTTAACAATAATCTGTATTCTGAACGCGAAGTCATCATCCTGTACGGTTCATGACTTTCTTTTGTAACCAAATCATCTATAAGTACGCCTATATAAGCTTCGGATCTGTCTATAACAAAATATTCCCTTTTTAAAACCTTCATTGCGGCATTTACTCCTGCCATAAAACCCTGTACTGCAGCTTCTTCATAGCCTGAACTTCCGTTAAACTGTCCGCCCGAAAACAAACCCGAAATAGACTTAAACTCAAGCCCTGAATTTAATTGTCTTGCATCTATACAATCATATTCTATAGCATAAGCATTTCTCACAATTTTTGCATTCTCTAAGCCCGGTATAGTCTTTATAAGAGCATACTGAACATCCTCCGGTAAGGAAGAAGAAAGTCCTCCCAAATACATCTCATTTGTATATAGACCTTCAGGTTCTACAAATATCTGATGCCTGTCTTTATCCGGAAACTTCATTACCTTATCTTCTATAGAAGGGCAATATCTGGGGCCCGTTCCCTCTATTTCGCCTGAATACATTGGAGAACGACCTATGTTATCTTTAATTATTTTATGTGTTTCTTCATTTGTATATGTTAAATAACAGCTTATCTGGTCTTTTTGTATCTTATCTCTGTCACTTGTAAAAGAAAACGGAACTATAGGCGTATCACCGAATTGCTCCTCCATTTTTGAAAAATCAATACTTCTTTTATCTATTCTTGCCGGAGTTCCCGTCTTAAACCTGTACATTTTTATACCGTTGTCAATCAAGGACTGAGTAAAAAATTTTGAATTTTTTAATCCGTTAGGGCCCGTATCTTCACTTATTTCACCGTATATACAACGTGATTTCAGGTATGTTCCGGTACATAAAACTACAGCTTTGGCAAAATACATGGCTCCCGATACGGTTTTAACTCCCTTACATTCTTTTTTTCCCTCCTTTTCTTCAATGATCAATTCGGTTACTTCCGCTTGCTTTATACTTAAATTTTCTGTATTTTCTAAAACTAATCTCATATTTTTAGAATATTCTGACTTATCTGCTTGAGCCCTAAGTGAATGAACAGCCGGACCCTTTGATACATTAAGCATTTTGGATTGTATAAATGTTTTATCTATATTTATACCCATTTCTCCTCCCAAAGCATCCAGTTCCTTTACCAAATGACCTTTTGAAGTCCCGCCTATATTCGGATTACAGGGCATAAGTGCTATTGACTCCACGCTTACTGTAAAAACTATTGTTTTCATTCCCAATCTGGCTGCTGCCAGTGCAGCTTCACAACCGGCATGTCCGGCTCCGACTACAATAATATCGTATTTTTCCACTACAAAATTCATTTTATTTCCCCATACAAAATTTACTGAATATTTTATTTATCAAATCATCCTCCAAAGCCTCACCTGTTATTATTCCCAAGGATTCATAAGCATTAAGCATATCTATGGAATAAAAATCTTCAGGCAAGCCTTCCTCTATACTTGAAAGTACCATATCCAAAGAATCTAAAACACTCTCCAAAGCTTCTATATGTCTTGCATTTGTAATATATATTTCATCATTAAAATCAATATCACCTTTATAAAACATAGATTTTATTTCACTTTCCAATTCATCCAGACCTATATTGTCCTTTGTTGAAAATACTATACACTTTTTATTTGAATATTTTAAAATATCTTCAAGTTTCACTATAGGATTAATATCCGCCTTATTCAATAAAATAATAGCTTTCTTATCCTCTATATATTTAAAAAGCTCCTTATCTTCATCACAAAGCTGTTTTGTACTGTCTGTAACAAGGATAACAAAATCAGCCTTATCCGCGGCATCTCTTGCTTTTTCAACTCCTATTTTTTCTATATTATCCAAAGTTTTTCTTATTCCCGCCGTGTCCGTAATATTAAGATTAATACCTCCCAAATTTATATATTCTCGTATAGTATCTCTGGTCGTACCTTCAATGTCACTTACTATAGCCCTTTCATCCTTTACAAGTAAATTAAGTAAGGAAGATTTTCCGGCATTTGGACGTCCTATTATTGCCGTCTCAACACCTTCCTTTATTATTTTTCCGTTTTCAAAACTTTTTATAAGCTTTTCAATATCAATTTTTATATATTTGATCATATTTTCAAGCTTTTTAGGATAGTTTTTCAGGCTATAATTTTCAGGATCATCGAGAGCCGATTCTATAAAAGCTATTTCATGCAAAATTTTTTCTCTTAAATTATAAATTTTATTTTTAATATTTCCGTTTAATTGACTTATTCCGGATTTTAAAGCATATTCATTTTTAGCATTAATTATATCAATAACGGCTTCAGCTTTACTCAAATCCATTTTACCGTTTAAAAAAGCCCTTTTTGTAAACTCGCCGGGCTCGGCAAGTCTTGCACCTGCTTTTAAAACCAGCTTCAAAACTTTTTGTAAAACTACAATTCCACCATGACAATTAATTTCAACAGTATTTTCTCCTGTATAAGTTTTAGGTGCTTTCATAAGCATTACCAAAACTTCATCAACTATTTCCCCGTTATCCGCTATATATCCGTAACTTATGGTATGGCTTTTTTTCGTTTTTAATCCGTCCTTTGTATAAAATATTTTATCCGCAACATCTACAGCATTTTCTCCGCTTATTCTTATTATTCCTATACCTGAATTACTTAAGCCTGTAGCTATAGCTGCAATAGTCTCATTTTTTATCATAAAACCTCCAATATACTTTAATAAAAAAGAGAACCATTGACACACTAAAAGCATCAATAGCCCTCTTTCACAAGGCTAGTCTATTTGACTGTTTTTCTTATTTTCGCTAAACCTTCTGTTATTTCTTCTGTAAAAATTTCCCTTAGGTAATACCACTATATATCTGAAAGGCTCATCACCCTCACTTTTTGTAGTTACAAAATTATCATTTTGTAAGGCACTGTGTATTATTCTTCTTTCATAAGGATTCATAGGCTCCAAGGTTACCGCTTTTCTTGTTTTCTTTACCTTGCTTGCTATGCTTTTTGCAAGTGAATAAAGCTTTTCTCTTCTTCTTTCTCTGTAATTTTCAGTATCCAACTTTATGCGTATGTAATCATCGGTATTCTTATTTACAACAAGACCCACAAGATATTGGATTGAATCCAAAGTTTGTCCTCTTTTACCTATGATTATTCCCATATCTTCTTCACTTACCATAAGTATATTAAGAGATTTATCTACTTCATCGAAATTAAATTCATAATCCACCTTTAATCCCATGCTTCCCAAAACTTTAGTAAGAAAATCCTTTACCGTATCTTTTATATTTTCAAGATTCTTACTTACTTCAACCGGTTTTTCATCTTTCTCATTCACCTTTTTTTCAACTGCTTTTTCATGAGATTTTTCAATTTTCTTTTCAGGTTCGGCTTTTTTTACTTCCTTCTTCGCTTCTCTAACTTCTTTATTTACCGTTTTCTTTAATTCTTTTTCAGGGTTTTCTTTTACATCAATTTTTTTTGTGACATTGATTACCCAAGGTTTTGAAAATAATCCTAAAAAACCGTTTCTTCCTTCCGACACTACTTCGATGATCATATTGTCGCTTGTTGTACCTAGCTTCAAAATAGCTTCATTAACAGCCTCATCATAAGATTTCGCACTTATTGTAATCTTATCCATTAAGCATCCCCCTATTTTTTCTTATTATTTTTTTTATCAAACATAGCAACCATATTTGCTCTGGATGCCAAAGATCCCGAATTTGCATTTTCACTGTAATAAGTTGTAGATTCTTCTACATGCTTTTTACTTTTTTCCTTTTTTTCTTCCTCTAAAACTTCTTCTTTTTCTTTTCTTTCTTCTTCTCTTTTCGCCTTTTCAATAGCATTTTTATCTATTCTTTGAGGTGCCAATCCTTTTTTTGCTCTTTTTTCATTTGACTTTTTTAAGTTATCTTCAACCATCTTTTCTATATCTATTTTTTCAAGATATTTGTTTATTGCCAACTGCTGAAGAATACGTGCCGCCGCCGAAGCTATCCAGTATAAACCGAGTCCTGCCGGCAATGTAAAACAAAACCAAACAGACATAAGAGGCATCACACTGTTCATAGATTTCATATTCTGACCCATAGGCGAATCATCATTATTAGGCTGATTTTTCATCATAAGAATGGTTGAATACCACTGAGTAAGTCCCGATAAAACAGGTATTATCCAAGCAATATTAATCTTATCAAAACCCTGCCACGGAGCTGTAGCCAGATTTATACCGAAAAACATATTCATACTTTCAATATGAGGTACATTTTCATTTAAAACAGTTATTAAGTTAGGAAATATTTCTTTAAGCTTTTCCCAATTAGCAGGAGTAAACTTATAGAGAAGATCTATAACCCTTCCTATATCCGTATAATCTATTTTATCTATAGGCATCCTAAGAGAAGTGGCAATATCAGCCACCTTGCTTGTCCAATTCGGCTCCTGCATAAGAGGATTTGCTATATTTTCAAAAACAAGTCTTACACTGCTTACATAAGCCGGTATCTTAATTATAACTTGATATAAAGCAAGCAAAATAGGCATTTGTATAGCCAACTGTACACAACCGCCCGTCATACTGGTTCCATATTTTTCATAAACAGCCTTCATTTCATTTTGCTGCTTAAGCATTGAATCCTGATCTGTTTTTCCTTTATATTTTTTTTGTATAGCCTGTATTTCAGGCTGCATAACAGTCATAAGCTTGGATGACTTTTGCTGCTTTATTGTAAGCGGAAGCAATATAAGGTTCATAATAACGGTAAATATTATTATACTCCAACCTATATTTACAATTCCAAACCTTGCCGTAACCTGAAATATAATGTTCATAATGTAGCCAAGTATGTCTGCAACCCATCCTATAACAGGGGCACTTGACTTAGTTAAAAGTAAAATTTCCAAGATAATTCCTCCAAAATTTATTAAGGTACCGGATCATATCCGCCTTTAGAAAAAGGATTACATCTTATTATCCTCCATAAAGATAAAAGACCACCCTTCAAAACACCGTGTTTATTTATAGCTTCAATCGCATATCCCGAACATGTAGGCGTATATATACAATGGGTCCTCCATTTAAGAGGAGATATATATCTTTGATACAATCTTATTAAGTATATTAAACTTTTTTTCAACATAATACCTCTTTATCCTAATGCATAATTTTACTATATAAGCTATATTATTACAAGTAAATAAGACTACAAAACCATTATTCCGTGCAGCCTGAGTAAATGCATATACGCACTTTCCATATCAGCGTAACTTATATCCTTTGCATTGTTTCTTACAACAACTATTATATCATAAATCCCTTTGAGCTTTTCAATATTAAGTCTGAATATTTCTCTGATTATTCTGCATCTGTTATGTCTTATAACGCTGTTTCCGACCTTTTTTGATACAGATATACCTATTCTGCTGCTTTCCCCGGATTCTTTTTCCAATACATACATTACCAAATACTTATTTGCGAATGATTTTCCCTTGTTATAAACCAACTTAAAATCTCTATTTTCTTTTACAGACGGAAATCTATTCATTATATACCCTACTTTATCATAAAACAGGGACAGTCATAAGACTGTCCCTGTTGCAATTCGACAGATGATTATGCCGATAATTTTGCTCTTCCCTTTGCTCTTCTGGCTGCTAAAACTTTTCTGCCGCCCGGTGTAGACATTCTTGCTCTAAAACCGTGAACCTTAGCTCTTGATCTTTTCTTAGGTTGAAATGTCATTTTCATGATACGCACCTCCTTTTAAATATCTGTTCTTCCCTTAAAACTGTTGTCTCTCTTTTTGAGAACATTCTAAATCATTATAATTAAAGTATAAGTCTAAGTCAAGCATAAATTATCTTTCAAGCGCTTTAAGTAAAACATTACCCACACCTAAACATAAAACCGCACTTACTATAGCTTCCAAAACTCCCTGAGTTCCTATTATTCCCATTATTATACCGGGAAGTGCCAGTATAGTTTGTTCTCTTACTCCTGCATACTCATGTCCGTAAAGAAGAAAAATTCCGAGCATTACCAAGATTGTATTGGTCATCGAAGATACGGCTCCGGATAAAATCAAACCTGTTTTTCTTTTATTTTTCTTATCAAAATAAATATAAACCGTTGCCGCCGATAAACCTATCAAAATTCTCGGTATGAGACTTATTATCAAACTTCTATAATCTCCGTGGTAACCTCCCACCTCAACAAAGGGTGAAAATATGAAGCTTGACGGATTAGGTGTAAAAGTATTTTTCCATATACTTGTAAGCCCGAATACAAGGCCGAGAAAAGCTCCCTTTTTTGCCCCTAAAATTATTGCTCCTATAGCTACGGTTACCTGAATTATAGTGGCATTTATCGCAAAAACAGGTATGTATCCGAGCATAGGTACTATTGCCTGTATTACTATAATAGATACAAAAACAGACGTAATCACCAGATCATAACTTTTATTCTCTCTCATCTCATTCATAACAAATCTCCCGTAAATTTTTTTTTATTATAATATTAAAATTTAAATTTTTCCACAGTTTTTTTTCCACAAAATTGTTTACAAAAATGTGTACAACTTGTATATTTCCGATTTCCTATTCTTTTTTCATCTTTATATTTAAAGCTGTTTTGATGTTTATAAAAGTTTTCACGCTTTTCCACAATTTTATTTCAAATTAAAACAAAATAATGCTATCCACTGATAGTTATACACATACTTTTCCACATTTTGTTGATAACTTAATTTTATTATTCTTGCTTATAGCTTTATATTTTGATATAATCTAAACATAACTGTACTTAATAATGGGATAGGTATGATAATGGACAATTTTGATTTAATTAAAGACAGGTGGGATTACGTCATTGATTATATTCTGAAAGAATATGACATAAGCAACTTGTCTTATCAGACATGGTTGGTTCCTCTCGAACCGAGCTTTTTGGAAAGACTTAAGGACGGAAGCCTTAATCTATATATTACTTTTAAAAATAAGGATGAAATCGACGATTTCTATATTTATTTTGTCGACAGTAAATTCAATAAGATAATATCCGCTGCTATAGATATGACTTTAAATATCAAATGCAGCATTACTTTTGTTAAGGACGCTTACGATGCCGGCGATAAAAAACTTAAATCAATAATAAGTAACGAGAAAAAGACGGTAAACAGCGAAATTTTCCAAAAAGCTAATATTAATTCAAAATATAAATTTGAAAATTTTATTGTCGGATCCAGCAATACCATGGCACATGCTACCTCTCTCGCAGTCTCACGCTCCTTGGGAGACACTTATAATCCTCTGTTTCTTTACAGCGGTCCGGGACTGGGTAAAACCCACCTCATGCACAGTATTGCAAATTTTGTTTTGGAAAAAGATCCCGATACAAAGGTTCTTTACGTAACAAGCGAAAAATTCACAAATGAATTGATTGAAGCCATACGAACGAATACAACTGCCGCTTTTAGAGACAGATACAGAAATCTTGATATACTTCTGATAGATGATATCCAGTTTATCATAAATAAAGAAAGTACCCAGGAAGAATTTTTCCACACTTTCAATACTCTTTATGACAGAAAAAAACAAATTATCATATCTTCGGATAAACCTCCGAAAGATTTAAAGACTCTTGATAAGCGTTTAACTTCAAGATTTGAATGGGGAATTACGGTAGATATTACTACTCCCGATTATGAAACACGAATGGCTATACTCGAGAAAAAAGGTGAAACCGACGGAATGAACATTAGTAAAGATGTTCTTCATTATATTGCGACCAATATAGAAAGTAACATCCGAGAACTTGAAGGAGCTTTAAATAAAATTATTGCTACGAGCAAGCTTCTTAATAACAAGAAAATCGATTTAAAACTCGCACAGGAAGCACTTAAGGATTTAATAAGTCCGAGTACTCCTATAAAGCTTGATAACGAATATATTATCCAGATTGTAGCCGAACATTTCGGTATATCAAAAAGCGATATTACAGGCAAGAAAAAACCTAAGGAAATAGCAGTTCCGAGACATATAGCCGTTTATCTTTGCAGAAATATGACTGATGCCACTTATCAGGAAATAGGCAGAAGCTTAAGCGGCAGAGATCACTCTACAATCATTAATTCAATAAACTTTATAAATAAGGCTCTTGAATCTAATGACAGGGAAATTACCGACAGTATTGCAATTATAAAAAAGAAGCTTTCTCCACAGTAAAGCAACAATAATTCAATACGGTTCCAACAAATTTATAGTCACAAAAAAGCTATATTTTAAACTGACTTGTAGGGGTTTTCAACAAAACCACATCCCCTACTACTCATATTACTGAAATATATTATTAATATATCTATGCAATTTTGCTTTTCGGAAAGGAAACCAATGAAACTAATTTTTAAAAAAGAAAATCTTTTAAGTGCCTTAAACATAGTTTTAAAAGCTGTCGTATCGGGCAAAACAACAAACCCCATTTTGGAATGTATATTATTTGACGCTTCATCTTCTATTATAAAATTATGTGCCAATGATGAAGAACTTGCTATAGAAACTACTGTAGAAGGAAAAATTGAAGAAAAGGGAAAAATAGCTCTGGCTGCAAAACTTATATATGATATAGTAAGAAAATTGGATGCCGAAGATGAAGATATTGTAATTAAAACGGACAATCTTTCGGCTGTGGTAAGCTGCAACAAGGCTATATTCAATATACAGGGAATGGACGGGGATGATTTCAGCTATCTCCCGTATATAGAAAAAGATAAATATATTTCAATTTCGCAATTTACTTTAAAAGAATCCATAAGACAAACCATATTTTCAGTGGATAACAATGACAGCAATAAAATGATGTCCGGAGAACTTATGGAAGTTGAAAATCAAAAATTAAAATTTGTTACTTTGGATGGGCACAGAATATCCATAAGAAATGTGGATATGAAGGAAAACTATCCGGAGCAAAAGGTTATTGTTCCTTCAAAGACACTTAACGAGCTTAGTAAAATAATAAGTTCCGACAATGACAAGGAGGTTCTTGTATACTTCAGTAAAAATCATATTTTATTTGAGTTTGACAACACAAGTGTAGTTTCAAGGCTTATTGACGGAGAATATTTTCAGATAAATCACATGCTTTTATCCGATTACGAAACAAAGCTTAACATAAATAAAAATAAGCTTGTGTCAAGTATAGACCAGGCTATGACTCTTATAAGAGAAAACGATCACAAGCCTATAATTTTCGATATAAATGAAGCCGGCTTAACATTAAAAATCAAGTCAAGTATAGGAAGTATGGATATAGGTCTTGATTGTGATATTTCGGGAAAAAATCTTATGATAGCTTTTAATCCGAAATTTCTTATAGATGCTCTTAAGGTTATTGATGATGAAAATGTGGATATATATATGACAAATCCAAAATCTCCTTGTTTCATAAGAGATAATGAAGGCAAATATATATATCTGATATTGCCTGTTAATTTTGTGGTCTAGGAGTAAAGATGAAAGAAATAAGCATAAGAGATGAATATATAAAATTGGAACAGGTTTTAAAGCTGAGCGGTGAATTTCAAATGGGTTCGGATGCAAAGTATGCTATAAAAAACGGAGAGGTTTCGGTAAATGGTCAGGTAGAATATCAAAGAGGAAAGAAACTCAGAGAAAACGATACATTTACCTATGACGGACATGATTATAAAATCGTTGGAGCTAAGTAATTACAGAAATTACGAGTATGAAAGCATAGAATTTGATAAAGGGATAAATATACTTTACGGAAATAATGCTCAAGGAAAAACAAATATTCTGGAAGCGATATATCTTTGTATAACTTCGAAATCACACAGAGCCTCAAATGATAAAGAGCTTATAAATTTTAATAAAGATGATTGTCATATAAAAGTTTATATAGAGAAAAAGGGTGTGGAAAACAGGATTGATATTCATATAAAGAAAAATAAATCAAAAGGAATAGCCATCAATTCTATGCCTATAAAAAAAGCGAGTGATTTATTCGGACTTGCAAATGTTGTATTTTTTTCTCCGGAAGATTTGAGTATAATAAAAGACGGACCGTCCGAAAGGAGAAAATTTATAGATTTGGAACTTTGTCAGCTTGATAAGCTGTACTTAAATTCATTAATTGAATATAATAAGGTTTTGAATCAAAGAAATAAGCTTTTGAAAGAACTGTATTTCAGAGATGATTTTAAAGATACACTGGATATATGGGATATGCAGCTTGTTAAGTATGGAAAGGAAATAATAAAACAAAGAGAAAGTTTTATAGATATTCTAAATTCAATAATTAAGAAAATTCATTTTGATTTAACATCGGAAATAGAAGAATTAAATATAGAATATGATAAAAATGTTTCTTTTTCGGATTTTGAAAAAAAATTATTTCTGTCAAGGGAAAATGATTGTAGACTAAAAACTACCGGCGTGGGACCTCACAGAGACGATATAGGTTTTTTTATAAAATCACTTAATACAGATTCTCCTATAGATGCAAGAAAATATGCATCTCAGGGACAACAAAGAACGGTTGCCTTATCTTTAAAGTTGTCGGAAATAGAATTGGTGGAAAAAAGTACGGGAGATTATCCCATACTTTTACTTGATGATGTTTTGTCGGAGCTTGATGAACTAAGACAAGACAAGCTTTTAAATAGTATAAAGCATATACAGACAATAATAAGTTGCACAGGTATAGAAGATTTTTTGAAAAGAAATGTGGATATAAATAAGATATTCAAAATCAGTGAAGGAAAAATCGGCAGTGAATAAAAGGAGATTTTTATGAGTACAGAATATGATGCTTCGCAAATACAAATACTGGAAGGCCTTGAAGCTGTAAGAAAAAGACCGGGTATGTATATAGGATCCATTTCATCAAGAGGTCTGCATCACTTGGTTTATGAAATTGTTGATAATTCAGTAGATGAGGCATTGGCAGGTTTTTGTTCGTCTATAGAAGTTATTATAAATGAAGATAATTCAATAAGTGTATCGGATGATGGAAGAGGTATACCTATAGATATACAAAAAAAAGCGGGTGTATCGGCACTGGAAGTTGTTTTTACAATATTGCATGCAGGAGGAAAATTCGGAGGCGGAGGATATAAGGTTTCCGGAGGATTGCACGGAGTTGGAGCTTCTGTTGTAAACGCTTTGTCAAAAAATCTCGAGGTAAGGGTTTATAAAGACGGAAAAATCCATGAAATGAAGTTTGAGCGCGGAAATGTTTCTCAAAAGCTTAGGGTTGTAGGAGAATGCAGCAAAGAAAAGCACGGAACTCAGGTTAGATTTTTACCTGATGACAGCATATTTGAAGAGACAGTTTATGATTATAATATTTTGAGAGTCAGACTCAGAGAAACGGCTTTTCTCACCAAAAATTTAAAAATCACCTTAAAAGATAACAGAGAAGAAAAAAGAGAAGAAAGCTTTCACTACGAAGGCGGTATAAAAGAATTTGTTGAATATCTCAATAAGGGAAAAGAAGCTATATACAAAAATATTTTGTACTGTGAGGGAGAAAAAGAAAAAGTATATGTTGAAGTTGCTATGCAACACAATGATAGCTTTACCGAGAATATTTATACTTTTGTTAATAATATAAATACTCCCGAGGGCGGTACACATTTAACAGGATTTAAAAATTCATTAACAAAAACCTTTAATGATTATGCAAGAAAAAATAAAATAATAAAAGATAATGAAGAAAATTTATCCGGCGAAGATATAAGAGAAGGCTTGACGGCTATTATATCCGTAAAGGTTTCCGAGCCTCAATTTGAGGGACAGACAAAGCAGAAGCTTGGAAATTCCGAGGCTTTAATTGCGGTTAACTCCATAGTTTCCGAGCAGCTTACTTATTTTTTAGAGCAAAATCCGGCTGTTGCAAAAACTATTTGCGAAAAAGCGATACTTGCGCAAAGAGCGAGAGCCGCAGCAAGAAAGGCGAGAGATTTAACCAGAAGAAAATCGGCTCTTGACGGTTTAAAACTTCCGGGAAAGCTTGCGGACTGCTCAAGCAAGAACGCAGAGGAATGTGAAATTTTTATAGTGGAGGGAGATTCTGCGGGAGGTTCTGCAAAATCCGCCAGAAAAAGGGATACTCAGGCTATCCTTCCTTTGAGAGGAAAAATACTTAACGTAGAAAAGGCAAGAATAGATAAAGTTTTCTCAAATGCGGAAATAAGAGCCATGATAACGGCTTTCGGTACCGGAATACATGAGGATTTCGATATATCAAAATTAAGATATAATAAAATTATAATAATGACGGATGCCGACGTTGACGGTTCCCATATAGATACTCTGATGCTTACTTTCATCTATAGATTTATGCCAGAACTTATAAAGGAAGGACATGTTTATTTGGCACAGCCTCCTTTATATAAGCTGGAGAAGAATAAAAAAGTATGGTATGCTTACAGTGATGATGAGTTAAACGGTATCTTAAATGAGGTTGGAAGAGACCAAAACAATAAAATACAAAGATATAAAGGTCTCGGTGAGATGAATGCGGATCAGCTTTGGGAAACCACTATGGATCCGGAAAGAAGAGTTTTATTGAAAGTAGTTTTGGATGAAGAAAATTTATCGGAAACAAATTTGACCTTTACCACTCTTATGGGTGATGATGTGGAGCCGAGAAGAGAATTTATTGAAGCAAATGCTAAATATGTTCGAAACCTTGATATTTAAGAAGGAGTTTAATTATGGAAGCTAATGTTTTCGATAAAGTAAATGAAATAGACTTAAAGAAAACTATGGAAAAATCTTATATAGATTATGCGATGAGTGTAATAGCATCAAGAGCTTTGCCGGATATAAGGGACGGTTTAAAGCCTGTTCAAAGAAGAGTTTTATATTCTATGATAGAACTTAATAACGGACCGGACAAACCTCACAGAAAATGTGCCCGTATAGTAGGTGATACTATGGGTAAGTATCATCCGCACGGTGACTCATCCATATACGGTGCTTTAGTAAATATGGCACAGGAATGGTCTATGAGATATCCTCTTGTTGACGGACACGGAAATTTCGGTTCCATTGACGGAGACGGTGCGGCGGCTATGAGATATACGGAGGCAAGACTCAGTAAAATTGCTATGGAAATGCTTTCGGATATCAATAAGGATACCGTTGATTTTATACCTAACTTTGACGATACCGAAAAAGAACCTATGGTGCTGCCTTCAAGATTTCCTAATCTTCTCGCAAACGGAACAACCGGTATAGCGGTGGGAATGGCAACCAACATACCGCCGCATAATTTAAGAGAGCTTATAGATGCCGTAAATAAAATTATTGAAAACAGAATGGAAGCTAAGGAAACATATATAGATGAAATTCTGGAAATAATAAAAGGACCGGACTTTCCTACAGGTGCAAATATCTTAGGAAAATCGGGAATAAATGAGGCATACAGGACAGGAAAAGGAAAAATAAAAGTAAGAGCCGTGGCTGATATAGAGGCTATGCCTAATTCAAAAACAAGAATAGTAATAACGGAATTACCTTATCTTGTAAATAAGGCAAGACTTATAGAAAAAATAGCGGAGCTTGTAAATGATAAAAAAATAGACGGGATAGTAGAACTTCGAGACGAATCAAACCGTGAAGGAATGAGGATTGTTATTGAGCTTAGAAGGGATGTTAATGCAAATGTTATTCTCAACAGACTTTATAAGCATACTCAGCTTCAGGAAACATTCGGTGTAAATATGCTTTCCTTGGTAAATAATGAGCCTAAGACACTTAACATACTTGAAATGTTGAAGCATTATTTGGAGCATCAGGAAGAAGTAATAACAAGGAGAACTAAGTACGATCTCAACAAAGCTAAGGAAAGAGCTCATATTTTAGAGGGACTTTTAAAGGCTCTCGACAGTATAGATGAAGTAATAAAAATTATAAGAGCCAGTGCCAATATTGCCGTGGCGAAAGAAGAACTTATAAAAAGATTCGGATTCAGCGATGCTCAGGCTCAGGCGATAGTCGATATGAGACTGCGTGCTCTGACAGGTTTGGAAAGAGACAGGCTCTTATCCGAGTTTAATGAATTGCAGGAAAAAATAAAATATTACATATCCATATTGGAAGATGAAAATATGCTTTTATCTGTAATAAGAGATGAAATTAATATTATAAAAGATAAGTACGGAGATGACAGAAGAACCGGCTTCACGCATGATGAAGATATAGATGATGAGGATTTGATACCTAATGAAGATACGGTTATCGCTTTTACGAATCTCGGTTATATAAAGAGAATGAGTCCGGATAATTTCAGGGCACAAAACAGAGGCGGAAAAGGCATAAAGGGTATGCAAACCATAGAGGATGACTTTATAGCCGATATTATAATGACTCATACTCATAATTTTATCTGCTTCTTTACAAATAAAGGAAGAGTATTCAGGATAAAAGGCTATAAGATACCTGATGCAAGCAGAACTTCAAGAGGTGTCGCTATAGTTAATTTATTGCAACTGCTTCCTGATGAAAAGATAAGTGCAATCATACCTAATGAGGATAATTCCGAAGATAAGTACCTGTTAATGACGACAAAGCAGGGAATGATTAAAAAGACTTCTCTCAAAGAGTTCGAGAAAATAAGAAAAACGGGTCTTATAGCAATATCCTTAAAGGAAACGGATGAACTCATAGAGGTTAAGAGTACAGACGGAAACAGTGACCTACTATTGGTTTCAAAAAAGGGAATGTGTGTGCGCATACATGAAAAAGATGTAAGAGAAACCGGAAGAAATTCAATGGGAGTAATAGCTATGAGGCTCTCGAATGATGATGAAATAATAGGTATGCAGCTTTGTCTCCAAGGAAAATATCTTTTGACCGTATCCGAATACGGAATGGGAAAAAGAACAGCTGTCAGCGAGTTTAAGGTACAAAAAAGAGCCGGAAAAGGTATAATTTGTTATAAGGTTACCGAAAAAACCGGAAATCTTGTAGGAGCCAAGCTTGTCAATGACAACAGAGAAGTATTTATAATAACAAATAAAGGAATACTTATAAGGATAGAAACGGACAGCATATCCGTTATAAGCAGAAACACCTCGGGTGTAAAGCTTATAGATATAGGTAAAGATGATGATATAAGAGTTGCAAGTATTGCAAAGGTAAGAGAAACAAAGGATAACTAGGACAGTAAAGGCAGTAGATAAGTCTATTGCCTTTATTGTGTGGAAAGAAGGACAAATGAATTGGCTCAGGCTGATAATAATGATATTTGGAAATATATTTCATATTCCTCATATAATTTATAAAATGAATAAATTTTGCCGTAATGAAGAAAAATACAGTCAAAATGAGAAATATTCTCTTTTAAGGAATATAGCCGTAAAAGCGAATAAAATGGGAAGAGTTAAGGTACATGTGAGCGGAAGCGAAAATTTACCGAAAGAAGACGGATATTTAATATGTCCGAATCATCAAGGTTATTATGATACTTTGGCGATTATAGAAGCACATGAAAGACCCTTCGGAATAGTTATAAAAAAGGAATATGCAGGTATAATTTTGGTAAAACAGGTAATAAAGCTCGTAAGAGGAATAGCCATAGACAGAAGTGATATAAAAGCTTCAATGGAAGTTATAAAAAAAGTAAATCAAGAATTGAAAAACGGATATAATTTTTTGATTTTTCCGGAAGGTACAAGATCCCATGAAGGAAACAAGCTTCTGGAAATGAAAGCGGGGGCTTTCAAGTCGGCAACAATGTCCGGGGCAAGTATAGTGCCGGTTGCAATAACCGATTGTTATAAGCCTTTTGATGAGAAGGGTTTAAAAAAGGTAGATGTAAGTGTTAATTTTTTACCGGTGATCGACAGTGATGAATATAAAAATATGAAAACAGTTGAAATAGCCGCCATGGTAAAAGACAGAATACAGGAATATATAGATAAAAAAACTAAGTAAATTACAAGATGTAGTGGCCTTCGAAAAATTAAAAAATAATGCAAAAACAAGGTTGACAATACATAAGAACATCCTGTATAATACGTAAAGTCTCAAAAAGACAGTTGGAGAAATACTCAAGAGGCCGAAGAGGCGCCCCTGCTAAGGGTGTAGGTCGGGCAACCGGCGCGAGGGTTCAAATCCCTCTTTCTCCGTTAGTTACTTGAAAGTATTTGAAAGAAAAAAAATAAAAAAAGCTTGACAGTAACTTAGTCGTATGATAGACTATACGAGTTGCTCTTGAGGGGCAATAAAACAAAAGAACCTTGAAAATTGAAGATTAAAC
>CAUQXC010000008.1:0-69594 GCA_963522175.1 uncultured Lachnospiraceae bacterium
TATTTCCCAGAGCATCCGTTATACTAAGTGTATTTCCTACCTTGTCGTAAGTATAAGAGGTTTCGTTACCCAAGGCATCCGTAGTTTTAATAACTCTGTCAAGACTGTCATACTCATAAGTAATGCTGCTTTCATCCTTGTCATTTCTTATCTCTGTAAGACGACCCGCACTGTCATAATGATAGCTTATGCTTCTTGTATCATCATATATGCGGCTGATTTTATTGTCTACGGTATACTCCTTATGTGTAGTAACGTTTTTAGCATTCGTAATCGAAGTTTCATAGCCGTTTTCATTATACTCATAGCTTGTAACTCCCCCTAAAGGATCCGTTACGCTTAAGAGCTTTCCGGAAGGGGAATATGTGTATTTATAGCTTCCTCTTCCTGCAAACTTCTCTTCACTTACTTTTCTGTTACTGTTATCATAGCTGTACTTTAACTCTCCGGCTCCGGTTTGTGAGTTTATCATATTTCCTTTGGAGTCGTAGCTGTATGTGTTAATACTGTCGTTTGGAAGCTTTTCTTTTACAAGGTTTGAGTTCTCATCATAGGTATAGCTTGTTACATTGCCGTTTTTATCCCTTTTTGTGAGTATATTTCCTGCCCCGTCATAGGTATAGCTTTCTTTTGCTCCCAAGCTGTCCGTTATGCCTGTTATCCTGCCCATGTCATCATAATCATAGGACGTTGTCGTATTGTCGGCATAGGTAATAAGAGTAAGGTAAGAAGCATCATTGTAGGTATAGCTTGTTACATTACCGTTTTTATCGGTCTCTTTTATAAGACGGTTATTATTATCGTATACATAGCTTTCACTTCCCGCCCCGTCCGTTTTAGCCGTTATCCTGTTTTTTGTGTCATAATCTATACTTACCGTATTTCCCGATTCCGTCGTGTAAGAATTATGTCTTTTATCACTGTCGTAGGTATAGTTAATATCACCCATACCCTCTACGCTTTGATGTATTACTCTGTTTTTATCGTCGTAAGTATTTGTTACATAGATATTTCCGTTTAAATCGCTTGCGGTCTTTAAAAGATTATTTTCATCGTAAGTATAGCTAAAGCTGTCACCGTCCGGGTTTGTTACCTTTATAAGTCTTCCTTTTTCATCATACTCATAAGTTACCCTTGCCCCTGCGCTTTCATTTATACTTTCAAGTAAACCTTTTTCATTGTAGTTAAAATTAAGACTTCCGGCTTTTTTCCCTATATAGACAATTCTTGCATCATTATCACATATATAGCTTGTCTTATCGCCTCCTCCGAAATCGGTTTCCGATATATATCCCCTACTGTCAAATTTTATTGTCCTTCCTTTTCCCATGTTGAGGATATATTCTTTGTTAAGCTCTTCTATGTACCAGTTTGAACCTGAAGCCGATACATATCTGTCTCCTTCTTTTCTGAATATGCTCTCTTCCTCTCCCGGCAGCTTTACCACGGTTCTGTCTTCTTCAACCTTTAATAAAAAGTCGTGGTTTGAACTCCAACCGTAGCCTGCTTCACTTGCGCTTGCAAGTCTCGGGGTTTTATAGCTCCTCACGTACGAAAGCTCTTTATTTCCGTTTGTAGATATGTCCCTATAGCTCCAGATAAACTTTCCGCTAAGTAAATCTACAGGATCCGGAGAATTGCATGTCTTTAAGGTATCAAACTCCGCAAGGCATAAATACTCGGGAGTGTACCTTCCCTTTACAAGTCTGAAGGTATAAGGTATCTTTGTCGTACTTCCGTCAAGCATGGTAAGCCATTTATCTACAATCTCGTACTCTACATCCTTTTCAAAATCTATAAGAGTTTCAAAATCAAGACTCAGGCTTTCTCCCGGATTTAATACTTCCACCTTTACCTTATTATCTTTAAGTTCTTCATCCTTATACTCTTTTAAGGTGTTTCCTCCAAGTCTTCTTGTTATCTTATACTGTTGTTCCTTGTCAAGTTTTAAATCTATGTCATAAACAGGCTTTTTTGATGTATTTACAAGTTCGAAATTTACAAGGTATCTGTCATTTTGCCATGTTCTGTCTTCTGCGCTTATGTACAAATGAAGTGCCTTTCCCGCAAGCACCTTTATTGCATCCTTGGTTACGAAGGTATTTTCAAAGCTTTGACCGCCTCCGCTCATCTCTCCCGTAACCTTACCGCTTATACCGTACTCTCCTTCACTGTCTCCTTTAACTATCCAGTTAAGGCTTGTACTTTCCATCGGTCCTATATTCTCTATGGTTTTTGTAAGCTCCTGCTCACCGCTTTCAAGCTTTGCAAGAGATATACCCTCACTAAGCTCGTCAAGACTTGCTTTGACATTTGTCAGACTTTCAAATCTCGAGTTATTCTTTACTATCAAAGAAACATCATACATTTCCTTTAGCCATGTACTCTGTGAAAATATAACAAGATAAAATCTTTCGCTTATAGGCTTTACCTTAATGTCATACTTGGAGCCTTCTCCCGCAGAAACACTTATAAAATCCGTTTTTAAAGGTATTCCTTCCCCTCTTCCTATGTATGAAACCTCTACAGGCTTTGCAGGTCTGTTCTTTGTTTTAAACTCAAAAGTAACCTTATATTTAAAAAGATGCTTGTTTTCAGGTGCGTTAGGATCCACTCCCGCCTTTATTATCTCATCCTTTGTCATTTCTTTTGCTTCAACCTTGGTTTCAACGACATTTTTAGGATTTAAGATAATATTTTTAGTATCGGACTTTCCTTCCTGTGCCTTAAATGTAAAATTTCGGTTGTAATAGCCATTTTTCGCTACCGTCACCTTATAATCTCCGGCGGCAAAGGGCATATCTTTGTAAGGCTTTCCGGTAAAGATTCTTACTCCGTCTTTAAAAACCTCCATAGAATCTGCCTCTATGTTTTCACCGCTTATACCGTCTATTATGTTAAATGTAAGTCTTGCTTTTTTTGAGTCTTCATTTTTTACTTCAACAGTCTTTTTTACACTGCCGTAGCTTATCTCATGACTTCCCTCACTCAGGTAAAGATATAAGTTTTTATCACCCTCTATGGAAGGACCTACCTTAAAGCTTACTCCGTCTACTTTTAAGCTCTCTCTTAGAGAGTCATCTACATTTTCTATAACAACTTCATAAACTCTTCTTCCTTTATTATCCTTAGGATAAACATTACTTCCTTCATCCTTGTCACTTTTGTAGGTTCCTATGTTAAGAAAGCTTTGCTCTCCTCCTTTTGCCTTGATGCTTCCGCCCGATATACTTAAATTTTTAAGTGTATCATAAACACCTATGGCACTGTCTTTTCCGGAACCGTCTATATCAAGACTTCCTCCGCTTATATTTACATAATCGGCACTAAGGGCCGGAAAAGTATCTCCGGTTTCAATTTTAGCTCTCAGCTTTCCTCCGCTTATGTTTAAGCTCGGTGCATACAAAAAGCCGGACTCGGAAATAATATTCTTTCCTTTAATATCTAAAAAACCGCCGCTTATATTTAATTCCTTTAATGCTGTAACGGATCTCCAATCAGTTACCATAGGAAACTTTATCAGTCCCCCGCTTATATTTATGGTATCGGCATAGATACCTACTCCTGAAAAATTTATGTTACCGCCGCTTATATTTACGCTACCGGCTCTTATACCGTCTATCTGTCTTCCCCATGTGAAACTGAAGTCACCGCCTTCTATGCTGACAACTCCGTCTACATCCTTTTGTCCGTAGACTGAAGCTCCTATATGAGTGCCTCCCCAGCCGTCATGAAATTTAAATTTTCCTCCCGTTATTTTTATTGTTCCGTTTCCTTTGCCGCTTGCACTTCCGAGAGCCGCACCGCCTAATATTCTGTGATTTACAAGATCAAAGTCTCCTCCGTTTATCTCTATGTCGGAGTAAGTTGCATAAGATCCCGAGCCTATGCAGGCTCCAAGACCGTTACTTACAGCTTTTATTTTTCCGGAATCTATAATTATTTTTCCGTTTTTATTTCCGGCATCACCGCCTATAAATGCGCCGTCCGGTCCACGCTCGGCACTAAAATCAAGGCTTCCCTCTCTACCTAACCTTAATACGGAGTTTTCGTTAACATGCATAAGTGCTTTATCATGATTCGTATTTAAAAACTTACTTTTTCCGTACAAAAAAAGAGACAGCTCACACTCTCCCTCCATACGTATAAAGCTTGCTCCCTTAAAGTTTATATCCTTTATGCCAAGCTTTACCTTAGAGTCCTTTATACTTACAAAATTTTGTGTTACGGCTTTTTCCTTAGTGACAAGCATAACAAGGGTGTTCTCGTTAACCGTCTTTGTCACCGGATTGCCGTTCGTATCATAGGCTCTTATTTCATTATTTGTTATTTCTATGTTCCCTTTATCAAGATAAAGGACCGACTCTTGTCCAGCTTTAAAAAAAACGCTTTGCCGCATTGCCTGTGACGGGCTTGCGCTTTCATCCGAATACATTTCAAATGCTTCAAAAACGTTTTCATTCCCTCCCGCTCCTAAAGAGGAAGCATAAACCGCGTTTTGAAATAAAAAAACAAATGCCGTGCATAATGCGAAAATACGTTTAAAATTTCTTTTCATACATAAAATCCTCCTAAATATACATTTGTTTTTATTAAGTTTAGTATACTGATACCACCCTAAACTTAAGGTAATTATAACATTTTTCAAAAATTTTGTCATGTAGAAAATGAAGGGGTGAATTTGTTCAACCTAAACAAAAGAAGCATATTCAAATTCAACTTTACATACAAAAAATACAGGAATATCATAAAAATTATGCAAAACAGCCTAGATTTTGTTAAAATTTTATCCACCTCAATGCAAGAAAACCCCACAAGCGATATACATATCTCACTTGTGAGGTTTAGAATTCTAAAAATTTATGCAGTTTCTCCGAAGAATAACTTCATGTCATCTTCTACGCTTCCTATAGGAGCTATGCCGAAGTTTTCAACCAGCACCTTTGCCACGTTAGGTGAAAGGAAAGCAGGAAGTGTCGGTCCCAAATGGATGTTCTTAACGCCGAGGTATAAGAGGGCAAGCAATACTATAACCGCTTTTTGCTCATACCAAGCAATATTATAAATGATAGGTAAATCATTTATGTCATCAAGACCGAATACTTCTTTTAACTTAAGCGCTATTACAGCCAGTGAATATGAGTCGTTGCACTGACCCGCATCAAGCACTCTAGGAATTCCGCCTATATCGCCGAGCGCAAGCTTGTTGTACTTATATTTTGCACAACCCGCCGTTAAAATAACGGTATCCTTAGGCAATGCCTTGGCAAAATCCGTATAGTAGTTTCTTGACTTTGCACGACCGTCGCAACCGCCCATAACAACAAATTTCTTAATTGCTCCCGTCTTTACGGCATCAACCACCTTGTCAGCCAAAGCAAGAACCTGGTTATGAGCAAAACCGCCTATTATCTCGCCTTTTTCAATTTCTACAGGAGCCGCACACTTCTTGGCATGCTCTATAATCTCGCTGAAATCTTTCTCCTGACCTATATCGCCGGCAATATGCTTACATCCCGGGAAGCCTGCAGAACCTGTTGTATAGATTCTGTCCTTATAGCTGTCCTTTGGAGGAACTATACAGTTTGTTGTCATGAGGATAGGTCCGTTGAAGCTCTCGAACTCCTCTTTTTGTTGCCACCATGCATTTCCGTAGTTACCTACGAAGTGTGAATATTTCTTGAATGCAGGATAATAATTTGCAGGAAGCATCTCAGAGTGAGTATATACATCCACTCCCGTTCCTTCAGTCTGCTTTAAGAGCATTTCCATATCTCTTAAGTCATGCCCCGAAATAAGAATACCCGGATTGTTGCGAACACCGATATTTACCTTTGTTATCTCAGGATTTCCGTAAGCCCCCGTATTTGCCGCATCAAGTAAAGCCATACCGGCAACACCGTACTTACCTGTTTCAAGTACAAGAGCAACAAGCTCGTCAACCGTCAAGTTGTCGTTTAAAGTAGCAGCCAATGCTCTCTGTAAGAACGCATCAACCTCTTCATCATCCTTAAGTAAGGCGTTTGCATGCTTTGAATAAGCACTGAGACCTTTTAATCCGTAGATCACAAGCTCTCTAAGGCTTCTGATATCTTCGTTCTCGGTAGCAAGAACTCCTACCGTCAATGCCTTTACGGCATATTCCTGTCTTGTACCCTTCCATGTTGCCGCATCGGATAAATTATCCTTATTGTCAAGAGCCTTTATAAGCTCATCTCTCTTTGCTATTGTTGCCTCAACTCTATCCGCTATAGCGTCAAAGTCAAAGTTTGCATTGGTTATTGTTATGAAAAGGTTTAAGGTTATCAAATGATTAACTTCTTTTGAAACCTCTTTTCCCTCAGCTCTGAGTCTTGTTGTAACCTCGGATATACCCTTATTTACAAATACGAGCAAGTCCTGAATTGCGGCTACCTCAGGCTTTTTGCCGCAAACACCCGAAACTGTACAGCCTGTACAACCCGCAGTTTCCTGACACTGATAACAAAACATTTTGTTTTCCACTGTTATTTCCTCCTACTTACTTAAATCTATGCCATAAGCACCTCTTACATAATGTATATTAGCAAATATACATTATGGTTTCCGTAACTATAGTTACACTACAGAATTTCTTTTTCAAGTATTTCAACCGCATTTCTTACGGCATCCTCGCATGAGCAAAGCGGGATGCCCCCATTATCAAGCCCTCTTATTTTTCTGCATACAGTTGAACCGCAGCTGTTTTCAAATTTTTCCAAAAATAGCGATGAAAGCTGCATTGCAGCATCCGAATTTTCACTCACAAGCCCGAGTAACATCACCGCTCCCGTCGCCGCTTTGCAGGTTTCATTCATATTCCCCATTCCTACTCCGAAAGCCCCACTCAGACGAAGCACAAAGTCTTTGTCAAGCTTATGCTTATCCGCATAGGCGAGCATAACCGCGGCTGCACAGTTATATCCGTCCGCCAACACCTTATCCGAAATATCTTTTCTTTTCATCCGGCACCTTTCCAACACTACAACTCCAAAAGTTCATCCGAATTTTTAATTATTATTCTGTCTTTTTGCACTTCGATAAGGCCTTCATCCTGCATTTTCATAAGCTCTCTTGAAACCGAAGGTCTTGCCGCATTCAAAAAATCAGCAAGCTCTTCCCTGTTCATCCTGATATTTGCATACTTACCGTCTTTTGTTTCCTGCAATATAAGCTTTGCTATTTTTTGGCGTAAACTGCCGCAGGATAAAATTTGCACACGCTTGTTCAAATAGTAACTCTTACTTGCAAAAATGGACAGCATATTCGCAAGCAGCTTGGAATGATATTTGTTCTTTGCATTTTCCGCAAAAATATACTCTTTAGGCATAAGTAAAATCTCAGCTTCCGAAAGAACCTGTGCATAATGGTCATACTCTTCCTTGTTAAGGAATAAAAACACCTCTCCGAACAATTCTCCGGGATTTCTGAATATTGCCATTATAGTTCTTTTCCCCATGCTTGAATCATTACTGATAACAACCGAACCGCTGATCAAAATAGTTATATTGACAGGCTTGGCTCCTTGTGAAAATATTATTTCATCCTTTTTATACTTTTTAATAATGGACCTGCTGTCCGAAAGACAGGCTTCTATTTCGTCGTCTGTCATTCCTCTAAACAAAGGGCAGGCTTTCAGCTTTGTCATAATCATATATTCTATCCTTAAAACTCAAAATCCGTAGCCTTCAGTTTCTCACCCGCACGTAATTTACGTCTGGATTCACCTACTATTTTATCTATTTCTTCAAGCCTTGTCAAAAGCTCTTTTTCCGCTTCATCCGTTTCTATTATCGCATGAATACCGCCGTTTTTGATAACTATTCTCCTGTCCGCCGTAAGTGCAAGCAGGGGATCATGTGTTGCTATCAACACTATTTTATCCCTTGATACAAGCAGATCCAAAGCCTTGTTTCTGTCTATACCCGCATTTTCTATTTCATCTATAAGGACTATAGGTGATGTTGAAAGAATGGCTGTGTCGGCTATCATAAGAGCCCTTGACTGCCCGCCGCTCAGGCTTGTTACCGGAGTATTCTCGGCAAATGATTCTCCGGCAAGCTTATTGGCTTCTTCAAGGATTTTTTTTGTCACTTCATCGGGATTTTCTATCATTCTCGACTGAGCATGCATCTTTACAAATTCTCCCGCACTCAAGTCCATAACAAAATTCATATTTTGCGAAAGCTGTGCCACAAGTTTTTTATTTGTGGAATATCTCCACTTTAAATCCGGCACTTCGTCGTTTATAAGAATACTTCTTCCGGTAGGCGTATCCGCCTGTGCCGCCCATTCTATATCTGCCAAAAGTCTTGATTTTCCGGAACCTGTAGGTCCTACGATGGCAACAATCTGCGAAGGCAGTATATCAAGTCTTTCAAAATTTTCTTTTTCTCTGCTTTTATTATAGCCGGCAATAATACTCAGGCTTTTTATACCTGTCTCTTCCTCCATACCGAGGAATTCCTTCATTTGGGCTATATACAGCTCAAGCTGTACATCCAAGTCGGATATATCTATAGCCTCATCCTCCGCCTCATCCTTTTTGTACGAGCTCATATATTCGGCTACGCTCATATTCTCATAGCCCTTCGTTTCCAGTCTGTTGCTCTCAAAAAAGTCCGCCGCAAAAGGATACTTTTTTAAAATACTCCCTATTGTCTTATTTTTCATCTGTATCATCCCATTTAATCTTTTTTGTGTTACCGAGCTGGTAATCCGTACCTATTCTCGTTTCTCCGAGACAATAGGAGCACATTGCACTCGGCATTGCAAATCTGAGCTTCATTCCCTGTACGGTATCTATCCTCATATCCTCGTCATACAACAAGGTACTGAGCTCATACGCACCCTGTCCGCTAAGTCCGTTTACATTAAGCACCATAGCCTTAGGATTTACTATACTTACTCTTCCCGCAAATACTTCTCTTTCCGCCTGTGAAACTATATCGCCCTTTGTAATTACAACTATATCCGCCGCCTTTAACATAGGTCCTATCTTTTTAGGCGTGTTAATACCCGAAAGATTATCTATTACACAAACTCCTTTTACAGTCTGTAAATACGGAGAACATCTGTTACAAAGTCCTGCCGATTCCGTTATCAAAAGATCCAGCCCGAGCTTATTTCCCCAGACCACAACATCTTCTATATTTGATGCAAAAAAGTGATCCGGACAAAGTCCGCCCGAAAGCCCTTTTCTTACAGGTATTCCGGCTTTTTCGTACAAAATATCGTCATCCGTATAAAGGCAGTCAAATTTAACCACACCGACCTTCATTCCTCTTTGCTTGAAGGAATCTATAGTCTTTAATATAACCGAGGTCTTACCTGAGCTGGGAGGCCCCGAAAACACCACTAAATTCATTATTTACGCCTCTTTTCTTCCATAGAATATATCCGCCGCCTCTTCAAGCACCTTTGCAACATCATTGGAGTGAAGGAAGTCCCAGCCCGGCCATATAAACTTTTTATCTTCTTCCAAACGGTTGTCGATGCCGGGATTTGTACTCGGGAACTTTCCGTCGGCACTTAAAACCTTACCCATTCCCTCCGAAAATATAAAATCAACCGTAGGCTTCAGCTTATCCTCATGTTCCTTTTTTGTCAGGAAAAATATAGGGCTTATAATAGCTCCGTCCTTAGGCCACACGGCTTTGAGAGGACCGCCCTCCTTTGCCGTGAAGCTGAAAAAGTAAGGCATGATCTGTACAGCCGGCGCATTAACCTTATTTCCCGTTTGTCCCTGCTTAACCATCTGAGCCGGATGCATACTGCTTACAGCGGTCTTTCCGAGCTTTGCAAGCCCTTCTTTTTTATACTTTGTCAATATTCCCAGTAAAACCGCATTAAACAGATCCAAATCGTTCATAGGAATACTTATGCTGTTTTCAAACTCTCCGCTCAAAAGGTCTTCCCATGTTTCGGGGAATTTTCTGTCACCGAGAGCTTCCGTATTAACCATGAAAATTGCGGGAACAACTCCTATAATCTTATAAATTCCCTTGGGATCTCTCAAATCTATATACTCATTCTGAAAGTCCTTGTTAAACTCGCTTATCCCCGTAAGGTCTTTAAAAACTCCGTTGTTTACATAATTTCCTATATGCTCTTTATCAAAGAAAAAACCGTAGCCCGCAGACATATATACATCGGCAAGCTCCTTTTCATCCTTAGCGTTTTCAACATTTTCCTTGAGCCAGTCAAGTCCCATACTTGCGGATTGAAGCTCATAGTTGATTTTTATGTCACTGTTTTCTATGTACTCACCCATTTTCTCAAGCATCTGCATTCTTATAGGACAAGGAAGCAGTCCCATTATCTTTATATCCGCATCGGCTTCGTTCTTCTCCGCCTTGCTAAGACCGCTGGAAAGCTCCGCCTTGTTATTTTCTATAACAGCAACCATCTGCCTTTCAAAAGTCTCAACATCCAGCTTCTTACTTTTGAGAGCCATAGCTACGCTTATCGTTTTTCCAAGACTTTTTCTGAGAGCTTCATTGCGCAGGTTTTCAAAACCGTTGTTTGCAAAAAACTCGAGTAAATCCGGATATTTTTCCGTAACGTCATAAACTTTATCATTTATATCAAAATACTTATTCATGTAAACACCTCATATCTTATAATCTTAAAACCGTTTTGCTTACTTAAGTTTAAATTATGTCAGGTTTAAAGTCCGTAACAAAAGTTACAAAATAAAAAGAGAGAGGAATTTACCTCTCTCCAAAAATTAATTTACTTCTTCAACAATATAAATGTCCTTATACTGGACTCCGTATCTGTCAGCCTCGGCATTTGTTGCGAGGAATATATCGACTACTTTTCCTTTAACACCGTTATCTTCTACTGTATACACTACGTCGCTGTTTCCTATAAGAATTTTTGTACCCGGTTTGATATAGCTCCAATCGGTGGACACCGTGTTGTTAAGCGTAGGCTTAATTCCGCTTGCCGTGATGTGATTACCTTCTTCCTCCGGTGTAAAAGCCGTCGTCTTGTACTGTCCCAAAGACTGTGTAACCTTGTAGGTTTTTCCGTTAGACTTCACCTCTCTGGCATCCTTGCTTGACTCTACCTTTAATACATCCTTCTTATCATCATTTTCTTTTCCGTCATTCGCTATCTTAGGAGAAAAGGCAGGACCGGTTCCCGCATCGATAAGCTCCTGTTTTCTTGCTTCAATCACCTCATTGTTCCCTGCAAAAGCATTAATACCAAAGATCTGCATTGCTATAACACTCGCAATAAAAATCTTAGTTATAGATTTCATCATATAAATACCTCGTAATAAATCTTTTCATATTAGTAGTTCAACAGATGTTTTGCGATATGTTACATTATAGTTACAGAAGTGTTAAATGTCAAGCTTTTTGTAAAATTACTAATTTTTTCTTAGAAAAACCCTCTTATTTCATTAGTTTTTTTATTAAATTTTCCAACTCCTCCAGTTTTTCTTTCTTCTCATTTTCGTCATTCGAAGAAATGGCGTCCAATACACATCCTTCCAAGTGCCCGGCTACGACTATTGCATTTATTTTGTTCAATATGCCTACAGTGGCTAAAAGTTGATTTGAAATATCTATGCAATATCTGTCATCTTCAACCATTTTTATAATTCCTTCGAGCTGTCCCTTAGCTGTTTTTAACTGCCTGAGCACAGTCTTATGATCCGCTCTCATTACACTACCTCGTAGCCCGCTTCAACTATTTTATCTTCAAGCATTTTTCTCGTTACTTCCTCCGTATGCTCAACCGAAACCTTTTTAAGCTCAAGGTCCGCTATTACCAAAGCCACTCCGGCTATTTTCGCAAGCTCTCCTTCAACCCTTTTTTTACAGTGTCCGCACATCATTCCGTTTACATTAATTTCCGTTTTCATTAATTTTACCCTCTCTTCCTTTTCTTCTTTTATTTCTTTATTTTGTGTATCGCTGAGGCTTACACCTTCACGAATACCGGGTTTAAATGTTCTAAGTCTTAAAGCGTTTGTTACGACAAATAGGCTCGAAAGACTCATTGCCGCCGCCCCGAACATAGGGCTCAGTTTTAAGCCGAAGCTTAAAAAGAATACACCCGCAGCTACAGGTATACAAAGTACATTATAGAAAAACGCCCAAAACAGATTCTGTTTTATAGTTCTTATAGTGGCTTTACTGAGCTCGATGGCTATAACCACATCCCTCAGGCTGGAATGCATAAGAACTATATCTGCCGAATCTATGGCTATATCGGTTCCCGCTCCTATGGCTATTCCCACATCGGCTCTTGCAAGCGCCGGCGAATCGTTTATACCGTCTCCCACCATAGCTACCTTATGTCCTGCCTCCATAAGAGCCCTTACCTTTTCTTCCTTCTCGGACGGTAAGACCTCCGCTATGACCTCATCTATACCTGCCGAAGCCGCAACCGCCTTTGCCGTCCTTTCATTGTCACCGGTAAGCATTATGACCGAAACACCCTTGTCTTTGAGGGCTTTTACAGCCTCTTTTGAGTCTTCCTTAATGGTATCCGACTCCGCTATTATGCCTATAATCTTTCCGCCTTTTGCGAAATACATAGGTGTTTTTCCCTCATTAGCAAGCGTTTTTGCTTTTTCCTCTATATCGTTAAGCTTGTCTTCCTTAATTTCTCCCGCTTCAATAAGTCTTTTAATATTGGAAAGATTTCCCGCAACAAGCTTTTCACCGTCCAGAAATGCACTTATACCTCTTCCCGAAATATTTTCGAAATTATCGACATCCGAGATTTCTATCCCCTTATTTTTCGCATAGCTTACTATAGGTTCCGCAAGCGGATGCTCGGAAGCGTTTTCTATGCTTGCCGCCGCATGCAAAAGCTTTAATTCATCCGTACCGTTTAAAGGAATAATGTCCGTAAGCTCCGGCTTTCCTTTTGTTACCGTACCCGTTTTGTCCAAAACCACGGTATCTACACTATGCATGGTTTCAAGAGAAGCCGCCGATTTTATCAAAACACCGTAGCCCGCTCCCTTTCCTGTTCCTACCATAATCGCCACGGGAGTTGCAAGTCCCAAAGCACAAGGACAGGATATCACCAAAACGGATATCGCGTTCGATAAGGCAAAGCTTAGTTCCTTTCCCGATAAGATCCAAGCCGTAAAAGTAAGCAAAGCTATACCCATGACTATAGGCACGAATATCCCCGATACCTTGTCCGCCATAGCCGCTATAGGTGCCTTCGATGATGCCGCTTCCTCCACCAGAGCTATTATTCTTGCTATGGTCGTATCCTCACCCACTTCTGTCGCCTTAAACTTAAAGTTTCCGTTTTTATTTATTGTAGCCGCAATAACCTTATCCCCTACATTTTTTTGTACCGGTATGGATTCACCCGTTATTGCCGACTCGTCTATTGCCGCACTTCCTTCAAGTATGATACCGTCCACAGCTATGCTTTCACCAGGTCTTACAACTATGATATCCCCTTTTTCTATTTCGGAAGCATCAAACTCGAATTCCGCATTATCCCTAAGTACCCTTGCTCTTTTAGGGCTTAAATCTATGAGCTTGCTTATGGCGCTTGTAGTTTTCGACTTTGAAACTGTTTCAAAATACTTTCCGAGCGTTATAAGCGTCAGTATCATTGATACCGATTCAAAATACAGGTTCATACGTATATGCATCACTTCGTCAAAATCCGGCACCGCCATCGCATAGCCCACCTGATACAGGGAAGCTATGCCGTGAACAAAAGCCGCCCCCGAGCCCACCGCAATAAGAGAATCCATATTGGGAGCTCCCTTGAACAAAGCCTTAAATCCGTTTATATAATATTTTCTGTTAACATACATTACAGGTAAAACCAATAAAAATTGGCTTAAAGCAAAAGCAAAGGTATTTTTTGTCCCCGATAAAAAAGCCGGCTGCGGTAAGCCTGCCATACTTCCCATGCTTATATACATAAGCACAAGCAAAAATACGGCGGAAAACTTAAGCCTGAACCTCATATTTTCAATTTGTTCTTCTATCAGCTTTTTTCCCTTGTCCGCTGTGCCTGTCTTTGCCGCAGAGCTTGTGCTTTTTTTTACTTCACTAAGCGAAGCGCCGTAGCCTGCCCCCTCAACCGCCTTTATTATCTTCTCTTTATCAAGTTTTGTCTCATCATATTCAAGCTGCATGGAATTTGTCAGTAAATTCACATTGCAGGAAAGCATTCCTTCAAGCTTCGACACGGTTTTTTCAACCCTTGCGGAACAGGCCGCACAGGACATCCCGCTTATATCATATCTTTCTTTTATCATATTACCTCCCGTTTTTAGAAAGCTCTTAAGTGTTGTTTAATACCCCCACTCCGTATTGGTATTGTAATTATAGCCCTAACGCCCGCTTTTGTCAATTATTTTCTACTTATATGCAAATATAAACATTAAAAAGCGGGAAAGATATATTACTCTCCCGCTTTTTATCACCGGACAAAATCAAAAACATCCGCCCATTTTTAAATTCTTTTAAATACCGCTCATCATACATACTCCAAAAGCCTTGTTTTCTATAGCTTTGTAGGCATTTTCTTTATTTATACCGCCTATAGCAAACACCGGTATATCCACACTTTCACAAATATTTTTAAGCAAAGCAAGTCCTCTCGGAGGAATCCCCGGCTTACATGCGGTTTCAAATATATGTCCGTATATCAAATAGTTTGCTCCCAAAGCTCTTGCTCTGTAAGCTTCTTCTTTACTGTGAACGGAAACTCCTATCTCCTTGAAGCTTTCAAAAAATATTTTCTTTTTATCCGAGATGAACAACTTTTCAAAATCCTCCATGCTAAGATGCACGGAGCTTATATTATATTTTATAGCAAGTTCAAGCTTTGTGTGTACACAGAGCTTTATTCTTTCCTTAAGCCCCAACTCTTTTTCAAGCTCCAGAAAGGAAAGCAAAAGTTTTTCATATTCATAGTCGTCAAGATCCTTCTCTCTAAGGATTACCGAGTCTATTTCAAAGCCTTCCAAATATTCGTTTTTCGAGTATTCGGTAAGTATTTCCTTAAATTTTGACACGAGATCTGCATGTAGGTTCCGATTCGTTACAATTTTCAATTTATACACTTTCTTCTCCTAAGTAAGATTGATATAATCATTCATCACCGGCTGCATACCAAGTTTATTTATGCGCTCGCAAACATCAGCCACACTTCCGGAATCCGCTATCATAAATTGTTCATCTCCCTTTTTTTCTTCCTTTTTTGAATGTCTGCCTATACCCGTATCCACTCCGGCTGAAATTTTCGTTGCCGCAATATTTACGGCTCCGTCTCTGAATCTCGCACTTTCTCTGCTTGATACCGTAATACCGGCATACGGAAGAAAAAGTCTGTATGCACAAATCACCTGTAAAAGCTCTGTCTCCGAAATACTCTCTCCCTCTATTCCTTTTCCGTTTTTTATCGGTCTTAGTCTCGGACAGGACAGGGCTATTTCTGCATGAGGATATTTTTTTTGTAAAAGGAAAGCATGATAAGCACAGGCAAAAGCATCTTTTCTGAAATCATCAAGCCCCAACAAGGCTCCAAGCCCCACCCCTCTCATTCCGCCCTTTAGGGCTCTCTCCTGTGCATTAAACCTGTATACAAAGCTTCTTTTATTTCCACCCAAATGAAGACTTGCATATTTTTTTGTATTGTAGGTTTCCTGAAACACAGTAACGAAATCAACTCCGCAGGAATTTAGGTAGGCATAGCCCTCCTCATTTAAGGGATAAATTTCCACACCTATAAGCTTAAAATACTTTCTTGCAAGCTTACACGCCTTTCCTATGTATTCAATATCCGAGTATTTGGGGCTTTCCCCGGTAAGTATAAGTATTTCCTGTAAACCGCTTGAAGCTATGCTTTTAAGCTCCTCTTCCACCTGCTCCGTATCAAGCTGCATACGCTTGATTTTATTATGTGAGTTGAAGCCGCAGTAAACACAATAGTTTTCACAATAATTTGATATATATAGGGGGGTAAACAGATTTACATTTGTCCCGAAATACCTGTTTCTTTCCCTCTTTGCCTTTCCTGCCATTTCTTCTATGTAGGGTTTTGCCGCCTCCGACAGCAGGCATTTGTAATCGGAAAGATTAATACTGTCCTTCATAAGCACGGCTTCAACATCTTTTTTTGTGTAAGAGCCGGCGTCAAAGCTTTCAAGAGCCGTAAGAACAGCCCTCATGATATCATCATCTTTTGTTATTTCCATGCCTTCAAAATAAGACATGCAATCCGTATTTTGCATTTTTTCCACCCCTTAATCCTCTAAAAATCCGGTAAGCGGTGAGGAAGCCTCGGCTCCTTTTTCCAGCACTCTTCCAAGACCCGAAAGGTATGCCTTTCTTCCCGCCTCTATGGCAAGACGGAAGCTTTCCGCCATCATGGGTATATCTCCCGCCGTAGCTACAGCCGTATTTGCCATAACGGCGGATGCCCCCATCTCCATAGCTTCACAGGCTTGTGAAGGTTTTCCTATTCCGGCATCAACAATTACAGGTAAATCAAGCTCATCTATAATTATTTGTATAAATTCCTTGGTTACAAGCCCTTTATTGGAGCCTATGGGAGCCCCGAGGGGCATTATGCATGCCGCTCCGGCTTCTCTAAGCTGTCTTGCGACATTAAGATCCGGATACATGTAGGGCATTACCGTAAACCCTTCATTTGCAAGTATCTGCGTCGCCTTTACGGTTTCATAATTATCCGGCAAAAGATACTTCGAATCCCGAATAACCTCTATTTTTATCATATCCGTGCCGGCACATTCTCTCGCAAGTCTTGCTATTCTGACAGCCTCTTCGGCATTTCTTGCCCCCGAGGTGTTCGGAAGCAGACTTACACTCTTCGGTATATAGTCCAATATGTTTTCGGTACTGTCTTGTGTTCTTCTGAGTGCCAAGGTAATAATCTCGGCTTTTGCACAATTTACCGCAGCTTCTATCAGCCTTAGCGAATACTTTCCCGAACCCAATATAAATCTTGAATTAAATTCTTTATTTCCCAAAATAAGTTTATCTTTTTTCTTCATAGCTTTCCCCCACTTTTTATATTTTTATTTTTCCTCTCCCGCCGCAAGTCTCAGTAAAATATTTGCCTGATGAGCCGCACATATCATAACTCTGGGCGCCATCATACCTTCATACTCCTTAAAATCCGAATACTCGTCTCCGCAAACATAAAGATTTTTGAGTACCTTCTTTGTCTTTATTTCGTTTGCCGAACCCAAACCCGCCATACCGGAAGCGCTTACAATAATTTTTTCGGGACAGGATGATAAAATTTCAGAAATTATATCCGCCTTTGTCTTAGCATCATCAAAGGCTTCGCAAATATAATCGCAGCCCTCTGTAAGTTCTGCAACGTTCTCTCTGCTTACTTTTATGTTATGAATATCTATTTTTACAAAAGGATTGACCTCTTCGATAATTTTTTTCATTGCATCCGCTTTTTGCATACCGATATGAGCCCTTCTGTACTGCTGCCTGTTCAGATTGCCTACCTCAACTTTGTCAAAATCGACCAGTCTTAAGCTCCCTATGCCGGATCTTGCAAGAAGTAAAGCGACATTGGAGCCCAGTCCTCCGAGTCCCAAAATAACAATTTTACTTTTTTTGAAATTATCCTTGAAGCCTTGTATATTTCTTTCCGTAAACCTATCAAAGCTGAAATTTTTGCTATTATTCATACTTTCCTTCCCTCGGTTAATCTTTATAAATAAGTTATAGTTAAAATATTAACCTCCTCCGACAAGGGAAAGCACCTCCAGTCTATCCCCTTCTTTCAAAATTACCTGTCCGTAGTCAGCCTTTTTCACCACCTTTTCATTTAATTCGACCACCGTTTTTTCAAGCTTAAAGCCCTTTTGTTTCAAAAAGCTTTCAAGACTTTGTTTCTCATACTTTTCTTCTTTTCCGTTTATATATATCATTTTACCCACCCATAAGCAAAAAACCGGAGCCTTTTTAAGCATCCGATTTTTCTTTATACGTACATTATTTACTTGTTTTTAACAACAAAACCGTCATTTCTGTCAAAGGAAATTAAATATTCCTTACCCGGCTCAAGATTCACTTCAACATCAACGAAATCCGTGCTTGAATTTACTCTTCTGTAGAAAAATCCCGCTCTGCTCTTAAAGTACTGAAGCATAAGCACGGAAGTTCCCGGTTTTACATAAACACCGCCGTTGAACAAAGCCGGTCTTTCATCATCAACACTTCCCACCAAAATTCTTGAACTCATGAACACATAATATGTTGACTTTAAGTATACCTTTACCGCATCCGGATGTTTTTCCAAATATGCTTTCACCGCATTTTTATTGCTTATAAAACTCATAACAGCGCTTACTGCAGAAAAAATACAAATTCCCGCAAAAATAACAACGTATATAACAGGTATCGATGAACCTCCAAATGTGATTTCTCCGCCTATCATACCTTACCTCCTAATCAAACTTATTTTTAATATTTTATGCACCCGTATAATAATATAGTAAAGTAATTAAAAAGGCAAGCTTAATCTTTATAAATTTTCTCTCCAGTACAAATCCTTGTTCTTGGTAAGATTATTCATTTCTTTAGGTCCCGCACTTCCCTGCTCATACCCGTAAACCGGAAGCTTTTCCCTGTCATACAGATCTTTTAGCCCCTGTATATACCTCCAGCTTGTCTCTATCTGATCCCATTTACTGAACCACGAATTATCCCCTTCTATACAGGCGAGTATCATTCTTTCGTATGCCTCAGGCGTATTCTGCCTGAATATATCGTTACAATTTTGGCAAAACTCCATTTTTGCCTTTGTAAGTCCGTTTTCTTCTCCCGGTGTCTTGATATTGAACTCAAAATATACTCCCTCCGTCGGTTGTACCTTGATGATTAAGACATTAGGGTCTACAGTTTCCGAAACACGCTTAAAGGTAATTACAACCTCTACTTCTCTGTTGCCGCATCTTTTACCTGTTCTGATGAAGAAGGGCACATCCTGCCACCTTTCATTATCTATAAAAAGCTTTAAACAGGCATAGGTTTCCGTATTTGAATCGGAATCCACCTTGTCTTCTTGCCTATACCCCTCATACTGGGCTAAAAGTACGCTGTCTTTTATATCTATTTTTTCTATAGGTCTTAGCTGTCTTAAAACTTTCGACTGCTCCTCGCTTATTACCCCTTTAGTATCGTCAAGGGCAACTATACTGAGTATTTGAAGCAGATGGTTTTGAACCATGTCCTTAAGAGCCCCCGCTTTATCATAATAAGGACCTCTGGTTTCCACTCCCACCGTTTCAAGAGCCGAAATATGCACACCGGCAATGTTTTCCCTCGACCATGCATTCGCTATTATAGGATTCGTCTCCCTTAAGGAAATAATGTTCCTTACCATTTCTTTACCGAGATAATGGTCTATTCTGAAAATATTGTATTTCCCGAAAGTATTGTCAAGCCTCTCGCTTAAAACCTTCGCAGACTCCAAATCCGTTCCGAACGGCTTCTCCAAAATTATTTTCGGATGATATATATTTTCGCAAAGACTTATTCCCTCACTTATTACATTGAAAAACTGAGGTGCAACGGCATAGTATATAAGATTATTCTTGTAATCAAGCTTAGAATAAAATTCATTTAAACCTCTGTATTCTTCAAGCTTGGTAAAATCCATTTTATAATAAACTATATGCTTGTAAAAATTCTTTAAGCTTTCCTCGTCATACTCCAATCTTGCAAATTTTCTAAGCCACTCATCAACCGTTCCTATGTAATCCTCGTTTGTATATTCTCTTCTGCCTATAATTATTATCTTGAAATCTTCTCCTAAAAGCCCTCTGTAGAATAAATTATAGACAGCCGGAACCAATTTTCTGTAAGTTAAATCTCCGGTTCCTCCAAAAATCGTTATCGCTATCTTATTCATTTACACTCCAATTATGATGATAAAATCCTTCTCTGTCAGTTCTTTCGTAAGTATGAGCACCGAAATAATCTCTTTGTCCCTGTATGATATTGGCTCCCAAGCACTCACTTGATACCTGATTTAAGTATGTACTTGCACTCATAAATACCGGTAAGGCAAGCCCCGCCTTAAGTCCCGCTATATTTAATTCTCTCAAAGCCTCGTTATTATTTACAAGTTTTTCCTTAAAGCTCTTGTATAAGATAAGGTCTTCGGCTCCGTCGGCGTAAGCCTCCATAATATCCGAAAGAAGTCTCGCTTTAATAATACAGCCTGCTCTGAATATAGCCGCAATCTCCTTTAAATTAAGCTTCCAGCCGTATCTGTTTGAAGCATCCGTGTATAAGCCGAAGCCCTGTGAGTAGGCAACAGCCTTTGCAAGCGAATACGCCTTATGCAGCTCTTTTACAGGAATAGGCTGTGTGATAGCTGTTTTTACGCTTTTGGCAAGCTCTTTTCTTAAATGCAGATTGTTTGACATGACTCTTGCCTGATATGCGGCTGTAAGCAAAGATGCGTTAAACTCCTGATTTAAGGCTTCTATACTCGTCCATCTTCCGGTACCTTTATTTCCCGCTCTGTCCTTGATTACATCTATAAGGTCCTTCTCCGTCAAGTCGTCCTTTTCTCTGAGAACCTGATATGTAATTTCAACCAAGTAGCTTGATACTTCTCCCTTATTCCACTCTTCTATTATGTCGGCTATCTGCGAGTTTTTGTAGCCGTTTACATATTTAAGAACAAGATAAACCTCCGCCAAAAGTTGCATATCCGCATATTCTATGGCATTGTGAACCATTTTAACATAATGACCGCTTCCTTCCGGTCCTATATATACACAACAAGGCTCCCCGTCCTTTTTCGCACTTATAGCCTCAAGTATATTTCCTATAAGAGGATAGCTTTCCTTATTTCCTGAAGGCATTATACTCGGCCCTTTTAAAGCACCTTCCTCTCCGCCTGAAACCCCCACTCCGAAATAATGTATTCCGAGTTTTGTGAGTTTTTCATTTCTTGCATTGGTATCCTTAAAGAAGGAGTTTCCGCCGTCCATTATAATGTCTCCCTTTGAAAGCAGGGGTACGAGCTCATCTATAGTCTTATCAACGGCTTCTCCCGCCGGAACCATAAGAAACACTTTTTTCGGGCTCTCGAGGGAAGCGACAAAGTCTTTTATATTTTCAAAACCTGTAAATCCGTCTATATTCATATCAATTAAAGCTTTGGTCTTCTCAAAGGATCTGTTGTATCCGCTCACCTTAAAACCGTGACTGAGCATATTTCTTGCTATGTTTTTGCCCATTACTCCCAAACCTACTACACCTATATTGCTGATATTACTCATTATTATTCTCCTTTAATATTATTGAAACCGCCTCAAAAACCTCTTTTCTTGAAAGCTCTCCGGCTACCAAGCCTTCTCTTAATTCTACAAGGCTTATGCTGTTTGTAAAACGATTTGCTATTATAAGTTTATTATCATTTGTTATTATAAAATCTCTCGGATGCTCACCGTAACAGGTACTAAGCTGCAATCTTTCCATTTTTGTTCCTTCAAACTTAATTACGGAAATAACATCCTTTGTTCTTGTGGAAACGTATAAAAGTTCTCCCTGCTTCCTTATTGCCGCACTGTCTTTTACAAAGCTTTCACCGTTTTCCAATAAGTCAATCTCGGTCTTTACCTTCAAATCCCGCATATCCACGCAGTAGACCCTGTTTGAAAGCTCCCCCGCTACATAAAGAAATGCTCCGTCATCCGAAAAAATACCGTGTCTGGGTCCCGCCCCCTCTTCAAAGTCTATGCTTGTCTGTATTTCGAGTGTTTTTTTATCAAAAACTATAATCTTATCAAGAAAAAGACAAGGAACAAGTATTTTATCCTCCGTAAGCAAAACCTGATGTGCACCGGCTTTATCCCTAATTTTTATATTCTTTATAAGCCGCAATTCGCCATTTTTAAATTCTATGACACTTAGGCTTCCTTCATGGTAATTCGCCGTATATATTCGTTCATTTTCATAACATATATAACAGGAACCCGTATCTTCATAGGCGAGACTGCTTATTATATTTGCATTTTTATCATAAATTATAAGTCCGGATTTTTGTGAGAAATCAGCCAATGTCGCTATATAATCTTCCACAAAACAGAGATATTTAGGATTTTTTACCTTTGAAAAAAGCTTTATATTTTCAAGACTTTCTCCGTCATAGTCAAAGGTGTATATTCCCTCACTTCCTTTACCCGTATATGTTCCCACATATCCTTTAAAGTACATAAAATCTCCTTTATACAATTTTTTTGACAACTTACTTATTCTATATCTTTTGATTGCTTTTTTCAAGCTTTTCCCAGTAATTTAATATGAAATTTTAATTAAAGTTTTTCAAGCACTAAAGATATATAATAGTAATAATTCTTATTATTATATACTATAAATCTGTAAAATATTCAAGTCTTATTTTTGTTATAAAAAATTTTTTTACCAAAAATAAGGAATGCTGCAAAATCATCCTGTTTTGATGACCTTGTAACACTCCTTTTGAAAAGCGCAAGGTTTATACTCCTCTATCCGGGCGCATATTCCGACCTCCAATTATCAATATGATCCAGTCTTTCCGCTCTTAGGAAAACTCCTCCTTTTGCCTTAAGTATCAAATTATAATCGTCAACTATATATATTCTTTCAATATCAAACTTATCTGACAATTGTTTAAATCCCGATAGTGCAAAGCTTGCATGGTATTCACCGGTAGAACCGAAAACATCCAAACTTTCTTTTAGAGGTACACCCACAGCCATATCCTCCAAATACTCTTCCCACTGTGCTTTTGGTACCATAAGCACATTATACTTAATAGGATATTCAAAAATAACAGTATCATCAAATATAAATTTATCATAGTCAAGATAAAAAGTTTTTCCTATATACTCTTCCTTAACCCTATCCGAGTCTGTATGCGTAAATTTCTCGAAAACTTCTTCAACGATTCCCCATCTTCCAAACATCATGTTATAGTGTCCATCCACATTGTAGTATGTTTTTTCAAACTCAATATTTCCAAGTTCATCCTTACTTTTTTTAATTTTAAGCTGTAAGTCAAATATTTCCTTTTCCCCTACAACAATATTTCCCGAAAAAGTCTTGTCCAAATTCAGCTTTTCTTCTATGTCTTTTTTTATGATCCCATTTTCTCTGCTTTGTTCTTTAAGCTTGCGATATAAAACTGCGTCTGAAAGAAGGAACAGCACCATACAGCCATATAAAAATATTCTGACTATAATTTTTTTCATATATTACCTCACCTCTTTCTGTTAATTTTTTATCTTTTCCTCCCGCTTGTCTATATGCCTTACCCTTTTTGCCGTATAAAAGCCCGAACCGTAATTTGAGACTACTAAGGTATTGTCATCCACAACATACATGACTTCAATAGAATCATTTGAGCTTACTTTTCTCGGAACCGAAAAACCGATATGATACTCTCCGGTATTACCGAAAATCTCACTTTCTTTTTCTCTATCAGTACTTTCAACCCTACTCGAAAGAAAACTGTGCCAATAAGATTTAGGTACTGTTATAAGCGGATAAATTAAAGGTGAACCCTCACACATCAGCTTACCGTCAAAAATATATTTGTTATGGTCTATATAAAAAGTTTTGTCGAGAAACTCTTCTTCCGGTATACATCTACGATACGGTATGCCAAAACTTTTTTCAACTATCTTCCACTCTCCGTAAATCATCAAGTATTCCTCATCTTTTATGAAGCTTTTATCGCCTTCGAAATCTGATATCTTCTTTTGAATATCCTCCAACTCCAGCTTTAAAAAATTTCTTTCCTCTTCATTTGCTTTAAAATTTTCTTTTGAAGTTTCCAATTCCGCCGTAACGGCTTCCTGTCTGCTTACTAAATCTAAAAATTCTTCATCCGCCTTTTTATTATTGACGGATAAAGTAATATTACATACGAGAAGTGATAAAAATACACATAAAGCTATCATTTTTTCTATATAATTTTTCATTATTCCTCTCCCTCAATCAGTCGATACTTTTACTTTCATTAATTTTCGATATCCGGTGTATTTTAGGCAGAACTGCATGTGTAATGTTAAAGTCGGTATTACTTGGATTTTTAATAGATAAGGCAAAACACTTTGCCGAATTTTAGTTTGTAATTAAATATTACTCCTTTCAAAATACTTTTTCAAGGAAATTAAAGATACTTTTTAAGTTTGTGCAAAATGACGTTAATAACACCTTATTTATCCGATATATCGAAAGCTTAAGGGCGAAAAAATCACCTAAAAAAGCAGGCTTCAAGGCTTTTTACAAACCTTAAAACCTGCTTTCCTTTATTCTTATTTTCTCGCTCTTTTATTCCCGCTTAGGCTCTGTAAGTATTAAACTTCATATCTTCTTTTACGAAGCAGAACTCCTAAAAATGCCATGCTTGCAAGAGCACAAACAGAAAGTATTATTACAAAAGGAGCATTATCCTTTGTAATTCCTGTAGGCGGAACCATCATATAGAGGTTCTTAACAAGAAAACCTGTGCTGTCATTTCCGCTTATATTTGCCACATAACCCGTAAGGTCGCCGCTTCCCACACCGACCTCTTCTATAGTATAGGTGTAAGTCACATTGCCGTCTTCCGATTTAAAAGGAAGATTTGTAAAACTGCCCTTCCAACCGCTTGCGGCACTGAGCTCTATCGTTCCGTCCGGATAAGCGGCATTGGTATAATATTGTCCGTTTCTTTTAAGCTTTACTTTTATGTTAGGTCTGTTTACGCCGCCATCCCATTGTTTTTCAATGTCGAAGGCTTTTCCCATGACATTTTTTACGCTGTTTACAAGTCCGTAAAGATTTCCGTCATCATAGGAAATGACATAGTCATTTATAGCCGCTTTCTCGGTAGTAAAGTATCCTGTAGAAGGAACCTCAGGTGCCTTCATCGGCACTATAAATCTTTCCGTAGTATTATTGGCTATTTTTGTTCCTGAATTCATAACAATTTTAATTGCTCTTACCTGCGATAAGTCTGCCGGCAGAGATGCACTCCATCCCATGCCCGTTCCCGAAACGGCTGTACTTGCATTCATGTCCGGATTAGGATTTGTAGAATAATATACCGTATATCCCGGCGGCGTAACTACAGGACCGTTTAAAGTGTTGGAGAACTCGGAACCTCTGGAACCGCCTCCCTGTCCTGTATATTGGCTATCCCCCGCGGAAGGGAATACATCGTATATTATCATCTTTCCGATATCACCCATACCGGCACTGCTTACGATAAAGCTGTAATCGAAAGTTTCACTGTAATCCGTGTAAATTTTATCTCTTACCCAATTCCCGCCTGTTTTTCTTATTTCCTTCGCAGCCTTAATGGAACCGGCTGTATTGATAACTGTAGGCGATGATGCACCGAGCACCTTATCCGTAGCCGGATTGTTGTCCACATCATACTTATCATCCACCAAAATATCCGGCTTTTCAAGCCCTACAGAAGGAGATAAAGGATATAAACCGTCCGCCGTAAAATATGCGGTGTTAAGGCTGCTCGGCAATAAGCCCGTACCGTCGGCAAACGCCTCACTCGTTATAAGTGCCGAAAGGTTAAACTGGAAAATAGCAAGCTTGTTTGCAGCTAAAAAGTCATTGACCCTAAAGTTGTTCATAGATATAACAAGAGCCTGTCTTCCGCTGTCTTTGTAGTTTTCTATTACTTCGGTAACACTTGCGTTAAGAATATTTCCACTAGGTATACTGATAGCCCTGTATCTTACACCTATAGGTAAGACCTCTATAACTTTAGGGTTTCTGTACCTGTTTCCTCTTCCCATTTTTCTGAAGTCAACCGTAACTCTGTAGAGTATGTTATCACCTACCGTACCGGTCTTATTATCCAAGGTAACTTTGGAAATATCTATCTTTTGTTCTATACTTCTTAACTTGGTGGCTACCGTAGCCTTTAAAGGCTTTGTAGGATCCGTTTCCAGATTCTTTTGCACACCCTGAGGGTCCGTATATGTTCCGTCAAGCTTTACGCTGTTTGCAACAAGCTGAGGAGTGTCCGTAAGATGGTAAGGATCTCGGAAGGCAAGCCTTACATTCATTGTTACAAGCTCACCTCTCGGAACTTCTCCGTCATAGATGACCTCTACAGCCTCGAGTCTTCTTGCTACCGCAGGAACATCATTTTCCGCAATTGTTCCGGCTTCAACTCTGTTTACATAGGACTCTATCTCGTCTCTTGCTTCGGTATCCAAATATACGGTTTTTCTCACATCCTCTCCAAGTGAAGGTAAGGCTCCGTCCGTATCTCTTGAATACAGCTTCTTTATTCGGGCTCCGGAAGCATCAAGTCCCCAAATCTCCTTAACTTGTGATGGAGCAACAGTACCGCTTTGACCGGAGAACTCTATAGAATGATAATAAGTTCTCTCATCCGCTTCATAATCCGTGACTTTCAAATCATGCAAGGTATATGCCGTTGTGTTTTTAGCATGAACCGCATAATTTATATTTTTCATGTGAACATAGCCCGGATCTATATCATAGAATTGCACAACTCTTTTTGCTATAGCTCCCGAACCGACTTCGTTTTGACCTATTCTGAATGAAATGGCATCACTCAAAACCGTTCTTTGTGCCGCCTCCGCAGCGGTTTCGTTATACGGTATGAGAGTTGCCTGCGCTCTGTTATTTAAAGCTATGGAAGACGGATATCCTCCGTTATTAAGTGAATTAACTTTAAGTCCCGGGAATTTAAGATTAAGCTTTATGCTCCTTAGAGCCGTATCCGCTCCTCCCGAAATTACGTCATCGGAAGCGCTCTGTGCCGTATACTTAACCTTTTTAGCCCTACCGCTCGCATCCGTTTCAACTATACTCCAGCCCGGATTACTTGAAAGATCGAACTGTGCCGGAACCGTTTGCCCCGTAAGTTCATTCTTATATGTAGGCAGGGTATCGACAAGCTCTATTCTCTCGAGCAACCTGTACTTATATATTGCGGGAGCCATTCCAAGTCTGCTGTTATACTCCTTGGTATTGGTATTGAACATAAACGGAACATCGGTCGCAGTCGTAACGATTCCGTTTGTCGAAGTACCGCCGTACATAGACAGGTAATTGTCCAGTTTATTATTCATATCTCTGTTTGACAAGCCGTACTTATCCATTACAGGATCGTCATACTTAACCTTGTAGGTTACATCATGTGCCGTTCCAAGCTCCTCACCGTCGGATGCATAAGACTTTGTTGAAGCCTTAAGCTCGTAATCCGTAGGTATGACCCTGCTGTTTTTAAAGTTGACATTATATAGGATAGAACCTCTTTGTCCTCTTCTAACAGTCTTTAAAACAACCTTTGCAACGGCAAACCTTTGCCCCGCACCGTCCGTTTCCACAGTATAGGAAACGGAATCTATGTTTGCCTCAGGCGAAACACCCAAAGCCTCAAGTTGACCTGTGGAAGAGTTTATAAGCCTTTCACTTAAGTTTTCAATCGGAACTCTTATGGTTATATAAGGCTTTGTAAGATCTTCCGTAAGAGTTGCACCGTTATATGTTATCTTTCCCTGTCCCGCAGTGGTTGTATAGTTGCTTTCAAGGCTTGTTCTTTCGTGATCCATCGTAATCTCTCCCGCAGAACCCATAGCAACTATACTTAAATCTCCCGTAGACAATGCAAGAGGCAAGATCTGTTCCTCATCGGTACTTCCCGCTATAATACGGTATGCCGCCTCTATCGTACTTTCCGGATACTCTGCAAGTCTGTCAAGAAGGGCTGTTTTTTCTTCATCACTTAAATTCTCATTATTGTTAAGTACCGTCTTCAAAGATTTCAGTTCATCTTTCGTGGAACCGTTTTTAACAATTTCAGAATTTTCAAGTTCTTCCGGCTTCACACCCAAACCTTCATTTAGCAAGGTTTCCTTATTTTCATGAACAAATTCCGTAAAAATCGAGCTTACGATATTGGCGTCATTCTTCTTATCTTCCGCCTCAGTCGCCGCTCCTTCGGTATTTTCTTCATACTTTAGATTCGGGCTGTAAGCCAAATACTTGATTTTATAATTTTTACCTACCTCATCCGGAACTCTGACTATACCCTTTTCATCAACGGGAAGTGTCTGTCCGTCCTCCGATTTAATCTCCAATACATCTACATGAAGCGGATAATCCTCAAGCTTTGCACCGACATTTTCAATAACATTGACACTTTGCCCCGGCAAAGCCGTCTTTCCCTCAAGTCCGTAAAATTCAACCTTGGAATCGGTTTTTATAAGTGCATCCGATCCGCTTGCCAAATTTCCACCTTCTTTTGAAAGCTCTTCTTCATCCAAATCATTTATCAGTTTTATATCCTCAGGTGTATCCTCTTCTTCGTCATCTTTATATATAGAATCCGAAGAACTTGCCGTTTTACCCTCGGAATGGTTAAGAAAATCAGCTTTAGGTAATAATACATAGCTTACCACCGCAAATACAAAAATCATTGCCGTTATGGACAATATCCTTTTCATAAATACAGTATCAAACTTAATATACAACTTATACTCTCCTTTAGCTCTAATTATATCTTTTTTATATATATGTAGTGTATAGACACACTACACCGTATACAGATATTATCATAGCCATAAATTTTTGTCTATGAAAATATTCTTAAAAGATATATTGTACAATGTACTTTTTTATAATTTATTCTTGACATTCCTTCCCGAATATCCTAGAATATGTAAGTATGTTTACATTGAACTGTCCGTGTCCAGACTTCGATGCTAACTAACTTTAAACTATTTTTATGGAGGTATAGAAAGTTGGCTAATATTAAATCTGCTAAAAAGAGAATAGAAGTTGCAGCTGCGAGAACTGAAAGAAATAAAGCAATCAAGTCAAGAGTTAAGACTGCAATCAAAAAAGTAGAGGCTGCCGTAAATGCTGCCGATAAAGAGCTTGCTGCAAGTACATTAAAAACTGCTATAGTTGAAATCAGCAAAGCCTGCGGTAAGGGTGTTTACCACAAGAACAATGCCGCACGTAAGATTTCCGGATTGTCAAAGTCTGTAAACACTATACAATAATCAAATTGAAATTTTCAAGGAGTACGCTTTCCCGTCAGAGGCGTACTCCTTTTTTATGCTCCCGTTATCAAAAGCTCAACCGCTATCCTTTCCTGAATCTCCCCGTTTTTTACCGCCTTTTCAAGTTCCAGACATTTAAGCATATAATTTTTCAAAGTATTTACATCCGAATTTCTTACCTCTCCTATTAGTTGACCTACGGAATATTCTTTAAGCGAAAGAATTTCGGAAATCTCTTTTTTACCTTTTGAAGCAAGTAAAAGGCTCTTCACATGAAAAAGTTTGCTATACTGCTTTGCAGTCAAAAGCAGTATTTTCATAGGCGACTCCTTCATTAAAAGCAAATCCCTGTAAAGCTCCAACGCTTTAGCATTTTGATTCTTGCTCATATATTTTATCATATCAAACACCTTGTTTTCGAGGCTTGCACTCACTATGGCACTTATATCCGAGCTTTCTATTACTTCCTTATCTTTTGTATACATCAAAAGCTTTTCCAGCTCATTGCGTAAGTTTTGCATATCAAGGTCGACATAAGACATGAACAGGTCGATATTGCTTCGACTTATATTCTTATTTTCTTTTCCTATAATATTTAAACACCAACGTTGCAACTCCTCGTAGCTCGGCTTACTGAATTCGGCGACATAACCCTTTTCCTTGACTTTTTTATATAAGCTCGTTTTTTTGTCAATCTCCGCTTCCACAAATATCAAAACAAGAGTCTCCGGTAAATTATCCAGAAAATCCAAAATTTTTTCATTTGCCGCCGACTTGAACCAGTAGGAATTTTCGACAATCACACAACGTTTTTCACTAAAAAACGGCATGGTGGAGGCTATTTCCAAAAACTTGTCGGGATCAGTTTCTTTTCCTTCGAAATACGTATAATTCATCGTATCATCGCCTATCACGGCGGCTTTCATACTGTTTTTATAGCTTTTTCTTAAAAAATCCTCATCTCCGCAAAGTAAATATACGGATTTGAATTCACCTGTCTTTATATCCGCCTTGATTGTTTTCATCTCTTCTCCTAAACCCTTTTATATCAAAACCGTTTTTCTTTATACGCACGATAACCGCGCCGTCTACGGCCGTTTCATATACCTTTACTTTATATTTTTCAAGTCTTGCAAGGACTTCCCTGCTCGGATGTCCATAATGATTATCTTCACCGTAGGACAGTATAGCATATTCGCTCCCGCTTGCACATAGTAAATCCTCGCAGGTAGACGTAAACGATCCGTGATGTCCCGCCTTCAAAACCTTAAGACTGTCGATTTTATTTTTAAATTCTTTTTTTTCAAGAAACTCTCTCTCGTTTTTTTCATCCGCATCACCCGTAAGTAAGGTCGTAAATTCACCCTCTTTAAACAAAAGCATTATACTTTGCTCGTTGGTATTGTCTTCTCCCACGCTCTCATCCGGCGAAAAACAGGATAAATGAGCATTTTTAAGCTTTATTTCATCACCGGCTCTTATATATCCGATATTTACGGAATTTCTTTTGAGCACCTCTTTTATCTTGTCATAATCTTCATCATATTCGGCAACAAAAGGTAAGACCATAGTTTCAACTTTAATATCTTTATTTTCTATCAGAGTAAGAACTCCGTTGTAATGATCCGCATCCGCATGGGTTATAAATGCCAAATCTATTTTTGCCGCTTTTTTTGATAAGAGAAAAGGGCGAAGAGTATTTTCGGCAAGCTTTTTGTTGCTTGTGCTTCCTCCGTCTATAAGTATATTTTTGCCTGAACTGTGAATATATATGCCATCTCCCTGCCCCACGTCGATATATACTATTTCTTCCCCCCTGTTAAGCTCTATAAATAGACAGCCGAAAGAAAGCACAACACAAAACAGGGATAAGCTTAGGGCTTTCTTTCCTTTTTTCAAGAAATAGCAAGCCGAAGCTATAAAGGCGTAGTATAAGATTATTTTTAAAATGTCGGGTCTTCCGCAAAGCACTCTGTAATTATATAAGCCTGCCGTAAATTTACAAAGGCTTATGTAAATAAAGACTATAAATTTCACATTTGCGCTCGCAAGCCCGGATAGGATAAAAATATTCGGTAACATAAGTATAAAGCCGGATACGCACAAAATACTCATAAGAGCGAGGACTATGATATTAAGAAGCAGAGCATAAAGCGGAATATAAAAGAAAAAATACGCTATAATAGGGAGATTAAGTATCTGAATACCTATGGGAAGAAAAATGCCTGTTATATATCTTTTAAGTTTTTTTGCCTCCTTAGGCTTTTTATCCTTGCAGAACATATCGCATAAGGGTCTTAAGATATATTCGTTTGTTATCCCTATGGAAAGAACCGCCCCGAAGGACAGTATAAATGAAGTCTGATATAGGGTATAGGGATTTTGTATACACATAAGGCTTGCCACAAATGAAAGGCTTGAAAGAAGGTCATAATTTTTACCTCTGAAGGCGGCTAAAAACGCAAGCATTAACATGGCAACAGCTCTGTATGCCCCTACTATGTCCCCGATAAGATTTGTATACAATAACAAAAATATACTTGCCGCAATGCCGGAAATTCCATACGAAAGATGAAACTTTTTCCTCAGCAAATTATAAATACTTAAACCTATAAGAGATATATGCAAACCGCTTATTGCCAGTATATGGGCAATTCCGTTATTTTGGAAAAGCTCATAAATATCCTTATCCAAAAAATCCCTGTTTCCAAGCAACATGGCTATGACAAGCCCCGCCTCCTTGTCTTCCAGTCGGCTTTTTACATTTGATATACAGGTATCTTTGAGCTTTTCAAAAATATTTCCCGCTCTTTTCAAGACAACAAACTTTTTTGCTTTAAAGCTGTGACTTATGCCGCGTGCCCTGTAATACATTTTCGGTTCAAAGCATCCGGGGTTTGAGGCGCTCTTTATCTTTTTACAGCTTCCGTAAAGCTTTACCGTATCTCCTTTTCTTACGGAGATATCGTCTATATAGCTTTTTACACCTCCGCCCTCTATATATAATTTATCCTCTTTTAAGGAACAGTATTTCACCTTAAATGTATATTCTGCGGCATTTTTCTCTTTTTCAAGTTTTACGAGCCTGTTAAAAACAGGTCTGTTGTTTTCATTATATTTTGCCGACACTATGCCCGCAAAAAAGCTGAGAACAAAAACAAGATACAAAAAACCTTTTTCGGGTTTTCTGTATCTTGCAAAAATATATGCCGCTATAAGTGCAAAAAAAGCACAAAAGGACAGAACCACGGTACCAAGGTTTAAAGCCAGCAACTCTCCAAGTATAAGGGCAATAAATATTCGCATCCACGGTCTTTTATTCATTTATATTTATAAATTATTCTCCTTCTATATAATCAAGATTTCTGTCGAAGGTCTTGCTTAGATCAATGTCATTGGCAAGTCTGTAATTGGTTTCTCCGTTAACACTGATTTGAACCTTGGTAACATTTCCCGGTTCGCAAACCGAATTCACTATAGAATATATAAGCAGTCTGTTATCGGCTTTATTGAGAGCATTCATTATCCCCTCATCAAAGTCAATATAACAGGTATTGTCATTGACGGATACATTATTCACCTCAAGCCCCGGCGGCAACAAGCCCACCGAGCCCTCATTCTTGGGACCTTTTATAAGCTCATCAATAACAAGCTTTTCTCTACTCACATTTACATTATACACCAAACTTCTGTTTTCCGCTACAAGTCGGTTTTCATCCTTGGCTTTAAAATAAAGTGTAAGCTCCGCCTTCTCGAAGGTATTGATATCCGTTACCGTATCTATGAATTCCGAGGCATAAAATATAGGCAGGGGATTTCCGCCCGAATCTGCCAAGGGCTGGTCGCCCGAATTTATCCCTATAAAGTCTATACCCTTAATCTGTGTAAGAGTTTTTACTAATGCCGCTCTTGCAAGAATTTCTCTTATGGGTTTCATGCTGCTGTAATTGGTATCAAAATTCAGGTAAAGTACATTTTTATCTCTTGTATAGCCCATATAGGTAACATTGTCTCCCAAAACCTTCATAAGATCCTTGTCCTTAGGCACTTCCATAAGCTCGGACATAAGCTCTTCTATAAGTCCCTCTTCATTTTCTTCAGGGGTACTTGCCGTATATTTTATAGGCACTATGGCACTGCCCGAGGAATTGAGGTAATATATCTCATATTCTTTCGCTTCCGGTTCTTTCTTTGTCACTGTACAGGCACAAAGAAGGAGAGAAAAGCAAAAAATATATAAATAATTTTTAATTTTCAACATTACTTCTCCATAGCTTTATTTTTCTGAATAAGAGGAATCCTGACTGTGAAGGTACTGCCCTCTCCCCATGTTGAATTTACTCTTATAATGCCTCCGTGCTTCATTATAAAGTTTTTGGTTATTGACAAGCCGAGTCCCGTACCGCCGGTTTCCTTGGATCTCGCCTTATCCACCCTGTAAAATCTGTCAAATATAAGCTCTTGCAGTTCTTCCGGTATACCTACTCCGTTATCCATAACCTTTACATAAAAAAACTTATGGTCGGCATCAAGATTTACCTTTACATAACCGCCCGGCTTATTGTATTTAACGGCATTTTCAACAAGATTATTGATAGCCAAAGAAAATTTTGTCTCATCTATCTCGGCTTCTACCTCTCGCATACTTTCGAAGGTTAATCCCACATTCTGCTTTGCCGCAATAGGTCTTATTCTTTTTAAAATCACGTTTATAAGCTCATTTATATTAACCTTTTTTGTTACAAGAACAAGGTCGGATCTGTCGAGCTTTACAAGAGTAAGCAGGTCATCTATTATCTTCGCTTCCCTGTCTATCTCTTCGCTTATATCGGTCATAAACTCCTTGTACAGCTCTTTCGGCGCATCCTCCATGGACAGGAGGGAATCCGCCAAAACTCTTATTGAAGTTATGGGAGTCTTAAGCTCATGCGATACATTGGAAACAAATTCATCTCTCGACTGATTTATGAGCCGCAGCTTAGTCATGGTCGAATTTAGGGCACGGGATATCTGACTTGTAAGCAGGTAGGTGTCTTCCTGTATATTGTAGCTAAGATCCCCCTCCGAAATTTTATACAGGCCCTTCCTGATTGTATTGAAGGGTTTTATAATGATTCCCGCAACAAATACGCTTGCCGCAACAAGCAAGATTCCGAGTATTACCGTAAAAATTACAGCCCTGTCGGTTGCACTCACGCTGATCTTTGAAAAATCTTCGGTTGAGGAGCTTATCAGTACAATGCCGTCTATTACCGCATTGTTATTCTGCCTGTATATGGGAAAGGTTTGTATAATATAATTTTTCTTTGCATTATACTTATCAACGCTTTCACCCTGAAAGGTTTTTATAACCTCCTCGGCTATGCTTTTTTTACCGAGTGCAAGATTAAATGTATCCTTTACTACGCTGAAATTTGCATCTATAAGAACTATTCTTCCGTCAAATACATCCGCAACGCTATCTATTTGAGCCTCTATAGCCTTATCTTTTTCGTCATTCAGTAAATATGCGGATGTACTCAGCTTATCCGCCAAAATAAGCACTTGATTTTTAATCTCAAGCCTTCTCGCTTCCACCATGGATCGGCTGAAGCTTCTGCTTAACACCTTGGAATCGATGAGTGCCGGAATAAGAGCCATAAAAACCAAAATAAGCACAAGTACCGTCCTGAAGCTTACCGGAAAGATTTTTATCTTTTTTTGCTCCACTATTTATCTCCCAAATACTCACTTTTCTTAACAGCTCCTACAGCCAAGGTTCCCGGACCCGTATGGGTAACTACGGATAAGGATAAGTCATGTACCTTAATATCACCCTTGTGTCCCGGGAATTCGTCTTTTACTTCCCTTGCAAACTCTAAAGCCGCCTCTTTGTCATTACTGTGAGCGACGTAAATATTTGAAAGCTCACCCGTACTGTCGGAAAATCTTTCAAGCAAATCTTTTTTAAGCGCAGCTATCATCATACCCTTTGCCTGTTTCATTGTTCTTGCCTTGGCATAAGGATCTATCTTTTCGCTCTGTATTGTGAGAACAGGCTTTATTTGAAGCAAAGTTCCCAGCGCAGCCGCAGCCGGACTTATACGTCCTCCCTTTTTCAAATATTTCAAGGTGGCAACCGTAAGATATATGCTTGCATTCTCTTGCGTCGAAGTCAGATATTTCTCTATTTCTTCCGGAGTCTTTCCCATATCCGCCATAGCCCTTGCTTCTATTGCCGCAGCTCTTTGTGTTATGGAGATTCTTTTATTATCCACAACAAATACTTTACCCAAAAAATCGTCATCTTTCGATAAGGCAAGAGCCGTGTCGCAAGAGCCCGAAAGCTTGGACGACATAGGTATATGTATTATAAAGTCATATTCCTTTAAGAGCTTCTCCCACAAATCGCATACACCTGCAGGTGAGGGCTGGGATGTCGAAATATTGCTTCCTTCCTCCTGCTTTTTGTAAAATTCTTCCTTACTTAAGCTGATGCCCTCCAAATATTCTTTTTCATCTATGGTAAAAGGCATAGGAAGTATATTGATATTAAGCTCCTTTGCCTCCTCATTTGTAATTCCGCTGTTTGTATCGGTTACTACCGCTATTTTCATTTTTCCCTCCTAAAAACCAGTAATGTATAGACTTTAAATTATATCACAATTAGAGATATAATCAAAGCATACTTATTCGTCTTTATCAGTTGCCGCATATATGGCAAAAATAAAGGAAACCGCAAGTGCCAAAAGCACCAGTATAATTATGCCTATCAACTCAATACCTCCTTATATAAACGCAAAACATTGGTGCTGCATATTTTATCAATAAGGCGGGCGCTTAGACCGAACTTTTTAAAAGTCTCCAAAATCATATAAGTTCCCTGCGCATTCTTCCATTCAAGCTCGCTGTCAATACCGTCATAGTCCGAGCCCAGTCCTACAAAGTCTTCTCCACCCTTATCGAGCATATAAAGTGCCTGCCTTGCCACGTCCTCCAAATAAGAAAAATCTTTTTCTCCTTTGGTCCTGTTACGTAAAAAACCTGAGTAAAAGTTCAGTCCCGCCACACAACCTCTTTGCGCCATGGCTTTTATCATCTCATCGCTTAAATTTCTGGGATTTTCCGCCACCGCTCTGGCATTGCTGTGGCTTGCAACAAAGGGCTTTTTCGTGTTTTTAAGAACGTCGAATATACCCGCATCACTGAGGTGAGACACATCTATTATCATACCGAGCTCCTGCATTCTTTCAATAAATTCAAAACCTCTTTTCTTAAGTCCGTTTTTTGTATCGGCCTCACTTCTTAGGTATCTTCCTTCTTTATCCGAAATTTTTCTGTTCGGAAAAGCAAGAGAATTTTCATAATTCCATGTAAGGGTCATCATTCTTACTCCTCTGTCGTAAAAATGTTCAAGCTTATCTATACTTCCCTCGCATGCCTCTCCCTCTTCCAGAGTAAGTAAGGCGCTCATTATATTACTTTCTATATTTTTTTCTATTTCCTTATACGTCCTTACCTGCTTAATTAAATCGGTATTTTTTGACATTTCACTTTCGAATAAATCTATAAGCTTGTTTGCATGGCAAAACGGCTCTTTTATATCCTTAAGATAAATAAAGCAGGCAAAATTTTGCAGAAGATAGTCCGCCTTTTTCATCTTTTCAAGGTCAATATGAAAGTTATTCTTACGTAAGTCGGACAAAGGCGCTTTTTTATTTTCATTATAGAGCCTTAAAATCGTATCGCAATGCATATCCGCAATTTTCATCATTTTATCCTCTAAACGGGAATTCCGTAAGCAATCAAGGGATCCGATTTTTTAACACCCAAGGTATAGGTGTAATACCATACCACGGCATCTTCTTTTGCACATATCTTTTGCATACATTCTCCATCCATCCCTTTTAACTCTCCGAGCAGACTTCCCTTTTTTACCTTTTCTCCGGCTTTTACATACGGAAACCAAAAACCCTCATACTCAGCCTCTTCATAAAATGATAAATCGGCTTGTTTCTGCTCTTCGTTAACAAGTTTTTCGCCGCAAATATCCAGATATGCCAAAATCCTATATATAGACTCCTTACACAGATCAATGTTTTTTCGTGTATGTTCTCCTTTTTCGCCTATTTCAAGCAAAAGTCCGGGTATCTTTTTATTTGCCGCAAAAGAATATAGGCCGTTTGATGCCCCGGATGCAAGTCTGTATCTTACCGGCAGAGTCATCGCCGCCTTTCTTGAAAATTCCGAAGTTTCCTTATCAACCCGTGCGGGATAGAAAACCAGATTTTCCATAGCCTCATTGATATCGCCGCCGTGAAGGTCCAATATGAAATCCGCCAAAGGATATATATTATTTATTATTGCCTTTGAAAGCTTCTCCGTATAGGTTTTTGCCTCATTATCGGAAAAAACTCTGTTGAGATTCTTGCCGTCTTCCGGCATTATCTGTTTTACACCCTGATAAAAACCCGTTTTATTGATTAAAGGAAGTATAAGCACATTTCCGTTAAACCTGTTCTCATCCGCTTCTTCAAAAAATTCTCTGACAGCCAGTATGCCTATATACTCACAGGCGTGCATTCCCGTGGTAAGAACCAAGGTTTTCCCCTGATTTTTCCCTTTTATCAACCACAAGTCAATATCCGAATTTTCCGTAATTTTTAACTTTGTTTTTATTTTTCCGCTTTTTAATGAATGGGGTATAAGTTCCATATTTTTCTACCTGTATCTGTTTATAATCTCATTCATTTGTTCGATCTTTTCTTCCATGTCTTTTACCAAAGCAAACTGACATCTTGCTCTGTCAAGATTTTGTTGCGGTCTTGATATCTTAAAGTAGGTGTCACCCTGTAAGTAATCCGTCAAAAAGCGCATTCCGCATTCAAAGGTCATAACCATGGCTCCGTAAGGCAACATGTCAAGCTCTCTGTCTGTAAGGCTTCCCTTGCAGCCTTTTGTAAAGCCTTTTACATATGCCTCAAACAAGTCAAGATCCAAGCTTACCTTTTTTGTATCCGGCTCGTCCTCATCGGCTGTATTGGCACCGAATCTTATGGAATCGCCGAAATCGTTAACCGCAAGTCCCGGCATAACGGTATCAAGATCTATTACACAAATAGCCTTCCTTGTAGCATCATCAATCATTATATTATTAAGCTTAGTATCGTTATGCGTAACTCTTAAAGGCAGTTCTTTATTATCCTGCATGTCTGTGAGTTTGTTTGCAAGATACTCATGGGAAAGTACAAAATCTATTTCTTCCTTCACTGATTGTGCTCTCTTTTTTATATCAGCTAAAACAGCCTCTTTAAAAACTTTAAATCTTTGCTTTGTGTCATGAAAAGCGGGTATGGTTTCATGAAGCTTACTTGCATCAAAATCAGCCAAAAGATTCTGGAAATTTCCGAATGCAAAAGCACTCTCATAAAAGTCTTTTTTGGTATCAACCTTATCGTAGGTTCTTGCACCTTCTATAAACTTGTAAACTCTCCAATATGAACCGAGCTCATCTTTATAATAAGCTTTCCCTGTCCTTGTAGGTACAAGGCTTAAAGTTTCTCTGTTTGCATCTCCGCCTCTTTTTTCTATTATCCCTTTCAGGTAAGAGGTTACTTTTTCTATGTTTTCCATAAGCTCTTCCGGCTTTTTAAAAATCTCGTGATTTATTCTTTGTAAAATGTACTTTTTTACCCCGTTTCCTTCTTTTTCTTCAAGTAAAAAGGTATCATTTATATGACCGCTTCCGTAAGAATTGATTGAAACAATTTCACCCTCCAAAGCAAATTCCTTTACCGCTTCGTTCTTTTTTGAACATGCCAGTTCTCTGTCCATTTTGTTTTACCCCCGATTTTTGTCAATTTGTATTCTTGTGTTTAAGCTTCCAAAAGGATTTATCACCTTCTTGTACCTACATCATATTATCTGATTTATTACGCTAAGTCAAACGGTAAATTTAAAGATAACTAAGCGGAGGAAAACCGTATTTATCGGCTCTCGTACCGCTATTTACAGATTGAGACTCTGACTTATATTAGCTAAAATAATTTTTTCGATGATAAGCCAAATACTTTTTATTTCCTTCGATCAGCTTTATGCTCATATCTAATCTGAGATTTAAGAATATTCTATTTTGCTCATCAAAACTTCGTTACTCCGGTATGATATTTCCGGAATCGAGTCTTTCCAATTACTCAACATAATATTCCTATAAATATTTTTCTTTTCAAGTTCATACGGCAATCCGACTCTCATACAATATTGCTCAAGAGTTGATCCCTCAACCACGGGTACAATACTTCCCGAAAGATATGTAATAATCAGCCTAAACTTAAACAAACTATTTAATCTGTTCTTTTCTATCTCATCATAATCCTCAACAAACCTCTTTCTTAATACTTCCGCATTTTCGTGTAACCGAACTGCATCATCATATTCTTGCTCTTTGAAAATTTGTATTAAATCTAAAGCCAATTAATCACAACCTTTCCCTAAATAATATAAATCTTCAGTATTCCTGATAACATCCTAACATACCATTATAAATTTATCATAAAATTCGAATAAGGGAAAGCAATAAATACCTTTCTTATAGGACTTTATATATTGACTCTTTTCCCGATTACCGGCGACTACTATAGAAACTAAAAATGAGACGGATCTTTAAATCCGTCTCAACTTTATATAACTGAATCTATTTCTTTCCGGCACTTTCATCCCAGCTTCCGTCCGCTCTCAAAAGGTAGCCGTCCGGTGTCCTCTGATTCTTAAACATCCTTCCCAAGCTACCGTCGGAAACAGGATTCAAATAATACCATTTACCGTCAATATGCCTCCAACCTGTACGCATAGCTCCCCTTGTGCCGTCAGAAACAGGATTCATGTAATACCATTCTCCCCTTCCGTCTGCCAGCCAGCCATAGTGCATAGCGCCTGATCCGTTCATAAAATACCAGTTTCCGTCAACATTAGCCCAGCCTGTAACCATATATCCTCTCTCATTAAAGAGATACCAATTTCCCGAAATGTATGCCCATGCGGATTTTGCCGGTGACCCGTCAACATCCAATTGCCACAATGCTCCTGTCTGCTTCCAGTTACCATGATTATAAACTTTTCCGCCTGTTCGAATATAGGAGTACGAGTTGAATGAATTGCCGCTGCTTTCCGTTTTAATACTTCCGCTACCATACAGAGAGGTTACCGAACCGCCACCTCCCGAGCCTCGGGAGCCTCTATCTCTTCTCGATCTTGTGGAACCTCCTCCCGAGCCTCCTGAACTGCCGCCGCCGCCCGAACCGCCTGAGCTGCCGCCACCGCCTGAATTGCCGCCGCCCTGATTCGGGATGGACGGAGTTGCATTACCTCCCGGTGTAGGGTTCGGATGTGTCGGCGTTATGCCGTTTCCGTTTCCCGCCTGTACTCGCAAAACAAAACTTTCCGTATAAAACCATCCTCCGGAGTCCCTCACCTGTACTTTCAGACTGATGCTTGACTCCGTAGCGGCATCGACGCTCACACCTGCCTTTAGCTTTAACATAGCATCCGCATCTACCTCAAAACGTCCATCACTTACGGTGTAAGTGTGTGTATCGCCGACATTATGATCCAGTGTCGTAAGCTTTCCTACGATTTCTCCCTGTCTGCCTCCGGTCAATATATTATTGGAAAGTGTAATCTTTTTCGGAGGCTGATTCTTAGGTCGTGTCACCTCTATATTAAATGCTTTCGTTATCGAAGCACCGGATGCATCCGTTGCGGTCACACGAAGAACTATCGTTTCCACAGAACCGAACGGAATATAGTTATCTCCTTTTAAACGCAATAAATTATCATATACAATCTCAAAACGTTCATCATCAACCATATATGTGTGTAAATCTCCTATATCCGGATCTTCCGTGGTAAGAAGTCCCACTTCCGCCAAATATTCATTACTGTAGATAAAAAGAGGGTTGAGTTTGATATCTGTCGGTGCATGATTTGCATAGTTTACCGGTAAAGTCGGAGGGCTGAGAGCATCTTCCGCATTACCGACTTTATCGGTATAGCGAACTCGTACGGTAATCGCTTTTCCCGCATCAGCCGCCGTCGGCACATAAGTAGACCTTGTTGCACCGTCAATAGCTGTTCCGTTCGCATACCACTGATAGGAAGAAACTGCTGTCGCAGGGACCCATACGACATTATGAATATGAAGATCCCCGTAATCTCCATCATATACCTTAGCTGTAAGAGTCTGACCGCTGCGAGCTATGCCTCGAATATATACGGAAGCTTTGAAATTGTTATTCTGAATTATATTGCTGCTCTCCCCCGTTGTATCAACAACGTTACCTCCGTAAATTGTATTGTCTCTAACCGTGACATTTTGGGTCGAATGAAGTCCGTTATTACGAAGTCTTATACCCCAGTGCGTATCATTTTCCGTGATATTGTGGTCATGATAAATAGTATTCCCTGTAACCTCACCGCTTTGCAGTCCTACCAAATTGACCGCAGTTTTGTTATCACGAAGGGTATTACCGGCAAAGATAATATTTTCCGCAACGCTGTTCGTATATTGATTGCTTACCACAAAACCGGTACTGCTTCCCGAGAATAAGCAATTGCGTACTTCAACATTTCTGACTATAGGATAATCCCCCTCAGGCTCAATATCAATACCTGACTTTGGCGGTGTACCGTCGGAACGTTTAAACTCCGACTCAAGTATTTTGACATTCTCACCGCCGACTATTGACATTCCCTGACGACGATTGTGGTCACAAATAACCTTATAAATGGTGATATTGTTACTCTTTTCTCCTAAGAACACGCCATCTCCCCAAAATTCCGAGGCATGCAAATTCTCAATCACAACATTTGTTGCATCCGTAATTCGAACTCCGTATCCGGTCTGTCCCAAATTTCCGATATGTTCATCGCGGTCACCGATGAGAGTACCTCCGATGATATGTGCATTGTCAACTTTTGTAATACTGAACATCTGATACGATCTCTCTGCGTTAGGAATCGCCCTAAGTACGGCACCGTCAGCCATTCGCACTATAACATTGCTTTTCAGTACCAGTCCCGCTTTCTCATAGCTTTTTCCCGTCTGATGCAGAGTATTAATCTTATAGTTGCCTGCCGGAATATCTACTATTCCTCCGCCTGCCGCAGAAACGGCATTGATAGCCTTTTGTATCGCCTCAGTATCATCGCTGACACCGTTTCCTCTCGCACCATAGGCTGCATCTTTAACGTTTGCGACAAAGCCGGTTACAGGATCCGGAACATAGACGCCTGTGGATGCCGCCGCTTTTTGTGAAAAGATACACAGGAAGCAAACAAGGATAGACATAAAATATACAAACCATTTCTTCTTCAATTTTATCCCTCCTCTTTTTATATTGATAACAGGCGTTTTTCAGCACCTGAAAATCTCGACTTTAAAAGAAGTTTTTAACATCTTGTTTATTATACTATATTTTAACTTAGTTTTATAGGTCTAATCCCTGTTTTTTCTTAATATTTTGTACTCAAAACCGCTTACCGGTATTGAATTCACTTATAGGTATTAAAAAGGGGGATAAAACTTAATATAAAGTCTCTTCCGGGGATAGTTCGTATGGTATAATATATTTTTTATTCCTTAACGCAAAGATAATCCGTAATTTTTTTGCAAATCCCGTTCCATCTTGCATCAATTAACTTCATTAGCGTAATGCATACCAAATATGTAAGACAAATACCGCCCGTCATAGCAAATACTGCTGCCGACAAGTAATCATTCCAAAACTTCATTCCCAAAATCAGTAATTCACATGAAAAACTGAATAAAATAGGCCAATGGAAGAAATATAAGTACATTGACATATTCCCGGTATCGAATCTATTACCATTTGGATTCATCCGATTTTTACCGATAATTACAACCCCTAAAACAAGGATAGCAGCCATAATCGACTGATAAACATACCCTATATTGATTTCTATCTGAAAAAAAGAAACGGAGCACGTATATAACCGATTCAATAAGGTACTGTTTCCTGCACACAATACTATGGCGATTATGCAGGCAACAATTCCCCAAGAATAATGTATATTCTTTTTCCTGACAAAATATGCGGCACATAGCGCACCGAATACAAAGCATATAATTCTGACATCAATTAAAAAGCAGCCTAATGCTGTAATTAACGCCAATGCCCAATTACGTTTTACCTGTTTAGATAGACTTAATAAAATAATCAAAAAGAAGGAACCCAAGATTTCAATTTTCATAGTCCACAAAGGATTAACATATATTTTAAAAGGATCATCTAAATATATACCTATCAACGACTCATAGAAAAGTCTTATTATCGATGCTTTATTCTGATAATAAGATGCTATTTGATATTCGCTGTGGGCAATAACGGAAGCATCTATATTTCTCATAGCTCCTACTTTTTGTAAAGCATAAGCCAAAAAGTTTGTCAAAAAAATTCCTGCAAGCGGCTTGAAATATTTACTTAAAGCCATTTTAACCTGTCTTTTACCTGTATTATCGTAAGAATGTGCATAATATATTAAAAAACCTGAAATAACCCAAAATACATAAACGCAAAAAGTACCGTTTACCAAAGTATACAGTACACTATCTCTAATAAGCTTTTCAAATTTTCCAAAATGTATTTTTTCTTCTGCACCTATCAAAATATACGGTAAAAATGCAAGAACATAATGGCATAAAATGACAACGTTGGCACAAAGGAATTTTATTAAATTAATAAAAGATAAATTTCTCCTCATTATATTTCTCTTTCTGTCATAATTAAATATAACTTTAATACGTTTTAGTATCCTATTTATAGGTCGGATATTATTTTAATTTTATATAAAGATTACCTATAACTACAGATAATCTCTTCACATCTAATATCTATTAAAGTTTTCTCACTGCATCATTTAGGAGATTTTTCAAATCAAATTTACTAAATGGCTTATTATAACAATAATAAACAGACTCAGCAGATTCACCACATTATTAGATATCCATGAAAAACCCTTAACCGGTTTTTGCTTTGCATAGACTTTTCTATCACTGATAATACCTTCCTTTGTTAAATATTTTCGCTGAAACAAAGCTCCTAAAACGCTGTCAATTAAGGTTCCTACAAAAGCCATCACAGTAACGAATGCAACGCCCTGATATCCAAACTGCGGGAAAGCAAGCCAAGCCGATAAAAATCCTCCTATAAATCCTGCAAATAAACCTCCTACGCTAACTCCACCCGAAATACCTCGCTGAATACTTTTTCCGGTAATAATACTAAAAACCTTTCCTTTACCGAGTACACCAGTTTCTGAAGAAAAAGTATCAGCATTTGCTGCTGCGAAAACCACAAAACTAAATAGTGAAAACACCTGATTCTCCGGCGAGAAATATTTACAAAAAACCGGTATACAAGCCGGTAAAGAGTTACATACGACTTGCTTCCATGTCCTCGCACCTCCGGATTCTTGAAATCGATCCGCTTCCAGCTTTCGTTTATTCTTAATTTTACTGACACCGCTTCCAAAAAAAATACGGCTTTCTTTCCTTGAATTTTGTCCCGACCAATGCCGCCAAACCGTCACCATAAGCCATAATCAAAATTCCGATTATAGGAAAGATATTCCATCCGGTAGCAAAACGAATTGCCACGGCAACACAAAAACTTATAGAATAATATACGGTCCCCCAACTGTCGTCCTGTCTTTCCATAGAAGATATTAAATTGTACTTTCGACTCAATGTATTAATAATTATAAACACTACCGGAACCAATATTGCTGCTTTGACATCCGTAAAAAAAGCAGAAATAAAAATCCAATTTCCTACCATAATATGGATAAATTTACGGCTCAACTCACCTTGATTCCTCTTAAAAATAATTGTTGAAAAACCGATTACTGAAAAGATATATAAAAAAGAGATTATTATCAACAAAATATTCATAGTTTTTCCTTATCCTAACCTTCAGTCAAGCTTTTATTTTCCGCTTGTACTTCGTTATAATTAAAGCTCTCTATCCCGGCTTTTTCAACTCGACAGCTTACTCTTTTTAGCAAGTCTCTCTTCCTCTTTGCGTTCGTGTAACATCTTTTTGTAAAACAGTTATATTTATTTATTCTAACCTCTTCCAGAATCGCCTGATAATATACAGCCGCAGCCGCTACCGGAAAAATTGCATCTGAGCTGAACATATATAAATGCTTATAGAATTTATCATAATAATTATTTGAGAGCATAGCCATTTCCTCCCAAAGATTTATTACATTGTCTGCCGGCTTAAATTTCGGCTTAACAAATAAATCCCCTATTGTCAAAGTATTTGGTAAAGCAGATAGATTCTCGAAATCTTTTCTTGTAATGCTATATTTTTTCATAAGAGTTTGCGGGATATAGATTCTGTTTCTGTCTCTCAAATCTTCTCCTATATCTCTTAGAATATTTGTAATCTGCATGGCAATACCCAAAGATTCACAAATAGATTCATATTGTTCATCTGCCTTCTCACCTCTAAGCATAGGTGCCAACATTAATCCTACCGTACCTGCGACTTTTTTACAATAAAGAATTAAATCTTCTTCATTTTCAATAATTTTAAAATTAATATCACTTAGCTGTCCGTCAATTTGTTCAAGCAATGCTTCAAGCGGAATTTTACGGATTCTAATTGCATTCTCAAACGCAAGCCACCAATCATATTTTTTATGATTTTCTTCCTGACAGCCTTCCTCGTACAAGGACTTTACTTCTTCTTCCAAAAGGTTTAATAGTTGAAGCTTTACTTCCTCACTATGTGATTTTGTATCAGCTAAATCATCTGCATATCTGCAAAAAGCATATACCGCCGTTATGTCTAAAAACTTTGCCCTCTCAATTTTCCCAAAAGTAGCATAGAAAGTCGAAGCATGCTTTCTCATGATTGATTCCGCTACCTGATAAGATGATTCTATATTCATGAGAAATCATCTCCTTCCACATCACGGCGAAGTTCCTCTGCGCATATTTTGCCGCTCTGCATCACAATCGGTACACCGGCTCCGGGGTGAGTGCTGCTGCCTGTAAAGTACAAGCCTTCGCAGGAAAGACATTTTGCCTGCGGTCTCAAATGATTACTTTGCATCAAAGTAGGTTGTAGTCCGAAAGTCGCACCTCTATAGGCATTAAATGAATTCATAAAATCTCATGGTGTAAAATATCTCTCCGAGGAAATTTTATCTCTCAAATTTTTAAGAGTAAGTAACTTCTCCAAAGTTGAAATTGCATGTTCCCTATAGTAATTGACAGTCTCATAATCCCATTCGTACTGCGATGCCACAACATCAGATACCGGAATAAGCAGGTAAAAGAAGACTTACCTTTCGGTGCCATCGTAGAATCTATATTTGAAGGAACATGAAGATATATCGATGGCTCTTTAATCTTTCTTCCGTCAAAAATGCTTTCCAAATTTGAATCCAAGTCATCCGAAATAACAAAGGTATGTGCAGCAAGCTCAGGATAAAGTCCTTCAACTCCCCAGTAGAATACAAGACAGGAGCAGGAATAATCCATAGCATCTATCTTGGCAGAATTATACTTACCTTTACAGGCATCATCACGAATCAGATGTTTCATCGCGTACGGAAAATCGGCATTGCAAATCACATAATCAGATAAAATTTCTTTTCCTAAAGCTGAAATCCCCTTCACCTTTTTATCTTTGGTAAGAATTTCTTCTACAGGCATCCCGTAATGAATCACTCCTCCAAGTTCTTCGAACAGCTTTGCTATTTGAGTAGCCATCGTAAACATTCCGCCCTTGATGAATCAAACTCCGTAAAGTAACTCAATCATCGGAATGATATTGTATAAAGAATGCCCTTTCTTAGGAGAAACCCCAATATACAGCGTTTGGAAGCTAAGCATCTGTTGCAGGTCTTTGTCAGGTATAAACTTTGACATCATTTGATCCACACTGTCAAAAGTTTTTAATTTCAAGAAATTCCAAAGAACCTTCGGATTATAAAAATCACGCTTGTGTCTAAAAGGTCTCGTTATAAAATGCTCCAAAGCAATCTGATAACGCCTGTAAATAGAGCTGAGATAATCAAAGAACCCACTCGAATTGACAAAGCCCTTATTCTCAAAAATATTATGCAGTTCTTCCAAATCATTGGAAAGTGAATAGAATCTTAAGGGTGATGAGTTAAAATACACATGATACATAGGATTTAATTTGAACATAGTAATGTAGTCGTCGGGATTTCGTCCGGCAATTTCAAAAATCTCCTTATAAATTGACGGCATCATAACCAATGTCGGTCCTACATCAAAAGAATGCCCATCAAATTCTAAACGATGCATCTTTCCACCGGGAACAGTATTTTTCTCATAGATCTCAACCTGATACCCAACACTTTGAAGACGAATTGCTGCCGAAAGTCTACCTATTCCGGCTCCTATAACCAATACTCTTTTCATGATTTTCCTCCAATAGCGGTTTTAGCCGCCTCAAAAATCACCACAAGAATCATCGGCTCGTGTCTCCCATATGGGATAATGAATCATAGTAGTAAAATATTAAAATATTAATACTCTATATGTAAGAAATATCCAGTTCCGTAAATTGTAACAAAACGATTTTGAAATGTCAATGAATATACTTAGAATGATGTTACGCTTTCCTTCTGTCATTTATACTCTGTGTACAGGTTTCTTTTCTCTTGCCGGAATAAAAGGCTTCCTTATATAATCAAGTGTTTTTTGTTGAAAATTCAAGGTTTTTTGACCTTGTCTATCTCAGTAAATAAGCCGGAGTTATGAACATTTCGGTGTATCGGGTACTGAAATAGCGGTAAAAGGGTACACGAAATAAAACGTCATTGTTTTTCGCTTTACCGGCCTTGTGTATACCCATCCCTCTATGGCAGCTAACCTCTTATATCCACCAGGATCATCTCTGTCTCCAGAGGTCCTACATTGTACGCTTATGCTACCTGTAGATATACTGCCGGTCTCTTTATATCACCAACCGGCTTTTTGGGATCATAGTCCACACCCTTGGTCAGCATTGCAAAAAAAAACGGAGCAGCTTTGCCGCCACAGCCATCAGCGACTGCATCTTCTTTTAGGGATTCAGCTTTCCGGTTGTATAGTATGAATGGAGTTCCCTGAACTCCGGATTCTTTGACACAAGGGACATTGCAACCTCGAAGAGCAGATATCTTAGTCTCTTTCGACCTCGTCTGCTTATTGTTGTCTCACCCTTATGTTTACCCGAACTATTCTCAACCAATGCTAAACCTGCAAGTTTCTGCAGTTCTTTTGGGTTATTGAAGCGGCTTATATCGCCTACTTCAGCCAGGAATCCCGACACCGTCTTGATTCCTACTCCCTTAATTTCCAATAGCTTTTCAGCCATTGGAATCTGTTTTACCAGTTCTTCAATCAGAGCTAATACTTCCTGAAGACGACTATTTCCGGACTCATAATCCTCCAGAAGCATACGTATTTCCATCCTCGCAGATATTTCACCTTCTTTGCTTCCAACACTGTGCTCAGCAGCTTCTATCAGGGTCTTTGCCCTCGCTTTCCCAACTGCTCTCACCTTCGCATCTCGCCGGATTTGGTTCACCCCATCGATACCCAACGTCAGGATATCTTCCGGAAGTGGCGCCACCTTAAGAATCAGCATTCCGCTTTTAGCATCCGGATGCCCGTACACTGTTTTGTATTCAGGAAAATATATATTGAACCAACGACTGATCCTGTTCTGAATTCTTGTAAGCTCCGCTTGTAACTGGAATCTCATGTTAGATGCAGTTCTAAGATCTGCATAAACACCGTCCGGCAGGTATGGGATCATGTAACGTCCCTCTCTAACTAGTCCTGCTATGACTTTCGGATCCTTACGATCATTCTTTGTCGGATTGTTATCGTCGAGTTCTTTTGATTTCTTTACATGATGAGAATTCACAAGAACCGGCTTCATCTCATTGTCCCGAAGGAACTTACCAAGATTAAACCGGTAGTGGCCGGTAGGCTCCATTCCGGGAACCACCTTGTCCTTACCATGCTTTTCTTTGATGTCCGGAACCCATGCCTTAAACGTCACGAATCCGGCCTTATCATTACTAAACTTGAATGGTTTCTTAGAATACTCTATTCCTCGGTAATCAAAAGCTCCGGCATAATGCGTTTCACTTCCGACATCGATTCCGAGCACCAAAGTAGTTTCTGTAATTGCTTTAATTTTTGCATTTTGTGTGTTAGACTTCATTGTAGATACCTCTCTGTTTGATAAGATTTACCAACCTGCCAGTCAGTAGTCTTATTTTACTCTGAGGTATTTTCAATTTCAACGTCCACCATTTAAACTATACAGGAAGCTCCTTTTCCCAATTGTTTGATAGCTTACTTTTTCTTTTTTGCCAATCGACCTTAAACTTTCTTCTTTGTAGAAGATGGCTTCTATCAGCTCTCTTTCTTTTTTTGTGAGTGTAGCTAATGCCTTGTTTAATTCTTCAATTTGCATTTTGACTTCTACAATTTTTTCTAAGTCTACTCTTTCATCTATGATGTTATCTACAAAGTGTCCATCGTTATCCAGTGTTGAAAATGGAGTCACGCCATACTTCCAATCCTTTCTCTGAAGATATTTTTCATGCTCGGTTATCTTCCAATAGGCTTTATAGACTTCTTCACTGACCTTAACCGCTTTTCCTTTGACATAAAGATAATATTCTTTTTTGTTCACCCAGTAATCCTCCTTTTTCTGCTCTCTGGTTTTGGTTTTTGAGCATAAAAAAGGAGGACTTCTACACTTTGGCGTAAAATGTCCTCTCGGCTTAAAAACTAATGTTTTATTATTTTTTCTATTTAACTGTTTTTAATAACAAGATATTGCTACATAAAAGTATTTCTAAATGTTGGAAAGGTGAAATAATTTGATTGATTGTAATATTACCTCTTATCATTTCCATTATTATACCTACTCCAATTTCATCTATAAAAAATTCTAAATAATCCCTGCTTTTTCAAAATGCTTCTTCAATAATTTCTTGGAAATCACTGCTCCAATCAATCCGCAAATAGCTATTAAAATAAGCATCATTACTGTAGTTATAGGAGAAACAATTTTAGTTAATGTACCTAAATATTCGCTCCCAAACATTTTTTCATAAGATTTAAGTGTTTGATCTGCATAAAAAAGAAATGGTACATACATTCCACCAAAGCCGGCAAGAACACAAAATATCATATATCCAATTGTTAATCCTTTATAATTGCCAACCCCTTTTGTTCTTGCAATCAACATAGCTATAATCCCGGCAAATATACAACTAATGATATATGGTGGATAAAAACCTATAATGCTTGTAAGTACACAAAATAATAAAATCATCCATGGATTTTTTGTTTTTACCGGTACTAAGAAATAGGCAATTGCTGCAATAATTGACCATATCGGAACTACTAATAGCATTGTGTATGGCGATATGAACAGAAAAGATAACACTCTATATAAAACCTGTGAGCATAACACCATTAGTGCTGTAATAATTAAATCTTTAATTTGAAATTTCTTTTTTTCTTCCATAATTATTCTCCTTGTTTTTAAATATTTTTTATTTTCATAATGATAATAGCTAGATAAAATACCATCATTATTACTAGCAATAACATATCAAGCATACGAAATTTGACTTCTGTATAACTAGTTTTTTTACACGAAACTCCAAGTCCTCGTGTCTCAACAGATGCCGACAACTCAGTTGCAGTACATAGCATTCGCATTAACATAGGAATCAACATCATTTCATAAACTTTAAAAGGATGTTTTAAAAATCCAAGGAAAGAAATATCAATCCCTCTAGTCTTAATTCCCTGCTTTATACAAGTAATATCCTGTTTTAGAGTGGGAAAAAATCTTAATATAACAGCTAGTGGAATGTTTATATAATATGGAATTTTCATATTTTGCAAGGAAGCTAATACTTCAGATATTTCACTTGTTCTAATCATATTTATAGTTGCGAGTGTCAATGTTATAAAACATAGGAAAAAATAGTGTATTGTAGTTGAAATAAATAATGGACTTATTTCCGCTACCATAAACAACACTATATATAAAGCTAAAAATTTAAAACAAGTTTTGTATATGCCGCTTATCATTCCATATGCAAATACTGACAAAAAAAGTAGAACTTCATACTTTTTACCGGTCAAAGTAAATACTAAAACCCCTATAATTAAAACTTGTAACAACTTAATTCTTGGATCATATCTTATTCCATTTTGTTTACAAGATTTGCTCATTCTTCATATCCCTCATTCTGCAGTAAAAATCTTTTTATTGTTTCAAAGTCATCACTTTTCTTTAAATTGATCCTTTTGCTAACAGTATTATTTTCTATAAAAACTGCTTTAGTTGCTACTCTACTTAAAAATTCTAAATCATGAGAAATAACAAAAATCAGTATTCCTTTTTTACGAAGAGTATTAATTGCTTCAGATACGACTTTCATATTTTCATAATCAAGTCCACTGGTTGGCTCATCAAAAATCAGAATTTTTTTGTTTGAAGCTATTGCAGCTGCAATAGTAACTCGCTGCTTTTGCCCTCCTGATAAGCTTTGCGGATGTCTATTTCTGAATGATGAAATATTCAATAAAGTTATCGCATTTTCTATTTTTTCATCATTTTGCTTAATACTATTCATAGAACTGAGCATTAACTCAGAAACAACAGAATCGGAGTACAATTGATAATCTGCATCTTGCATTACAAAATATACACTTTTATATAAGTTCTTTTGCTTTGTATATTTACCTTCAATAAAAAATTGTCCACTTCTTGCTTTTAGTAGTCCTGACATTATTTTACCTAATGTCGTTTTGCCGTTTCCATTGTGTCCAACTATAGCTACTGTTTCACCAAAATTCCCTTCTAAATTACAATTACTCAAAACAAAATGATTGACATCATAGGAAAAAGATAAATTTTCCACTTTAAAATCTGCATTTTGCTTGTTAACAATAAGATTATCCTTTAGTTCATATTTAATATTACTTAACTTAAATATTCGAAGTTTATACGCTCTAATATCTGAATCATTCAAGTTATCAATATCATTTTTCTTTAATTCTCTATCAATTTTTCCATCTTTCATTATTAAGCATTTATCTACTAAATTTTTTAAGTAGAATAATCTATGCTCTGAAACAATTACTGTATGTCCCTGTTTCTTTAACCACTCCATAATTTTTTTCAATTTAATAATTGAATGAATATCTAAATTTGCAGATGGCTCGTCAAAAACATAAATCTTGGGATTCAAAGTTTTTGCAGCTATAATCGCTATCTTCTGTTTTTCACCACTAGATAAAGAAAACATATCCCTATCCATAAGATTTTCAGCATCTAAATCGTGAAATGCACAATTCACTCTATCTATCATTTCATCTCTATCTATTCCATAATTTTCAAGAGCAAATGCCACTTCCTTGGTACTATTCGTTGTAAAAAATTGACTTCGTGGATTTTGAAATATAGAAGCAATATTTTTCCCCATTTCTCCGGGAGTGATAGTTTTTATATCACTTCCTAATACTTTCACAGTTCCGGTTAAAACCCCTTCAAAGAAATGTGGAATTAAGCCGTTTATCAATCTTGTAACAGTTGTTTTCCCTGAACCGGATTGACCGGTAAGCAAAATAAATTCTCCTTCTTTAACTTTGAAATTTATATTTCTGAGACTCCCTTCTGTTTGTGTTCCATAACTGAAACTTACATTATCAAAATCAATAACTACATCTCCCATTTCATCACCTATATTTTCCAACCAATAGATTGTTTTCTAATTTCGATGAAATGTTTATATACTCCATCTTGACTAATTAGTTCCTTATGATTCCCTTGTTGTACAATTTCCCCTTTATCAATAACAATAATTTGATCTGCTCCTCTTACCGTAGATAATCTATGTGCAATGCTAATGAGAGTTTTATTTTTTGTTAACTCATTAATTGCACTAATTAACATATGCTCGTTTTCAGGATCTACACTTGAAGTTGCTTCATCAAGAATAATGATTGGAGCATCTTTAAGGATTGCTCTTGCAATAGATATTCTTTGCTTTTCTCCTCCTGACAACGTTGAACCGCCCTCACCAACAACAGTGTCGTATCCATCACTAAGGCTTGTTATAAAATCGTGGCAACAAGCTTTCTTGCAAGCCTCCACCACCTCATCATGTGTAGCGTTTGGATTTCCAAATTTTATATTATTCTCAATCGTGTCATTGAATAAATAAACCTTCTGAAATACCATACTGATATTTTGTAATAGGCTTTCAGAGGTAAAGTCCTTAACATTATGTCCTCCAATAAATACTTCCCCTTTATTAACATCCCAAAATCTTGCTATAATATTACAAAGAGTTGTCTTTCCAGAACCTGAAGCACCGACAATAGCCAAACTGCTATTCGACTTTATCTGCAAATTTATATTCTTCAAAATCTCTCTTTCCCCATATCCAAAACAAACATCTTTCAATTCAATGTCATAGGAATTCAAGTCAATTTCTTTTCCGCCCTCATCAAGCGAAGGTATATCTGAAACATAGTCCAATCGATTAAGTTGTGTTGCGAGCATTCTGCTTAAAAATGCTCCATCATTAACCAACTCCAATTCCATAAAAATTAGAAAAGCAGATACTATAAACATAAGAGTATATGAAAGTGGAATCAGAGATTTCATATATAGAATTATTGCAACAAACACCAATACGCAGCTCGCAACTTTAAAAATCATTTCATATAGTTTCATTAAATAAGCTGAACCCTCAGTAACCTCAATATCAACTTTACATTTACTAATAAACGCTTTTTCAACTTTATTTTTTCCATCAGTTCCTTTTTCAAAAGAACGAAGTACTGAAATTCCTCTAATATACTCAATTGCATCAGTAACAAGCATTTCTTGTGAGTCTTGCATGATAGGAGAATATTTTTCGGTTTTCTTTGTGATTAATTTAAGAACGCCCATACCAAAGATGATTGCAATTAAAGATACCATCCCTACCGGAAAACAAAAGATCAATAACATGGTAGTCATACTAAAGGCATGAAAAAAACCTCCTACAATAAAGTTCATCGCAAGCATCGCCATACCCTCTAAGTCGGAAATAGTTGTTGTTAGAACCGCTTGGATTGTTCCTAAGTTTTTTTCTGAAAAATACCCCATTGGAGCTTTTTTCAGTTTTTCCCCTATTTCAATCCTTTTATCCTTAAAAATTTCATAACCTGATGCACTTAATTTTCTATCACAAAGATATTGAAAAATAAATCTGCCGAATATACTCACAACTACAATTGCTGTTGCCTGCATAATAATAGTCATATTCAACTGTTCAAGATTAATCATAATCAGTAAAACCGCCAACAACATCAAAGAAACAAAAAATGATTTTAATTCACTAAATATAAGACCAAGGATTACATTTTTTTGATACTTTCCTGATATTTTTAATATTCGTTTTACAATGCTAATCATTTACATCGCCTCCTTTTCATTATCTTGTCCGCCCACATAATTTTTCCACAAGGAAGCATATACTCCATCTTTTTTTACAAGGTTTTCATGAGTTCCATTCTCTACAATTTCCCCATCTTTCATAACAAGGATTGTATCAGCATTTGTAATAGTAGAAAGCCTGTGAGCAACCACTATAAGAGTCTTTCCTTTAATAAGATTGTTGATTGCACTTTGAATGAGATATTCATTTTCTGGATCTGCAAATGCAGTTGCTTCATCTAAAATTATTACCTTAGATTGTTTTAACATTGCTCTTGCAATCGTAATTCTTTGCCTTTCTCCACCGGACAAAGAACCTCCTGCATCACCGACCTTTGTGTTATATCCATCTTCAAGTTCTATAATAAAGTCATGGCAAGATGCAGCTTTAGCCGCCTCAATAACCTCATCATCACTTGCAGTTGGGTTTCCTATTTTTATATTTTCTTTAATGCTTGTATTAAACAAGAAATTATCTTGAGCAACATAGCTTATCTCATTTGTTAGCTGTTCAAATGGAATTTCAGGTATTTTTTTCCCACCATAACAGATACATCCTTTGGACGGATCCCAAAAACCAGCCATAAGTTTTGCTATTGTAGATTTTCCAGAACCGGAATTTCCTACCAATGCGGTTACTGTGTTTGGTTTTAATTCAAAGTTGATATTTTTTAGCACAAGTTCCTTATCATATGCAAATGAAACATTTTCAAAACGATAAAGAGTATCATCAAAGATTACCTTCTCTTTTGGTCTTTTAAGTTCCTCTTTCGATAGAAATTCCTCTATTACATCTAAACTTGCCTTAACCATGTTGAATTGTTCAGAATACTTTCCAATTTTCATTAAATGTGCAATAAACCCTATTGGCAGTATAATACACACAATAAAACCTGATAGAGAGATTTTTGAATTCATATACAGATATGCACCAACCGGCAAAGTCCCTAAAAGCGTTGATGGCATAACTGCTTGAACAAATGCTGACCATAACCAACTTTGCTTCCACCAAGTAAGTGTACTATCATGAAAGAAGTTAATTGCGTTCGTAAATTTTTCATAAGAAGAAGCACTGTGGTTAAAAGCTTTTATAACCTCAATCCCATTAATATATTCAACCAAAGTACTATTCATATTATTTTGAGCTGTAGTATATGTTTTGCTTCTAAACTCATAATCCTTCATCATGCCTATATATCCAAGCATTCCTAAAGGAATTGTAAGTAACGAAGCCAACCCCATCCTATAGTCCAAAGCAAAAATCAAAACTAAAAATAAAACAGGAGATACTATACTTGATGTTATCTCCGGCATAAAATGAGCCATTGAATCTTCCAGCTTAGACACTGTATCTACAATTAAATTTTTAAATTTACCTATAGGAGTATCTATCATTACACCCATAGGTACTCTTAGCATTTTTTCAGCTACTAAACTTCGTATATTTTTTAAAATATGAAATGTTGCTTTATGTGAGGTTATTGTTGAATATAAAGTAAAAATACCTTTTAAAACTTGTCCACACAAAGCTATAAGTGTTAAACACAATACAGTTCTAAATGACACTTCAGATTGATATATTTTTTCTATCAATTTTGCTATTGCTAAAAAAGGAATCATTCCAAACAGTTCCCCTATGGTCGCTAACAAAATTGATTTGTATAATTGTTTTTTCTCGCCATCAGCGTATTTAAGCAACTCTGAAATGACATTTTTATTGTTACTTTTCAAGAAAACACCTCCTCCAAACAAATAGTTGATTAGTTATTACTAACCCTTTGATAAAAAATCATCTGTTATTTATCTTCATTAAGCCTTTCCAACCATAATATTGAAAAATAACAATACTTCTAATATATTCGCCAACATTATCATGCGGTATATCATGAAGAATACACTCGCATAGAGATGTAATATAGCCTTTTGTAATGACATGTACTTCAAACTCTTTAATCCCTGTGATAATTTGCTCTTGTTTAGCGTTGAAAAGAATAAGCTTCATATTTTTAGCTGTATATCTTTCAGTAATATCCTCAATAAAGTTTTCTACTTGCGACCCTTTGCTACACGCAAAAATCAGCTTAAAATTATCAAAATGTGCATACATATAATCAACAAATAGCATTGTTTCCAAGAATAGATTTTCTATAATTGCTTCATCATCGACTAAATCAGAGTCTATCCTAATAGTTTTTTTTTCGCTCCTTTTTTCAACATCAGAAACAACATCTAATGTGTAATTATATTCCTCTTCAATTAGAGCAAAAAATAATGCTTCCTTATTTTTGAAATGACGATAAATTGCTCCAGTAGTTACTTTTGCTAATTTAGCAATTTCAGCCACCTGTGCATTTTCAAATCCTTTGCTTAAAAATTCCCCTTTAGCACATTCTAAAATTCTATTTTTTGTTATATCAGAGCAATAAGACATCTAACTTTCCCCTCTCATTTTTTATTTTTGATAATCTAATTATCTTTAATAATTAAATTATCACTTTTTCAGTTTTTAGTCAATATATCACCACTCCTATAAATTATCGTCTGAACCCTTTACAAGTATCCCAACCCTTTTCAAAACCCTTAGCTTCTTCTGTTCTAGCCTTGCTTTATACCTTTCCTCATATTCCTGTTGTTTGCCGTTTGCTTTACGCTTTAGATAATTTTGGTGAAGCCTATCTTTTCTTTCATTTATTTTTCGTTCTTCTTCCTCAAGCTTTTGTTTTTCTTCTTCGCTTACAGGTACTGCTTTTCCTTTTACATAAAGGTAATATTCTTTCTTATCCATCGTGTTATCCTCCTTTTCCTGTTCTCTGTTTTGCTTTTTGAGAATAAAAAAGGAGGACTTCTACACTTTGGCGTAAAAAGTCCTCTTAACTTGAAAACTACTGATTTGTTATATTGACTATTTGGATGTTTGTAATGGCTACATATTGCTATACAAAAGCAAGTCCAAGCATAAAAAAGGATAATTATATCGTTCTGTGAAAACTGAAACTATAAGTTTTGACATGATTATCCCTCCATTACTTTTCCTCCTAAGTAAATCTATTATTAAATCACCCCTGCTTTCTCAAAATGTTTTTTAAGTATCCTTGTTGCAACAAATGCTCCTATGCAAGCAAGAACAAAAGTTATCAAGCCAAATCCTACTGCCCACGAAACTTTGAAATAAGATAATGCTTCATTTATTTGTGCTTCGCTCATTTTCCATTTTGATGCTCTTTCCACAAAAGAAGCTGTTCCGAATAAAATTACAGGAATTACTGTTCCTAAAAAATCTGCTAATGCAAATGTCCCATATCCAATAATCATTCGTCCCTTGCTCTCATAATTTCCTATAATCAAATCACATATAATTCCACCGATTACAGCAAAGACTGCATGAGGCAAATGTCCTCCTGACAATGCAATTAAAGCAAGAAGCGTTCCTGATATTGTAAATACGCCATTCTTTTTAACTTTCAAAGCCATAAGGATATAAACGGTAGCAGCTACCATAAAGCTAACTCCTGAAGCAATAAATCCTCCAATAACTGTTGTTGCCATAGCAAATGCTACTGCCATGTATATGACAATTCCAATTGCATTAAAAATTCCGATTGTAATAAAATCACGACCATTCAATTTGTTTTTCATAAAAGTCCTCCTAATAAATTTTCTGTATTACTATCACAAGAGCAATCATCAAAGCTCCTAATAGTCCAATCATTAAGTCTGTTTTTCTAAACCGCAATTCTGTTAATGTTACCCTTTTCTCATCACTATCAAGTCCTCTAATGAGTGCTGAAGCTGACAATTCATCTGAAATTTTAATCATTCTCATTAAAAGCGGAACAAGCGTATATTCCATATATTTAATTGGATGTAGCAACGGGAAAAATCTGCTTGTTACAATTCCTCGAATCTTCATATTCTCTTTTAATGCCTTGAGTTCTATTTTTATAGTTGGTACAAACCTAAGCAAAACACTAAAAGGTATACCAATGCTTCTTGGTACTTTCATTCTATTTAACGCTTCCAGCATTTCACTTACACTTGTAGTCTTTGTTATATATCCACCAAACATAGCGATTAAGGTCATTCTTGATGCAAAGTAAATAAACATATATATTGCAAATACAATGCTTGCTTTGCAAAACTTTCCAAGCCCTAACTCTATGCAGTATAAAAGCACAAAAAACAAGATAAAGCGTAACGATCTTTTCCACATCCCACTATATACATACAGAAAAAAGGCAAAAACAATTAGTACAAAAAGTAGAATTGTATCGCTTATAAAAAAGCTCGTAAAGGAGGCAATTGGAAGTAGAGTAAGTTTTATTCTCGGATCTATAGTTTTTCTATCTGACAAGCTCTCTACCTCCTCTCATCTTGTCTAATATGAGAAATTTATTACTTTCACTCATATCTAAAACACTTTCTATTTTTCCATCTCCCATTACCCATAGCTTGCTCACTGTGTTTGCTAAAAACTCAAAATCATGACTTATTACCAAAACTGTTGTCCCATTTTTCAATTGTTCTTCAATCAGTTTTGCGACGGAAAGCATTGAGTCTTTATCACAACCTGATGTTGGTTCATCATAGATAAAAATCTTTGCCTGTTTCATCATTCCACAAGCTATTGTAAGTCTTTGTTTTTCTCCTCTTGACAAAGCAAACGGATGCTTATCTGTATATTTATCTAAGCCAAGTACATTCAAAATAGACTTTGCTTTTTGGGTATTTTCTTTTTTATCCTTCCCCTCCATACCAAGTAGCATTTCATCAAGTACACTTTCCGAAAACAACTGATAGTCTGAATCTTGAAAGACAAAATATGACATATCCATTAAATCTTTATGATTAAGCGACTTATCTTTCCTCGCCCATATTTTTCCCTCTTCTATCTTCTCAAGTCCAGAAAGCACTCTTGCAAAGGTAGTTTTTCCGGTACCATTTAAGCCGATAAGACCAATGGCTATTCCGCACTCCATATTGAAATCAAGATGATTTAAAATGTACTGTTTTTGCCTCTTTCCATCCTTAGCTACATTCGGATAGCAAAATTTCAAGCCTTTACCGATGATACTTTCATCATTTAATTGATATGAATCTTTCTTCTCACTTATCCTGTATTCTTCTAATTCAAGAGTTCTTAGTCCATTCTCATCCCAAAACTCCCCTTCAAGATGGATAACTTCTTCCCGACTCAAATCCTGTGCAATTTCTCCATCTTTCATCAAAAGAAAACGGTCAAATAAAGACTTTACATAGTACAAACGATGTTCAATTAGAACAATCGTTGTTCCTTTTTTCTTTAATTTCTCCAAAATTAAAAACAGGTCAAATGTTGCTTTCATATCCAAATTTGCTGAAGGTTCATCTAAAATTAAAACTTTCGGATTCATCGCATAGATGCTTGCAATAGCTATCTTTTGTTTCTGTCCGCTTGATAATTCAAAAACAGATTTTCCTTTCAGTTCCGGGGTATCCAGCTCTACATATACTTCTTCTACTCTCTGTTTGATTTCATCTCTTGATTTACAGATAGTTTGAAGACCAAAAGCTATTTCTTCATCTGTTGTTGTCGTAAAAAAACTGACTTCTTGGATCTTGAAATACAGTTCCTACAATATGCCCTATTTCATGAAGTAATAATTTGCTTATTTCTTTTCCGGACACAAAGGCTTCTCCTTTCATTTTGCCTTTGTAATAATGTGGAATAAGACCATTCATTACACTTCCAAGAGTGCTTTTACCACTTCCACTTTTCCCTGAAATTAAAACAAATTCACCTTTTTTAATTTCAAGATTGATATTTTTTAAAGCAGTTCGCCCATCTTCCCATTCATAAGAAACATCTTTTAATAAAATCATGGTTACACCTCATATTGAGCTTTCCATAATTTTGTGTAGTAACCATTTTTATCAAGAAGTTCCCCATGCTTTCCTTTTTCAAGTAAATTGCCTTTTTGAAATACGAGAATTTGGTCAGCTTTTTGAATGGTTTTTAAATGATGAGCCACTACAAGTACAGTTCTATTCTTTGCAAGTTCTGTAATAGCATCTTGTATCAAAGATTCATTTACAGGATCAACATTACTTGTCATTTCATCAAGAATTAAAATCGGTGCATCTTTCAGAAAGGCTCTTGCAATAGATATTCTTTGTCTCTGTCCACCTGAAAGAATCCCACCATTTTCTCCAATATCAGTTTCATAACCTTTTGGTAAACTCATAATGAAATCATGTATCCTTGCCTTCTTTGCAGCTTTAATGATTTCCTCTTTTGTAGCTCCTTTTTTACCTACTCTGATATTTTCTTCAATCGTATTATCAAACAGTTGAACATTTTGCATGACAATACTAATACGATCTAAAAGCTCATCATAAGGAATATCCCTTATATCAGTTCCTCCAAGTGTAATTTTCCCTTTATGCACATCATAAAATCTTAAAAGCAAGTTGGTTATAGTAGTCTTTCCACTACCTGATTCTCCAACTAAGGCTGTCACCCGTTTTTCAGCAATAGAAAAGCTCAATTTTTCCATTTTAAATTCATCTTTTTCATAAGAAAAATCTATGTTTTCAAAAGCTATATCATTATCTTTCGGAACAATTCCATTCACTTTATCCGGGATTACATCTGCATATAAAATTCTTGAAAGTCTTTCGTAACTATCTATCGCCGAAACATAGTACATATAGTGTTGTTCCATAGAAGCGAACGGCTTATAAAACTCTTTTGAAATTACTGCAAAGATAATAAAATGAAGTACATCAAGACTTCCCTTTACAACAAAAATTGTTCCTGCAATTAAAAGAACCAAATATCCAATATCCAGTAAAAACCCAAATATAGATAGCTGTTTTGCCTTGAATCTTGAAGCTACTTTGCTTGTTTCTCCAAACTTTTTTGTCTTATTCATAAGCTCATTATCCAAGCTCTTATTGTTTGAAAAACTCTTTAATACAGGTATTCCTCTAACATATTCAACAAATAAGCTAACCATATCAAGAAGGCTTAAGTTGTTCTGATTTTCTATTTTTTCAGATTGCTTAATTGTCATATATAGAAAGGCAAGTGCAAAAGGAACAGACACTGCCATCAGAATAGCAAGTTTTAAATCAATACTTGCAAGACCAATAAATACGACTGCAGCTATCAAAAAATCGCCAAACATTCTCGACCATATGTGTCCTACAACAAGGGACATATTATCAACATCTTTGTATAAAATTGTATTGATTTCTCCCAGTCTTTCATTGGTATAAAATCCCAAACTGAATTTCTTCAATCGGATGATCATGCGTTCTCTGATTTGCTGAACAATATCAAAACCTGCACTATGCTTTTTCATATCTGCAACCATGTTACAAATACCTTTGAAGACTACAAGTATTCCTATCGCAATAAAATATTTATAAAGCATACCTAAACTCGTCCCATCAAATATCTGGAACAGTATAGAAAAAACTATAACAATCATAGCTATGGAGCTTAATCCATAAAGGGCAAAGAATACGCTTGATATAACCAAATCTCTCTTGCCGGTTTTTGTAAGTAGTTTTAACATTTCTCTAAACATTTTCTGTTACCACCTCCGTACACTCGCAATCCACTCAGTTCCTTGCTCGTGAAAGACTATCTCTGATACACTCGCAATCCTCTCCGTTCCTTGCTCGTGAAAGACTATTATCTTTCAAATTCCATCTATCTACCTTGTTCTGTGCTTCAACCATATCCTTATAAAAATCACATCTTTTCATCAACTCTTCATGGCTTCCTGCATCAAGAACAACACCCTTATCCATAACTATAATTTGGTCTGAATCTCTAATCGTATTTAGATGATGAGCAATTGTAATGATGGTTTTATCCTTACTTAAATCATCAATCGCTTCACCGATTAGTCTTTCATTTTCACTATCAACAGCTGCCATTGCCTCATCTAATATTAAAATCGGTGCATTTTTGAGTATCATTCTCGCAATGGATATTCTTTGTTTTTCTCCACCGGATAACTTAACTCCCATTTCACCTATTCGTGTTTCATATCCATTTGGTAAAGCAGAAATAAAATCATGGCATCTTGCTTTTTTAGCAGCTTCTATGACTTCTTCTTTTGTTGCATTTAGTTTTCCGATTGCTATATTTTCAAAAATACTTAAATCAAAAAGGATAACTTCTTGTTGCACACTACCAATCAGCATTGAGATATTTTCTTGACTATATTCTTTTATATCTTTTTCATTTATCAGTATTTGTCCTTCATCTGCATCCCAAAATCCCATAAGCAAATTGGATACTGTACTCTTACCGCATCCACTTGCTCCAACAAAAGCATTTAAGCTGTTTTTCTTAAAAATAAGATTTATATCCTTTAACTTGAAACTATCTTTTCCGTATGCAAAATTCACATCTTTAAATTCTATATTTCCAAATTCTAAACCTTGTTCTATCTTTTTCTTTGGAAGCGAAACGGTTAAAACTTTTCCAATCGCCTTTAGAGCTTCCTTAAACACAATAGAAAAATGTTGCAATGTAGCTGTCTTACTTATAGATGCAGTAAACGCAGATGATAAAATAATTGCAAGGATAAAATTAGGCGTTGTAATATTCCCCTGATAAAGAAAGATACTTCCCAAAATCATGACAATAACTACTCCAATTTCCATAAATATGTCAATGAGTCCCATTGGAATTGTAATTGCTCCCATGCTCTTTTTAACCCAGTAAATATATTCCCTTGCCGTTTTTAATGTTCTTTCACTAATCTCCTCTTCTTTAGCAAAAGCCTTAATAACAGAAATATTTTTTACATATTCCATTAGCTCTTCTCTCATCTTGTTTTCATGGTTAAAGTAAATAGCAAAGTTCTTATCCATTGTTTTCTGCGAAAGAACTTTTACCAAATACATGAGTGGAACTCCGGCAATCATTCCAAGAGCAAGACGCCAATCCACAAAAATCATAGCTACAAAAATAATGGTAGGTAGAAGTGTAACCGACATTATTTCAGGAAGACCATGGGCAAGGTATACTTCCACTTGTTCTACATCATGTTGAACGATGTTGGTAAGCTCTCCGGTATTATGTTCTTTGAAAAATCCTAAACTTAGTTTTTTTAGATGACCGATAATATCTAACCTAAGTTCTGTCAATTTTTCGTATGCTTTCTCATGAGCAACCTTTGTCGCAAAATAGTAAAACACTCCCTTTAATGCAAACGACATAAAGATTCCTAAGAAAATATGCTTCAAATTATCTTCGCTAATATTGTTTGCAATTAAGGAACTAATCAAATATACAAGTAAGATTTGTGGTATCAAATCAAATACTATTTTTAAAGCAAGAAGTGAATTGGATAAGCCATTTTTCCCAATCACTTTTTTCCTTAATTCTTTTTCCGGCATGAACAACTCTCCTTTCAAAATTGAATAATATTGAATTTTAATTCAGTATTAAGGTTTAAAGTAAGACTTTGCTGATTACGCAAAGTCTATTTTTTAGTGCTGATTATAGGGATTCCACTCCCTTGTAATAACACCTTGCAATAAGTTTTAGCATATCTTTTGCCCACTTTTCACTTTGATAGTGCCTTGCTATTTCAAGAAGCCCCTCTGTAAAATTACTGGCTAAAATATGGGCAAGCATTGGATCATATTCCTGTTTCGATTGTCTTTTTAAACTTACTTCAATATGAACCTCCATTTGTGATATGAGTTTTTGTTTTGCTTCTGTATGTTTCGTTCCTGAGCTTTTATCCATTAAAATAATTAACTTCTTACGCTCTTTTAAAAGTTCATGAATATAATTTTCTCCAACTTCATCAAACCTTTCAGAAGCAGAACCTTTTTCCAAAGATTCTTCCTCATTAAAAGCTGACTCGAAGTTTATATAAACAGAACTTACTACTGCATCAAACAAAACTTCCTTATTTTTGAAATAGGTATAAATTAGTGCCACAGGAATATCTGCTTCTTTTGCAATTTCTGTTAATTTGGCACCTCTATAATCCTTTTTATAAAATACTTTTTCTGCTGCTTCGAGTATTCTATTTCTAACTTCTTCTTTTAATACTTGTGCCATAGCACACCTCTTTCTATACTAATACTGAATCTATATTTAATAATAAATTAAAATTCAATATTTGTCAAGTTAACTTTGTTTCCATATTTTTATACTCGCTTACCGGTATCCCTGTTCTTTTCAAAACCCTTAGCTTTTCCTGTTTTTTCTCCTCTCTCCTTGCCTTATATCTGTCCTCATATTCTTTTTGCTTGCCGTTTGCTTTACGTTTCAAGTAGTTTTGATGAAGCCTGTCTTTTCTTGCCCATTCTTTTTCTTCCTCCTCCCTTAATTTCTGCATTTCTTCTTCGGATAATTCTTCTTTCGGCGGTTCATAGTTCCCGATAAAGTTGAAGTAGATTTCGACTTTCTGATTGGCGGTTTGACTGCCTTTTCGATCTCGTTCGTGAATTAAGATTTTTTCTACAAACTCGTTGATGATGGTCGGTGTAAGTTCATCAAAGTTATCATAGCGTTCAATCAACCGGATAAACTTCTTGGCTCTATCGGTTTCTTTTTCGTATCGCTTGATGGCTTTTTCCAACCCATCGATTTCTTTGCTAAGTTCCCTTTGCTCGGTTTCATACTGATTGTTTAAGATTTCATATCGGGTGTTCGGTATCTTCTCCAATATCATATCTTCGTATATTCGACACATTAAGCGTTCCAGTTCCTGAAGTCTGTTTTTACTATCTGTGAGCCTTGTTCTTTTCTTTTCCATTTCCATTTTTTCGCTTTCTTCCATTTCGTTTTGAATGGAATGGAGAAAGGCTTCGTTATCTTCATCAAGGCTTTTCTTAATGTCTTGTAGGGTGCTTTGAATGAGATTTAATACCACTTCCGCTTTTATCCTGTGAGCGGAGGGACAAAGTGTTCCACAAGGTACTTTTGTGTAGGCACTGCAAGTATAATAAGGGATATTCTTGTAGTTACTTGTTCTATGCACATACATTTTACTTCCACAATCGGCACAATACATCAGTCCTGTAAGGGGATGGTATTCGCCCCAACCATCGGGATAGCGTTTGACATTTCCTCGTATTCTCTGCACATTATCAAAGGTTTCTTGGTCTATGATTGGCTCGTGGGTGTTTTCAAAGATGAGCCAGTTATCTTCGGATACATATTTACTTTTCTTGTCTTTGAAATGCTTTCTGGTTTTGAAGTTGACTGTATGCCCTAAGTATTCTTGTTTCTTTAAGATACTTGCAATCGTGGAACTGCACCAACGATACGGATATTCAAACACTTTGCTTTGATGTAGTCCATATCCCAATTTCTGCTGATGATAGGCGGGTATATCTATCTTGTCGGCTTCTAATACCCTTGCAATGGCATAGGGTCCTTTTCCGTCCATTGTCAGATGGAATATTCTTCGGACAACTTCTGCTGCTTTTTCATCGATAATCCACTGATTTTTATCGTCCTTGTCTTTGATATATCCATAGGGCGGACTGCTTCCTGTATGCTTTCCGCTCTCTCCTTTAGCTTTGAATGTGGACTTGATTTTCCTTGAGGTATCTCTCGCATACCACTCGTTCATAATGTTTCGAAATGGAGTAAAATCATCGTCTTTGTAAAAGCTGTCTACATTGTCGTTTATGGCAATGAGTCTTACTCCCTTTTGTCTTAATATCTCCATACATTGACCGACTTTGAGGTAATCTCTGCCAAGTCTTGACATATCCTTTACGATGATACAACCGATATTCCCTTGATTGACTCCGTTCATCATTGCCATAAATCCCGGTCTGTCAAACTGTGTTCCGCTGATTCCGTCATCGGTAAAATGAACGATGTTCTCCAAATGATTTTTCTTTGCGTATTCTTCCAAAATTTTCTTCTGATTGATGATAGAATTGCTCTCGCCTTGTAGTTCATCATCTCGGCTTAACCTTTCATACAAGGCGGTTATTTTCTCATAGTTTCTCACGATTACCTCCTTTCGCGGGGATTCTCCAATAAAAAAAGAATTAAGCAAAACATCTTTCACTCAAATAGTGATGAAGTGTTCTTCTTAATTCTATAACTCCGGCTGCCAATTTATACTTCTTATATTGTTTCACCGCAAAATGTGTAGGTTCTTTCTTTTCCAATGCTTCAAAGAGTCTGTCTATCGGATTCATATAGGTTTCATCATCTTCTCTGACTTCTGAAGCGTCTATCATATCAAGGAGAGTTGCAAAGTTCTTTTCTTCTCTTGGTGCTTCATAGAAGATATATCCTATAAGGGCTGTATAGTATAGTTTCTCGGCTTTTACCCAAAAATCCTCACCTGCCTTTTCTCCCTCACCTTTGGTATTTGCAATGATAGTCTGAACAAGTTTTAATATATCTTTCTCAGAACGAATATAGGCAAATGGATTGTATTTCATGCTCTTTTTGAAGTTGATGGTATTTAAAATTTTTATCTCATATCCGTTATCTTCAGGCATTTTGCCACACTCAAGGACTATCGTTCCTTTTGGATCTGTTACAACATAGGATGAGTGCATTTGCATAAGATTGGGCTTTAGAAAAAATCTGGTCTTTCCGCTTCCTGAGCCTCCCACTACAAGTATATTTTTATTTCTTGCATATTTAGGGTTTTTAGGTCTACCATTCATGGTAAGTCTTTCCGTATCAGTTAAAAGTATGTTGTTTTCAAACTTCTCATCTACATACGGCTCTATGTCTTTTGAGTTCCCCCAGAGAGCGTTTTGTCAAGTACCTTTTTTGATTTATTGACGCTTTCTCTTTTATCTTATTTAACCTCCTTTCTATTTTTTAGCAACAAAAAACAGTAAACTTTTTATTTACTGTTTTATAATTAATTTTTTATTTATATTCCAATATATCACCTGGCTGACAGTTCAATTCTCTGCATATTTTAGCCAATGTTTCAAATCGAACCCCTTTTGCTTTTCCTGTTTTAAATATTGACAAATTTGCTTCCGTTATATTAATCCTATCTGCTAATTCTTTTGAAGCCATACCTTTTTCTTTTAAAATCTTGTCTAAATTTATAACTATTTCACCCATAATAATCTAAATTATACTTTCTGAATCATCTTTTAATATCTTTCCATTTTGAAATAGTATCATTGCAACAAACGCTATTATTCCCAAAATTATATTGAAAAAATAGTCTTTAGCCGATAAATTATAAATCTCACTAACATCAGTAACTCGCATATAATTAAAAACAATATGAGCCGAAATTTGACAAACTGTTAGAATAATAATCGCAATTAAAATTTCTCTAGAGTATTTAGAATTATCTTTTGAAAAATATTCTTTGTTTTGAAAATTTATCAATATGCTTTGGAATTTTATAATAGAAATAATTGTGCAAATTAAAATAGCTAAAGCATTTAAACAAGTCCATATAATAAATGGAAAAGTGGTAACCTTATTCATTAATACTCCAATATCCTCTAATTCCAACATACTAATAACTCTATCCTTGAACACTATTGTGAAAAAGGTTCCTATACATATCATCACACTACAAAAATATAGACAGTATTTAATTCCTGACACAAATAGAATAATAATTTTCAAAATATTTTTTTCCATCAGTAATCACTCCTTCGAAATTTCTCTTTCTATATGTTGTAATTGTTCAAGATCTTCTTCAGATAATTCCCATGTAAATTCTGGAATTAATGGAATCCCCTTCATAGTCATATATGGATAATTTTCATATACATAAAAATCCACCTTACTCACTTCCTTATCTTCTCTCTCTTTTATAAATACATAATGATAGCGAACCTTTGCATCTTCAGGCATTTCTTTAAAAAATTCTTTGTAATTTTTCTCATCCATCTTTTCTGTGCTCATACCTATCAAGGTAGAAATATAATCTAATATCTTTTGGTCTTGAGTCTCTAAGATTTTTTCATTATCTGAATTATAAATTTCAATTCTATCTTCTCTCATTTTTTTACTGTTCTCTACAGTAAAATTACAACCTGATAAAACAAATATGCTTACCACTGCTATCATAAAAAATGAACTTATTTTTTTATACATTCTCATTCCTCCTATCATAATTATCGTATTACAATAATGATATAAATTATTGTAATACGATAATTTAAAACTGTCAAGGTTTTATATTCTTAACTCATTCTTCCTTTCTTTATATAATTTTCCTTTTTCTTGCAGCAATTTTTCTATACAGTTTCTAACACTTTCATCCTGTTCGACTTCTTCTCGTATATCTATTATTTGAGAATATAGGTTATCTTTTTCTTTCCTCAAAGTTATTACTTCTGATTTCCACTTGGATATATTTATGGTCTTGCTTTCTCCTAAATTCTCTTTCAGATATTTCTTTGCACTTTCAAATAAAATAATCTCTGCGGTGTGTTCATTGTAGAAAGTATCTTGTTTGTTTTTCTTTAACTTGGTATAAACTTTGTAGGTGTCTTTATGCTTCAAATATTTTTCGGCTTGGTCAATAAGTTTGGTTTTATCATCAATCTTCTTTTCAGTATCTTTCAAGGCTCTTGTAGTCTTATAGTTCTTATCTCGTAAATCGGTAATCCTCTCTTTCAGTTCAGATACGGAAATGATATTTTTCTCTTTTAAGAACTGATAGCTTTCGATGTATTTTCCTAAATCTGTGTTATTGCTATCTGCTTTTTTACGGATAAGATTTTCAAAAACGGATAGCAAATTTTCTTTGGGTGGGAGGGTGGATTTGAGATTATCAGTTTCTGCCTTTTCTTCTTTTCCTATTCCTCTTACCCAATTTAGTAAGGCTTTTATTCTTCTTGCAATTTCTCTTAAAATCATATTTTGATGTTTGATTTCTCGGTTAATATTTCCTCTATCGGTGGATATGCCTTTCTTCTCCATTTGGGTAGCTGATACTCCTAAATGAATGGTCGGTATTTGTTCTATGCCCTGTCTTTGATAGGAACGATGGT
>CAUQXC010000009.1:0-68112 GCA_963522175.1 uncultured Lachnospiraceae bacterium
GGTTAGGTTTTTAGTTGATGAAGTTTGATGTGTGGTTTTCAAGGTATGAGTTTTTAAATATAATAAGTTTGCGCGAGTGGCTCAGCTGGTAGAGCACGACCTTGCCAAGGTCGGGGTCGCGGGTTCGAACCCCGTCTCGCGCTCTTTTTATAAGCTCTTGATTTTTCAAGGGCTTAATTTTTTATTCTATGATTTACCTTTTAAATTTAAGTTTGGGTTGCTTTATGGCTGATTTGTAGTAAAATACAAGTAGGAGCAATAGTTGTAACAAAATAATTTCACGAAAGAAGGCAGCTATGTATACAGAAACTAATTTGATAAGAATTGCAAGAAGAGAAAATAATACTAAAAGAAATTATTTGGTAGTTAATATGCTTCAAGGAAAACACATACCGGTGTCCCCGAGCATTGCCTTTAATATGTTTGAAAGCTTGGCGCAAAACATAAAAAAAACGTGCGAAAATGAAAAAATTTTGTTTATAGGTTTTGCCGAAACCGCTACAGCAATAGGTTCTGTAGTGGCTTCGTGCTTTGATGCATATTACATACAAACGACGAGAGAGAGTATACCGGAAACGGAATATTTGTTTTTTTCCGAGGAGCACAGTCACGCCACCGAGCAAAAGCTTGTGGAAACCAATATCGACAATATAATTGAAAGGGTTGACAGGGTAATTTTTGTCGAGGACGAACTTACCACGGGGAATACCATCCTTAACATTGTTAAAGTTTTGGAAAAAAAATATCCGAATGTAAAAAAGTACAGCGCCGCAGCACTTTTAAGCGGCATGGAAAATGAATCATTACAAAGGTTCAAGGAAAGAAACATAGACCTTTATTATCTCATTAAAACACAGTATAAAGGTTATTCCTATATTGCCGATAAATTTAAAGGGGACGGAGAATATTTCAGTCCCGACGAAATGCCGCCTAAAGGTGCCCGTATAGTTGAACATGAAGTAAACGGCTATCTGGATGCAAGGAAGCTTGTAAAAAGTTTGGAATATAAGGAATATGTTGAAAAGCTTTGCGATGAGGTAATAAATAGAATTTACTACAGATACTTGAGTAAAAGAAATAATGTGCTCGTTATAGGAACTGAGGAGTTTATGTATCCTGCTATGTATATAGGTAAATGTCTGGAGGGTCGCGGGAAAAATGTAAAGTGTCATTCTACAACCAGAAGTCCTATTGTTGTAAGCAGCGAAAAGGAGTATCCTGTTCATAAACGCTATGAACTCAGAAGCCCTTACGATGATCATAGGTCCACCTATATTTACGATATTGATTCTTATGATACCGTTTTAGTTGTAACGGATGCAAAGTACAGAAACAACAAAGGGATTAACACTTTGCTTAATGCCTTAAAGGTTTACAATAATAAAATTCATATAATAAGGTGGTGTTAAGTGCGAAGCTCATATAAAAACGAAGATGTTATTTTGTTGCTTAAAGATATAACCGGTCTTGTAGAGCCGCAAGAGACAAGTGTCAGAGAGAAGCTTATTCAATCGGGTAAGCATTATTCAGAGATGCTTCCGATTGAATATGTCCCGACCGAAAAGTATATGGAAGTTTATAAAGAAGCTTTAAATAAATATTCGCTTCAGACAGCAAAAGCCTTGGGACGTTTGTCGGATAAGATAATAAAAACAAAAGGAAAGAATATTGTTTTGGTATCGCTTGCAAGGGCGGGTATTCCTACAGGTATTCTTATAAAGCATTTTATAAAGAAAAAATATGATGTAGACTTGCTCCATTATTCAATCTCTATTATAAGGGGAAGAGGAATAGATGATAATGCTATGAAATATTTGCTTGAAAGACATGAGGCGGACAGCTTGCTTTTTGTTGACGGATGGGTAGGCAAGGGAGCCATACTGAATGAACTTAAAAAAGATTTGGAGGCTTACCCGAAGGTTTCGGCGGATATTGCAGTCATAGCGGATCCTGCCAATGTTACAGAGCTTTGCGGTACACATGAGGACATACTCATAGCAAGCTCATGTCTGAACAGTACCGTTTCGGGACTTATAAGCAGAACCTTCCTGAGAAAGGATATAATAGGCGAAAATGATTTTCATGGAGCACTTTATTATGAGGAGCTTAAAGAATCCGATTTGTCCTATGAGTTTATAAATGCCATAGAAGAAAAGTTTGATTATTCCAAAAGCTATGAGGATGAGCCGGTGCAGGACGGATACGGTATAGATGAAGTAAGAGAAATAGCCGTTCATTTCGGTATTGAAGACATAAACCTCATTAAACCGGGTATAGGTGAAACTACAAGAGTCCTCCTCAGAAGAGTGCCTTGGAAGGTTTTACTGGATGAAAGATACAGGGACAAAGGTGAACTTGAGCATATTGTAAGGCTGGCGGCGGAAAAAAAGGTAGATATTGAATATTATCCTTTAAGACACTATAAATGTTGCGGTCTTATAAAAAAAATGGCAGATACTTAAGAAGGTGATAGAACATGATAAAGCTTTGGTTTAACCATTGGTTCAGCACTTCATACAGACTTATAGAGCTTATGAAGGATGATGCCGATGAGAAGATATACGTTATAGGAAGTAATCTTTGCAAGAATTCCGTGATTCAAAGGGTTTGTGATGAATGGTATGAGGAGCCGAATATTGAAGGCGAGGAATACTTGGAGTATTGTCTGAATTTTTGCAAATCAAACTCCGTTGATGTTTTTGTTCCGGGAAAGGAAATGAAAAATATCAGCAAAAATATACAAAAATTCAAGGGGATAGGTGTTAAGGTTCTTTCGGATGATTACGACATTGTTTCCGTACTCGGAGATAAAGTTTTAGCCTATGAATACTTCAAAGATACGGAAGGAATAAATGTACCCGAATATTATAAGGTCAACAATGTTACCGAGTTTAAAAAAGCTTATAAAATGCTTAAAGACAAGGATTATGAGGTTTGCGTAAAGTTCGTCGAAGACAAAGGCGGTATGAGCTTTAGAAGGCTTACGGACGGAAGCGACGAATTGAAGAAGATTAAAAGCTATGCCGGAGCTTCCATAAGCTACGACGAATATCTGAGGATACTGGAAGGGATAGGAGAGTTTGACGACCTTATGATCATGCCTTACTTGGAGGGGAATGAAATCAGTATAGATTGTCTGAATACATCAAAAGGACTTATTGCCGTTCCCAGAGATAAAGGAAATTCAAGAGATGAGAGAGTTTTCTATGATGAAAAAATCTTGAATATGGTTGAAATTATCCTAAAAAAGATCGATATTAAATATCCTTTTAATGTGCAGTTTAAGTACAAGAAAGATATGCTGTACCTCTTGGAAATAAATACCAGAATGTCGGGAGGTCTGCAAATGAGTTGTCTGGCTGCCGATGTCAATATTCCTAATATTGCCCTCAATAAACTCATTGGAAAAGAAATTGAGTGGAAACAAAAAAAGCAGGAAACTATAGTTTCGTATATAGAGCTCCCGTATATCATTAAATGAGATTATGAGAAAAATGTAAAGACTGAAAATGGCGGGGTGGATGCTCATGGAACATAAAGGAACGGTCAAAATTGAAACGGATAGGCTTATTCTTAGAAAATTCACTGAAAATGATTCCGAACCTGCCTTTAGAAATTGGACATCCGACGCGAAAGTAACAAAATATCTCAGGTGGTCTACTCATACAGACATTACGGTAACTCAAAAAGTTATTGAACAGTGGGTGGAAGACAGCAAAAGAGCGGATTTTTATCATTGGGCGATTGAATTAAAGGAACTCGAAGAGCCGATTGGAACGATATCGGTTGTGGGAAAAAATGAACATTTGAATATAGTTCATATAGGTTATTGCATAGGCAGTAAATGGTGGCATAGAGGCTTTACAAGTGAAGCTTTTTTGGCAATCATCCCTTTCCTATTTAATGAGGTGGGGGCAAACAGAATTGAATCCGGGCATGATCCCGATAATCCGAATTCAGGACTCGTAATGAAGAAATGCGGACTAAAGTATGAAGGAAGATTGAGACAGGCGGATTACAGCAATATGGGAGTTGTTGATGCCTGCGTGTATAGTTTGCTAAGAGAGGAATGGAATAAATAAAAATAAGTGCCGGGAGTCGCTTAAAGACTCTTGGCACTTGTTTTATTATATATTTATTTATGTTTTAATCGATTCCGACCCTTATACCTCCGCTACGCTCTGAAGGCTGAATTATGACGGTGACCCTCTGTCCGCCCGACCATTCAAATGAATAAGATTCTCCCGAGTGCTGACCTATAAGGTTTTTCCATGATAAATCTGCGGTTATCTGCGGATCACAGTTAGGAATTTGGCTCATCCAACATATAACGGCATCCGGATCCGCCGAAAGAGAGTATCCGGTGTCAACATTACTGAGAACTATAGGGTTTCCGTCCGAAAGAACTGCAACATAGGCATTAGGACCTTGACCTGTAAGGGTTGTTGTTACAAGTCCCTTTTGTGATAAAACTCCCACACCTATAAAACGTACATTATAGTTACAATCTTGTGTGAAAGCCAGAATGTTTTCGGATTCTACCGATATAACCTCGCCCTGAGCAAGCTTGTAAACGACAACATGCTGTCCCCTGTTTGCATAGTAAGTTACGGAGTCTCCGCCCATGGTTACCTTCATTAGAGGGATATTTTCGCCTGTAGCACGTCGTACTATGGAGCCCATAAGAGCCTGAGCAAAATTATCCTGTGGTCCCAAGAGCAATTTTTCAAATTTATAGTTCTTTCCGTTTTGATTCTCACCGGCAATGAAAGCACCGGCTCTGGTAAAGAGTACATCAGATCCTTTACAGGTAACTTTAAGGGTTAATTCGTTAATTACTTCAAATGTAAGCATATAAATTCTCCTATTCTTTGTTTTAAACTACTTGAACACCATACAGCTCGCAAAGTCCCGCGAGGTCTCTTACAACGCCGTTTCCGATGGCATTACATTTCCAAACACCTTTATTAAGATATATTTCTCCTATCATCATAGAAATAACGTTGGAGTAATAATCAGTCATCTTAAAGCTGCATAATTCCTTTTTTGTCTCGGAATTCAATATACGTATGTAAGCGTCTTTAACCATGCTGAAATTTAACTTTTTCTCAAGAGCTTCATTTATGGTAAGAACAAAAACAATCTTATTTACATTCGGATTGAGCTTGTCAAGGTCGAGATGTATACATTCTCTATCGTCTTTTTCGGGAATGAAGAAATGTATATTCTTGTCGGGACTGTACTCCTGTCCGTAAAAAACAAACCAATCATCTCCCAAAACCTTGTTATCGGCTCCGAGAATAAATGCTGAAACATCCACGTCGCAATGAGGATTTAAAACATTCCAACCGAGGCAGACATCTATCTTTTTGACTGTATTTGTAGGGTCGAGAACAACCTTTTGACCTTTTTGTATACCGCAAACAAGAGGGGGGAGAATCATGTCATGTATAACAGGGACGTTTCCCGTCGGAGCTTGTATAGCGGGTGAAGTCTGCATAATCGGTGAAGTAGCGGAAATACCCGAGGTGTTACCGACACCTGCATTGCCGGAAACATTAGCTGCGGTATTTACATTTGTGTTTCCTTGTACACCTGACAGAGAGTTCACCACAGCCGAAGCACTTGCAACACCCGAATTTACTACACCGCTATGGTCGGCAGCCGACTTATTTATGGATAAGATCGAGTGCATATCCATGATAGAGGTGCTTACAACATTAAGATTTCTTATGGAATCTTTGGAGTGTATAATAGAGGGCTTGCTAAATATACCTATCATTTTTACCTCCTTATTATAGGAAAATTGCAGTATTACTGCTTGAAAGAGTTATCAAAGAGGATTTAATTTCTTCGTATCTCTCAGAACTTATTTCCGAACTTGTACCGCAGGAAGGACAGGATAAAAAATAATTTGTTCTTACCTTGAAAAGCGGAATCCAGAAAAAGGTGAACTTGGTTTGAGCTTCCGTCACCTGGAAATGAACTTCCTTTTGACAGGAAGAGCACTTGGATAATTCGCGGGTAAAGCCGAGTCTTTTGTTATAAGCTTTGTACCCGATAACAATGAACATAGTTTACAGAACCTCCTTGAAATATCTTGATAATTTATTATATAAATTATATATTTAAGGTGCAAGATATAAATAAGTAATATAAACGAAAGGAAGGCTTAAAAGTGTATAAAATAGCGTTTATAGGTATGGGAAATATGGGCAGTGCGATAGCAAAGGGCTTGTTGAAGAAAGAGGACGTAAAAAATATGGCATTTACCCGCAAAAGCAGTGAGAAGGCAAGAGAATTTGAAAATAATACGGGAATAAAGTATATAGAGGATGTGAAAGAACTTGTAAAAAGTTCTCAATATATTATGTGTGCCGTTAAGCCTCAGATGTATGACCAGGTATTGCCGTGCTTGAAAAATCTGTCGATAAGAGATAAAATAATCATAAGTTTGGCCCCGGGAATAAGTATTTCAAAGATAAAAGAGTATGTGGGGGAGGCAAGAATAGTACGAGCCATGCCGAATACACCTGCTTTGGTCGGAGAGGGGATGACGGGTATCTGTTATGACGAAAAGGACTTTACAGATGAGGAAATCTTGCAAATAGACTATATATTCTCATCTTTCGGGAAGTATGTGAAGATTGAAGAAAAGTATATGAATGCGATTGTCTGCATGTCAGGCTCGTCTCCGGCATATATGTATATGTTTATAGACGTACTTGCAAACTGCGGACTTGCTCTGGGACTCGGTAAATCGGAGTCGATTAAGCTTGTTGCACAAACTATGCTCGGAACAGCCAAAACGGTACTTGAAACAGGGGAACATCCCGAGGTTTTGAAGGATAAGGTCTGCTCTCCGGCAGGAACTACTATTGCCGGCGTTATGGCTCTTGAAGAAAACGGCTTCAGAAAAGCTGTCCAAAAAGCAAATGAAGCCTGTTATAAAAGATGTATTGAATTTTCGGATAAAGGGGAGGATTAGATTAATGGAAGTGCCTATTAAAAGATTGAAAAGAGAATTGGCATACGAGGGTACCGTTCTTAAGGTATATAAGGATTACATAGAAGCTAACGGACACGAGGCTGTTTGGGACTATATACATCATGACGGAGCGGCGGCGGTGGTCGCTGTTGATGGCGAGGGCAAGCTTATAATGGTAAGGCAGTATAGGAATGCACTTGACAGATTTACGCTTGAAATACCGGCAGGTAAGGTTGACGATATAAAAGAGCCGAGAGTTCTTTGTGCCTTCAGAGAACTGGAGGAAGAAACGGGAATGAAAGTTGATAAGCCCGAGGATTTGGAGTTCCTTGTCAGAGTTGATACAACCGTGGCTTTTTGCGACGAGGAGATAGATATATTTATAGCGAGAAACTTGAAGAAAAGTAAGCAAAAGCTTGACGAGGACGAGTATATAAATGTTGAGCATTGGGAGCTTGACGACTTATTGAAGCTTATATATGCGGGGCAAATAAAGGACGCAAAAACTGTAGCGGCTATACTTGCCTATAAATGTAAGTGCGTTAAGTAAAAAGTGGCGAAGAAAGGGAAATTTATGAAATTGGAAATATTTTATGATTACAGTTGTCCGTATTGTTATGAGGGATTGAATCAGTTAAAGGGTCTTATTAAAAATCATCCGGAGCTTGAGCTTGATTTTATGCCGTGTGAGGCTCATCCGAGACCGGAGCCTGCAAAAATACATTCGGATATGGCTGCACAGCTTGCTTTTTTCCTGAAGGATAAGAGAATAGATTTAAGAGAGTATAATGACCTTGTATATAAAGCTCATTTTGAAGAAAAAGCGAGAATAGATGATGTTAAATTACTCGGAGCACTTGCAAGTGAGTGCGGCGTTTCGGCTGAAGAGGCAATAGCCGTACTGAAGGAAAATAAGTATGCCGATAAGGTAAAGGAGTCCAATAAGCTTGTATGGTTTAAGCTTAATGCGGATGCGGTTCCGGGCTACAGATATGGAGAAAAAACAGCTTTCAGTACGGGAGGAAAGCTTGTGGATTTATCGGATGTCGAAAAGCTTATTCGTTAATAAAAGCTTAAAGAAATATTGCGTATGTATTATGAGATAGGACTTGATTTATATAATGAAGGGTGCTATAGTAAGGTCGATTATTTGTTAAAAATCAAGAAAAGTTATTAGAAGAATGAAAAATAATATTGAAATAATAGATATACATGCTCATATTATTTATGGAGCCGATGATGGACCTAAAACACCTGAAGAAAGCTTACAAATGTTAAGAAAAGCCTACTCTGAAGGGATACGAAGTATTATAGCAACGCCTCATTCCTATGTTAAGCTGAGCTTTGAAGAGATGAACTTCAGACTTGAGCATTTGAGAGGCAAACTCAAAGAAGAGCAGCTTGATATGGAACTCTTTTTGGGACAGGAGATTTATTATTCAAGCGATATAAGATCCGAACTTCAAAAGGGCAATTTTTTAGCGCTTAATTTCAGTAAATATATATTGCTCGAGTTTGGTAGCGGTGTCGGTTTTTCAGAGATTGTAAAAGCTGTAAGAGACATTGTATATGCCGGCTATAGCCCTATTTTGGCGCATGTTGAAAGGTATTTTTGTCTCAGGAAGGAAGGTGCTTTAAAAGAGCTGGTTTCTTATGGTGCATATCTGCAGATGAATTATTCCTGCATTTTGGGCGGGCTTTTCAATTCGGATGCAAGGTGGTGTAAAAAACAGATTGTGAGTAAGAGAATACACTTTCTATCTACGGACATGCATAATACTACTACCAGAGACCCGAGTATAAAAAAGAGTCTTAAATGGTTGGAAAAAGTTTTGGATGAAGAGTACTTTGTCAGTCTGGTACGGGATAATGCAAAAAAAGTACTTGAAAACTCTATGTTATGACAAGTTTCGTGAGGAAGGCAAGCTACCTTCCTCTTTTTGATATATTATAAAAAATTCAGGAGTGGCAAAATGGAAAAATTTAATGAAGAAATGGAAATTGATTTGCTTGAGTTATTTTTTATGCTGAAGCGAAGGTTTTGGTTGTTGGTATTAAGTGCGGTTGTGGGTGGAGTCCTGTATGGAGTTTATACTCAATTTTTTATAGCGCCTAAATACTCATCCACAGCTATGTTGTATATATTGTCAAAGGAAACAACACTTACATCTTTGGCGGATTTGCAGGTCGGAAGCCAGCTTACAAAGGATTACAAGGTACTTGTTGTCAGTAAGCCCGTTTTACAGGAGGTTATAGACAAGCTGGATTTAAAAACGGAATACAAGGATTTAAAAGCGAAGGTAAGCATAAGTAACCCGGCGGATACAAGAATCTTAACCATAACCGTATTGGACAAGGATGCGACAAGGGCAAAGGATACGGTAAATGAAATCGCTTTATCGGCATCCAACTATATAGCTGAAATTATGGAGATGGTACCTCCGAAAATAATAGAAAAAGGAGAAACGGCACTTCAAAAAACAAGTCCCAGTCTCACTAAAAATACAGCTATAGGAGCACTTTCCGGTATATTGCTTATTTGTGTGATTACGGGAATACAATTATTTATGAAGGATACTATAGACAGTGAGGAAGATGCACAGAAGTATTTGGGGTTGTCCGTTTTGGCGGTTATTCCCAAGGATAATATAGAATAGATTTATAGGAGTAACTTTAAATGTACGAAAATAAAATAAATATAAAACTGAACGTGAAGGAAAAGGTATTATACCGTTTTGAAGAAACAATAAAAATTTTAAGAACCAATATTCAGTTTTCAGGAAAGAACATAAAAAAAATACTTTTTACGAGCTCGGTTTCGGGTGAAGGGAAGTCGTCTATAAGCTTCAGACTTGCACTTTCTTTGGCAAGTATAGGAAAAAAGGTAGTATATATAGATGCCGATTTAAGAAAGTCGGTGCTTACGACAAGGTACAGAATTGAAGGCAGCGCTTATGGACTAAGTCAGTTTTTAAGCGGTCAGACCGGTAATGAGGAGATTATATATAAAACCAATATAGAAAATCTTGATATTGTATTTGCGGGACCGTACTCTCCAAATCCGACAGAACTTCTGGAAGAAGGCGAGTTTGAGAGATTCATAAAAGAGAATGAAAAGGACTATGATTATATGATATTTGATACGCCTCCGTTAATCAGTGTTATAGATGCGGCAATAGTGGCAAAAAGCTGCGATGCGGCAATTATTGTCGTGCAAAGCTCGGCAACTTCATATAAATTGGTTCAAAAGGTAAAACAGCAGTTGGAGAAGACAGGTTGTAAAATTTTGGGCTTGGTCCTCAATAAATCGGACAGAAAACAAAGCTCGTATTACGGCAAGTATGATGAGTATGAAAAATATTAATAAAATTTTACTATATATTATATTGTTTTTATCAATTATTTTTGCTACAGTCATTTCTAAGATATACTTGAAGCCAAGCGAAAATGTAAAGGAAGAATCTTCCGAGTACAAAACGGATGAGGAAAACATGCTTTACAGCGATGTAATAGAGTACAAAGGTAAGCAGTATATAAGGAACACCCATGTTAAAGCAATACTTTTTTTGGGAGTTGATAACGACATACCGATGAGTTACGTTCAGGATGCCGGATACGGCGGACAGGCGGACAGCATAATGCTTTTTGCACATGATAAGGCAAGAAACTCCATAAAGCTTCTTATGATACCGAGAGACACGATGACGGACATTATTATGACCGATATGAGCGGTAACGAGATAGGAAGCAATAAGCAGCACATTACTATGGCATACAGTTTCGGAGAAGGCTCGTATTTAAGCTGTGAATACACAAAAAAAGCGGTAAGCGATATGCTTGACGGACTTTCTATAGACAAGTATGTGGCTGCGAAGACGAAGCTTATAGACCTGCTTACGGACAGACTAGGAGGCATAGAGGTTAAAATACCTTATTCCGGCATGGAAACAATTAATGATAATTGGATTTTCGGAGAAAGGGTGGAACTTAAAGGAGAGGATGCCAAACGTTTTTTACGGTACAGAGATACAAATGAAAGCTTCAGCGCCGTAAAAAGAATGAATGCTCATAGGGAGTATATTTTGGCTTTTCAAGATAAGTTCAAGTCCGAATTCAGGAAGGATAATTCCCTTATCGATAAAATGTTTAAGGATACGGATGACTATATATGTACAGATATGCAAAGAGAGGAAATAAATGAGCTTATGAGAGATTTGGCTCAGAATGAAAGCCTGCTTGATGAAAACATTTACAGTTTACCGGGAGAATCGGTAACAACAAACTTGTATGATGAGTTCCATTACGACAGGGATAAGACCAAGGAACTAATCTTAGATATGTTTTACAGGGAAAAAATAAATTAATATAAGGAGTATAAGGTTATGAGAAGAAAATTGGGAACGGCTGTGTTGGCTTTTGCCGTGAGCTTGATGTTTTCCGTTAACGGCTTTGCCGCTCCGAGTATAAGCGGCGGTTCCGGAGGCGGTAGTTACAGTGGCGGCAGCCGTGTCAGGATTATAAGAAGTTCAAAAGGAAGTACAACTAATGTTACTCAGTTGAATCCGCCGGGCATAGTGCCGAGATCACTGGACGGAAGTATAAAAACTGAAATTGTATCCGGAGATGCGGCCATAGCCGGATTACCGAAAGAGGTAGTTGATAAGATTAACGGCATAAATGAAGGTAAGGATTTAAAGACACTTTTCGGTAGAGAAGATTTGGCAGGGTATACGGCTTTGAATAAAACAAGCGCCATAGTCAGCAGAGATTCAAAAACAATGGCGGTCAAGGATACAAAAAGTGTCAATATTTTAAATGTTCCCAATTTCGTAGAGGGCTTAAAAAAACCGATAATTTTATTTTATAATAATGCGACCGGTAGGTGGGAGATACTGGAGATAAGCGCTATTGATGCGGCAAAAAAGGAAGTAACTGTAACAATCCCGGGTTCGGGAACCTTTATAATAGCATACTTAAAATAGTTTAGCTTAAGTTTACATAGTTTTAATGGGCTGAGGTTGATATCATGCTGCAGGAAAGCCTGCATACTTATGTGAAGTGCGGGCTTTTTTGATTGTGCTCTAAGTTAATGCGGAGTAGAAAAATGGGTTTTGAGATAAGAAACGGTGTTTTCAGAAGAATAGATATATATTTGTTTTTTTATGATACATGTGCAGTTAATTTTGCATTTTTTATGGCTTTATGGTTACGCTTTGATTTACATTTTTCCGCTATACGGGAAGTGTATTTGGATTCTTTTGTAAAATTTGCACCTTTATATACACTTTTTTGTATTATTGTATTTATATATTTTCGTCTGTACAGCAGCCTTTGGAAGTTTGCGGGAATAAACGAGCTTAATAAGATAAGTATTGCGACTGCCGTGACAGGTCTGTTTCATATTATTGTGATAACGGTGTTTATATACAGAATGCCTATATCATATTATATAATCGGTGTGGTGCTTCAGTTTATATTGATAGTAGGTGTACGATTTATACACAGGTATGTGCTCTTACAAATAAAAATAAAAAGCGGAAAGCCGGAGTATGAGAACAGAGCAATGGTAATAGGAGCGGGTTTTGCGGGTCAGGTTATATTGAGGGAGCTTAAGCAGAGCGACAAACTCGGTTTTATACCTTGTTGCATAATAGATGATGACAAATCCACATGGGGACGTTTCATGGAAGATGTTCCTATTGTCGGTGGAAGAAGTTATATACAAAATGCTGTGAAAAAGTATGAGATAAGTCATATATTTTTTGCTATTCCGACCTCAAGTCCCAAGGATAGAAAAGAGATTCTGAATATATGCAAGGATACGGGCTGTAATTTAAAAATTCTGCCGGGAGTATATCAGCTTGCAAACGGAGAAGTTTCTCTCAGCAAGATGAAATCTGTAGATGTGGAAGATTTACTTTGCAGAGAGGTTATAAAAGAGAATTTGGAAAGCACCTGTAAGTATATTAAAGGTAAAACAATTTTGGTGACCGGCGGCGGAGGCTCTATAGGAAGCGAACTTTGCAGACAGATAGCAAGATATCATCCCGGAAAGCTTGTGATTCTTGATATCTATGAAAATAATGCTTACGATATAGAACAGGAATTAAGGTCTGCTTATAAGGACCTGTCTTTAGACGTCCTAATCGGCTCCGTGAGAGATTTAAAGCGTGTGCTGTCGGTTTTTGAAGAGTATAAGCCGGACATTGTTTATCATGCAGCGGCCCATAAGCATGTACCGCTTATGGAAACAAGCCCGAACGAGGCAATTAAAAATAATGTGGTAGGAACCTATAATGTAGCTTATGCCGCGTTAAAAAATGAAACGGATACCTTCGTCCTTATAAGTACGGATAAGGCTGTAAATCCTACAAATATAATGGGGGCAAGCAAGAGAATATGCGAGATGATCATTCAAGGCTTGAATGTTGTAAGTTTACAAAATAAGGTAGAGCTCTTACCGTTTTTATATCTTGACATCAACTGTATGGCAAAAAAAGATTTGCTTGGAGAAGAGCTTAACAATCTTAGAGATGAAATGCTCTTGTATAAGTTTGAAAAAGAAAGAAAAGTTAAAACCCGCTTTGTGGCGGTGAGATTCGGAAATGTACTCGGAAGTAACGGTTCGGTTATTCCTTTGTTCAGAAAGCAGATTGAAGCGGGAGGTCCCGTAACCGTGACTCACCCCGATATAATAAGATATTTTATGACCATATCGGAGGCGGTGAGTTTGGTGCTTCAGGCGGGGATCTACGCAAAAGGCGGAGAAATCTTTGTCTTGGATATGGGAGAGCCGGTCAAGATAGATACTTTGGCAAGAAATCTTATAAAGCTGTCAGGAAATATTCCTGATGTAGATATAGCCGTAGAATATGTAGGACTAAGACCGGGTGAAAAGTTGTACGAGGAAAAGCTTATGGCGGAAGAAGGTCTTGAAAAGACTGATAATGAGCTCATACATATAGGTAAGCCTATACCTTTTGAGATTGAAGATTTTTTTGTTAATCTTGAAAAGTTGATTGTCGTAGCTTATGACAATGAGAAAGATATAGTGCAAAAAGTAAAAGAAATGGTACCGACATTCGGGTAGGAGAGAAAAATGTTCAGAAAAGACGACAGATTTAAAAAATTTGATTCCAAAGTATGGCTCAGCAGTCCTACCATGCACGGCACGGAAATCGATTATGTGAAAGAAGCCTATGATACCAACTGGATGTCAACAGTGGGGAAAAATATTGATGAGCTTGAAAGACTGACCTGTGAATATATAGGTTGCAAACATGCAGCCGCATTGTCCGCGGGAACGGCATCCCTACATCTCTCAATGAAGCTTGCGGGTATTGAGGCTTACGGGTTTCCCAAGGTGGGACACGGCGCCTTGGAAGGGAAAAAAGTATTTTGTTCGGATATGACCTTTGATGCAACGGTTAATCCCGTAGTATATGAAGGAGGAGAGCCCGTATTTATTGATACGGAGTACGATACATGGAATATGGATCCGAAGGCTCTTGAGAAGGCTTTCGAAATTTATCCGGATACAAAGGTGGTGGTGCTTGCGCATCTTTACGGAACACCCGCTAAAATGGATGAGATAAATTCTATTGTTAAAAAATATAATGCGATTTTGGTTGAAGATGCCGCGGAGTCTTTGGGGGCTACATATAAAGGGATACAAACAGGCAGCTTCGGTAAATACAACACAATTTCTTTTAACGGAAACAAGATTATAACAGGAAGTGCCGGAGGTTGCTTTTTAAGTGATGATGAAGAAGCGGTTAAAAAAGTAAAAAAATGGTCTACACAGGCAAGAGAAAATGCACCTTGGTACCAGCATGAAGAGCTGGGGTACAATTATCGAATGAGTAATGTGGTAGCAGGTATTGTCAGAGGGCAGTTTCCGTATTTGGATGAGCATATTTCACAAAAAAGATCCATATATGAGAGATATGAAGAGGGATTAAAAGGTCTTCCGATTGTTATGAACCCTTTTGACAGAGAAAATTCAAGCCCCAATTATTGGCTTTCCTGCCTCACAGTAAATGAAGCCGCCATGTGTAAGCAAGTTAGAGGCGAGCAGGATGTATGTTATATAAAAGAGGCGGGTAAAAGCTGCCCTACAGAAATATTGGAGGCTCTTTCATTTATAAATGCGGAAGGGCGTCCTATATGGAAGCCCATGCATGCACAACCTATTTATCGTTTGAATCCTTTTGTCGTCAGGGACGGAAATGGAAGGGCAAGAACGAATGCCTATATTTCGGGCAGTGTCGCGGATGTGGGAATGGATATTTTCAACAGAGGTTTATGCCTGCCTAGTGATAATAAAATGACAGTACAGCAACAGGATAGAATTATTGAAGTAATAAGAAGTTGTTTTGAGTAGGAGAGTGAGTAATATAGATGTATAAAGACTTTTTAAAACGAGTAATTGATGTTGTTTTCAGTTTATGTGCACTTATTATTTTATCTCCCCTCATATTGCTTTTAACAATTTTTGGAAGTATTTTTATGGGTGGCAATCCTTTCTTTTTTCAGTACAGACCCGGCAAGGATGAAAAGCTGTTTAAGCTTGTTAAATTCAGAACTATGGATAATCGAAAGGATAAGAACGGAAATCTTTTATCCGATAAAATAAGGTTGAATAAATACGGTTCTTTTTTACGTTCTACAAGTTTAGATGAATTACCGGAAATTTTTAATATTTTAAAAGGAGATATGTCTATCATCGGTCCAAGACCCTTGTTACCGCGTGATGTGGAACATATGAGTAAAGAACAGCATCGTAGGCATAATGTACGTCCGGGATTAACAGGTTTGGCTCAGTGCAGCGGCAGAAACTCTTTGAACTGGGATGAAAAACTGAGAATAGATATTGAATATGTAGACAATATAAGCTTTTTGACGGATTGTAAAATCTTTTGTAAAACGATAGTAAAGGTTCTTAAAAGAGAAAATATAGCTTTTGAGGAAGGAACCGATATGGATCTTAAAGACTGGAACGAGCTTAAAAATAAGAATAAAATCAGGGGGTGAAAATATGTCGCTTAGAGTGCTTACTTTAGATGATTCCGACGAATGGGACGGTATTGTTCGAACATTTAAAAATTATGATGTATATTGGTTAAGCGGTTATGTAAAAGCATTCAAAATACACGGAGACGGAGAGCCCCTCCTGTTTTTCTTTGAAGATGAAGATATTCGAGGGATTAATGTTGTGATGAAACGGGATATCTCATCAGATCCTTTTTTTGCGGAGAAAATAGAAAAAGAAAAAAATTGGGATTTTTCCACACCCTATGGATACGGCGGATGGTTACTTGAAGGTGACAAAAGTGAAAAACTGTTTGAGGAATATGTAAGGTGGTGCAGAAAAGAGGGAATTATCAGCGAGTTTGTAAGGTTTCACCCCTTGGTACAAAATCACGAATTTTGTACCGAAGATTATGAAGTCATAGGTCTTGGGACTACCGTAACAATGGATATCACTTCTTCCGAAAAAATATGGGCAAACTTTACGAGCAAAAACAGAAATAAGATTCGTAAGGCACAAAAAGGCGAACTTAAAATATACTGTGGAAGGTATCCCGAAATATTTAAAACTTTTCGCTCTATTTATAATTTAACTATGGATAGAGATAATGCAAACAAATACTATTATTTCGGTGAAGAGTTTTACAGCAGTATATTAGATGACTTACCTGACAATGCATTGGTTTTTTATGTCGTATTTGAAGAAAAAATTATTGCGATATCAATTATTTTGATGGCAAACGGAAGGATGAATTACCATTTATCAGGCTCTCTCAAAGAGTATGCGGAATTTGCTTCCACGAGTCTCATGCTGTATTCGGTGGCGCTTTGGGGTATGGATAAGGGCTATAAGACACTGTATCTTGGAGGAGGTCTCGGCAGTAACGAGGATAACTTATATAGATTTAAAAAAGCTTTTAACAGAAATGATGATTTCAAGCGCTTTTATATAGGAAAAAAGGTGTTTTTACAGGAAAAATATGATGAGCTTTGTTCTATGAAAGAAATTGATAACAACGGTTTTTTCCCGGGATATAGGTCATAGAAGGGATTTTATGAATATTTTATTTTTAGGTCTTGAAGTTTTTAATTCTATAGACGAGCCTAATATGTATGCGGATATACTTAGAGAATTTGAAAAGCGGGGACATATGGTATATTCAATTTCACCTATTGAGAAACGTTATCAGGGTGAAACAAGGATGATTACCGAAAGGAACAGTCGCCTCTTACGTTTACGTATCGGGAATATACAAAAAACCAATCTTGTTGAAAAAGGAATTTCAACATTGAGTATTGAGAGATTGTATATGAATGCTATTAAAAAGCACTTTAAAGGTGTAAGGTTCGACTTAATCCTGTATGTAACACCTCCTATTACATTTTGTAAAGTAATAGAGTTTTTAAAGAAAAGGGACAGAGCATTTACGTACTTAATGCTTAAGGATATATTTCCACAAAATGCGGTGGATTTAGGGATGTTAAAAAAGCGGGGTTTTTTTTCCGTAATTTATAAGTATTTCAGAAACAAAGAAAAAAGACTTTATGATATATCGGATAAAATAGGCTGTATGAGCCCGGCTAATATGGATTATATATTATCTAATAATTCATACCTTAAGCGCTCAAAGGTTGAGGAATGTCCTAACTGCATCGAAGTGGTCGATAAGTCGACTGATATTGAAGATAGAATCAGAATCAGAGAGAAGTATAATATTCCCATAGACAAAACGGTATTTGTCTATGGCGGAAATTTGGGAAAACCTCAAGGAATTCCGTTTATAATAGAATGCCTGAAGGCTGAGAGAGAAAATAAGGATATTTTTTTTCTTGTTGTAGGTGACGGTACGGAATATAGCAGTCTGGAAAAGTATTATAAGTCGGCACGGCAGAACAATTTCAAGCTTATGAAACGTTTGCCTAAAGAAGATTATGACACATTAGTCGGGGCCTGTGATGTAGGGCTGCTTTTTTTAGATTACAGATTTACCATTCCAAATTTTCCGAGCAGACTTCTTTCATATATGCAGGCAAGGTTGCCTGTCCTTGCCTGTACGGATCCGAATACGGATGTCGGGGATATAATAGAAAACGCAGGGTTCGGCTGGCAATGCAGAAGTAATAATGTAAAGGAATTTAAAAACATAATTAAGAAGGTTCTTAACAGTAATCTTTCCCAAAAGGGCAACGCGGCAATGGAATATTTATCCGGAAATTATTCGGCAAAGATTGCTTATGAAGTGATAGTGAAGGAAATAAAATAATGAAGTTATTAGTTGCTACAGATGCTCACATTTTTAAAACACCTGACGGTAAATATTGGTGTAAAAGTATATATGCTTATAATTTTTGGACCAGATATTTAAAGGTTTTTGAAGATGTAAAGATTGTTGCCCGTGTAAAGGAAATATCTGAAGAAGATGTAAGAATGCAGCGTGTTGACGGTGAGCATGTCGAGGTATCGGGAATTCCGTTTTATCAAGGTCCCAAGGAGTTGCTGTTTGTATACTTTAAGATTCAAAAAGTTTTGAAAAATATAGACGGTGATTGTGACGCGGCATTGATGAGAATGCCGAGTCAGACGGCATCTATGGTATATGCACATTTAAGTAAGAAGCTTCCCGTTGCCGGTGAGATTGTGTATGATATGACGGATGATTTAAGCCGAAGAGAACGAAATCTTATACTTAAAATTTTGAATTATATTATATCAAACAGACTTAAAAAATTCTGTAAAAAAGCCAACGGTATAGCTTATGTTACAAGATATACCATACAAAAAAACTATCCTTCATATTCGATGATTTATGGGGAAGATGAGGAACATTTTGATACATACTATTCGACTATTACGTTACCGGACAGTGCATTCACAGGAAGCAGAAGTTTTCTTGAGAATACCGGTATAAAGCTCGTTCTTTCAAGCGTTGCGATGAATTCTGAACGAAAAGGCGAGAAAGTCGTAATTGATATAGTGAAAAAATGCAGGCAGAGAGGATATAACGTATCGGCAGTTCTGATAGGTGACGGAACTCTGCGTCCTTCGTTTGAAGAATATGCCCGGAATGAGGGAGTTAAGGAGTTTGTAGAATTTACAGGACTGTTGCCGTCTTCCGAGGAGGTTAGACAAGTAATGTCTAAAGCGGATATATTTGTTTTTCCTACTAAAGGAGAAGGCTTACCCAGAGGAATTTTGGAAGCTATGGCTATAGGTCTGCCGGTTTTAAGCACACCTGTAGGCGGCATTCCCGAAGTTATTGATAGCAAATACTTATTTGAACCTACGGACAGCAACAGATTTGCGGATATGGTTTGCAGTTTTATAGACAATCCGTCCGAATTGAATAAGATGAGTGAGTGCAATTATATAAAAGCTCAAGAATACAGAAACGAATTACTTCAAGAAAAAAGAAATGAATTCTATAAAAAAATAAGAGGCTTGGCAGAGAGAAAATGAAAAAGACGGTCCTAATGATTTCGGCAAACAATTTCCCTGACGGGGATGCGGGTGCCGTGCGAGATTTATCATTTGCAAAAATATACAGGCAGCTCGGATACAGTCCCCTTATTGTATGTTTGAATAAGAGTGTTGATTACGGTATTTATGATGATATAGAGTATTTCAGCTATTATCTGCAGGCAGATTCCGCTTTTGAGAAGATACTGAGATATATAAAGCAGAAAAGGCTTTTTTTACAAATTGTAAAGAAAATTGAAAAAAAATACAAAATTCCGGATCTCATTCATTTATACGGGGTTTCAAATAATATTGTTTCGGCAACAAAAAAATATGCAGGAAAAAGAAATATTCAGATAATTCATGACAGTGTGGAGTGGTATTCATCGTGTGAATTCAAGTACGGCATATTTGATAAGGCATATATTTTAAATAACATATTAAACACATACTTGATTCAAAGACCTATTAAAGTGATTGCTATAAGCAGCTATTTAAAGAGTTATTTTGAATCCAAACAAATATTTTGCGAGAGAATTCCGGTGATTTTTGATGTGCTGACTAACAGTAACATAAATGTACGCAGCGATAAGCTTATAAAGCTGATTTATGCGGGAAGCCCTGCAAAAAAGGATTATCTTAAGGAAATTGTGAACAGTGTAAAAGCTTTATCGGACGAAGAAAGAAAAAGAGTGGAGCTGAATATATACGGTGCAACGAAGGAACATATTATTTCTCTTTGCGGATTTTCCGAACTTCCTTCCTGGGTTATAGCACATGGCAGGGTTTTGAGAGAAGAAGTGGTCTCGGCATTGAATGATTCGGATTTTTCTTTGTTGCTCAGACCGGAAAATGAGAGATATACGAAAGCGGGCTTTCCCACTAAAGTTGTTGAAGCGATGTCGCACGGAGTGGGAATGATATGCAATTTAACTTCCGATTTGAAGCTTTACCTTGAAGATGAAAAGAACTCGGTTATAGTTCAGGGTTCCACGGAAGAGGCGATGACTTCCGCTATTCGTAGGGTTTTAAAGATGGACAGAGAAAAAATAAATGAAATTAAGAGTTGTGCAAGAAAAACGGCGGAAGAAGAATTTGACTATAGGAAATGGATTGGTACGGTTCAAAGGTTAACAGAAAGATAGAAACGGGAATGATGAGTATGGAACGGCTGGGGGAAGTAAGGAGTGCTGATAATGAAAATCAAATTGAATAATACATTTTTTTTAAGTATCTTAATGGTGCTGATGATTTTTGAAATTCCTTATTTTAATTTGTTTTTGGTAATACCGTTTATTTCCCTTATGTACATAATGCTGATACAGCAAAAAAAAGTTTTCCTGACATGGCAGATGTTGATATTATCGGTATTTATTATATTGTATTTTTATATCGACACTACATTGGAGCAGTCTGCTACATATAAAACATGGTATGCAATATCGGCTATTTCGATGTATATGTGCGGATATTATATAGAACCTGAAAAATACAGTTATGAAGGCTTGTCGGAAAACGTTGAAAATAAGGTTCACCTTATATCCGCCGCCTACCTTATATATGTTTTAATTACCATCATCTACAGTATGTTTAAAGGACAATTCGGTATCAGCAGAAACCCTTTAAATATTTGGACAGGTTTGTTGAGAGCTGCCACACATTACGGAACCATGCTGGTGCTTCCGGTGGCTTACGGAGCCGCCTATATAGTTGTAGGTAAGGGGATAGGAGAAAAAATAAAGGGAGTCGCTTATGTCATACTTTCAATTATAGTAACAATAATTATAGCCGGCAGAACTATATTATATTTTACTCCTCTGGCTCTCGTTTTAGTATACTTTTATAATATAAAAGTATCGGGAACATTTAAAAAGAAACATATGGCTCAGCTGATAGCCTGTATAGTATTGATAGTATTGTTTTTAATATTTTTTAAGTTAAATTTATTTTATATTCAAAGTATTATTATGAAATCACAGTTGGGTATGAGGTATTTATACGGACAGGTAGACAAGATTGCCGAAGACGGACGTGCAGTGAATATTAAGTATTTGTTTTCACATATAAATGAAAGTCTTATGGGAGGAGGATATACCAGACGAAACTCAGGAGATTTGCATAATATTTATTTGAATGTATTTGATTTAAGCGGAATAATTCCGTTTTTTCTCCTGATATGTTTTTCATTGAATTCAACGCTTAAAATCAGGAAAGCATTTTCAAATAAGATATTAACGGATAAAAACAGGGTAATTATGTTCAGTGTACTGAGTTTAGCTTTTATTCAATTACTTTTAGAGCCCGTAATGGAGTCCGTTCCGGTTTTTTGTTGGTGTGTATTGTATATTCTGGGTTGTATGGAAAGATTATCCTGCTACTCAAAGAAGTTGGAAAAGGGGAATGAATAGATGAAAGTTGCGGTGATTGCCGTAGGCTACAACAGACCTGCTTCGATGAAGAGATTACTTGATTCAATAATTGCAGCCGAGTATGACGGCAATGAGCTTGATTTAATCATAAGCATAGATAGGGGAGAAAAACAGGCACAGATTATTGATGTAGCTAAAAGCTTTGAATGGAAGCATGGAAAGAAAATTATCAGAGCCTTTGAGGAAAAACAAGGCTTGAGAAATCATATTATTCAATGCGGAGATTTCACCAAGGAATATGACACCGTAGTTGTTTTGGAGGATGATTTACAGGTTTCAAAGTGGTTTTTTAACTATGTAAAACAAGTTGTCGAATTTTATGAAAATGATGAACATATAGCGGGAATTTCCTTGTATAAGCATCAAAGTCATTTGGGAGTATACAGACCTTTTGAGCCGCTCAATAACGGCTATGATGTATACTTAATGCAATTTGCAATGTCGTGGGGACAGTGCTGGACGAGAAGAATGTGGACGGGTTTCAAAGAATGGTATATCGAAAATGAAGGCAAGGATTTAAAACAGGGAAATATATTACCCGAGTATATCGCAGAATGGAATAAGCAGTCCTGGCTTAAATATTATATGCGCTATATAGTAGAAAAAGACAAGTATTTTGTATATCCGCATTTTTCACTTTCAACCAATTTTTCGGAAGCCGGCGAACATTGTGTAATTCCTAATAATGATTATCAAGTGTCATTGCTTCAAGGAAGAATGACATATAGATTGCCTAGCTTTGAAAAAGCCGTAAGGTATGATGTCTTTTTTGAAAGAATGGATATAGAAGTTTTTCCGGAAATGGGAGCTAAGGTTTTACTTGACCTCTATGGATGCAGATCCGACTTTACAAAAGGTGATTTTGCGGCATCAACAAGGCAACTTCCATATAAAAAAATCAGAGAATTGGAGCTAAAGTATCGCCCCATAGAAATGAACTGTATTTATCCGGCAAAAGGGTATGGAATAATTCTTTATGATCTTAAAGAAAAATGCGCGCCTGTAAAGGTGAATACGAATATACTTACAAGATTCGATATCAGATCTATGCATTGGAAAAAACTTATTAAATTGGGATGGGCTAAGTTTATTGAAGCTGTCATGTTGCGGTTGAAGAGGAAAAAGTAATGAACAGGATACTGAAAAAGTTTATGAATAATGCATTCCTGAAGAATACCGGCTGGATGGTATTTGCCGAAATTTATCAGATGGCTGTTTCTCTTATTATAGGAGTTATAAGTGCAAGGTATTTGGGACCTTCCAATTACGGAACAATCAGTTATGTAGCGTCGTATGTTTCATTTTTTACAATAATATGTGCTTTAGGTTTGGAAAGTATTGTAATAAAAGAAATGATTGCCAACAGAGAGGAAGAAGGAAGGATTCTCGGAAGCAGTATTTTTATGAGAATATTGGCAGGGATTTTATCGGTGGCATCGCTTTGCGTAATTGTAAGTATTGTGAATCCCGATGATAAACTTTTATTAAGTATAACTTTTCTTCAGTCTATTGCTTTAATTTTTACGGCGTTTAATATGATTGACGCATGGTATCAATCATATTTACGCTCTAAAATGTCTGCGATAGTCAGATGTGTTGCTTATACTGTAGTGTCGTTGTACAAGGTAGTATTGCTTATTTTCGGGAAAAGTGTCGTATGGTTTGCTTTTTCCACTTCTCTGGATTCTATTATGAGCGCAGCTTTGTTTATGTTTTTTTATTTTAAGCAGTCCAAAAGTAAACCGGTTGTTGATATAAAGATAATGGGCGGTTTGTTAAAGCAAAGCTATCATTTGGTGATAGCCTATCTTATGGTTGTGATATACAGTCAGATGGATAGACTTATGATAGGCATTATGATAGATAAAGAGCATGTGGGTTATTATACGGCGGCGGCGACTATATGCAGTATGTGGGGATTTATTCCGAGCGCTTTGTCCAATTCGGCAAGACCTATTATCATGGAGCTGAAGGATAAGTCCGAAAGTAAATATTTGGAAAGAATAAAGCAACTGAACTGTGCCATATTTTGGATTGGAGTAGTGTTTGCAGGCGGAATTACGCTGTTTTCCAAGCTTATCATCTCTATATTATATGGAAGCAAGTACATGGCAGCTTATGAGCCTTTAGTGCTTATTATTTGGTCTACGGTTTTTTCCTCCTTGTCATATCCCCGCTCTATATGGATGATTTGCGAGAATAAACAAAGCTTTACAAAGAAAATATTGATGTGGGGTGTTATCACCAATTTTACTTTAAATGCAGTATTAATACGAGTATGGGGAATAAGCGGAGCGGCTGTGGCTACATTGATTACCGAAATTGTAACCTGTCTGCTTGCAACTTATTTTTATAAAGATACAAGAGTGTTTGTGAGATATTTATGGCATTCGATATCTTTGAAAAATTTAAAGCCCATTATCAGTTGAGTTCAAATAGAAAGAGGGAAAAGATGACAATATCATATTTTTTTAAGGCATTAAAAAGGAAAATAGTATATAAGATAGCCCCTATATGTACAGATATATCACCTATGCTGAATACCAGATTATTATATAGACATATTTTTGGCAGAAAGTTGGATTTGGAGCACCCCGTAACATTTAATGATAAAATACTTTGGCTGAAGTTCAACACCTATTGGAATAATCCTCTCATCAAGCAATGTGCGGATAAGTACAGAGTAAGGGAGTATATAGAAAAGCTCGGATATCCCGAGTTACTGATTAATATGATTGCCGTCTATGATAAACCTGATGATATACAGTGGGAAAAATTGCCCGATTCATTTGCAATGAAGCTTAATGTCGGCTGTGGGAAAAATTTGATAGTACAGGATAAAAGTAAATTGGATATCTCCGCTATAATGAAGCTTTTGAGAGCTTGGATGAAGGATGAATATTGGCGAGGCCATTCGGAGATGCAATATAAGGATGTGGAAAAGAAGATACTTGTCGAAGAGTATATAGGAGACAAGGATGGAAGTTTTCCGGATGATTATAAATTTCACTGTATGAACGGTGAATGTAAGTGTGTAATGGTTTGTAAAGATAGGGTAATAGGTGAAAGAGCTAAATATTTTTATTTTGACAGGGATTGGAAGCTGTTGCCATATTCGCAAGAGGCTGTTGAAAATCCCGACATAAATATTCCGAAACCCGAAAATATGGATGCCGCATTTGAGTATGGAGAAAGATTGTCTAAGGATTTTCCCTTTGTAAGGGTCGATTTATATATTGTTAAAGGGAAGGTATATTTTGGAGAGCTTACTTTTACACCGTCGGCAGGTCTGGATGCCGGACTTTTCGGGGATACCGATAAAATAATGGGCAGCCAACTGATTTTACCTATCGAAGACAAGAAGAAGTAATTTCAAGATTTTAATAAGTAAAAGATTAAGGAGAGTACAGATGTCTTTATTTTGTGGAAAAACTTTAATGATTACAGGCGGAACAGGTTCTTTCGGTAATGCGGTATTGAACAGGTTTTTGAGGACGGATATAGGGGAAATACGAATTTTTTCACGTGATGAAAAAAAGCAGGACGATATGAGACATGAATTTCAGGTAAAAATGCCTGAGGTGGCGGAAAAAATCAGCTTTTATATAGGTGATGTCAGAGATTTGCAGTCTTTAAAAAATGCCATGCATGGAGTGGATTATATATTTCACGCAGCAGCCTTGAAGCAGGTTCCTTCCTGTGAATTTTTTCCGATTGAAGCGGTAAAAACGAATGTGTTGGGTACCGAAAATGTGTTGACGGCTGCTATAGATGAGGGAGTAAAATCGGTAGTTTGCTTATCTACTGATAAAGCCGCGTATCCGGTTAATGCTATGGGAACATCCAAGGCAATGATGGAAAAGGTCATTGTTGCCAAGTCCCGCGTTTCAAAAGACACCAAAATATGCTGTACCCGTTACGGAAATGTAATGTGCTCACGAGGCTCTGTCATACCGCTTTGGATAGACCAGATTAAGTCGGGGAACCCCATTACTATAACTGACGGAAATATGACTCGATTTATAATGTCTCTGGAGGAGGCGGTAGATCTTGTGATATTTGCATTTGAATATGGAGAAGCCGGAGATATATTAGTACAGAAAGCACCGGCATGTACCATACAAACACAGGCGGAGGCTGTATGTGAACTGTTTGGCGGAGATAAATCGGACATAAAAGTTATAGGTATTCGTCATGGAGAGAAAATGTATGAAACCTTGCTGACAAATGAAGAATGTGCCAATGCCGTAGACCTGGGCAAGTATTATCGTGTTCCCTGTGATAAGCGCGGTTTGAACTATGATAAATATTTTAGTAAAGGTGATGCGAAGAGAAATACTTTAACTGAATTTAACAGTAATAATACGGAGCTGTTAACTGTAGAGCAGACAAGGAAAAAAATTGCAAAGCTAAAGTATATTCAGGAAAGGTTGTCGGAAAGGAAGACGGTTTAGATGTATAATTTTAAATGGAAAAATACCGGAGCGATTAAACTATGCATAATAGTAGGAACAAGACCTGAAATCATCAGACTGGCGGCGGTTATAAGCTTATGCAGGAAATATTTTGATTGCTGTGTGGCACATACAGGTCAGAATTATGATAAAAATTTAAATGATGTTTTTTGGACGGATTTTGACCTTGAAGGACCGGATGTATACCTTAATGTTGTCGGAGAAAACCTCGGGCAAACCTGTGGAAATATAATCGCACGTTCGTATGAGTTGATGAGCGGGATTAGACCTGATGCGCTCTTGGTATTGGGAGATACAAATTCCTGTTTATCCGCAATTTCGGCTAAACGTCTTCATATTCCTATTTTTCACATGGAGGCGGGAAACAGATGTAAGGATGAGTGTTTGCCGGAGGAGACGAACAGAAGAATAGTGGATGTTATTTCCGATGTAAACCTTCCGTATTCGGAAGCGGCAAGAAAATACCTGCATGAGATGGGAATGCCTAAGGAGCGTACTTACGTTACGGGCTCCCCTATGGCGGAAGTATTAAGAGGAAATCTGGAGAAAATTACAAATTCCGATATTCTTAAAAAATTATCTCTGGAACAGAATAGATATATACTTCTTTCGGCACATAGGGAAGAAAATATTGATTCGGATAAGAATTTTCGCTCACTGTTTAATGCAATAAATGCATTGGCTGAGAAGTATGATGTTCCGATTTTATATTCCTGTCATCCGAGGTCAAGAAAAAGGCTTGAAGAGTCTAAATTCAAACTGGATTCACGCGTGATAATAAGTGAGCCTTTGGGGTTTAATGACTATAATTGTTTGCAAATGAATGCATTGGCCGTTGTATCGGATTCCGGTACACTTCCCGAAGAAAGTTCATTTTATCTTTCAATAGGAAAACCTATTGCGGCGGTTTGTATCAGAACCTCAACGGAACGTCCGGAGGCGATGGAATCGGGGAATTTTATTCTTGCCGGTATTTCGGAGAAGGAATTACTGCAAGCCGCAAGTATGGCAATAAGTATGAAACAGGCAGGTATTTGCGGACATCCATGTGCCGATTATACCGATGAATGTGTAAGCATGAAGGTTGTAAGAATTATACAGGGCTATGTGAATATTGTTAATAAAACGGTATGGAGAAAAGATTCTTAATTACTGTATATCAGAAGAGAGGAACACTTTATGAATATCTTAGTAACGGGAGCAAAGGGTATGGTAGGAACATCCCTTTGCAATAATCTTAAAAATATACGGGATAATAAAAATAAGACCAGACCCCATATTCATATCGGTGAAATTTATGAATATGATTTGGAATCCACATCTGAAGAGCTTCAAGAATATTGTAAAAAAGCCGACTTTGTATTTAATCTTGCAGGAGTTAATCGCCCTATAAATCAGGACGATTTTATGAAGGGAAACTTTAATTTCGCTTCGGACTTGTTAAATACTTTGAAGAAATATAAAAACAAGGCGACAGTGATGCTGTCCTCATCCATACAAGCTACTCTTGCGGGAAGATTCGAAGAAAGCGAGTACGGTAAGAGTAAGAAAGCCGGAGAAGAGCTGTTTTTCGATTACGCAAAAGAAACCGGTGCAAAAGTGGCTGTTTATCGTTTCCCAAATTTGATGGGACATTCAAGACCGGGGTATAATTCTGCGGTATCAACCTTTTGCCACGCAATAGCAAATGATGAGGAATTTACGGTAAATGACAGAAATACGGAATTGGAATTGCTTTATATTGACGACTTGATAGAAGGCATGTTCGATCTGATGGAAGGGAAGGAAGAACGCTGTGAGTTTGACGGTTTGGATGCGGTTAAAAAGGAAGACGGAAGGTATTGCTATGTGTCGATAACTCATAAAGTGAAATTGGGAGAAATTGTGGATTTATTACAAGAATTCAAAAAACAGCCACTAACGCTTATGATGCCTAAAATCCCGGAAGGTTCTTTTGCAAAAAAATTGTACAGCTTATATTTGACTTATTTACCTACAGAGAAGTTTAAATATGCATTGAAAATGAATGAAGATGAGAGAGGAAGCTTCACGGAATTACTGCATACAAAAGAGTGCGGACAGGTATCCGTCAACATCAGCAGGCCGGGTATTACAAAGGGACAGCATTGGCACAACTCAAAATGGGAAGTGTTTATTGTGGTCTCCGGACACGGTTTGATTCAGGAAAGAAATATTAATACGGGAGAAAAGGTGGAATTTGAGGTGAGCGGAGATAAGATTGAGGCAATATATATGATTCCGGGGTGGACTCACAATATTATTAATCTGAGCGATACGGAGAATCTTGTGACGGTTATGACCTGTAATGAAATTTTCAATCCCGAAAGACCGGATACCTTTTTTGAGCCGGTTTAAATTATAGAGAGTATCCCGGCCAAAGGCTGCTATAAGCAAGAGGTAACTAATAGATGAAAGAAATAAATATAACGCTGGAAAATAAAACAATTCTTATTACAGGAGCTGCAGGATTTATAGGCTCCAACCTTGTAACAAAACTTCTGAATAAAGTATATTCCGTTCGTATTATCGGAATTGACAATATGAATGATTACTATGATGTGTCTATTAAGGAGCATCGCCTGCAAAATATTGAAAAACAGGTTAAAAGAAATAAGAACTCTTCTTGGGAATTTATAAGGGGCTCCATTGCGGACAGGGAGCTTATTGAGCGGATATTTGAAGGCTATAAACCGGATATAGTGGTAAATTTGGCGGCTCAAGCCGGAGTGCGCTACTCCATTACAAATCCGGATGTATATGTTGAATCTAATATAATCGGTTTCTACAATATTCTGGAGGCATGCAGACATTCTTACGACGAAGGAAAAGTCGGAGTGCGGCATTTGGTATTTGCATCTTCATCCTCGGTATACGGAAGCAATAAAAAGGTTCCTTATTCCACAGAGGATAAAGTTGACAACCCCGTGTCTTTATATGCCGCCACCAAAAAGAGTAATGAATTGATGGCTCATGCATATAGTAAGCTATACAATATACCGGCAACGGGACTGCGTTTTTTTACGGTATACGGACCTGCCGGACGTCCGGATATGGCATATTTCGGATTTACCGATAAGCTATTAAACAATGGTAAGATACAAATATTCAACTACGGTAACTGCAAAAGAGATTTTACTTATATAGATGACATTGTGGAAGGAATACAAAGGGTAATGCAGGTTGCTCCGGAAAGGAAAACAGGTGAAGATGCCTTACCGATTCCGCCATATAAAGTTTATAATATCGGGAATAATAAGCCGGAAAATTTATTGGATTTTGTAAACATATTGCAAGAGGAATTAATAAGAGCGAAAGTATTGCCGGAAGATTATGATTTTGAGGCTCACAAAGAGTTGGTTCCAATGCAGGCGGGAGATGTACCCGTCACATACGCCGATACGAGTGCTTTGGAAGAGGACTTCGGATTTAAGCCGACAACGAGTCTTAGAGACGGATTAAGGAAATTTGCGGAATGGTATAAAGAATATTTATAATTGTAACAGCCGTTTTCAATACGAGGAGGTAATCATGAATATTGCAGTAGCGGGAACCGGTTATGTGGGCTTGTCTATAGCCACATTATTGGCGCAGCATCATCAGGTAAATGCAGTTGACATTGTTCCTGAAAAAGTTGAAAAAATAAACAAAAGAATAAGCCCTATTCAGGATGAATATATAGAAAAATATTTTGCCGAAAAAGAGCTTAATTTAAAAGCTACTTTAGATGCGGGTGAAGCCTATAAGGAGGCGGATTTTGTAGTTATTGCGGCACCGACAAACTATGACAGTAATAAAAACTTTTTTGATACTTCGGCGGTTGAAGAGGTGATTAAGCTTGTGATAGAGTATAATCCCGATGCCGTTATGGTTATAAAATCAACTGTTCCTGTCGGATATACAAAATCGGTAAGAGAAAAATTTCACTGTGACAATATTATTTTCAGTCCGGAATTTTTGAGGGAGTCTAAGGCTTTGTATGACAATCTTTACCCTTCAAGAATTATTGTGGGAACGGATGTTAAAAATGCAAGACTTGTGAAAGCTGCAAATATATTCGCGGAGCTTTTGAAAGAGGGAGCAAAAAAAGAGGACATAGAAACTCTTATTATGGGCTTTACGGAAGCGGAAGCCGTAAAGCTGTTTGCAAATACGTTTTTGGCACTTAGAGTTTCTTACTTTAACGAGCTTGACACCTATGCTGAAATTAAAGGCTTAAATACAAAGCAGATAATTGAAGGGGTTTGCTTGGATCCGAGAATAGGAAAATATTATAACAACCCTTCCTTCGGCTACGGCGGATACTGCCTGCCTAAGGATACAAAGCAGCTTTTAGCAAATTATGCGGATATACCTCAGAATATGATGGCGGCTATAGTGGAGTCTAACAGAACCAGAAAGGACTTCATAGCGGACAGGGTTTTGCAGATGGCTGATTATTACGGCTATGACGATGATACCGTCTACAGCGAAGCAAAGGAAAAAGAAGTTATAATAGGTGTTTACCGACTTACAATGAAATCAAATTCGGATAATTTCCGCCAGTCATCTATTCAGGGAGTTATGAAGAGAATAAAAGCAAAGGGTGCCAAGGTTATCATATATGAGCCGGGCTTAGAGGATAATACGACCTTTTTCGGCAGCAGGGTGGTGAACAGCTTGGAGGAATTTAAAAAGCTGTCGGACGCTATTATAGCAAACAGATATGATGAAAGCCTTGATGATGTTATGGAGAAGGTATATACGAGAGATTTATACGGGAGAGATTAATCCTTGCCATCCGTCTTGTATATAGTGTAAAATACCCTTATTGCAGGCGCCGGAGGTAGTATGTCAAATCCTATTATGTATAATAATGCAAACAATAAACAAAGCTTTTCGGTTTTGATGTCCGTATACGCAAAAGAAAATGCGGAGTTTTTTTCGCTTTCCCTAAAAAGTATTTTAGATGAACAGACAAGAAAGGCGGATGAGTTCGTCCTTGTTTGTGACGGGGCTTTGGGGGAGGAGCTTGAAGAAGTGATAAAGGTTTACGAGCTCAAATACCCTGATATATTAAAGGTGTACCGTCTCAAAGGAAACGGGGGACTCGGAAATGCCCTGAATTACGGATTAAAGAAATGTAGCTGTGAAATAGTTGTACGTGCCGACAGCGATGATGTTTGTGCGAAGGACAGATTTGAATTACAGCTTGAGTATATGGAAAAGCATCCCGAAACGGCAGTTTTAAGCTCATATATAGATGAGTTCGAGTCCGATTTTAAGAGACCCGAAAGAATCAAAAAAATGCCCCTTACACATGAAGAACTGTATAAGTGGGCGAAGTTCAGAAACCCCATAAACCACATGGCGGCGGTGTTCAGAAAAAGTGTGATTTTAAAGCTCGGTTCATACAGACATTTTCCTTATGCGGAGGATTATGAGCTATGGACAAGAGCACTTGTACAGGGCTACAGAATTGCCAATATTCCTAAGGTTTTGGTGCATGCACGCGTGGGAAACGGTATGGCTGAGCGCAGAGGAAAAAAGGAGTATATAAAAAGCTGCAGGCATATATACAGGTATATGCTTGAAAACGGAATGATTAACTCTTTTGAGTTTACAAGAAATATGTTTGTTGTAAATGTATTTGTTTTTATACCGAGTGGACTCAGGGAAGCCGTATATAAGGGACTGCTCAGAAGATAAGTCGTACTTGCCAGTTTTATCAGTTTTTGGTACTATATGATATATACTTATGCCAATATCCGTTTCATAGGTATTGGCTTTTTTAAATACTTAAGAAAGGCAGAAAATATGAGTAAGATTATACTTACAGGTGACAGACCGACAGGAAGACTGCATGTCGGGCACTATGTGGGGTCATTAAAAAGAAGAGTGGAATTGCAAAATTCCGGTGAGTACGACAAGACTATGATTATGATAGCCGATGCTCAGGCACTTACGGACAATATAGATAATCCCGAAAAAATCAGAGAAAATATAATAGAGGTTGCACTTGATTATTTAAGTGCGGGCATTGACCCTACAAAATCCACTATTTTTATACAGTCAATGATACCCGAGCTTTGCGAGCTGACATTTTATTATATGGACTTGGTAACTCTTGCAAGGCTTGAAAGAAATCCTACCGTAAAAACGGAAATTAAAATGCGTAATTTTGAGTCCAGTATACCGGTGGGTTTTTTGACGTATCCTATTTCTCAGGCTGCTGATATAAGCGCATTTAAGGCTACTACAGTTCCGGTGGGTGAGGACCAGCTTCCTATGATAGAGCAGTGCAGGGAGATAGTAAGAAGATTCAATTCCACGTATTCCGAAGTTTTGGTGGAGCCGGACGCTCTTATACCTGAAAATAAGGCTTGTCTCAGACTTCCGGGAGTGGACGGAAAGTCAAAAATGAGCAAGTCTCTGGGAAATTGTATATATCTTGCGGATACCCCGGAAACGGTAAGAGAGCAGATAATGAAGATGTATACGGATCCTTTGCATATCAAGGTTTCCGACCCGGGACATTTGGAAGGCAATACGGCATTTATATATTTGGATGCATTTTCAAAAGCGGAGCATTTTGAGAGATATCTTCCGGAGTATGCAAACCTTGATGAACTTAAGGAGCATTACACAAGAGGCGGTCTCGGAGATGTAAAGGTAAAGAAATTTTTAAATGAAATCATGCAGGAGGAGCTTGAGCCTTTAAGAAAAAGAAGAGCGGAGTTCGAAAAAGATATTCCTTCCGTATATGAGATACTTAAAAAGGGTAGTGAAGAAGCAAGGGCTATAGCGGCACAAACCTTAAGTGAGGTTAAGGCGGCTATGAAAATAAACTATTTTGAAGATGCCGAGCTCATAAAAAGGCATACCGAAAAATATAAGGCTTAGGAGGAAGATATGGAGAAGATAGCAAGCTTTACGATAGACCATTTAAAACTGCTTCCGGGAGTATATGTGTCACGAAAGGATCATATAGGAAAAGAAGTTATAACAACTTTTGACCTGCGTATGACAAGACCTAATTTTGAGCCTGTGATGAATACGGCGGAAATGCATACTTTAGAGCATTTGATAGCCACATTTTTAAGAAACCATAAAGATTTTGGAGATAAGACTATATATTTCGGACCTATGGGTTGCAGAACGGGCTTTTATCTTTTGCTTGCCGGAGATTTGGAATCCAAGGATGTTGTATCTTTGGTTACGGAGTGCTTTGAGTTTGCGAGAGATTTTGAGGGAGAGATTCCCGGAGCAAGTGCAAAGGACTGTGGAAACTTCAGAGATATGAACCTGCCTATGGCAAAATATCTGGCGGACAAATATTTGAAAGAGGTTTTGTATTCTATAGATGAAGAACGCCTTGTATATCCGGAATAATTCGATAAAATTATGAAAAAATACAGAAAAAAAGTAATATCCGTATTTGCATTATTTGCTATACTTGCAGGCAGTATCTGTTTTTACCTTTCGTTTAAGTACAACGGTTCTCCTTTGATGATGAATAATCAAAACAAAGAATTTTTTGTTGAAAATACTGAAAAAGAAGAGGAAGAGAACGTTCCTGAAGGAGTTACATATAAAAGTCCCATAAATTTCGAGGCGCTCAGAGAAAAAAACAAAGATGTCATTGCATGGATTCGCATACCGGATACAAATATAGATTATCCTATAGTGTGGAAGGGGGACAATGAGTATTACTTATATCATAATTTTGAGGGAAAAGAGGCAAGAGGCGGAGCCATATTTTTGGATATGGACGACAAGCCGGATTTAAGCCTTAAACACAATATAGTATATGGGCATAACATGAAAAACAAATCCATGTTTCAAAATATCACAAGATTTAAAGAAAAAGATTTCTTTGATAAAAACAGGGATATTTACATATATACGCCCGAGAAAGAATATCATTTGAAAACCATAACCGCAATGTATACGGATGCAGGAGCGGATAAGAGGCAGACTCTTTTTGATGATGAAAAGGAGTTAAACGTCTATATGGATGAGATGACAAAACAGGCTTCGTTCAGAGAGCTGCCGAGTGGGGATATAGATAACTTATGGTCATTTATAACCTGCTCGTATGAATTTGACGATGCGAGAACGGTTCTGTATGCTTATGAGGTAAAAGAGGGGCAATAGGCATAGGACTTTATTATAAAATCAGTAAAGGAGAGTATTGGTATGAAAGGTATTATTCTTGCGGGAGGAAGCGGAACGAGGCTGTATCCGCTTACAAAGGTTACTTCAAAACAGCTTTTACCTATATATGATAAGCCTATGATTTATTACCCTATATCGGTTCTTATGGATGCAGGGATAAGAGATATACTTATTATTTCCACACCGCTTGACACACCGAGATTTAAAGATTTGTTGGGAGACGGAAATCAGTTCGGAATTAATTTGAGCTATGCGGTTCAGGAAAGTCCGGACGGACTTGCTCAGGCATTCATTATAGGAGAAGAGTTTATAGGTAAAGACAATGTTGCCATGATTTTGGGCGACAATATCTTCCATGGACACGGACTTAAGAAAAGGCTTGAAAATGCGGCTTCAAAAGAAAAGGGAGCTACGGTTTTCGGCTACTATGTCGATGATCCCGAAAGATTCGGTATAGTTGAATTCGACAAGCACGGAAAAGCAATATCCATAGAGGAAAAGCCGGAGAAACCGAAGTCCAACTACTGTGTGACGGGACTTTATTTCTATGACAACAGAGTTGTCGAGTATGCGAAAAATCTGAAGCCGTCAAAAAGAGGAGAGCTTGAAATAACGGACTTGAACAGAATATACCTTGAAAACGGAGAACTTGAGGTTAAACTTCTTGGACAGGGTTTTACATGGCTTGATACGGGAACTCATGAATCTCTGGTTGAGGCGACAAATTTTGTGCATACGGTTGAAACTCACCAGCACAGAAAGATAGCCTGCCTTGAAGAGATAGCTTATTTAAACGGTTGGATAGACAAGCAAAAGGTACTTGAAACCTATGAGGTTTTGAAGAAAAACCAATACGGAGCTTATTTAAAGGATGTTCTTGACGGGAAATATATAGATAAAATAAGTTGATTTTAAAATTATTATAACTGTGAAAGCAAAGGAGTAATATGAAAATAATTGTAACAGGCGGAGCCGGATTTATAGGCGGAAATTTTGTACATTATATGGTTAATAAATATCCCGAGGATATGATAATAAATTTGGATTTATTGACTTATGCGGGAAATCTTGAAACACTTAAGCCGGTTGAAAATAAGCCTAATTATAAGTTTGTAAAGGGTGACATTGCCGACAGAGATTTCATTTTCAAGCTTTTTGAAGAGGAGAAGCCTGATGTTGTTATAAATTTTGCGGCGGAAAGTCATGTGGACAGATCCATAACGGATCCGGAAGCATTTGTAAGAACCAACGTTATAGGTACCACAACACTTTTGGATGCCTGCAAAAAATACGGTATAAAAAGATATCATCAGGTATCTACGGATGAGGTTTACGGAGACCTGCCTCTTGACAGACCGGACTTATTTTTTACCGAGGAAACACCGCTTCATACTTCAAGCCCTTATTCTTCGTCGAAGGCAAGCGCGGATCTGTTTGTAATGGCATACCACAGAACCTACGGACTTCCCGTAACGGTTTCAAGATGTTCAAACAACTACGGACCTTATCATTTTCCGGAGAAGCTTATACCTCTTATAATAAGCAGAGCCTTGGCAAATGAGGATCTGCCTGTTTACGGCACGGGAGAAAATGTAAGAGACTGGTTACATGTAAAGGATCACTGTGCGGCTATAGATTTGATAGTAAGAAACGGAAAAGTCGGCGAGGTTTATAATGTCGGAGGACATAACGAAAGAACAAACCTTGAAGTTGTAAAAACCATTTTGAAAGCGCTTAATAAGCCCGAGAGTCTCATTAAATTCGTTACCGACAGACCGGGACATGACAGGAGATATGCAATAGACCCTACAAAGCTTGAAACGGAGCTTGGTTGGAAGCCTGAATATAACTTTGATACCGGAATTGCAATGACAATAGATTGGTATTTGAACAACAAAGACTGGTGGCAACATATAATAAGCGGTGAGTATACAAAGTATTTTGATAAGATGTACGGAGAGAGATTATAATGAGTATTTTAATCACCGGAGGAAAAGGACAGCTCGGTAAGGACCTTGCTAAAGAGCTCGCCGAAAGAGGTATAGAAAATATTCCTGTCGATATTGAAGAGATGGATATTACGGATGAAAAGGCGGTAAAGGAGTTTATAAGCTCCTGTGTAAAAGAAAGATCTCTTGATGCGGTAATACATTGTGCGGCATACACGGCTGTTGACAGGGCTGAGGATGAAGAAGAGCTTGCGCATAAGATAAATGCCGTCGGAACAAAAAATGTAGCTGAGGCGTGTAAGGAGAACAATATAAAGCTTATGTACATAAGCACCGACTATGTTTTTGACGGAGAGGGTGAAAGACCTTGGCAACCGGATGATAAGCGGGCACCTTTAAATGTTTACGGTAAAACAAAATATGAAGGCGAGCTTTTTGTACAGCAGCTTGAAAAGTTCTTTACGGTACGTATTTCATGGGTTTTCGGACTTAACGGAAACAATTTTATAAAAACCATGCTTAAGCTCGGGAAAGAAAGAGATGAGCTTAATGTAGTAGACGATCAGATAGGTTCGCCTACCTACACCAAGGATTTGAGTGCTCTTTTAGCTGATATTATACAAACTGATAAATACGGTATTTATCATGCAAGTAACGAGGGGCTTTGCTCGTGGTACGAGTTTGCAAAGGAAATTTTTTCTCAGGCGGGACTTAATGTTAAGCTTAATCCTGTGGACTCTTCGGCATTTCCTGTGAAAGCCAAAAGACCTCATAACAGCAGGATGGATAAATCAAAGCTTGTACAAAACGGATTTAAACCTTTGCCGGATTGGAAGGATGCTTTGAGAAGATATATAGAAGAACTTAAAGAAAGCGGACAATATAATGGGTAAATATTTCGGAACGGACGGCTTTCGCGGTGAAGCGAATGTCGATTTGACAGTTGAACATGCATATAAAGTAGGTCGTTTTTTGGCTTGGTATTACGGGAAAAATCCGAAAGGCAAAAACAGATGCAGAGTTGCAATAGGAAAGGATACGAGACGTTCAAGCTATATGTTTGAGTACGCTCTTGTCGCGGGACTTACGGCAAGCGGGGCTGACGTATATCTTTTGCATGTAACTACTACACCGAGCGTTTCCTATGTTGTAAGAACGGAAGACTTTGATTGCGGCATTATGATAAGTGCCAGCCATAACCCGTATTATGATAACGGTATAAAGATTATAAACGGAAAAGGCGAGAAGCTGGAAGAAGAAGTCATAGAAAGAATAGAAAGCTATATAGACGGCGAGGGAGCCGAACTTGAATTTGCCAAAGGTGCGGATATAGGAAGAACGACAGATTATTCCGCAGGCAGAAACAGGTACATAGGCTACCTCATTTCCGTTGCGACACGTTCCTTCAAAAACAGGAAGGTTGCACTTGACTGTGCAAACGGAAGCGCTTCAAGCATAGCTAAAAATGTATTTGATGCTTTGGGAGCTCAGACCTATGTTATAAATAACAGCCCGGACGGGTTAAATATTAATGCTGATTGCGGAAGCACACACATAGAAAAGCTTTGCGAGTTTGTAAAGGAGAATAACTGTGATGTGGGCTTTGCTTACGACGGAGATGCGGATCGCTGTCTTGCGGTAGATGAAAACGGTAAGGTAGTGGACGGAGACTTGATTTTGTATATTTGCGGAAAGTATATGAAAGAGAACGGAAGTCTTAAAAACGAGACCATAGTAACGACAATAATGTCGAACTTCGGCTTATATAAGGCATTTGACAGAGAAGGCATAAAGTATGAAAAAACCGCTGTCGGTGATAAGTATGTTTACGAGAATATGCAGCAAAACGGGAACTGTCTCGGGGGCGAGCAGTCCGGTCATATAATTTTCAGTAAGCATGCGACGACAGGCGACGGAATACTGACCTCTCTCAAGATAATGGAAGTTATGCTTGAAAAGAAGGAGAGCCTTGCAAAGCTCGCCGGCGAGGTTGAAATATTCCCGCAAGTGCTTAAAAACGTCAGAGTTAAGGATAAAAATGAGGCTGAAAACAATGCGGCTGTATGTGAGGCGGTAGACAAGGTTACGAAGGAGCTTTTTGAAAACGGAAGAATCCTGCTTCGTGCAAGCGGAACTGAGCCTCTCATAAGAGTTATGGTGGAGGCAAAAACCTTGGAAGAGTGTGAAGACTATGTTGACAGGGTTATAGAAGTTATGAAAAATAATAATTTGCTGTCGGAGTAAAGATTTGTTATAATACAATGGATTTGAAGGTCTGCATTAGCCTGCCTAATGTCGGACCTTTATTTTATGCTTGATAAGGATACATAATATTTAAAAATTAATTCGGGAAAGGGGAAATTAGACATGTATAATATTGAAAGATACAAGAGAGTTCCTGTTGTGGATTTTCCTACAAGAACTTGGCCTAATAAAGAAATTATGAAAGCACCTATATGGTGTTCGGTTGATTTAAGGGACGGTAATCAAGCCCTTATAGAGCCTATGATAGTTGAAGAAAAGATAGAGATGTTTAATTTACTCCTAAAGCTCGGATTTAAAGAAATAGAGATAGGTTTTCCGGCTGCTTCGCAAATAGAATTTGATTTCTTAAGACAGCTTGTTGAAAGAAAGCTTATTCCGGATGATGTTTGCGTACAGGTTTTGTGTCAGTGCAGAGAGCACCTGATAAAAAGGACTTTTGAGGCCATAAGAGGCATCAAAAAGACGGTTATGCACATATACAACTCTACCTCCACTCTTCAAAGAGATGTGGTATTTTCAAAGTCCAAGGAAGAAATAAAAGAAATTGCCGTTTCGGGCGTAGAGATGGTTAAAAAGTATATGAAGGACCATGACGGAGAGATTATTTTGGAATACTCTCCGGAAAGCTTTACAGGTACCGAGCTTGATTATGCTTTGGATGTTTGTACGGCGGTACAAAAAGCATGGGGAGCGACAAAAGACAACAAAATAATAATCAATCTTCCGGCTACGGTAGAAATGAATACACCTAATGTTTATGCGGATCAGATTGAGTGGATGGATAAGCATTTTACCGACAGAGAATCTATAATTTTAAGTATACATCCGCATAATGACAGAGGTACGGGAGTTGCGGCGGCAGAGCTTGCCCTCCTTGCGGGCGCGGAAAGGGTTGAAGGGACCTTGTTCGGAAACGGAGAAAGAACCGGAAATGTAGACATACTTACCTTGGGTTACAATATGTTTTCACAGGGAATAGAACCGGGACTTGAGCTCGGGGATATAAAAGAGATAATAGATGTTTCCGAGCGTTGTACCAAAATGAGTGTGGGAGCAAGGCATCCTTATGCGGGACAGCTTGTATTTACGGCATTTTCGGGCTCACACCAGGATGCTATCAATAAGGGTACTCAGGCTATGAAGGAAAGAAACAATCCATATTGGGAGGTTCCGTATCTGCCTATAGACCCTGCCGACATAGGAAGAAAGTACGAGCCTGTCGTAAGGATAAATTCTCAGTCCGGAAAAGGCGGAGTTGCATTTGTGCTTGATACCTTCTACGGATACAAGCTTCCTAAGGGCATACACAAGGAATTTGCCGATGTTATACAGCAAATTTCCGAAAAACAGGGTGAGGTTTCTCCTGAGCAGATTTTTGAGAGCTTTAAAGAAGAGTATCTTGAAAGAAAGGAACCTTTGCACTTTAAGAACCTTTCCATAACCGAGGCTGAAAATGATGAGGACGAGTTTGCCACCCATGTTAAATTGACTTACCTTGAAAAGGGTGAGAAAAAAGAGTGTGAAGGTGTCGGAAACGGACCAATAGATGCGGTTAAATCGGCTATAGTAAAAGAACTAGGAATAAATATAAAAATCCTTGACTACTCCGAGCATGCATTAAATGCAGGCTCAAATTCAAAGGCTGCTTCATACATTCATCTTTTGGATATGGACAGCGGAAAAACGACCTATGGAGTGGGAGTATCGGGAAATATCACAAAATCGTCCATAAAGGGAATTTTCTCGGCGATAAACAGATTATTTTATTAAAATCGGGGAGTAGGCAATGCCTGCTCCTTTTATATTGCTTCAAGGAGTCTATACATATATATAAATGTTTAGTATAATATAAGTTACGGCTTGTGCCGGGTAAATATTTTGTATTGATGGAGTATGGTATGAATGTAGTTTATGCAGCGAATGAAAATTATGTCGAACATTTATGTGTCAGTCTTATTTCACTGTTGGAGAACAATAAAAAAGAACTGAAAATTTACATAGTATCCGTCGGGATAAGTAAAAAATCGAAAAAAATACTTAGCGATACGGCTTTAATATATAATAAAAGCTTGAATTTTATAAACTTTGAGGACATAAGTAAAAAATTCACATATAAACCGGACACTTCAAGATTTGATATTACGGCTTTGGGACGCTTGTTTTTGGGCGAGCTTTTGCCGAAAAATATTGAAAAAGTCATATACTTGGACTGTGATACCATAATTTTGAGGGATTTAAGCGCCCTGTTTCGTGTGGATTTAAAGTCCAAGCTTTTGGGAGCGGTTCCCGAGCCTACGGTATATCCTCGTCTCAAAACGGACATAGGGATGTATGAAGATGCGACATACTATAATTCGGGAGTTCTGCTTATAGATTTAAAGCAGTGGAGGGAAACGGAAGCAACAAAAAGCGTTGTGAATTACCTTGAAAGCATAAACGACTGTTGCCTGTTTGCCGATCAGGATGCAATAAACGGGGCTTTTATGAACAGAATACATACTCTTTCACCCAAATACAATTTTTTCTCAAATTATAAATATTGGAGATATGAGGATCTTGTAAAGCTTTCGCCTTCATATCGTCTCATACCGAAGGCAAATTTCGAATCGGCGAAGGCACATCCGGCACTTGTACATTTTGCAGGGGATGAAAGACCTTGGAAAACGGGAAGCCTTAACTACTATAAGAAAGCTTACAGAAAATATAAAAAACTTTCATATTTTGCCGCCTATCCTTTGGAAAGGGCAAATGTATTTTATATGTTCGCTTACCACTGCATGAACCTAATTACTCCAATTTTTCCATGGCTCAGACTGTATTTGTCCGAAGCCTTTTATAAGAAGATAAGAAAGGAAAAATTAAGCAAAAATGCAAGGTAAAAGGCTCGCCTGTGTGGTTCTTAATTATAATGATGCGCCTACATGCATCAAGCTTTTGGAAAGAATAAAGGATTATAAAAATATTGATGAAATCATTCTTGTGGATAATGCTTCAAGTGATTCTTCTTTGAAAAGCCTTAGAAGTTATGTGCAGGGAAAAGAAAAAATAAGTCTTATAGAAAATAAGGTGAACTCGGGATATTCATCCGGAAACAACTTAGGTGTCCGTTACAGTGTAAAGGGAAAAAAATGTGCTTATGCCCTTATCGCAAATCCCGATGTGTATTTTGAGGATAAAACTGTGGGAAAGCTTAAAAAGGCACTGGAAAATAACGGAAGACTTGCCTGTGTAAGCCCTCTTATGCTGATGCCGAAAAGTAAAGAAGTAGATTGCCTGAATTTTATTCCGGCTTTTCCCCTTAGACCATGGGCTTATGATATACTCGAAATATTACCGCTTTGCAGGAGGATTTTTAATCCCGTTTTAAATTACGGCAAGAGTTTTTATAAAAAAAGAGAAGAGGGTTCACTTAAAAAAGTGGGAGCGGTAGCGGGTTCTCTGCTTTTACTGGATACAGAAAAGTTTTTGGAGGTAAATGCCTACGATGAAAATATATTTTTGTATCAGGAAGAAGCCGTTTTGGGCTTCAAGCTCAGGAGGAAGGCTTATGATACCGCTGTTCTTACGGATGAATTTTACATACATGAGCATAGCGTAAGTATATCGAAAAGCTATAAAAAAACCTTGGAAAGGCAGGCGCTCAGGGAAGAAAGTCTTATGTATTATTATAAAAAATATTTAAAAATATCAAAGATTCAAGAATGTATGACAAGGATTGCTTTTTTGATTGTCCGCTCGGAAATATTTATATATGAAGCTCTTTGCACTTTAAAGGACCGTTTATGGAAAAGATAATTATACTTATGGCAACATATAACGGAGAAAACTTTATAGAAGAGCAGCTTGACTCCGTTTTAGATCAAAGCTTTACGGATTTTTCCTTATTTGCGGGAGATGACGGTTCTACGGACGGAACAAGAAAAATACTTGAAAGATATAAGGAAAAGCTTTCGGACAGGGTAAATTTATTTTATAATGAATATCCTGTCGGCGTAAGAAAAAATTTCCTCAATCTACTTTCGTCGGCACTTGATAAAGCGGAGTACTTTATGTTTTGCGATCAGGATGATGTGTGGGACAAGGATAAAATCAAGCTTACTCTAAAGACTATGAAAGTCATGGAGAAAAGATACGGTAAAAAAACCCCTCTTTTGGTGTATACGGATTTAAGTATTTGTGATGAAAAGCTTACTGTAATCAGTCCGTCTATGAGAAAAGCCTCGGGTTTTGATAATATAAACAGCTTGGCGAGACTTTTGGTTGAAAATAAGGTTACGGGAAATACAGTAATGATAAACAGCGCCCTTGCAAGGCTTGCCCTAAGAACTCCGGTGGAAGAGCTTGCGCAAAATATAGAGGTTCACGACCGTTATCTTGCTTTACTTGCGTGCTGCACGGGCAGAACGGCATATATAGATATTCCTCTGGTGCGTTACAGACAACATTCAAAAAATCTTTTGGGGGTGAAAAAAAGTTTTCTAAAAGAAGCTTTGTTAAGCTTCAAAAAGGAAAATAAAGAAAAGGTAAAAAACAGCTACAGACTTATGTACGCTCAGGCAAGGCAGGTGCTTAAGCTTACCGAAAACGAAAGAAAAAAGGATGTTCTTAAAGCCTTTATAAGTATGGAGGGGGCATCCGGGATATATAAAATCATAACCTGCATAAGGTGGGGATTTTTTAAGTCGGACAGGCTTCTCAGCTTGAGTCTGATGTTTAGAATTTAAAGCAAAAGAGGGAGTTTGATGCTTGATAACAGTTCATCAAAAAAGGTTTCGCTGAGCTTTTTTTGGAAAATAATGGAAAACGGGGGTTCTCAGGGAGTACAGTTTATAGTGTCTTTGGTGCTTGCCAGACTTTTGTCGCCTAAAGAATACGGTCTGATTGCTATGGCAACAATATTTATTACCATAGCCAATGTTCTGGTGCAAAACGGCTTTGCGACAGCGCTGATACAAAGAAAAGACGATAAAGCGGGAGATTACAGCAGCGTAATAATATTAAATTTTATGGTTGCTCTTGCTTTGTATTTGCTTTTATACTTTTTCAGTCCCGAGATTGCAGTATTCTTTGACAATCCGGAAATCCCCGGTGTACTGAAAAGCTTGGGGCTCGTGGTCTTTCCGGGCGGTGTTATTTCCGTACAAAATGCATATATTTCGAAAAGAATGAGGTTTAAAAGCCTCTTTATAGCTACGTTTTTCGCTTCAATCCTATCGGGTATTGTAAGCATTTATCTTGCATTTAAGCACTTCGGGGTTTATGCTTTGGTATGGCAGCAGCTTATATATTATTTCAGCCTAATGACGATACTTTTTATTGTAAGTGATTTTAAATTTATTTGGGACTTTGAAATTTACAGACTGAAGCTTTTGTTTTCCTTCGGCTGGAAAATTTTGGTCGCATCCCTCATAGATACGGCTTTTGAAAATTTGAACGCTTTGGTTCTCGGAAAGGTTTACAATGAAGAAACCTTGGGAAATTATAACAGAGGAGAGCAGTTTCCGAAGCTTATAGTAATGAACCTCGGAAGTGCGATACAATCCGTTATGCTGCCTTTGATGTCGGCAAAGCAGGACAGTAAAGAAAGCGTGAGAGAGCTTTTAAAAAATTCGGTGAGACTTGCCGGCTATATAATTTTGCCTATGATGGCGGGACTTATAGCCGTTGCGGATATTCTCATAGCCGTTTTGTTGGGAGAGAAATGGCTTTCAAGCGTTCCTTTTTTACGTTTTCTTTGCCTTGCCTATGCATTTTGGCCCATACATATTGCAAATCTTCAGGCTATAAATGCACTGGGAAGAAGTGACAAGTTTTTGAAGCTTGAAATCATAAAAAAAATTATCGGACTGACAGCATTGGCAATAGGAGTATACTTCGGAAGCATTGCCGTTGTCGCAATGAAGGCGGTGGCGGATTTTATAGGAATTTTCGTGAATTCTTATCCGAATAAGGAGCTTCTTGACTATGATATAAAAAAGCAGATAAAAGATGTATTTCCGTCCTTTGCTTTATCGACTCTTATGGGACTTATTATATATTTTGTGTCCCTCAGCCTGAAGGCCGGCTTTACAAGTCTCATACTGCTTATAATTTTGGGGATTTTTGTATATATAGCCCTGTCCATACTGACAAAAAACAGGGATTTGCAATTTCTTAAAGAAAGCTTTTTAAAGATTAGGAGTAAAAATGAGTAAGGAAAAGATATTTGTTACAAAAGCTTCTCTTCCTTCGAAAGAAGAGTTTTTTGAAATAGCTTCGGAGATTTTTGACAGAGCATGGCTTACCAATATGGGCGCGGTTCATGAGGAGCTTGGAGAAGAGCTTTGTAAGGCGCTTGATACGGACAGGATAAGCCTTTTTGTCAACGGACATCTTGCACTGGAGCTTTTGATTCAGGCTCTTGATTTGAAGGGAGAGGTTATAACCACACCCTTTAGCTTCGTTTCCACTACGCATGCCTTGGTAAGAAACGGTATAAAGCCGGTGTTTTGTGATATAAAAGCAAACGATTTTACCATAGATACGGAAAAAATAGAGGCGCTTATAACGGATAAGACGAGTGCGATACTGGCTGTACATGTCTACGGGAATATATGTGACAATGATGAGCTTGAAAGAATAGCTGAAAAGCATAATATAAAGCTTATATATGATGCGGCTCATGCTTTTTTGGAGGTGTACAAGGGAAAATCGGTCGCAAATTTGGGTCTTGCAAGCATGTTCAGCTTTCATGCCACAAAGGTATACAATACCATAGAAGGCGGTGCGGTAACAGGTGGGGATGCCGGCTTACACGAAAAGCTGTATTATCTGAAAAATTTCGGTATAGCGGATAAGGAAAATGTGAATTTTGTCGGAAGCAATGCCAAAATGAACGAGTTTCAGGCGGCAATGGGGCTTTGCAATTTAAGGCATGTGAGGGACTGGATAGAGAAAAGAAAAGCTGTCGTTTTAAGATATCTGGAAGGGCTGAAGGATGTGGAAGGTATCAGATGTAACGAGTACAGGGAGTACAGGCAAAGCTACAACTACGCATATTTTCCTATAGTCATAGATGAGAATGTATACGGTATGAGCAGGGATGAGCTGTATGACAGACTTTGTGAAGAAAACATATATACGAGAAAGTATTTTTACCCTTGTATAAATGAGCTTAAATGCTATGAAAACATGGAAACGGAAAAGACCGAAGTGGCTGCGTATATTTCAAGACGGGTACTTACCTTACCCGTGTATCCGGATCTGTCTTTTGATAGTGTTGATGAAATATGCAGGCTCATAAAGAAATTTCATTATGAAAGAGGAAATGTTTAATGAATGTGTTATTAAGCAGTGTCGGCAGACGGGCATACCTTGTAAACTACTTTAAAGAGGAGCTTGAAGGCAGAGGAAAGGTTATCTGCACAAATTCTTCAAAGCTTTCAACTGCGGTATGTGTGGCGGATGAAGCCTTTGAAAGCCCCTTGATTTATGACGGGAGCTATATACCTTTTTTGCTGGATTTGTGTAAAAAGAAAAATATAAATGTTTTAGTCTCTCTTTTTGACATAGACCTTCCGGTATTGGCGAAAAACAGAGACAAGTTTGAAGCCTTGGGAGTGAAACTGATTGTCAGCAAAGAAGAGATTATAAACATTTGTAATGATAAGCTTTTGATGTTCGGATTTTTAAAAGAAAATAACTTTGACACCGTGTATACAGGCACGGATATAGAAGATGAGTACATAAAAAACAGGATAGGAAAACATAAAAGGTTTATTTTAAAGCCCAGATGGGGAATGGGAAGTCTCGGTATATACACAAGCGACGATTATTCGGAGGCGCAGGTTCTTTTTAAAAAGATAAAAAAAGAAATACAGGCTTCGTATTTGAAGTTTGAAGCAAAGACGGATACGCAAAACTGTGTTCTTATACAGGAGCTTGTAGAAGGAGACGAATACGGACTTGATATTATAAATGATCTTGAAGGAAATCATGTAACGACTATAGTCAAGAAAAAGCTTGCCATGCGCTCAGGGGAAACTGATATAGCGGTGGTTGAGCGAAATCAAAGGCTGGAGGACTTCGGTAAAAAAATAGCCGGGAAAACTAAGCATATAGCAAATATGGATTTGGACCTTATAGTAAATGACGAGGGAATATTCGTTATAGATATGAATGCAAGATTTGGAGGCGGTTATCCCTTCAGCCATATGGCGGGTGTGAATTTTGTAAAGGTACTTCTGGATTTGTGTGAAGCTAAGGATGTAGACAGGGAGGCTTTGCAGATAAAGAATGAAGGAATTTACGCAAAAGATATAAGTATTATGAGAATAGGGCAGGTATAATGGACAAAATTTCAAAGCTTATGTACGGAAGCAATGAGAATATAGAAAAAAGGAATATTATCTGGAATATGTTGGGAAGCTTCGTCTATGCCATAACGGGCATGTGCATAGGAATAGTGGTTTCGTATATTCTGGGTGCCGATATGGGAGGAATATTTTTCTTTGCTTTTTCAACCTTGGGTCAGCAGCTCTATATTGTCGCATATTTCGGAATAAGACCCATACAGATAACGGACAGCACATATAAGTACAGCTTCGGGGACTATTTGACTTTAAGGATTGCCACAAGTGCGGTAGCTATAATATCGGGACTTGTATACACGCTCTTATTTTCAAGAAGCTTTACCGAGCTGTGTGTGTATCTGCTTATGCTCACCTATAAGGTTCTGGATGCGGTGGCGGATTGCTATGAATCGGAGTGGCAAAGGAAGGGAAGACTGTATATTGCCGGAAAAAGTATAGCCTTAAGAACGCTTATAAGTCTGTTTATATTCCTGTGTGCATTGTATTTCGGAAGAAATCTTATTGTTTCAAGTATAGCCTTTGTGCTCGCACTCCTTGTATGTACCTACCTCTTCGCCATAAGACCCTTTAAGTATGAAAGCTTGGATACAAATTTCAAGTTCAAAAGGGTGTGTGGGCTTCTCGGTGAAAGTAAGTGGCTTTTTATATCAAGCTTTTTGGATCTGTACATTTTTGCGGCTTCAAAGTTTGCTGTGGATAAGGTCATGGGAGGCGGTGTAAATAACAGCTATTATACAACGATTTTTATACCCACATCCATCATAAATCTTATGGCGGGCTTTGTTATAAGACCTTTACTTACAAGCCTTGCCGAGGATTATGAAAATAAAAAAAGAGATGCTTTCAAAAAGAGTGTGGCAAAGGTTGTAAAGATAATTGCGGGCTTAAGCGTGCCGGCACTTGCAGCTTCGGCTTTTTTGGGAAGACCGGTACTTGCCGTTTTGCTTAAAGGGGCGGCAAAAGAGGACTTGCCCGCTTATGTATTAATACTTATAATAGTCGTAGCGGGCGGAAGCTTCTATGCCGTAATGAATCTGATGTATTATGTCATGGTGATTTTTAAAAGACAAAGAAGAATTTTTGCCTTGTACGGTGCAGGAACCGTTCTTGCCTTTCTTATAAGTGACAGGGCGGTTTATATGGCAGGGATGCAGGGGGCGGCTGTTTCATACTGTCTGCTCATGTTCCTGCTTGCGGCGGTATTCAGTATACTTGCATATACGGATATGAGAAAACTTTAGAAACGGGAGTTGTTTTGGAAAGAAAAATTGATGTTATAATACCCACATACAGACCGGACGACAAGTTTTTTAAGCTTGTGGACATGCTTCTAAAGCAAAGTCTTAAGCCGGGAAAGATTATAGTAGTAAATACGGATGAAGATATCTGGAGAAAATCCGATGCGGATGAGAGACTTCAAAAAATTTTGGGGGATGAAAAGGATATTTTTGTTCTTAAGCACATAAAAAAAGAAGAGTTCAATCACGGGAAAACAAGAAATATAGGTGTAGCTTTGTCCGAGGCGGAGTATTTTGTATGCATGACTATGGATGCGGTTCCTAAAAACACCCTGCTTTTGGAAAAATTTGTAAAAAATATGAGCGAAGAGGTAAAGCTTTGCTATGCAAGGCAGCTTCCCAACGAGGATGCCGATATGCTTGAAAAGTTCACGAGAAGCTTTAATTATCCCGATAAAGATATATTAAAGTCGGAGGCGGACAGGGAGCTCTACGGTATAAAAATATATTTTTGCTCAAATGTCTGTGCCTGCTACGACAGAAAAAGCTTTGATGAAACGGGCGGCTTTAAGGAGGATGTAATACTCAACGAGGATATGATTTATGCTCATGATTTGCTCAAAAAAGGCAAAAAGCTTAAATATGTTTCGGAGGCGGAGGTTTTACACTCGCATTCCTATACGGGTTTGCAGCAGCTAAAAAGAAATTTTGATATAGGTGTATCTCAAAAAAAAGACGCAAAGATTTTTGAGGGCTTAAAAAGCGAGTCCGAGGGTATAAGAATGGTCAAGCTTTGTATAAAATATCTGAAAGACAATAAAAAGACATATCTTATACCAAAGCTTATTTACATGAGTGCCTGTAAATTCATCGGCTTCAGGCTGGGGAAGATGTATGACTATCTGCCGAAATCCGCAGTAAAAGCCTTGAGTCTTAATAAGGCATATTGGAGGTAGGAAGTGTCAAAAATTTTACTTATAATACCGGCGTTCAATGAGGAAGAAAACATAGTGAGTGTTGTTGAAGAAATCAAGTCTTATGCGGATTTGGATTATGTGATAATAAATGACGGCTCGGCAGACAACACCGCAAAGCTTTGCAGGGAAAAAGGCTACAATATCGTTAATCTGTATGTAAACCTCGGACTTGCGGGAGCTTTTCAGACCGGAGCCATGTATGCATACGAAAAGGGCTATGACTATGCGGTTCAGTTTGACGGGGACGGTCAGCATAAACCTGAATATATAGAAAAGATGCACAAAAAAATGCAGGAAGGTTTCAATATTGTCATAGCTTCAAGGTTTGTGGATATAAAAAAACCTTTCAGTGCAAGGATGTTCGGAAGTAACCTTATAAGCTTTGCGATTTGGTGCATGACGGGTGCCAAAATAAAGGATCCGACTTCAGGCATGAGAATGTATGACAGAAAGCTGATAGAAGAGTTTGCCTTTAATATAAACTACCCTCCGGAGCCGGATACGGTCTCTTATTTGTTAAAGCAGGGAGCAAAGGTAGCGGAAATTCCCTGTACTATGAATGAAAGAAAGGCGGGAGTAAGCTACCTTACCCCTTTTAATGCCTGTAAATACATGCTTAGAATATTGACTTCGATTTTATTTATTCAAAATTTCAGAAAAAGGGATAAAAAATATTTTTAGGTGAGAATATGAGTTTAACATTAAGAATTATGCTTATAGCGGCGGCTTTGATAGCGAATGTCAGTGTTATCAGAAGAATAAGAAAAGCCAAGCTTAAAATAGATGATGCGGTATTTTGGGTAATATTTTCTCTTATCATCCTGCTCATAGCCGTGTATCCGCGAATAATTTATTTTTTGTCGGATATAAGCGGGGTACGCTCTCCCGCAAATTTATTGTACTTATTGATTATTTCCGTTTTATTGGTTAAAATATTTTCAATGAGCATAAAAATATCGACCTTGGAGGACAAATTTAAAAGTCTTGTTCAAAAGCTGTCCTTGGAGGAAGAAGATAAGAAAAAGTAGGGAGAATTATGTTTGAATTAAGAAAAGCCATATTGGTAACAAATAATGACAGAGTTTACGATAAATATAAAGATAAGCTTAGCTGCGTGTATACCGAAAGCTATGAAGACACACTGATAAAAGTAAGAGACTATGTTTATAACAGACACAAGCTGCTTACCCATCCTCAGGCTTCAAGCCTTAAACCGAATCAGACACCTTATCGTTCCGTGGTGGTATATCCGGCTTACGAAGATAATACTCAGGATATACTTCTTATAGAAAAATGCATAGAGGTGTTTAACAGTTGGCAGAGTATCGCAAAGACACCTTCGGATTACAAGGAGAATGTAAGAGAGGATTTTAAGACGATAGATTTATCTGTAATAGACAATATAATGGACAGGATAATATAAAGCGAGATATAAATGGAATATTTTAAAGGTTTGAGCAGAAAAGAATACATTTTAAAAACTGCGGAAATGATAAAAAGAGACGGGATAGAGAATTTATCAATACGAAAGATAGCAAAGGAACTGGGATGTTCGTCGGCAAGCCTGTACAGATACTTTTCAGGCTTGGACGAGCTTGTTTATTATGCGGAGCTGGGACAGCTGAAGGCTTATATACAATCGCTCAATAAGGCAAGTCTTGTTTGGGAAAACGTTTGGGACAAATACGTGGGAGTATGGTATTGCTATTCGATGGAAGCGTTCAGAAAGCCTATCTCCTATAATCTTTTATTCTTGGCAAGAAAGGATATAGAGTTGAAGACGGCTATAGGAGAGTTTTATGATATGTTTCCGGAAGAAATTCAAACATCTTCACCCGTGTTTCAGACTATGCTGAGAAACCCCGATTTTTTGGGGAGAGACTATGAGGTATGCAAGGTATGTGTAAAAGCGGGTGCGATAAGCGAGGAAAGAGCTGTAATTTTGAATCGCATGGTGTGCTTTTTATATATGGGATATTTTAAAAATCTTATGGATAAAAGTATCAAAGAAGAGAATCTGAACTCTTATGTCTGGAAATTTGTCGAAGATGTTGAAAGAATAGTATTTCACCTTGCGGACGACTTGCAAGGCTACAAAAGTTATAGAGAAGTTGTAAAAAGAAAAATAAAGTGGCAAAAGGCTTAAAAACGGATTTTAAAATTTCCGCTTGCAAGCCTTTTTTAGTATTCATTTATAGATTTACTGAATATATAGATTGACATATTTTATTTATCTATTATGGCATAAGTTTACAAAAAACTTCCAAACAGACATGAATAACTTGTATATGTTATCGTGATAACCTGTCTAAAAAAACTTGAATTATGCAAGCTTAATAAAAATAGCTTTGCATTTTTGTGAAAAAATAAAACAAAGAAAAACTTGAATTTAAAGGTTCAATTATATATAATGTCGAAAAGAGGAAGTTTAAACAACTTCTTTTTTCAGAAACAAAAGTTATCGCGATTACAAAGGAGGACTATGATATGAAATTGGAGCTGGGAAAAATCAAGATTGATGATATCCAATTTTCAGAAAGAACTTATGTAGAAAACCACGTTCTTTATGTAAATAAGGACGAGGTTGAGAAGTTAGTTTTGGAGGATGATAAGCTGGTTTCTTGTAAGCTTGATATCGCAAGACCGGGTGAGAGTACCCGTATAACTCCGGTAAAGGATGTTATTGAGCCGCGTGTAAAGGTTAGCGGAGGCGGAGAGATATTCCCGGGAGTTACAGGAAAGGTATCTCCGGCTGTAGGTGAAGGAAGAACACACGCTTTGGACGGTTGTTGTGTTGTTACGGTAGGAAGAATCGTAGGCTTCCAGGAAGGTGTAATAGATATGAGCGGTGTAGCTGCAGACTATTGCCCATTCTCAAAGACCGTAAACCTTTGTGTGGTTATCGAGCCTAAGGAAGGTATCGAAACTCACGCTTATGAAAAGGCAGGACGTTTGGCGGGATTAAAGGTTGCTACATATCTCGGTGAAGCGGCCAGAAATCTTGAACCTGATGTTCTTGAAGTATATGAGACAAAGCCTTTATTTGAGCAGGCGGCAATGTACCCGGATCTTCCTAAAGTAGGTTATGTACACATGTTACAGTCACAGGGACTCTTACATGATACATACTATTATGGAGTAGATGCAAAACAGATGGTTCCTACCTTTATGTATCCTACCGAAATAATGGACGGAGCGATAGTATCGGGTAACTGTGTGGCACCTTGCGATAAGGTTACCACTTTCCATCACTTCCATAACCCTGTTATAGAAGACTGCTACAAGCATCACGGTAAGGACATTAACTTCATGGGAGTTATCCTTACTAATGAAAACGTATTCCTTGCAGATAAGGAAAGACATTCGGATATGGTTGCCAAACTGGCGGAGTATATGGGACTTGACGGAGTTCTTATAACAGAAGAAGGCTACGGTAACCCTGACACGGATCTTATGATGAACTGTAAGAAGGTTGAGAGAAAGGGCGTTAAGGTAGTTCTTATTACAGACGAGTTCCCGGGAAAAGACGGTAAGTCACAGTCACTCGCGGATGTATGTGAGGAAGCTACAGCACTTGCTTCTTGCGGACAGGGAAATATGACTTTACAATTCCCGGTTATGAATAAGGTAATCGGTACTATGGACTACATTGAGAATCAGATAGGTGGTTGGGCAGGTTGTGTAAATCCTGACGGTTCATTTGAGGCTGAGATTCAGATCATCATAGCTTCAACTATAGCAAACGGATACAATCGTCTGGCAGCCAGAGGTTATTAAGAAGGGGGATTATAATGGCTAAGTATAGAATAGTACATTATTTGAATCAATTTTTTGCCGGAGTAGGCGGAGAAGATAAGGCAGATCATAAGCCGGAGATAAGAGAAGAAGTTATAGGACCGGGAGTAGCTATTAAAGCTAACTTAAGTGACGATTTTGAGATTGTTGCAACGGCTATTTGCGGAGACAACTACTATGGTCAGAATTTAGCTGAGGCAACAGATGCTCTTATCGAAATGATTAAGAAGTACAATCCGGATGTTTTTGTTGCAGGACCGGCATTTAACGCAGGTCGTTACGGAGTTGCTTGCGGAACCATTGCAAAAGCGGTTGAGGAGAGACTCGGAATACCTGTTATTACAGCGGCATACGCTGAAAACCCGGGAGTTGATATGTTCCGTAAGGACTTAATTATAGTTAAGACCGGAGATTCCGCAGCAAGTATGAAGAATGTGGTAAAGAACTTGTGTCCTTTAATAGAGAAGCTTGCAAAGCATGAGGAAATTTTAGGGCCGGATGTTGAAGGCTACCATGAGAGAGGTATAAGAGTTAACTACTTCGCTGAAGAAAGAGGCTCTGCAAGAGCTATCAAGATGCTTGTTAAGAAGCTTAAGGGAGAAGAGTTCCAAACGGATCTTACTATGCCTAAGTTTGACAGGGTTGCACCTGCAAATCCTATAGGCGACATAAAGAAGGCAAAGATAGCTATAGTTACATCGGGAGGTATAGTTCCTACCGGTAACCCTGACCATATCGAGTCAAGTAACGCTACAAAGTACGGTGCGTACAGCATAGAGGGAATGCAGGAGCTTTCTCCTAAGGACTTTACCACTATACACGGCGGATATGACAGACAGTTTGTTATGGAAAATCCTAACCTTGTTGTTCCATTGGATGTACTCAGAGAGCTTGAGAAGGAAGGCGAGTTCGGAGAACTCTATAATACCTTCTTTACAACAACCGGTACCGGTACAGCTACAGGTTCAGCAGCTAAATTCGGTGATGCTATAGGAAAGATTCTTATAGATGAGCACGTTGACGGCGTTATACTCGTAAGTACATGAGGTACCTGTACACGTTGCGGTGCAACGATGGTAAAAGGTATAGAGAAGTACGGTATTCCGGTAGTTCACATGGCTACTGTAGTTCCTATTTCGTTGACAATAGGCGCAAACAGAATTATCCCGGGTGTAGGTATACCTTATCCTGTAGGAGATCCTACACAAGGTGAGGTTGATTCCAAGAAAATACGTATGCGTATGGTGAAGAGAGCACTCAAAACTTTGCAGACAGCTGTTACGGATCAAACTGTATTCGAGAAGGATGATTTCTAAAAAACCAAATAAGGGGAAGTAAAGATGGATAAAGACGGTAATACTTTGAATTTTAAAAGAGCGTTGATCCTTGCGGGCGCGATTATTGCCTTTACTATAGGCTCAGGCTTCGCTACAGGTCAGGAGATAGTACAATATTACACTGCATACGGTGCACAGAATATACTTGTATTACTTGTGTTTGCAGTAGCATTTCTTTACTACAATTTCAACTTTGCCAAGGCCGGAGCTGAACAGAAGTTTGAAAAAGGCAATGATATTTATAAGTTCTATTGCGGTAAGTACATAGGTACATTCTGCGATTACTACTCAACCATATTCTGTTATATGTCATTTTGGGTAATGGTCGGAGGAGCCGCATCTACCATAAGGCAACAGTATAATATGCCTTTATGGGTAGGAGCCGTAATTTTAACGGTAATAACTATTGCAACGGTTATAGGAGGATTAAATTCTCTTGTTGATGCTATAGGTATAGTAGGTCCTATCATAGTTGTTCTTTGTATATTCATAGGTCTTGTAACCTGTGTAAGAGACGCTAAAAGTATAGGAGACGGACTTAATACCATAGCAACCGGAAGCTATGTAGGCTCGGATGCCGCAAATACGATAAAAAATGCAGGTGCGAATTGGCTGATTTCAGGTTTATCCTATGCCGGCTTTGTATTATTGTGGTTTGCCAGCTTTACTTCAGCTCTCGGTGCAAAGAACACTAAGAAGGACTTGAATTATGGAATATGGGGCGGAACTATAGCTGTTTGTGTTGCTATATTACTTGTTTCTTTCGCTCAGATTGCCAATATAAATACCGAAGATAAGGGTATTTATTTGTGGAATGCGGATATACCTAATCTCATACTTGCTATGAAAATCTGGAAGCCGTTTTCAACCATATTCTCAATAGTGGTATTCGCGGGAATTTATACTACTGCAGTTCCTTTACTTTATAATCCTGTTGTAAGATTTTCAAAGGAAGGAACCAATAATTTCAAGATACTTACAGTAGCACTTGGAGTATTGGGCTTGATAGTAGGTTTATTCCTACCGTTCAAGGTTTTGGTTAATTATATATATGTTTTAAATGGATATGTAGGAGCAGTATTAATATTATTTATGCTGTGGAAAAATTTCTCTGACATTTTCTTGAAGAAGAAAAAGTCATAAATAAAATATTACCCCCGAGTCGCCTTCAACAGTTTAGGGAGCTGTTGAAGGTGACTTTTTTGTTTTAGATATATATAAAAACTATATCAAGAGATATTTTTTTGATATTTTAAAAGGATTTCTATATATGATATACTTCCGAACATAACAAAAATGATTTTGATTTATACAGAAAGAAGAGGAAAATAAAATGGGAGTATATTTAAAAGATAGATTTGACGTGGTAGGCTCATATTTAAGGCCGGAGAGCCTGAAGTCGGCAAGAGAGAAGTTTAAGGAAGGACAGATTTCTTATAGTGAGCTAAAAAAGCTTGAAAATGAAGAGATAACAAAGCTTGTTGAGGAGCAAAAAAAGGCGGGACTTAATCTTTTTACGGACGGAGAATTCAGGAGGGCAACTTGGCATCTTGATTTTATGTGGGCATTCGAAGGAGTGGGACATAAAAAGACGGATACCGGAATACCGTTTAAGGATGTAGTCGCTTTGATAGACGATACATATTTGACCTCAAAGCTCTCTCTTAATAAACCACACCCTTTTGTAGAACACTTTAAGTTTATAAAGCAGTTTGAGGACGAAAATTTTAAGGCTAAGCAGACAATACCGGCACCGGCACAGTTTTTGCAGCAGATGATCATTCCTATAAACCTTGCCGATACCTTGGGCTTTTATCCCGATGTGGAGGATCTTATTAAAGATATAGCCGAAGGCTATAAGAAAGTAATAAAGGATTTATATGAGGCGGGTTGCAGAAATATTCAGCTTGACGACTGTACATGGGGAGTTTTGGTAGATCCGAGAGTGGAATTTATATACGGAACGGATAAGGCGGGTGTTAAAAAAATTGAGGAGCAGCTTTTGAGAGTAAACAATCTTGCCGTTGAGGGAAAGCCGGATGACTTAATAATAAATACACATGTTTGTCGCGGTAATTTCAAATCTACGTGGGCATGTGAGGGTGCATACGATAATATTGCAAAGACTTTGTTTGCAAAAGAGAATGTCTATGCATATTATCTTGAGTTTGACGATGAGCGTTCGGGAAGCTTCGAAGCTTTAAAGGAACTTTCGGATGATAAGGTTGTGGTTCTGGGTGTTGTTACCACAAAAAATCCCGAGCCGGAGGATAAAGAATTTATAAAATCAAGAGTATATGAAGCGGCGAAATATGTTCCGCTTGACAGAATATACTTGGGAACACAATGCGGTTTTGCTTCTTGTGAAGAGGGAAATAAGCTTACATTCAAACAACAATGGGATAAGGTTGAGCTTGTGAGAAAGGTTGCAAAGGAGATCTGGGCTTAACAGCAGTAAAGGCTTGTGCCGTCTGTATGGCGGTTACGGCCTTTTTTATGTAAACCGATAAGGGGGGAATTTACAAAATTTTTATAGTATCAACCTAGAAAATCAGTTCGATATATGCTATAATCAGTTTCACAAAGTACCTGAGAGTTTAATTTTTAAGGAGGTAAAACTGTGGATAAGTCAAAAATCAGAACGGAGCTGGTAGAAGCGGCTAAGAGAAGATTTGCAACAAAGGAGTTTGAAAAGGGAAGAGAAATAGAGAAAGAGGACTGGGACACTATACTTGAAGTAGCCAGACTGTCTGCGAGCTCTTTCGGATATGAACCGTGGAAAATCCTGCAACTGGAGGATGAAAATATAAAGAGAGACTTTAAGGATTTTACATGGGGAGCGCTCACAAAGCTTGACGAGGCAAGTAAGTTTATAGTTGTGCTTGCAAGGAAGGATGTTGTTTTTGACAGCACTCATGTAAAGAAAATAACCGAAATATACGGTCGTGAGTTTGACCTTAATTCCCAGCGTTCTCAGCTTTTTAAAAACTTTCAGGAGAATCATTTTGATCTTAACGATGAAAGGAAGCTTTTTGACTGGGCGTGCAAACAGACCTATATCATGATGGCAAATATGATGAATGCCGCCGTGGCTTTGGGCATAGACACCTGTCCTATAGAGGGATTTGACAGGGACAAGGCTGAGGCTTATTTGGAGAAAAAAGGTATTATAAACAGAAAGGAATTCGGCATATCATATATGCTGTGTTTCGGATTCAGAGCTATGGAGATTCCGGAAAAACACAGACAAAAATTAGAGGATATGTTTGAAGTAATATAAGCTGTGGGCTATATTACTCAGAGAAATTATGAAGAATCAGTACATTAAAATACGCGGTGCAAAGGAGCATAATCTTAAAAATATATCCCTCGATATACCCAGAGACAAGCTTGTTGTTCTTACGGGTCTGTCGGGTTCGGGTAAGTCTTCGCTTGCCTTTGACACCATATATGCGGAGGGACAGAGAAGGTATATGGAGTCCCTTTCTTCCTATGCCAGAATGTTTCTGGGACAGGTGGAAAAACCGGATGTGGAAAGTATAGACGGTTTGTCGCCCGCCATATCAATAGACCAGAAATCAACCAACAGAAACCCGCGTTCCACGGTAGGAACCGTAACGGAGATATACGATTATATGCGCTTGCTTTATGCAAGAATAGGTATTCCTCACTGTCCGAAATGCGGTAAAGCCATACACAAGCAGAGTATAGACCAAATGGTAGACCGTATTATGGAGTTGGAAGACAAAACCAAGTTTCAGATACTCGCACCTATTGTCAAGGGCAAGAAGGGCAGGCATGAAAAGGTTTTGGCAAGTGCGAAGAAAAGCGGCTACGTAAGGGTGATAATAGACGGGAACGCCTATGAGCTTTCCGAAGAAATTAATTTGGATAAAAATATCAAGCACAGTATAGACATAGTTATAGACAGGCTTGCGATGAAAGAGGGTATACAAAAACGTCTTACCGATTCTTTGGAGGCGGCTCTTCATCTGGGAGAAGGCTATGCAAATGTTGATGTTATAGGCTCCGAGCTTATAAAGTTCTCACAAAATTTTGCCTGCCCGGATTGCGGTATATCGATAGACGAGGTTGAGCCGAGAACTTTTTCGTTTAACAACCCTTTCGGTGCCTGTCCGGATTGCTCGGGACTGGGCTACACAATGGAGTTTGACGAAGAGCTTATGTTGCCGGACAGAAGCCTAAGTATAAATGAGGGAGCCATAATCGCTATGGGCTGGCAAAGCTGTAACGATAAAAAAAGCTTTACAAATGCGGTGCTTAGCGCTCTTGCAAAGGAATTTAAGTTTGACCTCGATACTCCGTTTGAAGATTATCCTAAGAAAATACAGGATATAATTTTGTACGGTACGGACAAGGAAGTGAATGTAAGCTATGAAAGTCAGAGGGGTAAGGGTGTTTATCCCGTTATTTTCGAAGGACTTATAAAAAATGTAGAAAGAAGATATAAAGAAACTTATTCGGACTCGGCAAAAGCCGAATATGAGCAGTTTATGCGGATAAAAACCTGTAAGTCCTGTATGGGAAAGAGGCTTAAAAAAGAGGCGCTGGCGGTTACTGTAGGAGATAAAAACATATTTGATGCCACGGATATGTCCACGGTAAAGTTCAGAAAGTTCATAGATGATCTTGAGCTTAGTGAGATGCAAAGATCCATAGGTTCCTTGATATTAAAGGAAATCAGAGCAAGGGTAAGCTTTCTCGTCGATGTAGGTCTTGACTACCTGAGTTTGAGCAGAAATACCGGAACCTTGAGTGGCGGAGAGGCTCAAAGAATAAGGCTTGCTACTCAAATCGGTTCGGGACTTCAGGGTGTGGCATATATACTCGACGAGCCCAGTATAGGACTTCACCAAAGAGATAACGATAAGCTTCTCGGGACACTTAAGCATTTAAGGGATATAGGAAACTCGGTTCTGGTGGTTGAACATGATGAAGATACCATGATGGAAGCCGATTATATAGTAGATATAGGTCCCGGTGCGGGTGAGCACGGCGGTGAAGTTATTGCTGTGGGAACCGCAAAGGAGATAATGGCAAACGAAAACTCTATAACGGGAAAATATCTTTCCGGAAAGATTAAGATTGAAGTTCCGAAGGAACGCAGGCAGGCTACAGGCTATATCAAGGTAAAGGGAGCAAGCCATAATAATCTTAAAAATATAGACGTGGACTTTCCACTCGGTATTATGACCTGTGTAACGGGTGTTTCAGGTTCGGGAAAATCTTCACTTGTAAATGAAATTTTGTATAAGGCTCTGGCAAAGAAGCTTAACAGAGCCCATACCATAGCTGGCAGCTATAAGTCTATAGAGGGCTTGGAGCAGCTTGACAAGGTTATTGCCATAGACCAGTCGCCTATAGGAAGAACCCCGAGATCCAATCCTGCGACGTATACGGGTGTTTTTGATATGATAAGGGATCTGTTCGCATCCACCGTAGATGCAAAAATAAAAGGTTATACGAAGGGAAGGTTCAGCTTCAATGTTAAAGGCGGACGTTGTGAATCCTGTAGCGGTGACGGTATTATAAAAATAGAAATGCATTTTTTACCGGATGTGTATGTTCCTTGTGAAGTTTGCGGCGGCAAGCGTTATAACAGGGAAACTTTGGATGTTAAGTATAAAGGTAAGTCGATATACGATGTTTTGAATATGACGGTTGAAGAAGCACTGAAATTTTTTGAGCATATTCCGACTATACAAAAAAAGATACAAACTCTGTACGATGTAGGTTTATCTTACATAAGGCTCGGTCAGCCCAGTACCCAGCTGAGCGGCGGTGAAGCTCAGAGAATAAAGCTTGCCACGGAATTGTCAAAAAGAGGTACGGGAAAGACCATATACATCCTTGACGAGCCTACGACAGGGCTTCATTTTGCGGATGTTCATAAGCTGGTTGATATACTCAGACGCCTGTCGGACAGCGGAAATACCGTTATTGTTATAGAGCATAATTTAGACGTAATAAAAACAGCCGATTATATTATAGACATAGGTCCCGAGGGCGGTGACGGCGGAGGAAGCATAGTAGCTGCCGGCACTCCGGAGGATATAAGTAAGGTAAAGACTTCATATACGGGAAAGTATGTTAAGAGGTACTTGAAATAGCTTTGTTAAATACTGTATAATAAAATCGGTTACTTGTTTTATGCTAAGTGAAGATAGGAGGAAGTATGAAAATCGGTTTATTATTCTGTTTTTTGATATTTTTAATATTTTTTCTTTTTACAGTGTATATCATGCTTTCAAAAAGAGCGGTGGGCTTTTGGACCTGTACAAAAATTATAGAGGTTGACAATGTAAAGGTATACAATGCAAAGATGGCAGCTTTAACCCTTGCTTTTTCTATAGGGTTTATTCTATCCTGCATACCCGTTTTATTTGTAAAGCAAGGCTTAACGGAAATATTTATCGCAGTATGCGGAATATCTTTTGATTTTGCGCTTACGGTAGCGTTATATACATTGTTTATAGAAAAAAAGCATAGGATAAGAGATAAAGATTAAGTATATTAACACTAATGCGGGTATTTTTGTTTTGCGTGATGTGTCTGTACTTTGAAACTTATTAAGCGGAGGATAAAGTTTTGAACTTAAAGCAGGAATTAATTATCGTTATTGACTTTGGCGGTCAGTATAATCAGTTGGTGGCAAGAAGGGTCAGAGAGAATAATGTCTATTGCGAAATTTATTCGTATAAGACCGATATAAGTCTTATAAAGGAGAAAAATCCTAAGGGAATAATATTGACAGGCGGTCCTAACAGTTGTTATGAAGAGGGTGCGCCGACATACACAAAGGAATTGTTTGAGCTTGGAATACCTGTTTTGGGTCTGTGTTACGGAGCTCAGCTTATGAGCCATCTTCTGGGAGGAGAGGTTAAAAGGGCGGACGTAAGAGAATACGGAAAAACAGAGATAGTTATAGATAAGGTATCTTCAAAGATTTTTGAGGACATAGCCACTCCTACAATTTGCTGGATGAGTCATTTCGATTATGTGTCAAAACTTGCTCCGGACTTTGAGGTGAGTGCACATTCAAAAGATTGTCCTGTTGCGGCATTTGAAAATGAAAGCAAAAAGCTTTACGGAATACAATACCATCCTGAGGTATTACATACAGTTGCAGGTTCGAAAATGCTGGGAAATTTTGTGCGTAATGTTTGTGCCTGTGAATGTACTTGGAAGATGGATGCCTTTGTTGAAACGGAAATTGCAAAAATAAAAGAAAAAGTAGGAAAGGGTAAGGTTCTTTGTGCCCTTTCGGGAGGGGTGGACTCATCCGTTGCGGCGGTGTTACTTAGTAAAGCTGTAGGAGAGCAACTTACTTGTGTGTTTGTCGATCACGGGCTTCTTCGTAAAAATGAGGGAGATGAGGTTGAGGCTGTATTCGGTCCGTCCGGTCCGTATAAGCTTAACTTTATCAGAGTAAATGCACAGGAGAGATTCTATTCAAAGCTTGCCGGAGTTTCGGAGCCGGAAGCAAAGCGTAAAATCATAGGTGAGGAATTCATAAGAGTCTTCGAAGAGGAAGCAAAGAAAATCGGAAGAGTGGACTTCCTTGTTCAGGGAACTATATACCCCGACGTTGTTGAAAGCGGACTTGGCGGTGAGAGTGTTGTCATAAAATCTCACCACAACGTAGGAGGTCTGCCTGACTATGTAGATTTCAAAGAGATAATAGAGCCTTTGAGAGACCTTTTCAAGGATGAGGTACGAAAAGCCGGATTGGAGCTTGGAATACCTGAAAAGCTGGTGTTCCGTCAGCCGTTCCCGGGTCCGGGCTTAGGTATACGAATTATAGGTGAAGTTACCGAGGAAAAGGTGCGCATAGTTCAGGAAGCGGATGCCATCTACAGAGAAGAGATAGCCGCTGCGGGTCTTGACAGGAGTATAGGGCAGTATTTTGCCGCACTTACAAACATGAGAAGTGTGGGTGTAATGGGAGACGAGAGAACCTATGATTACGCCATAGCCCTGCGTGCGGTAAACACCATAGACTTCATGACCGCAGAGGCGGCGGAGCTTCCTTGGGAGCTTTTGCAAAAGGTGACAAGCAGGATAATCAACGAGGTGAGCCACGTGAATAGGGTGCTGTACGATGTGACGAGCAAGCCACCGGGGACGATAGAGTTGGAATAGAGCGAAAAAACACAGAAATGGCTTAAAATTGAGCTTTTGAGCCTATGAAAATAAGCAACTGGGACAAAATTGGGTAAAAATTTAAAAAAGAATAAATCTAATAATAGTTTCCAGTGGCTTTACAAGAAAATACAAAAAATTAGACCGTAGCTTGAGTGCTTCGGTCTTTTTGCGTCTATGTAGTGAATTATATTATAGATATTGATGTAGCCACTCTGGCATATTAGGATCATCAAGTGCCCAAGACTCTATAAGTTCTTCGCTTTCTTCCCAATTGTTCTCTTTGCCATCAAAAAATTTATGTCTATTGCATTTATATTTTCTAACTTCATTGCATTCTAACCTGTATTCATTCCAATAATAATTTTGTTTGCCATACCCTTTCCATTCATTTGTAGTATATATAATCATATAAAAATCCTTTCTTTACTCATGCTTTGTTTTATTTTTTCAAAAATCTTGATTTCTTAGGAAAAGACAACTTCCAATCTTCAAACTCCTCGTCTGTAATTTCACCATTATAGTGTTTCTTTCTCATTTCGTCCCATTCAATTAAAAAATCATCAAAATGCGGATTATGAGATAGTAGTGCAATAGGCTCACCGTTTCCTGCAAGGGGACGGAACTTCATTTCTTTTTCATAGTCAAAAATAATATGCATTATCTCAAAAATAGAATTAGGCTCATGGTCGATTAAAGCTGAAATATCACAGTTAAGTGCATCTGCTATTTTTCTTAGTTGTTCCTTGTTTGGAGATCTATTTCCTAATTCATAATTACGAATTGCAGCATCAGTCAGTCCGGACATGATGGCAAGTTCTTTCTGTGTTAGTTTCCTAAACAAACGAATTTGTTTTAATTTCTTACCGGAAATCATTTTAGGACTCCTCTCTTAAAAATTTTCTATTATATTTTATCATAAATAACCACCGAACACAACATAAACGTTCTGTTTAATATTTTAAATAAAGCCTTAATATCAGCAATAACATAAGAAAATATTTTATAATAACTCTTGACAGAACGAAAACGAACTATTATAATACGGATATACAGTTCAAATACGAACTGTTAGAACGCAAGATATTTAAATCGACGCTCGTCCTATATCAAGACATGGATGCAGAACCTTGCAAAAACTATGAATTGAAAGGAGGACTAAAAATGCAAAAGGTATTCATGACAGCAAAAGAAGTTCAAGATTTTTTGGAAGTCAGCAGAACGACTGCATACCAGCTGATAAATGAAATGAATCAAGAACTCATAAAGCTCGGCTATCGAGTACAAAGAGGTAAAGTGAATCGACAGTATTTCATGGAAAAGTATTGCTATGGAAATGAAGTTAGAAAAGAGGTGTAAAGGTGGGTGCGTATAGAGATGAAAATAAAAACGGCACTTGGTATTGCAAGTTCAGCTATGTGAATTGGAAAGGTGAGAAGCTGAACAAGAAAAAAAGAGGGTTTTCAACAAAGAAGGAAGCATTGAATTGGGAAAAAAAGTTTCTATCACAGCAAGCAGGAACGGTTGAAATGACTTTTCGAGAGTTCTTTGAACTTTATAAAAGGGATAAAAAACCTCGTATCAGAGAAAATACTTGGCGTACGAAAGAAGCTATTGTTACAACAAAAATAATGCCATATTTGGGTGATTTACTTATGAATGAAATCAGCAATGTAGCGATTATCCAGTGGCAGAATGAATTGATGAAAATCAAAGATGATAGAGGTCAAACTTATTCGCCGACATACCTTCGCACAATCCATGCTCAACTTAGCAGTATTTTGAATCATGCTTGCAGATACTACAACTTGAAAACTAATGTTGCCAGAGATGTTGGAACTATGGGAGAAAAAGAAGCGGATGAAATGCTATTTTGGACACAGGAAGAGTATGAAGCTTTTATCAAGGCAGTTAAGGATAAACCGCATTCATATTATGCCTTTGAAATTCTATATTGGTGCGGACTTCGGATGGGAGAGCTTCTTGCACTGACCAAAGAAAAATTTGATTTCAAGACCGGAACTATAAAAATTGATGAATCACTGCAAAGAATTGATGGAAAGAATGTTATAACTCCACCTAAAACAAAAAAGAGTATTAGAAAAGTTGTTATGCTTGATTTTTTGGCAGAGGAAATTAAAATTTATCTGGATGGTTTTTACAAATTAAAGCCGAAAGACTTAATATTTAGTTTTTCTAAGAGTTTTCTACACCATGAAATGGATAGAGGCTCTAAGAAAGCCAATATAAAAAGAATAAGAGTACATGATTTAAGACATTCCCATGTATCCCTGCTAATTGAACTTGGATTTTCTGCTACTGCTATTGCAGATAGAGTAGGGCATGAATCAATTGATATAACTTATGGATATGCACATCTGTTTCCGAGTAAGCAGAAAGAAATGGCAGATTCGCTAACACAGGTGAGAGTAAAAACACAAAATGATTGGGAAGATTTATTGAAAGAGGATGAAGAAAATGTTTAGACTGGAATCTCTACAAAAAAGGACAAAGCAGATTAAAGAAAAGAAGATAAAGAACGAGAAAAACAGAAAGCGTAATCGCATCTTGAATTTCAGAGTTTCTCAGGAAGAATATGATTTGATAAATAAGCAAGTCGAAATAAGCGGACTGTCAAAACAGGACTACTTTATACAACTTCTTGGTGAACACAAGATAAATATTACAGCTGATTATAGAGTTTTAGATGCCATAGCAAAAGAGATATTTCAGTTGGCAAGAGTAATTAAAAAGTTCGGAAAATTAGATGAAGAAACACAGGACATTTTGCTGTATGTTTTGGAGATTTATGAAGAGATTAAACAAGAAAAAAGCCTTTAGCCAAAAGACCAAAGGCAAGATGAAAGTACAACTTGGTATTTCATCCCTGACAAGATTATTTTATCAGGTTGTACTTTTGTCATCAACTATAGATTGGAGGACAACATGATAAAAGCGGAACAGTATAAACAAAATATTCCGATGGAATTAAGACAGTATAAACAATGGTTATGGTTTAAGAGAATCAGAAAAATAGATTTGAAAGGGAAGGAAAAAATACTCAAGCTTCCTGTGAGTCCAATTACTTTCAAATCTGATGACTGGAATAATAAAGAACAATGGGCAGATTTTGAAACAGCTGTTAATAATATAGAGGGTAGTGGCTCAGATGGATTGTCTTTTGTACTAAGCATGGATGATCCATTTCTTTGTATTGACTTGGATAATGTATCTTGTGATATGAGAGAAAAGTTTTTCAGAGATTTTCATGACACTTATATTGAAATTTCTCAATCCGGTAAAGGACTTCATATTTTTGCAAAAGGGGAAATTGCTGACAATTTCAATAACCAAATTGAGAAAGTGGAAATGTATCAAAACAACAGATGTATCGCTATGACTGGAAATAGCATTGATGGAATATCAAATAACATCATAGATAAGCAGAGTGAGATTGATAGATACTATGAGTGTTTTGCGCCTAAAAAGAGCGTTAGAGAGCAAATAAGAGCATCTCAATCAGATAATGATACACTGCCTGATATACCTAAAATCATAGAAACGATGTGTAAGCATAATAGAAAAGCTAAAGGTTTATTTGAAGGAACAATAGCAAGCGGAGATGCCAGCAAAGATGATTTTTTGCTGTTGCTATTATTAAATAGCTATACACATGGTGATGAAGCTTTGATAAAAGAGATATTTTTAATGTCTGCTTTAAATCGGAGCGATGACAGAAGTAAAAGAAAAAATGAAGCGGCTTATATCAAATATTTGGAAGATAGTATTAAAAAAGCGACTCAATATGGAAATCAGAGATACTGGGATTATAACTATCACAGAAAAAGTGTAGGTGATAACCGTGAATGACTGGCTAAAATTTAGTGATGATGAATTATCAGATTACCTAAATAGAGAACTTGAATATACCAATAAGGGACAATTAAAAAGTAATACTACTAATCTTATTACTGTGCTTGTAAATCCGTTGTTCTGTAAAGAAGAGAAGATAATAGACGGAACAATTTTCTTTGATACATGCAGCATGACAGTCAGGCTTTTTGGAATGCTTAAGGGAGAAAAACAGAAAGAAAATGAGATCAGAAAATGGAATGACCATTTAACAAATTTTTTAGGGGTGGAAATAGAAAGGGAATTTGGAATTAAATATTCTAAAAACCGAATGGACGATGCTATAACCTTTATTGCTCATAAAAGAGCAGTAAATCTTCCAGCTATGTATATGAAGTCGCTTACGTATGGTGGTGAAAGTTATATATCTAAATTGCTTCCAAAATACCTTGGAGCAGAAGATACAAAATTAAATGCCTGGATTATGGAACATATGTTAGTTGGGATGGTAAAAAGAGTTTTTAATCCCGGATGCAAGTTTGATGAGCTGATGGTTCTTATGGGAATTCAAGGTGTAGGCAAAACCAGTTTTATAGAGAAGTTGGCATTATTTTCCGAATGGTATTGCTCATTAAATAATATCAAAGGTAAGGATGCAGTCAGTAATCTTGTTGGAAAAGTTGTAGTGGAATTGGAAGAATTTGTAGCTCTTAGGAATGCGAAAAGTGCTGATGAAGCTAAGTTGTTTATATCGGCAAGAACAAGTACTGTAAGGCTTCCATACGAACGGTTTTCTGCTGATGTAAAGAGAACTTGTATCTTGATTGCTACGACAAATGATGCAACATTTTTAGGGGATTTTTCTGGAGAAAGACGGTATCTACCTGTGAAAGTGAATAGCGAAAATATTGAATTACCAATCATGTATGATGTAGAAAAATTTCCTATACTGGAAACTATCACAAGAGAAGAACATCGTAATATTGTTCAACATGATTTTGAAGGAGCTATCGCAGAAGCGGTGTATCTTTATGAAAATAAACTTCATGATTTTTATTTACCGAAAGAGCTAAGAACGGATTTAGATTATGTTATTCAAACTCATAAGAGTGAGAACAGACACGTTCAAAATTTCTTGGACTTTATGGAATGGAAATCTACAAAATCAGACACTCCAGATTTGTTATACTCTGCTGAATTTACAAGTAGATACCCTGAAACCAATGAAGAAGTATTTTCGGAATTAATGGCAAACGAAATGTCAGATGAATGGAAACTTGAACCCTCTGTAAAAAGTAAGAAGGTAAGAATTGACGGTGTGGTTCGGGTTAGCAAGAAGTTTTATAAACGAAATATTAATACAGATTTTGTGGAGGTTAATGCTGAAGATATACCATTCTAAGAGTTTTGAAAAAGTCCGCTACCGCTACTTTGCTACCCGTATTACAAGGTAGTGAGGTAGTGGTAGCGACAATTTTTAACTTTTATAGATTTTACGGAAATAAAACAGGAAGTATTTCTGTGATAGTTAAGACTATGAAAAAGCTTGATAAATGGAATGCGACATTAACTTTAATAGACCAACTAAGGAAAGTCAATAGTTATTTTTAAAAATTGTTAGAATATTTTTC
>CAUQXC010000010.1:0-60589 GCA_963522175.1 uncultured Lachnospiraceae bacterium
AGCGTACTCTACCAATCCCTGTCCACTTTCTTCATTAACCATTAATTCTGCAAATTTGTTCATTACAAACTCCTCCTTAAACTTTCTTCTTTTTTTATTTATTTTAAGTCATAAGACGACTTTCACAAAACTAGAACGATGACATAATATCATTCACCGCATTATGTACCTTTGTAACTATACTCCCTGCAACATTTGTTCTAAAAATAGCAAGCGAGGCTATAACAATAAGTGCAAGTATTAAAGTGTACTCAACAAGTGCTTGCCCACTCTCTTCCGACCTGATTAAATCCAACATACTCCTCATTCCTCCTGTATCAACAAATACAACCCATAAAATTAAGCACCACGTTCGACTTGCATGTGTTAAGCACGTACGCAATTACAGATTGGCTATTCCCCTGTACTGTTGAATATATGGAATATATCTTGCAATCAGGGCAAACCATAAACCGAACATTATAGCAGCGCACATCGGAAACGTAGAACTGGTACTCAATACATGTTTTATGTACAAAGGCACCTTAATAATCATATAAACTATATGAATAATAAGTCCTAACGCCAACGCTATGAGAAAATCATACATCCCCGCCACACCAAGTGTTAAAGCGATAATAAACGAAAGTTTTACATCTCCCATTCCAACGCCGCGTACACCTTTGTGCAGATATACAATCAAGTGGCAAACCAGGAGGAAAACTATTACCATAACCACGGCCAACAATGAACTTCCGACAGTTGCCAGAGAAAAACCTCCATCAATAAATCTGTAAACGAGACCTACAGGTAACATGTACAAAAGCATCTCATTTCCTATTATTGATATTGTATCATCAACAATAGCTCCAAACACTGCAAAACAAGTAAAAACAAGTACGAATATAAGTTTCCAAAACGGTAGATAGTATACGGAAACAAGAATACTTAAAATCATAGCAATCATGCTTACAGGAACCCAAAGCTTATACTTGTATTCCTTTAAGGTATCGTTTCCCTTTTTAGTGAGTTTCCAATTTGCATATTTATATGCAAATTTTGGAATATAGTAAGATATAATGATAAAGATAAATGATATAACCAATACCGAAACCATTACCGGTTTATTTGTATTAATCAAATTTAAAATTCTTTCTTCGAACACTTCTGCTACTCCTCTAAATCTACACTCTACCTTGATATGAAACCAATTTGAAACCGAATTCATATCTCACTCACAACTACATTATAGCACCTTACGCAAAAATTAAAAGACTTTTTCCTAAAATTAATGTTTTTTTATCTATTCAGTATTATTTTTGTAGTTTTTCCATTGTTTTTTATGCACTTTGCACAAGATGTTATTTGAATTATTACGTTTCCCTTAATTTAAGTCCTTGAATATTCTAAGCATTTTGAACAACAGTATCATATATTACACGATTTACAGGCACGAATATATGTGAAACGTTTCACATACTTATCTTAAAAAATTACGGTTAAAAACTTAAAACTGCCTGAAACAGGTGAGAACGGTATAAAAAACGACAGTACAAGTTAAATAATTTGTCCTGCCGTTTTTTAGTACAACCCTTTAATCTTTTCTTTTAATCCACTTACCGTTCGTAAAGTCCGGAACAAAAACAGGCATTCCGCCCTTTGCTATAGATTCCTCGGATAATGCCGTAATACACATCCACGCAGCCATATCATAAGCATCTATACTTGCCTGTGTCTTATTTTTTACACAGTCGACGAAATCGGAAAATACGAGGTAATCCATTCCGTCATGCCCTTCTTTTACACCTTCCCGCAAATATTTTTCCCAGATAGGGTGTTCATATTCCTTTCTGAATTCTTCCACATTGCCCCAATGTTTATCCCATGCAAAGTGATCCTTTGCATGCTCATGCTTATCAAGGAATATGGATTTATTGTCCTCGGTATACATTCCTTTAGTTCCCTGAACATAAAAGCCCCTTGAATAATATCTAGGCAAGGTAGTGTCCAAAGTAAGGACTATGGTTTCTCCGTTTGCGCATTTGATTATGGTCGTAACTACATCTGCCTGATTGAAATCCGTATTCTTAAGAATTTCGTCATCAGACTTGTTCTCCTTAATATATTCTTTAAGTCCCACTGACTTTGAAGCTACGGAAGTTAAGGTAAGCATACGGTTACCTCTGTTAATTCCCAATAATTTAGCTATAGGTCCCAGCTCATGGGTAGGATAATTCTCAGAATTCCTATGAATATAATTATCAAGCCTGTAATGTCTTTTTTCTCTTCCGAAAGACACTTCTTCTCTCAAATCATGTCTGTAGCCGCCTTCACAATGTACAAGCGTTCCGAATACTCCTTTCTTCACCATATTGTAAACCATAAGCTCATCTCTTCCGTAAACACAATTTTCAAGAAACATAACCGGCACTCCGGTTCTTTCATAGGTTTCCACAAGCCTCCAGCATTCACGCACTGAATATGCCCCTCCGACTTCGCTTGCCACATACTTTCCCGCTTCCATCGCTTCTATGCAAATATCTATATGTCTGTCCCATGAAGTGCACACAACTACCGCTTCAACTTCGGGAAGTGCCAATATTTCTTTATAATTTTTACACTCCGAAGGGCGCTTTCCGGTCACCTTTTCTATTACATCCGCACCTTGTTTCGTTCTGTCCTCATATTCATCACATACGGCTACAAACTCAACCCCCTCATGCTCAAGGTAAGCCGTTTCCAGTAAGCTTACACCCCTTGCACCGAGCCCTACTATAGCCATTTTTATTTTATTGTTCATTTTTTCTCCATTCAATATAAGATTTATAGGGTGCCTAAAGCTTCGGCACCCTTAATATTTTATTAACCCTTTATACCCTGTGTTGCTATGCCTTCTATAAATTGCTTCTGAAATATTGCAAAGGCTGCAAGCAGAGGCAAAACAGCCATTACCGCCCCCGCCATCATAAGCGGATAATCGGTTACATGAAAGCCCTGCATATAGGCAAGGCCGGCAGACAGAGTCATCTTCTCCGAGGAAGTGTTTACTATCATAGGCCACATAAAATCATTCCACGCAAACCTCAGGGTAAGTATACCCAAAGCTACAAGCCCCGAGCTTACCAAAGGCAGCATAATCTTTGTAAATATCATAAACCGACTGCAACCGTCAATACGTGCCGCATCCTCAAGCTCGGAAGGTAAAGACATAAAAAACTGTCTCATCAGAAATGTTCCGAATATACTGAAAAGATTCGGTAAAAACAGCGCAGTTACAGTATTTAAAAGCCCGAGTTCCTGTATAATCCGGTATTGCGGTATTATAAAAAACGAGGACGGTATCATAAGCACGGACAAAAGCACCGCAAAAATTACATTTCTTCCCGGAAACTTTATTCTTGCAAAGGCATAAGCCGCCATGGAGCAAAAAATAAGTTGAACCGTCACAATAACCGCCGCATTTATCACCGTATTAAGATACATATAGCCGAACGGAATCTTTTTAAACACATCCGTATAGTTTGAGAAGCGAAGCTCGGACGGAAAAAACTTTAAAGGTATTCTTATTGCCTCCGACTGATTCTTAAACGAAGTAAGTATCATCCAGATGAAAGGAAATACGGTAATAAAAACTCCAAGTATGAGTATAACATAAATAAGAAGCTTTGACAGCGATATAAACTTTTTACTTTTTTTATTCATTCAGCTTCCTCCTAATCGTAATTAACCCACTTCTTTTGGAACCAAAGCTGCAACAAAGTTATGAGCATAATTATGCAAAACAAAAATATTGCTATAGCAGAGGCATAACCTTTTTTGGAAAGCTCAAACGCATTGGTATAAAAGTATACCACCATACTTTGAGTTTGCTCCTTTACAATACTGTTTTTCGCTATCATCATATATATTATATCAAAGGTTTGAAAAGTCGATATAAGCGTCGTAATTATAACAAAAAACAAGGTAGGAGTTACAAGAGGTAAGGTTATATAAAAAAATTGCTGTAAGCCCTTAGCCCCGTCAATGATTGAAGCTTCATAATAAGTTTTAGGTATTCCCTGTATTCCGGCAAGCAATATTATCATGTCATAGCCAACATTTATCCATATACCGACTATGCATACCGTAAATATGGCAAGCCTCGGATTGCTCAAAAAATTTATCTGTTTAATTCCGATATTGCCGAGAAAAGAATTAATAATACCGTAGTCGGCATTGAACATCCATCTCCACATCATGGCCACAGCCGCACCCATGGTTACGGCAGGCAGGAAATACAATACTCTGAAAAGTGCTTTTCCTTTAATATCCGTATTCAAAAGGCAGGCTACAAACAAGGAGAAAACAACGGTTCCCGGAACTATTACAAGAACATATACAAAAGTATTTCTGAGAGCCAGCCACATATTCGGATCCGTAAACATTGTCACATAATTGCTTATTCCTGCCCACTCTCTTTTATTAAATGCTCCCACATCATAAAAACTGTCTATAAAAACTTTAAACGTAGGATACAAATAAAATACTCCGAGCCCCAAAACCAAAGGAGCAATCATAAGATAAGCCGTAATGTAATCCGCTCTCTGTGCAGGCGTTAACTTTTTTTTAGGCATAACGACCCCCTCTCGGTTTAACTTATTTTTCCGACTTCAATATCTCGTTCATCTTTTCAGCCAAGTCATCACAAGCCTCCTTGGTCTTTGTCTCCAATCCGAAGGCTTTCTTTAAAACATCGGCTTGAGCCTGCTCCCACTCCGCACCTTTCTCTGAAACAGGATAAGGATATGAATAATTTTGAGATGCGTCTATAAATATGCCGAGGTCATATTCTTTATGTGAATTCACCCATGTATCCGCGGTTCCCTTATACGCAGGTATTGCCGCACCTGTCTCCGCCGAGAACTTACTTGCCTGCTCACTTGCAAGGAACTCTACCCATTTCCATGCGGCATCGGGATTTTTTGTGCTTTTTGCTATACAGTTTCCAAGCCCATGAATAACGGTTCCCTTCTTTCCGTTGACAGACGGCAACGCCACTACTCCTATTTTATCTTTTAAATCCGAATCAAGAACCTGATTAAGGAACCATGAACCGTCCCAATGCATAGCCGTTCTTCCCGATAAAAACTGAACATAGTCTTCGGTTTCTTCAAGAGATGCCTGACTGGGGCTTACCCCCGCTTCAAGGAGATCCACCCAACACTGAACTCCCGCCTGTGTTTCGGCTTTGTCGTAGCCGGAGCTTTTTTTGTCATCGGAAACAACATAACCTCCCGAAGCAAAAATAGTATTATATATACCCGTTTGATCTTTGTACTGAGCCGTTATTCCGTAAACACTTCCGTCCGTCTTTGTAAGCTGTTTAGCTTTTTCAAACATATCGTCCCATGTCCAGTCATCTGACGGGTAAGGAACACCCGCTTCGTCAAAAATCTCCTTATTATACCAAACGCCTACGGTATCAAAGTCCTTAGGAATAGCGTACTGCACCCCGTCAACATTGTATAAATCGAGCAAAGCCTTAGGATAATTGTCCTTATTGATATCTGAAGTCTTAAGCAGGTCATCTATAGGCATCAAAACTCCGCCCTTTGCATACTTGGTTATATTAGGACCGTTCATCCAGAAAACATCTGCCGAGCTTCCTCCCGTAGCCCCCGCTTCAAGCTTTGTCCAATACTCTTTATAGGTGCTTTGTTCAAGTTTTATCGTTACATCCGGATATGTCTTGTTGAATTCTTCAATACACTTTTGAATATAAGGTGTTTGCTTGTCATCCCAATAAGCATATCTGATCTCTCCCGATATTTTACTCTCCCCGCCCCCGTCACCGGTTGTCTTATTCCCACAAGCTGACAGCAGCGTAGATAATGTAAGTAAACCAAATGCCGTAATTAATAATCTTTTTTTCATAGCTAATCTCCTTCCAATAAAAAAAATCACGAATTATTGTATATAAATCATACAAAAAAACGTAATTTTTTTACAGAGTATATATTATTAAGCTCTTGAACTTTATGACATATCAAAACTTTTATAGTACAAAATATACCTTTTTATCAACTTATTTAAAGCTGTTCATCTTCTCCTTTAATGTCTCTCCGTCAATATCGCCGCTCAAATACTCATCAATATTATCAAGAAAGGCTCTGTATTCGGAAGCATTCCAAAGATTAGGCGCAGCCTGTGCAAAAGCTTTTAAAGCCTTAAGCCGGTTGTAATGCCTGTACAAAATTTCATTTTCGTCCCGCTCTATAAGAACTTTGGGGTTTGCAGGAATAAAACCTATTGAAACCATCTTTTTTTGCACCTTTTCACCGAGCATATATTTTATAAAACGTATTCCCGCCTCTTTTTGCTTTTCATCGGAGCTTTCACTGAGTAAAAAACCGGATAAAGCCGAATACATAGGCTTTTTACCGCTTTTTGAAGGAAAAAAATCGAAGTCCGCATCAAGATTTTCGGCAAATAAAGCGTACTCGCTTATATCTCCCACATAAATCGCACTATGAGCTACATTAAAGCTATCCAAGCTGTCTTTTCTTGAATTCTTATTTTGCTCTCCCCCGCTCAGGTCGTTAAGACTCTCCAAAAAGCTCAAACCCTCTTTAATATTTTCTTTTTTGAAGACGCCGTTTTTATCATAAAGGCAGTACGAAAGAATATCCAAATCAGAATATGCTTCAAGCATTATAGGGATAGTCCTGAGTTTACTTCTGTCCGCCCATGCACGAATTTTTTCGCAAGCCTCCTTAAAATCCTCCAAACTGTTAATTTCTTCGTTTATACCCGCATTCCTAAATATCTTTCTGTTGTACCAATAGCCTCTTAAGCTTAACTTATCGGATATATTGTAAAGCTTTCCCTCCTCCTCCCAAATTTTAAAATTTTCAGGTGAAATTAGGGCGTAGAAATCCTTATCTTCCTTCAAATAAGGAGCCATATCCAGAAGATAGTCATTTTCTTTCATAAAGCTGTAGGTTCTTTCTATATTATAACCGCCGGAATAAATGATATTCGGAACTTTTTCCAAAAATATCATATCCTTTAACTTGTCTTCCATATTTTCAAAACCGGGAACTGAAATGAGCTGCATAGATATATCGGGATTTTCTCTTTCAAACGCCATATATATGTCCCGCATTTTTTTATCCGCCTCACTGTCCGTTCCATAGCCGTGAAGCAAAACCAGATTGATTTTTTTGGACTCAGCCTCTTTGCTGCAGGCACTCAACAATATCAGAACAAGAAGTATTATACATATTTTTCTCATCATTATTTACCGTGTAAGCTCTTTTCGTACTCTCTTGCCGAAATACCGGTATGCTTTTTAAAAACCCTCGCAAAGTATGTGGCATCGTCAAAACCGCATAAATAGGCTATTTCATATATTTTTCTGTTACCCTGTTCAATGAATTCCTTAGCCCTTTCTATTCTGTAGCGATTTATATAATCAAATAAATTTTCTCCGGTTTTCTTTTTAAAAAGTCTGCTCAGATAGACTCTGTTGATATATACGGATTTTGCTATAACATCCAAACTCAGCTCCTTGTCGTAATTTTCGTGAATAAATTTCTTCACCTTTTCACTTATTTCGTAATAATCCTCTTCGCTCATATTTTCATCACTCTCAAGATCCTTTTTTTCGGTATCAAGCTCCCTCTTCAGTTCTTCCAAGGCTTTCGGCAGGTCTTCAAGCAAGGTGCTTTTTACTATATACTTTTTGACCTGATATTCTATAGCCTGCTTTGCATAGGCAAAATCCGCATAAGCACTCAGCATTATTATACTCACTTTTTTATACCTTTCATGTATAGTCCTTGCAACTTCAAGCCCCGAAAGAACCGGCATTTTTATATCGAGTACAACCAAAGCAATATCGTCACATTCCAAAGCCTTTAACAGATCCCTACCGTTCTCATAGATTCCGGCCAATTTAAAGCCGAACTTTTCCCAGTTTATCAACTCCTTAAGACCTTCCCTTACAAAGGGTTCATCATCTGCAATAAGAACTCTGTACATATGGACCTCCTTTATATAAGCTTGGATTTTGTAAACGGAAGAATAATTTCAACTCGACTTCCCTCTCCAATGGCGCTTGATACATTTATACCGTAGTCATCACCGTATAAATTATGTATTAATCTTTTAATATTCATAATACCTACCCTCGGATGCCTTGAGCCGGTTTCATCATAAGCCTTTTTTATATCAAAGCCGACACCGTTATCCTCAACTCCTATAACAAGCTTTTCATCTTTTTTTGATATTTTGAGCTTTATAAAACCTTTGTCCCCCTTGGGCTCAAGCCCGTGAATAACGGCATTTTCAACTATCGGCTCTATGGAAAGCTTAGGTATGAGGCAGGATTTTGCCTCTTCATCTTCCCAAATAATTTCATAAGATATTATATCTTTAAATCTTTCCGAGGATAAATATAAATAAAATTCCGCAATTTTAATTTCTTCTTCTATAGGAATTTCTATTTCATTTTTTCTGAAAATCTTTCCCTGCATAAGTCCCGACAGAGCACTCACCATTTTATAAACGCTGTCATCCCTATTCAGCTTTGCCCTGATTGAAATCATGGACAGAACATTGAACAGGAAATGAGGGTTTATCTGTGCCTGTAAATACTGCAGCCTTGCCTCTTTTGCAATCAGTTCATTTTCATAAACCTCAATGATAAGTCTGTCTATTTTGTCCGTCATCTCATTGAACGATTCGCTTATATCGTTAAATTCCTGTAAATTATAGGATTTAAGCTTTATATCAAAATCACCCTTTCCAAGCTCCTTTATCTTATCCGAAATATCCTGCAGAGGCTTTGTTATTTTCTCCAAATAATGGGTCATGACGGCAAGGGATATCATAAAAACGGAAATTGCAAAAATCCATGCAAGCGCAAATACCGGTTTTATGTTGTCATATATGGCTATATCTCTTATTAAGATATATGAGTTCATGCCGAAGCTGTTATTATATACGGAATAGAAGTATTTTTTGTTATCAAACCCGACAAGCTCGCCCTGACTTTCAGGCAACCCGAAATAAATTTCTTTATTTTTTGATAGAATAACGCTTCCGGATTTATCGGTAATCGCAAAGTTATATTCTTTGTATTTATCTAAGGATGAATAGATTTTCTGCAAGGCTTTAGAGTCAAGAACCGCCACCCCGAATCCCGTTCTCGCAAAATCTTCATCATAAAGCGAGAAATAAACTTCTATACCCTGCCCGTAGGATTTGTACATAAAACGTTTTTCGGAGTTTATATACTCCTTTATTCCGTCCTTCATTCTCTTTTGCTGCTGAGCCGTTGCCGTACTGCTTTCCGGATAAAAATGTACTCCCGCAAACTGCAAATCCTTATTCACAACATAGAAATCTTTTATAAAGGGGTTTATGGCATCTATCAAATTGGCATCGGAAAACAGGTTTATTCCCTTTTCCATACTGATAACGGCAGCCTCAAAAGTTTTTTTCCTTTCTCCCGCCTCTTCAGATTCTCCTTGTAAAAATTCTTTTATTTCCCTGTCTTCTCTTACATAAAGAGCGGCTTCTTCAAAAAAATGAATATGTCTTACCAACTTATCCTGTATACTTTTAATATAAAACTCCATATTGGATTTTGCAGGTTTATATGCTTGCCTGAACATAAAAAATGACAAAATGCTTCCGAGAAGCAAAATACCGCACAGGCTTGCAAAACCCATAATTTTTAAAAGCTCATACCTTACCGTGTTTTTTTGCATTATTATCTTCCCGCATACGAATACATAAAAAGCACCTTAACATAAACCCTCGATTATTTTAAAGTGCTTTTTATATGAATTATCTGTTTTCTATGACATCTGTCATAGTATATAAACCGTTTTGCTTTCCAAGCAAATATTTTGCCGCCGACAAGGCACCTTTAGCAAAAATTTTTCTCGAATATGCGCTGTGGCTTAAAGTTATAAGCTCATCTTCTCCGGCAAATATAATATCATGTTCTCCGACTATGCTTCCGCCTCTGACACTGCTTATTCCAAGCTCCTTTTTTTCTCTCGGCTGTCTCTTACTCTCTCTTTCGTATACATAGGACAAGCTGCCGTGAAGAGCTTCATTTACCGCTTCCGCCATAGAAAGCGCCGTTCCGCTCGGAGCATCCAACTTACGCCTGTGATGCTTTTCAACTATTTCAATGTCAAAATCCGCATTATACAGGCTTAAACTCACCTCTTTTATAAGCTTAAGCAAAAGGTTTACCCCTAAAGACATATTAGCACTTCTGAGTATTGCAACTTCCTTTGAGTATTCCTTTATCTTTTGTATATGCACATCTTCAAGTCCCGTTGTACAAAGTACAAGCGGAACCTTCCTGCTTTTTGTAAATTCAAGCAGGGAAGAAACGGCACTTATATGCGCAAAATCAACTATAGCATCAGCTTCTTCTTTAATATCGTTTATATCCTGATATACGGGAAAATCTTCTCTTTTTTGCGGTGTAACGTCAACACCTGCGACTATGGTAAAATCCTTATTTTCCTTAACAAGTTCGCTTACAACCTTGCCCATGGCTCCGTTGCAACCGTGCAATATTATTCTCACCATATTTTACTTTACTCCTTTACAGTATGCCGTAAGCCTTCATAGCCTCCATAAGAGCCTGTTTATGCTCTTCTTCCATTTCCGTAAGAGGAAGTCTTAAACCGCCGACAGCCTTACCCTGAAGATTCATAGCCGCCTTTACCGGTATGGGATTGACTTCCGAAAATAACATATCTATAAGATGTAAAGCCTCAAGCTGCAGTTTTGCAGCTTTTTTGTAATCCCCTTCAAGCGCGGCTTTGCACAGGTCATGAGTCTTTTTAGGAGCTACGTTACTGAGAACGGATATTACTCCCGCACCGCCCAGAGCCATAATAGGAATAATCTGGTCGTCATTTCCCGAATACATGTCTATAGGTTTATCTCCCATAAGAGCCATGGTCTTTGCAATATTTGAAATGTTGGAGCTTGCTTCCTTTACTCCGACAATATTTTCGGTGTTCTTTACAAGCTCGGCTATGGTTTCCGGGCACATGTTTATTCCGGTTCTTCCCGGGATATTGTAAAGCAAAATAGGAAGCTTCACGGCATCCGCAACCGAAGTAAAGTGCTTCATGATTCCTTTTTGAGTAGCTTTATTATAATACGGTGTAACCAAAAGCAAGCCGTCCGCACCGTACTTCGCCGCTTCGGTAGATAAGTATACCGCGGTTTCGGTAGAGTTTGAGCCTGTTCCCGCAATTACAGGTATGCGACCTTTTACCCTTTCACAAGTGAACTTTATTACTTCAAGATGTTCCTCATGCGACAAGGTTGCCGCCTCTCCTGTAGTACCCATTGAAATAATGGCATCCGTCTCGCCGGCTATCTGCTCCTCAATAAGCTCTTCAAGTTTATCGTAATTAACACTTTCATCTTCGTTAAACGGTGTGATCAATGCAACTCCCGCACCTTCAAATAATGTTGCCATAGTCCCTCCAAAATCAGTTTACTTTTTAACATAGTAACACTTTGATATATAAAAGTCAATTTATTTGCATTTTCTGACCGCTTCCACAAACTCTTTGGCCTTTTCTTTTACGGCTTCAAAATCATCATTTTTTCCACCCTTTGTAAGACTGGAACCTGTTCCCAGAGCAAAAGCCCCCGCCTTGAGCCATTTGTCAACATTATCCACATCAACTCCGCCGCTCGGCATAAACTCCGCCTGAGGCAAAGGTCCTTTATATGTACTTATTACGCTAGGTCCCAAAATATTTCCCGGGAATACCTTTATAACATCACAGCCCGCCTCCAAAGCCTTTATCGCTTCGGTAGGAGACATAACTCCCGGCATAACCGGAATTCTGTATCTGTTGCACAGCTTTATCATCTCCAAATCAAGCCCCGGACTTACCACATAACTTGCCCCTGCCAAGATCACAAGTCTTGCTGTCTCTGCATCAAGAACGGTACCGGCACCTATAACCACATTCTTGTTGTCCTTGTACTTCTTAGCCAAAAGAGAAATAAACTCTACGGGGTTTCCCTCTTCCATAGTCATGGTTATCTCAATAAAATTAATTCCGCCCTCTACTATGGCATCTACAACTTTTTCTCCGTGAGTCGCATTTTTAGCCCTCACAACCGCAACCAAAGCTTCCTCCTTCAACTTTGAAAGCAACATCTCTTTTCTCACCTGATTACCTCCTTGAATAATATATCTTTTTTAAATAAAGCCAAGGAACAAATCCTTGGCTCTTATTTTTATTTGATTCTTATACTTTTTTAAGCTCCATGCATGCCTTTATAAGTTTAACAACCCCGTCTATACCCAAAATACTCGAGTTTACGCACATATTATAACTTTTCGCCTCACTCCAGCGCTTACTGGAATAGTAGTTATAATAGCTCGCTCTTCTCTTGTCCGTCTTTATCATGATGTCTCTTGCTTTTTCTTTTGAGATTTTCTGGTCTTCCATTATTCTGTTAAGCTTGTCTTCTTCGTTAGCCGTTATGAATACGCTTAGAACCGCCTCATCGTCTTCAAGAGCATAATCGGCACATCTTCCTACTATTACACAGTTTTCTTCTTTTGCCAGTTTTTTTATGGCTTCAAACTGAGCAAGAAAAATTTTATGATTAATAGGCATGTCAAGATAACCGCCGGAGGCATAGCCCATGGCATAAGTATCCATGACCAAAGAATACAAAAAGCTTGAACTCGGTCTTTCATCATGAGTTTTTATGAGGTCTTCACACAAACCGCTTTGTTTCGCCGCCAAAGTCAGTAATTCCTTATCATAGCATTTAACGCCGAGTTCCTCGGCAAGTTTTTCCCCTATAAGCTTTCCGCCGCTTCCGCACTCACGTCCTATAGTTATAATAAATCTCTTATCCATACAAGCACCTCCTTAAAGAAAAAACCTTGTGCTTATATTATAGCAAAAAATCACAGACTTTAAAAGCTTATTTTTCCAATTTTTCTAACAATTCGCTAAAATATTCCGGTAAATTTGCACAAAATTCGATATATTTCTTACTCACAGGATGTATGAAGCCCAAAGTAGCCGCATGAAGGCACTGTCCGCAAAGCTTAAAAGATGATTTTTGCTTGGAATAAAGCTCATCTCCCAAAAGAGGATGTCCCATATCGGAAAAATGTACTCTTATCTGATGGGTACGCCCCGTTTCAAGTCTACATTCCACATAGCTGTATTTATCGAATCTTTCCAAAACCTTGTAACGGGTTACAGCCCTTCTTCCATCCGGGCAAACAGCCATCTTTTTCCTGTCCGTTTTACTTCTTCCTATGGGCTTATCAATCGTACCCTCATCATCTTTAAGTCTGCCATGCACTATCGCCCTGTAAGCTCTTGTAATACTGTGTTCCTTAAGCTGAGCCGCAATACACTCATGAGATGCATCGTTTTTACATACGAGTAAAAGCCCCGTTGTATCCTTATCTATCCTGTGCACTATGCCCGGACGTAAGACTCCGTTTATTCCCGAAAGACTGTCCTTGCAATGAAACATAAGCGCATTGACAAGTGTTTTACTGTAATGCCCCGCTGCCGGATGAACAACCATATCTTTAGGTTTGTTTACAACAATGACATCCTCATCCTCGTATACTATATCCAAAGGAATGTTCTCGGCTTCTATATCGGGTATGACATCGTCGGGTATGAACACCTTAATCTCATCACCCAATCTGACCGTGTAATTCGGCTTTACCGCTTTTTCATTTACCAGTACATTTTCATCTTTTATGAGTTTTTGTATATATGAGCGGGATTTACCCTCTATATTGCCTGCAAGATATGCGTCTATCCTGATAAGCTCATCCCCGTCATCCACATTTAAAATAATGTTCTTCATTACAATCTCTAAGCCTGACCTATAAACTCTTTTTAGCCTTATGAATTCTCTTAAACGACAAAAAATCCAGCTCGTCCTCCTTGTAGTAAAATACAAGCAGGTATATTAAAGCCGCAACCGCACAGGATACGTACATATCCGCAACATTGAATATAGGGAAGTCTATAGGTTTAAAATAAATAAAATCAACCACATAGCCTCTGAAAATCCTGTCGATAATATTTCCCGCCGCTCCGGCAAAAACAAAGGCAAATGTAAGCAAAAGCCCCAACATTCTCTTAGTTTCCGGCATAATGCAAACGGCTCTGATCAGCACAAACGAAACTATTGCGGCAATTATATAAAATATATAGGTTTGTCCCTGCAATATCCCGAATGCAGCTCCCCTGTTTTCCGTATAAACAAATTCAAGAATATTCTTTATAAGGGGATAATCTCTGCTCATTAAATATTTTACAGCTATTGCCTTTGTATATTGATCCAGAAGGATACCTACAAGTGCAACGGCAAAAAAACAAATAAATCTTTTAATTCTACTCAACTTTTATACTCCTTAACGCCTTTTTCATGTCCTCCGAACTTACACTTCTGTCTATAACGGCTTTCCCTATTCCGTCCAAGAGAATAAACTTAAGACTTCCGCTTTCCACCTTTTTATCATTTCTTGTAAATTTCAGCACCTCATCCTTATCCTCTATACGAAGATTTACAGGAAGTCCGAAGAAAGACAACAGCTTTTTAAGTTTCTCATATTCTTCCGGAAATAACATATTTCTTTCTACCGAAATATCCGCGGCACAAAGCATACCCAAAGCAACGCTCGCGCCGTGAGAAAGCTCAAATTTAAAATATTTTTCTATTGCATGTCCGAGAGTATGCCCGAAATTAAGAAGGGCTCTTTCTCCGTTTTCTTTGAAATCACGCTCCACGACACCTTTTTTTATTAAATCCGAGCGATAGACCATTTCTTCCATGATTTGCAAATCTCTGTTTTTTATCTTCTCTTTATTTGAAATTATATCTTCATAATATGTCTTATCTTTTATAAGACCGTGCTTGATAAGCTCCGCCATTCCCGAAGAATACTCTCTTTCACTGAGAGTTTTAAGAGTCGAGAGATTTATGTACACCGCTTTCGGTAAATAGAAAGCTCCCACCATGTTTTTATATCCCTCAAAATCAACTCCGGTTTTTCCTCCTATACTTGAATCCACCTGTGCTAAAAGTGTGGTAGGAATCTGTATAAAATCTATTCCTCTCAAGTAAGTGGCTGCCGCATACCCGCAAAGGTCTCCTACGACACCTCCGCCGAGCGCAAGAAGAATATCCTTTCTGTCAAACTCGTTTTCTATTAAAAACTTGTAAAGCTTTCTGACCGTATCGAGATTTTTGCTTTCTTCTCCGGCTTCAAAAACAAAACTGAACACTTTTCTACCCTCAAATATGCCAAGTACCTCTTCACAGTAAAGCCTCTTAACATTTGTATCGGTAACTATACAGATTTTTGTTTTTTCATCACTCAGCTCATCAAGCGTTCCCTTCAGCAAAGAAAAATCCTTTTCCAATAGTATATTATAAGCAAATTTCCCCTGATTATTTACTTCAAGTCTCATTACTTCCTCCTAAGTGTAAAGCAAAACCTTAAGTACAAGTCTGTTCTTTTTGGTTGTTTTCAAGCTTTCGACAAACTTAAATCTTCCAAGCCCTCTTACACTGATAATTTCGCCTTCTTTAAGAGTATACGAATGATTGGTGCTTTGTTTGCCGTTTATAAAAACAAGCCCTGAGAGTACAAGCTCACTTACAACGGTTCTGGATTTATTAAATACGGCGGCTATCAAAACATCAAGTCTTAAAGATGCCGCATTTACAAGAGCTTCCTTACCCTCATTGGCAAAAGTCAAATCCGAAAATTTCGCTTCATCAAGTACAACCTTCGTATGCTTTATGAACTCCAAATTGTCTTTAATTATATTTTTTATCTTTTCCAAAACTACAATATATGCCGTGTTTTCACTTATAAGAATATCTCCCAAGGTATTTCTCTCCAAACCCAAATTCATGAGTGCACCTAAAAAGTCTTTGTGTTTAAGCTCATCGGAAAATTTGGCATTCTTAGGACTTATCTTTAAAACAGAGAGCATATCAAAAGAAATTTCATCCGTATAAGACGGAACAAAGCAAACAACTTTTCTTTCCGCCACTTCATACCCTCCGAAAAGCACATGCTTTTGTTTAGGCAGTTCCGATATTATTGAATGAAAAATTGTTTGCTCGTGTAAATTTAAAAATAATGTATTTGTAGGTATCTCCTTAAGATAAGATAATCTTGCCAATTCTTTTATACGGTTTTTTAAGATTATATCTTCTTTGCTGTCCATATTAAATCCTTAGGTTGAATCCCTGCATATCATAGGCATTGCTTATCATATCTGCGAACTCTCCGCTTAATTCTATGGACGGAGGAGTGGCAATAACAATGTAATTTGATATCTTTTGTAAGTTTCCCTTTATACTGTAGGTTGAGCCGGAAGTGAAATCTATAATTCTTCTTATGATATCACTGTGCATACCTTCCATGTTTATGACAACGGCTTTTCCGCTTAAAAGAGGATCACAAATATCTCTGACATCTTCAAAACCTGTGGGCTTAACAAGAACAAGTTGCATACCGTTACTCTTTGCCGAAGACTGACTCTGCTGCTTAGGTCTTGTAAATATTCTTGTTTTTTCCGATGTCTGAGTCTGAGCGCTTGCCCTTTGTGCGGTTCTTGTTACATTTTTGGGAGCTTCTTCTACTTCTTCGTCGTCGTACCCCTCATAATCATCATACTCATCATATTCGTCGTCTCCAAATCTTATTCTGTTCATAACATTACTAAAAAAACTCATTTTGTATTTTCTCCTATCTGTTCCCAAAAATTAAACTACCGATTCTTACAAAGGTAGCTCCTTCTTCGATTGCCACCAAAAAATCATTTGACATTCCCATAGACAAATACTCCATGTTAACATTATCAATATTTTTAGTGTTTATGTCAACCGAAATTCTTTTCATTTCTTTAAATATTTCCCTATTTTTTTCTTCCTTATCTACATAAGGTGCCACTGTCATAAGCCCCTTAATACACAAATTTTCCAATTTTGCTATTTCTTCAATATTTTCATAAAGCTCTTCTTTACTGAAGCCGTACTTACTTTCCTCACCGCCGAGATTCAGTTCTATAAGCCCGTTTACCTTAATTCCCTTCTTCTTCGCCTCTTTATCTATGCACTTTGCAAGATTCAGACTGTCAACGGAATGTATAAGAACAACCTTATCTATTATCATTTTTACTTTGTTGGTCTGCAAGTGTCCTATCATGTGCCATCTTACATCGTCCGGCAGCTTATCGTACTTTTCAAGAATTTCCTGTACCTTATTCTCACCGAAATCTCTGACACCGCAGTCATACGCTTCCCGTATCATTTCAACGGGTTTGGTTTTACTGACAGCTATAAGCTTAAGTGAATCCGCATCTATATTCTTTTCTTCGCAGCGTTTTCTTATCTTATCATAAACCGACTTCAAATTTTCTCTTACCATATTTACCCCTTATTGATATATAAAATCCTTGTCCTTCACCTTGTCCGGATCAAGCAAGATATGATCATAAACATTGAGACCGTACTTGGTTCCCTTTGCTATCGTATAATATTCGTCATTGCTTGCCAGAATCTCTATTGCTTTAAATACTGCATAGCCTTTATTTATATTATACACACCTCTCAGAGTGTTTTTTGTCTCAAGTTTGTATCTTTCATTGGTATTTATATCAACTATATAATCTCCCGCTTTAAGCTTTGAGTCCGCCTCGTCGCTTATGTAGTAATTTTCATCAAAGAGACCGCAAATGTCAACGGTAACGAACTGTATGCTTGTTCCTTTATCGGAATATACTTCTTTGTTGAAGCCCAAATCCGTGGTGTTACCGCCTTTGCTTACAAATCTTTCCGGAATCACAAGAAGTTCTCTTTCAACTACCGTTTTTTTAGGAATCTTCAAACCGCTTGCCTTATTTGTTTCAACTTCAAATTCCACATATCTGTCTGAAACGAAGTTGATGACATACCTGTCAAAATCAAGCTTACCGTATTTTTCACCGTCAGCTCCGTTAAAGCTTGAATAGGCGGCTTTTAAACTCAGATTTTTTGTAGGAAACTTAACGGTCAGGTTACCTTTTTCCTCATAAGTCCTTGCCTTTTCTCCATCTAAAGGAAAAACCAAAGACCAATCTTCGGAGTTTATGATTTTATAAACAGCAGTACCTGCACCGACTTTCTGTCCCGCATTAATATAAACTCCGTTATACTTTGACATATCGAAGCTGTCCTTAGTCACGGCTTCCGGATTCAGTCCTTCCATTCCGTCTATAATGAAAGAAACAAGCCCTGTTTCCTTTGCCAGTTCCTGAGTATACTGAATATTTTCCGCTTTAAGTTTATCTTCAAGACCTTCAAAAGAATCGGGTGTAGCATATTCAAGCAAAGATGAATTTAACAGATACTTGCTGCTGTACACATCTGCAAAGTTTTCATCCTCATAGTCCGACGAAAAAAGTGATAAATCATTTTTGATTTTTTTAATATCTGCATTACTGATATTGAGACCCTCAAGTCCGTTATCCTTTATAAACTTCGTCAAGGAGCCGGTTCCGTCTATAGCATATACTCTTTGTCCGACACTCACATGCCTGCCCTCTCTGACAAAGTAATTGACGCTGCCCGCAGCTGTACTTTTTTCAACATCCTCGGCTTTTAAAATAAGTCCGGTATATTTAGCATCCTCTGCCATGCTTCCGGCGGAAACCTCATAAAATCGTACCTTATCTCTCATCAAGTATACTATAACAAGGTAACACATGTATGCAAATAAAAAAAGAAAAACCCACTGAGCGATATTAAATCGGAAGCGTCTGTTCCTTTTAATTTTTCTATTATTTTCTCTATTATTATTTTTTGTCAATGCTTTATACCCTTAAATTTACAATTAACAATACCTCATTATATCCTATATAAGACTTTAAAGCAATAAAAAGAGCTACAGATTAATAAAATCTATAGCTCTTTTTATAATTATAATGAAAGTATTACATCTTTTTTAGCATTTTCAGGCAATTCTTCCAAATTTGCGGAAACACTTAATACAAAATGTATATTGTATTTTTCTCCGAGTTTTTCCAAAATATCAACAGTACTTGTTATCTCTGAAACTTCAAGGCAGGCGAGCTTCAAAAAGCTATCTAAGAAAATATATTCCAAGTCATGATCTCCGGAAATCAACCCCATTACAAAACCTATGAAGCCGTCCGAACTCACATACGGATAATCACAAACATTTATAAGTCTGATTTTATTGTTAAGCTGATACATGTTCTTACAACTCTTATCGAGATAAACTACGTTACCCTGAGCCTCCTTAACCGCTGTATTAGCTTTCTCCAGTAAATGTACCGTTTTTCTTTTTCCTTTTTCACCGCAAATAATACTTAGCATATCTTTTCCCTCCTTGAAATTAATATGATATAAATGTCAAAAAGCTCTCATTTTTTGGCACTTTATTATATATGGAAATATTTAATTTATAAGATAAATTATAAGATATTTCTATGTTTTTTTCAAGACTGTTCTGATAATTTAACCAATAATTTATCCATATTTTGATACAGAATATCTTTCGTCTCCGCCTTAAGTACCACAGTAACGTACTCTTCATCCTTGGCGGAATTTTTTGTTCCCATAACGAGGCAGGCTCCCGCCGCCCTTGTGGTTCCGGTCTTCGCACCTATAAGTTCAAAGCCTGCCGGTAAGCTTGCCTGTCCCAAAAGATACTTGTTACTGTTATCCCAGTGGTTTATAAAAACTTGACCGTTTGCTAAGGTATACGTAGGCTCATAAGCTGCCGTTGTAGTTATTTTCCTGAAGGTTTCATACTTAAGGCACTCATTTATTATAAGATATAAGTCATACGCGCTGGTATAATGTCCTTCTTCCGTAAGTCCGTGTGCATTCTTAAAATTGCTTGAGGTTGCATAAATATTTTTCGCTTCCTCATTCATCATCTCGGCAAAGCCCTCTATACTGCCTCCTATATGTACCGCAATCGCATTTGCGGCGTCATTGCCGGAAGGAAGCATAAGACCGTATAAAAGCTGTTCCAGACTCAAGGTATCTCCGGGCTTTATATTGGCTAAGGTTGCACCCGGCTCCGTAATCAAGGCGGCATTTGTGAGTGTGACCTTATCCTCTAAATTTCCTTTTTTCAAAGCCACAAGTATAGTCATAAGCTTAGTTGTACTTGCCGGGTTCATACGGGCATAGGCATTTTTTGAAAATATTGCATTGCCTCCGTTTAATGAAACCGCAAGTCCCGCCTCGGGTGCAAAATCTTCTATACCGATCTCGTCCTTTTCGACCACGGCAAGCTTGCTCGCATAGGGTTCCACCCTCGCTATGTTGCCGTCCATGTAATAAATACCGTCAAAATACTTATCAAATGTGACTGAAATATTACTTTGTGTATACTTAAATAAAAGAACGGATGCAAGAAGTCCTATCCCTGCAACAAGAACCGCCAAGAGAGGGCCTTTATTTCCGTTCTTTTTTCTTTTTCTGCTTCTGCTGACCGTTACTTTATCTTCTGTAGGCATCTCTGAATTCAAAATCTCCGTGTTCCATAGCTTTTATCAACAGCTCCGCACTCGCAAGATTGGTAGCCAAGGGAATATTGTGCATATCGCAAATTTTTACTGCATTGTTTACATCCGGTTCATGTGACTTTGAGGTCAAAGGATCTCGTAAAAATATAACCAAATCTATATCGTTGTTTTCTATCTGTGCCGCCAACTGCTGTTCGCCTCCGAGATGTCCTGCCAAATATTTATGTACGCTCAAGTTAGTAACCTCCTCTATAAGTCTGCCGGTTGTTCCGGTAGCATAAAGGTGATGCTTTGAAAGTATACCCCTGTATGCAATACAAAAATTCTGCATCAACTTCTTCTTAGCGTCATGTGCAATTAACCCTATATTCATAAACCCTCCTTATTTAATACCGTCCCGTAGCAATCCTACATTAAGAACCAAACCCAAGCCTACATATATACTCATCAGCGAACTGACCCCGTAACTTATAAATGGCAAAGGTAAACCGGTATTTGGAAAAATGCCGGTTGCTACCGAAATGTTTGTAAAACTTTGAAATGCTATCAAACCCGCAATCCCTACACAAATAAGTTTTCCCTCAACATCGGCAACCTTTGACGCCAAGTTGAGTATTTCAAAAACCAAAACGGCAACCACGGCAATTACTGCGATTGAGCCTATAAAGCCAAGCTCTTCACCTATTACGGCAAAAATAAAATCAGTCTGATCCTGTGATAAAAAGTTACCGTGCTTAACCGAGTCCACAGTCATATTGTTAAGGCCTTTTCCGTACAGCTGTCCCGAACCTATAGCCATGATTGAATTTTCCTGCTGAAAACTCGTATCCGCATACTTTTCCGGATTAATCCATGCAAGTATACGCCTCGCCTGATAATCCTTTAAAAAAGGAACACGCCCCATACTCAAAAGTCCGAAGAATACGCCTATAAGAGGAACTGCGGTCAAAACACCCGCCCAAATCCACTTATAGCTTATACCCGCCACAAAAAGCATACATACGGTAACAACCATGAGTACCACGGTGGTGGATAAATCCGGCTCTATCAAAATAAGCACATATATGAGTCCCGCGCTGACTATAAAGATAAGTAAAGTCAAAATATTGTTTATACTGTCTCTGTACTTTGCCAAAAACCATGAAAAAAATACTATAATTCCTATCTTCACAAACTCCGAAGGCTGTACGGTTCCTATGGCGGGAAGCTTTATCCACCTCGTCGCACCCGCTCCCTCGGGGCTATATCCGAAAAATATAACCGCAAGAAGTGCCGCTATACAAGCAAAATACACAAAAACGGAAAACCTGAGCAGCTTATCATATCTGATAAAAGATACTCCGAACATAAGAACGGAACTTACAATTATGCCCAAAATTTGTCTGTTTACCACCTTGGTATCTCCACCTGTAGCACTTCCGATTATAAGAACACCTAATATACTTAGTGACAATGCATATAGAATTATCCTAAAATTGTACTTTTTTAAGCTATATATATCAAACATTTCTTACCTCAAATTCTACACCAAATTGCAAAAAATTGCTAGTATTAATCACCAATTTTTACATTACTTACGTCTAATGCCGAACCATTTATTATCATATCGAGATTTGTATATCCAAAATACAATTTATAAATGTTTTTTGCCGCAGTAGCCGCATTGGATGACGAATATCCGAAAGGAATATTTACCGTCACCGCAACCTCCGGGTTTGAATACGGAGCAAAAGACAAAAAGTATGCATGGTTAGCCCTGTTTTTACTTTCCTGAGCGGTACCCGTTTTACCCGCAATTTCAACCTGTAAGTCTTTAAAAATATTACTTGCCGAACCTTCCTTTATAACCCTGTACATACCGTATCTTACCGTATTCCATGTACTTTCCTTTACATCTATTTTGGAATATACACTCGGTGTGTAATCCGTTATAAGATTTCCGTCCTTATCCGTTACCTTATCCAGAATACTCAGATTAAATACGGTTCCCTTATTTGCTATCGCCGATACATACCTTGAAAGCTGTATATTCGCAAAAGAGTTGGTACCCTGACCTATGGATGACTGCTCAGGAGCTCTGTCCGTAATCATAGGTTCATTTTCAGTAATTTCAACTCCGGATTTTTGATCCAGTCCGAACATGGTAGCGTATTTTGCAAGCTTTTCTATTCCCTGTACGGGACTGTAATCTCCGTTGGGCTTCATGGAAAGTCTGTGACCTATCTCCGCAAAATAATAGTTACAAGAGTTTTGTATAGCTCCCGTCATATTTAAAGGTCCGTGGAAGGAAGGATAAATCCAGCATTTAATGTGCGGGTCTATGGTGTCGTATTCACCTGTACACGAAATCTCCTCGCTCTCCGTCACAACTCTTTCTTCAAGTCCCGCTATAGCCGTTATAGGTTTAAAGGTGGAACCGGGAGCCTTTCTTGCCTGAGTTGCGTTATTGTACAAAGGAAGAGACTGATCGTTCAAAAGCTTATTATAATACTCCACGTCCATGTTATTGCTCAGCCTGTTGTTGTCATATCCCGGATAAGATACAAGGGCAAGAACTTCTCCGGTTCTTGTGTCGGTAATTACCGCCGAAGCCGTACTCGGCTCGAGAGCAAGCTGCGCCGGCGTTATTTCAAGCTTTGAAATTTTATCTATCAAAAAGGTATATGCATAATTTTCACCGTTTGATGAAAGTGTATCGTATGTGGCAACATCGAATTTAAGAATATTTTGCTCATATAAGCTTAGGCAAAGCTCACGTCCCGTAACCCTGCCGTTTTTAACAAGATATCTGTATAAAAGTTTTTCAAAGCCTTTATCCGTTTCAAGCTTTTCAAGAACATAGCTTACAAGGCTGTTATAAATATCATCCGCCGCCAAGTATTTCGTGTCTACGTTTAACTTACTGCTGTCTATTCGGTTATTTGAGCTTAAATACTGTAAATAAGACCTAAGGCTTATGGTATCCGCTTTCCATGCCAGATACTCGTTTGACTTGGTATCTATCGCATCCTTTATGATTATAGCCTTATCATCCGAGGTAAGGTAATTATATATATACACAAGAAAAGCATTTATATCTTCAGGCAAGTCCTTCATAGCCGTTCTTGTATCCGAAGTAAGCTCCGTCCTTATTCTTTCCATGCTGGAATTATAATAACTTTGATACTTCTGATATATTGTTTTTTCTATCTCACTGGCATTTTCAGCCTTAAATTTGTCCACAGACAGGACATTGTTGTTAATAAGCTGATAATAGGCATCTTTTACAGGTATCTCTCTTGATGTCGAGTCCGTATTGGCATCGTTAGGATTGTCATTGTTTACTATCTTCGTTGAGAGAATTCCCGCAAGCTGCTGCTCAAGAAGGTTATACGTACCCATTTGCAGCTTCCTGTCTATAGTAAGATAGATGTCATGTCCCGGAACGGGGTCGGATTCTTCCTTAACCTCAAGTATATGCCCCACTCTGTCGACATTTATGATCTGATAGCCCTTCGTACCCTGAAGTTCATTGTCCATATATTCTTCTATACCGACACGTCCCACTATATCATTTTTCGAATAATTAGGATTTTTCTGTTTGAGCTCTTCAAGCTGGCTTTCCTGAACTTTTCCCGTATAACCTATAATTGAAGAAAAGTAAACACTGTCATTGTAGATTCTTAAATTTTCCTCTTCTATATTAACTCCGAGAAGATTTGCCATATTTTCCAGCAGATCGGCTTTAGTTTCTTCTTTTATATCCGAAGCTATCTTTGTGGCATCATATTTATGATAAGCCGTGAAGCTCATAGTGTATCTGATATTGATAATATCAAGCTTTTCCTTTGCACTGAGCTCTACCGGATTATGTTCGCTGTCGTAGGTGTCCTCAAGCTTATAGTCTTTAAACTTTTTTTCCACAACCTCCGCCGCACTTATATCGCTTTTGGTTTTCTCATTTTTGTCAAGATCGTCTACCGAAGCCAATCCGTAAAAATCACGCAAAAATCTTTTCTTTGCCGCCTCGGAATTTGTTGTAAAATAATAATTTCCGCTTTCGTCAAGCCCCACAAGAAAATCGCCTATGATACGCTCTTCGTGCTTATTGAGTATTTGAACCAGCCTGTAAAGCATGCTGTTTCTGTCCTGATATTTTTTATAATCTCCGTCGTCTCTTACCGTAACCGCATATGCAAGCTTGTTGTATGCAAGAAGCGCCCCGTTCCTATCGTAAATATTTCCTCTGGTTGCCTGAGTAGTCAGAGTTCTTTCCGTTTTTTGTATGTAGTTATCCTGATAATACTCACCGTTTAGAATTTGCAGCTTAAACAATCTTGCAAACAAAATAATAATTAAGAATACGTATATAAAACCGACCATAAATATTCTTGATGAAAGCAGTCTGTTTTTAAATTCTACAAATACCTGTATTAAATCATTCAGCAAATTTCGCACCTCTATTCAAATCTATCTCCTCCAGACTTCTGTTGTATTGAAGCAAAAGTCTGTACATAAGTAAGGTAAAGAGTAAGGTAATAATCATTTCCGGCAAAACCATCTGCCTTATGTAAAACAATATGTCAAACTTGGCTCTCGGAAAGAATCTGAAAATATAAATGTATATGTTATATGCAAACTCATTTACCGTACACATAATGAGCGGTAAAAATATAAAGTCTTCATAAAAGTATTTTGACAAGGCTCCGTTTATATACCCCAGCCATACGAAAAACAAAGTAAAATATCCCAAAGGAAGGGAATAAAACAGATCCATTAAAAGTCCGGAAATAAGTCCGTACATCATACCTTCTCTTTTACCGTAAATAAAGCTGAAAGTAAATACCATTATTATCATTAAATTCGGTGCCGCCGAAAGAAAAGGTATGAAAGGAAAAACACATCTTTGAACGGCAAAAGCTACTATCAGCATGGATATATTGGCAATTCGTCTTCTCATTTTGCTTCTCCGGTTTCTTTTTGCTTTGTTATGATAAGAACCTCCTGCAAGGTGTCAAAACTTGCAACAGGTATCAAATAGCCCGATTTTGTAAGCCTTGAATTATCTACATTTATATCCTTTGCATAACCTATCAAAATACCCGGTAAGAATTTTGTACTTATATTGCTTGTTACTATCTTGTCGCCGTCTTTAATATCGGCATTGACATCTATATCCCCAAGCTTAAGTCTGCCCTCTTCGTATAAACGCAAATCGCCCGCAACTATACAGTTATTTCCGGACTGCATAGCCATAGCGCTGACCCTTGATACATCATCTATTATACTTCTTACCGTAGCGTAATTTGTTCCGACGTCGCTAACTATTCCGACCAAGCCTCCGTCGGCTATAACGTTCATATCAACCTCGATTCCGTCCTTACTTCCCTTATCTATACGAAAGACCTTAAACCAACGTCCGGAATCCTTTGCTATGACCCTTGCTCCGATTTTTTCGTAATCGTTATATTCTTCATCGAGCTTATAAAGCTCTCTGAGCCTTTGAAGCTCCAGATTTTCTTCTTCAAGCTCCGTATTCTTAAGACTCAGCTCGTCTATTCTCGTTTTCAGAGCCTTATTTTCTTCATAAGCCTGCTTCAATGCGTTTCTTTCCTCTATTGAGTTGTAAAAGGCTTTACCCGCAACATTCACTCCTTTTTGAATAGGCGTAAGTATGAGACCTACACCTGACCTTAAGGGAGCTATCCATTGACTTTTTATTGCCGTTATTCCTATTAAAAAAACACATAAAACACTTATGGCTATTAAAATATTTCTATCTGTCTTAGAATCCATTATAAGGCTCCTTGCTCTCTGAAACTGTAATATTTATTGTTACCTATGATAACGTGATCGTTTAATTTTATACCCACCAAAGCACACGCCTTATCCACCGCTTTCGTAACCGTTACATCCTCCTTGCTGGGATTTGGATTTCCGCTGGGATGATTATGTACCAAAACGACGTTTACAGCCTCGTGCCTCAATGCTTCTATAAGTATATCTCTGACCGAAATTATGGAAGAATTAACCGTGCCCCTGCTTATAAGCAGGTCGCAAATCAAACCCTGTCTGGTGTCCAAAAGCGCAAGCCTGAGCTCTTCTCTTTTAAGATTTCTAAGCTCCTGCATGTAGTAATCCGCCACCGCAAGAGGACTGTCGAAACAGGCAATATCGGGCTTTGAGCTTTTCCACAGTCTTTTTGAAAGCTCTATCAGACATAAAATCTGTATTGCTTTGACCTTGCCTATTCCTCTTATTTTTAAAAGCTCGTTATAATTAAGCGTACTCAAGCCGAAAAGACCTTGCCTCGCGGCTCCGAGACCCAGAACACTTTTGGAAAGCTCCACGACATTTACATCCTTTGTACCGGTTCTTAATAAAACGGCGAGCAGCTCAACATCCGTCAAAGCCTTACAGCCTAATTTCAAACATCTTTCATAAGGTAATTCTTCTTTACTTTCAAGATCCTTTAATAACATTAATCCCTTTCCGCAACTCTCCAAGTAGGGTTAAATGATATTCTTTTCTGCCAGTTTTTGTAGGGACAGCAGTATCCCGAATTTTGCATGGTAAAATGTAAGTCCGCCTTGGAAGAACACCGTATACGGTTCCTTCATAGGGGCATCCGCACTGAGTTCTATGGATGAACCCGACACAAATGCACCTGCCGCCATAATAACGTCGCAGTCATAACCCGGCATAGCCCAAGGTTCGGGAGTGACATAGCTGTCAACCGGTGCCGCCGCCTGTATACCCTCGCAAAAGGCTATAACGGCCTCCGGACTTCTTAAAGTTATGGCTTGGATTATGTCATGTCTTGTTTGCGTACCGTCAGGAATACATTTATATCCGAAGCTTTCATATATATTCGCCGCAAAAATAGCCGCTTTTACGGCACCCGCAACCACGACGGGAGATAAAAACAAACCTTGAAGCATACTTTGGGTAAGTCCCAATGTGGCACCGACCTCTTTCCCGAGTCCCGGAGCCGTAAGTCTGTAAGCGGCATTTTCTATACATTCTTTCTTTCCTACAATATAGCCGCCTATAGGTGCAAGACCTCCGCCCGGATTCTTTATGAGGGAGCCGACTATCATGTCCGCTCCGACCTCAAGAGGTTCTCTTTCCTCGACAAATTCTCCGTAGCAGTTGTCGACCATTATAATTACATCTTTTTTAATCTGTCTTATAAATTGTATAAGTTCTTCTATTTTTGCAACCGATAAGGTAGGCCTTTCGGCATAGCCTTTTGAACGCTGTATAGTAACAAGCTTTGTTTTCTCGTTTATTCCCGCCTTTATGGCTTCAAAGTCAAAAGAGCCGTCCTCTTTTAAGTCCGCCTGCCTGTAAGTAATGTTATACTCCGCAAGTGAACCCTTTGAAGGACGTATACCTATAACCTCTTCCAAGGTGTCATAGGGCTTTCCCACAGGTGAAAAAAGTTCGTCTCCCGGTCTTAAGTTTGAAGATAAAGCCACATGCAAAGCATGGGTTCCGCTTACGAGCTGAGGTCTTACAAGCGCATCCTCGCCTTTAAAAACACTCGCATATACGGCTTCCAAGGTATCTCTTCCCAAGTCATTATAGCCGTAGCCCGTGGTGGCGGCAAAATGTATGTCGCTGAGTCTGTTCTTTCTCATTGCATTTAAAACCTTGAGCTGATTATATTCGCAGACTCTGTCAATTTCTTCAAATCTTTTTTCAAGCTTTTTAAGGATGTTTTCTCCGAGCTCATAAATCTCTTTTTTTATGCCCAAATCCCTGTATATATTTTCTAACATGTCAATTTCTTTCCGTTTAAAATATACCCTTCCATTATAGAGTATAATTATTTATAGTTTGTGTGTTGTAGGTTAATTTTTTATAAAATCTGTTTTCAAAATCATGTCTCTCAGAAGCTCATCCTCGGACGAATATAAATCCTTATCCATCCATATGGCTTCTTTTTCTCTTTTAAACCAAGTTATCTGCCTTTTTGCAAAATGTCTGGTATCCTGCTTTATTTTTTCTTTCAGTTCTTGAAAGGAAAGGCTGTTTTCCTTATACTCGAAGATTTCTTTATAGCCTATTCCCTGCATTGAAACCATTGATTTATTACAGCCTTTTTTCAAAAGTTCTTCAAATTCTTCGAGTAAGCCTTTTTCAAACATTAAATCCACTCTGTAATTGATTCTCTCATACAGTTTTTTCCTGTCCATATTAAGGACGAAAAGCTTACAGTCATATACCGATTCCTTTTTTCTTTGTTCCTCGTTATGCTCCGAGATTTTTTTATTGTTCAAAAGTGCATATTCTATAGCTCTTATCAGCCTTTTCTTGTTATTCTTATGGATAAGTCCTGCCGCCTCTTTATCGAGTTTTTTCAGTTTTTCATGCATAAAATCCGCACCTCGGGCATCATACTCTTCTTCCAGCTCTTTTCTGATTTTCTCACCCAAAAGGCTGTCTTCTTCTTTAAATTCTATGTCGTATAAAAGAGACTGAATATAAAATCCTGTTCCGCCCACAACTATGGGAAGCTTGCCCCTTTTGTTTATATCTCTGAGCGCCTCCTTCGCCTTTTTTTGAAAAACTGTAATATTAAATTCTTCATCCGGATCCATTATATCTATGAGATGATGCCTTATGCCCTTCATCTCTTCCGGACTTATTTTGGCTGTACCTATGTCCATACCTTTGTAAACCTGCATGGAATCGGCACTTATTATTTCTCCGTTCAATTTTTTTGCAAGCAAAACGGATATATTTGTTTTTCCTACGGCTGTAGGTCCGGCTATGACTATGAGTTTGTCTTTCATTACACTATCCTTTTGAACTTTTTTTCTATATCGTATTTACTCATTTTAATTATTGTCGGTCTGCCGTGAGGGCAGTTATAAGGATTTTCAAGCTTAAGCATTTCATCAATAAGTATCTGCACCTCTTTAAGGCTTAAATTCTGATTTCCTTTTACAGCCGCCTTGCAGGAAAGGCTTGCAAGCTTCGCAAGTATAACTTCGGCTTCATCTGCCGCCTCGCTTTCTGAAAGCTCTTCTATAAGCTCCATAATCATTTCTTTTTTATCAACCGAAGGAAGATACGCCGGTAAAGCGCTTAGTTTATACTCTTTTCCCCCGAAGGCTTCAAGCTCAAAGCCCAAATCCACAAAAAATCTCTCATTATTTTTTACGGTAGCCGCTTCTATATCGGACAAACTGATTATAAGCGGCGGAGAAATATATTGTTTGGTAACCTCATTTTGCTTATATGCCTTCAAAAATCTTTCGTACAAAACCTTCTCATGAGCGGCATGCTGGTCTATTATAAACATTTCATCGGCAAGTTCCGCTATCCAGTAGGTAGAAAAAATCTGTCCCACTATTCTGTGCTTTTTTATGCTTTCCTCTTCCAAAAACTTTATCTGCTCATACTCCGGCTCTTTAGGTTTTTCCGAAGTTTTCAGTGCTTCCGGCACCTTATATTCTTTATCTTTCGGAAAACTGTAATCTTTTTTCTCCTCTAAAACCTCCCTCACTTCTGTAGGAACGGTCTCAAAGAAAGCTTGAGGCTTCTTTTCCTCTTTTTCTTCCTTTTCCTCCGTGAGCCTTTTTACTTCAAAGTTCTCCGGATATCTTTGACCGCTTTTATTTTCTTCTTCAAGTTTAGCTTCAAGGAAACTTTTAAGCTCCTGTGCCCTTTCTTTTTCCGACACATAGGCTCTTTTTACCAAGTCCGCATTTAAAAGCGTGTTTTCAACAGCCGATTTTATAACCGCATATACTGTAGCCGCATCACCGAATCTAAGCTCCGTTTTGCTCGGATGTACGTTCACGTCTATACTTGCGGGATCCACTTTTATATTCAAAAGTACAAAGGGATACTGTCCGTGCATAAGTCTGTTACCGTAGGCATCCTCTATGGCTTTTGATATAATGTTATTTTTTATATATCTTGAATTTATGAAATAAAGCTCATTTGTCCTGTTTCCCTTTGAATATTCGGGCTTTGCAATGTAGCCGCTTACTTCAAAGCTTTCGTCCTTATAGTTTATTTCCAATAAAAGCCTTGTAAGCTCCTTTCCGTAGATTCTGTATATGGCATCTTTCAAATTTCCGTTCCCGGATGTATGCAGCTTATTAACATTGTTGCTTATAAATCTGAAGCTTATATCCGGATGCGAAAGTGCAAGCTTCTCAACTATATCGCTTATATATGCGCCTTCCGTGTTTGCGGACTTCAAAAACTTGCGTCTTGCCGGAGTATTGTAAAACAAATCCTTTACAATAATCGTCGTACCGTTCGGTGCGGCAACCTCTTCAAAGGCGGCTTCGCTTCCTCCGTCAATTTTGTATAGACTTGCCGTAAATGCGGTTTTTGTCTTGCTTATGATTTCAGTTCTCGTAACCGCGCTTATACTTGATAAAGCTTCTCCTCTAAAGCCCAGGCTTAATGTTCTTTCCAAATCCTCGGCACTTGTAATTTTGCTGGTCGCATGCCTTAAAAAAGCTGTTTTTAATTCATCCTTATCTATTCCGCAACCGTTGTCGGTTATTCTTATAAGGCTTATACCGCCTTCTTTAATCTCCACCGTTATCTGATCGGAGGAAGCATCAATGGAATTTTCCAAAAGCTCCTTAACTATGGAAGCCGGTCTTTCCACCACTTCTCCCGCCGCAATTTTATCAATTGTCGCCTTGTCAAGTATATTAATCATGCCTCTCTCCTCTCTTTTGCATTTATCCCTTATTTTAAATTCGATTTTTTATCTTATTTTGTAAACGATACAAAATGTTCATGGTATCTATGGGAGTCATTGAACTTATATCAAGACTTTTAATTTCTTCTATAATCTCGGTATCCTTTACCGTATCGAAAAGCGAAAGCTGTGCTGCTTCAAGCTCATTTTGTTTCTTTACGGGTTTATAGCTTTTCTTCCCCGAGTTTTGAGCTATTTCTTTTGCTCTGTTTACTATATCCGCATCACTCAAATCCGCCAAAAGCTCCTTTGCCCTGTCTAAAACCGTAGACGGAACTCCCGCAAGTTTTGCCACCTGAATACCGTAGCTCTTATCCGCACCGCCTTTGACAATTTTTCTAAGGAAAACTATGTCTTCTCCCTGCTCCTTGACCGCTATGCAGTAGTTATTTACCCCCGCAAGGCTGCCTTCAAGTTCCGTAAGCTCGTGATAATGAGTCGCAAACAAGGTCTTGGCTCCTAAAAGCTTCTGGTTGCTTATATGCTCCGCCACAGCCCATGCAATGCTGAGCCCGTCAAAGGTGGAAGTTCCCCTGCCTATCTCGTCCAAAATAATCAGGGAATTTTTACTTGCATTCCTGAGTATATTTGCAACTTCCGTCATCTCAACCATAAAGGTGGATTGTCCGCTTGCCAAGTCATCACTGGCTCCTACTCTTGTAAAAAGTCTGTCGCATATACCTATATCCGCCTGAGCGGCGGGAACAAAGCTGCCTATCTGAGCCATGAGAACAATCAATGCCGTTTGCCTCATATATGTCGACTTACCCGCCATATTGGGACCTGTGATTATGCTGAGTCTGTTCTTTCCCGTATCGAGGTAGGTATCGTTTGAAATAAAAAATCCTTCCTTAAGAACCTGCTCTACAACGGGGTGTCTGCCCTCTTTTATGTCCAATATGCCTTTTGTATTTATCTCGGGACGCACGTAGTTGTTTCTTGATGCCACTCTTGCAAAACTTAAAAGTATATCAAGCACGGCTATAAGCCTTGCCGTCTTTTTGATTCTGGTAACATGAAGCGCTATGGCATCTCTTATTTCGATGAAAAGCTCATACTCCAGTATGTTAAGCTTATCCTGAGCTCCCAACACTATATCTTCAAGCTTTTTCAGCTCCTCCGTCGTATATCTTTCGGCATTCGTCAGAGTCTGTTTTCTTATAAAATAGTCCGGAACCTTATCTTTAAAAGAGTTTGTCACCTCAAAATAATATCCGAAAACCTTATTGTATTTTATCTTCAGGTTTTTTATCCCGCTTTTTTCTTTTTCCTTTTCTTCCAGTTCCAGAAGCCATGTTTTACCTTCCGTGGAAGCGAGACGGAGCCTGTCAACCTCTTCGTTATAGCCTGTTTTCAGAATATTGCCTTCTTTCAGTCCTAAAGGACAATCCTCATTTATGGAATTCTTGATCAAAGAATATATATCTTCAAGTGTATCCAAATTTTCACATATATCCTTTATAAGCTGTGCCTCAAAGGTGGAAAGTCCCGTCTTTATTGCCGGCAATATCTCAAGAGAGCCTGAAAAAGCGAGCAAATCTCTTGTATTTGCGGTTCCCGAGCTTATTTTACCCAAAAGTCTTTCTATATCGTAAACACTGTTAAGGTATTCGCAAAGTTCTTCGCTGTCGATATATCTGTTTAAAAATTCTTCTACGCTGTCCTGTCTTTTCAGGATTTCATCTTTGCTGATAAGGGGCTGCTCTATATAAGTTCTGAGAAGTCTCGCCCCCATTGCGGTCTTTGTCTTATCGAGTACCCCGAGAAGGCTGCCTGTCTTTTTCTTCTCCCTCATTGTTTCCAAAAGTTCAAGGTTTCTCCTTGAATTTATGTCCACAAGCATATAATCGGTATTTGAATAAACCTTTATATCCGTTATCTGTGAAAGAGCCGACTTTTGAGTATCATAAAGATACTGCAATAAAGCACCCGCACTGATGCTTCCCTCGGTGCAGGTCTCTATTCCCAAACCGGCAAGGCTTTTTAAGCCGAAATGCTTTTTTAAAAGCCCCGAACTTCTTTCCTCTTCAAAATAAGCTTCATCTATTGTGCTTACAATCAAGGAGTATTTACCCTTTAACTCATCAAGGTCGACACCCGACATTAAAAAGGCGGGATTACAAACTATCTCGCTGACATTGTAGCGGCTTATTTCATCATATACCTGCTTTAGGTTAGCCACCGTACTTATAAAAAAATCTCCCGTACTTATATCTGCTATGCTTATGCCGAAGTTTGAAGAAAGATAGCTTACTCCCATTATAAAATTATTCCTATCCTCCGCCAAAGCCGAACTGTTCGTTATGGTTCCGGGGGTAATTATTTTTACCACTTCCCTTTTAACCAATCCCTTTGCCGTTTTAGGGTCTTCCACCTGTTCCGCAATAGCTACCTTGTAGCCCTTTGAAACCAGTTTATTTATATAAACCTCGGCACTATGATAAGGAACGCCGCACATAGGCGCCCTTTCCTCCAATCCGCAGTCCTTTCCCGTTAAGGTAAGCTCCAGCTCTCTTGACGCCGTTAAAGCATCTTCAAAAAACATTTCATAGAAGTCGCCCAACCTGTAAAAAAGTATGCAGTCTTTATTTTCTTCTTTTGTTTCAAGATACTTTGTCATCATAGGTGATAATGCCATAATACACCGCTTTCAATTATACAATATGTCCCATGTAATAAAAGCCCTTCGCTTCGTCAAGCTTTACATCGACTATTTTACCTATAAGGCTTTCATCGCCGGGTAAATGTACTATCATGTTATTGTCAAGTCTTCCGCTTACATAATCAGCTAACTGTTCGTCTTTTCCTTCTATAAGCGCAGACTTTACTTTACCGACATTTTTAAGTGCCGACTCAAAGCTGTGTCCCTGCACAAGCTTTAAAAGTCTGTTAAATCTGTCTTTTATTACAGTCTCATCCACCTGTCCCTCCATTTTTGCGGCAGGTGTTCCCGTACGTTTAGAATAAATAAATGTAAATGCCGAATCATATCTGACTTTTTCAACAACTTCAAGGGTCTCAAGGAAGTCTTCTTCCGTTTCTCCCGGGAAGCCGACTATAATATCGGTCGTAAGTCCTATTTCCGGTATTTCTTCTTTTATCTTAAGAGCGAGCTTCAGGTAAGCTTCTTTGTCATAAACTCTGTTCATTTTCTTTAGAATTTTTGAGCTTCCGGACTGCAACGGTAAATGTAAGTGTTTACAGATCTTGCTTTCCTTTTTCATAACCTCTATCAGTTCGTCCGATAAATCTTTAGGATGGCTTGTCATAAATCTGACCCTTTCAAGTCCGTCTATCTTACATATTTCTTCAAGCAACTTTGCAAAGCTCATCTTATTTTCCAAGGTCTTTCCGTAAGAATTAACATTTTGTCCGAGAAGCATAATCTCAACAACGCCTTCACCGACATGTTTTTTTATCTCGGAAATGATTTCCTCCGGCTCTCTGGATCTTTCTCTTCCCCTTACATAAGGAACTATGCAAAAGGTACAGAAATTATTACAGCCGAACATGATATTTACTCCCGTTTTAAAGCTGTAAACTCTTTTATTCGGCAAATTTTCGACTATTCTGTCAGCCTGCTTAAGCACATCTACAACCTGAGCTTCGCTCACGAAGCGATTATACAGTATTTCCGCCAGCTTATATATATTATGAGTTCCGAAAACAAGGTCTACATATCTGTAGCTTTTTTTGATTCTTGCCACTTCATCTTCTTCCTGCATCATACAACCGCAGATGCCTATGATCATGTCCTTGTTTTTCTCTTTTATTCTCTTTAGCTGTCCCAGTCTTCCGTATAGTTTGTCATTGGCATTCTCTCTTACCGTACATGTATTGAATAACACCAGATCCGCCTCTTCCGTGTCGGTCTCTTCATAACCTATATCCGAGAGTATACCCGAAAGTTTTTCGGAATCTCTCGCATTCATCTGACATCCGAAGGTTTGGATATTGTAGGTGAGCTTCCTACCTTTATCAAGCGTACCCGCATGAATTATGTCATTCAAACAAGATATGAAATATGCCTGTCTGTCCGGCTCCTCTACCGGTATATTTATATTTTCCAAATCATTTTGTGCTAACACTGTAAATTCCCTTCTATTATGCAAAACTATTCTTCGTAATCTACACAGGCACGGTTTTTTGTATACGGCACTATATATGTCATTCCGGCATGTATATGCTTTTCATCTTTCATGTAAGAAAGAAAGCTTTCCTTATCTCTCAATACGGAAACAAGCAATATATCGTGAGTACTTGTCTCTTCCCCATCGGTAATCACTTTTATTTCTTCCAGACCCTCAATCTGCCCCTTTAAGGCTTCAATATGCTTTTTTATATCGGCTTTTATTTCTTTTTCTCTATCTTTGTATTCTTCTTTTATCTGCCATGCCACAATATGCTTTATCATGTTTTCCTCCTATTACTCATAAAGCCCGCAAACAAAGTTTGCGAGCCTTATATACTTAAAACTTATACTTAATCTTATGAATTAGCCATTTGCTTTGCAACTTCTTCTGCAAAGTTTTCGCTCTTCTTCTCAATACCCTCGCCTGTTTCAAAACGAACGAATGACTTGATGCTTACGTTTGCGTTGTTAGCCTTAGCCACCTCGGCAACATAAGCCGCAACGGACTGCTTTCCGTCAGCCGCCTTTACATACGGCTGATCCAACAGGCAGATTTCCTTTAACTGCTTATTGATACGACCCTTAACCATTCCTTCTATAACCTGCTGAGGCTTGTTTGCTTCCTTAGGATCGTTCTTAATCTGTGCGATTAAAATTTCCTTCTCTTTTGCAAGATACTCGGCATCCACTTCCTTATCCGATGTGTAAAGAGGTTTTAAAGCCGCAACCTGCATTGCCACATTGTGAGCCATTTCTTTGATTGCGTCATTTACAACATCCGTTTCAACGTCTATAAGAACGCCTATCTTTCCGCCACCGTGGATATAACTTACGAGGCAACCGTTGTCCTCTGTAGTCTGCTCGAAACGTCTGATATTCATGTTCTCACCGATAACGCTTATCATGCTCGATAACTTCTCCGCTACCGTTAAGCTGTTATCAAGTTCCCATTTCTCGGCAAGGAAAATATCCATATTCTCAGCCTTTGTATTTAAAGCCTGCTGTGCCACTTCATGTACGTAATCTCTGAACTTCTCATTTTTTGCAACGAAGTCGGTCTCGGCATTAACTTCAACCAAAACAGCCTTCTTTCCGTCTTCGCTTACTACAGCCTCAACTACTCCTTCAGCCGCTATTCTTCCGGCCTTTTTCTGTGCTCCCGCAAGACCCTTCTCACGCAAAAAGTCTATTGCCTTCTCAAAATCACCGTCTGTAGCCGCAAGTGCCTTCTTACAGTCCATCATTCCTGCGCCTGTAGCTTCTCTTAACTCTTTAACCATTGCTGCCGTTATTGCTGCCATGTTTACTCCTCCTAATATATTATCTTTTATGCCTGTATTTTTACAAAAGCCCTGTAAATCCTCAAATTTACAGGGCAGAATCTTCAATTATTCAGTTTCGCCCTTGAAACCTCAATCAGCAAGGGAATTACTCCTGTACAGCTTCCTCTTCGTCAGCCTGAGCGGACTCGAATTCTTCTGCACTTACAACCTCTCCCTGATTGGCTTCGATAACGGCGTCTGCCATTCTTCCCACTATAAGCTTAACCGCACGTATAGCATCGTCATTTCCCGGTATCAAATAATCTATCTCGTCCGGATCGCAGTTTGTGTCACAAATTCCTATTAAAGGAATTCCCAAAGTATGTGCTTCCTGAACACAAATTCTTTCCTTCTTAGGGTCAACTATGAAGATAGCATCAGGAATCTCGGTCATATCCTTAATTCCGCCGATGTTTTTCTCAAGCTTCTCCCATTCTTTCTTTATCTCTATAACTTCCTTCTTAGGCAATACGTCAAAAGTACCGTCCTGACTCATCTCTTCGATTCTCTTAAGTCTCTTTATTCTTGACTGAATTGTCTTGAAGTTTGTAAGCATACCGCCGAGCCATCTCTCGTTAACATAGTACATTCCGCATCTTTGTGCTTCTTCCTTTACGGAATCCTGTGCCTGCTTCTTTGTTCCTACGAATAAGATTTTTCCGCCGTCTGCAGCTATTCTTGCGATAGCGTTGTATGCATCATCAACCATGCCTACACTTTTCTGAAGGTCTATGATGTGTATACCGTTTCTTTCCGTGTAAATGTAAGGAGCCATCTTAGGGTTCCATCTTCTTGTCTGGTGTCCGAAGTGAACACCGGCTTCAAGCAATTGCTTCATTGAAATAACGCTCATTTTATTTTCTCCTTTGGTTTTTTCTTCCCCTTCATCAAATAAAAGTTCCGTAAAAGGCACCGCTCTTAAGTTTATGAAGGGTGTTTTTTATTAACTGGAACACTATAACATAAGATAAGAAAAATTGCAATAGTCTACAGCATTTCTTTTCTGAGTTCTTCCCCCGTCTTCGCACTCAAGTATGCCGGTGCTATATCAAACACCGTCTTTGCCCCGAAATTTTTTTCCGCATATAAGCGGTAAGCCGCTCTTGCATAAGCCACAAGCACCGCGGATGTAAATTCAGGATTTGAATCAAGCTTCAGACTGTATTCTATTATATTTGTATACTCTTTATTTAAGCCCGTTTTCCCGCTTCTGATAACGAAGCCTCCGTGCGGCATTCCCGAATGATTTTTTTCAAGCTCCTCTTTGCTTACAAAATGCACTTTAGTATCATAGTCAAAAAAATAATTAGGCATATTTATTATTTCTTCTTCTATTCTTTCTTTATCCGCCCCTTCTTTTGCCACGACGAAGCATTCTCTTTTATGCTTCTGCCTTGTTGAGAGTGCGGGGTTTTTTCCCTCTCGTACAGCCTTAAGAGCTTCCTCGACAGGTATGGTATACTGTTTTGCATCCGAAACGCCTTCAACTCTTCTTATAGCATCCGAATGTCCTTGGGATACACCTTTTCCCCAGAAGGTGTAGTCTTTTCCTTCCGGTAAAACGGCACTCGCATAGAGTCTGTTAAGAGAAAATAAGCCCGGATCCCAGCCTGCGGAAATAATCCCCACCTTGGATGCTTCAAGAGCCGCCTTATCAACCTCTCTGAAATGTGAAGGAATGTTTGCATGCGTATCAAAGCTGTCAACCACGTTAAAATACCTGACATATTCTTTTGTCTGTGCCGGCAGATCCGTTGCGCTGCCTCCGCAAAGTATCAATACATCTATCTCATCAATAAAGTTCTTAGTCTCCGAAATATTATATACTTTTACATCCGGGTTCAGGGTTTTCACATCCTCGGGATCTCTTCTTGTAAATACCGCCTTTAATACCGTATCGGGATTTTGCGCTACCGCGGCTTCCACACCTCTTCCTAAGTTTCCGTAACCCAGTATACCTAATCTTATGCTCATATTTTCTCCTTTTTCAAGTGCTTTCATGTTTTAAAAATTAAAAAGGACAAGCCTACTTCTTTGTAAGTCTGTCCTTTAATACTGCCGGTGGCGAGACTCGAACTCGCACACCCTTTCGAATAACAGATTTTGAGTCTGTCGCGTCTGCCATTCCGCCACACCGGCTTTCAACCGTTAAAGGATATCATACTTTTTAAAAACTTTCAAGGAGATTTTCCATTTTTTTGATTTTTTTATTTCAGCTTATAAAAAGCCGTTTAGGCTACTTGATTTTGTTCTAATACTTTGCTACAATAATTTGATTTTAAAATTCACTTGGAATTTTAGTCTAATCTTACTCAAGGAGAAAAGAAAATGTCTAAGAAACTCGGTTTCACATCAAAGGACTGTCTGCTTAGTATACAACATCTTTTTGCTATGTTCGGTGCTACTGTACTTGTTCCTCTGATAACGGGTCTTAACCCGTCTTTGGCGCTCTTCACTGCAGGCGTCGGTACTCTTATTTTTCATGTATGTACAGGTTTTAAGGTTCCTGTATTCTTAGGTTCCTCATTCGCTTTTTTAGCTGCCGTTGCAGCGGTTGTAAAGCCGGAAGGAAGCGTCGTAGTGTCCAATATCCCCTATGCACAGGGAGGTATAATCGCGGCAGGCTTCGTTTACCTTATATTTTCGGTTCTTGCCTATTACATAGGTGCCGAAAAAATTAAAAAAGTTTTTCCCCCTGTTGTTACGGGACCTGTTATAATAGTTATAGGAATCAATCTTGCCGGAACGGCAATTACGGATGCGACGGGCGGTTTGGGACTTAGCTCGGGCTTCACTCCCGCTGTCGGTTTAAACCTCGGTATTGCAGCCTTTACGCTTTTTATGGTAGTGCTTTGTTCCATATTTGCAAAAGGATTTTTTAAGCTTGTTCCTATTCTTATCGGGATTTTACTCGGCTATATACTTTGTGTCATATTGCATTTTTCGGGTGTTTTCCATATGAATTTCGATCCTATCGCAAATTCACCGTGGATAAACATACCTTTTAAAACTGCAGACTCAAACGGAGTACCTTTTATGAGTCTTCCCGCATTTGAGTGGGGCGCGATTCTTTCCATAGCTCCTATTGCTTTGGTTACTTTTATGGAGCATATAGGAGATATAACGACGAACGCCACTGTTGTAGGCAAGGATTTTCTGAAAGATCCGGGACTTCACAAAACGCTTCTGGGCGACGGTCTTGCAACTATGTTTGCAGGTCTTGTAGGAGGTCCAAGTAATACAACTTATTCCGAAAACACCGGTGTTTTGGCAACAACAAAAAATTACGACCCGAGACTTCTTCGTTTAACGGCAGTTTTTGCCATATTCTTAGGGCTCTTCGGTAAAGTAGGTGCCATACTCCAGACTATTCCCGACCCCGTGAAAGGCGGTGTGGAGGTTATACTTTTCGGAATGATTGCCGCCGTGGGAATTCGCTCTCTTGCGGAATCCAACCTTGATTTTACTCACTCGAGAAACTTAACCGTAGTAGGCCTTATCCTCGTTTTCGGACTCGGGTTTTCAAATCTCGGAGGCATTAATATAAACCTAGGTAACTATGTTCTCAATATATCCGGTTTATTTATCGCGGTTGTTGCGGGTGTTCTTATGAACATCATACTGCCCGATGTAGACGATATTAAAGAACAATAATATTTTTTAAATAAGGGGATCTATTATGAATAATGTATTTATTAACAACCATCCGTTGGTACAGCACAAAATATCATTATTGCGTGACAAAAACACCGGAACCTACGAATTTCGTTCATTGGTTGGAGAAATTGCCATGCTTATGGGTTATGAAGCTTTAAGCGATTTACCTACCGAGGAAATAGAAGTGACAACTCCTATAGAAAGCTGTATGACACCCGTAATTGCAGGAAGAAAGCTTGCCATAGTTCCCATACTGAGAGCGGGTCTCGGAATGGTTGACGGCATAACCGCTCTCGTTCCTTCGGCAAAGGTAGGTCATATCGGTCTGTACAGAGACGAAAAGACTTTTGAGCCTCATGAGTATTATTGTAAGCTTCCTAAGCCTATAGAAGAAAGAACCATAGTTGTTACCGACCCTATGCTTGCAACAGGAGGCTCGGCAGTTGACGCGATCTCTCAGATTAAAAAGCACGGCGGAAAAAATATCAAGTTTATGTGCATCATAGCAGCACCCGAAGGTCTTGAAAAGCTTAAAAACGCACACCCGGATGTACAGATTTATGTAGGACATTTGGACAGAGAACTCAATGAAAACTGCTATATATGTCCGGGTCTCGGAGATGCCGGTGACAGAATCTTCGGAACCAAGTAATTTTACTTTATAAAACCGTTATTTACATAAAAAATAAGGACTTGTCAGACTATGTCTTCTAAGGTCCTTGTTTTTTTATCATTTATAAGATTTAGTATCCTCTTTCAGCCTTTGCAGCCTCCGCCTCAGGCGCATCCGGATAATTTATAACTATATCGCTGAATACGGTATTCGCCTCGTCATTTCTTCCGAGTCTTGTAAGAGCCTGACCCTTTTTTAATACTGCGGCTATATTATCCCCTTTAAGTTTAAGGGCTTTATCATAAAATGATATAGCTTTGTCATATTCTCCTTTATCAAAAAATGAATTTCCGTGAGTAAGAAGTAAATCCGAGCCCTCAGCATCTACCTTTGCCTTAATCTCGGCGACAAGAGCCGTACTGTCAAAACCCGTACCGTCGTCTATATTTGTTATTACACCGGAATCGAAATCCGAATACAAATCCGCTACTCTCGTAAAATCTCCTTCACTGAAGGATTTTTGCATCGCCAACAGTTTCTGGTACTGAATAGACTTATAGTTTATACTTTCCGCACTGGTATTACTCGCCTCCTTAAGCCTGTCTCTTTCGGTCGTAAGCTCATCCACCTTTGCATTGATTTCATTTTTTTCTATATTGGCTTGATTAAGCTTTTCACTTATTCCCGCAAGCTCGGCATTATAGGTATTGTTAAGCTTCGCTTTCATTGCGGGAATATACAAAAACATAATGAAAGCCGAGCCTATCAAAAGTCCTATAGCTATATTTACGGCTGTTTGCCAACCCGTGTACTGTTTGTAGGTACTCGGAATTATAACATCGTCGGATATAGAAACTCCGTCGCTGTTAATCTGCTTGAGCTCTTTCTTTAGCTTTTTGAGATCCTCTTTTATACACTCCCTGTACTTAAGGGCAAGATGATTACATTTATCAACCTTTAAAATACCGCTTATAACCTTATCGGCTCTTATGTAATCTTTTTTATTTATGTATAAAAGCGAGAGCAAAAGTGCCGCTCTTATATATTTAGGATTTGCATCCACTATCCTCGCAAGACCCAAGACGGCAAGATCCATATTACCGTCTTTTACGCTTATAAGTGCCTGATTATATCTTTTGATAATATCATCATAGTTTTTCATTCTGTCCGGCTTTTTTTGAAGCTCAAAGATATAGAATTCCGCTATGTTATTGATTTTTCTGATATTTATGCTAAGTACCCATGAAACCAAGGCGCTTGCAACCTCGCCCATTTCATAATATACCAAGCCCAAAAGATTTCTTGCATCTACATTATCCTTGTTATATTCCAAAGAATTTTGAAGACAAAGGAGGGCACTTGTGAGGTTCCTTTCCTTAGCGTACTCAAGCGCAAAATTGTAATAAGAATTTGAAATTCTCTCCAAGCGGTTTTTCTGCATTACTTTCTCTCCTTGCTTTCCTTTTGCAAAAGTTCAAATAAAATGTCTTTGGCATCGCTTATATCCGTTTTCATAATTTCTTCTTCAACCTCATCTATTTGAAGACTCGGTTTAAAACGTCTGAGTTCTTCTTCAAAATTCAACATAGCCTATCTCCTTATCGTAAATACTTTAAAACTTCACCTATCATATACAAAGAGCCTGTAGCAAAGCACAAAACATCTTCTTTTTTCTCCTGCAAAAGTCCGTCGAAGGCCTTTGCAATACTGTCATATTCTTTAATTTGAACCTGTTTGAGTCCTTCAAAGCCTTCATGTATATCTTTAAGCTTTGCTCCTCTTTCGCTGTCTATTCTCGCAATATAAACCTCGGATACATAGGCTTCAAGAAGCTTAAGCTTTTCAAAAACCGCCTCTATATCCTTATCGCCTACAATGGAAAAAAGCAAATGTGCCTTTTTATCGTTTTTTTCACACAGGCTTTTACAGGTTTTTACAAATTCCGAAATCCCGTCCTCATTATGAGCTCCGTCCAGATATACTCCTTCAAAAACCTCCTGCATCCTTCCTTCCCATACTGTAGCTGATATAACTTTCTTAAGCTTGTCAAGCTCAAATGCGGGAATATAGCCTTCTTCATATAAGGATAAAAGAGCAAGTACACAAAGCGAGGCGTTTCTCCTCTGGTAAGCCGCTTTAAACTGCGAAAAATCCTTGTCCGGATTGAGCTTAGGGCAAAAACCTTTAAGTTCACTCAACTTTTTTATATTCTTTGCTTTATAATGCAAAGCAAAGTTATCCATACTTTTTTTCACCTCTTCGGTATTGTCATCATATACCAAAGCGGTTCCTTCTCTCATTATACCCGCTTTTTGTGAACAGATTTTGTCTACAGTGTTACCAAGATACTGTTCATGGTCTTTACTTATGCTTGTTATTACACATAAATCCTTCTCTTCAAGCGCATTCGTAATATCGTACAAACCGCCGAGACCCGTTTCCATAACTATAAAATCCGGTAACTTGTCATAAAATATCTTCATTGCCATATAAAATAAAAACTCAAAGTATGTAGGAGCTTCATAGTCTTTATTTTTCATTTTCTCGGCTGTTTCTCTTACATATTCTCCCGCATTTTCAAAATCTTTATCGCAAACGGGAATCATGTTTATTCTGATCCTTTCATTCAGGTCAACAAGATGCGGTGAAATAAATGTTCCCACTTCATAGCCCATTGAAATAAGAGCAGAGCTTAAATAAGCACAAACTGAGCCTTTTCCGTTTGTTCCCGCAACATGTATTATATAAGGTTTTTTTCCTTTTTTCTTTTCTATACCCATATTCGCCAAGAACTCTCTTATAGCAATAAGAGAGTTCTTTTTGGTTGCCCACATCGGTATCTTATCTATGTATTCTTTTATATCCATTTACTTAATAAGTTTCCCCAACTGTTCTTTTACCTGAGCCATCATCTGCTCATATTTGGCAAGCTTTGCTTTTTCTTCTTCAATTTTTGCCGCAGGTGCCTTTTTCGTGAAGTTCTCGTTTCCGAGCATATTCCTTACTCTGGCAAGCTCGGACTCAAGTCTTTCTTCTTCTTTTTTAAGTCTCTCCTGCTCTTTTTTAACATCAACAAGCTGTGCAAAAGGCATATAAATATCCGCTCCCGCTATAACGCTCGTAACGGCATCCTCGTCAATACCCTGAGTATTATCGGAAACAATAAGCTCGGATGCGTAAGCTAGAGGTAAAACGAAGCTCTTTGCACTTTCAAAGATATTTCTAAGCTTTTCATCCTTACTTACTATGAAAACCCTTGCTTTTTTACTTGGAGGAACATTCATTTCCGTTCTTACGTTTCTTATGCTTCTTACAGCCTCTTTAATCCTATCTACGGCAAATGCTTCCTCTTCAAAATTGAAAGCCTCCTTATATTCCGGCCATGCAGCGATCATAATAGACTCTTCCTCTTCATTGAGGTTTTTATATATTTCCTCCGTTATAAAAGGCATGAACGGATGCAAAAGCTTAAGACCGTCGCCAAGAACCTTGTTAAGAGTCCATAAAGCGATATTTCTGCTTTTATCTTCCTTATTCCAAAGTCTCGGCTTAAGCATTTCTATATACCAATCGCAGAACTCCTCCCAAAGGAAATCATAAATCTTGGAAAGGGCAATCCCAAGCTCGTACTTTTCAAGATTATCGCTTACATCCTTCACCAGATCGTTGGCTCTCTTAAGTATCCACTTATCCGACAAAGTCAAATCCGCTAAATCCGCCTTTTTGAAATCGTCATTTTCAATATTCATCATAATGAATCTTGCGGCATTCCATATTTTGTTTGCAAAGTTTCTGCTCGCTTCTACCCTCTCAAAGTAAAAACGCATATCATTTCCCGGAGCATTTCCCGTAATCAAAGTCATTCTGAGGGCGTCCGCGCCGTATTTTTCTATAACTTCGAGAGGATCTATACCGTTACCGAGGGATTTTGACATCTTACGTCCCTGTGAATCCCTGACAAGTCCGTGTATAAGAACGGTATTAAACGGGGATTTTCCCGTTTGCTCATAAGCCGAGAATACCATACGCACTACCCAGAAGAAGATAATATCATATCCCGTAACAAGTACATCCGTAGGATAGAAATATCGAAGCTCCTGTGTATTTTCCGGCCAGCCGAGGGTGGAAAACGGCCACAAAGCGGATGAAAACCATGTATCTAAAGTATCCTCATCCCTTATAAACTTTTCCTTGCCGCAATTTTCACAAGTCTTCGGCTCGGTTTTTGAAACATGCACCTTGTTGCAAGCTTCACAATAATAAGCCGGAATTCTGTGTCCCCACCAAAGCTGTCTTGATATACACCAGTCTTTTATATTTTCAAGCCAGTGCAGATAAGTCTTTGTATAACTTTCCGGAACAAACTTAAGCTCTCCCGTCTCAATAGCTTTTATTGCCGGCTTTGCAAGCTCATCCATCTTTACAAACCACTGAGGCTTGATAAGAGGCTCTACAACGGTTTTACATCTGTCATGAGTTCCTACATTGTGAACATGAGGAACAACCTTAACCAAAAGCCCCTGCTGCTTCAAGTCCGAAAGCATAGCCTCTCTGGCTTCGTATCTGTCCATACCGTGATACTTCGAGCCTTCAAGGTTTATGGTGGCATCATCATTCATTATATTTATTTCAGGCAACTCATGTCTCTTACCCACCATAAAATCGTTAGGGTCATGAGCCGGAGTAATCTTAACGCAACCTGTACCGAATTCCTTATCCACGTATTCGTCGGCTATTACCGGAATTTGTCTGTCCGTAAGAGGAAGCTTGAGCATCTTACCTATAAGACCTTTATATCTGTCATCTTCCGGATTTACAGCCACCGCGGTATCTCCGAGAAGAGTCTCCGGTCTGGTTGTAGCTATTTCCACAAAACCGCTTCCGTCTGCTATAGGATAATTTATATGCCAGAAATTGCCTTCCTTTTCGGTATGCAAAACTTCGGCATCGCTTATACTTGTAGCACAAACAGGGCACCAGTTGATTATACGCGGTCCCTTATATATATATCCTTTTTCATACAGCTTTACAAAAACTTCCAAGACCGCATCGGAACAGCCCTCGTCCATAGTAAAACGCTCTCTGTCCCAGTCCGCGCTCGAGCCTAATTTTTGAAGCTGCTTTATTATGCTGCTGCCGTACTCCTCTTTCCATTCCCATGCTTTTTCAAGAAAACCTTCCCTGCCAAGCTCGTGCTTTTCTATACCTTGGCTTTTCAGCTTCTCTATAACCTTAACCTCCGTAGCTATAGCCGCATGGTCGGTTCCCGGCTGCCATAAAGCCTCATAGCCTCTCATTCTCTTGTATCTTATAAGTATATCCTGCATGGTATTGTCAAGAGCGTGTCCCATGTGCAGCTTTCCTGTTATATTAGGAGGAGGCATAACTATCGTAAAAGGTTTCTTATCTTTATTGACCTTGGCATGGAAATACTTGTTGTCCAACCAGTTTTGATAAATTCTGTCCTCTATTTCCGAGGGGTTATATGTTTTTTCCAACTCTTTCATCTTATCTCCTTATATCATGGATCTGTATTCTTGCTTAAGCGTGTTAAGCTCTCTTTTTATCATATTTGCTCTCTTAATGCTGTCCGACCTGAAAATATTCCTTAAATTTTTCATAGCTTCGCTGTCTTCTATATCCTTTTTATCCTCTAAAAATTCGTTGTTCCAGCTTTCGGTTTCCATTGATGAAAGTTCCGCAAGCTCCCCCGCATTTTTCCCAAGTCCCAATTTTTCAAGAAAAAATATCTTTTTCAATATACTTTTATCCCTTAAGCACTCGTAGGCGCGGGCATAATTCATGTATGCCGGTTCAAGTCTGAACATATTTGCATAAGCCGCCGCCAAATTATTATGTATAAGCCCCAAAAGCTTTTGGTTTTTTTGTCCCTCTTTGATAACTCCCAAGGCTCTTTCATAGGCATCTATAGCTTTTCCGTATTTTTTCAGATAGAAAAGGTAGTCACCCTGCTCTTTTAAATATTCTTCTTTAGGCATGGAGCGAAGTGTATCTATTTTATGCTTATATTTTGCTATTTCGAGCTTGGTATAAAAGCCTGAATACTCCAAAATATAGTAGAGTATGTCATCATTTAACTTCCTCTCCTTATAAATTTTTAGTAGCCATGCACTGAGCGAAGAAAGTCCCAAAGAATCATCTATAAAATCAAATAATCCTTCACCCACAAAATTCTCCGTCACCAATATAGGATTATCATATATCAGATAGCACAGCTCCTCTATGGAGTATATATTAATATTAAGCGCTTCTATATATAGAGGTCTGTCGACTTCCTCTCCTTCACAAAGTATCAATCCCATAAATCAACCTCTTTTACAAGCCTTGCATCCGTCTTTTTATAGAAATCTCCGAAGCCTGCATCACTTATATCTATAACCATGGTTCTGTTATCCTTAAAACCTGCCTTTAAATCTATACGTCTGGTTTTACCCGGTCTCGGCGGCAGGAAATCCAAAGCCAGTCTTACAGTTTTTTTTCTTTTTGACTCTATAGCCGAAAGAGAAAATTCGATCTCGTCTATATTATCCGGAATAAGCCTAAGTTCTTTTTTGGCATTATACCAGGTGTCACCCGCCTTGACCAAAGAATATGCAAAGGGCTTATTATCCCTTTCCACGTTGAGATCTACGCTCGTATCAAGTCTGCCGTCGCAAATGCAGGTAACGTTAAACAAGGGTTTATCACTCGCAAGCTCAAAAGCTTTAATACTTGCTCCGATTGCAAAAGTATCGGCATCAAAAAAAACTTTTCTTCTGTTACAAATAAAACTCAAAAAATCCTTTGCCCATGAGTTTTTCTCAAAACCCTTGCCCGTCAAAGCAACACTTGAAAATACTTTTTTTCCTATAAGCTCCTCGGCACTTTGAGTCAAAATCTTGTCCGCAAGCCTTGCACCCGCCTCACTGCTTAGAAGCTCTATATTTATAGATTCCTCCATCCTTTTTGATTCCGCATAAACTATAGTGCTTCTTGCAAGTCTTTGCACCTTCATCTCATAGTATACATAATTCTGGTTTTCCAACTCAAAAAGAGCAACCCGGTTATTCCATATATCCTTCGTCTTGCTCAGGATATAATATATAAAGCTTTCCGCCCTGCTTATTATCATTATATTGTTTCTTAAATATCCCAAGTTTATCATGCATTCCGTCAATTTTTCGACTACGGACGCATTCAAAACCGGCACGGATATGACGATCTTCTCCGGATAACCGTGAATACCGTTTTTCAAGGTTTTTTCTATCAAAACGGACAGGTATATCTGTAAAAGGTCTTTTCCGTAATATTTTACACCGTCTATGCTTACGAAATTATCTTTTAGGGTCATGGTCAAAAGCTTATCCGGAGCGAGTATTTTCCCGTTCAACAGCTCTTCGTAAACCTCTTCGCCGACCGCCCAGTCACCGTTATCATTTTTTTTGCACATTATGGTAGGATATTTATAAGCTACATCCTCACCGTAATAGACAAGATCGGTGTTTATATCGTTTATGTCAATACCTAAAACTCGCGGCATCATAACAACCTTTCTACATCAAAGTAAATATCCTTTCGGACAGTCTATCTTTTGTAACAAAGTCTTCCATAAGTCTCTTCAAAACTTCTTCATCTTCCTGATTCATCAATTCATTTATCAAATCAAATCTTGAGCCCTGTCTTCCCACATGCCCCGTATTTCTTATATCTCCCGCCTTTAAAATATCATTTGTAACGGCATCCGTAACTTGATATTCCCATATTTCGTTATCAAAGAGTATTTTGGACTTTATGTAGGCATTTTTATACATGCTTATAAAATCCTCCTTCTTAAACTCTTCATCCTGTCTTAAAATTCTGGAATAAAGATTAGGCTGTTCACCCGATTTTGCTATATATACAAGCATCTGCCTGTCGGAGATATTGTTCGGAATATCAATAAATTTCTCCAAATCCTTATAAAACGGGAACTCTAAGCCATGGACAAGCAAATTCTCCAACAAGTCCCTTGCATAGCCCTTTCTTATATCGCTTAAATTCATAAGTCCGGAATAATACTTAAGCATCGCCACCTTGTAAACGAGAGGTATCCTTTCCAAAATATTCTCATTGATTATGGCATTTTCAAGATATTCTATTACTCTGTTACCCACTTCCACATCATACATCACATAGTCGAAACTCTTAACACCGAAATAGGCTCTTACAAGCACCTCATTGCTTTTTTTACGGCTGACATACCATGCAAAGGTCTGATCCAGAAGTTTTTTATCGCCCACAAAGAGGAGTTGAGCAAGCAGCCTTTCCTCCAAATCATAGGTCTCTATATTTTCGGTTATTGCGGTTTCCAAAAGCTCATACATGCTTTCGCTGTCGCTGTTGTAATACTCGCAAAGGTAATCAAGCACTACACTGCTTCTATTTCCTTCTCTGAAACTCATTGCGGCTATATACAAAAGCAAATAGTCCTTTTTGAATATTTTTTCAAGGATTATTCTTTCGCTGAGCACATTAATATTGTTAAGGCTGAGTCCGAAGCACTTGTACTTTTTAATCATTTCGTATACATCACCAAAATATCCCATTGAAACAAAAGCGTTTGCAAGCATATTTCTTTGAGAAAGACTCAAGCCCTCTTTGCTTGTTTTTATAAGAGTATCATGATTTTTTGCTTCCCAGACTTCCGCTCCGCTGGGCTTTTTACCCGAATTTGTGTAATAAACTATGAGCTTTGACAAAATATCGTTTCTGAACCTTTCAGAAAGCTCCTGACTCTTTACTATATCTTCAAGAAAATCGGCTTCTCTTGCATTCAGTTCACTTTTTTGAAGAAGCTCCTTTGTATGACTCAAACGAAGCATAGGATGTGAGTCAAACATCTCATAGCACTTTTTAAGTATATCGTCGAGTCTTATTATTCTGCTTACATGTACATCGAAGCCGGCATACCTGTTTCCGTAAAAATCGGCTTCAAGCACCATCGCATCCTCGGAAAAAATAGGAATATAGGACTTATTGTCTTCCAAAGGATAGATAAGCTCCTTTTTAAGCTCCGGATAAACTATGACAATATTTTTTATATGTGCATTATCCGTTCTTATCATATATGAATTTAAAATAGCAGGTAAGAACCTTGCCAAATCCTCATCTATCATTTCAGGCTTGAGTATACTTGTATATATGTTTGCCAAATGTTTGTCAAGCCTTGCGTTCTTTAAGCTTACAAGCGCAAACTTTTCTATTTCATATATGTATTCATTATATACCTTACTGCCCTCATCTGTATTTTTCAATATATTTTCATAAAGAACCGCCTTATACTTTAAGTCAAGCGAATTATTATGCTTGAAATGTTCCAAAACCTTATCCGGCACAAGACCGGGATAGGCATCCTTCAAGGTATATATATAATATTCATAGAGAAGACTTATATTAAGATCCTTTTCCAAGGCAAGGGCTAAAAACTTATGTGCAAAGCCCGCACGTATATCCGCTTTGATTATAAATCTGCAGATAGCGTAAAGATATTCTTCATCGTCATATTTCTTATACAGATACAACAAAAAATTATACGATAACATACTGTACACCGGAAGAGAGTTAAGCCTTTGCTTTACTATTCCGAAAAGCTCTTCCGAAAGAATATCTTTTTTAAGCCCATAGTTCAAGGCTTGAAGCTCAAACATACCTATGTCATGTAAAAATGCGGGATTAGCATTCAAAAGCTTTATATAAGCCGCATAAAGCAGAGGACTTCTTATACCTTTCTCAAACTCCTCCTTAAAATACTCATTTTTTAAAGCCTGAGAATCCCTCATCGCCTCATTCAAATTAAAGCCCAACATAAACAGGCATAAGCTGTCTTTTTTCTTTTTCAGACTGTCTACAATCTTTAAAAGGCTTTCTTTTCTCTCCGAATCGTTGTTTATGCAGGCAAGCAAATACTCCGCCATAAGAAATTCTTCACTGTATTCTTTATTAAGCTTAACTATATCTTCTCTTACACTTTCTATAAACTCAAACGCTTTTCCCTTTTTTCTCCTTATATAAAAGGTTTCTGCCTTAAGTAAAGCAAGCTTTACGCGGTCTTCATCAGAGCCGCTTGTTTCGTCAAGCTCAAGCTGCATAAGCTCCGGAAGTATCTCTTTTTCTTCGCTGTCGGCATTCTCATATTGAAGCCTGTATTCCATATATGAAAGGATCTTTTTCTTATCCGCCAAATAAGTTCTTTTATCTCTTACAGCTCTGTCTTCAACACTGTTTATAATTTCTATATTGACTCTAAAGTCCGTATAAATATTTGAAAATCTTATACTTGCCTTGTTAATGCCGACTTTCAGCCTTTCCTTTATTACTTTAAAGCTATACAAAAGTTCATCATTTTCAAAGTCGGTATCCGTTACCTGTTTTCTTTGTATCTGTATGAAATCCTCTTCCGAACTCACATTAAGGCTTATATATCCCCAGATACTTTTTCTTATTTTGAATTCGAACTCATTTTCCGGTTCTTTGGCGTTAAAAACATAACTGCTTCTCGGAGATCCGATTTCTATTCTCGATTTAACTCCGCAACCTATAAAAAACTCTTCCAAGGCACTCATCTTGTTGTTTTTTCCGCTGAATGCATTATATAAAGCTCTGTAGGTAAAGTCATTCATGAATAAAGCTTCCGTAAAATCTTTATATTCGAAAATACGGACAGCGCTTTCTCTGTCCTCTTTATATACAAGGAGAAAATCTTTTATGTCCTTAAGTTCGCTCAAAATACCGCTTGTTTTATTTGAAAATGTAGTAAACTTGTACGGGACAACAAACTCTCCGGCATTGGTCACAGCCTTAATACTTCCCTCAATAATATCTCCTATTCCGAGATAAGAAGCATCCACCTCAAGCGGAATAAGGTTCTTAAGCCCTCCGAAGGACTTACTTGCAAGCCTTACTCTGTAATTACTCGAATACAGCAGACCTTTAATCACTATGCTATTTTCCGTATTAATATGCAGCTCCACCGTGGTCACGGATGATGCCCTGACCGGTTGCTCTATAAACACGGGCTTTATTACCACTTCAGGTAAGTCTATGTCTATATTGCCGGCAGCCAAGCGATTAATCTTTTCTCTCATAAGCGTACCTATCCATTTTCAAAATTACATTTCATTCTATCACGAATACCGCTTTGTTGCAATTATAAATTAGGTACTTATTCAAGCTTTGTTTCCCTTTCACAGACCACAACATATATACCTTTTCCATACAAAGGAAAGGCAAATGTAAGCTCTTCCTCCGAAGACATAAGCTCCTCATACCTGTATATAATTTTTTTGCTTTTTATTTTATACACTGTAAGATTTGAAAGGATATCAATAAAGTCAACCTCATCATCTATCTCCAAAGTCTTAAGCTTTTCAAGCTGTCCCCCCGCATATTTATCGCAAATGAGCATATTGTTGTAGCTTGTATTTTTAAAATACAAGTATGGAATATAATCAAGCCCCTCGCTGTCCTTTTCTTCTTCCTTAACAGGGATACTCTGTTCGAACTTCGGTATATGTATATAGCCTATATACTTAGTTTCCCCGAATTCAAGACTCAATATATCCTCTTCTTTTAAATCCTGATTGTTTTTTTCATATTCTTTTACTTTTTCACTTATATCGTCGCTGTATTCCGATATTCCCGCAACTATTCCCTTACTTTTCAATACAGCGTTAAAATACATAATCCTGTTGTTTATATATAGAAAAACGGAGCCTAGTAATACTACTAAGCCCGCCAAAACAAATATATAACCTATTTTTTTCTTATTCATCAGTTTTTTCCGTTTTTTCTTCTTTTTCTTTCTTCCTGTCAAATATCAAAAGAGCCATACCGAATACCATAAAAATCACACCGTATACCCATATATAGGTAAACGCTGTTTCTATCTCCCCTGTTTTAGGGAGTCCCTCTCCGGATACTTTAGACTCGGCACTTTTATCCGTGCTCAAGGCTTTATCGTCCTGTCCGCGTGAAGCATCACCGGTACCCTCTTCGGTTTTTTGGGGGTCCGATTTATCCTCCACCTTTGATACCTTTTTAGGAATCTCAACCTTTACTACACCTCCGTCGCTTCCGCTTCGACTTCCTCCGCCCGAACGATATCTTTCATAAGCCATATAGAAATCTGCGGCGTCAACCTTGAAGCCTGAATTACTTGCGCTTGCATTCAAGTCGGTTCTGTAAAGAATCACCAGAGGAAGTATCCCTGTCGGTTGAACCGAGAAGTCCTCCAAAGTATATAAATTCATTCTAAACTTATCCAAGGTATAGAAATGATTTTCTTTTCTGTTATTATATGCATCCCAGCTATATATGATGTATTTATTTATATCCTCACTTAGGGTAAGTTCAAAACGAAGCTTGAGACCTATGTCATCAAACTTAAATTCTTCCCTACCACCCTGTCTGCCTGCCACACCGTCGCGTGCATTTATTGCAAACAAAAGTGTATCTGCCGGAACGGTATAACCGTAATCGGCAGGATTTATAAACCTTGCATTACAATGCCTGCTTTCTATATGTGTAGGAAGCGGCGCACCGTCCAAAGCCTGCACGGCATATATATAGATATCATCTTTTTGCTCCCTCGTTTCATTTATAAATGTATGAGAGAATTTTAGTTCTATTTCTTTGGTTTCGGAGGCAAATACATTGGAAATATTTAAAAATACACTTAATAAAAAAATACTCAGTATAAGAATTTTAAATTTTAAATGCTTCAATACTTTCCTCCTCTCAATTTTTCATATATGCAAATAAAATATGTCTGCGGTAGGTGGTGGCGTCCGCACAGGTTGACAAAGCAATGATTTTTTCATCACCGGCAAAGGCATCCCTGAAGTGTCCTTCCTTTGTCCTTAATTTATCCGCCACCGAAGCCATGCTCTTCATTTTTAAAGAATCTACATCATAAACATCGCCGTCATAGGCATCGGTGCTTACACAGGCAAAAACTTCCAAATTGTAAGTTTCATTCGGAAGATATAATTTCCCCGTCAAATGCTTTTCGAAGAAATCATTTTCCAAGAATTTATCTATATCGCTGAACATAAGTCCCTGCTCTATATGATGTCCGTATACAAGATTATATCTGTCAGTAAAATCCATGGTATTCAAGCAACTAAGGAAAATAGAACCTGAAAGCTTGAACTCTCCGTATATATCTTTATTTACATATTCAAGGTCATTCCTTCCCTGAACTACGGGATAATCTATACCCGTGCCGTCTATGGTAAGCCATGCCCTTACATCCGGATTTATACCCTTAAGCTCATCCAGAGTCGGATTTTCTCCGTTTCCGACATTACTTTGGGGCTTAAACTCCAATAAGTCCTTGGATAAGAAAGCCCCTTTAATTGTCATATAATTATCCCACATGGAATATCCGCCGTAGCTGAGCATAAGGAGAATAAATATGAAGGCTATGCCGGAGACAAGTCTGTTTCCCGCTCTGGCAAGCCTATATGCGGTATTCATTATTCCTCAATTTTTCTTCTGCCCATGAAGATTTTGCCCGCTACACCGGCAAAGAGAACAAGAAGTATATATGGTGCGAAGCTTACAGCTATACCGGTAGGAGTAACTACGTTCTTATCATTTGTATATGCCAAATCACGGTTTGCCGTACCTTGTGTCTTTTCCGCCATTTTACCGTTTGTAAGAGTTTCATCGACATTATCAAGTTTTGCTGTGGTTGTATATCCGTCAGCAGCAACTATCGTCTCTCCAACTTCAAACTTATCATTTTTTGAAAGACCATATACAACAAAATTCTCATTATGCTTTAAAGTATAAGTAGCTTCAGTACCTGATGTAAGCGTACTTTCTGTTGCACCCTTCACAACTTTGTACTGCTCTCCTGCCGCTCCGCTTACTTTAATGGTAAATGTAAAATCTTTTGATCTGTCACCTTGGTTACCTGTAACGGTTTTGCTTACCTTAAGCTCGTGAGTACCGTTATTTACATTTCCTGCATCTATTGCATAATTATTCTCTATCTTTGTTATTTTGTTTGAAGCGGTTGTAACATCTCCTTTAGCCAAGATAACACTGGAAACCTCATATCCCGTACCGGCAGCATCATTCTGCACAAAAACGTATAAATCCTTTGCTGCCGTATCATAAGTCATACCGTCATAACCGCCGTCTGCCTCTGTTAAGGTATAGTGGTATGTTCCCGGTGCTGTAAATCTGGTTGCGTCAAAATTTAATTTAAACTCCGTCTTAATCTCTGTTTGTCCTAAACCGCCTACTGCCGAATTATAGCTGGTTGCAGGGCTGAACACAGCCTGCTGTGTAACTGTAACTCCACCGGCTACACCTGCATAGGAAAGCAAACCGTTTGTTGCTACCGTTGTTGCTCCTGCAGGTGCAACAGTAAATGTAAATGTTGTATTAGGAGCATAAGCATTTGCATCCTTCTTAAGTACCTTATCAAATGATTGCTCTGTGAGTGCCGCCATTGCAGGGAACTGCATCGTTGCCACCAATCCTAAAGCTGCTACGCTTACAGCTAATCTCTTAAATAAATTCTTTTTCATATTACCAATTCTCCTTTTGAATTATTTGTTATTGTTATTGTTATTTTTATATTTTATACGTCTATATATTAGAACGTCTAAAAATCGTTATTACTTTTCCCTTTATTTCCTTAGCTTTTACAACTCCGAAAAACCTGCTGTCTTTCGCACCGTTTCTGTAATCTCCCAGTACGAAGTACTCACCCTCGGACAATTCCAAAGGATAGCTTACATTATCATCAAACTTTGATGTCGGATAAAATATATCCGATTCGACAAGATGACTGTCATTAACGATAAGGGCATCGTTGACTATATCTATTTTATCTCCCGGCAAACCTATTACCCTAAGAATGTAATTCTTTTTATCTTTTTTCAAAACAATTACATCATGAAAGCTGTACTTTGTTTCCAGCCTGTAAAATAAGGCAACGTCACCGGCACCAAGCCTCGGACTCATATCGTTACTGCCCATGGGCTGTAAACCGAAGCAAAATCCGAATATAATGTAGATAAACACAAAAAGAAAAAATACTTTCGAAAAAAATGCCTGTATTTCTTCAATATATATGAGATGTCTGATTCTGTCCTTAACAACCGAGTTGGGACTTTCTTTACTCTTACCCACACTAGCCATTGTTTCTCTCTATCCTAAGCTTTATCTTGTCCAAAAGATCTCTGAGTCTTTCAAGCTCTTTTTCCTTTTCCTCGACAAGCACTTTTGATTTTTCCTTCTCGAACTCAAGCAGTATTTCATAATACCTGTTCAACTCTTCAATTTTTTTCCAGACATCAATCTCATCAACTCCGCCGACAAGCTTATATCTGAACTTCGTTTTTTTCAGTTCGGCAACTATATCATTGATTTGTATAGCTTCCTTTGCTTCCATCAACTCCTCCTATCTTTTTTGGGCATACATGTAAATATTACCATAAATAGGCAACAGGTGACAATAGTAAATATGTACGGAAATTTATTATTTTTTTGTAAATTTATACCGGTTTGCGGAATCAGATTCTTAGTATTATTTATATTCATCGAAATATCCGAATCCGAAGTTTTCACACTGTACTTGACAGTGGCGATATTCCCCGAAATACTTAAATTTCCCAAATTCGCATTTACAGTGTAGCCATCATCAACGGCATTAAGCTCGGCAACTCTTATCTCATCTCCCGCTCTTATGTAATCCTGCTGTCCGTCGAGTTTATTTTCAAACGAGTCGATAAAAAAGATTTCCGTATTTTTAAGTTCCGTATTTTCCGTGTATATCTCTTTGTTATTTCTTTGGACGGAAACCTTAAACTTAAACTTTTTATTTTTGTCTCCGGCATTTCCGGCAACATTTTTTATGAGTCTGAAGCTGGTATTTTTTCTGTTTTTTACGGTAATCGTTCCCGCAATTTTATCATCATACTCCACACTGTAACCGCTCGGAACAGCTTGCTCCTCAACGGTATATTTTATGAGCTTTCCCTTGCTGTCATATTTAGGTAATTCCGTAATCTTCGTCTGCCACGAATTGGCATTGCCAAGCTTGAAGGTGATTTTTTCCTCAACTCCGTTTTTGATACGCTTAAGCTCCTTACCGTCTCCCAGAAGCTTAAAGTTTAACTCCGTATTTGCGGGAGCCGTATTTAACCACTCTTTTTTAACCTTAAGTTCGGTGGAAATATCCGTCGGCGTATTGGTAACAGTGAATTTCTTCTCTTTTTCTCCTATAGTTAAACTGACCTTTCCATCAGTTTTTGAGGTACTTATGTCATCATCCGCATACGAAACCCTAATATTCGAAGGAACATTAAGCTCTTTTAAGGTATAATCCCCGTAAGAAAGATTTTCAAAAACCTTTTCCTCTCCCGCTTTAAGCTTGAAATTCTGTCTATAGCTTCCATCCGTGCTTTTGAGTTCAAAGCTGTATTCAGGGTTTGAAGCAAGATTCTCATCTCCTTCAAGTACGGTTTTCCCTCCGTCCGGTGATGAGGCGAAATTTTTTACAACTTTTATTTTCCCCAATTTTTTCTCGGTATTGCTAATCAGAATATCATAATCCGAATTTTCATTTCCAAGATAAAATGTATTTATTTGGGTGTAGCTCGTTGCGGTTTTATTTTTAAGCGAGATATTAAGCAAATAATCTTCTCCGTTTATACCCGCAGCATTATCAAATATTTCTTCTACCGTATAATTAGCATCTACTTTTAAATCATCGGCTATCTTTTTCTGTCCCGCCTTCAAAATATAATCTTTTTGATAAACGACTGCTCCGCCTTTACGCCCGGTAAGTCTTATCTTAAAGTTTCTGTTAGCCGGATCGCTTTGAGTAATCACCTTTCCCTTGCTGTCTATAAGCTTTTTCTCAAGAACCACAACAATCGGATTAACCTTAGGCTTAGGGAATTCTCCTTTTTTCTCCCCTCCTCCTTGGTCCTGATACTTGACTGTAGCATTTCCGTTTGTAAAATACTGTCCGTCCGCCGATTGTGTACCGGCTATACCGTCATCCAAAGTAACCTTATACTTGATTTCGGCATATCTTACACCGTTCTGTCCCGCTTTATAATTAATAAGTTCTTTTCCCACATCCCAATTCAGCGTTCTTGTATTGCTGTCATAGGTATAAGTGCCTTGAGTCACCGTTATATCGGACAGATATCCGTTAGGAATAACTATCCCTTGTCCCATCGGGTCGCTTATGCTTATATTCTTCATTGAAAGGAGAATGTTATTTGCCGCATTTTCAAAAACACTTTCCAGTTCATTTACATCCTGAACCTCGGTAAAGCCTCCCGAACCTGCTCCTATTTCTCTGAGTACCCTGCTTCCTTCATCTACCGTCTGTAAGCCTATGGCATATATGCTTATACCCGAGGACTTGACTATGGAAGCTTCAGCAATGGCGCTGTTTCCGTGGTCATATTCATAAACGGTGACCTTGGAACCTCGGGTAGTTCTTCTGTACTCCGTTGTCAGCCTTGTACCGTTTCCGACTCTGTCACTTGTTGCGTAATTATAATCTCTTTCTTTGGGAACCGTGCTTGTCTTATAATGCGTATATGTATACCACAACCAATTTTCGGTTTTATAGTGCTCCACAAAATCATCGGGTTGTTTAAGCCCGTAGCTGTAGGTCGGCTCACCGTCCGACAATAAAATTATGCTCTTATGCTTTGCTGTGGAATTTTTCAACAAATCTCTCGCATGCTTAAGTCCCGCCTGAGTAAAGGTTCCGCCTCCCGCAGTCATAGAGTTTATTTTTGACTTTAGAGTCTGTCTTCCCGCATAGCCGACGAGCGCCGAATCCAGCCTTACGTCACTCGAATATGAAATCACAGCCACCCTCGTTCTCGAATACGACTTGTTTTTTGTGGTATCGAAGATGGTATCTATAAACTTGTTTCCGGCTCTTCTGGCCTTATCCATTCGTCCGTTATTGTTCATACTTCCGGATCTGTCTATAACAAGAACTATATCCGAATCCTCTTGTATATCCTTCGCCTCAACCCCGAGACTTACTTCCCAGACATTGGTGAGTCCCTCAAGTTTTTTAGCTTTTTTATAAAGCTTTACATAGTCGGAAAGCTTCTTTTCTTCTTCGTACACCGGAGATCTTTTACTTCGCCTTCTCGGTGTATCCTCGTCCCCATAATCCGGTTTAGTATAATATTTTGAAAAATCCTCATATACATAGTCCGATGCCGTCGCCGGCACTACATTATCGGGATTGTACTCTTCATCTTCATAAGCATTCGAAGGACTCGCAAAGTTTATGTCATTATCCAACACATAATCCTCGGAATTTTCCTCGAAATTTTCGGTTTTAGCCTCAAAACCTAAAGCCAAGGACAATGACATATTTAAGAACAACAATACCGCAAGAATAATGCCTACCGTTTTTCTTATCTTTTTCATGATTTTTTCCTCTTGTGCCCCGTTTTTCCGCTAAAAAAGCAGAATGTGCCACATATACTTATACAATATATACCTGCTTTAGTCAAGTTTATTGCCCGATTCGGTCTTATCAAAAACAGCGGATTTCTCTTTGCCGGATATTCCCTTTCGGGTCGCTTGCAAGTCTTGTGCTTAAAAGCCTGTCCTTTGTAAACGAATACGCCACATAGTCCGCATAGGTTCTAACATATTTTTATTGCGTGAAAAGTCGATTTTTTTACCTTTTCACGCAATAAATTCACCTTTTCCTACTTCCATTCTTACGGTTCATAATCTTTATGCTTTACATCATATATATCAAGATATTTTTTAGGATAAAACCATCTTCCATGTTTCGAATAAGTATAATCTCTTTCTATCGGTGCTATTATGTCCCACGATTTCACATCAATTATGTATTCTGTTTGGTCATCAGATGTAGGGTCGGGATCTACACATATTCTTTTTCTTCTACCGTAAACCAAAAATAAATTTTCTCCGGCATAACAGATATTGTCGCTCAAATCACTAAGCAGGCTTTTACCTTTAAGATTAACTCCTGCACCCCTATCATCTCCATAAGCAAATTCAAAAAATGCACCCGGAATGCCCATAGCTGCCCATTTAATTATAAAATATTCCTTATTATCAAATTTATCTAACGCCTCCTCCATAGAAATTGCTTTTTTTACCGCAAGCCTTTCAGTGTTTATTTCATAGTACAAATCCGGCAAGGTATTAAAACCGAGACAGAGTATTGATATCACCGCTATACATATAAGTACCTTTTTTATAAATTTAGCCATATTCCCCACCTATTTTTATTCTTTAAAATATTAACAATTATCTTATAAAAATATAAATTTTTATACTCTTTGGACTGTTGGTGTTCATTTTTTGTTGTAACCCTCAGTAAAATTTTGCCCTTGTGAATATATCCCCCGACAGCTTCAAACTTGTAATGTATCTTAAATCGAAAATACCGAAGGATACAGCTTTTCGGCTTACAAAACCCGACTTTTAACCGTTTAGGATTTACCAGTCAAATCCTCGAAAGGTATCTTGATATTTCCACTTTTTAAGTTTTAC
>CAUQXC010000011.1:0-58353 GCA_963522175.1 uncultured Lachnospiraceae bacterium
TTTATCATAGAAGACCTTTCTTTACATTATTTACAGAAAAATTTTCACAAGCTCTCATAAAATCAGGGAAACACTCCCCGGTGTTTCCCTGATTTAACTTAATGCATTTTAATATATCTTTACTTTGCCGAAAGAAGCTCTATTATCGCTCCTCTCAAATATTCATTCTCGCATACACTGTAAATTTCGCCCATTACTTCGCCGGCATTCTCTAAGTTAAGCTTTCTTACAACATCCATTACCCTCGTTTTTAAGTCATATTCTATTTGTGCCTTGTTAAGCATATTGAATATCCTGTTTTGTATGCCGTCGGTCAGGTCGCTGTTTCTTATGTCTATTTTTATCTCAACCTTAGAGTCTACAGCAATCTTCGGTAGCCTGATGACAAGAGCCGATAAACTTTCGTCATATTCCATGCCGAGAGGGCTTAAAAGCTCCTTGTTCACCATAATATTGAGCTTATAATAGCTTTTTACCCCATAGAAATATAAGTTGTATTTTCTTTTTACTCTTATTGCCGCGGCGTTTCCTATGACCGGATTGATTTTAAAGGAATAATTCCAGTTCTCATCATTTACAATTCCGGTCTTCTTAACTTCTCCGGTTTCATATCTTGTATATGCCCAGTCCTTTTCAACAAAGTCAATAAGCTCTTTTCTGTCCTCGGCAAGAGTAAACTCTCCTTCTTTACCGACAAAAACGTGTAAATCAAGCTCGGCGGGACTGCTTATATCATTGCTACTCATATTTGTATCAAGCGGAAGAATACTTCCCTCTCTTGCAAATACGGCTATATCTTCCAAATCTCTGTATATTTCAAGTTCACGATTTCCGCTGTATCTTACTCCCGTAAAAATATCAACCCAATCACCCTTAGGAAGCCAAATCTTTGTCTTTGCCAGACCGCTCGCTGCATCAAGCTTCTTAGTTACAGGACATACTATCAAATCCTTGCCGAAATAATATTCATTTTTATATTCGTAAACCTTATCATTTTCAGGCTCGTAATAATAAAGAGGCAATATCAAAGGCAGTTTATCCACATGAGCCCTTCTGTTCATTGTGTACAGATAAGGTATAAGTCTGTGGCGAAGTCTCAAATACTTTTTAACCACTTTTTCAGCCGCCGGATTGTACTTCCAAGGCTCTTTTCCTGAAAACTCGTTACAGGTACTGTGCAATCTCATTATAGGTGAAAATACTCCGAACTGCACCCATCTGACAAAGAGTTCATCATCTCTTATTCCGTTCATGTGCCCGCCTATGTCATGGCTCCACCAGGCGTAGCCTATATTGGATGCGGTAGCCGTAAAATATGGCTGAAAATCAAGACTCTCCCATGTAATAATAGTATCTCCCGAAAAACCTATAGGGTACTTATGACTTCCCACACCGGCATATCTTGACAGTATAAGACCTCTTCTAAGCTCTCTTTTTATGGAATCCTTATAATGAGAATGGTTTAAAAGCCACAAAGGATCCAATCCTTTAAGCCCTGAGTTTTCTCCCTGCTGCCAATCTATCCACCAATAATCCACACCCTGCTTTTCAAGCGGATGGTGAACATACTTAAAATATCCTTCTCTGAATTTATCATCGGCTATATCAAAAAGTACAGGTTCCTCTTTTTTTCTGTCCACACCCATAAACTTTCCGAATTCCTTGTAACAGCTCTCATAGGCTCTTACTCCGTCTGCCGGATGAACATTGAGAAACACCTTATATCCCATTGAATGCAGTTGAGTTAAAAATTTGTCCGGATTCGGAAACAAATCCTTATTCCATGTGTAGCCCGTCCAGCCTGTACCGTATTTAGGTTCCACATCGGTCAAATGCCAGTCCATATCAAGTACCGCAACACTGAAAGGTATTTCTTCCTTCTCAAACCTTTTAACCAGTTCCAAATAAGACTCCTGTGTGTACTTGTAATATCTGCTCCACCAGTTTCCGAAGGTAAATCTCGGAAGTAAAGGCATTACACCGCTCAATGTATAAAAGTCCTTAAGTGCCCCTAAAAAGTCAAGACCGTAGCCGAAGAAATATAAATCCGTCGCATCCTCATCCTCTCTTAACTTAAAGCCTTCTTTAGTTATAAGCATGGATTTACTGTCGTCCACTACCGACCAAAGCTTTCTTGACACAATTCCCTCGTCAAGACTTGTAGCACCGTCTACATTATCAAGTGTTCTTGTTGTTCCCTTTAAGCTTTCATTTTCATCTCCGTAGTGCCATACACTTGAAGTTGTCCCATAGTTTCCGCTTACGTTTATTCGAAGTCCTTCTTTTGAAAACTCCTTTTTGTCATATATAAGCCTCAAATAATCGGTAACTATAATAAGCTTATCTTTGGTATCCTGTACATCAAATTTTACAGCAGGAAAAGCTCTATTTGTTACAACAGCCGTTTCATCGTCAACAAATATTCCTTTTTTGCTGTACTCCAACCTTATAAGTCTGTCCGTAAGTACGCTGATGCGATAACTCCCCCCTTTAATTATCGAAGCATCTGCCGTTTTTGTGTCTGTCATTTTATCCCCTTTCCTATAAACAATACTTTTGCAAATCCTCAAAGCTCTCCAAGCGATAACTCACATTGCTCAGTTTATTTGCTTCTCCTATACCTGCTGTTTTCATACCCGCTCTTAGCGCTCCCTCTACCCCGGAAGCCGCATCTTCAACAACCAAACATTCCTCCGGCAAAAGCAAAAGCCCCTGCCCCGCCTTTTCAAACACCTCCTTATCGGGCTTTGAATGTTTTATGTCGTTACCGTCTATAATAATATCAAAAAAGTTGTCAAGTTTCAGTTTAGACAATATAAGTCTTGCATTTTTACTGGACGAAGCTATAGCGGTTTTGTAGCCTCTTTCTTTTAAGATTTCCAAGGTCTCTCTGACCTTTTCGTCCAAATCCTTTTCGCTCATCCCGTTCAAGAGCTCCCTGTACAACTCATTTTTACTATTCGCAAATTCTTCTTTTTCTTTGTCACTATATACCTTGTCCGATTTTTCAAGAATAATCTCAAGACTCTGCATACGGCTCACACCTCTGAGTCTGTTATTTATCTCTTCGTCGAAATATATACCCAGCCTGTCCGCCAAGCTCTTCCAAGCCATATAATGATATGTATCAGTATGGCAGATAACCCCGTCAAGGTCAAATATAATTCCCTTATATCTTCTATTCTCCATTCTTATCTCCCATATTTTACCGGCAAAATACCGCTACTTATCAGATAAGCAGTCTATCTCCTTTTACGTAAATCTCCACACTCTTTCCTTCAAGCTTTTGTACGCTCACAAGATTGCCTCTTTCCACCCTTACTCTAAGGCTCGTTCCACGGTATACCAGCGGAAACTCAAGGAAACTCCAGTCTTTAGGTAAGGAAGGATTAATATTTAACCCTTTTTCGTCCATGCTGACACCGCCGAAACCAAGTACATAGCTTCCCCATATTCCGCCTATAGCGGCGCTGTGTATTCCTTCATCGGAAGACTTCATATTAGGCCCCAGATCAATGCTTACGGCTCCCAAAAACAGCTTGTACGCCATTTCCTCAAAACCGAATTCATTAGCCAAAATTGCATGTGTGGATTTGCTCAATGATGAATCATGCAAAGTCTTATCTTCATAAAACACAAAATTCTTTTTTCTTGTTTCAGAATCAAATAAATCTCTGAATAAATACAAAAGCATAACCGTGTCGGACTGCTTTGAAACCATATACTCATTAAGTTGCTTGGTATTAAAATCCTTATATATTACAAGTACCTCGTCCGAATTTTTATACCTGCTTATATCAAGCTCCTTCAAGCTTAAAAATGTATCCGTCTGGGGAACTATCCCATTCTCACCCGCCTTCGGCAGATAAAGCTTAGGCAATTTATTCTCTATACTTTGTTTTATATGCCCTATATCAAGCTTTGAGTCCAAGACTTCATACAGATCCTCGTTATTGTTCTTAAGATAATTAATCCAAAAGAGCGCCGATTTCATAGTATAAGCCGCCATATAATTTGTATATGCATTATTATCGACATGCTCCTTATACTCATCCGGACCTATAACATCACGTATCTCATACCTGTCCTTATCCGCTATGTATTCAAGCCTGCTCACCCAAAAAAGTGCCGCTTCAAATATTATTTCATAGCCGTACTTTTCCATATAGTCTCTGTCGTTTGTCACCTTATAATAATGGTCTATGGCATATACTATATCCGCGGTTATATGGTGTTCTATAATACCCGTCCAGACCTTTGTTATCTCGCCCGTCACTATATCTGCACCCATATAAAGAGGAGTTACCTCTCCGTCATCCACCCACGCACACTCCCACGGATACATAGCTCCCTCATAGCCGTGTTCCTTTGCTTTAAGTCTTGCTTCGTAAAGGTTGTGATACCTGTATTCAAGAAGCGTCCTCGCAATTTCAGGATGTGTGTGTGTGAAATACGGAAGTATAAAAAGCTCCGTATCCCAGAAAGAATGACCCTTGTACCCCTCTCCGCTCAGAGCCTTCGCTCCTATACCTACGCGGTTGTCGTCAGGCTTAACCATTATCCTTAAGTGATACAAGGCAAAATTGATTGCGGTTTTGACATAGTCGTCATCCGTTCCTATTTCTATTCTGCTTTTTTTCAGATACTCCGCCCATTTTAACTCACTGCTTTTAAAAATCTCGGTATAGCTTATGTTCTCAAGCTCTCTTATAAGCAAAGACGCCCTTTTCTTTGCTTCGGAAAGCCTATTCTCCTCCGTAATATCGGTAAATTCCTTATCTCTTGTAGAGAAAAAAACGGAAATTTTTTCAAAATCCAGCTTCTCATTTGCCTTAAGCTTAAGGCTGTATTTGTTTGCAAGCGTTCTTCTTCCCATAACCGGAATCACGGCAGCCTCTTTATTGAGTCTGCAAAGAGCTCTCTGAACGACGCTTACCCCCGACTGAGTTGTCCTTGCAACATACTCCATGTATTTGCCGTCATATACACGTCTTTGTATATCCTCAAAATGCATGGCACCGCTGTTTGTGACGGAACCGTCTATTCCGCTTTCTATAACAAGCTCTACATCCTTACTGCACACCAAATCTGTTTTTTGTACAAAAAGGTGCTCATTATCAAGAGACACAAAACGCCTGAAGGAGAGCCTTAGCCTTATTCCGCCGGTACTTTCCCATATAATATTTCTCAAGGTCTCGCCGGTACTTAAGTCGAGACTTCTTTCATAGAATATAATCTTTCCTTCCGTAAGACTGAACTCCGTGCCGTCTACAGTGATTTTAATACCGCTCACATCCGCAATATTAGGCAGTTCGGTAACCTCATCCTTTGTAGCCTTGTTAAAGGTTCCCGTTATGAAAGTATCCCTTATTTCCCCTACATAATGCTCTTCAAGCGCATTTCTTATGCCCAGATATCCGTTTCCCTGTGTAAATATCGCTTCACACTTGTTTATGTTCTTTCTGTCAAAGAACCTTTCTTTGATTACCGTACCCTTATATTCCAACTGTTGCATATCTATCCTCTCTAACCTTTTATTCCCGAGCTTGCTACAGAAGCCTGTACCTGCTCTTGTGCCAAAATATACAATATTATTCCCGGTAATATAACTACGGTTAAGGCGGCAAACAGCCTAGGGTAGTTATATGAGAATGCTTCCGTAAAAAACTGTAATGCCAGAGGCAGTGTTCTTGTACTGTCCGAAGACGTAAGTATGGATGCGTAGAAATATTCGTTCCAATTTCCTAAAAACATCAGTATTCCGGCTGTCGCAAGTCCTCCCTTTGCAAGCGGTAAATTAATTTTCCAAAAGACGGTAAAAAAGTTCGCTCCTTCTATTACAGCCGCCTCATCCAAAGATTTGGGAACAGCCATAAATGCAGGTCTTAATATGAATGTCGATATTGCAAGTCCCATGGAAACATAAACCAAAGACACTCCCCATATATTGTCATAAAGTCCCAGCTTCATAATAAGAGAGAAAATGGGCTGTGCCTTTGACTGGGCCGGAACCAGAAGAGTAACCGTATACAAGATAAAAATCAAATTTTTTCCGGGAAATTCATACTTCGCAAGGACATAGCTTCCCATAGCGAAAAATACCAATGCCACCAAGGTTGAACTTACCGATATCAAAAATGAATTTATAAAATATCTTCCGAAATCATATTTTGAAAAAATGTATACAAAAGGCTCAAAGCTTATCTGTTTCGGAAGGGAAAACGGACTCGATAAAATCATCGCATTATCCTTAAATGCCGACATAATAACCCATATTATAGGGAAGATTGAAATTACAACGGTAAATAAAAGCAGAAAGTAAGTGCATACCTTGGACAAAATTTTTCCTACATTTTTTAAAGTCATAAAAACCTCCCTAGTACACACTTTCATTCATTCTGAACAGCTTATTTACAAGCCACAGTATGAATAAACCTATGATAAACATTATTACACCGTTCGCATTTGCATATCCGTATTTTAAATCCATTATGGATTTTACCAATATTACGGGTAAGTTCATGGTATCGTCTCCCGGACCGCCCGCCGTCGTCAAGGCTATCTGCTCATACATGGCAACCCTTGCCGTAATCGAAGCTATAATGGATGTTCCTATGGCATTTCTGCAAAGAGGAAGCTGTATGTATTTTACAAGCTGAAAATCCGAAGCTCCGTCAACACGTGCCGCTTCAAACAGGTCGACGGGTATCGCAAGCAGGTCGTTTAAAACTATCAAGGTTACAATTACGGCATAAAAAAGCCATGTCAGAGTTACCGCCATAAAAGCATAAGGCGACTGATAAAACCACTGTACATGAAAATCAGGATATACCTTTCTTATAAGATTATTTATCATTCCCATATCGTCATGAAACATAAATCTGTAGATCATAGCCCATGCAGCCGCACTTATTACATTCGGTATCATAAAAACGGCTCTTGTAAATTTCCAGCCGTAAGGTCTTTTAAATATGGCAAATGCCACAAGCACCCCGAAGCCGACGTGAAAAACCGCCGCTATAAAGGACCATAAAAGCAAATTTTTAAGCGAATACCTGAAAGCTGTGTTTCCGAACATATTTATGTAATTTGTAAAGCCTATAAATTTCGGGGCATTAAAGCCGTCCCACTTTGTAAACGAAGTGTAGAACACTGTAAGTATAGGTTGTATGTAAAATGTTATAAATACAAGGAACGAAGGAAGCAAAAATAAATAAATCCATTTATAGTTTTTACGCTCAAGCCTGCTTACCGCTATTTTCTTTTTTGAATTCATCCAAATCCTCCCTTTGTTTTAAAAGTTATGCTCCCTACTTTGTCATAGGGAGCATACAAATACTTACTGTTTAGCTTCTTGTGCTTTCTTTGTCAACTCGGCACAGAACTGTTCCGGTGTCAAAGAATTATCGATCAACTTAGGAAGAAGCTTTCCGAACTCCGTATCCGCTACGGAAGCCGGGAATATGTCTCCGAGAGTGGCAACGAACTTTGTATCTTCGTTCATACTCTGATCAAGTTGATATAATATATCATTTTCCTTAAGCTTGCTTAAGAAATCCTCGCTGTGTTTGATATTAGGAGCATTTCCTCCCTCTGCCAAAATGTAAGCCTCTATCTCCTCCTTTGAGCTTCTGAATGCAAGAAACGCTTTTGCCGCTTCCTTCTGCTCTTCGCTTGCCGCATTTGAAATCCAGAAATCTCCGTACGCCTTAGGATTTGCAAGTGCAACATTTCCCGGATATATAGTTGTTTTTACATCCTTTCCGTCAAAGCCGTTACTCCACTTATCCTTTGACTCCTCGTTAAACTCGGATGCCATCCATGAACCGTTGCATATCAAAGCCGCATTATTGCTCATAAAAGCATTTGCCGCATCCGCATAAGCCGCTCCTACGGTGTTGCTTGACGCATTATTCTGTAGCAGCTTTTGCAACTTTCCTACAGCGTTTACCATTGCAGGTGTATTGTAGTCCCAAAGCTTATCGCTTGTATTGTCATTTAACAAGTCTACGCCTCCGTCCTCATTGGCAACAAGTGCAGCCAACATAAGAGATGAAGTCCATGCATTTTCGGATGTCATAAATGCCAGCTTCTTTTCCCCGAGACCGGAAATAAACTCGTCCATACTCATATCTCTTATATCCTTTTCCGGCTTATAAAGAGACTCGTTATAGTATAAACCTATAGGTCTTAATACTATTAAAGGATTGCAAATCAGCTTTCCGTCAACGGTACAAAAATCCTTTGAGCCCTCTATCCATGAAGCTGCAATTTCAGGATTCTCTTTTCCGAATTCGGTAAGGTCGTAAGCCATGTCGTTGTCAAGAATAACCTGCTTAAACCACTGAGTATCTATTCCGCCCGAACCCGGTGAATGCACTAAGGTCGGAAGCTTGTTTTGTCCTGCAAGCTGTTTAATCTTTTCCGCATAGGAATCCTGAACAACTTCCTCAACAACTGCCTTATACTTACCCTCATACTTTTTATTGAATCTCTCTACCTGAGGCAAGAAAAATGTAGCTCCGACGTTTTCTCCCGCAAGATAAGTAGGTATCTTAAGCTCTATCTCCTCTCCCTTCGCCTCTTCCTTTTTCTCCTCTGAAGCTCCGGCTTCGGCTACCTTGGAAGACTCTCCGCCTGCACTCTCCGATCCCGAGCCGCCCGATCCTGTGGAACAAGCCGCAAGTCCCGCACAAAGTCCCAGTGCAAGTCCCCACTTCAAAAGTTTTTTCAATTTCATTATAATACTCCTCCTTAAATTAAATTATTCTCCTTTTATAAGATTATATTTTACATATATTATTCTCGGTTTTTCCGTATTCTTAATAATCTTCATAAGTAAACGCATTCCCTCATAGCCTTTTCTTATCATATTCTGGTCTATGGTGGCTATTCTCGGCTTAATGTAATTTAAAAGCTGTATACCGTCAAAGCCCGTGACAAGAAAGTCCTCATCAAGACTGTAGCCTAAGTCTTCTATTGCCCTTACGGCGGCAACAGCCATAAGATCGCTCATGCATATAAAAGCTCTGCCCTTTGTTTTTTTGTGCTTTTCTATATATGCCTTCACGTTTTTATAAGCCAAGTCCTCATCAAATCTGCAATCCAGAATATCAACGACTTCATCCGGAATGTTCTTATCCTTAAGCGCTTTTTTAAAACCCTTATACCTGTCAAGAGTAACCGAAGCTTCATCCTTTCCTTTTACAAGAACAGGCTGTGAAAAACCCTTCTCTACGGCATAGTTCGTAATCTCTCTGAACGCTTCAACCTCATTTGTCAATACGGAGGCGCTCATCTTGCCTTCCAGCCTTATATCTATTCCCACACAAGGTATATCCGTATGTTTAATTTCTTCAAGATAAGGGTCTCCGATCTTTAGACCGGCAAGTATAACCCCCGAAAGACTGTACTGTCTGCAAAATTCGGACAGTTTCTGCCTTGCCTGCATCTCGGATGAAATGCCGTACATGGCAATGGTCATATTTTTTCCTTGTATATATGAATTAAGACCCTTTAACACATTTCCCGTAAACTCGTCCATAGGGCTGTTACTGCCAAGTCCCGAAATAAGTATGGCAACATTTTCCTTCCTTTTTGATGAAAGGTTTCTTGCACTTTGACTTGGTCTGTAACCGAGATTTTGTGCTATATCTATTATCTTTTTTCTCGTATTTTCTCCCACATCGTTATAATCATTTAAAGCACGCGATACGGTGCTCACGGAAACCCCCGCCGCCTTAGCCACATCTTTTATGGATACCACATCAAAATATTCTCCTTATTTTTTAACTACCGAAAACGTTTTTGTTCCTTTCAATGATACTACTTACACATAAACGGGTCAATATAATATTAATGTCCGAGCTTATTTTTGTTGTTTTATACAAATATGACCCTTCATTTTTGTTAAGTTTTACCGATAAACTTTGGTATTCAAAGTTTTTATTTCTAAGGATTTTCTCTTCCATCTTATATTGCATAAAAGTAAATTGTGTGCTATACTTCAAATAATTCATACTTAATAACTATGAATTATTGAGAAATATCAAAATATTTTTACCTTTTTTGTTTATAAAAAGGTTTGCAACAGATAAACTATTTTAAAAGGAGAATTTTAATTATGTACGAACAAATCAAATTGGACTACGCATTCGACGCTTTGGAACCCCACATCGATGCTCTTACTATGGAAACTCATTATTCCAAGCATCACGCAGCTTATACAAAGAACTTAAATGACAGAGCTGTGGCTTCGGGATTTGAAGGCAAGCCTATCGAGATTATTCTTGCTCATTGGAAGAAAAAAGCGCCTGAAAAGAGCGATGCCGCAGCGGTAAGAAATAACGGCGGCGGTTACTATAATCATAACCTTTACTTCGGACATTTGTCACCTAACGGTGGAGGTGTACCCGGCGGAGTTTTAGCTGATAAGATAAACGAGACTTTCGGCAGTTTTGAGAGCTTTAAAGAGAAAATCAGTGCAGCGGCGGCAGGACAGTTCGGTTCGGGTTGGGCTTTCCTCAGCACCGACAGAAACGGAAGCTTAAGCATCAGCGCTTGCCCTAATCAGGACAATCCTATACTTGAAACCGAGGGAGAACTTACTCCTATACTTGCGATAGACGTTTGGGAGCATGCTTACTATCTTAAGTACAAGAATTTAAGAGCAAGCTATATTGAGGCTTTATTCAATGTTCTCGACTGGAACAAGATAGCAAAGAACTACGACGAGGCTTTACATAATAACGTTTTATATAAATAAACCCAGATTATTCATGACAAAGCCGTAAAAGTGGCTGAAAGCCACATAATTACTGTGTTTTAACAAAATATTGCTTTCACTTATTAAGTGAAGAAAAAAAAGGGCGTACATTTGTGGTAAAATTAAGGTGCTAAAACTTAACAAAATTACACAAAGGAGCCCTTTATGAGTATTGTAAACACCTTATCACTTGAAAGCAATAGAAAAATTAAAATTAATTTCGATGGAGGCGATTTATCCTCCGATGCAGGCTTACTTCTTATAAAAGAATTCGTAAGTAAACTTGGCATTGATAAACTTTTCAGTCAATCATTTAAGACCAATGATTCTGCATTATTCCGTTATCACACTGATAAAGAAAACCTTCTTCAGATGAACTTACAAATGATCCTGTGTTTAAAGCAGTGCTAAATGAAGGCACTTTAATCACAACCGACCATTTCAAGATTTCATAATCGAATGGATAGGGATTCTCTGAAACAGTTCCTTTCTATAAACTAAATCCTTCAAAAGAAAGTTTATAGCATTCAGATGCCTGAAGCTATCATTTTAGATTTGGACTCAACACTTCTTAATGCCTATGGTAAACAGGAAGGCAGAGCATTTAACTTCCACTATCAAAGTAACGGTTACCATCCACTTGTTTGCTATGATGGACTCACAGGAGATTATGCTGTAGTTTATGGTGAATTCATGTATCAGGCAGGTCCTTGGCATTATGAAAGACATATTGTCTGTAAAGTTGAAAAACCTGAAAACCAAATGACTTACATGTATACACTCATTGTTACAAATATGGAGTCATCCCCTGAATATCTTATCAAGTTCTATTGCAAAAGAGGCTTGATGGAAAACTTCATAAAGTAAAGTAAAACAGGTTTTGACTTTGCTTCTGTCAGCATTCATACAAGAATTGTAAATGCCAACAGGCTTCAAATACATGCACTTGCTTATAACATATTCAATTGGTTTAGGCGATTGGCATTATCTGCAAGCTATGTATACAGCTTAAATAACAACTAATAATGAACCTTGACAGCTTGAGAACTACTTGTAAATGTTACCTAGGGGAAGTCTGCCCATTTTTAGGTGTATTAAGTCAGTTACAGCGTCATGGATTAAGTTTAAAGATTTATAGCACGGTAATTAACTTAAATATTGTACCGTGAATAATGCAGGTTAAATATTGCATTTCATAGAATCGGTAACTAGAAAAAAGACAACTTGCATGGTAAAATAAAAATGCCCAAACAATAAATAACCTGCAAAGGAATCCTTTATAAGTATTGTAAATATGTTAACCATGAGTAGCAATAGAAAAATTAAAATTTCTTTCTTCAAATTCCGGGCTGCTCCTAATAAAGGTTATTTTCCTTTTAAGTGGATAAATCTGCCTTTAAAAGAAAGTCTTTGATAAAAAAACTTATTTTTCAATAAAACTCAAGGGTAGGGATGATGTATTGTGATTTTTATTTATTGTAAATAATTTGGGTTTAAATATATCATAAAAACAAGAGGGGGTTAAAATGAAGCAGAATCATCAGTCGAACTTGGAAACACATGATAATTTATCGCATGATAAATCACAGGCTGTATTTAATAAAGATTTATTAATTGGGAGAAGTTACCGTTTTTACTCTGCGAGCGGAAGTAACATATTTAGTTTGACCAATTCAAAAATAAGAAGTGATGTTTGTATAGGAGAGGATAGGATTTATATTTCAATTATACCAAAGAAGTTTAATAGAGTGCCGGAGATACTGTTACAAGACATAAGTGCTGTATCCGTTTCAAATGTATTAAACGGATACAATACATTTTGGGTAGTTGTTACAGCGATAATCGGATTTTTTTATCCTCTGTTTTTTGTCTGCCCTGTATTGATTTTATTATTTTTAAGACATAGTAAGATCTCAATATATCAAAGGAATAATACCAAGGCTATAATCTACTCAAAGAATAAAAAAGAAGCAGAAAGTTTTTGCAATGATCTTAAGCAATTAGCCGGTATTAAGACAAGGCAGGGTTAAGGATAAGTATATAGTAAATGTTATAAACAAAGTCTTTGGATTATAGTACAATTGCAAGAAATAAATAATAAGAAAGAGACTTGATTTAAGAGATATGAATTGGTAATCTTAGTAGGTAGTCATATGGTTTATTAATATAGAACAATATTTCTATAGAAAGGAAGTGCTTATGAGAAATATTAAAGTGTTATTATTATTACCGGTATTTGCAATATTTTTCACAATGAATGCTTATGCAGGGACTTGGATACAGGATAATAAGGGTTGGTGGTATGACCAAGGCAACGGAACATGGCCTTCCAACTCATGGCAATGGATAGATGGTAATTCAGACGGTACGGCAGAGTGTTATTATTTTGATAAATTCGGGTACTGTATGATAAATACAATAACTCCTGATAATTACCATGTTAATGCTTCGGGTGCATGGATTGAAAATAATATAGTGCAAACCAAGAAAGTAGATGTTGCCGATACAAGATACACCTTACTGAACGGTACTATACGTGTATTGAAATATAATGAAGTTCTTGCGGTACAGGGAATTAATGATCCTAATCCGAATTCTTCTATAGACAGAGACAAAGATTTTATATTATTTATATTGGATATGCCACAAGCACTTACATGTAAGACTATAGACGGTGGCTCTTATTCTCGAACTGTTAAGGTACTTTCGTTAAATGATTTACCGGATATAAAAGCATATAACGGACAGCATGTAAAAGCAGGGTTTGATTTGAATGTTGCTTATTGGCCAAGTGACACCTCATTACCGCTTGGAGCACCGGTAATTAATGATATGTATATAGATAAATAAAATTCTCTTTATTAAGTAGTATATTTATTTTAAGTCTATTGGCACTTATAATCATATTTTTAAGGCTGATAGAAGCCATGTAAAAAACATATTTGGATCCACAACTCATAAAGGACTTCTTAGCAGGTAAATTATTGTTTAATAACTTTTATTTTACCCTGTAAGTTGTCCTTTTTCTATTTAATTATTCGATACACTAGGGGAAGTCTGCCCATTTTTAGGTGTATTAAGTCAGTTACAGCGTCATGGATTAAGTTTAAATATTTATAGCACGGTAATTAACTTAAATATTGTACCGTGAATAATGCAGGATAAAATATTCGGGCGTGTAAAAAATGAAAAATCATTTCTTACACGCCCTTTTTTAAGCTTTTCAGCTTACTCTGCGATAACCTTAGGTTTATGTTTTGATGTGATATTATGACCTGTAATCATACACATTACCATTGCAACCATTGCCACAACTGCCCAAAATTGATGTTTCTTTAACATATTAAGACCTCCTCTGCTATTAAATTCCTCTGTCTTAATAATAGCCGTAAAGTATGCTTTTGTAAACAGTATTGGCTATTTATCTCCCAAGCTTACAAAAAATATCTTCTCATACCTTCCAAAAGGTAGGAACCGGCGAGCGCTCCCTGGTCGGGGATTCCTTTTGCCTTGGCTGCAAAAACAACAGCCTTTCCGTATTTAGGTAACATATCTTTCGTTGCCTCAACACCCTTTTTGCTTCCCGAAACGGCGGCTTCCATTATTTCTTCAAGACTTTTTCCGGCTTCATAGGCTTCATTTGCAGCTTCATAAGCAGGATAAATAGAATCCAAAAGAGTTCTCTCTCCTATCTCACATTTCCCTCTTTTTTTAATTCCCTCCGCATAACCGGAAAGGAAGTCCACAAGCTCCCCCCTGCCTATAGACTTTTTATCCTTAAGCCTTTTTCCTCCCTCCATCAGTCCGCTCGACATAAGCGTTCCCATAGTGGAAGGGACTACACTTGCCATCTTCATGCCCGCCTTTACCAAGGTCATACCTACATTATTCTCGTCCATATTATCGCGAATCAAGGTCGGCAACTCTCCAAAGCCCTTACTCATGGTAAGACCTAAATCTCCGTCTCCCATGTTTGCATCCATTTCGCAAAGCTCATCCTTTTTTTCGGAAAATATATCGCTCACACCCATAAAGAGCTTAGGAAGCTCTTTTGCTGAAATCTCTTCCATGTAACCCTCCTATTTCTGTGTATAAAACGGCGTATCCACAGGTAAATCTATAAGAACTTTCATCTCATCGTCCACTTTGCAAAGAGAAATCGAAGCTCCCGCCATTTCCATGCTGGTTGCATATTCTCCCACAAATGTTCTGTAAATCTTTATTCCTTTTTCTTTTATCAGATTCGTTACATCATTGGACAGTATATAAAGCTCCTCAAGGCTTGTAGCTCCCAGACCGTTTATAAGCAGGCAAACCTCATCGCCGCCTTTTAATCCCAAGCCTTTTTCTATTTCTTCAAAAGCTTCCTTTGCAAGCTCCGCCGAAGTTTTTACCGCTCCGTTCCAAACTCCCGGCTCTCCGTGTATACCCATTCCGAAAGCCATCTCGTTTTCTCCCAGCTTAAAGTTGCTGTGTCCAAGCTCGGGTATAATGCAAGGAGTAAGTGCAAATCCCACCGTTCCGGTGTTTTCTTTTGCTTTTCTTGCAGCTTCGTAAACCTCGTCAAGGCTTCCCATAAGGCTTGCCTTCGCACCTGCGCACTTATACATAAAGAAAATGCCCGCTACACCTCTTCTTGTATTTATATCCTTACTTGAAAGCAGATCGTCCGCTCCGACTATACTCCTTGTTTTAATATCTTCCATTTCAAGAAATTCCGCCGCCATATCGAAATTCATTATATCGCCGGTGTAATTTCCGTACAAAAACAAGGTACCCGCTCCCTCATCCACCTGTCTCGTAACATTGGCTATTTGCTCCGACGAAGGGGACTGGAATACTCCGCCTACACCACAGCCGTCAAGCAGTCCCTCGCCTACATAGCCGAGGAAAAGCGGTAAATGCCCCGTTCCGCCGCCTGTTACTATTGCAACCTTGCCCTTTTTTTCCTTAACGGCACAGTAACATCTCAAATCATCATTTACATAACAAACCTTATCCGAATGAGCCGCATATATACCCTTTAACATATCATCGGTATAGTTTTCAGGTAAATTTATTATCTTCTTCATCATAGACCCCTTTCTTATAAACAGCCTTTTTGCAATATCACACAAGCGTAGAAAGCTTTTTCGGTGGTAGATACAACGGCATAGGCTTTTTTTGCTTCTTCATAAAAAGCGAATCTGTCTATGAAGCCCACCATATCCGAAGCTTTTTCATTATGCTTTGAAACTATCTCCTTAAACTCGTCCCAAACCGGAGTTTCCAAGTCTTTATGCTGCTCTGCCTTATCCATAATAAGCACAGGTTTTTCGATAAACTCGTCAAGCGGCATAAGCTCTAATACAGCATCCAATATTTCGGTGGCTTTGTTCCCGTCACAGCGAATATTGATGTTTCCTTTGGATACCGATTTTGCCGGAAAGTTGGCATCTCCTATCACTATACGGTCTCCGTGTCCCATTTCATGCAACACCTTCAAAAGCTCGGGAGAAATACAATCGGGAATATGTCTTAGCATGATTTCCCTCCTATACCAAGCTCCTTAAAGGCTTTGTCATAAGGTGCCTTGCATAAGCCCTTTTCCGTAATTATTCCGGTAATAAGCTCGTGGTCCGTCACGTCAAATGCCGGATTGTATACATCTACTCCCACGGGAGCCATTCTCTCCTTATACCACATCTGCGTTATCTCTTCCTCGTCTCTTTGCTCTATAGGTATGTCCTTACCTGTAAGAGTTTCCATATCTATGGTTGAGCTCGGTGCACATACGTAAAACGGAATATTATAGTGCTTTGCCAATATAGCCACTCCCGATGTGCCTATCTTATTCGCCGCATCTCCGTTTGCCGCAACCCTGTCACAGCCTACAAAGATAAGGTCTATTTTTCCGGATTTCATAAGTATCGATGCCATATTGTCGCACTGTAAGGTGGTCTTTATTCCCGCATTGTGAAGCTCGAACGAGGTAAGTCTCGCTCCTTGGAGTAAGGGTCTTGTCTCGTCACAATACACATGCATATCATCACCCTTAAAGCCGTGCTCAAGAGCTATATACATAGGTGCGGTGGCTGTTCCGTACTTGGCTGTCGCCAATGTTCCGGCGTTACAGTGAGTGAGAATACCGACTTCTTTACCCTCTTTTTTAAGCTCCTTGATAAGCTTAAAGCCTATCTCACCTATACCGCGGCTTATCTCTATATCCTCCGTCCTTATAAGCTCCGCTTCGTCGAGTAGTGTAGCCTTTATCTCTTCCACGCTTTTGTCCTTATTCTTAAGTACTGTCGCATCCATACGATTTAATGCCCAGAAAAGATTGACAGCCGTAGGTCTTGAGGTAGCCAAGTATTCCTTTACCTCTTTAAATTCTTTGTAAAACTCTTCGTAGCTGTCAGCTTTTATTCTTCCCGCAACTACCGCAAGTCCGCAGGCGGCGGCAACACCTATAGCCGGAGCCCCCCTGACTCTGAGCTTCTTTATAGCTTCCCAAATCTCTTCTTTCGTATTTAATACTATCCTCTTTAATTCAACCGGAATCAAGGTCTGATCTATTATATCAACCCCCGTTCTGTCATCCGTAAATCTTACTGTAAGCAGCTTATCAAAAAATTCTTCTGTTTTCATGCGTCCTATGCCCTCCACTTCTTAGCATTTTCGGTAGCTCTTATGACTGCTTCCATAAATTCTTTTCCCGTTCTGAAGTCTTTTTTATTGAGTATATAGTCCTTTCCCGCAAGTATATTGATTCTCTCGGCAAGCATACGCTTATTCTCATCTTTTATTGTGGTAACGTCGGCAACATTTGCCATTCCCACGGTTCTTCTGTGAAGCTCGGTTCCGGCATAGCCCGCGGTGTCGTCAAGTACCCTGTCCAGATAATACTCCTTAAAGCCCTCCACCTTTGCCATAGGCTCGGTCACGGCTTCATCATATTTAGCGTTAAACTTTTCTATAAAATTATCAACTATGTCTCTTATCGTTTCCAAGGTCCACTTGCAGAACTCATCTTTTTCGTATGCAAGACCGTTCACATAAGCAAAAATCATATTGGCTATTATGTTTCCTATGTCATAACCCATAGGAGCGAAGGTACCGAACTCGCAGTCAAATACCTTTATTCCGTCTTCTCTTATAAATATTGAGCCGGTATGCAAATCACCGTGAAGTAAAGCCTGCGCATTTGTCATAAAGTTGAATTTTAATTTTGATACAGCCAAATGCAAAATTTTATCCGAATATAACTCCTTCTTTACAAATTCTCTGTTAGGTTCAAAAATATTGTTCCTCTCAGCCCCCAAATACGGCTCCATAAGTACCAGTTTTTCCGTAATATCATCCAAATCCGGAGTTATAAAGCGTCTTGTAAGCTCCTTCTTTTCCTTATGATCCATCACCACATCGCTTGATAAAAGCAGTGTATTCACCATAAACTCGGCAATTCTTTCGGCAAATCCGGGATATATTATATGCTTTAACATAGCATCTCTCATCACTTCAAAATTACTGCAATCTTCCATACCGCTGGCACTCATGACTGTGTCGTAGAAATATATATGCGGAACCATTCCCGGCGCAAGCTTTTCTTCTATCTGAAGTATTTCCGACTCCTGTCTGTTTCTGTCCAAGGTAGCCGTCATATCTTCCGATATTCTGAGCGTGTCTCCCGCCTGCTTTATGTAAAGACTGTGCCCCTTATCGTCGATAACTCTACATACATGATTAAGGTTTCCGTGAGATGCCGGAATTTTCGCCTTCATAGTAGCCTCATCCCAATCTATCTTACCTTCTCCTTTTCCCTTTGTCTTAAGAAGAGTATATTCTATAACAAGCCTTTGCGTTTCCTCCGGATCATCCTCGTTTATCATGAGAAAATATTTTGAAAAATCCGTCATTTCAATCCCCCCTAGTCCTCTTTCTTAGAAATATATGCCGCTATAAGCGCGAGAGCCAAAACCGCTCCTTTAACCGCCGGTAATACATAGAAAGGAACAGCACATATAGTAAGTCCGTTCTCCAGTGTCGAAACCAGTATGGATCCTATCATGGTTCCGAGAGCATTAGGCTTTTCAGCCCCTCCTACCGTGCGTCCAACAAAGACAGCCGCCAACGAAGGCATAAGATAGTCGTCACAGCACATAACCTGTGCCGAGCTTCCTCTTGAAGCAACCAAAATACCGGCTATGGCAATAAATACCGCGGTAATCATTCCCGCCATATATCTGTATTTTTTAATATTTATTCCCGAAAGCTTTGCCGCCTGTCTGTTTCCGCCCATAGCGTACAGATAACGACCGTGCTTTGTATAATTAAGGAAAATATGTGCCGCTATAACACACATAAACATTATTATGATTATCCAAGGTGCTCTTCCTATAGCTGAAAACGAGTCCGAAAGCGCCGTTCTTGCAGGTGGTGCACCCCATGAGGTTCTCATACCCGTAGAAACCGCACCGCCTCCTATATACCACTGACCTATACCCTGATGAACAAACATAAGCGCACAGGTGGCAAGCATATCCGGTATTTTACATACCAAAATAAGGAACATGGTAAGTTGGTACAAAACCAAGGTGACTCCTATACATATAAGTATAGACATTACCAAAGAACAGCCGAACCAAAGATACGCCGATACGAATACGTATGCCGAACAGCTCGCAAGAGTTGCCGCCGACATATCGAAACCGTCGGGTGCCATGGTTATGGTTGCCGCTATTCCGAAAACCGTGGTTATAGCCATGGCTCTTAAAATATTGACCATATTATTTCCCGACATAAAGGCACTTCCCTTTATAGCGGTAAATATAACAAAGCAGAGTATCAGGGCAAGAACCGCCGCCCAGCTTACCAGAAATTTGCCTATATTAAGGTTTCCCTTTACTTTTGTATTCACTGATTATACCCCCTGAAAAATACTTTTATTCATTACCGCCTACCGAAAGATGCATTATCTTGTCATCTCTTGCCTCACTTGTTGCAAGCTCTCCGACAATTTTTCCGCTGTACATAACATACATTCTGTCTGTCAAGGACAACAGCTCCGCATTTTCACAGGAAGCGTAAATAACACCTTTTCCGTTTTTAGCTATCTCGTTTATCAAGCGGAAAATATCCTGCTTCGCACCCACATCAACTCCTTTTGTGGGCTCATCAAATATATATATATCACTGTCGGCACCCAGCCATTTTCCTACAACCACCTTTTGTTGGTTTCCTCCCGAAAGCAACCTTACCTCCTGTTTAATGCTCGGAGTCTTGATTCCCAAATCTTCAACAAATTTCTCGGCATTCCTTTTCACCTTTTTATTGTCTATAAAAGAAAATGTACAGAAATCTCCGAGGTTTGCTGCCGAAAGATTGAAAGATACGCTCTCATCGACGAGAACACCTTCCTTTCTTCTTTCTTCCGGTACAAAAGCGATTTTATTTTTTACCGCATCCGCCGGGCTTTTTATTTTCAGCTCTTTACCGTTTAAATATACCTTGCCGGATGTCTTTTGATAGGCGCCGAATATAAGCTTACAAAGCTCGGACTTACCTGCACCCACAAGCCCGCCTATACCGACAATCTCACCTTTTTTAACCGTAATGGAAACATCCTCGACTTTTCCGTCCGCTCCGGATAAATGCTCAACCTTTAAAAGCTCTTCTCCTATCTCACAAATCTCTTTAGGGAAGCTTTCTTCAAATGACCTTCCGAGCATTTTTTCAACTATTTCCTTTGTCGTCGTTTCCTTTGTTACCGGACTGTTATCCACTATTTTGCCGTTTCTCATAACGGTATAGCTTTCACAGATTTCAAGTATTTCATCAAGTCTGTGGGAAATGAAAAGTATAGCTATATTTTCTTTTTCCCTAAGCCTGTTAACCGTATTAAAAAGCTCCCTCGTTTCGGAGGTACTGAGCGGTGCTGTAGGCTCATCCAAAATCAGGAAATTACAATTCATCCTCACCGCACATGCTATTAGTACCATTTGCTTTTGTGCCAAGGAGAGATCCTGCACCAAGGTACGAACATTAATATCTTTGACATGAAGCCTGTCAAGCGCCTTTTTTGCTTCTTCCCTTGTATGCTTCCAGTTCATAGCAAAACCGCCTGTCATAACCATTTCGTTAAGCATTATGTTTTCGGCTACGGAAAGTGTAGGAACCAAAGATGTGTCAACCTCCTGATAAACTATCTGTATTCCGAGTTTTTTGGCATCCACCGGAGTTCTGAGTTCAACCGTTTTACCGTCAAGCATTACTTCGCCGGTATAGGTAGGGTTCGCTCCCGCAAATACTTTCATAAGAGTAGACTTTCCTGCACCGTTGGCTCCCACCACCGCCCTTATTTCTCCGGTCGAAACCTCAAAATCAATATCTTCGAGGGCTTTAACTCCCGGAAACTCAATAGACACCTTTTTTGTACTCAATTTTATTTTTTCCATGAATCTCCTCTCTTTAGCACCGGTATGAAGAAAGCACATTCTTCATGTGCTTTCCCCCTTAAAACTTCAAATTTTATTTATGAATGAGATCTCTAGGCATCCATTCAGCTTCCGAAACATATCCGAGATTTCCGTAAGTTTCTCCCGCTATATTTCCCAAATTTTCTACAGTTGAATCCTGTTTCAATGAATCCGCAGGAATAGCCGTACCCGGAACCTCAACAACATCTACACCCATTTTCTGTGTAGCCGGGTCGTAAATCTTGTCATACTCTCCCGCCATCTCAAGCATAAGCAAACGCATAGCTATCTCACCGTTAAGTGTCCAGTCCGTTGTACCTGCCGCTGTCCAAATCTCAGGCTTCGTTTGCATATTTGTAATATCTACAGGGTCTATATCTACAGAAGCCATAGGAAGCGCTTCACCTTTTTTACCGTTAAAGTTGTCATTTTCCATAATAGCGTTGTATACACCCTGACCGTATAAATCATAGTATGCTATAATTCCGTCAACATCTTCTCTCTTAAGGCTTTGCAGATAAGCTGCCGTAACCGTATTTGCGGAATCAACCGAATCCTGAAGCGGCTGAACTTCGCCTACAGTCTTAATCTTGCCGGCTTTTTCGTATTCCTGCCATCCTTCTTCTCTTCTGTCAAACGGACTGTTGTAGTTAGGTCCTCTCCAAACCTTTACAAGTCTTACGCCTTCTCCGTGTTCTTCAACCATTTTGTCGAGTAAAACGGTAACAAGGGACTTATCCTGCTGGAACATCTGCGTTACACCCTCAAGTTTTTTATACTCACCATCTGCATAGAACTGGGTATCAAAAGTAACGATTTTCAGGTTCGGATACTGCTCCAATATCTCTTTAAGGAATACATAAGAACCGTCCTGGTTGCCGTGACTTACCAAAAGCCCGTCATATCCCGCAGATGCACAGGTACGTATAGTATCCTGCCACTTGTTGAAGTCTCCGTCACAGAAGAAAAAGTCAAACTGAACATCTAGTGCATCACATAACTTTTTACAGGAATCTTTCCACATCTGGAAAATTGTAGCAGACGGCATAATCATGATATATGCAACTTTTTTGCCTGCCACAGGATTACTTCCTGCAAGTTTCTCGGCGCTTGTTCCCTGAGTACTTCCCGCATCCGTAGTAACACCGGCGTTTTCCGATGCTCCTGTAGATGAATTTCCACCTCCACCGCTACAAGCCGACAAAGACGAAACAAGCATTGCTGTTACAAGAAAGGTACTGATAATTTTTTTTAATCCTTTCATAATGTTACTCCCCCTTCATTCTAAAGATTGGTTTTTTGTTTACTATTATTTATTTAATAGTTTAGTTGAATAATATAACTAAACTTTAATGTTGTCAAGTTCTTTTTGTGTATTTTATTGTTTATTTTAGTATTTAATCTTATCCTATTAGCGATTTAGTCAAAAATTTATCATCTTTTTAGGAAGTTTCAAATTCATCTACTAAATAATCTTTAATTTTTTCATTAAAAACACCACTGTAATTTTAGTATACAGTGGTGTTTTTCAATGAACCTATAAGCTCTTTTATTAATCCGAGAAAGGTAGAGCCTAAGCGTTTTTCTCAAGGATTTTAACGCTGTCTCTCACGACAAGTCTACCTGTAACTCTGGTTTTTATAGGCAATATTTTATTTTCATCTATCAGTTGCAGCAACTGGATTACAGTCTGTTTTCCCAAACCTTTTCTTTGTACATGAACGGTTGTAAGAGTCGGAGAGCTGACTGATGAATATGCTATATCATCAAATCCGATAATGGAAACATTTCCCGGTACCTTATATTTTTTCTCCTTAAGCGCCTTTATTACCCCCAGTGCAATAGTATCATTTTCGGCAAAGAAAACGGATCCGTCCGGATTTTTCTTTTCCAAAATTTCAAGAAAATCATCATGAGAGCCTATTAAAGTAGGCGTAACCTTATAGTCATTTTCTTCGTCTATTTCCAAATTCAATTTTTTAAGCGTAAGCTCAAACGCCAATCTTCTTTCTCTGAAATTCTCGGTTTCCGATTTGCTTCCTATGTAGCCTATCCGCTTATGTCCCGCCTCCTTAAGATAGGATATTGCTATGTATACATTCTCATAGTTGTTTATACTTACGCTGTTACACACAACATTCGGAACCGCATTATCAACAACGACATAAGGTATAGCTATGCTTTTCAGACAGTCGTAGTCATTATCTATCATCTCCGTACCTATCAGTATAATTCCGCTGTACCTGTCATAATCTACTTCATTAAGCCCCGCCTGTAGGTCGTTCTTAATTATCATCATATTCATACCGCGATTTTTATTTCTGAGCTGCCCTTCTATGGAATCTATTATCATGGATATAAAGCCTTGATTTTCTTCTACAAAAAAACCGCTCTGTGTATACTTTATCAATAATACGTTTTTATCATTGTGTTTTTTTCTGTATACGGGATTGTAGTTATTTTCTTTTAATGCCTTTAATACCCTTTCTCTGGTCTCTTCTCCTACACCCTTTTTTCCGTTAATAACTATGGATACGGTAGCCGGTGATACTCCTATCTTATCTGCCAATTCTCTGATTGTCATATATTCTCCCTGCTGTTTAAACTTAACTAAACATTCTATTTATTTTACTAATTTTAGGTAAACTATACCTTTTTAAATCTTATCTGTCAAGCTTACACAAAACAAGGCTATTCCTATTGCTATATCCTTTATAGCCGGGTAAAAGATAAGTTAAAGTCTGTCTTCCACCTCGCTCCTTGTCGGAATTGAAGGCGCCGCCCCCGGTCTTGAAACCGCTATTCCCGCGGCAACACTAGCCTCAAGCATAGTTCTTTTCATATCTTTTCCTTCAGTTATTCCGCTTACAAAGTATCCCGTAAAAGTATCTCCCGCCGCCGTTGTATCAACAGCTTCGGTTTTAATCGCACTCTGCTCGACAAATATATTTCCGTCCGAATAACAGGCACCCTTCTCACCCATGGTCAGCAAAATGCCGGCTCCTTTAAACTTTTTCGTCAAGCTCTCCATACATTTCTTGGCATCGAACGCCTTAAGCTCCGATAACTCGAGAGCTTCAAGCTCGTTTACCAAAAAACAATCCACATGAGATAGATTTATTTTTTTGATATCCTCATTCATAGGAGAAGGGTTGAGAACTATCTTCATACCTCTTTCATGAGCCTTTTCGACAATATAGGGCAGCTCCGAAATTTCGTTTTGAAGCACTATATAATCACCCTTTTCAAATTTCTGCAATATCTCATCTACATAATCTTTTGTTATTTTCCTGTTCGCTCCGCCAAAAAGTATTATACAGTTATCTCCTGACTTATCCCTTTGTATTATGGCATTGCCGGATCTTTCATCCTTACTTACCAAAATATTGCCTGTATCGACTCCCGCAGCTTTTAAAAGATCCACTAAAAATATTCCGTCTTCACCTACCATTCCGGCATGATAAACCTTTGCACCCGCTCTCGCTAATGCTACGGATTGATTTAAGCCCTTTCCGCCGCAAAACACATTAAGCCCCTTAGACGAAATAGTCTCCCCTTTTCTGACAAAATTTTCCACATCATATACATAGTCAATATTCAGCGAACCGAAATTCAACACCTTCATACCCTATCCTCCTTAGTTTTCAAATTTTAAGTATATTGTTTTATATAACAAAGATACAAGCGCCAAATCTCTTCGGCACTTGTATCTCATTATATTTATAAGTAATTTACTGTCAATAAAATCATTGAAAAAGTTCATTATAAAACATCAATAATTTCCGCCACTTTCCCTACAACGAATAATGTATTTACAATAACAAAGTATTTATTCCAAGCCCTTAGTCCTATTTTTTCTTTAGAAACCAAATCCGTTATTTTTAGTACTCTAAGTAAAATATTAGAAACAAACAGACAAAGCATAAGCAGAATCCCGAAAAAATTCCGGCTCGTTTATCATATAGTATATTATAGATAAAATTTGCGCTATCATTATAATTGCCGTCATTATATCGGTAAGCTTTTTTCTTAACATAGATACTCACTCCTTTGAATAAGTTTAAATTTAGATATCATTAAGCATACTTCTTAAACAATAAAAGTCTATCACTTTAAGTACTATAAATACTATATTCATAATAAGCATATATTTGACCATACCTTTTAAAGGTTTTTTTTCGACTAAGGACTCTTTTAACTTCAAAATCACTATCACAAAGTTCAAAAGAATCATGACAATGCCAATCCCCACCATTATATACGAGTATATAAACATTGCATCAAACGATATCAAAAAACTAAGTATCACTCCTATAATACCGGGACTGTAGCACAAAGCCCATGTCGCAAAAATATCATCCTCTACCGACCAATGGAAAGTCTTTAGCAGATATATTAAACCAATCATTTGTATCCCCAACAAGACAGCTGTCACTATATCTACACTTTTTATAAATATCTTCTTTACCATCTCTTATCATCCTCCGTTTATATCACACTATTTTCAGATAAATTTTTTAAATATCTGTTAAATACAATATAAACTATTAAAATACCCATGTCAATATATGAAATTCAACTCGCAATTACTCCACAAGAGCAGCTATACATCTCAAAAAGCGGAAGAAAATCAATATAAATTGACTCTCTTCCGCTTTACTTAAAAGCAAGAGGTACACTGCGATGTCTATTTTACCGCCCTTACAATACCGCCTTGACCATATTCACATTTTATCTTATTTTTTACTTTACAAGCTTTTTCAGTCCATTTACAACAAAGAACACAATCTCTCCCGATAGAATTCCCAAGCAACAATAAAGACACAAATTTAGGGCTCCATAAGGCATTCTTCTAAGTGCATAATCAGGTATTCCAAAGACCATAATATTGGCTATGCTTAATCTATTTTTAATAAAAAACAGATTAACAAAATATACAACTGCTCCGAGCAACGCAAATGTCAATAATCTCTTTATCTTATCAGAAAATATAACAAATAGTCCTCTATTCATTACAGCGTCTACAGTCTTCATATATAACCCTCCATTTCCTTTAGGCTACACACTTTTATTTAGTCCAATACATTCTTAATTGCTACCGGGGTTCTGTAGTCCCAAGGAGAAATCTTTATACCGGATCTCTCGTTTGAAGAGTGAACCACCTTACCGTCACCTATATATATGGCAACGTGATTGATTCTGCTTCCGTTACTGTAGAAGAGCAAATCGCCTACCTGCATAGTTTCTTCCGTAACCGTTCTTCCCTGTGTAGCCTGAGCCGCCGAGTTCCTAAGAAGATTCATGCCGCCTGCGTATTTATAAACATACTGTACAAAACCCGAGCAGTCAAAGCCTGCAGGTGTGTTTCCGCCGTATTTATACTTTCCGCCGACAAACTTAAGAGCATACTCCGCAAGCTTCTGTCTGTTTGCCGAAGTTGTTCTCGCCTCTGCAAGGAATGAGCCCGGAGCGGATTTATCGCTCTTTTTTGATACCCCCGGTCCCTGCTCTATTTCTTCTGCCGCCTTAAGGTTAATCTCCTCTTTTTTCTTTTCGTTATCTATAGGATTTCCATGATTCTCAGCCGCATCAACCGCGTCTTCAATCTCCGGCTCATCATATTCATCAAATCCTGCTGCTTCCGTGTTTGATATAACCAAAGCCGCCACCTGCTCGGTTGCCTGCTTCTTGGTAGTAGTCTTTGCCGCAAAGCTTGTCATGCTTGTTAAAGCACAAATGTTTATTGTCATTATCCCTGTAAGTATTATATATCCGAACCTTCTCATTTTTTCTCCTAACCAATATCATAAAACAAGCATTTGCCTGCTTTCGATTTAAAACATAGACACAGCCTTCACAGGTGTTCTGTAATTATATGCCGTTATCTTTATACCCGACTTTTCTGTAGATGCAGATATTACTTTTCCGTTTCCCAGATATATTCCTACATGATTTATAGATCGACCTGAATAAAAAACCAAATCTCCCGGCTTTACACTTCCTATAGGAACTTCCTTTCCTGCATTTGCCTGAGCTCTCGAGGAATGCGGCAAATCCTTCCCTAAAACGTTTGACATAACGTATCTTGTAAATCCCGAACAGTCAACTCCTACATAAGGATTAACTCCTCCCCATGCATAAGGCTTGCCCTCGAATGATAAAGCAAAATCTACAATATTCTGGCGAAGTCCTGTTTCATCGTCTACAAGCTCTCTTGTAGTCTCGTATACAACACCCTGTCCGTCTTCCAAACTTATGTATGCTTCTGAACCGTTTACTTCAACCTTTACCCAATCACCGTCCGAATTTTCTTTAACCGTAAGCACCGAATCTTTATCTATTGTCTTTACTATATCGGAACTGTTGCTTTTATGCTTTCTGGCAACAACTCCCGACTTCTGAATTTTAACATTGTATGTTGTTTCTGTTACAGTCTCTTTAGCCTGTATTTTATAATCATCTGATGTTTCGGCCTTCACATTCATCGGCTTCACTACAATTATAGTCGCAAATGAAAAAATAGCAAGACCTAATTTCAGCATTTTTTTTGTCATTTTTATTAATACTCCTCAAAACTAAATGTTACTTTTTAAGTCAAAATGTTAAATAAGTGTTACGAAACAAGTATAGTTACTTCACATCGATATGTCAAGCAAAAAATCTTTAATTCACTCTAAGTTAAGTTCTTCTTCACAGACTGTTTACATTATCATTGAGAGAGCAAAAAAGAGTTAATCCCTTCCTCTGAATATTCTTATAAAGAACATAATGGCAACAAGCATAAGAATAGGTCCGAGCACAGGAGCAAGGAAGGACAGAATTCCTCCCACAATATAAAATACTATACTTACAGCCGCTATTATAATAATAATTAATGCTATTATAACGGCTGCCATTCCCGTTTTATTTATAGAAAAGCTTTTGAAATTTCTCTCATTATCCATCCTGTTACCGTAATCATCGGTATATGTCTGCTTTGTCTCTTCGTATCCCTTATATCCGTGCTTTTCTTCTTCATTGCCTTCCAAAGTATCGTCTATTCCTGCCGCCGCCTTTATCGACCTTGCTATGAGAGCCGGATCTCCCAGCTCTTCAATTATCTCCGCCTCGCTTCTTCCTTTTGCTTCTTCTTCATTTATATAGGAATTATAATAATCCATATTTTCACGAATAAGGCTCTCCGAGCCCGAAGAAGAAAGGGCTCTCCTAAGCCCTTCCAAAAATTCCGATTTTGTCATACTCTTACCTCTATCCTATGAATCTCACCTTAAGTATTCCGTCTATCGCTTCAAGTTCCTTTTTCAAGTCTTCGCTTGCCTTTGTTTCTATATCAAGCATTGTATAGGCAAATTTATCCTTGCTTTTGTTTGTCATATCCGCAATATTGATATTGTTTTTTGCAAGTATCGCCGATATCTGTCCTATCATGTTCGGAATATTCTTATGTAGTAAGCTTACTCTGCAAGCCGCACCGCAAACTCCCATGTCGCAATCAGGATAATTTACGGAATTTTTTATATTTCCGTTTTCAATATAATCCTTCATCTGCTCCGCCGCCATAACCGCACAATTATCTTCGCTTTCCTGCGTTGACGCTCCGAGGTGAGGTATTGCAATAACGCCTTCCATATTTACGGTCTTTGCGTTAGGAAAGTCCGTTACGTAAGCTTTAACCTTACCCGATTTAAGTGCCTTTTCCATATCATCGTCATTAACAAGCAAATCTCTTGAAAAGTTAAGTATTACCACTCCGTCTTTCATCTGTGAAAAACTTGACTCGTTAATGAGCCCCTTATTGTCATTTGTAAGAGGCAAATGCAAAGTAATGTAATCACATTCCGCAAAAATGAGGCTTATATCGGTTATATGTCTGACTTTTCTGGATAAATTCCATGCGGAATTTACGGAGATATACGGGTCATATCCCAGAACATCCATGCCGAGACTTTCGGCTGCATTGGCAACCATAGCTCCTATTGCACCGAGTCCTATAACACCGAGCTTCTTATCCTTAAGTTCACTTCCGGCAAAGGCTTTTTTCCCTTTTTCCACATCCTTGGCAAGAGTTTCGTTGTCCTTAATCGTTCTTACCCAATTTATACCGCCTACTATATCTCTGGATGCCAGAAGCATACCGCATACGGCAAGCTCCTTTACCCCGTTTGCATTTGCTCCCGGAGTGTTAAAAACAACTATACCCTCATTTGCACATCTTTCGAGAGGAATATTGTTGACACCTGCTCCCGCTCTTGCTACGGCAAGAACATTCTTTTTAAACTCAGTTTCGTGAAGACTTGAAGAACGAAGAAGGATACCCTCAGCCGTTTCAATATTATCCGTTAATGTATACTTGTCTCCGAAAACATCGGTACCCACCTTTGCAATCTTATCCAAGCAATATATATTGTTCATTTTTTACCTCACATTTTCCGCCTCAAAGGCTTTCATAAACTCTACAAGCTTTTGCACACCCTCTATAGGCATTGCATTATATATACTCGCTCTCATACCCCCCACGCTTCTGTGCCCCTTCAGGTTCACAAAACCGGCCGCCTTAGCCTCTTTTACAAATTTTGCATCCAGCTCTTCATCACCCGTAACAAAAGGAACATTCATAAGAGACCTGTCCTCTTTCCTCACTGTTCCCTTAAATAGACTTGAGCTGTCAAGGAAATCATATAAAACTGCGGCTTTCTTTTCGTTAAGAGCCTTTATACCTTCAAGACCACCTTGTTTTTTAAGCCACTTGAACACTTTTCCGCACACATAAATCCCGTAAGTATTCGGTGTATTGTACATAGAAGCGTTTTCCGCATGTATTTTGTATTTGAACATTGTCGGAGTTCTTTCGAGAGTATCGTCGGTAATCAAATCCTCCCTTATAATTACTATAACAACTCCGGCAGGTCCTATATTCTTTTGAACTCCTCCGTACATAATTCCGTACTTTGTTACATCCACAGGCTCGGAAAGAAAGCAGGATGAAACATCGGCTACCAAGGTCTTTCCCTTTGTATTCGGAAGCGTCTTAAACTTTGTTCCGTATATTGTGTTGTTCTCACAAATATATACATAATCGGCATCCTCCGAGATGTCAAGGTTACTGCAATCCGGTATGTAAGAAAAAGTTTTGTCCGCACTGCTTGCCACAACCCTTGCGTCTCCGTATATGCACGCTTCCTGCCATGCTTTTTTAGCCCATTGTCCGGTTATTATATAATCCGCAACACCGTTTTTCATAAGGTTCATCGGTATTATGGAAAACTGCTGATGCGCACCGCCCTGTAAAAACAGCACTTTATAATTCGAAGGTATATTTAAAAGCTCCCTTAAATCAGCCTCAGCCTCATTTATAATAGCCTCATATTCCTTCGACCTATGGCTCATCTCCATAACGGACATACCGCTTCCTCTGTAATCCGTCATTTCACTCGCTATTTCCAGGAGAACCTCCTCAGGTAAAACCGCAGGTCCCGCACTGAAATTAAAAACTCGTCCCATAATACCGTCTCTCCTTTATTTTCTATTTCTTAATTTCTAAATCTTTTTCATCAAATACATCCTGTATAGCCGCTCCCGGCGAAACCATAGGAAATACCTTATCGTCCGTTCCTATCATACACTCAACAAGAACAGGCTCATTAAGAGCCAAGGCTTCCTTTAACACAGGCTCTAAATCTTCTTTTTTCTCGACTCTGTATGCTTTTGCTCCCATAGCTTTTGCCAAAGCCACAAAGTCAACCTTGTCACGCAATATTGTATGCGAATATCTTTGACCGTAGAACAGGCTCTGCCACTGTCTTACCATTCCCAAAACCTGATTGTTTATAACAACCTGAACAACGGGTATATTATATCTCGTTGCCGTTGCTATTTCGTTCATATTCATTCTGAAACAGCCGTCACCCGCTATATTTACGACCTTCTTATCCTTACAGCCCAGAGCCGCTCCTATAGCCGCTCCGAGACCGTAGCCCATAGTACCCAAACCGCCGGAGGTCAGGAAGGTTCTCGGTTTACGATATTTATAGAATTGAGCCGCCCACATTTGATGCTGACCTACCTCCGTAACTATAATGTCGTCATCCGCCGTCAGTTTATCCACTGTTTCAATTATATAAGGACCTGTCAAAGTCGACTTATCATATCTGAGCGGATACATATCCTTCATACGCTCTATATGATTTACCCACTCATCATGTCTTATAGGATCCAGTCTCGATATAAGCTTTCTGAGTACCTCCTTTGCATCTCCGACCAATGCCTTATATGACTTTACATTCTTGTTTATTTCCGCCGCATCTGCATCTATATGTATAAGCTTTGCATTTCTTGCAAACTTTTTCGAGTTTCCTATAACTCTGTCGGAAAATCTTACTCCTATGGCTATCAGCAAATCGCTTTCCGTTATTCCGAGATTGCTCGTTTTTGTACCGTGCATTCCCACCATGCCCGTATACAACTCGTTTGACCCGTCAAATGCCCCCATTCCCTGCAGGGTGTCCGCAACCGGTGCATGTATTTTCTGTGCAAAGGCGTTTACCTCATCGCTCGCATTGCTCGCTATACAGCCTCCGCCCACTAAAATGTAAGGTCTCTCGGCTTTTCTTATAAGCTCTACCGCTTCATTAATATCCTCGGAGCTGTAATCGCCTTTTTTCACTTCCAAAGGCTCGGCTTTTTTATACTCATATTCAAAGCTTTCCGCAGTCACATCCTTTGTAATATCCACAAGCACGGGACCCGGTCTGCCGCTTGCCGCTATGACAAAGGCTCTTCTTATCGTATCGGCTAATTTATTTCCATCCTTAACGATGAAGTTATACTTTGTTATAGGCATGGTAACACCCAGAATATCCACCTCCTGAAAGGAATCCTTTCCGAGTAAAGAATTTGTAACATTGCAGGTAATGGCTACTATAGGAACACTGTCCATGTGTGCGGTTGCTATTCCGGTAACAAGATTTGTTGCACCCGGTCCGCTTGTGGCAAAGCATACCCCCACCTTTCCCGTCGCTCTGGCATATCCGTCGGCGGCGTGGCTTGCACCCTGCTCGTGACTTGTCAATATATGTGTTATCTCATCAGAATGCTTGTAAAGAGCATCGTATATATTAAGAATACTTCCGCCCGGATATCCGAACACCGTATCCACTCCCTGCTCCTTCAAACACTCTATAACTATTTCAGCACCGGTTTTTAACGACATATTTTCTCTCCCTACTTATTGATTATCTGTTCCCAAGCTTGCAGTGCAAAACTCGGTTGAAAGTATTGCGCCTCTCGGGGCACTTGTTACTAATGAGCGATACCTTGCAAGATATCCCTTTGCCTCGTTTATTCTCGGCTTCCACTCTTTTCTTCGTCTTGCGAATTCTTCCTCGCTGACTCTTGCATTGAGGGAATTGTTTTCTATATCTATATCTATAATATCTCCTTCTTTAAGAAGAGCTATAGGTCCTCCCACAACCGCTTCCGGAGCGACATGCCCTATAGAAGCGCCTCTGCTGGCTCCCGAAAAACGTCCGTCCGTAATAAGAGCCACACTTGAATCAAGTCCCATACCCGCTATAGCGGATGTAGGATTTAACATTTCTCTCATTCCCGGACCTCCTTTAGGTCCTTCATATCTGATTACCACAACATCTCCCGGAACAATCTTTCCGCCCTTTATGGCAACTATTGCATCATCTTCACAATCAAAAACTCTTGCCGGTCCGCTGTGCTTTAACATATTTTCAAGAACTGCCGAACGCTTTACAACACATTTTTCAGGGGCTATATTCCCCGATAATACGGCAATTCCTCCCGTTTGTGAATAAGGATTTTCTATAGGTCTGATAACATCCGTATCCGAATTTCTTGCATTTTTTATATTCTCACCCACAGTTTTTCCGGTAACCGTCATACAGTCAAGGTTAAGTAAATCTTTCTTTGAAAGTTCTTTCATGACCGCATATATTCCGCCCGCCTCATACAAATCTTCCATATATGTATGTCCTGCCGGAGCGAGATGGCAAAGATTAGGAGTTTTTGAGCTTACCTTATTTATAAGCTCAAGGTCCAAGCTTATGCCCGCTTCATGAGCTATAGCCGGCAAATGAAGCATGGAGTTTGTCGAACAGCCCAGAGCCATATCCATAGCAAGCGCATTCATAAAGGCTTTTTCAGTCATTATGTCCTTCGGTCTTATATCTTTTTTAAGCATTTCCATTACCGCATACCCGGCACGCTTTGCAAGTCTTATTCTTTCCGAGTATACGGCAGGTATGGTACCGTTTCCTTCAAGCCCCATTCCCAAAACCTCGGTAAGACAGTTCATGGAGTTTGCCGTATACATACCGGAGCATGAACCGCAGGTAGGACAAACCTTATTTTCAAACTCATCAACGTCTTCCCTTGTCATATTACCTGCGGCAAAAGCTCCCACCGCTTCAAACATACTTGAAAGAGATGTTTTGTGACCCTTTACTTTTCCGGCAAGCATAGGACCGCCGCTTACAAAAACCGTAGGTACATTGACCCTTGCAGCCGCCATCAAAAGCCCCGGAACATTTTTATCACAGTTAGGTATCATAACCAAAGCATCAAACTGATGTGCAAGAGCCATACACTCCGTAGAGTCCGCAATCAGATCTCTTGTAACGAGGGAGTATCTCATTCCCTCATGTCCCATTGATATTCCGTCACATACCGCAATAGCAGGAAAAACGAGAGGCATACCGCCCGCCTCGGCTATACCCATTTTAACGGCATCTACTATCTTATCTATATTTATATGTCCCGGAACAACCTCATTAAATGAGCTTACAACACCTATTAAAGGCTTTTTCATTTCCTCTTCCGTCATTCCGAGAGCTTTTAGCAAAGATCTGCTCGGGGCTTGTTGCATGCCCGCCTTTACATTATCACTTCTCATAATTTTCTCCTCTTACTTTTTGTTTATATTAAGCTTCCATCATCTCTATTATTTTGTCTCCCATTTGCTTTGTACCGAGCTTCACGCAACCTTCACTGTAAATATCCGCTGTAGCAAAGCCTGCCTTAAGCGTCTTTTCAACCGCTTTTTCTATAGCAAGAGCTTCCTTATCAAGATCCAGTGAATATCTAAGAAGCATGGCAGCCGAAAGTATGGTTGCAATAGGGTTGGCAATATTTTTTCCCGCTATGTCAGGAGCCGAGCCGTGACTCGGCTCATACAAACCGAGTTTGGTTTCACTTAAGCTTCCGCTTGAGAGCATCCCTATAGAGCCTGTTATCATACTTGCTTCATCCGACAATATATCCCCGAACATATTTTCCGTCAAAATAACATCGAACTGACCGGGATTCATAACAAGCTGCATGGCACAGTTATCGACAAGCATGTGGCTAAGCTCAACATCAGGATAGTCTTTTGCAATCTCTTGCGTTATTTTCCTCCAAAGCCTTGAAGAATCAAGAACATTTGCCTTGTCTACGCTGACAAGCTTTTTTCTTCTTTTTCTCGCCACCTCAAAACCTTTTACAGCTATTCGTCTTATTTCATCTTCGGAATAGTTCAGAGTATCGGTGGCAACAAGCTTACCGTCCACTTCCCTTGTATATCTTTCACCGAAGTAAAGTCCGCCTGTAAGCTCCCTTACTATTACCATATCAATACCCTCGCCTATCACACTCTCCTTTAAAGGGCAGGCTTTCACAAGCTCTTCGTAAAGATAGGCAGGTCTAAGATTGGCAAATAAGCCGAGCTCTTTTCTTATTTTTAAAAGTCCCGCTTCGGGTCTTAGCTGCGGTTTTAAACTATACCATGAAGTATTGCCCACGTCGCCGCCTACGGCTCCCAATAAAACCGCCGAGCTTTTCTTTGCAATAGCGAGATTTTCCTCTGTAAGAGGCTCCCCGTATTTATCTATGGAGCAACCGCCCATGTCGATTTTATCATAAGCAAAATCATGCCCATACTTATGGGCTATAAAGTCCAATACCTTTTTCGCCTCGGCAACTATCTCCGGACCTATGCCGTCTCCCTCAATAAGACAAATTCTTGCTTTCATTATTCCTTCCTCCTAAACGATACTTAAGAAACAGTCAAATGTATAATAAAGTATACATTTCCCCACAATAATGAATACTCCTTATCATACTTTAAATTTTTCTTTTTTTCAATATTATACAGGAGTTTTAAGCAATATACATATTCTATTTTTATATACTCTCTATAACCTTGGTGGCGGCATTTTAATTTTGAAATCAAAAAAATGCAAAAAAAATACTAAGCCTGAGACTTTAAATCCCGGCTTAGTATTGTATCTTACTTTTGTACCGTATTTCCTGTCGCCATAGCTCCGTCTATACCAAGTGTATATCCGTCCGGTGTTGTGGTGTTCTTCCACATATTTCCGTTAACCGGATCAAGATAATACCACTTTCCTCCAAGCTCCTGCCAACCCTTTTGCATATATGCAGTATCGCTGAAATAGTACCATTCTCCCTTTATTTTTCTCCACTCGGATCTTGCTAAGGTTCCGTTAGAAAGAGCATAATACCATTCTCCTGTTGCAGTCTGTCCCCAAGTTCCGGCATTTGCCTTTTCATATATATCTTTGTTTGACTGTGCCTGTTCCTTACTTAAATTAATTCTCGGAGTTTCAAACCAGTCTCCCGCCATATCCGGATTATTTAGACCCAGGGCTCTGACATGTGCATAGTATAAGCCTTCTCTTTGCATAAATTCTTTTAAATCTATGCTTGTGGCTGCGGTTCTTTGTATTCCGCTTATGGAGCTTGTCCCTTTAAAAAGCTTAACCTCATACTGACCCGCTCCTCTTGATTCATTCCATGTAACCGTTCCGTCGGCATTGATTGTAGCCTCCGTTATAGGTGAAATTTGATCCTTTAAAGCCGGAAGTTTGATTGTAACGACAAGCTCCTGCCTTCCGCCTTCCGTACCTCCGCTCACATAGCTTGCGCCTATGATGTTCAAGTCGCTGGCTTTCTTAAGGTTGAATTCATAACCGTCTTCCGCAGTTAAGGTGACTTTGTAGGTGGGCACATCATTTGCCGTCCAATAAAATGCCACTCCCTCTTCCACAAGATCTGCTGATGTTATACTGTAATGCTCCGCGGTGACCGGCGTGCTTATCTCAATATTTTCATCTCCTATCTTTGTTTCCACCTCTATTTTACCTTCCACCCTTATGGTTGCTCTGTTGATTTTTTTCTTCGAAGATTTCTTTGCCGCAAAAACAGGCAAGGCTGTAAGTAAAGTCAAGCTTAAGCCCAATAAAACCGTTGATAAAATTTTCTTTTGTATTTTCACTTCTATATCCTTTCTGTGTTCAGTCTAAAAGTATCTGATAAGCTTAGTTTATAACAATTTTCACTTTTTAGCAACTTATAAGACCTTACAAATATAGTCTGGAATCAACTAAATCCGTAAGGTCTCTTACAATATTATTTATTCTTACTTGGCCACACCCTGCACTCTGGACTCTCTTATAATGTTAACCTTGATATGTCCCGGGTACTGCATGTTCTCTTCTATTTTTCTTGCAACGTCATGCGCCATGATTACCATGTCGTCATCACTGACCTTCTCCGGAACAACCATGATACGAACTTCTCTTCCTGCCTGAATAGCGAATGACTTATCAACACCTGAGAAAGAATTTGTTATTTCTTCAAGCTGCTTAAGCCTTTGAGTGTAGGTTTCTATGGTTTCTCTTCTTGCACCCGGTCTTGCCGCGGATATAGTATCCGCTGCCTGAACGAGACAGGCTATAATACTTTCGGCTTCAACATCACCGTGATGTGACTCTACCGAGTTTATAACAACCGGATGTTCTTTGTATTTTCTGCAAATTTCAGAACCCAGTTGAACATGTGAGCCCTCAACCTCGTGGTCTATGGCTTTACCTATGTCATGTAAAAGTCCCGCTCTCTTTGCAAGTCTTACATCGGCCCCTACTTCAGCCGCCAAAAGACCTGTCAAATGAGCAACCTCAATGGAATGTCTGAGTGCATTTTGCCCGAAGCTTGTTCGAAACTTCATTCTTCCGAGCAACTTCACAATCTCAGGATGAATACTGTGTATTCCAAGCTCCAAAACCGCTTCCTCTCCGGCTTCCTTCATGATTGCTTCAACCTCTTTCTGAGACTTTTCAACCATTTCTTCGATACGTGCCGGATGGATACGTCCGTCCAATATAAGTTTTTCAAGAGCAACTCTTGCAACCTCTCTTCTTACAGGGTCAAATCCCGATAAGACAACAGCTTCAGGGGTATCATCTATAATAAGCTCCACTCCCGTCATCTGTTCAAGGGTTCTTATGTTTCTTCCTTCTCTTCCTATGATACGACCCTTCATCTCATCGTTCGGAAGAGGTACCACGGTAACCGTGGTTTCCGCCGTATGGTCTGCGGCGCACCTTTGTATGGCGGTTGTAAGAATTTCTTTGGCTCTTTTATCAGCCTCCTCTTTTGCAAGCGCCTCCAACTCCTTTATAAGCTTTGCGGTGTCATGCTTTATATCCTCTTCAACCGACTGCAAAAGTAATTCCTTTGCCTGCTCGCTCGTAAGACCCGAAATCTTCTCAAGCTCTGCAAGCCCCTGCTCATATAAAGAATCCAATTCTTTTGATCTTTGCAAAATTTTTTCTTCTTTACTTATGATACTTTCTTCTTTTTTCTCCAATGCATCTAATTTTTTGTCTAAATTTTCTTCTTTAACTAAAACTCTTTTCTCGTAACGTTGTAGTTCCGCTCTTCTTTCTTTTACTTCCTTATCAAGCTCATTTTTAGTCTTCATAGACTCTTCTTTAGCCTCAAGGAGAGCCTCGCGTTTCTTTGTTTCAGCTATTTTTACGGCTTCCTCTATTATTTCTCTGGATTTACTTTCGGCTGAACCTATCTTCGCTTCGTAAGTTTTCTTACGATGAGATACGGCAGCCATCCAACTTAGAGGTAGCACAATCCCTGCTGTTATTAATACTGCTGCTATGATATTTAACACAGGAGCACCTCCGTTTTTTTATAGTCTTGCCAAGACGGCAATGTAACTATTGTACCAAATCGGGAGTCAAAAAACAAGTGGGACTTATTACATTATTCCAAGCTGAGATTACCCGCTATAGCCGCTTTGTAGGTTTCCACATCTGTAAGTAGTTGTAATTTTGCGGATTCATACTCCGATTTCTTACGCACATACGAAAAATTTTGCATTAAATAGTCCTGCTCACTTAATAAGCCCATTTGTTTACTCTTATTTGCACCGTTAAAGCTTATCTGTGCCGCCTCAAATGCCGATGCACTCGCTTCATAAGCAAGTCTGTCTTCCTTTATCTTGTTGTACAAGGCATTCATCTCATTTTTCAAGGTTCCTTCCATAGCTGTTTCAGAGGCATCTTTAAGTTCATTCTCATAGCTTGAAGCATTTTTCCTTCCGTTTCTGAGTTCTACGAGACTTGTATTGTTTGAATTGGCTTTTTTCGTATCTTCCTCAAGATTGATACTGTCTATATAAGCCTTATCCACCTCAGGAACCGGACCTATTTCCGGTTGAGCCGTTTCCGACCATCCCAAAAGCTTTATAAGAGATACCCTTATTTTTTCCTTATTTGCCTGTATATTGGCGAGGTTGGACTTTGCACTCAAATAATCCGTCGTAGCCTTGGCAACATTTACATTTGTTGCCATGCCTTGTGCCTTAGTAAGATTCGCCGCTTTTACAAGGCTCTCGCCAAGTCTTACCATCTCAATCAGGATTTTTTCCTGTTCTTCTATGCTCTTATAGCTGATCATAAGGCTTTTTGCCGCGCTTGTTACCTGATCCGTCGCAATTCTTATACCTGCATTCATCTTACTTACAGGCTTTTTAAGGTTTGTTCCGGATCTGCTCATGGATTTCTTTACGGAATCCAGACCTTTTATCTGAGCGCTATAGAGCATCATAAGCTCCATATCTCCATCCTGCTTTGCAAGTTCAAGGTAATCCGACATATCTTTTCTTGCGGCAGATATCTCATCTAAGGTTCTGTCCAAATTTTCGACACTTTTTGAATAAGTACCCCAAGCTCTTTTTATATCGGGATTAAAATTTTTAACAAGATCATAGATCTCATCGTATTCAAGCTTATTATCCATAAGCTTTGCCCACTCTTCCTCGCTGTAGCCGGCAAGCTGTGCCTGAGTCATCCCCGCCTCTGAAGGTTGAGACGGCTTTAACTGTGCAAAGCTCGGAAAAACATTCAGACAAAGCATATTTATCAAAAGAGTTGCGGCAAAAACATTTTTATAAATTTTCTTTCTCATTATTTTGCTCCTGTACTTGCGAGTCCGTTTACATTCCATTCATACGCCTGCATTGCATTAAGCAGGTTATATTGTGCGGCATCAAGTGCTATTACCGCCTGTTTTTCATTTATCTGTGCCTGTTTAAATTCATTTTGTCCCATAAGTCCGAGGCTTGTTTTTCTTTCCGCCTGAGCCAAGCTTGATTTTTGCAGCTCCAGATTGCTTACCGCATAATCGTAATTTGCCTTTGCACTGAGAACCGCCGCATAAGCATTGTTTAAGGATACCGCAATACCGGACTTATCATTTGCTATTGTTTCGTTAAGCTTCTCTCTTGCATCGTCGGAACTTGCATTTTCAAGCTTTCTCTTGTCTATTTTCAGGGCATAATTATTATCCGTTGCCGCCTGTAAGTCCGCAGTCGGGTTATAGCCGGCAATCTTTTCAAGCTGAGGCTTCGGAACTTCACCGAACTCAGGCTCGGCTTCATAGGTCCATCCCGTCATTACCTGCAGCTTTTTCTTTGACTTTTCTTTCGCCGCCTCACTTGACAAAATACTCTGCTCACTCTTTAAGAACGCATCGTTCGCATTAAGCACGTCAACCTTGGTTCCCGCACCCGCCGAAAGATTTACATTTGCGGCGGAAAGATTTATTTCGGCAAGTTCTTTTTGAAGCTTTGCCTTTTCAATCTCAAGTCCGTTTGTATAATACTCCACCATGTTTGTCTGAGCATTCCATATAAGCGTTTTTGTTGCACTGTCGTTCGTAAGCTTCTTAATAAGCGCATCCTCAAGAGAGTTGTCCGCACTGTTCAAAAGACTGTCCGCCTGCGCTCTTGCATTGGCATTGGCTGTGAGGGTACTTATGTAAGACGGGCTGTCCGGATCCGGTGTACTTATGCTTGCAAGTATATCCTGCGCAGCCTTCCTGTATTCATCCCTTGTTTTTTGGTTCGTATTACCGTAATCCTTTCTGAATTTTATATAATCCCTTTCACTGTTTCTTACGGTAGGGTTATATTCCTCAATGAGTCCTGAAAGCTCGTCATATTCGAGCTTATTGTCCTTCAGTCTTGCCCACTCTTCGGCGCTTCTTGTAAAGCTCGGGCTTGCGAATGCCGTAACATTGGCAAAAGCTATACTTACCGCAAGTCCCGATAAAAATATCTTTTTAATTTTTCCGTTCATAGATTCCTCCTTATCATCAATCAACATCTATATCAGTTTCTCCCACAAGCTTTCTGCTCTTCTTATCAAGCATTTCATATAAAGTAGGAATAAGTAACAATGAAAGTAAGGTTGATGCCAGCAAACCTCCTACGTTAACAAGTGCAAGTCCCTGAAGCGCCTCTCCGTTTTCGCCGAAGGCAAGCGCCATAGGAAACATTGACAATACCGTTGTGAGCGTAGTCATAAGTATAGGTCTGAGTCTCAGCGCACCCGCTTCGATAAGCGCTTCTCTTAGAGGAAGCCTCATCCTCAGCATGTTCACGGTATCAACATACAATATACCGTTGTTTACTACGGTACCTACCATCATAAGGAAGCCGAGCATGGAGTTCATACTTATCTTTACATCAAACATAAAGAGTAAGCCGAAAGCACCTATTAGAGCAAACGGTATAGTAAACATAACCATGAGTGAAAATCTCGGAGACTCAAACTGCATAGCCATTACTATAAATACTAGGAATACCGCCGTTAAAAGAGCGTTAAGAAGATTTCCCATCTCCTCCTTCATAGTCTCATCCACACGGTTGTCCATTCTTTCTACACCGTTCGGCAGCCCTTCTTCGTCTATAAGCTTACGTGCTCTCACCTGTGCCATATCTTTGTATCCCGGTGCGGCATCCGCCGTTATACTTACCTGATACTGCTTATCAACTCTGTTTATAGCCGCCGCACTGTCTTTAAAGCTTATTTTTGCTATATCTCCTATGGCGACCTTTGCCCCCGTCGGACTGTCGAGCAAAATACTTTCTATATCGCTTACATTCTTATATTTATCGTCCGGGAACTCCATTTTTACCACTATTTCTCGTTTATCCTTTGTATAACGCATAACCTCGGAGCCTTTAAGCAAAGTGCTTACGGTACTTCCGACACTTGCCGGCGTAATTCCGTAACTCTGTGCTTTCAGGGCGTCTACATCTATATTTATAAGAGGTGCCGCATTTTCGGCATTCGAATGCACTTTACTTAAGTAGGTTTCATTTTGCAGCTTCTTTACAAATTCATCCGCCGTTTTCTTAACAAGATCGTAGTCCGTACTCTGTAAAGGTATGGTAACATCCGCTTCACTTCCGTTCGACATGCCCGAGTTATTAAGCTTTTTAACTGTAATACTGGTATCGCTTATTTTAGCGAATTCTTCTCTCCATTTGTCCACTACCTGTGCCGTGCTCATCTTTCTTTTCTTATATAAATAAGCCGTTAAACTCACACCTGTACTCGTGTCATATATGGAACTTGACGCGCCGTATCTCATGGAATATTTTTCAACATCAGGCTCCGCCTTTATAATCTCTTCCACCTTTTTTGCCAGATTGTCAACATCATCTATTTTAAGTCCCGGAGCCACAGCCATATTTATGCTGATTGTTCCGTTATCCGTTTCCGGCGCAAGCTCAACACCTACGTTAAATGCCATAACGAAGGATAATACGAGAAGAAAGACGGAGGTAATTATTACGAGTGCTCTTCTCGGAATTATATTGCTTACCGCTTTTTTATATACACCTTGCATCCATCCTACAATCTTATGAGATATGGTATGCTCTTTTTCTTTTGGGTGTGTAAACATAAACAACAAAGGTACTATTGTTACCGCGGAAAAAAGAGAAGCAAGCATACAAAATACTATAGTCCAACCGAGCTGTGTAAACATCTGTCCCGTAAGTCCCTTAAGCAATGCCAACGGAACAAAAACAACACAGGTCGTTATTGTCGAACCTACGATAGATGCAATAACCACTCTCGTTCCTTCGAGTGCAGCTTCAAAAAAGCTTTTTTCCTGTTTTTCTTTAAAGCAACTGTCCAAAACGACTATACTGGCATCCACTATCATACCTACACCGAGTACCAAGGAACCGAGTGAAATCATGTTCAGTGAATAGCCCGCCGCACCCATCATAGTAAGTGCAAGCATAACTGAGACGGGTATGGAGCTTCCTACTATAAGCGAAGCTTTAATGTCACCGAAAAATACAAAGAGAACTATCATGGAAAGAACCACGGCAAGCAAAAGAGTCTCAAATACACTTTTTATAGCCGCTAAAATATCGTCGGCATTATCGCTTATTATATCTATCTTTACTCCCTGATTTTCAGCTTCAAGTCTTGATATGGTTGCTTTAATCTGTCTACTGAGCTGTACTGCGGATGAAGACTGCTGTCTTGTTATTGCAAGTCCTATAACATCATCACCGTTATAACGGCTTAGACTTGACTTTTTCTCCAGTGCCTGATACACATTTGCAACATCCGAAAGCTTTATAACCTCTCCGCCTGCAAGAGGAATTACTATATTTTTAATTCTTTCTATGTCTTTATTGTCCGAGCTTACCCCTATGCTGAGCTCCTGTCTTCCGTACTCGAGGTTTCCCGCCGGAATGTTAAAGTTTGAAGCCGTTATAATAGAGGAAAGTGTTTGCAGATTAAGTTTGTACTGCTCAAGCTTATCCTGTAAAACTTCTATTTTAATGTAATCTGCCTGTCCTCCGGAAATCGATACGCTCGACACTGTAGAGTTTTTCTCAAGCTCCGGGACTATACTTTTCGCAATAAATCCGTATGCATTTTCATCACCTTCCTTGCTTACGGTAAGGTTCATGTCGGCTCCGGCATTTACGTCAATCTGGATTATGTTAGGCTCGTTGATGTCCTTAGGTAAAGAACTTCTCATACCGTCGAGCTTTTTCTTTAAATCCATGTACGCTTTATCCATATTGGTTCCGTACTGGTACTGTATCAGAAGAAGCGAAGCGTTTTCCATGGAAGTTGACTGTATAGTTTTAACATTGCTCAGTGTTGAGGCATTTTCTTCTATCTCTTTACTGATAAGCTTATCCACATCCGTTGCGGATGCCCCTATATAAGTGGTTGATACTACCAACATAGGGAAATTCATTTCCGGCAGCATTTCTATTTTAGCATTGAAAACAGCCTGCAAACCGAAATATAATATAGTCACCAAGGCAAGTATTACTGTAACCGGCCTTTTAAGTGCTAATTTAGTTAATCCAAACATAAATCTCTCCTTACTTAAGCCTTACTTTGCCTCTTGTTCTTTTACTTCCTCACCGGAAAGCTCTTCGGATGAGGTGTTCGCCTGCGCAAGTTCAACATTCGCACCGTCATACAGCTCCTTTGACCATGTGTATATAACATCATCTCCGCTGCCCAGACCCTCTGTAATTACAATGTCGCTGTCGTTGTATATGCCTGCCGTAACATCTTTTTTGACAGCTTTTCCGTCTTTTAAAACATATACGAAGGCCTTTCCGTCCGAATAATACACTGATGAAACCGGAACGGTAAGACTGTCCGTACTTCTTGCCTTTACCAGACTTACCTCGACCTTTGAGCCGCTTGTAAGATCCTGTATATCGTCCACTCCGGCTTTTACATTATATAAGCCGCTTGTCTGGGACACGGTTTCTTCAATCTCTGTAACGGTTCCTGTATATGTTTTTGACCCCTTTTTAACCTCTACAGGGTCTCCTATATTGATGAAGTCTCTCACTTCTCCGGTAACTCCGAACTTTACGCTGAAGCCCGACTGTGCGGAAACGACAAAAGCGGGGGAGCCTTGAGATACCATACCGTGAACCTCTATGTTTTTAGCCTCTACAACTCCGTCTATCGGCGAAATTATATCCGTATATCGCGACTGTAAATCATACTGATTTTTTGCGGATGTGTATGACAAATTTGCCTGACTTGCCGCAGATTGCGCCTGTTCGAGATTTTGACTCGATGCCGCACCCGCATTAAAAAGCTCCGTCGTTCTTGCCAAAGCCGTATTGGCGTCATTCATATTTATTCTTGCCGTATCCATCTGTATTTTCAAAGCGGTAAGCCCGTCCTTGGTAAGGCTTGCGAGAACATCACCAGCCTTAACGCTGTCTCCGAGCTTCACATTTACGGACATTACCTCTCCTTGTGCCTTAGGTATTATATCTACGCTTTCGGCAGGACTTAAGGTTCCTATCTGCTGCACATAGTTAACCACCTCTTTTACTGCCGGATTAACAATCTCGACGGTTGTAGTGTCAACCTTTTCAACAGGAGCCTTCTTACTCATTATCTTGAGTGTAATAAGCCCTACAAGTCCCAAAGCTACGGCTCCTCCTATAAGAAATCCCTTTATACCTTTTTTCTTCATATTTTCTCCTCTCTATCAACTCATATTCAAATAACCTGTTTTGACCATTTCAATTTGTCTCTTAAAAGCTTTTCTGTTAAACTCGACATCCTTATCTCCCGGTCCTTTACCGTAAAGCTTCTTGTATGTCAGGAAGCCATCAATCGCCCTAAGTGCTTGAGAAAATAAAATATCCAGTACAAAGTAAAAATCTTCAAAACTTTTTCTGTATTCTTCTTTACCGTTGTTGTATAAAATTCTTGCCAGATGTATGCCGTCGTCCTCCTCTTCGCTTCCGGGTCCTCCCGCAAGCCCGAGTTCTATGAGCTTTCTAAGCATACTGTCAAGCGAAGCCATGTTTCTTATTATCCCGGCGTGTATACTGTTCGTCTCAAGTATCATCGCTTTATCCACGACATTTACGGCAGTTTCGAAGATATCTCTATTACTATCATAAAAGTTTTGCGCAATAAAGCTATATACAAAACCCAAATAATCCTTTACGATGTACATAAATAAATCTTCCTTATCAACAAAATAAGTATAGAAACTTCCTCTTGAAATCTCCGCTTTTTTAATTATTTTGTTTATTGATACCTTCTCGTAATCCACAGATACAAATTCTTCTATCGCCGCATCTATAATTTTTGTCCTTTTATCTTTTGCAAGATTAAGGAATCTTTCACTCGGCATTGTTTCCTCCTTTTTTACCTTCTTTAGTACCACTTTTCAAAAAGTGATACCCTGTCACTTTTTGAGTATACATCAATAGTGACACCCTGTCAACATTTCTTAACGACATATTTCATAAGCCAAAGAGTAGAAACAATAAATTTTCTATTAAAAAAGCCGGTGCCTCAGCATCCGACTTTATCTCCGACATTATTTAATTCTTTCCTGTAAGTATTGCTCCGCCTCCGAAGCGCTCAGCTTTCTGACTTCGGTTTTTGAAAATTCATTATACTGTTTCATGGAAAAAACAGCTTCCCCCGTACCGGTTTTATCTTTATTCTTTTTCAAGTACTCTCCAAACTCGTTTTTGTCCGCGAATATTTTATATGAAACTTTTCCTTTTGAACTTATAACTTCATATATACCGCAACATTTCTTCGCTGTGTAATCGGCACTTCTCAAATAAAGCCTTGCTATATCGGCTGTCTTAAAAGGAAAATTCCACCTTTGCATACCTTTTCCCGTATGCTCTATGCAAATACATCTTCCGCACGTTCCGCATATATATTGAGTATGGTTCAAAAGGCAGTCCGAAGGATTTAAAAGCGGTGTTATTCTGTTTTTATCCGTATAACACTCCTTGCATATCTTTCCGATTTTGATTTTTAAATTTTCCGTGCTCATACAATTCCCCTCCAATTAATTTTTCATTTACCGAATCTACTTTTTAATTGTACCCGGATTTACAAGATCTATTCTATTTGTCCAGATAAAACCTGTAAAACCCTCAGGAAGGGCATTCAAACTTTCAATCGTATCAAAGCCCTCCGAGGTGCCAAGACCTCCGGCTGTTACTTCCACACGAGTCCCCGAAGTCTCCATTCGCTCCATAAATTTATGAGGCCATCCCCACAAAAATTTTGCATACTTCAGAGGCAGTCTAAGATCCGTGTTCCTTATTGATTTAGGAATGTAACCCGTCCACGAGATTAATTCGTACTGACATAAGGCTGTAATCATGGAACTTTTCGACATTACCTTTAGCTTTAAATTATGACTTTTTAAATATTTCGCTCCGGTATCGACGGCACAAACTATGCTCACTTGCCCCTGCCTTTCCTCCGGAAGATATGATAAATTTTCCCATAAAACCTTATAGGTTTCAATTTTTCCGTCCTTAACCTCTATAATAAATTCCTTATCGGGAAAAGTATCCAAAACTTCATTCATTGTCGGCATAAGTCCTACGCCTTTACCTCTTAAAGGATAAGTTACACCCCCATCGGCGGTATAACCGTAGCCGATATCAAGCCCTCTCAACTCATCCATGGTATAATCATGAACCGGCTCTTCAATCATAGCGGCGGTATTACTGTTCCAATCCGTCTTTGATTCATCAAAAACCTGAGCCAAACCCCTGTGTGCCAAAAACTTATATTCAGTACCTCTTTTAGAGAAAAGACTTGTATTATTGAGCCACACCAAAACAATGAAAATAATAATAAAGATTTTTTTGCTTTTCTTTCTTACCATACAGCTCTCCCGCAAACGCCTTCGGTTTACTTTTTTCTCTTAAAAAGAGAAACGGAATTTATCACAACGGATGATATCACACAAACCCATAAATATCCGCTCACAGTCGGCATAATATCCGCAAGTCCCGTCCAATCTTCATTAATCACACGCATAGCTGCATCCGAATAAAAAGAACATACGGTCAGCAGACTCAAAGACAGACTTATAAACCTGAAGCGCTCGGGCTCTTTATCATTAAAGAACCACAGCAGATTCAGTATCGCAAACGTAACAGCTCCAAATCCCGTTATCAGCCACATAAAACTCCCTCCATAAAATTTGACAAACCTGTGCTTCATTAAAATTACAGCTTTACAAATATTTTTCAATGCCGCATTGCTCTGCAACCTTCTTTCCAAGCAAAGTAATAGACTGAGTCGGGCACTTATTTACACATCTGTAGCAGACGGTGCACATCTTGCCCGGAACGGCTTTATTCTCTTTCATTTCTATGTTTTTCATAGGGCAAACCTTTGCGCAAACACCGCATCCTATGCACTTTTCTCTGTCTATTTTAAGCTTATCGGAATACTCCTTTGTAGAATTGTAGTAATATATTCTCTGCCCGAAAAGCCCCGCAAAATGGCTCCATAAGCCTATTCCGTCCTGAGAAAATTCACCTTTTTTGAAACTTTCCGCCGAAATTTTAATTTTTTCGTTTGCCTTCTTTACAAGCTGTTTATTGACTTCAAGACTCCTTTTAAGAAGCTTTACATCAGCGATACAATCGGGCATTACAAGGTGAAGACCTCCTATAGTCTTTGCTCCGAAGCCTTCCAAAAACCTGCCGAGCATACCCGCTCCGTCTCCCGAAAAAAGACCCATGGTTGCTATTATAAAGATTTTCTTATCCTTCCACACGGAAGCATTATTCCTGATAAAGTCCTTTAATATCTTGGGAATATTGCTGTAATATACCGGATAACCTATCACCACGGTATCATGCTTTTCTATCTCCGATACCGCTTTCTCATCTTCTATGGAATATGAACCTATGCCGTCCGCACATTCCTCTACAAAGCGACCGACACAGTATTTCGTATTCCCCGTTCCGCTGAAATATATACCTACCATTTTTAGTGCCTCCCTAAAAATATATTTCTTTATATATTTTAATTATAACACTTTATAATACAAAAGAAACTCCGATTTTAAAACGGAGTTTCTCTTGTACCTTACTTTTTACTTACATATTGTTGAATGGCGGTGCAGACATACTGTGCCGTTCCTTCACCAAATTTATCCAAATTAGCTTTAAATTCGGGATTTTCTACATATCCGTGACCGATTTTTGAAAATACTTCCGGCGAACAGTCAAATGACCATTTACACAGATGCTCATGAAGCCTTTTGGCAAGCTCAACATTTTCCTTTGCCGCAGCTTCCAGTCCTTTAGACAAATTATCGGCAAACGCGAAGAAAATATCGTTAAATCCGTCAGTCAATTCTTTTTCATGACCTCTCTGCCTGCTGACAGCCTCCTCGATTACTTCCTTCCCATAAGTGTCAATCGCCTCCTGCTTATATTTCTCGTTATCCTGATATGTAAATCCCTTAAACCTCTCCTTAGCTGACATAACAGTTCTCCCTTCCTTGGATTCAATAGTCTTTTCCAATGTTTCTATTAATGTCAGAAGTCTATTCTTTTCCTTTTGCATCAAAGTAAGCTGCTTTTTCAGATGGGGCAGACATTCCTTGTCCCCTGCCGCCAATAACTCTTTAATCTGTTTCAGAGGAAAGTTCAGATATTTATAAAACAATATTGTTTGCAAAATCTGTAAATCTTCATCACAGTAATATCTGTAACCGTTCTCTCTTTTCTTCGGAGACAATAGACCTATCTCATCATAATGGTGTAAAGTGCGCACCGATACACCGCTTATCTCGCTTACCTTTTTTACTAAGTACATTCCTGCTTCCTCCTGACAGGTTAAAGTCTATACTATTACGTCGCGTCAGAGTCAATAACTTTTTACTTGAATTTTTTATTTACTCTCTCCGGAGCTGTAGTCTATCAATGTCAGGGCACCGTCCGCATACTCTCCCAAAAATACATCACTGTATTTATTTAAGCCTCTTTCCTTCATCTCTTTAATCAGCCATTCCTCACCCTTACCTATTACAGCCAAAATATCCGCCTGTAAATGTCCGTCCGTTATCAATGGAAATTTCGGATTTTTTTCTCCGGGACGTATAATGATAAGCTGACCATTTTGTTCTACCACGGCTCTCTTTACCTCTTTTATCGAGTAAATGTTATTCGTTCTGAGCTTAAAGGCTACATCATGAGCGGACAGACCTACTCTCCTGCAATTTTCAATATTGACTTTACCGTTGTCAATAATTATCAGCGCTTTACCGTCGAGCAACTGTTTTGCTTTTACATTATGTTTTTTTATCCATTTTAAAGTCAACACAAGGACACACCATATACAGAGAATTCCGATATAATCGAGCAGCCTTATACTATTGTTATAAATCACTCCGCCGATGATACCGCCAAGCACATAATTTTGTACTTGATCGCCGGCGGATGAAGGTGCCAAATTTCCCTTTCCCGAAATATTTATTATCATTATCAAAGCCAAAAATCCGATTAGTAATTTTATCGCTACCAAAATAAATCCATTCATAATTTTCCTCCTGACATTTAAAATCTTATTTATAATACCTTGTTAAAACAAATCGTAAACTTATCTTCGTTTTTTCATAATATATTTAAGCTTCGGACTTTCAATCACCTCATCAAGCTCAAATCCCAGCTTCTCATAAACCCTTTTTGCATTTTTATTAAAATCAAAAACAACCAAGGAAATACTTCGAATATCGGTATCTTCAAAAATCAACTCTATAAAGCTTTTAAGTGCCTCCGTTCCTAAACCCGAACCGGTTTTTCGAGGATTCAATACAAACCTTCCTATGTGTACGTTATCCTTTTCAATTCGTACCTTTTGTATAATTCCGATAAATTCCCCGTTATCAAATATTGAAAATACATTCTCCAAAGCTTTAATTTTATCATAACTCAGAGGATAAGAAACTGCCGTTCCCATCCATTGTTCCTGAAACTCTTTTCCCTGTCCGTTAGACCATTTACATAAAATCAGGGAATTGTCTCTATTTATTCCCTCCTCTATTTTTATACCCATGTTCTCTCCTCATAAGCTTAGTTTACAAAGCCTGCCTTCAAGATTTTAGCGATTATATCACAATTTTTTTTCATAATCAATCAGGCACAGCCGAACCGCTTTATATTTGTTTAAACAAGTAATTGACTTATTAATGCGCTCCTCATATAATAATACAAGTGCCGAGAAGAATGTATTTACTCGAACTTTTAAAATTACTTTTTATCCTACGGAGGATTTGATAATGTTTAGCAAAGGTAGTTCTTCCTTTAATAAAGACCTTGTAAGGCTTGCAATTCCGATAATCCTACAAAACCTTGTCAGCACCGCGGTAAACTCGGCGGATGTGGTAATGCTCGGTTTTGTAGGGCAGGACTCGCTTGCGGCAGGCTCTTTGGCAAATCAGATTATGTTCATATTGAACCTTGTATATATCGGCATTTCTTCCGGTATTATTATGTTGGCCGCACAATATTGGGGCAAAAAGGATACAAAAACCATAGAACATATAATGGGAATAGGCATGCAGCTTTCCCTTTTCATATCGGTATTATTTTTTATCTCTGCCTTTTTCTTTCCGCAGTTTTTAATGGGAATTTTTACTAATGATAAAAACCTTATCCTCGTCGGTATGCCTTATCTGCGTGTGGTAAGCTTTTCATATCTTTTTATGAGTTTCTCACAGGTATATCTGTGTATTATGAGAACTGTAGAGAGAGTAAACTTTTCAACAAATGCCAATGCCGCCGCACTGATTTTAAACATCATTTTAAATGCTGTTTTCATTTTCGGACTCTTCGGTGCTCCGAAGCTCGGAATCGTGGGAGTTGCCTTGGCAACCTCCATTGCAAGAGGCGTTGAGCTTGCAATCTGCCTTGTTGACAATATGTTTCCGAGAGAAATACATTTTCGTACAAGAACACTTTTTGAGATAAATAAAGTTTTATTCTCGGATTTCTTAAAATATTCCCTACCCGCTTTCGGCAATGAGATTGTGTGGGGAGTTGCCTTTTCCATGTACTCCGTAATCATGGGGCGACTTGGAAGCGATATGGTTGCGGCAAATGCGGTTGTTGCCGTTGCAAGGAACCTCGGAAGTGTTGCCTGCTTCGGTATAGCAAACGCAGGTGCCATTATACTGGGTAAATCTATGGGCTCGGGAAATACCGAGACCGTAAAAGCCGACGCCTCACATTTTTTAAAGGTTACCGCTATTTCGGGAGTTTTGGGCGGAGTCGTGATTTTCCTCCTCAGACCTCTCTTTTTACGTATGGCGGATTTAACTCCTACTGCACAGGGCTATCTCGGAATAATGTTATTTATAAACATGTATTATATATCGGGGCAAGCTGTTAATACAGCGTGGATATGCGGTATATTCCGCTCCGGCGGCGACTCGAAATGGGGCTTTATCTGCGATGTCATAGATATGTGGCTATATGCCGTTCCTCTCGGCTTTATTACTGCTTTTGTTTTAAAGCTTCCGCCGATGTGGGTATATTTTTTGATTTGTACGGACGAGTTTGTGAAAATACCTTTTGTTTATAAGCATTACAAAAGTTATAAGTGGCTAAAAAATATCACCAGAGATTTTTAATTCAAATATTTATGTCTGTAGATATTTCTATATTGAATTAACTGATAATTCTACACTACACAAGTAAATATACCGAAAAAATCGTGTTAAAATTTTAATTATACTTGAATTCCCTTTTAAAATCATTTACACTGAAAATATCTATTCTTAGTTAAACACTGGGAAATCATGAAAGGGGGATTTAAAACATGAAAAAAGTTCTTGTTTGTCTGGAAAGAGATGCTCTTGAGACAAGAGTTGCTCTTATTCCCGATGACATCAAAAAACTTTCTGCATTGGGCTTTGAATTTTTTGTAACAAAAAATTCAGGTCTGAAGTCCGGTCACACCGATGCCGAATATGAGAAGGCGGGTGCCAAGCTTGTTTCTTCCAACGAAGAGGGGTATAAAGACGCCGACATTATTCTGCGTATCTTAAAACCCGATAGTATCGAGGGCATAAAGCCGGGTACTTTACACCTGAGCTTCCTTGATCCGTTTAATGAAAAGGACTTGTTAAACAGCTTCGCACTTGCAAATGTACAGGCGGTTTCTTTGGAAATGATACCGCGTACCACTCTTGCACAAAAAATGGATGTTCAGTCTTCACAGTCCTCATTGGCAGGTTATGTTGCCGTATTGAATGCCGCCGCAAAGCTGCCTAAGATTTTTCCTATGATGATGACTCCGTCGGGTACAATCTCACCTGCCAGAGTATTTATCATAGGTGTGGGCGTTGCGGGTCTTCAAGCTATCGCTACCGCAAAAAGACTGGGTGCAAAGATTGATGCCTTCGATACCCGACCTGTTGTTGAAGAACAGGTAAAATCTTTGGGTGCAAACTTCGTAAAGATTGATCTCGGCGATATGGGACAAACGGAGCAGGGTTATGCAAAAGAACTTACCAAGGAACAAATTGCCATGCAACAGGAGGCACAAGCGAAGGTTTGTGAAAAATCCAATATTATAATCACAACCGCCAAGGTTTTCGGTCGTAAAGCTCCGGTTCTTATCACCAAAGAAATGTTGAATCGCATGCAAGCCGGAACCATAGTTGTCGATATGGCTGTTTCTACAGGCGGAAACGTAGTAGGCTCGAAGGCTGATGAAGACGTTGTTACCGAAAACGGTGTTACGATAATATCCGGCGATTTCCTTGAGCGTCAGGTACCGTTTGATGCTTCCAAAATGCTTTCCGGCAATATGTGCGCATTCCTGACTCACTTTTACAATAAAGAGCAGGGTGAATTGGTCGTTAATCTCGAAGATGAAATCATGCGCGGCTGCCTTTTGACAAAAGACGGCAAGATTATACACGAAAAATTCGCTGATGGAGGTAAATAATAATGGATATTATGCTTATTTTTGTTTTCGTTATTGCCGGATATCTCGGTGTTGAATTAATCGCAAAGGTTCCGTCTCAGCTTCACACTCCCCTTATGTCGGGAACAAACGCTATTTCAGGTATAACAATAGTAGGCGCTATGACGGTTACAGCCATTAACGTTGATAATTCTTTGGGGCTTATATTGGGATTTTTAGCCATAATCTTCGCTACTATCAACGTTGTCGGCGGATACATGGTTACCGACAGAATGCTCGGTATGTTCAAGAAGAAAGGAGACAAGTAGTATGAACAGTAATGTTATTGCCATCAGTTACATGGTCTCTTGTATATTCTTTATCAGAGGTATAAAATTACTCGGAAAAGCCGATACGGCAAGAAAAGGTAATCTGTATTCGTCTGTCGGTATGCTTATCGCCGTGGTTACTGTTTTACTTGAAAAGGGCGTTATGGCTTCATGGTCAAATAATCCCCTTCAAAACGGTTATGTATATGTCATTGTCGCAATCATCATAGGCAGTATTATAGGTGCCGTATGGTCAAAAAAGGTTGAAATGACGGGAATGCCCGAGCTTGTTGCTTTGTTTAACGGCTTCGGAGGTCTTTCTTCTTTGCTTGTTGCCCTCGCACAATATCTTAAAGAACAGGAAGTTACAGATTCTTTCACCGCAATAACCCTCGGTCTGACTATAGCCATAGGTGCAATCGCATTCACCGGTTCCGTTGTGGCATGGGGTAAATTATCCGGAAAATTATTCACCAAAAACATATCAATTCCTGCGAAAAATCTTGTAAATATGATTCTTGCCCTTGCCGGTCTTGCAGGAATAATAATGTACGCTTATTTGGATACCTCTATGGGCTTTTTCGGCATCCTTTTGGTTAGCCTGACCTACCTCATTCTCGGTATAACCATGGTCGTTTCTATAGGCGGAGGAGATATGCCCGTTATTATTTCCTTCCTTAATGCACTTTCCGGTTTAGCTGCTGCATTCGCAGGTTTTGCGATAAACAACACTGTTTTGGTCGTTTCGGGCTGTCTTGTAGGTACTTCAGGGCTTATTCTTACGCTTATTATGTGTAAGGCTATGAACCGTTCATTTTACAGTCTGCTTTTCGGCAGTTTCGGCGCTGCTTCGGCAAAGTCCAAGGCGGGCTCCGGCAAAGAACCTAAATCTATGAGTACGGAAGATGCTTACATGATACTTGAAGCCGCTCAATCCGTGGTTTTCATACCGGGCTACGGTATGGCTGTCGCACAGGCTCAACACGCTGTTAAGGAGCTTGCTCATAAGCTTGAAGAAAACGGTGCGGAAGTAAACTTCGCAATCCACCCTGTTGCCGGACGTATGCCGGGACACATGAACGTTCTTCTTGCGGAGGCTGATATTCCTTATGAACAGCTTAAAACTTCGGATGAGATGAACCCGCAAATGTCTATGACTGACGTTGCCATAATCATAGGTGCAAATGACGTTGTAAACCCTGCGGCTCTTGACGATGAAAGCTCTCCTATATACGGAATGCCTATTATCAATGCTTTTGAGGCAAGAACCGTCTTTGTATTAAAGCGCGGTAAAGGAACAGGCTTCTCCGGTATAGAAAACCCTCTGTTTACATACGATAACACCGTTATGATTTACGGAGATGCAAAGCAAACCATTTCCTCGCTTGTAAGCGAGTTTGACTCATAAATCTTCCAAACGATAAATTGAAGGCATCCTATGCTGCCGGATTGTGTTCCGATTTCAAGGGATGCCTTTTTATTTTTATATTCTTTTAAATTTTACGGTATAGCCAAAGGAGCATAAAACCTTTCAACTTCTATGTCTATATTCGGGCCGTCGTCCTCATACCAGTCATAAACCGCCTTTATCTCCTCATCTTCTCCCCATTCTTCAGGACAATCCGTGATTTCCCAATCAAAGGGAACCCTGTGCATCTCCTGCTTGGATGCGATATAAAGTATTTCCTGTAAATCCTTTTTCTCTTTTTCATTAAGTGCATCGGGCTTTATCGACAGGAAAAACGGTGTTCCGCTTTCCGCCACAAGTCTTGCCCACTGCACATTTTTATCCCAAGGTATCCCTTTAAATACACCGATGCAATCCGCATCACAGTGATAGAAAACCCCATGCTCCGGGAGACGGAATGCGAGAGTATTTACTCCCATTCTCCTTGTTCTTTCCCAAAGCTTACCGCTCGTGTCATCCCCCGTTCTGCTTATATGCATGTAGCCGGCTCCCAAGTGACCTATGGTATTACAACCTATGATAACGGCATCGTGGGCTTTTGCCGTTTCATATATAGCTTTATATAAAAGCTGTACTATCTCGGCATTTGTTTTTCCTCTGTCGTAAAAATGCCATCTCTCATCGGTATTACTTCTGACATTGGCTTCAAAACCCCATCTGCCGAATAAGTCGTAGGTCGAAAAGTCATACTTTATGAGCGTATAACCCCACGAGCAAAATCTTTCTATATCCCTTTGAATATATTCCAAAACCTTGGGATGCGAAGGGTCAAGACAGTAATTATGCTCTATTCTCCATTCTTTTCTTACCTCAACATCCTCATTGAGAAGGGGACGAAACCATATACCCGGACGTACTCCCTTCGCCATTAAATTTGATGCAAGCATTTTCATATCCGGGAACTTGGCGTTACCCTTTTTCCAAGGACCTCCGTTATAATCATTGAGCCTATGGTGTTGCTGCCAGCAATCATCTATAACCATATACGGAGGGTTAGTAAGCCTTTTCGTAAGACTCACGATATAATCCGCATCCTTAAGTATCTCCTCCTGAGAACTTTCTCCGTAAGCATAGTACCAGTTGTTGCTGCCGTATACCGGAAAATCCGGGAAAACTCCGTTATCGCACATGACCTTACAGAACTCTCTTGCCACGGCAAATGAATCCATCTGCCTTGCCGAGGCACAAACTATGTCGGCAAGCTTAAGCCTTCTCCCCTCAAGTCTCACACCCGTATTTCCGCAACGCACATCCAAAAACAGCGTAAGCCCCTTGGAATCCGCCTGCCAATAACACATAGCCGCAGCTCCCGTCCTTACACCGAAGCCAAGCAATCTTTCCGAAGTTGAAGCCAGAAAATACCACGGCATATAGCGCCCGGCACTCATACCCTTCCACTCCATATCACCGTAGCTTCTCTCCCAAACGGAGCTTAAAAATTTTGAATCCTTAGGGATTTTATATTCCCATCTGAGCTTCACACATCTTAATTCATCCTTAGAGCTTACATATATGTTCCGGATATCATCCTTAAATCCTATCGCCACCTCAGTCTTACCCAGCCTCACAGGATTCGAGCCCGATATTTTCATTACAAATTTATCTTTTTCCGTTTCTATACCAACATAATTCGGCATACCCAAGTCAAACAAATAAAACTCTTTTTCCATAGCTCTTTCCTCCAAGCCTATAATGTATTAATTATACAATATATATCACTTCTTGTAATTGCTTATTTATTACATATATATAAAGTACTTCTGCCTTACTTTATAACAAATGAGAATTTTCTATAAATTATTCTCTGTAAAGTCCGATATTATGGGGATAAAACATGGTAGCGGTAAGCGGAACACATTTATTTTTACTCATTATGTTGTATAACAAATTTATTGTTTTTTATATTGACACGTCAAGAGACAAGCTCTTATATTATAAGTGTAACTATTGTTCACGTTGGAGATATGGATGTCCATAATGAAAGAAAATTAATTCTGCGGCAAGCATTACTCCAAATACCGGAATAGAAGTAAGTTTTGTTATAGATGAATCAAGCAGCATGTCTTATAATGATCCGGAGAAAATACGTGTTGATGTTACAAAAAAGTTCATAGATACCTTAAGAAAGCTTTTAAACTATACCCTGTTGCAGGGCAGGATTCCGATCAGAAAGAGAATGCAATGAAAATCATAGTTCTTCTGACAGACGGACAAGGTGCGTATGATGCTAAGATGGAAGAAAAAAATCTTCTTTGTCAAGCTTAGATTCTGATTCTTTTTTTGAACTCCGTGGGTATTACGGAACCAAAATTCTTATGGATGATTATTACACTTTCTTAAAAGAAAGAAAAATCAATACCGAGGGCAGATTTAGAGAAGATTATTGGAAAAACGACCGGGATAGGTACCGGACGACTACTGCACAAATTTCAACTCCTATGTTTTATTGAGCGATAGCGTAAGCCAAGAGGTTCACTATTTCAGAAACAACTTAAACAGGATTCCAAAAGACTTAGATGCTTTGAAAGCAAATGAAAAAACCGGGTTCTGCTTGCGGTGGGCAGTTCCTCTTACCACATGCGTCCAAGCACTTTTTCCGGTAACGGCTTATATAACCTTAAATCTATCTCAAGTGACGGAAGAAATGAAGCTGTATATGTAGGTAAATTGGGCGCCAATAATACGAATATAAATAAGGGGAGAGCATGTACCGAGAAAACGGATCCCAAAAATATGGGAACTTATAACTTCGACGGCATGTACTATAAAACACCTCCAAATTCTATCGGAAGAGCAGGTCATGGTATTTTTGATGTTCTTCCTTACGAACTTTGGGGTAATGTTTCAAAGGATGACTTGCCGGGCGATGATGAGAAATTTGATAAAAATAGAACTCGATATAAAGACAATAGCGATGCTATTCAAGCCCGGCAGACATTCCTAAACGATTGGAAAGGAATTAAAGAATGAAAAAGAAGTTTATTTTTGCTACGGATATACTTACCTCAATTCTTTTACTGATACAGGCTCAATCCACACTTACCCTTATTTTTGAAAACTTTGAACATTTAGAAAACTATCCTTGGCTTGATTATATTGGGCTTCATACCGTACATGGAATTGCTGAAATAATATTAGACTCCGTATTTAAAACACCTTACTTGTTTTTGATATTTATAGTATTTTGCTTTAACATAGTCTCTATAATTTTAAAGCTAAGGGATTTACCTAAAAAAGAACTTGTTAAGGGTGCGTATAGGTACTTTATCATCTTTAATGTTGCCTTCATTACACTTAAGTTCTTGGGTGCATATTTCAAATGGTGCGCAATGATGGGAGTATAAAATATAATATCACTAATACAGACGAAAAAAGGGATGTGACTTTTGGAGGCTGTGTGAATCAAAGTCTGTAAATTCCAACTTTCGGACTTCTATGATAAGTA
>CAUQXC010000012.1:0-51108 GCA_963522175.1 uncultured Lachnospiraceae bacterium
TCGGCTTTTCAGGTTTTTTCGGCTCCTGTGGTGCTTCTTCCTTCGGCTTTTCAGGTTTTTTCGGCTCCTGTGGTGCTTCTTCCTTCGGCTTTTCAGGCTGCTTTGGCTCCTGTGGCGCTTCTTCCTTCGGCTTTTCAGGCTGCTTCGGGGTGTTTCCGCTTCCCGCACCTAAGCCGCTTTCTCCCGTACTTCCGCCCGAGCCGGTATTGCCGCTTCCGGAGCCGAGACTTCCACTGCCGGCGCTTCCTCCTCTGCCTCCGCTCGAACCGCCTCCGCCCGAACCTAGACGAGGCGTGCCCGATGCGCCCCTATTTGTTGCCAAATTTGTTTTATTATCGGTGTTTTTTGTATTGAAACCCTTTCCGCTTATATACTGAACCTCTCCGTTTGTACCTATCCAACGCCCGCTTTTATCCAGTCTAAAACCGTCAGGGCTTACCGTATCTGCATACATTCTTCCCAAGTTGTTCGGATTTGTGTCAAAGTAATAGCAATATCCGTCTATCCATTGCCAGCCGATTCTTACTATTCCGGCTTTATTGGAATTTTTATCATTGTTTAAAAAATACCAATCTCCCTTGGGCGATTTATACCAACCCATGAGCATCTTTCCTTCTATACCATCTGTTTTAGTATTAAAATAATATTTGGAATTATCTATTATCTGCCAACCGGTGAGCATATTTGCGCTCCCTTTATCCAGATAGTACCAATCTCCCTTAAGGTTGAGCCAACCCCTATACTGTTTGTTTTCATTTTCATAGTATTGCCAAAAACCGTCCTTTTGCTTCCAAGAACCGGAAACCGCCGCTTTTGTATTTGCAAAGATCAGGCAACTCATCGCAAATGTCGCTGTAAGCACCACTGCCATATACCCTTTTTTATTTTTCACTGTAATTCTCTCCCGGTATTTATTAACGGCAAAATGCCAAGAAGATTTTTACCTCCCTTGGCATCCTGCCGTTTTTACTTATTATTTGCTTAAAGCTCGCTTAACAGCTTTCTTTATAGCATCGGTTGAACGTGTTGCACCCGCCACGGCATCTATACCGTCAATATCACTTTCACCTTTTCCTACAAACTTAGACCAGAAATCATTTGTAATTTTCTTCCACGCTTTCTTGTTTTGCTTGTTGGTATTCGAATTAGAACTTGCCTCCGGATTTGTTCCGTTATCCTCAACTTTGATTATCTTCTTTGTTTTTTCATCAAAGGTAACTCTGACTTTTGCCTTATACTCAAAATCTGTCGTCTCACCGTCCTCAACTTCAACTACCTCTTCCTCATCCTCAACCGTCTTCGTTTTAGGCTCTTCCGTCTTTGGAGGCTGCTGAGGCTGTGGCGGCTGCGGTGTGGAACCGCTATCCGCAGACTTTCCTTCAACAAACTTAAATGTAAGCATTATGATACTTGGATCTTCGCCCTCTCTTGTAGCTATACTTATGCGGAAAAATGCCTTCTTAGCGGTTGTTGTGATATCCAACGCCTGCCCCGACTCATTATATACCTTAGCTGTAAATTTAGTTGCATTTGCCTCATACTTCTTGTCAACTTCCTGATTAAGCTTCTTCAGATTTCTGTTTGCCGCTTCAAATTCAGCTTTATTCACGTCAAAGCTCAATATCTTGTCTTCGCCGGAATATATCTCAACCTTCGCCGGAACCTTGGAACTTGTATCAACAACATTTATTTCAAATGTTTTGCTTAAGGTTTGATTTCCGACTCTCTTGGATATGGTTACATCCTTCTTTCCGACCTCACTCACATCAAAAACATGTCCGTTTTCTATAGATGATGTGAACTCGGCATTTGCAGCCTCTTTCCAGTCCTTATATCTTTTCTTACTTCCGTTTTTGGTTGTGTAAGAAACTATAAGTCCGTCTATATTGAATTTATCGCCCACCGTATAGTTCAAATTAACAAGCTTTGTGTCGAGCTCAAAATCGGCAACTTCCGATGTATCCCATCCTGCATCTACCTTTACTTTGTAGGTATCAAAAGCCCATGAAGTATATCCGGCTCCGACCTCAACATTCTTTAAATCAAATTCCCACTCTGCGGTATCTGCATGATAACTTCCTTCCGCAAGCTTTTGGGCTTCGGAATAAAGCGTCATACTTGACACGGCTTTACCCGACTTAAGTGTATATCTGAACTCGTCCTTCGTAAGCTCAATATTTTCCACGGTCTCATCCTTATACTTAACTTCAATTTTTGTAGGATATCTCTTTACGACCGATTTCTTTTGCTGAACTTCGCTGAATATATCAATCAGGTTATCGTCATTCTTAAAGTGAACAACCACACGTTTTCCCGCTTCAGGCAAGATACTTCCGTTAGCCGGCTCCGTAGTTATACCGTACTTTTCAAAATCTTCAAAGCCGACCTTAACCTCTGCCATATTTTTCTTTTTAACGGTTAATACAACTTTGCTTAAGTCAAGCTTATCGCTTGCTGCCAGCGGATCCGGTCTCTTATAGAACTCAAAATATTCAATATCCTGTTCCTTGTTGTCCGCTTTGAACTTTCTTGAACGCTCAAGGGCATTCTCAACCGCACTTAATTGTCCGTCTGCCGTTCTTGTCGCTCCGCTTATTCCGTCATAAGAATAAATATTCTTCTTAACATCTGCAATACTGTCCAAGCCTACAAGCTTATTAAGTATTCCGATACTTCTCTTATATTCAGGATCATTTCTGTATCTAACATTTTCAGCCGACTTTATTTTTCCGTTTTCAACAATTACTTTTACAATTTCGGTCCCTCTGATGAACTTATACATATCATCTTTTCCCGTTCCGAACCATGTTCCGTCGGCTAAAGTACCTGTCTGCGGCTTATTATTATTGCCACCTTTATTGTTATCCGTTTCCGGCTTCTTGTTTTCACCTTGATTTCCCGCACCCTTATTATCGGTGCTTCCGCCATTACCGGTGCTTCCCCCGTTGCCGGAACTTCCTCCGCCATAGTGTCCGCCACCGCCCGAGCCGCCTGAACCGCCGCCGCTCGGTTTTTTTACTGAAGCAAGCTTTTTATCCGCCGTATTTTTCTTCGTAGAAAAACCTTTTCCGGCTACATACTGAACTTTCCCTTCAGTATCTACCCATTGTCCGTCCGAATTTACCTTAAATCCGTCAGGTGTGAGTCCGTCTGCATACATCCTTCCTATATCGTTTCCCGCAGTTTCAAAATAATAGCAATGTCCGTCTATCCACTGCCAGCCGACTCTTACAATTCCGTACTTTTTAGAGTCCTTATCATTATTAAGGAAATACCAGTTTCCGGCGGCATTTTTAAGCCATCCTCCATGCATGTTTCCTTCCGTGCCTTCCGCCTTTGTGTCAAAATAATAGCGAGATCCGTCTATTACCTGCCAGCCGGTAAGCATATTTCCGTTTTCTTTGTCAAGGTAGTACCACTGATTCTTTTCTTCCAGCCAACCTTTATGCATGGTATGTGTACCCGTATAATACTTCCACATACCGTTTTCAAGCTCCCACGTACCCTTTTGAACTGTTTGAGCATTTATATTTTCGACATTAGCCAAAGCAAAAGCAATACCGAAAGCCAAAAATACGTATTTCTTATTTTTTTTAAACATAACTCCCCCTAAATTCTACAAGTATAGGACATCCCGTCCGTCTTCAAGTTACATAGCAAGTTCAAGCACCGAACAAACACTAAAGCGACTGCCTCTAGTACCAAAACCTTTCCCCCTTTCATACAAAATTACAAAACGTAATAGGTTAGTTCAGCCTTACCCGGACAATTATATTATCAAAAGTCAATTTAGTAAAGTAAAAATACCAAAAAAATACTTTAAGTCTATATTTTTTTATGCAATTTAACTTTTCAAAAACGTTTTTGAATTTTTTGAATTTTTTGTTAACAGAAAAAATACCATATAGAAAATTCCCAAGCTCTCTATATGGTATCATTTTCACAATTTTATATTATCTCAGCAGGTCAAACATAAGCTTGACCTTGAATAAATCGCCGTCGATCTCAACTTCAAACTTTCCTTTTTGAAGCTTTGCGAGAGACTTCACTATAGAAAGTCCCAAACCGCTTCCCTCTGTCGTTCTTGAGCTGTCACCTCTTACAAACCTCATTGTAAGCTCGGCGGGACTCACATTAAGCTGATTCGAAGAAACATTTTTCATGACGAAAACCGCCTTATTATCGTGAGCTTCAAGACTTACATATATTCTTGAATTTTCCAAAGCATACTTGTAAGCGTTACTGTATATATTTTCCAGAACTCTCCATAAATGACCGCCATCCGCCTTTATCTTAATGCTTTCCGTCGGCAAACTGCTTATTATGGTCAAACCTCTCGTACTGTATTTTTCTTCAAACTCTCCGTTCGTCTGCTTTATCATTTGTGCAAAATCTATCTCTTCCAAATTCACACTTAAATTACCGCTTGAAGCTTTGCTAGCCTCAATCAAATCTTCCGTTAATTTCTTCAGATGCAAAGACTTTGTTTCCAGTACCTCCAAATATTTCTTGATATTTTCATTTTCCGGATGTTCCCTCTTTATCAAGTCTATATAATTTATTATTGAGGTAATAGGAGTTCTTATATCATGAGAAACATTTGTTATCAAATCCGCCTTAAGTCTTTCACTCTTTACCTGCTCCGTAATTGCACTGCTTAAGCCGTTACCTATATTGTTGACCCTTTGAGCAAGAAGCTTCTCTTTTCCGCTGAACTTTGACTCATCAAGAGCATTGTCCGTAATTCCCTCGGATATTTCCTCTATTGCGTCCGATATCTTGTCTATAGCCACGGAACGATTATACATATTGAAGAAGGCAAAAACATTAAGCATCGATAAAAGGAATATCATAAGTACTATAATCAATCTGTCAAATAAAGTGGACTCGGAGTTGACCATAAACATTATGGCAAAAATTCCTATAATATTTATAAAATAATATAGTACATAATTGCTCGTAAACCTTCTTGTAAAGGTATAACTTCCTCTGTATATACTCCCTTCCTCTTTTATATGACGTATAAAAGAATTTTTCCATAAAAGTCCCGCTTTAAAGGATCGTACAACGGAAAATATATAAAGCAGGGTACTTAAGTACACAATAAGATAAATGTTTATCCGCTCTCCTATTTTCCACATATAATCCGGCAGTATCACATGAATAAACTTATATACTACTCTTTCACTGATAAACCACAAAATAATTATAGCTATAAGTAAGATTAGTGCCCTCAACTCCACGCTGTAGCGGTCTGCAAAAAACACGATTCTTACTTTGTCATTCTTGTCGGATACCTTACCTGACATTACCATCATGAGAAGGAAACTGACAGTTCCCATAAGACTTCCCATCATTATGAGAACCATTCCGGAGAAATACTCATCTCTTCTTTTGTTATACTCCATTTTTGAGTTGTAATACACATCATAATTGGGATATTGCGTGTCTACACCTATAGTAATAACATAATCCTCACCGCTCGTATTTCCATTGTCACTTAAAGGATCATATATTCCTATACTTGCCTGCTCATATAAATTTTCGGGAACGGTATTTATATTTGAATCGGGCTGCATGCTGTCTGAAGTGATGATTATATATTTCCCATATTTTTTTACGGTTTCGGTATCAAGATCTACCGTATTGCTGACCGCATATTCCGGATAATCAAGGTCATAGTATATATTCCTCGGACTCAGCTTAAGATTCTTGTATGCCTTGTAATACTTCGCAAGCCTCAGCAAAACCTCTTCACTGAGCTCATCAAGACTCATGTAGGCATCTCCCGGTTCCTTTATATTTTCCTGAGGGGTATATCTTAACCAAGTGACAAGATACTTCGCTTTCTCGGAATTTTCCTCTTCCTCATAAAGCTTAGTAACCTGATAATCTTCATCTATATAAAATCCCGATTTCTTTGCATAGGACAGAATATCCTCTAAGGTATAAACCTTTTCTTTTTCCGGACTTTCATATATTGAAAAAACTTCCGTTTCTTTATTAAATTTATCATCCCGTTCAAAAATATACTTATATCTTTCGTAATCAAAGATATACTCTATATCCTGCTCCAAATCAGCTTTAAACCGTGATGAATCTTCATATATCTCATTATTAAGGTCCCAAAAGCCTTTTTGGAGGTTTCCGTTGACATATATCAACATAAAGCCGTATATTACATACAGCAGAGATGCCAAATGTACACAAACAACTATAAGCTTTCTTATACCGTAAATTTCCTCATTATTTTTCATATACACTATTTTTTGTCAACCTTATAACCGACGCCCCAAACAACCTTTACATATCTCGGCTCTCTTGGGTTAATCTCTATTTTTTCTCTTATATGTCTGATGTGAACCGCAACCGTATTATCCGCTCCTACCGGCTTTTCATTCCATATCTGCTCATATATTTCATCAATAGAAAATACCTTGCCCGGATTTTTCACCAAAAGCAAAAGTATATTATATTCTATAGGGGTAAGCTTTATCACCTCTCCCGAAATAAATACCTCTTTGGCATCATCGTTAATCTTTAAGTCTCCGCAGGTATATACCTTTTCTTCCTCTACATTGCCCATGCTTCCGAGCTGAGTATATCTACGTAAATGGCTCTTAACCCTCGCAACCAGCTCAAGCGGGTTGAAAGGCTTTGTCAAATAGTCATCCGCTCCTATGTTAAGTCCCAGTATCTTGTCAGTATCCTCGGTTTTTGCGGACAGAATAATTATAGGAATACTTGAATTTTCCCTGATTTTAAGCGTAGTTCTGATACCGTCAAGTCCCGGCATCATTATATCGAGAAGAAGCAAGTCTATTTCCTCTTTTTCCATTATTTCGAGCGCCTCATATCCGTCATAAGCCCCAAAAACCTCAAAGCCCTCTCCGGTTAAATATATCTTTATTGCCTCCACTATATCCTTGTCGTCATCACAAACCAAAATTTTCATCATTACTGCCTTGCCCCTTTCCATATTTTAAGCTATATTATAGCATTTTATCATTTAGCACGCAAACAAACTTATTCGTATTGAAACCTTTTTAAAGTTGCACTATAATCATTATATTAAGATATTTAATTTAGTCTATATCCTAAAGATAAAAATAATTAATTTGTAAAAGTTTGGAGATTATGTATAATAAGAAATTTATGAAAGCCGCCTTAAAAGAGGCTAAAAAAGCTCTCGCCATAGGAGAGGTTCCTATAGGCTGTGTTATTGTTTATGAAGACAAAATATTGGCAAGAGCATATAACAAAAGAGTTAAAGATAAATCAAGCCTTTCTCATGCGGAAATTCTCGCAATCAAAAAGGCTTGCAAAAAGATGGGGGACTGGCGCCTTGAAAACTGCACTATGTACATAACCCTCGAGCCCTGTCCCATGTGTGCGGGAGCTATAGTTCAGGCGAGAATACCGACGGTTGTCATAGGCAGCATGAACCCTAAAGCGGGCTGTGCCGGTTCTGTAATAAATCTTTTGGATATGTCCGCACTTAATCATCAGGTTGAAATTTTACGGGCGGATGAAGCCTCAATTTCCGAAGCTTCGCTTATGTTGAGTGAATTTTTCAAGACCTTAAGGCAAAACAAAATCAAAAAAGCTTCGGATGTCGAATAAAAAGACGCCCGAAGCTTTAATCTTACTTGTAAATGCCCATCTTTGAAGCATATACCGCAGCTTGTTTTCTTACAAAATTATAATCCTTGCCTTCATCCATATATGAGTATATATTACTTGCAACCATATACAGCTCTTCTTTTATTTCTTTTTTCTTTGTACTGTTCCAAACCTTGTAAATTGCAGGTACTGCCGCTATGTCACTCTCATAAAGATCCATTATATTGTAATAAGGCAATCTGCCGTCTACATACTCATTCAGATTATAATTTGCCACTACAGCATCCATATTTACAAGAGACAGCATTGCAAAAAGTCCCGCTCCCACATAAAAACTGTATTTTGTAAGAGGAAAACCCTCTTTAAACTCGGCAATAAGTATAAATACAAAGACAAAGATAAGGAAAATCATAAATACACTGGGAACTATACGCAAAGGGGTAAGTCCGTAGGTGTATATATACAAATACATTTTAGCAAGCGCAACACAAATGAGTACCAAAGTCAAGCTTGAAATAAGACTTATATGTATTCGCATATATTTATTGCTATCCGCCTTGAGGGTCAAAAGCTTCGCTATCCAGATTATCCCTATATTGATTAAAGAAATACTCAAAAGCTCAAAGAAACCTCTTCTTGCATATTCCGCATAAGTAAAATCCTCAGGAAGCCTTCCGCTTAAAATATCAATAAAATACACAGCCTGTATGCATATAAAGATAAGGTAAAACAGACATAAAACGGCATTTACTGTATATATGCTGAGCCTTGGTATACCTGACAGGTTTTCGAAGTACTCCTTCAACTTATCCATACCTAAAGTGCCCGTTTTGCTTTTTTCAAAGCTTCCGTAAAGTAAGGAAAATAAGTACATTGCCAAAGGAACAGCCCATATAAATGTCCAAAAATCTTTTCCCGCCGACGCCGCAAATTCGGCTGCCGAACTGAAAATTTTCCCAAAAGCGGTATCTGCCTTGCTGAGCAAAAAAACAACTATAAGCATAATAGGCGAGCCTACAAAAAGTCCCCAAACAATATTTAAAAGCTTGTGATTGCTTTCATTTGCTTCATTCTTTTTTGAAAATATACAAAGCCAAAAAGAATTAAGATATCTTTTCGGTATAAATATAAGCGCATTTATGTAATCGAAAAATATTAACGATGAAGTTTCTTTTTTTAATAAGAGCCCGAAAACGGTTACAGGAAAGTAAATCAGCATAAAATTCAAAATTATTTTTACAAATTCATTTAATGAGTAATTATAAGTAAGGGTAAAGCTTGCGGCTAATAATACAATAAGTACCGATAAAATAATGCCTTCCTTACCTATACGAATCCCCTTAAGTCTTGCATATAAAAGAATCAATACAACATAAAATACAGCATATATTGTAGCCCCCAAGCCTATTTTACCCACACCGGTCGTAAGGCTGTAATATTTTGTGCCGATAACAGCCAATATAAATATACCAAGAGCAAATATCTTATCAATTCCGTCAAACTTAAGTACCTGGGTTTTTGTATTTTCCATACTCGGAACATTAGTATTTACAAGCTCCGCTTTATTTTCATTCATTTTCCTAACCTCCTTTATTCCTTATCAGGCACATATTCCAGCACCTCGGAAACCTGACAGTTAAGCTCCCTGCATATAGCCTCCAAGGTTGAAAAACGTATCGCCTTAGCCTTATTATTCTTTAAAATCGAGAGATTTGCAGGTGTTATTCCTATGCGTTCCGCCAATTCTCCGGCGGATATCTTCCTTTTTGCCATTACGACATCTATATTGACCATAATCATAGCTTCACCCCTTTATATCGTATATTCGTTTTCCTGCTTTATTTCTATAGCTTCAACAAATACATTTTTTATAATCCTAAGTATAAGTGCCATAAAAGCAATGCCGGCAGTCAAAATAATAAGAGGAAGATAGAAAAAGCTCAGTATCAGGCATACAAAAGCCGCTGTAAAACAACACCATGAAAGCCCCCTCAAATATCCGACATTCGCAGAAACAAAAACCTCCGACCTGTGTATATTTCTCAAAAGTCTATAGAGCATGTAAAGAGCCGTATAAGCCAAAATATCAAGTATGTACAGCACCGCCCTTGCAGGCAAGACATAATATCCGACGGTCGAGGCATCTGCCATGTATGTATATTTTCTAAGAATGCCTTCGGTATTTACGTTGATATAAACACTGACAGCTATGCCGGCTAGGGCAAATATAAATATGCAAATTTTAGATAAGAGTATGCTTCTGTTTTTGGTCCAGTTCATTGACAACCTCCGTCTGTTGATTTTTTCTTATAATAGCACCTTCTTTCTTGTTTTGCAATAATAATTTATTGTTTTTCGATAAATTATTGTTGCAAAACGATTTAAGATTACAAAAATAAAAAAGAAGAGCCGCGAATGCAGATCTTCTTTGCGGGAGAAAGCCTATAGCGCTTTCTTAAGCTATATTTGCTATCAGTTTCTTTATATTCTTTTGTTTTTAGATTAGGTATAAGCTTATTTCTTGTTATTTCTTGTTATTTTTATATTATCTTTTATTTTTGCATTTCTTGTGATAGACGTTATATACCCTTTGCCGGTGTTACCACAAAACTTCCTTCCGGCACCTTAAATACTCCATCTTTAACAGCAGCCATCCGTTTTAAGTTTCATTTCTTCTGTAGCTTCTTTGAACGCTTCTTTTTTACTCTTATATTTAGGATAAATTGTAGCGGTCAAGCATTTTTATAACACTTGCGACTAATTTTTTATACAGCATACCGTGCCTCAAAGCAAGTGCGATATTCGTTATAGGCACGAGGACGTACATGGTTATACTTTACATATGCAAAATCCTGAAGGGCATCATATAGCTCCTGTTCCTTATGGTAATTGTGCAGATATATCTCTTCATTTTTCAGAGTGTTAAAATACCTTTCCATTGGAGCGTTGTCATATGGATATCCTGCCTTACTCACGCTCTGTGTGATTCCTTTCTTCTCACAGAATTCAGTAAAAACCTTTGGTGTATATTGGCTTCCCTGATCACTATGCAATATAATATCTTTGTTGACAGACTTTTGACTGTCCAAAGCTTTTTGCAGAATCCGGATGGCAAGATCGCTTGTTATATGACGATCTGTTATACTTGCAACTACACTTCGATCGTAGAGATCTATAATAGTGCAATTATATCTTACATCACCTCCGCTAAGAAATAGGTATATAAAGTCAGTCGCCCTGCCGATTTTTTAACTTGGTCGACAGGGCTTAGGTAGTCGTTTTTTGTTTTTGTAAAACATATCAAAAATAAAAAGATTTTTTATTTTTCTTCACTTGGCATATCACCGCCGGACTTTTTTATTGAGAACTGACAAGCAACAGCTGTTCTTTACATTGATTTCTGCCGCTGATAGAAGTTTTTAGTTACAAATCATTTGTTTTAAATGTAAAATAGTCTTCGTAATAATAGCTGTGATCTATACCTTTCATATAAATCTCACGGTCATTGATTTTTTTCGTCAGTGCCTGTTTTAATATATATTTGATTTCAATAGTTTTAAAGGGACTGCGTTCCATAGCAGAAAGGTAATCATCCTTATCTACACGACTCCAATCAACAACTTGACCTAACTCTTTTTTTAAAATCAAATCAAGCCAAATTCTTGTACTTCTGCCATTTCCCTCACGAAAAGGGTGTGCAACATTCATTTCTACATACTTTTCTATAATTTCATCATATGTTGACTGCGGCATTTTTTCGATATTTTCAAGAGCTGCTCGCAAATACATAAGCGGAGCAAAACGGAAATTACCTTTTGCAATATTAACAGTTCTTATTTGTCCGGCGAAATCATAAATCTGATCAAATAAATATTTGTGTATTTCAGCTAGTGATTTAAAAGTTCCATGTTCAAGATTATTTAAATATCCGCTTTCAAAGAGTTCTATTGCTCTTTTTTTACTGATTTTTTCTTCAGCCTTAGCTAATTCTACCGAATCAGTAATACCAAGTTTATTCTCTAATGTCATAGCAATTTCCCTTTCTGTATTTTTATGATAGTTATGATAAATCCGAATTTACCTGTAGATATTATCGTCATCTACAATTTAATTTTTATCTACGAATATAATTCAACTCGACAATTCCATTATTTGTTATCGTGTTGATTAATTTCAATTTATGTTCCGCATCATTTTGGCTAAATAATTTTATACCATTCCCTAAAATTGTCGGAATAATGGATATAAGATACTCATCAATCACATCTGAAGAAATGGCTTGTTGAACTAAGTCTGCTCCTCCACATATCCAAATATCTTTTCCTTCAACCCCTTTTAATTTCTTGATCAATTCCTCCAAATTATCACTTGTAAAAATGATCTTATCGGAATCTTGTTGTTCTCGGTGAGTGAAAACATAAGTCAATAAATTGTCATAAACCCAATTATCAGGGGATAACTCAGTTATTATCTGATTGTAAGTATTCCAACCCATCAGAACTGTGTCTATATTTTTTATAAACTCAGAATAGGTACTTTCGTTTTCTAAACAATCTTCATGACCTTGCAGAAAAGCGACACCCCCATTTTTATCAGCAATATAGCCATCTACACTCATAGCTATAAACAGTTTTACTTTTCTCATATCGTAATCTCAACTTCTAATTTGTGACTTTCTCGTCCATCTTATTATATCATTTTTCCCATATTTTGTCATTTAATCAAGTGAATAATTCATTCTTGTAACCACTGTATTCTTTCTTAATTTTAATTTTTCTCTCGTGGCAAGATACTTCTGAATATCAAAGAAACTTCTCTTGTCGTAGTCCTCTAAAAGTTTATAATTTTTATGCTTTGTGATGTCGAGTTTATTTGATAGGAAAGGGCGAACGCCACGAAGCTGAAAAATACATTTATCGCCATCCATAACTGTAATCTCATCTTGACTCATCAATTCTTTCCCTCCTAAAAACAAAATACTATCACAGTTTCCGACAATCGTATCGGCGTTATCCTTGTAGATTGACTTTAACTGAGACTGTGCCTGTAAAATTATACTTGCGGAGATTTCCCTGCTTCTAATGATTGCAATCAGCTTTTCAAACTTTGGAATTGAGCCGATATTAGCAAACTCATCAAGTCCCGTAATTCTTGTATATCAAATTCATCTTTTTTTCGTTTGATTTTCTCTGAAACTCTCTCAGCATTATTCTTGTCAACTTCTCTTGCATTGTTTCTGTCACATTTTCATTGAAGTGGACAACAACTTCATAGTTGGTCTTTCCAATCTTTCTCTTTGTGTTAATGCCTTTTTTATCTGTATTTTTCAGTTCTTCCATAAATTCTTTTTTCCTTATTGGAATAAAAAAAGCGATTAGATTTTTTATTTTCTAATCGCTCTTACCAATATTTTGAAATTAGTTCTAAAACCAAGAAGTTCCATCGTCTCTAAATTGAGGTTTCTCACTATTTTCATATGGATTATAATGATTGATGTTGCAACCAAATTCTTTTAGTTTCTTGATTTTATTCTCTTTTGTCCACTCAACCAACGATATACCATCAAATTCTTCTATTCTTCCATCATTCATCTTATTTTTGAAGTACCATTCAACAACTGTTTGATGTTCACTATGAAAAAACTGCTTTATATCCCACGCAAGCACTTTTCCTCTTGTATTCCACTCATTAAACCAATGCTTTACAGTTGCTCGATTTTCATATTTATCACGCTCCTAATGCTCGGACCTATAAATCCATTTTTAGATAAATCATATCTACTAATTGGACACCTTCTTCGTAAATCGGATGTTTATAATTATCTATAAAAAAATTCTTGATGATATGAGAACGAATAAAACCACATTTCTCATAAAAAGGGATGGTAGTCTGACTTTCTCCTGTTCCCACTTGCAATACGGAATATTGCCCTTTGTATTTCTCTATAATAAAATCAATGAAAGTCTGCCCGTATCCTTTTCTTTGATAATCCGGATGAATGGCGATATTTTTGATTTCGAGAGTATTATTCCCCACATTTAGGACAACACACTCGCCCTTTACTCCATTATCGTCTAAAACATACATTGTGCCATCTGCTATATATCTGTCGATCATATCTTCTTGTTCATCTGCCAATAATAAAAGCGACAAAAACTGCTTCTTATTTTCTACAACTTCTCTTATTTCTATCAATGTGAATACCTCTCAAATCAATGATATTTTATTTCTCTTAAATTTTATTATACCATTAATTTCCAAGCCTTTCCATTTCCAAATACCATGAAGGAATATTTTTAGTAAACCCACTACAAAACGGTGGCAATCGTTTTAAGGCTCTTTTTCTTTCCTCGGCTTATCCTTGTACCTATTTTGCATTTAGAAACAATATAGAGTGCTTGCACCGTCTTTTAAGCATATCTTAAAGATAATCTCCTATCATATATTCCTCATCGCTTTTTATAATTTCCGCATTTTTCAGACTTATATATTCTCACAAAAAAAGAGCGAAAGCCCCTCAAGCGAAACTTTTGCTCTTTATACATTTTGTATTAATTTCCTACTCGCCGAATGCCGCTTTATAATCCGCTTGGAATTTCTTTATTCCGATATCTGTAAGGGGATGCTTTAACATTTGGCTGATAACGCTAAACGGAACGGTTGCTATATCCGCACCCGCTTTTGCACATTCCATTACATGAATGCTGTTTCTTACCGAAGCCGCTATAATCTCACAGTTTATATCTTTTCCCTTGAAAATTTCAACTATATCATATATCAAAGCGACTCCGTCCGTAGCTATATCATCAAGTCTTCCAAGAAAAGGAGATACATAGCTTGCGCCCGCTCTTGCCGCCAAAAGAGCCTGAGCCGGGGTGAAAATCAAGGTACAGTTCGTTCTAATGCCTTCCTTTGAAAGAACTTTTATAGCTTTTAAACCTTCCTCTGTCATAGGAATTTTCACCACCATATTAGGATGGATAGCCGCTATCTGCCTGCCCTCTTCAATCATTCCCTGTGCGTCTTCCGTCGTTGCCTTAACCTCTCCGCTTATAGGTCCGTCAACTATATCGGTTATCTCTTTAATAACCTGCACAAAGTCTCTTTTTTCCTTTGCTATCAGTGAAGGGTTTGTAGTAACCCCGCATATAACGCCCATCTCATTTGCTCTGCGGATATCTTCAACGTTGGCTGTGTCTATAAAAAACTTCATACGCTTCTCCTTTTCTTTTATATTTCATTTTATTGTATCAAGAGCTTTGCGGCTCCGTATATTCCGGCATCATTTCCGAGTGTTGCCAAAACAACTTTAGCTCTGTTTTTTGATATAGGTAGGTAATACTCAAAATACTTTGTAATCATATCGGTTAAGAAGGTTCCCGCTTTTGACACTCCGCCTCCGATTACAAAAATATCGGGATCTGTTGTCATCGCAAGATGAGATATGGCTATCCCAAGATACCTGCATACGATTTCCATAACTTCCACCGCAAGCTCGTCACCCGCTTTTGCCATATCGAGAACATCCTTTGCCGTAAGCTTGTCACCGAAGTCTCTAAGCTTTGATTCCCTGTCTTTATTTTTTGAAAGTAAGTTCTTTGCCTCCTTGACAATTCCCGTTGCACTTGCTATTTGCTCAAGACAACCGTGTCCTCCGCAGTTACATGCTTCCTTCTCTTCGTCTCTGACATGCATGTGTCCGACCTCACCGCCTATTCCGTGTCTGCCGGAAACAATCTTACCGTCCACAACTATTCCTCCGCCTACTCCGGTACCCAAAGTAAGTAAGACTATATCGGAATATCCCTTTGCTCCTCCCTGCCAGCTTTCACCCAAAGCGGCAACATTTGCATCGTTACTGAGAGCAACCGGCGTTCCGTCCAAAGCCTCTGAAAGTATTCTTCCCGGGTATAAATCCTTCCAATGAAGATTTACACATATTTCAACGTGCCCGTCCGGCATTACAGGCCCCGGAACTCCCATTCCTACACCGACGCAATCAAGCAGGTTATAGCCAAGCTCTTCAATAGTAGTCCTTACCGTATTTGCAATATCCATGAGAACCGCCAAGTGGCCGTTCTCTTTATTTGTCCTGATTTCCCACTTTTTTATGAGCTCTCCGTCAAAAGTAAAAACTCCAAGCTTTATGCTTGTCCCTCCGACATCAACTCCTACGCTTATTTTAGCCATTTTTTTAAACCTTTCTTTTACTTTAGTTTTATCTCTTTTATGCTGGACTGTGTCAATATTGTATACTTATTCCAAAAATTTTTGACAATAAGCTGTAAATCCGTATTTATCCTTGCATCAAACTTCAAGACCCCCGACATATTGTAAATTTTAAGGTCTCCATCTTTTTGATAGAAATATATTTCCTCATTACCCAATTTAAAATACGAATAATCAAACTCGAACTCCTTTGACAATAAAAGGCTTCCGTTCGGTCTGTATATATCGAATCTGTAAGGAATTTCTCCGTCTATAATCTTGTATACAACGCCCACATACTTATCATTGTAGTCTATACTGTAAATTTCTTCGGCATTTTCCTTATCCGTGGTATATTTCTTCACAAGCTCCGGCGAAAGCAGATTCTTCGATGAAAAGAAATATATCCCCGTATCCGCCGCCGCAAATGAATATGTGGAATCTATATGTCTTACCCTCGCTATTAAACTTTGCGCAAAATCTTCATCAAAGCCGCCCACCAATCTGTTCGCAACGCTCTTTCCTATTTCGGAAAAATCATAAAAAACGACTCTGCCTTTAAGCTCTCCCGAATCTAAATACTGATAAGATACCATAAGCTGTTTTCCGTTAGGCGAAAGAGAGATATCTGTAGGATAACCGTCTCCCGACAATTTGGACTTTACGCTTATATCCAAGGTTTTACCGTCATAATCATAAAAGCTTATGTAAGATGCGTTATTGTCTTCAAGAACCGCAGCCACAACTCCGAAATCCGATATCACTATTTTTGTGAGAGGAAGCAAAGTTTTAATTTCACCTACTTTTCCGTCTTTTGTAAAAGTGAGGATCTTTGTCCCTTTTCTGTCTCCGACAGCGGCATAGCTCTTTGAAACCGCAACAACCGGATCCTTCATCTCATAGCTTTCTACCCAGAGCTCCTTTCCGGAGCTTGCCATATAGAGCGCTCCGTCCTTGGAATATTTCAGAACATTGGAATCAAAGCTCTTATAGCCGACAAAGCTTCCCGCACTTATAGCCTTTTCCGCCACAAGGGTATACTTTGTATATTTATGAAATTTTATATATAAAAAGCTGCCCAAAAAAACAAATATAGCTATTATGAAAGAAAATGCTAGAATTTTTCGTATATCGGGCTTCTCCCCCGATCTCTCCTGCTCGTCATCTTCAAAATCCTCTTCGTCAAAATCCGTCCTGTTCCTGTTTATGCTCTCTATAGAAATAATTTTATTTGATTCTTTATCCCTGTTGTTACCTGCCATAGATTAAATCCCGTTATTTTTATTGTATATTTCCTTCGCTTCACTTAAATTTAAGATTTCGTTGTTTCTTACAATATCAAGCAAAGCATCTATTTTTGCTTCGTTTAAAAACTCTCTTCCGAGGTAAGATTCATATTCATTGCTTATTTTTAAACTGAGCTCTTTTCTTTCGCCCTCTAAACCTTCAAGTTTTCTTTTCTCTACCGACATTTCCTCTTTAAGGCTCTCTATTCCCGGTAATGCATTGGCATTGAGTTCGTCCGTAATTATATTTTTGGTAACATTTTCAAAGGTCGATACGGCTTCCTGTCTTTTTTGTGAAAGTTCGTTCATTTCCTTCTCCGTATGGGAAATTTCATCATCGAAACCTGCCAAATCATAGCCTTCTTCGCTTTTGTCACTCTTTATATTTTTAATTATGGCTTTTATTTTCTTGTTATTTAATTCAATATCCTTATGGGATGATCTGATAAGCTTTAAGCTCTCGCTATGCTTAAATTTTGTCATATTCGCAAAAAGTATATAAACTCCTCCGAAAATCACTATATCCAAAATATAAATGATCATGAGTTTGATTGTCGAAGCAGCACTCCACGAAAGCAAATAAAAAACCGACAAAGGAATAGCAACAAAGCACAATATAAAGCTGAATAATAAAATAAGGATGTCCTTAAAATCTCTCGGCATATATAAAGCCGTAAAAAGTCTTGTATTACAAAAAGCCGGAACTCCCTGTTTTTTAAGCTCGTTCTTTAAGCTCTGCTTTATAGACCTGTTTTCAGCATTCAATTCTTTTGTTTCATCTTCTATTCTTTCTTTTATGCCTTGATTTTTCGCTTTTTCCCTCTTGGCTTTGATTTTCTTCAATTTATCCGCCAATATATTCTGCTCGTCATCATAGGTCTTTGTGAGCTCTGCAAGTCTTTTCTTGATTGTTATATCGATTCTGTCTTTCAGAGCTTTTTCTTCATCCGCTATGGTATTGTTCTTCAAAATAAGTTCTTCTTGTACATTTGCAATATCGTTTTTAAGCTCTTCCTCTTTTTGCAATGCTTGCTTTATATTTCCAAGAAACTCTTCAAAATTAGTCACCCCTTGCATCTTACTCTCCTTATTGTACTTGCTTATATTAAATTAATAGTCTATACTTTATATCATCTTTTTTCTAGGAGGATATATGTTTCGTTTATGGGCAAAATTATTCAAAGATAACCGTATGTTAAAGGACTGCGTCAGTTCATGTAACGACTACCGTATTTCAAGGACCGACATGGTTGTCGCTTCCCTGTCCGAGGTATGTCGAAGCTTCGACCTTGCGGAACCTATATGGTTAAATTCAAATATAGAAGAATTCAAAAGGCATTCCAAAACCCGCTTTTACAGCGACAGCTTTATAGAAAGCATAGAATTCGACTTTTTGGAGATACAGGTTATAGAGGAATAGTCTATAACCTTTTTAAAAGCTCTTCTCTTTCTTTTTCGTATCCCGGTTTTCCCAGTAAGGCAAACATATTTGATTTATAGCTTTCAACTCCCGGTTGGTCGAAAGGATTTATTCCCAAAATGTATCCGCTTACTCCGCAGGCAAACTCAAAGAAATAGAATAATTGTCCCAAACTGAAGGCATCCATGGAAGGAATCTTAACCAAAAGATTAGGCACCATTCCGTCGGTATGAGCGAGTATTGTTCCGTTCATAGCCGACTTGTTTACAAAATCTATACTCTTTCCGGCAAGATAATTCATTCCGTCCGTATCGACATCTTCTTTTCCGAGCAATATCTCCCTCGGACTTTCTTCCACGCACAAAACGGTTTCGAACATGATTCTGGAGCCGTCCTGTATAAATTGTCCCATAGAATGTAGATCCGTTGTTAAGTCAACCGATGCCGGATAAATTCCTCTGTAGTCCTTACCCTCGCTTTCACCGAACAACTGCTTCCACCACTCGGAAACATAGTGTAAGCTCGGTTCGTAGTTTGCAACTATCTCTACGCTCTTACCTTTTCTATTTAAAATATTTCTTATTCCGGCATATAACAAAGACGGATTTTTCTCATATTCGGTATTAAGGGCAAGTTCTCTTCCTCTGGCTGCGCCCTGCATAAGCAAATCTATGTCGATTCCTGCAACCGCTATAGGAAGTAAGCCTACCGCCGTAAGCACGGAATATCTTCCGCCTACATCATCCGGAACGACAAAACTCTCATAACCCTCTTCATTTGCAAGATTTTTAAGTGCTCCCTTTGCCTTATCGGTTGTTGCGTAAATTCTTTTGTTCGCCTCTTCTTTTCCGTACTTTTCAACCAGCATCTGCTTAAATACTCTGAATGCTATCGCAGGCTCCGTCGTTGTTCCGGATTTTGAGATAATGTTTACCGAAAAATCTTTATCCTTCAGCAAATCTTTTAAATCCGCTATGTATTTTGTTGATATTGAATTTCCGCAAAAGAATATCTGCGGTGCCTTTCTTTCTTCTTTACTTAAATTATTGAAAAAGCTGTGGCTTAAAAACTCTATAGCCGCTCTTGCACCGAGATATGAACCGCCTATTCCCACCACAAGGAGTATGTCCGAATCCGAGCTTATCTTTTGTGCAGCCTTTTTGATCCTTTCAAACTCTTCCTTATCATAATTAACAGGTAAATCCAACCATCCGAGATAATCATTTCCTGCGCCTGTTTTGTTAAGTAACGTATCTTTTGCATTGAGTACTATATCTTTAAAATTTTTAATTTCCTGTTCCGTTACAAAGTCTGATATTTTTGAATAATCAAATACTATATCTTTTGACATTTTTATTTCCTTCCTGTTGTAAAATATTTAAACCTGTTCATTATAACACACATGAAAGCGTTATTAAATATTAAATTTCCTCCAGTAATGCAAGCGTAAGTTTGCTGCAATGCTCTATCGCTCCCGCCTCAAACTCCTTATAGTCCATTTTTGCATCTTCTTCCGCCTTATCCGATATGGCTCTTATTATTATACACTTCATATTGTTTAAATATGCGCTTTGAGCTATTGCCGCCCCTTCCATTTCGGTACAGTAGGCACCGAACTTATCTCGTATTTCTTTTTTTATCCTGTCTTCGGCAACAAATCTGTCCATGGTGGAAATCCTTCCTTCAAATACGTTGATGTCGGGATTTACCTCTTTACATTTTTTTACAGCCAGTTTTCTTAAGTTCTCATCCGTAGGGAAGGCAAGCACCTCCATTCTCGGAATTTGACCGAGCTCATAACCGAAGGCTGTGGCATTCATATCGGTTTGCACCGCATCCGTCGATATTACTATATCCCCTATATTGATATCAGGATTTATGGCACCGGCTATACCTGTATTTATAACAATATCCGCCTTAAAAATATCCGCTAAAATCTGAGTGCATATACCGGCATTAACCTTACCTATTCCCGAACGTACCAGCACTACATCCTTACCTTTTATTTTTCCTTTATAGAACAGCATGCTTGCCTTGCTGACGGTCTCAAAGTCCGTCATTAAAGCTTTGATTTTAGCTGTTTCTTCTTCCATTGCTCCTATTATTCCTATCATTTTTCCTCCTTAAAGCTTGTTAATTAAATCCATAATCACGGCTATAGCGTCGTTCTGCTTGGCCTTTGACATATTATTTATATATTTTTCTCTGTTCTCATAAACTTCTTTTACTGTATTTATGAACTCGGTTTTATCCAAATCATCCTCATCCAAAACCTCACTGAAACCGCTCGCCTTATAAGACCTCGCATTAAGTATCTGATCTCCCCTGCTCGCTTTTGCCGACAAAGGTATGAGAATATTCGGCTTCTTAAGAGCCAGTATTTCACAGATCGCATTGGCTCCGGCTCTGCTTACAATGATATCGGCAAACGCAAAAAAGTCTTTAAGCTCATCCGATACATATTCGTACTGTCTGTAGCCTTTTACCGTATTAAGCCTAGGCTCCAAATTATTTTTTCCGCATATATGTATAATATTAAAGCTTTTAAGCAGGTTGTCCAAGCTGTCCCGTACCATATTGTTTATAAACACGGATCCAAGGCTTCCCCCTATAATAAGCAGTACCGGCTTTTCCTCTTCAAAGCCTATAAAAGCCTTTGCTTTTTCTCTATCGCCTTCAAAAAGCTCCTTTCTTATAGGTGAACCGCTGCATACTGCCTTTTCCTTAGGAAGATACTCCATTGTTTCCGGAAAACTGCAGCAAATATGTTTCGCGCTCGGAAAACAAAGCTTATTTGCAAGCCCCGGTGTCATATCCGACTCATGTATGATACACGGTATTCCCAGATGCTTTGCCGCGACAACAACCGGAACGCTCACGAAACCGCCTTTTGAAAAAACCGCCTTGGGATTTTCTTTTTTTAATATCTTTCTTGCCTCAAAATAGCCTGTAAGAACTCTGAAAGGGTCGGTAAAATTTTTAAGATCAAGGTATCTTCTGAGTTTACCCGAAGATATAGGATAATACTTAAGTCCTTCCTTTTGTACCAGTTCTTTTTCTATACCGTTTTTCGAGCCTATATAAGCTACCTCATAACCGTCTTTTTTTAAACTCGGAAGTAAGGCAAAGTTCGGAGTCACGTGCCCCGATGTCCCTCCTCCCGTCAGGATTATTTTTTTCATTAAGAAGTTCCCCACTTTTTCTTTCTGTATAATACTATAGCCAAAATAAATCCGCTTATTGCACCCGCAATATGTGCAGCATTATCTACATTGGGACTTGTAAGTCCGTAGAATATAGAAATTCCCATTGCTATGACGATCTGTCGCAGGTTTAAGTCTTCAAGTCTACCTTTGTTTTTTATAACACACCAGAGAAGACCGCCCATAACCGCAAAAACCGCACCGCTTGCACCTGCACTCACAATCTCCGTTTCGACATAGAAATACATGGATACCACATTTGCAATAATTCCGCCAAGCAGGTAAAGAACAAGATACTTAAAAGAACCTATAGCCCTTTCAAGATTATCTCCCAAGAGATAAAGTACCAGCATATTATTGGCAAGATGCGATATGCCGAAGTGCATAAACATTGACGTAACAAGCCTGTAATACTCCTTATTTTCAAGTATATACGAAGTATATGCGGCACCATGTTTCAACATAAAATCCGTGCTTTCGGTCGAGCCTATAATTTCAAGGTAAATAAAATATATTACATTTATTGCTATCAAAGCGACATTTACATTAAATACCGCATTTCTTTTAAGCCTTGCCATTACATCTTATCCTTTATCTTTTTTTCAACATCGGAAAGCTCTTCCTCGCTGAGCTCCAAATGAGTCCAGTTAAGTATATCCTTTTCCCCGTTCTCATATCTCGGGATTATGTGGGTATGGCAATGGAATACCGTCTGCCCTGCACTGCTTCCTGTATTTAAGAGTATATTAAAGCCGCTCGCACCGAGACTTTCTTCCATACTTTTTCCGATTCTACTTGCCAAAACTAAAATTTTCGAGCTCACATTGTCATCTACCTCTTTTATATCCTTGTAATGACTCTTGGGTAAAATGAGCGTATGTCCCTTTGTCGCCGGTGAAATATCAAGTATCGCTCTGAAAAATTCATCCTCATAAACCGTTTTTGCAGGTATCTCTCCGTTTGCTATCTTACAAAATATACAATTCTTATCTGTCATGTTTTTACCCATACCTATATAAATAGGACATCCTTTCTTTTTAGTATAATCAAATTATACTCTAAACATGTATAATGATACAAGTATCAAAAGTATTAAAAGGACGTTTCATACCGCAAAGCGGCTTAAAACGTCCTTTGTTCTGCTCATATAACTTTATCTTCTCTTATATTTTAAAAATTTATATTTGTATTATAAAATAGCAAGGGGCGGCGGGCATAATCTTATTTACGTGATTCAAACTCAAACATATTTAAAAACTGCTTTGCTCTGTCCGTCTTCGGATTTTCAAAAAAGCTCTCAGGCTCCCGCTCCTCAACAATTTTTCCTTTATCCATAAAAATTACTCTATCCGCTACAGCTCTTGCAAACTGCATTTCATGAGTAACTATTATCATAGTCCTGCCCTGCTTTGCAAGTTCAAGCATAAGATCCAAAACCTCCCTGACCATTTCCGGGTCAAGCGCTGCCGTAACCTCATCAAAAAGAAGTATCTCGGGATTCATACACAAAGCCCTTACTATCGCAACTCTCTGCTTTTGCCCTCCGGAAAGCTGCCTCGGATAAGATTTTGCCTTGTCACTAAGCCCTATTCTGGCAAGCAGATTAAGAGCTTCCTCTTCAACCTCTTTTCTGTTTCTTTTTTGAACCTTCATAGGTGCCAAAACTATATTGTCCAAAACCGTCATGTGCGGAAACAGTTCATAGCTCTGAAAAACCATTCCTATCTTTTGCCTTAATTCACTGAGCTTTTTCCTGTCTATTTCTTTTCCGTCAAGTTTTATAATTCCCGACTGTATAAGCTCCAAAGCATTGATACATCTTAACAGGGTAGATTTACCGCAACCGCTCGGACCTATAATAACTATAACCTCACCTTTCATAACCTTCAAAGAAATATCGTCAAGTATAAGATTGTCATCAAATTTTTTAACAAGGTTTTCTATTTCCAATAAAGAGTTTGACATTGTTCTTTCTTCCTTTCGTTCGGAACAAACTTTAAGTTTTACACCTTTTAAAGTGCCGATGGAAAAATCATATACCGAAAAGTATACTTTTTAAACAGTTTTTAACTCTATTCAAATTTTTTATTTATTTCTTATATTTCTATTCGAAAATGTACTCCAAATCCGCCACTTCCACTTTGTCCCCGCTCTTTATCACACAATATTCTTCATTATCGAGCAGCTTCCCCTTCACCTTTATTCCGTTTCTTGAATTCAGATCCGCAATTATATAATTATTATCTATTTTTTCAAGCTTGAAGTGGAGTCTGCTGACACCCTCTTTATCAATGCAAAAATCACAAAGTCTTTCCTGCCTTCCTACAACAAAGGGGAAATATTTTATATCTATATTAAATTCCGGCTCACTCAGGCATCTTAACCTCGGGAATTTGGCACTTACACTCTCTGAAAGTAAAACTGTACGTTCGTAATCCCTTTCTCTGCCTAAACCCCTTTTATCTGTTCTCTGCTCATCCTTCCCCTCTTTTTCATCCTCATCGAAAAAACTTTCCCAAGCCCTATCCTCCTGCTTTTTTTCTTCCTTTATCTTTTTCTTTTTTGCAAAAATAGACTTTATACTGAAAGCAATGCCGTTTTCATCTTTCTGTACTTCTTCATCCTCGTCTTCATAGTTAAAGTCCGTTTCCGCTTTTTGTACAGTATAATCTCCTGTTTTACGAACTTCTCTTTCAATCCCTCCTCCTGAATTTGAAGTAGAAAATTCAGCTATAAATTTTTTCAATCTTTCTATATCGAACTCTTTTTCTTTACTGATTTTATAAAGAGCATGAAGCTTTGAAAGAAGCTCATCATCCCGTGTTCTTATATTATCCGCAATATCGAATATAAGGTCCGATATGTCCTTTTTCACATCTGTATTTAGGCTTGGAATATAACACAAAAATGTATCCAGAGTATCCATATCCACAAAAATACACTCTTTATTTATATAGAGCTTATCGGTATCCAGCATGAATTCTTCTATCCCTTGGAGTGCTCTTAAAAAGCCGTCTAAAAACAGAATCAGTTCTTCAATATCCCATGTTTTTTGCTCCAAAAGTACACCAAGTCTTTGCTTGGAACTTATTTTATAGTTCAACCCGATTTTATCGCTTTCTTCTACAATAACACAGGAAAGCAGACCTTTTATATTATTTTCTTCTATCATTCTGTACTCAAACGCATTTTCTTTTGTATAAGCACTTCTATCAAGGTTTATACACATATAATTGTCCATATTATGTCTTTTATATTCAATCTGCATTAAGTATTCCCTCTTTACTAAAGATTCCTTCTATTCCCGCCATAAGCCTCATAAAATCTATGGGTTTGAATATACTCTGTTCCATACTGCCGTCAACGATACCGCTCTCTATGCTCAAACCGACCTTGGAGCCCGTTCTGAATGACTTAAAACCGGCTTTCCTCTCTCCCCCGTTTGTTATATCTTCAAACATAGACCTAAGCTTGGCATCCTGCTCCTCATCTTTTTTCCCTTTTACGTCAAACACCTCTTCATAGTTCGCTCTTGCCGTCAAGCTGTAATGAGTCGCATACATATAGCTTACGTTTCTTTCTTTTTCAAGTACATACAGTATCAAGTTTCCTATAGCTACAAACATTATGAAAAATACTACACTGCTTTCCACCGTAAAGCTTGCCTTAAGATAAGTGTCCGGCACTATTTTCATATCAAAACCCCTTTCCGAAAAATTCCACAACTATTAAAGTGATAAGCATAAAAGGAATCAAAGGCAGATTTGAGTCCCTTCTATACTTAAGCCTTAATATATTTATAAACACGATAAATAAAGATACAAGCCCCACAAAGAGTATAAGCAAGGTGATAAATGCTAAATACTTATTCCAATGCACACAGCTTCCTATAAAGGCAAATATAAGCCCGTCTCCATACCCCAGCTTTTGTTCACTGATTTTTGAAATGAAGAGACAAAAGACTCCCGACAGCATACCCGCAGCTATGGAAATAAAGTCTATACTATAGGCTCCGCCAAGAAAAAACAAATAAACTGAAAGCTCCAGTGCGTAAAGAAAAACACATAAATGCAGGCTTATACCCTTGTGCTTTATATCCTGACAGGAAAAAATAGCCAAAGAAAGTAAAATAAATATTTTTCCGAAAATAAAATCATCTATAATCATCAGTCACTCCCACAATAAGAACAGGCACCCAAATATTCAACATCCGACTTCTTAACCGCTCTTACATAAGCCTTTATGGCGCTGCAATTTTTATCCGTATGATAACTCGTACCGGAGGGCATAATATATACTGTACCGGAGCCTTTGTTTTTCGCACATCTTGCGCAAGGGCTGTACTTTCCTCCGTTTGCATTCCTTTTTTCTCCCACTTCACTCATTTCCACTGCCGTCAACTCATTATGTAAATAATGACATTTTCTGTCCGTATGGTACCTTGTCGGATTTTTGCCTATATACACTATCGTATCATCACTTTTTTTCTCTTCTTTTGACTTAAGCCTCGAATCCTTTCCCACATACGCCCTTCTCTCGGAAAAAACCTTTTGGTTTATACCTATTTTCCCGAATATACTGAAGGGGAGATTATATTTGTAGCTGAGCTCCAGACTTATTTTTTCATCGGCTTCCATAAATTTGCACTTACAGTTTAGTGCCGACATCCTGTTTTGCTTTGCTTTTCCCGATACCCTATACATGCATAAGCTTATAAGGCTTGCTTCTCCTATATTCCCTCCGAAGTCATAAAATGATATATCATCGCTTTTTACCTCCGCTTTTTTATCATTATCCTTAAGATATTCACTTACATAGGAATAAAGACTCGCATCCTTTGTTATTTTATCCACCGTCGCCTGCATTTTTCTTTGTGTATCAAGCATATCGAAAAGGCCGCTAAGCGAAATAAAAGCGAGCAAAAATACGGAAAACACCATCGCCGCTTCCACTGTTACGGAGGCGTTTATATACACCCTCTTACCTACGTCTTGCCCGTAAATCGTTTTACCTTGGAGAGTTGCCGATTCTTTGATTATTTTTATATTGAATTTTGAAAAACTGATAAACCTAGAATAAAAGGGCATATAAAAACACCTCCTTTCATAACAGCCTAATATGCTCTTTGTGTATTTACTTCTATCTTAAATTCATCCAAATTAAAACCGTCCTCATATACAAATGCCGAAAAGAATCTTGAGCTTTCTATATTCATTTTTACATCTAAAGCATATAACATATTTCTCATCTTAATGTTGTTGTCCTCCTTTTTCATATTCATTTGTACAATGTCCATAAATCTGTAATTTACATCTTCCTGATTTTGCATTAAAAGCAGTATTTTAAGGTATGTATTGTATGTAAAAAACTCCTTGCCTTCCTTTTCTTTTTCTTCACTTCCTATGCTGTCCAAGCGACTTTGCAGGCTCAGTATATCTTCTACCCTGAGTTCAAAATCTTTTGCCTGTTTTATAAAAGGAACCTCGGCTCCCGAAAGCAGTTTTTTTATATCTATTACCGCCTCCGCAAAAGACCACAAGCTTATAATAAAAAATTCAAGCAGGAAAGTAAGTTCGGGTAAGGCACACATTCCCATTATTGTAGTTGCGAGTGCTTTTGCTTCATCAAGCTTTTTTGAATCTTTAATTATGTGCAGATAATTTAATCCCGCCCTTAAGAGAAGGAGCTGACTGAGAGTTTCTCCCAAATTATCTCTGTCGCTTCCTTTTCCTGCTATAAGGTATTCTTTCTCATAGGAAAGTGAATTGCTCTTGTTATCCGTAAAATCATTCAGAAAGATATCCATATATTCATTTATGATTACCCGGTCTTTTAAATCGGCTTTTTTAAGGGTAGAGCTTCTTTTTGTTTTGAATTTACTCGGAAGCTCCGCTTCATCCTGTATAGAAAGTTCACTCAACTGTCTGTCCTTAGGTAAAACCAGCTCCAATAAGCCTTCATCTATGAGCTTTTTCAAATCGTAGAGTTTTTGCTTTTTTTCTTCATCTATTTCACTGCTTGGCAATTCTTTTTTTATATCGATAAGTTCCCAGTCGTTTTTTAACATCTCATGCAAATCCGCTATTTCAGAACTCCTGTCATTTTCTTCATCATTATCCGATTCGAGCTTGCTTATTTCTTCGGCTGTATCTATGCAGGTCTGTATAGCTTGTTTTTGCCCCTCATACTGTGCAAGGAGAGCATCAAGCTCGGCGAGCCTTTTTTCATGCTCCGTTTTATACATGTCATAAGCATTTCTAGTTGTTTCCAAAGAGTCCTTCGCCTCATCCTTCACCTTTTCAAAATCCTCATCCCTTCCGTACACATCCTCTATCTTTTTGCGTGTTTTTTCAGCTTCTTTCTTATATTTTCCTATTTCCTTACCTAATCCCCCTATAGCCTTTAAAATATCATCCGCTTTTCTTACAAAATCATCCGCCCTTTCGGAAGATATATCCTCTCTCGCTTCTTCATACTTTTTACTTATATCGCTTAATTTTTCCGTGATTTTTTTCATCCGCTCTTCCAGATCAAGAGCATATTCAGAAATGTCGTCAAAATCGGAAGCAAGCTTTGAACTTGAATCCGCAGATTCGGCATCTGAGAGGAGAGTATCCGGAGCGCTGAAAATATTGTTGATTATCGGTATATTATATTTCATAAGCTCCGTTATCTCCTTTTCAAGATAAGCGCCTCCTTCATCCGTTATCATTTTCTTTTCATTTATGTCAAAATCGGGAAAGGATAAAAAATAATTTCCCGAAACCGTGTTGTAGGAAGAGGCATAAGTATTCAAACATTCTTTAATATCATTATCATCTATATACTCAAGCAAACATATCTTATACCTCTTCCACAGCTTAATATTGTATTCGCTGAAAAGAGAATCCACACCTGCCACAGCTATATTTTGAGCCTGCCATCTTGCCCCGCTCGTTCTTGCGCTTTCAAGCATAAGCATTGTAAGGGATATCATACACATGAGTATAAGAGCCAGAAAAACGGAAACGGATCCTCTTTTCCTCATACCTAGTAGACCTCTTTGGATTTCTTATTTATCTCTTTAAAAATACTTTCCAAAAGCTGTTTTATGTTCTTCTTGAATATAATAACCAGACCTATGAGTACTACCAAAATAAGTACCACCTCTATAACTCCTATTGCATTTTCATCTTCATAAAAGTTTTTTAATTCATCTATCATATTGCCTCCTACATATTAATATTTAACATTGCCGGAGCCGCCACTACAACAAGGACAATAATTAACATAATAAACATCGGCAATAAAAGCTTCGTTCCCATTTCCTGCCCCTGTCGTCTTGCAAGGCTCAATCTCTCATCCCATGCCTTTTGCGACTCTTCCTCCAACAAACTTTTTATATTTGCCAAACCTGTCCTCCTGTTCTGCTCCAAAATACTTATAAACTTTGTGTATTGTCTTAAGTGCAGAGCCTTTGAAAATTCTCTGTAAACTATGGCTTCATGCACTCCGGATTTGAGCTTACTTACAGCTCTCTTCATTTCCTCATACACATATATCTCTCTACCTTTTTTTGCTTTTTCATAATCAAACACCACCTTATCCCATACATTTCGTACAGATAAGCCCGCTCCCATAAACACTATAAACTTGGATATTATTTCCGGGTACTCCGCCAGAGACGATTTATCTCTTTCCTTGATTTTCTTCTTTTCTTTTATTTTGGGATTTATGTGAACAAGTACCGCAATCACCAAAGACAAGCCGAAAATAACAAAAGTATTGTAGTCTTTTTCCTCCCTGAACTTAAGTTTTCGCCCTCTCCAGCTTGCCGGAAGTTCAAAGAAAGAACCGTATTCCTGAGCTGCATCCACCTTTTCCATAAACCTCGTAAAGATATAGGAAATGGTTTCAATGTCATCAAGATTTCCCTTCACCACTCTCACGTCCAATTTGTACTCTTCTTTTCTCCCCTGATTGACAAGTATTATATCAAGTGTAGTCTCTTCCGGTGTTTCCGTATTCTCATTAAAAACATTTCCGTCGAAATCTATAAGTTCCGTATTTTCAGGGCTTATATCTACCTGCACGTCATACTCATCTATACTTGATACAAAATCAAGTTTACCTTGTATCTCGTCAAGAGATTTATTTTTTCCCAGTATTCTTACCGAAAGTATATCCATACACTTTTCGAACACTTTTTTAAGTTCTTCATCAGTATATTTCTTTTTGTGAACCGGAATATCCACCGCTATTTCTTCCTTTGCCGCTCCCGAAACATATAGGCGGTATTCGGAATCCTCATCCGCATAACCCTTTCTTTCTATCCTGTTTTCGCTATTTATCAAACCGGTGGAACTAAACTTTGCATACAAAACGGCAATAAAAAGTCCGACAAGCACTATAAATATAGGTGTTTTATACTTCTTAAGCTCTTTTTTTAAAAACATCATACTTTAATATCCATTATCTTATTTGCGAGTACTATCGCAATAATATAAGCAAGCAAAGATACGCTCATTATCATTCTGCCCATTATGCCGTCATACATTTGCTTAAAATAGTTTTTCGAACTGAAATCTATATATAATATCATTACCAAAGGAAATAAATTCATGAGCTTTTGCTCAAATATCTTTGCACTTATGAGAGTTATTATTTCTTCTTTAATATTGATTTTATCGCTTATAATCTTGACACTGTGCTCAAAAATATTTGTTAAGCTGCCACCGTTCCTTTTCGCAACCTTTATAATGGCGGCAAAGTTATCTATTTCCTCCAAACCGCTCCTCGTCGCAAGCTCCTCTATAGACTGCTCAATATTTTTATTCATCATGATCTTTTTATCCAATATGCAAAACTCCTTTACAATCAGAGATTTCTTCCCGAAAAGTAAATTAAGCTCGGATATACTTTCTTTTACCGCATTTTCTATTGAGTAACCGGCACTCACAAAAGCCGACAAGATCAAAAGCCCCTCCTTAAATTCAGTCAACAGCCTTTGCTTTCTTTTCTTTATCAGCTCCGCTTTTTTAAAAAAAGGATAAGCAAATATGAACGGAAGACATATCAAAAACAATATAAGACTTCTGTAGAATACATAGATAAACGCCGCCAGATATATAAAAGCAATACCGCTTAATTGCAGATACTCGGGAATGCTGAAGCTATACCTGTTATAGTCTGATTCCTGCCTGTTCAAGCTTTCTCTTGGACCTGATTTCCTGCCTTTTGACAAGACTTCCAAAAAGCTCTTTTTCCGTGCTTTTTTCATCTTCTTCAAACTCATACAAAACCCTCGTTTCTATCCTGTTATCAAGGTATTCTCCTATTTCAATAACGGAAAGTACCCTTCTTTTGTTATCTCTGAGTCTCCCCAAATGCACTATCACATCCAATGCTCCCGATATTTGGGCTCTCACAGCCGGTAAGGGAATATTCGCCCCGCTTAACACCATGGTTTCCAGTCTTGAAAGCATATCTATAGGGGAGTTTGCATGTCCGGTACTCAAAGAACCGTCATGTCCCGTATTCATAGCCTGGAGCATATCAAGAGCCTCTTTACCTCTTACCTCTCCTACCACTATCCTGTCGGGATTCATCCTGAGTGCCGCCCTTATAAGATCCGACATTGAAATCGCTCCTTCTCCGCCGGTATTTGAATTCTTCGTTTCCAAACTGACCAGATTTTTTATATGAGATAAGTTAAGCTCAGCCGAGTCCTCTATCGTAATCACTCTTTCACTCCCCGGTATAAATTCCGATAAGGCGTTAAGAAAAGTGGTTTTTCCCGAATTCGTTCCTCCCGAAATAAAAATATTGTAGCCCGCTCTGACAAGCTTTGCCAAAAAGGTGGACACCTCCTCACTTACAGCCCCATACCTTATAAGCTTTTCCATCGTAATAGGCTCCGGAAACTTTCTTATCGTTATTATAGGGCCGTTTATCGCAACCGGTGCCAATACCACATGTACCCTCGAACCGTCCTCAAGCCTTGCATCCACTATGGGACTTGAAGCATTTACTATTCTGTTTACCCGCGCAACTATTTGCTGAATTATATCTTCAAGCTGTTCCTTACTTTCAAACTCTATATCCAGTTCCTTGGTTTCACCGCCTTCCTCGACAAAAATATGCTTACAGCCGTTTACCATAATCTCACTTATATTTTTATTACACAAAAGCTCGTCCAAAACACCTAAACGCCTGTATGAACAAAACAGCTTCTTCCTAAGCTCCAGTTTGTTTTTTATACTGAGCAGGTCTTTATTCTCAAGATTTTCAATTTCTCTGTCTATATATTCATATATTCCCTTATCATCAAGAGTAAAATTTTCCGATATTAAACCGGCTATATTCCCCCTTATAAGCTCATAGCATTCATTGACAACATCCATACTTCATATATTCTCCATACTAAAAAGCCCAATAAAAACCACGGTACCATAGGCATAGTAGGAACCTTTTCAAAGCTTTCGCTGTATTTGTACAAGGTTCTGTCCCTTACTCCGCTGTTTACATACCTTAAAAAATAGCTTATTCTGCTATACAATATTTTTTTTGAAACCAGATAGTAAAAAGCATACACCGCCGATAAGCACAGTCCCGTAAACACAAGCGATGCCGCCGCCTTTATTCCCAGAAAACCGCACAGTACCGAGACAATCTTTATATCCCCCGCTCCGAAAAATTTTATGTAATATAATATATACGTAAAAATCAGACTAAATAAAAATGCCGTCAGGAACTTATACCCTCTTACACATATACCTACCGCTATCCACAGCAATATCCATTTATTCGGCACCTTCTTTGTCCTCGTATCAGAAACGGAAGCCACACCCAAAAATAAAGCCACATAAATATCTATAAATCTCATAAACCTGCCTGTAATCCGCTTCTTTCCGTAAACTCTCTTGCAATAAGCTTCAAATCCTTATTGAAGTTTATGTACTCAATGTCACAGAATGTATCGGATCTTTCCTCTCTCACATACCGCTCAAACTCAATTTTGAAGCTTTCAAGCTTAAACTTCGCCTCTTCCTCGTCAATAAACGGAACAATAAGCTTATAGCTGATATCCATGAGCTTTTTAAGCTTAAGCCCCGGTACGGACATATCAAGCAATATAAAGTTATAATCCAGCCTGCTTTTAAGTTGCTCAAACAAAGTGTAATACTCCTCTGTACTCAAAGCATATATATCGTCATAATGCTTAGGAGAACTTATAACATGTATCCCGTCCGTATTATCCACAGACTTGTTGAATTCACTTATATTCAAGTCGCCCTTCGCATAGCTGTACAAAAAATCGGACAAAAGCTCATTTTCTTTTGCCTGTGCAAAGCAGCGATTCGGATATATGTCAAAGCTTATAAGCAGTACCCTATACATTTTCCCCAAAAGCTTTGCAAGATACATCGAAAACAAGCTTTTTCCGCATCTTCCCACAGGTGAATATATGCTTATCAGTTTTGTATCCGTATTAAATTTTGAAATATCGGTATGCTTGTGTTTTCCCAGATAATTTAAGATACTTCTTTGAATACTTTGATATGATTGATATTTATAAATTATGTACTCACCGTTAAGACCGTTTTCGGTATCTTCCTCCCGCACATACCTTACAGAACTCAGTAACAGGCTTTCGGGTAAAGCAGGAAGTTTTTTGTATTGTTTATACAAATCCTCTATGTCCATATCCCAAATAAGTAAATCCGCTTTACTGAGTAAGTTCGGGCTCTCATCAAGCTTTTTTGCCTCCAGAACGCTGAACTTATACGGCAGCAAAGAAGATTTATTGATAAGCCAAATAAGCCTGCCGGCATATAGCAAGTCATCGGTAATAAATATTGCTTGCATACCACCTCCGAAAGTGAAATGCAGTTATTTTAATGTTGAATTTTTTACGAAATGTAAATTGATTTTGAATTTAAAAGTGTAGCTAAACTATATTCCTTTTTAGTCTATCTGTCAATAAACTAAGTATATTATTATAATTAATTATTTGGAGCGTTTGTAAAGATATTGTTAAAAAGATTTTTCATCAAAAAATGACCGATAAGAATATCTTACCGATCATTTTTAGAATTATTTATTTAGTCTACTCAGCTACTTCAGTTTCTTTTCCGAGCTTATCCATAGCTATAAGCTTTTCGAGGAAAGGCTTTAACGCAAACATAAACAAGCCCGCAACCACAAGGCTTCCTCCAAGTACCCAAAGTATTTTATCATATCCCCATTTATCCGTAACCGCTACAAGGGCACCCGATGCAAGTCCTGAGAAGAAGTAGCACAAATACCAACCGCTCATACCCAAGGATGAGAACCTTTCAGGAGTAAGCTTACTGAATAATGCCATTCCTACCGGCGAAACAAGAAGCTCTCCTATAGTTAATATGGTGTATGCCAACAGCATTATCCACAAGTCCATTTTTACACTCTCGTCAAGCACACCGCCAAGGGTATTATAGCCTCCCAGTATTATAAAGAATGCCGCTCCGGTTATAATCATACCCACAGCCATCTTTAAGCTTACAGGCGGATCTATCTTCATGTGCGCAAGCTTCACCCACAAAGAACCGAAAACAGGAGCCAATATAATACAAAGTATACCGTTAAATGAAATCAACCAAACAACCGGCATATCGAAACTTCCGATTTTAAGATTTACGTACTTGCTCGCCATATCATTTATTACATAAGATGTCTGGAAATAAGCCGCCCAATACATGGTTGCGAAAATAAAGATGATAAACATCGCAACTATTCTCTTTTTATCCGTGTCTGTAAGTCTTTGGTTAACTACATTCTTCTCGCTCTTAGCTTCCTTAGGCTTCTTTCCTTCCGGATATTTTCCTACTTCTTTAAGCCACTTCGGGGCAAGGAGATAGAAAAGAGCAAATGTAATGAACATACCTATTGAAACCATAAGATAGGCATATTTATAACCATAGGTAATAATACCGCCTGCCGGATCTTTTACAGCCATCCACTGGTCAGTTATAAGACCTCCTATTATAGGTCCGAAGAAGCTTCCTATATTTACCGCCATATAGAAGATTCCGTACGCAGCATCCTTTCTTGAGTGATCCTTATTGGAATAAAGTAAGCCTACTATAGCACTCAAGTTGTTATTCAAAAATGCCGATGCCAAAACGTTAATAATAACTCCGACAATTACAAGCGGCACATTAGGTGTAAATAAATAGAAAAATAAATATGCTACACCTTGAAAGAAAAATGATAGCAGTAGGGCTTTTTGTATACCCAGAAACATTTCCGTGATAATAGAACCTATTATCGGCAGCAGTGCTCCGACTGAAACTGTAATCGATATCAAAAGGCCCGCAAAAGGCCCGCATAAGACCTATCCAATCCAAGTCCACCTTTTTGGACACTGTAGGTATAGAAAAATAATGCTATACCTGATACCGCATACTTTAAATAGCTTGACGAGCACATTCCCATGCAAGCGAGCCATAGCCCTTTGGGATGATGAAACTTCTCAACCTGTTTTGTCTCTTCTGACATTATTACCTCCTGTTACTATAAATACATACTAGCTCTGACCACGAGTCAAGAACCATTAGTATTATAGTATATAAAGCAATCTTATACAAGCGATTGTTTTTAACTTTAAGCATAAAATTAATTATTTACCTCATTATCCCGACCACAACAAACCTTGCATCCTCAAAATCATAGTCACAAGTCGATAATGTCATATACCTATCCCCCTGTTTAGGCTCTTTTTCGCACTTAAATAATGACTTACCTTTTGTCTCCTTCGCCCATTCAAGAACCTCCGCCTCATCCGAAAAGTCGATATCCCATGCCTCATCGGAAACATTCGTTATATAAGCCGAAAAAAGTTCAATCTCATACTTTTTCTCTCTTGTTATAAAATATGCGGTTTTATGACTCTCGTAAAAAGCCTGATTCTTAAATTTCGTCAAATCCGTAAACATTGAACCGTTTTTCATGTGATGTCCGTAAATAATATTATGTACATCCGAAAAATCATCGGAATTTTTACTGTCCATAAATATGCTTCCTGAAGAATTTTCCTTTCCGTCAAACAAATGATTTAAATAGTATTCGTTATCAGCTCCCTTTACTACGGGATAATTTATTTTGCTGTCGGGAAGATAGAGCCAGCCTGTAACCTCATTATTGACGGATTCCAGAGCCCCGAAATCAACCTCTAAGTCCTTAGAATGTCCCGAACTTTCAAAGGCTCGGGACTCTTCCTCGCTTTTTGTAGCTGTTATATTTTCAACCTTTTCTTCCCTTATATATTTTTCGAGATTTTTATATGTGCTTTCCCCCGCGGCATAACCTGACTGTATTGCGATTATCTTATATCCGGAATAAAGCGCCGTACAAGCGAAAACAAGCATAAGAAAGTTATATATATACTTTTTCATCGTATATTCCTCTTTATAAAAAAAATAAGCCCCCCCAGCTGAACCAGCAACTGAAAAAGACTTTAGTGCACCTTCAGGGACTCGAACCCTGGACAAATAGATTAAGAGTCTACTGCTCTACCAACTGAGCTAAAGGTGCTTTTGATGTGCATTAGCGGCACGTTTGATATAATACAATACCGAGCCTGAATTGTCAACAGTTTTTTATATAAAATATTCCTATTCTTGAAAGAAAAGCAAATTACGGAACTGTTTTTCGCTTCATATATCTTAATGGCAACAATCCATTTTGTAATTAATTTGAAGTTTATACTTCATATAATCTTCAAATACCGACATTGATAATAAGTAAACAATATGTTATTATATTCTTAAGTATATAAATGTATTCAAGGCTGTTGTGTTTATAAACCGACTACTAATCTTCTACAAACTTTCACCTGAATTTGATGCCTTATAGAAATAAATATTTAAGGAGGGATTTGCTATGAAAAATAAGATTGATTATGGAATGGCTTTATACACATTTGTCGTTGCCTGTTTTTCTTCCGCTTTAAGAATTCTTACTTCCCCTTCAATACCGCAGGTAATTTGCGTTTATACCGCAGTAGGCTTGGTGTTTGTCGGTGTACTTTTATCTGTTTGGGAAATAAAAAATAACTTAAAATTTTTCTACGGCTCTTCTGAAAACTGGAACGGATACGGTATAGTCAACAGTGCCTGTATTATCGGAATATCGGCTTATTTTCTTTCTTATTCACTGTTATATGCAGTTGTATTTTCGCTTTTACTCAGCCTGCTTGTAATAGTAGAAAGAAGCGGAGTTCGTTATTTTGTAAATCTCATAAGAAAATAAAAACAACAGTCTTTTAAAAAGGGAAGCGTCCGCAGACGGGCGCTTCCCTTTTTTATTCACTATCATTTATATTTTAATTTTTTTGATACCTGTTTCATCCTACAAGCCGGCAAAGTTCAATAATTCGTCTTTATTTTTCGCTCCCACGGCTTTTTTCACCGCTTCTTTCTTATCTACGATTATAAACGTAGGAATTGACATAACTCCGTATTTTGCTGCAAGCTCCGGAGCTTCATCAATATTGATTTTAGCCACCTTTAAAACATCCGCATATTCAGCCGCTATCGCCTCTACATGAGGGGCGGACATTTTACACGGTCCGCACCAGTCCGCATAAAAATCTATCAAAACCGGTTTCTCACTTTTTAACACCTCTTCTTCAAAGTTCTCATTTGTCAACTTAATCATTTCTTCTTCTCCTTGCTGTTAATTTACATATTTTTTGTCCCCTTGAGCTGAATTTTTCTTCATACTCGGTCATTACATTATCCTTTGCTTCCTTCTCTTTATGAAAATCAAAGCTTACATACTCAAGCTCCCAATTCGCCTTCGGTATGGATTCAAGCGAATACTCAAACAACGAAAGATTATCCGTTTTAAATTCTATAAGCCCGTCCTTTTTCAAAATTTTATCATAAACCGATAAAAATCTTCCGGAGGTCAAGCGTCTTTCTTCATGTCTTGCCTTAGGCCAAGGGTCGGAAAAATTCAAAAATATTTTATCCGTTTCAAATTCTTCAAAACTCTCGGCAAGCCTTGCCGCATCCGCACACATAAATAACAGGTTAGCATAAGCACCTGTTTCCTTTTCTTCCAACGCCTTTCTCTGAATTGCCTTCATTAAAACGCTCTCATATCTTTCTATACCGATAAAATTTATATCCGGGTATCTTCTTGCCATCTCTCGTACAAATTTTCCTTTTCCCATTCCTATCTCTATTTGTACCGGACCTTTATTCTTAAAAAGTTCTTTCCACTTTCCTTTGAATTTAAATACGTCTTCTCCCGTAATACAATCCGGACTGTTTTTTATAAAAATTTCACATCCGGGTATATGTCTTAACCTCATAAAAACCTCACAATCTCTTTACGTATTTAATATTATCATTTATAATGGATATAATCAAGTTTTCTTATTATATAATAAGTTTGCTGAAATTTTTTATTAGGAGGCTTAATATGGCAAATAGTGGAAGCCAAAATACTTGGGTTCTTATTCAAGACGGGGTTAAAGAGTGCGAAAAACTTCTCGGTCAAAAGGAATATAACCTGTCTATGATTAAGGCAAGACAAACGCTTGAATATATGGTTAAATCCCTGTTCAAAAATGTAGGTGAAGCCGGTTCGGACATCGAGCTTATAGATATGATCGACATTCTGTACAAGAACAAGCTCATAAGTAAAACAAGCTGTGAAAACTATCATAAAATTCGTGTCATAGGAAATAAGGCCGCTCATCAAAACGATGCCAACGCTTATAATGCAAATAATGCCTATTCTTTATTAAGTCAGGAGGTAGTAACCTTCTCACACACCGAGTTTGCGGGAGTTCCTGCCAGACCGAAAGCAAATACCGGAAGAAGAAAAAGCGGGCTCGGCGGTGGCTTAGGTACGAGAAATCTGCTGAGAAGAAGCAGGGCTAAAGGCTTGAGTTTAAATGATATAATAAAATTCTCCATCCCTGTTTTGCTTATTATACTTTTGGTTGTTATCTTAAGATACTGCAGCAAGAGAAGCAGCAACGAAACGCTTCCTGTACAGCCTACTACGACTCAGGAAAGCAGCTCCGAAACAGTTGCGGGCGAAGTTGAAAGCACAACCGCAAGCGAAAGTGCGACAACAAAGATTTATGTAACCACTTCAAACTTAAATGTGCGTTCGGCTCCAAGCACGGACGGCCCTAAACTTACAACACTTGCGGCAGGTACTGAGGTTGAGTTTGTTAAAACCTATGACAATGAATGGTCTATAATACACTACCAAGGTGCCCAAGCTTATGTCTCAAGTAAATACATCAAAGCTAAGGAAAATTAAAACTTAAAATTTTTCATTTGTGTAATCAATATACAGTTGAACTTTAAAATTTTTATATATCAAGAGTATAAATATGTGTTTATTCGGCATTTATACTCTTGATTTTTTAATATTCTTACGATGCTTTTAAAATTGCATAATTGTACTCGTCAAATACGGGGCATTTATAGTTAAAACATAGTTATTTAGCCCTACTTATTTACTTTGAGTCAAAAAGAGTTATGATAATTATCTGAACACAAAAAAATGAACGGAGGTTTTTTATGGATGATATAATCTCAAAATTATCCGCTATCGAAGATGCCGCGGTATCCATACTTGAGGATGCAAACATCGAAAAGAAGCGTCTTGCCGATGAAATGGACAAGCGTACCGCCGAATGGGATTTAAAAATACATTCCGACACGGACAAAACCATAGCCGATATAGAAGCAAAAGCAAAACAGAGCCAAAAAGCCGACATAGAAGCAAGGCAGGCACGTGCCGGTAAAATTATCATATCACTACAGGAAAACTATGATAAAAATCACACAAAATATGTAGACGAGTTATTCTCAAGTATAACTGAGGAGTAATTATGAGCATACTATTTTTAAACAGTGCCGCTCCGACAAAAATACGAGCTATGCAATCACATCTGCTGAAAAAAGAAGATCTTCTTTATTTGGCAAATTCCGAGAATATAAGTGAGCTTATACATAAACTCGATGAATACAAGGAATATAAGTTTATCTTCAAAGACCTTGATTTGGACAAGCTCAAAAGACGAACCTTAGAACAGATTCTTTATTTGAAGCTTTTATCCGACTATGGCAGACTTTATAAGTTTGTGGACGGCTATAACAGAAAATTTCTAAAGCTGTACTTTATACACTTTGAGATTACAATGCTCAAGCGTATCTTAAGAAATGTTGCGGCTAAAAAGAGACCTTCCTCATCGGATGATATATTCTCACCTTATTTTAAGAAGTATTCCAAGGTGGACTTTGAAAAAGTCTCCGAAGCTACGGATTTAAAATCTTTTGTTGAAGGCTTAAAAGGCAGTATTTACTATGAAAGCCTTTCAAAACTCGGCGAGACGACCGGACTTTTTGATTACGAGCTTTGTATGGATTTAATCTACTTTAAATCACTTTGGAAGCACAAAAATAAATTTCTCTCAAAAAAAGATATCGAGCTTGTAGATCAGGCTGTAGGTTCTCGTGCGGACTTGCTCAATATACAGTGGATATACAGAGCCAAACGTTATTACAATCTTGACTCCAACACTGTCTATTCTTTGTTGGTGCCTATTTACTACAGGCTTAAGACAAGTGATATAAAAGCCCTTGTCGAGGCTCCCGGTCTTGATGAATTCAGAGCGATTTTTAATGAGTGTTATTACGGTAAGCTCAAGCAAAAACACTTTGAGAATATAAACACCGTCGAACGTTTCAGTGATTCAGTTCTTTATTATTTATTCACACGGAATGCCAAAAAAAATCCGAATTCGGTAATGTTACTTTATTCTTACCTTTTCAGAAGGGAATTTGAAATAGAATCCATTATACATATTGTAGAGTCGGTAAACTACGGTGTTCCTGCCTACGATAACATATCCGACATATCTACACATTAAAGGAGGACGCTAATGATAGAAAAGATGACGTTTCTTAGCATCACGGGTCTTAAAGACGATCTGGATCGCGTTATCGAAGAACATATTTCTAAGTTTGACATTCAACTTGAAAACACCTTGGTTGAACTGAAAACTATTAAGGGATTGTTACCTTATGTCGAGAATAACCCTTATAAAGACAGTTTCGCTTTGGCTAACGAACTAAACAAATCCATGAATATAACGGACACCGAGCTGAAAGGCTGCTCTTTGGATACAATAAGCGTGGAAGAGGCTTCAAGACTGGTTCAGAAATTGAACACCGAAGCAAGCGAGCTTTTACAGAAAAAGGAAAATATTGACAGTAAGCAAAATGAATATGAAAGTCGTTTGGACGATGTTAAGAAATTTATAGGCTTAAACTATGATATTTCAAAAATACTTCATTTTGAGCATATCCGCTTCAGATTCGGTCGTATTCAAAAGGATTATTATGATAAATTTATGAATTTCGTTTACGACGATACCGATTCCATATTTTACAAATGTCAGGAGGAAGACGATTATGTATGGGCGGTTTACTTCGTTCCCGAGGTAATACATGAAAAAATTGATGCAATCTATTCATCCATGCATTTTGAACGTTTTTTCCTTCCGGATAACTATCAGGGAACACCTGCGGGCGCAACCACCATGCTGAACGAGAAAATAGAAAGCTGTAGGACGGAGCGGAACAATATAGACAAAAAGCTTGAGGAGCTGTTGTCATCATACAGACAGAGCTTTATCGTTTCCTATGCAAAGCTGAGGCAATACACCGCCAACTTCGATATAAGAAAGCTGGCTGCGGTAACCAAAAATGCGCAAAGACCTTTTTATATTCTTTGCGGCTGGATGACGGAAAAGGATGCGAAAAGGTTTTACAAGCAGATAGAAAAGGATCCTCAGGCATTTTGCATAATTGAAGAAAATCACAACAATCTGTCAAGCAAGCCTCCTATAAAGCTTCGTAACTCCATCCTCACAAAGCCTTTTGAAATGTTTGTGGATATGTACGGTCTGCCCGATTATAACGAGTTTGACCCTACGTTAATAATCGCCGTTTTATACTCACTTATCTTCGGTTTCATGTTCGGAGATGTGGGACAGGGGCTGATTCTTGTGATAGCGGGATTTTTGCTTGCCCATTATAAAAAGTCGAGACTTGCCGCCATTGTTGCCCGTTGCGGAATTTTTTCCGTGATTTTCGGCTTCCTCTTCGGCAGCTTCTTCGGATTTGAGGATATAATTCCCGCCCTTTGGCTGCATCCGGCAAAAGCAATAAGCAGCCTTCCCGTAATAGGTAACTTAAACACGGTTTTTGTCGTGACCGTCGCACTCGGTATGTTGATTATACTTTTTACCATGATTTTGAACATTTTCAACAGAATGAGGTTTAAAGAACCGGGTGAAGCTTTATTTGATACTAACGGCGTTGCCGGTTTTGTTTTCTATCTTTCCGTTATAGTAAGCGTATTTCTTGTGATGACGGGACGTACTCTTCCGGCTGCCGCAGTGGTCATTGTTATGTTTGTTTTGCCTCTGCTTGTAATATTCTTCAAAGAGCCTTTAACACATTTGATTGAGAAAAAAGCTCACCTTTTCCCTGAGGACAGGGCAATGTTCATAGTGCAAGGTCTTTTTGAGATGGTGGAAGTTTTACTGAGTTATTTTTCAAACACACTTTCCTTCGTAAGAATAGGCGCTTTTGCAGTCAGCCATGCGGCCATGATGGAGGTCGTGCTTATGCTCGGAGGTGCCGAAAGCGGCAATATAAACTGGCTCGTTGTCATACTCGGCAATATCTTCGTCATGGGTATGGAGGGTCTTATAGTCGGTATACAGGTATTGAGACTTCAATATTATGAACTTTTTTCAAGATTTTATCGCGGTGGAGGCAGAGCCTTCATCCCTTACGGTAAAAATATATAAGCATATCAAAGGAGAAAAATTATGAATCTTTTAGTTAAATTTACATTGGCACTTGCCCTTATTTTAAGTATAGTTGTTCCTTTTACCGCTTTTGCTTTAGGTGAAAAAAGCAAAGGAAGATATAAAAGGGCTCTTGTAATCAATCTTATTTTATTCTTCGGAATTATGGCATTTTCAACAATATTTTTGTTCAGCCAAAGCACTCTTGCCGCACCGGAAGCCGGACAGGCTGCACAGGTTGCAGGTAATGTGGCAGGCTTAGGTTATCTTGCCGCAGGGCTTTCCGTAGGTCTTGCCTGCATAGGCGGCGGTATTGCTGTAAGCTCCGCTGCAAGTGCGGCTCTGGGCGCTATAAGCGAGGATTCCGGTATACTCGGTAAATCTCTTATTTTCGTAGGTCTTGCCGAAGGTGTTTGTCTGTACGGACTTATTATTTCATTTATGATACTTGGTAAATTATAATAGGTGAACATTATGAAAATGTATCTTATAAGCGATAATATGGATACTTTGACCGGTATGAGACTTGCGGGAATAGACGGCATAATCGCACATACCAAGGGTGAACTTAAAGATGCCCTAACCTTAGCCGTTTCCGATAAAAGCATAGGAATAGTTCTGCTGACGGAAAAGTTTTCAAGCTTATATCCCGATGTGGTGAATTCTTTCAAGCTTGAATATAAGCTGCCTCTTTTTGTGGACGTTCCCGACAGGCACGGAACCGGAAGAAAGCCCAATTTCATAACCGACTATGTAAATGAGGCTATTGGTTTAAAACTGTAAGAAAGCAGGTATTTTATGACAACCGAAGAAAAATTACAACACTTTAACGAACTCTGCATAAGTGATGCAAGAAAGCGTTATGAAAAAACCGTCAGTGAGTATAAGGAAGCTCTTGAAAAAACTTTTCAGGAACACAAACAGGACGAGGAACGCCGTGCACAAATGCAGATTAAAATAAAAACGGAAGAAATCAACAAAGAGCTTAACAAGGCGCTTTCCTTGGAACAGCTTAAGTTAAAGAAGATGATCAGCGACAAACGTAATGAAATCGACTCGAAAATCTTTGTTGAGCTTCAAAACAGACTCGAGGACTTTATGACTACTCCCAAGTATCATAAATTGCTTGATTCCCAGATCAAAAAGGCTATAGCTTTTGCCGGAAACGACAGACTTGATATATATATAGACCCGAATGATGCCGACCTCATACACAAATTGTCCTTCGACAACAATATAAGCCTTATAAAAAGCAAGTACTCTTTTATGGGCGGCACAAGAGCGGTTATTCCCGACAAAAATATTTTAATCGACAATTCCTTCGAGAAAAAACTTGCGGATGCAAAGGAAGCCTTTCATATCAATATAGGAGGTGCAAGCCATGAATAACAGTACAGGCACAATTTTCTCAATAAACGGTCCTGTTATCAAAACAGAAAGCTCCTCATTTAAAATGAACGAAATGGTTTATGTAAGCGACGAGAAGCTTGTCGGAGAGGTTATAGGCTTAAACAGCAAGGCTACAATAATTCAGGTTTATGAAGAAACCGGCGGTTTAAAACCGGGAGACAAGGTTTTCGGAACGGGTTCACCGGTAAGTGTGGCGCTCGCTCCGGGTATACTTAACAATATTTTTGACGGTATAGAAAGACCGCTTAAAAACATAGCAAGCTCTTCAGGCATATACATAAATAGGGGTGTAAACGTGGATTCTCTTGATACAAAAAAGCTTTGGAAGACACATATAACCGTTAAAGAGGGCGATTTTGTATCGGGCGGAACTATAATTGCCGAGGTTCCCGAAACTCCTGCGATTATACACAAGGTAATGATTCCTCCGAAGCTTTCCGGCTATGTATCTAAGCCTGTGTCCGACGGTGAATATACCATAAACGACACTCTACTCTATCTGCAGGTCGGTGAGGGAGATGAAATTCCTATTACCATGACACAGCGCTGGCCTATAAGAGAAGCAAGACCTACCGCAAAGCGTTTTCCCGCAACAAAGCCCCTTATTACGGGACAGAGAATACTGGATACTCTCTTTCCTCTTGCCAAGGGAGGCACTGCCGCCGTTCCGGGCGGCTTCGGTACGGGAAAAACAATGACCCAACACCAAATTGCGAAATGGTCGGATGCAAATATTATCATATACATAGGCTGCGGTGAGCGCGGCAACGAGATGACTCAGGTTCTTGAAGAGTTTTCTCATCTTATAGACCCTAAAACAGGCAATCCTCTGATGGACAGAACCACCCTCATTGCAAATACTTCAAACATGCCTGTTGCGGCAAGAGAGGCAAGTCTTTATGCCGGACTTACGCTTGCCGAATATTACAGAGATATGGGCTATGATGTGGCTATAATGGCGGACTCGACCTCACGCTGGGCGGAGGCTTTGCGAGAGCTTTCCGGACGACTTGAGGAAATGCCTGCCGAGGAAGGCTTCCCGGCTTACCTCGCTTCAAAGCTTTCGGCTTTCTATGAAAGAGCGGGACTTATGCAAAACTTAAACGGCAGCGAAGGCTCCGTTTCGATTATCGGTGCGGTTTCACCTCAAGGCGGTGATTTCTCCGAACCGGTTACGCAAAATACCAAACGTTTTGTAAGATGCTTCTGGGGACTTGACAAAAGACTTGCCTATGCAAGGCACTTCCCCGCAATACAGTGGCTTGACTCCTATTCCGAGTATCTTGTCGACCTTTCCGCATGGTACAACGATAACGTAAACAAGAAGTTTATAGACTACAGAAACCGTATGGTTTATCTTCTCAATCAGGAGTCCTCTTTGATGGAAATAGTCAAGCTTATAGGTGCCGACGTTTTGCCGGATGACCAAAAACTGATTCTTGATATTGCCAAGGTGATTCGTGTAGGATTTTTACAGCAGAATGCCTTTCATAAGGATGATACCTGTGTGCCTCTTATAAAGCAGTTTAAAATGATGGAAATAATACTTTATCTTTACAAGAAAGCAAAAGCCTTGGTACAAATGGGTATGCCTATGTCCGTACTCAAAGAAGATACTATATGGGATAAACTTATTACCATGAAATACGACATTCCGAATGACACCTTGGAAATGTTTGATGATTATAAAAAAGATGTTGACCGCTTCTATGATGCGGTTATAGAAAAGAATGCTTAAAGGAGGTTTTGTATGTCAGTTGAATATCTTGGACTAAGTTCTATAAACGGACCTTTGGTAGTTCTTGAAGGTGTTAAAAACGCGGCTTTTGACGAGATTGTCGAAATGACGGTGGATAAAAACGAGAAAAGACTGGGTCGTATAATAGAAATAAATAATGATAAGGCTGTTATACAGGTCTTCGAGGGTACAAGCGGGATGGCACTTCGAAACACCCACACAAGACTTACGGGACATCCTATGATGCTCGGCGTTTCCGAAAGCATGCTCGGACGTACCTTTAACGGTATCGGTAAGCCTATAGATGATTTGGGACCTATTGACCCCGAAAAAATGCTTGATGTAAACGGAAAGCCCTTAAACCCTGTCAGCAGAGAATATCCCCGTAACTATATAAGAACGGGTATATCTTCTATCGACGGTTTGACTACACTTATCCGCGGTCAGAAGCTTCCCATCTTTTCAGGAAACGGCTTACCTCATGACGAGCTTGCCGCTCAGCTTGTAAGACAGGCTTCCCTCGGCGACGATGCCGGCAGTGATGAGAAATTTGCTATCGTATTTGCCGCTATGGGTGTCAAACACGATGTTGCGGATTTTTTCAGAAGAACCTTTGAAGAGTCCGGTGTAAGCTCCCATGTTACCACCTTTATAAACCTTGCCAATGACCCCGTTGTTGAAAGGCTTATAACTCCGAAGGTTGCTTTAACACTGGCGGAGTACCTTGCATTTGAAAAGGGTATGAATATACTTGTTATCCTTACGGATATGACAAGCTTTGCGGAAGCCATGCGTGAGGTTTCATCTTCAAAGGGTGAAATCCCTTCAAGAAAAGGCTTTCCGGGTTACCTGTACTCAGAGCTTGCGACCATATATGAGCGTGCCGGAATTGTACACGGATCAAGCGGTTCCGTTACCCAAATTCCTATTTTGACTATGCCTAACGATGATATAACTCATCCTATTCCCGACCTTACGGGATATATAACGGAAGGGCAGATAGTTCTTGACCGCGAACTTAACGGAAAGAGTATTTATCCGCCTGTAAGCATTCTTCCTTCCCTTTCCCGTCTTATGAAGGACGGCATAGGTAAGGGTTTTACAAGAGAAGACCATCAGGCTGTCGCCAATCAGCTTTTCTCCTGCTACGCCAAAGTAGGAGATGCAAGAGCCCTCGCTTCCGTTATAGGAGAGGATGAGCTTTCCGATATAGATAAAAAATATCTTACCTTCGGCGTTGAGTTTGAGCGCCGATTTATCGGACAGGGAAAGGATGAAAACAGAAGTATTTTCACCACTCTTGAAATAGCATGGAAGCTCCTCGGTCTTATGCCTAGAGGCGAGCTTGATCGTGTAGATACCAAAATACTGGATATATATTACAAACCTACAAAGCTCTTAGAAAACGGTGATATTGTGGACGATAACGACTCGCAAACAGACGGCACCGTCTAACGGAGGTACTTAAGTGAATCTGAATACATTCCCTACCAAGGGTAATTTAATAGCTGCAAAGAACTCTCTGGCTCTTGCGAAACAGGGCTACGGACTTATGGATAAGAAGAGAAATATTCTTATCCGTGAGCTCATGCAGCTCATAGATAAGGCAAAGGAGATACAGTCCGAAATAGACTCCACTTACAGACTGGCTTATAAAGCCCTTGAGCAGGCCAATATAGATTTAGGTATAGATTATGTAAGCGAGCTTGCAAACTCCGTTCCTATAGATGACGGCATAGTTATTAAAACAAGATCCGTTATGGGTACCGAGATTCCTTTGGTTCAATATAAGGAAGAGGATATAAAGTTAAGCTACGCCTTTTATAATACAAGAGAGTGTCTGGATAATGCGAGAGTTCATTTTAAAAAAGTTAAAGACTTAACGATAAAGCTTTCAATGATTGAAAATTCCGCATACAGACTTGCTACAAATATAAGCAAAACCCAAAAAAGAGCGAATGCTTTAAAGAACATAACCATACCCCGCTATGAAAATATCAGTAAAACAATTACCAACGCCTTGGAAGAAAAAGAGCGTGAGGAATTTACAAGACTCAAGGTAATCAAGAGAATGCAGGAATAATATGAATATACTTAAAAATATAACGGCTCTCATAATTTGCTTTTTTACCATGCTTTTTCTTCTTCTTTTCAGCGTATGGCTGGTTTGTTATACAAATCCGGATTATTACAAAAAAGAATTTATTAAGTATAGGGTTTATGAAGATATAGGTATAGGGCTCGATGATTTAGTGGATGTGAATACACAGATGCTCGACTATCTTATAGATAAAAAAGACAGCTTGGCGGATATTACAAGCACGATAAACGGTGAAGCGAACGTTCCTTTCTTTAACGCAAAAGAAATCGCTCACATGGATGACGTAAAAAATCTTTTTATGCGAGGCTTAAGCTTGATTTATATATGTCTTTTTATAAACATTGTGTTTTTGGCTATCCTTGTATATGCGGCAAAAAAACAGGCTCTTCTTATTCTTGCCGACAGTATGCTTGTCGGAGCGGTGCTTTTTCTTGTCATGATTTTAAGCTTGTCGGCTGTAATCGCCACCGATTTCACAAAATATTTCATTATATTTCATGAGATATTTTTTACCAATGATTTGTGGATGCTTAATCCTGCTACGGACAGACTTATTAACATGGTGCCTGAAGGATTTTTTATAGACACGGCAAAATATATCGCTTTTGTATATGCTTCTTTGGTTCTTACTTTATTGGCTGTAAGTACTTTTATAAAGAAAAAAATGAAAAAATAAATTATATCGGCGTAACAAATTTATTTGTTACGCTATTTTTTATTAGACTTTACAGTAATTATAAACTATAATTGTAACTGTTTAAATTTTATTCTTAGGAGAATACATGAAAAAATCACTTAGTTTATTATTGGCAATCCTACTTGCCTTTTCACTTATATATACAGATGCTTACGCCGATACCTCATGGCCCGAGAACGTAAGTATAGAAGCCAACTCGGGTATAGTTATGGATGCAAATTCCACAGCCGTACTTTACGGAAAAAATATACATGACAAATATTATCCCGCAAGTATAACAAAAATTCTTACCGCACTCATAATACTTGAACATTGCAAGCTCGACGAACAGATTACTTTTTCGCATAATGCCGTTTACAATGTGGAAAGCGGCTCTTCAAGCGCCGGTTACGATGAAGGTGATACCCTTTCCGTAAACGATGCTCTGCATGCCATGCTTTTGAAGTCCGCAAATGAGGTTGCAAACGCTTTGGCTGAGCATTGTTCAGGCAGTATAGAAGAATTTTCCAAGCTTATGAATGAAAAAGCTAAGGAGCTCGGTGCCACAGAATCTCATTTTTCAAACCCAAGCGGTCTCAATGATACTCAGCATTATACCACAGCTTATGATTTTGCACTGATTGCAAGAGCCGCATTCAGTAACCCCACTCTTACGGAAATAGCCGGAAAAAGGTACTATAACCTTCCTCCTTCAAAGAAAAATCCCGAAGGGCTTACAGTTTATGCCCATCATGCAATGCTTAGAAAAACCGGCTCAAACTACTATGAATACGCAAAGGCGGGAAAAACGGGCTATACAAGCGAAGCGGGAAACACCTTGGTAACTTATGCAAATAACGGCAGTATGGGCTTGATTACGGTTATTCTCGGCAGTAAGCAGACACATTATTCCGACACACGTGCTTTGATGGACTTCGGTTTTAATAACTTTAAAACAATATCTCTTACAGAAAGCTCGCTTGACTATGAGAAGCTTATTGATGATATACAGTTAGTCGGCAGCTCGGGAAAACTTAGGGGACTGATTTATATGTCCTCTAACGATTATATCAGCCTGCCGAAATCCGCAAGTGTTGACGAAATCTCTACGGATCTGTCTTATGAGCTTGATGCCGTTGCCCCAAAAAATGCTTTGGCTTTAATCACCTATTCGCTGGATGAACATACTGTAGGTTCAAGCTATTTGTTAAGTGATAAGCTTTCAGACAGCGCGGTAAAGATTAAACTCGACAAGACTGCCACACCGGATACACCGAAGAAAGAAACTTGGAATTTTAAAGCTTTTGTCACCAATATTTATTTTATTGTTACCCTCATCGTTGTTCTTGTCTCCGTAATTACTTTTATAGCAATACTTTTTATACTTAAAAGAAGAAAGAAAGCCAAAAAACTGAAATTTATAAAAGCTTCAATGGCTTCAATCAAAGATACTCGTAACCGTAGAAAGAAAGGGTTCAGAAAAGACTAATGAAAACTTATATCGTAATGGACTTGGAGTGGAATCAGTCTCCCGAGGGGAAATCCGGGACTGTTGAAGCTATACCGTTTGAAATCATAGAAATCGGAGCTATAAAATTAAATGAAAGCTTTGAAACAATTGATGAATTCAGAAAAATAGTTAAACCTAAGATATACAAAAAGATTCATTTCAAGGTGCATGAGGTTATTCAGATAGGTATTGATGAATTAAAAAAAAGGGGAGAAAACTTCAGCGTAGTTGCAAGCTCCTTTCTCGCTTGGTGTTTTAAAGAGGGAGAGAGTCCTATTTTCTGCACTTGGGGAAATATGGACCTCACCGAACTTCAAAGGAATATGAGCTATTATAAAATACCCAATGTTTTTCCTCAGCCTCTTTTGTACTACGATATACAAAAACTATACAACATTATTAATAATATGAATGACAGCAGCTCAAACAAACTTCCTTTGGATAAGGCTTGTGAAGAGCTTAATATCAGCAGTGTTCGCCCTTTTCATCATGCCTTGGATGATGCATATTATACCGCCATGGTGATGAAAAGCATCGACTTTCATTCTGTTGACAAATATCTGTCCTTAGATTATTACAATCCTCCAAAAAGCAGAGATGAAGAAATATATCTTGTCTTCCCTCATTATTCAAAATACGTTTCATCAATATTTGAAACTAAGGAGGATATACTGAAAAATAAAACGGTTTCCGACATAGTTTGTTATCGTTGTAATCGTATGCTGAGAAAAAAAATCTACTGGTTTTCTTCAAATCAGAAAGTTTATTACAGCCTTGCCTCCTGTCCCGAACACGGCTTTGTACAGGCAAAGATACGTATAAAATCGACTTCCGATGAAAGGTTTTTTGCCGTTAAAACCATAAAGCTTATAGATGCGACAAGTGCAAACGGACTTTTTGCAAAAAAAGAGGAAGCCAAGAAAAAAAGACGTGAGCGTAACAAGGCTAAACGTATACGTGAAAAGCTTAAATAATTTAAACAACTCATATAAAAAGGACTTATAGCGGCTGTGTGAATCAAAGTCTGTAAATTCCAACTTTCGGACTTCTATGATAAGTAT
>CAUQXC010000013.1:0-49043 GCA_963522175.1 uncultured Lachnospiraceae bacterium
CTTCTGTCATTTGTACTCTGTGTACAGGTTTCTTTTCTCTTGCCATAATAAAAGGTCTCCTTATAATAAAATATTTTATCATAGAAGACCTTTCTTAGCATTATTTACAGAAAAATTTTCACAAGCTCCTTATAGCACCTCTAAATACTTGAGGGCTATAAGTCCTTTATTTTAAGCTACATATACTCCGTTTTTGTCAAGCTTATATCCGTCCGGCGTAATTGTGTTAAAAAGCATATCTCCGTTTTCTCCGAGATAATACCACTTTTCGTTCCATAAAACCCAGCCCTTTTTCATGTAGCCTTCACTGTCAAAGCAATACCATTTTCCTTTATCCTGTATCCATCCGTCCTTAGGATAAGTTCCGTCAGCTCTTCTGTACCACCAGCCCTTACCGTCAAGAATCCACTTACCTGCATTTGCCTGCGGTTTTTTATAGTTACTCATAACTCTTATACTTCTATGTGAACCTCCGCCGGCTAAAGATGAACTTGTATGAGATCTCTTTATATACGTATTTGTTTCTTCCTTAACCTGAGGTGTTTCCTCTTTTTTCTCTTCCTTTACTTCCGGCTTTTGTTCTTTTTTCTCCTCCTTAGATTCAGGTTTTTCTTCTTTCTTATCTTCCGGCTTTTCCTCTTTCTTCTCTTCCTTTAATACATATTTTTCAAGATTCTTCTTTGCCTCATCTATAGACTTTATAAAACCTTCAACATAAAAAGGAATAGTTTCCGGCTTATCAAGCTCCGCTCTTGCGGCTTCTATCACCTGTTCAAGCTTTTTAAGCTCGGCTTCATTCGAAAATTTATTCTCAGTTATATACTTTTTCGCATCGGCTATTTTATTTTCCAAATCATTTTTTAAATATAATCTATCCTCTTTTGTAACTTTAAATATAGGATAGACATCACCGTCCACAGTTACTTCTCCATTTTCATCCACGTGTATGGTTATCTGATCCGGTTCAAACTTCCACAAAAACTGAGCGTTCTTTGATACGCATACAACATAAGTCTTTCCGCCCTCTTGACCCTCAAGTTTGAATTTTACAATTCCGTTTGCATCCGACTTTACATTTTTATAAGAGCTTAACCTCGGTACTATAGTATTTGCCGTCAGCTCAACATCCGGAACCGGATTATTTGTTTCTGCATCCACCACATAGAACTCAAACTCTGTTGTATTTAATTTATCCGAGCTTTTAGCATAGCCTCTGAATTCTATCAAACCTTCACTCTCGGCTTTTATAGTTTTTGAATTGATTTTAACCACCTTAGCCGACTTATCCGTTACAAATGTTATACTGTCCTTATCAAATTTAAGGCTTGGATTTGTCATAACAAGAGTATATTCTTTTTCAGGCTCAAAATCACTGAAAACATATTTCCCCTCATCATCCGTGCTTCCGTTAGCTATCATATTCGGGATACCGCCGTCTACTCTGAAAAGCCTGAATTGAGAATTTTTAAGTATTTCATCATCCTTGTACGTAACTATGGTTATACTGTCAAGCGCTTTACCTTCGCTCACTTCGCCAGTCCCTGTATCTTTCACCTTTTTCAGCACCAACTTGCCTATCTCTTCTCCCGTATCCGGATTGAGCGGATCTGTACCGGTAGACTTAAATACTATGTCGCTCATAGTATAGCCTTGATTTTCTTTAAGACTTAAGGTATAGGTTTTATTCACGACAACATCCATAACCAAATAACCAAATTGAGATTGATGAATCGCGCTTTCTCCTTGTGCATCCTTTAAAGTAAACTCAAGCGACTCCGTTATAGACGTTGAATCTTCGGATATCAACTCAAAACCTGTTTGTGCAAGCTCCTCCTGTGCATATACCTTAGCTCCGATTAAGAGTACAAACACTGCACATAAAACAAAAATTTTCCCGATTAATTTTCCAAACCTTTTCTCCATGTTTCCCCTCCATGTATTTGTTATAAGTGTATCAATATAATCTTAACAAAGATATTACAGACTTTCAACCTCAAAAGCTTATTTATCCTCTGAAATCAACATTTTAAGTCTTTCTTCTATGTCCTTATCCTCCTTTTCCTTAACTTTAAACAAGTCGTCAAGACTTATCTGCACAAACTCCTCCTCGACAAAATTGGCGGTACTTACCCCTATGAGTCTTATTGCATCATGCTTGACATTATCAAGGAGCTTTGAAGCCGTTTTATATATTTCTATAACATCGTCGGTACTTTTATCACTTTTTGAGCGGGTTATTGTTTGCATATTTGCATAAGTCACCTTTAAGGTCACGGTCTTTGCCTTCTTATTTTTCTTTTTCAGCCTTAGGGCAACTTGATTGGACAGTAAAAGCAGTTCATCTTTTAAATAGTCTATATCTATAATATCGTCCTGAAAGGTATGCTCCTTTCCCACAGATTTTGCGGCATTCTCGTCATACGGCTTTACCTCTCTGAAGTCCAGACCCTTCGCCATGTCAACAATATACTTTCCGTGGCTTTTAAGCAGCCTTATCACCGAAGCCTCATTTGTATATATATCGGTGACCGTATTTATACCGAGTTCATTAAGCTTCTGCCTCGTCTTTTTTCCCACGCCGTATATGGCGGATACGGGTCTGTCCTTTATCAGTTCAACAAGCTCTTCTTTTGATTTTATGCAAAAAAGTCCGTTCGGCTTTTTTTCTTCACTGGAAAGTTTTGCACTCATAAGTGAATAGCCTATACCTGCGGAACAGGTAAGTCCCACTTCTTCAAACGTTCTTGTTTTAATTTCTTTCGCGATTTCGACAGCCCCTGTAAAATCCTTTACCTTATCCGTTACATCAAGGTAACCCTCGTCCAATGACATATATTCAACAGTGTCGCTGTAATCCTTCCATATTTTGTGAATGGCAAGGGATGCGGACTTATACTTTTCAAAATTCGGTCTTAGGTATATTCCCCCGGGACAACGTTTATATGCCTCTTTTATATTCATAGCCGAGTGTATTCCGTACTTTCTCGCCTCATAGCTGCAAGTACAAACCACTCCTCTTTCGCTTGGAAGAGAGCCTATAATCACGGGTTTACCTCTCAACTCTTTATTATCTCTTATTTCAACCGCCGCAAAAAAAGCATCCATATCTATATGTATAATAATCTGATTTTTCACCTCGAATATCCTTTCGGTATCATTATACACCAAAAGCTTAACCAGAACAAGCGTTTTATTCTTTTATATCCAATACATAATATTTCTTAAAATCCTCATTCTCAACAATTTTTAAAGCCGTATCCGTAACAGTTTCGTACATATTCTCAAATCCTACCGTTTTTTCAAGGATACCTTTATTTTCCAATTCTCTTCCCTTGTTCTCTCCCTCAAAGCCGTTTATTCCGTAAAACTTTATTTCAAATTCCCTCAGTTTTCTTGCACCGAGATAGGCTCCGTATGCCATCTCATCATCCAATGCTACGACACAGCCCGCCTTTCTCCCTGAAACCAGATAATACTTCATAATATTTTCCGCATCATCTCTGTTTTTATTTCCTTCCAAAACGGTAAGCCCCTCTTTATGGGTTTTATCCAGATTATCCAGAAATCCTCTTTCTCTTTCCTTGTTTACATACTCATCTTTCATGCCGCTGATAAGTACAATACCGTTTTCCGTAGCGGATTCATTTTTCAACCTTTCGGCAAGCAGCCTTCCCGCCTCATAATTATTGTATTCTATAAAAGCTGTACCGTAGTCAAAAAAACTTCTGTCATCCAAAATAATTACAGGTATATTTTTATTTACAGACTTTATTTTGTCTCTCACAAGTTCATCATCTATAGGTGATATGATAAGTATATCCACACCGTATTTTTCGAGCTCGTCTATATCTTCACATTGATGCTTTGCATCATTTCCCGCTTCTTTCACTATAAAATTAATATCTTTATTGTACTTTTCATTATCTATATCTTCTATAAGCTTCATATTCACCGAAGCCGTAGAATTTGCCAGACTGAGCCCGAACAAGTGTCTGTAAGCCTCAACTTTTTTATATCCCGTATCCCTATAAAGATAACTCTTTAGAAAAATTAAAACCGGAAAAAAGATAAGGCATGAAAAAATAATTATTAAAATTTTCAACAATAACTTTATCTTCTTCATAAGTTTCCTCGCCTTAATAATTATAATTCTTTGGAGACTTTCCCGTATACTGCTTAAATACTGTTGAAAAATAATGCTGATTTGAATATCCGACCATATCGGCTACTTCATACACGGTGTATTTCCTCATTTCCAGAAGCTCGGATGCTCTTTTTATCCTAAGCTTTGTCAACCACTCTTTAAAGGTAAAGCCCGTCTCCTCCTTTAATTTGTGTGAAAGATAATCGGGATTTATGGAAAGTCTGAAGGCAATCGTTTTTAAGCTGATATCCTTATTTTGATAGCTCTCTTTTAACAGCTCAAGACATTCATCGGTAAAGCCAATATTCTGTTCAATCTGTCCCTCACTCATTTCCAAGATATCCGGTCTGCATTTTTTTATTGAAGCTTTAAGCTCTTCTTCCTTAACCGGCTTTAAGAGGTAATCATTCACTCCCAAAGATATAGCCTGCCTCGCATACTCAAATTCATTAAAACCTGAGATTATTATTATATCGCTTTGTTTTTTTACCCCTTGCTTTAATTGCTTAATAAAGTCCAGTCCCGAAAGCTTCGGCATACATATATCGGCAAGAATGATATCCGGCTCCAAGGTTTTCGATAAGCCCAGAGCTTCCAATCCGTTTTTTGCCTCTCCTACCACCTTTAAATTAAGCTCGAAGCTCATAAGCATATCTCTGAGTCCTTCCCTTATCATAGGCTCATCGTCCGCTATTAAAACTTTTTTTATATTCATTTTCCACTCCCTGTTTTACAAAAATCCGCCTATTTATCGTGATACAGTATAAGCAGATTTGCCGCCGTAAATCCGTCTTCATCTTTTGAGTAATACAGACGGCTGCCTTTTTTGAAGGTATGCCATAATCGATTGCCCACATTTTTGACACCGAAACCTCCGCTCCAATTCTCCCAGTTATTACTTTCAAGACAGGCATTAAGCTTCTCCATTACTTCATCATCCATTCTCTTGCCGTTATCCTTTACTTTTATACAAATACCGCCTTCAATCTCTCTTACCGAAATTTGCAGTAGGGACTCTTCGTTGTCGGATTCCTTTATTCCGTGATACAGGCAATTCTCAACCAAGGGCTGGAGACTCATTCTGAGAATGAGCTTATCCTCCAGATATTTAGGACAGTCTATATCATATACAAATAAATCCTTATACCTTAAGCTTTGAATATTAAGATAGCTTGAAATCATCTTAAGCTCATCACCGAGGCTTATTAGCTCCTTTCCTTTACTCAAGCTTATTCTGAAAAAATCCGACATAAGCCCTATAACCTTTACTATATCCGAAGCTCCGTGCTTTCTTGCCATCCACGACATCATATCCAGGGTATTGTATAAAAAATGCGGTTTTATCTGCTCCTGCATGACCTGCAGCTCCGCATCTCTTTTTTCCTTTTGCTCAATATATATCATATCCAGCAGGCTTTTAAGCTTAATCGCCATTTTATTAAACGAATCTCCCAAAGCCTTTATGTCTCCGTCACATTCCTCATCAAATCTTACATCAAAATTTCCCTCCGATGCCTGTTTCATAAGTCCGGACAGCTTTATTAAAGGCTTTGTCAGAGCCGATACAAAATATACCGACCATATCATTGCTATAATAAAGGCTGTAAGTGCCATGGCAAAAGAAATTTCCAAAATATGTACCAATATTATATTTTCCCTCTCGGTGTCATAGGCTCCTACTATGAGAAGTTTTTCATCTCTGAATTTATTATACACAAAGCGATAGCTTTTGCCCAATATATCGGATACAAGTATCCCCTCTCTATCCGAAAACCACTCGGGTGCCACCCTGTAAACCACGTTGTTGACGGGACTGAGTATAATCTGCCCCTTATCGTTCATCAAAAAAAAGAAGCTTCCCGTATCAATTTCAATATCTTTATAAAGCTTTTTAAACTCCTGTAAAGATACGTCTATCATTATAACGCCTATATTTTTATTGTTTACACGCACCGCCTTTGCTATGGATATATACGATCCGTTATCGTACTTCTTCCAGCTTTGCAAATTCCTTAAAGCGTTATAAAATTGATATGAATATTCATTTTCCAAGGCTTCTTTAAACCATACCTCTTTATAAAAGCTGTCATTTACAAGGCGGTACGAGTCATTTGATATATAATCTTTCCCGTTTCCGAACACCAAAATCATGTTTAAATAATCGGGATTTATCTTTTCATAGTCTGTAAAAAGATTTCTGACAGCCTGCTCATACTCTATCTTCAGTGCGGGGTCATCCTCCTCTTCCTCTCTTAAACAGCTTTTTATTTCCGATGTGTTTGAAAGTATATCCAGTGTATTTTCAATGGATTTTATTTTCAGTTCAAACGAAGCCGCCAGTTGTCTTTGAAGTTCGGTAATATAGCTCATTCTCGATTTCATCAGTTCCTGCCTGTATATATATACACCCGCAAGCGCCAAGGCGGCAACGACAAACAGAATCATAGCCAGGTTAAACATTAAAAGCTTTCTTCTCATATATTTCCCTTCATACATACTTCACGCACAATATGTAAATATGGATTAATTATAGCACATATTGTAGAAAATCTTAATATCATACCTTTTTTTACACAATAAAAAAGAGGCATAGAGCCCCTTTTCTATGGATATTATATAAAAGCAGAGTTTCTACTTTCCACCGTATTTTTGTAACAGTTCCTCCGCATTTTCAGGCACAACTATTTCCGACTTAAGAGTTATGGTCTTCTCAAGCTCTTTACCTTCTACAAGCAGCTCATAAGCGCTTTGTATAGCCTCGGCTCCGCCTGTAGGATATACCTGTGTCATGCTGAGTCTTCCATCTATTACGCTCTTGATTCCTCCGTCAGGTGTAGGAAGTCCGTCAAAGCCTACAAAAAGTATATCCTTTTCTCTTCCTGCCTGCTTAGCCGCTATATATGCACCTTCCGCCATAGGATCGTTTAAAGCTATAAATAAATCTATTTCTTTGTTTGTCTGAAGCATTTCTTCCGCAACCGTAATTGCCTTTTCTCTTAACCAGTCCGCATTATTAACGGCAACAATCTCCACCTTAGGATTTGACTTTATTCCCTCTCTGAATCCTTTATCTCTGTCTATTCCTCCCGATGTTCCTTCAAGACCTTTGATCTCACATACTTTTCCGCCGTCCTTTAAAAGAGTGTTTGCAACATATTCTCCCGCAACTCTTCCCATATCGACATTATCGGCTCCTATGAACTGTGTGTATGTGTCTCCGTCAATTTTTCTGTCAAGCAGTATTACAGGTATACCCGCCTCATATGCTTCTTTTACCACATTGGTAAGAGGGGTAGCTTCGTTAGGTGAGGTTATTATAAGATCCACCTTTTGCTGTATGAAATTTTGTATATCGGCAATCTGCTTTGAGTTATCCTGTGCCGCATCGGCATATATAACTTTAAATTCTGGATGCTTCTCCGCCTCCATTTTAATCTGGTCATTCATGGCAACACGCCAAGGCTCTCCCAGATTACATTGTGACATACCGATAACGAACTGCTTTTTGTCGGAAGCCTGCTCTGCGCCTGCACTCTCCTGTGTAACGGCGGTATCTTCTTCTTTCTTGGCTCCCTCCGTTCCCGAGCTTGCCCCCGAGCAAGCGGTAAGAACAGCACCCATGCAAAGTGCCGCAACTCCCATTCCCAAAATCTTTCTTAAGCTTTTTTTCATATCCATGTTCTCCTTCCATGTATTATAACCTTTTTAAGGTATTATTCTATTCCGCCTGTTTCTCCGACTGCATAAATACGGCTATAATAATTATAAGCCCTTTTACCATAAGCTGGAGATTTGAGTTAACGCCTTTAAGTCCCAATATATTGTCTAAAAGTCCCAGTATTACCGCTCCTACCAAAGTTCCCACCATAGTTCCTTTTCCTCCGGCAAGAGATGTTCCTCCTATGGCACATGCCGCAACCGCATTAAGCTCATAGCCTATACCTTCATTAGGTCCTCCCTGACTTATCTGCGCCGCATGTATCATAGCTGCAACCGCCGACAACATACTGCAAAGCATAAATGTTATTATTTTTATCCTGTCTACCTTTATTCCTGCCAGATAGGAAGCCTTTTTGTTTCCTCCTATCGCATAAACCTTTCTTCCGAATGAAGTTTTTGATAAAACAAACTGAAATACTATAAGTAAGCTTATAAATATAATAACCGGTGCCGGTATAATATTAAACGCTTTTTCGGAAAGCAAGCCGAATGCGGGAGGAGCAAAGCCCTCACCCTCTCCGTAAGCAAGAGGTATTCCCACTCCGTTTGACCAAAATCTTGCAAGCCCTCTTGCTATATTCATACTTGCAAGAGTTACTATAAATGCCTGTAATTTAAGCTTTGTTATGCAAAGCCCGTTAAATAGTCCGTATAAAGCGCCTATCAAAAGGCTGAGAAGTACAGCCGGAACTATACCGAGCCCGTTTCTTACCATAAGTGAAGCACAACCCGTTGATACCAAGCCCACTATAGAACCTACGGAAAGGTCTATATCTCCGAGTATCAATATCATCGTCATTCCTATAGCTATAATTCCCGTCTCCGACACGGCTCTAAGGACGTTCATTATATTCGGCACGCTTAAAAACACATTTTCTCCGTCTTTTATACTTATTAACGAAGCTACGATTACGATAACTATAAGAGCTATATAGCTTTGAAACTGTTTAAGAAACTCTTCCGTTTTTTTTAGTTTGTTATCAGACATAATGTCCCCCCTAAGCCCAATTTTACTTTTAATTATGTTTAGTTGCCCCCATAAGCAATTTTTCCTGCGTAGCCTCTTCTTTGCTTATTTCTCCTGTAAGCCTTCCTTCACATATCGTTATTATTCTGTCCGACATTCCTATTACCTCCGGAAGCTCCGAAGAAATAACAACTACGGCAAGTCCCGATGCGGCAAGTTCATTTATCAAAAGATATATTTCTTCTTTCGCTCCTACGTCTATCCCTCTGGTAGGCTCATCCAAAAGAAGAACCTTAGGCCTCGTCAACAGCCACCTTGCCAAAATAACCTTCTGCTGATTTCCGCCCGATAACGAGCCTACAGGAACATTTGCGGAAGCAGCTTTTACCCTAAGCTTATTCATGTATTCCTTCCACGAAATCTTCTGCAGCCTGTCCTGCATTATTCCAAAACTTGCATATTTATCAAATAAAGGAAGCGATATATTGTCTCCTATACTTCTTCCAAGCACGAGACCTGTCCCTTTTCTGTCCTCCGTGGCAAATGATATTCCCGCTTTTATGGCATCATCCGGAGAATTTATTTTTACAAGCTGTGAATTTACCCTTATTTCTCCGCTTACATGCGCGGAATCTTTTCCGAATATACACTCAAATATTTCGGATCTTCCCGCACCTGCAAGACCTGCTATTCCCAGCACCTCGCCGGCTCTAACCTTAAACGAAATATTTTTTAAAGCTCTCTTAAAACTGTATTTAGGCGGATTGAAGCATAGGTTATTTACCTCTAAGACAACATCCCCTTTTTCAACATTTCTTTCCGGATATCTGTCCTCAACGGATCTTCCCACCATCATTGAAATGATTTCGTCAACGCTTGTCTCTTTTGAATTCTTATTTCCTATATATTCCCCGTCACGCATCACGGTAAGTCTGTCCGAAATCAAAAATACCTCTTCCATACGATGAGTTATATAGATGATCGAGCAGCCCTTTTCTTTAAGTTTATTTATAACATGAAACAATTTTTGTGCTTCCGGCTCGCTAAGTGCCGATGTAGGTTCGTCCATAATTATAATTCTCGCATCACAGGATATGGCTTTGGCAATTTCAACAAGCTGCTGCTCACCTATACGCAAATCCTTTACTTTAATGGATGTATCCACTTCCCACTCAAGCATATCAAGGCATTCTTTAGCCAGCTTATGCATACAGCTTTTCTTTACTATGCCGAGCTTGTCCGTCTGCCATCTTCCGAGATAAATATTCTCCGCTATATTAAGCTCCGGAACTATTTGCAGCTCTTGATGAATCTTTACTATACCCAGGTTTCTCGCCTGAACGGGATTTCTGATATCACATTCCTTACCTTCTATCAGAATCTTCCCGCCATCGGCATGTAAAGAGCCGCTAAGTATATTCATAAGCGTTGACTTTCCTGCACCGTTTTCTCCCATTAATGACAAAACTTCACCTTTTTTTAAATTTAATGAAGCGGACTTTAACGCCTTTACTCCACCGAAGCTTTTGTCTATATCTTTCATTTCAAGTAAATACTCTTCCATATTTTCGCCCCATTTACACAAACTGATTATTTATATTTAGCGCATACTCTTTCTTTTATCACCCTACACAGATGAATATAGGCGATTTTTAACTTTAAGTCCATTCAAAAATCAGAGTTTTTTGTTTAATTTTCCCAGAAATTTATTTTCAAGGAGATATCGAAAGTAGCCATCGGATTAAAACGCCCTTATTTCTTTTGCTAAACTGAAAGGAATTATTTCTCCGGGTTTTGTTTCACTGTATGCTCTTTCATTATGCATATAATCAACAATATCTTTCGCCTTATAATCTTTAAACTTCATAATCAATTTATCCAGTATAGCTTTTTCTCCATCTGATAATACGGAATAATCCATATCGGCAGTTGGATATACATGAAGCATAGTATCATAATTACAGCTTATTTCCTCTTGAACATTTAACTTTTCCAAATTCATTAAACTATAGTGTCCTACCGGAAGAGCACCCATAGGCTCATGTCTATATACCATACCTGTCATTGAATATCCGTTCTCAATAAAGGATAAAACATCCGAATACCAGAGCATTTTCATGAGTTTAACCTTAAACAAATTATTAACCTTCTCCGCAATATAAGAAATTATTGCTTCAATTTTGTCAATATCAAGCATTGTGAATCCATTTGAATCAGACGGCTCTTCAAAGCTTGCATACTCTCCTTCAAATATTTGTCTTGTAAGAAATTCCTTTCCGTAAGAGTCCAATTTCTCAACAATCTTAGCTCTAATTTCAAAGCGTTTCATACCCGAAAATTTATCGGCATTCTTCTTCAAGAATTCTAATGCCTGTAATGGATTGCCCTTAATCAAGCGAAGCATTGTATCATAAGCTTCATCTTGAATCGCCTTACTTTCATAACGCGATATTGTAGCCTCTCCCCATCCCAACAATTTTGCAAGATCTACCTGAGATAACCCATAGCTTTCTCTAATTGCAACAATTTCATCAGAAGTAAGAAGTCCTCTCTTTACTCGATATGCATTTCTTGCACTAAGGAGATTTTCATTTGTCATTGAAGCGGTTTCAAATTCATTCTCATCCTCATCAGCATTTGCACAAAAATAAAACCTCTCTTCGTAGTCTACTTCTTCCCCTTTTAATGTAATGCTTGTTATTCTCTTTCTCTCTTCAACTTCATGTATCTTATCACACAACGGACAAGACATATGAATCTTTTTGATTATCCTACTTGCCTCCATTTTTTACCTCCTCCAATATTCCATTATGTATAAGGAAATTTCATTTTATCCTTTGCATAATGAAATGACACACATATCACTTGCTTTTTCTGTTCTCTAATCTTTAACTTCACGTAAATCAGTTTACCATTTATATACTTCCCAAACACAAATAATATTGGGGGATTTACATCATCTTTGTCAATTTTTGTTTCTGAGTATTCTTCCATCTCTAATTCTTTTAATTTATTGATAACATCCTCCATATCAAAATCAAGATCCAATAATGTGTATGGTGTCGAAAACTTTTGATCGGCACCCTGCTTTTTATTACGAATAAGCTTCAAATCAGTATTAATATCAAAATCCTCCCTCTCAAGTAATTTATGTAAATCACTCAAGAAAGTTTCCACCTCTCTTTTTTTTGATTGATAACTAAGAAGTATACTAATCACCTCCAATATTCACTACTAATTGATAGTATGCTCTTCAATTGATAGTTTGTCAATATTAAAATATCATTTTCCAATATAAAACTTCAGGGAGTGTGTGACCCTTTTTTAAGTCACACACTCCCTTTCTTAAAGCCCTATGTTCCCCGGCTCTCCTTTTCATATTTTCCTATCCGCAAATACTGTCCATTACCTCTTTTACCGTCTCAATTTTGTTTGCTCTGTAGGCATTCGAGCCGGCAAACAATAAAGCATTTTCGGTATCTCCTGTAGCCGCCTTTATAAGTGCATCCGTAATACAATACGGAATCTTTGTCATGTCGCACTTATTCAAACATTGATAGCATTTTTTTATTTCGGGTCTTTTCTTTTTTACTTCGACCAAAAATTTATTGTCTATAGCTCTTCCCGGAAGCCCGACCGGAGATTTTGTAATTCTTATATCCTCTTTCTTTGCGGCAATGTAAGCATCCTTATAATATTCCGGTGCATCACATTCCTTTGTGGTAACGAATCTTGTTCCCACCTGAACCCCGTCCGCACCTAGGCTTAAAGCATGCAAAAAGTCCTCATTCGTATAAATTCCTCCCGCAACTATAACAGGTATCTTTTTAGCGAACTTTTCTTCGTATTCCTTTACCACCTCTATGATTTTCTTTATTTCCTCATCAAACAGGTCTCTTCGGTATTCCTGATCCTCCATAGCCCCATAATAAGAAAGCTCTTCAAGACTGAATCCCAAATGTCCGCCTGCCAAAGGTCCTTCTATGACCACCGCATCTGCTGTCGTCTTATGCTTTCTGTCCCACATACGTAGTATCACGCTTGCACTTTTTGCACTGCTTACTATCGGGGCTATTTTTGTAGTTCTTTCTCTCCGTCCGTACATCTGCTCATCCGGAATCTCTTCTCTTTTCGCCATTCCTTTTTCCAAATATACAGGGAGGTCAAGAGCCAGACCCGCTCCGCTCACTATAATATCGGCACCGTGAGCCACCGCTGTTTCGCAATACATCTCATAGCCCTTGGTGGCAACCATTATATTGAAGCCCACGGCACCTTTTTTATCGTCCTTATCCAATATTTTATTTACTTTTTCTATATTTCTGGCTTTTTTGAGTTCTTCCTTCAAAGCCTCTATATTCAAATTTAAAGGATTTTTTTCAAAGCCTTCTTTTCTGTATCCTATCTGTGCGGTTGATATAAGCCCTATTCCGCCGTATGCCGCAACACTTCCCGCCAGTGAGCTTAAGCTTATACCTACACCCATTCCCCCTTGGATAATAGGCTTATCAACAATTAAATCACCTATACGCAGCTTCTTGGTATTTGTCATCTGAAATTTCTCCTTACCAAAAGGGGGAGAATAAGCCTCCCCCTTATATTTTAGAATTGTCTGTATCTGTCATATCTTTGCTCTACAAGATCCGGTCCCGACATAGATACATACTTTATAAGCCATGCGACTATCTCTTTATCCATAATACTGCTGATTTCATCTATATTATCCAAACTCGCATTCTCTTTTTCAGGTATAATTTTATCTATAATGCCCAGTTTTTTGAGTTCCTTTGAAGTTATCTTCATATCATGGGCAGCTTCCTTCGCAAGTTTTGCATCTTTGTAGAGAATTGAAGCAAAACCTTCAGGTGAAAGTATGGAATATATCGCATGCTCCAGCATCCAGACCTCATTACTTACGGCCATGGCAAGAGCGCCTCCGCTTCCGCCTTCGCCTATAACTATACTCAGTATAGGAACCTTAAGACCGCTCATTTCAAAAAGATTTCTTGCTATCGCTTCGCCTTGACCTCTCTCCTCCGCTTCCAATCCGCAAAAAGCTCCCGGTGTATCGACAAAGCAGATGATAGGTCGGTTGAAGTCGTTTGCCTGTTTCATAAGACGCAGAGCCTTTCTGTATCCTTCCGGAGAAGGCATACCGAAATTTCTCGACTTATTTTCTTTCAAATTTTTTCCCTTTTGTTGACCTATTACCGTAACCGGAACACCGTGAAAATTGGCAATTCCGCCTATTATCGCCTTATCATCCCCGAAATATCTGTCTCCGTGAAGCTCGGTGAAATCGTCAAACAAGGTATCTATATAGTCCTTTGCGGTAGGTCTGTCGGCACTTCTTGATATAAGCACGCTGTCCCACGCACTTCTTACTGCCTCTTCTTTGGAAACCTTCTGCTCTTTTTCCGTCATAATTTCAAGCTTTTCCAAAGTTTCCTTAAGCTCTTCTTTTATTGATGCCACATTTTTTTTACGATGCATTTTCAAGATATTTACAAGAGTTCTTTTCTGGTCTTTTCTTTCAACTATGGCATCCACAAATCCGTGCTCAAGCAAAAATTCCGCTCTTTGGAAACCTTCGGGCAGCTTCGCACCTATGGTCTGTGCAATAACCCTCGGTCCCGCAAAACCTATTAAAGCCTTAGGTTCGGCAAGTATGATATCTCCGAGCATGGCAAATGAAGCCGTTACTCCGCCTGTTGTCGGATCCGTAAGGACACTTATAAAAAGCTGTCCCTTGTCATGCAGCTTTTTAAGTGCCGCACTTGTTTTTGCCATCTGCATAAGGCTTACTATACCCTCCTGCATTCTTGCCCCTCCCGAGCAGGCATATATAATGACCGGAAGCTCAAGTCTCGCCGCTTCCTCTATGGCAAAGGTAATTTTTTCTCCAAGGTTATGTCCCATGGAGCTCATCATAAATCTTGCGTCACAGGCAGCCAATACACAGTCCTCTCCCTCTATACTTGCTCTTCCCGTAACAACGGCTTCATCAAGTCTCGTCTTTTCCTTAGCCTCATTTATTTTGTTTTCATAATTAGGAAAATTTAAGGGATTCGATATAGGCATGGTTTTATTCCATTCCTTAAAGCTTCCCTTGTCGGCAAGCATTTCTATCCTTCTGTATGCATGAACCCTGAAATATCCGAGACACTTCGGACAAACATAAAAATTTGCTCTTACGTCTTCCACATAAATCGGAGAATTACATTTTTTACACTTTCTCCACATTCCTTCCGGTGCTTCGGGGTTAGCGCTTAAGCTTGGACTGATCGCTTTTATATACGTTTTTTTAAACATATCCCTGAGCGGCATATTCTACCTCCTATTTATGATACATAGTCAGGGAAATACGTATCTATATAATGCGTATCCGTATCTCCTCTTTGATATGCCTCATTATTAATTATATCATAGTCAAAATCCAAATTTGTATCTACGCCGTCTATTACCATCTCTCCGAGTGCGGAGCGCATCTTCGAAATAGCTTCCTCTCTGTCCTTTCCGTGGACAATAAGCTTGAGAAGCATGGAATCATAGTTTGGCGGTATCTTATAGCCGTTATATATATGAGAATCGACCCTTACACCGTTTCCGCCCGGAATATGCAGATTTTTTATGGTTCCCGGAGACGGTCTGAACTTTTTCTCGGGATTTTCGGCATTTATCCTGCATTCGATAGCATGTCCGTTTATCTTAATATCATCCTGAGTAAAGCTGAGTCTTTCTCCCGCCGCAATACAGATCTGCTCTTTTATGAGATCCAGTCCCGTAACCATCTCCGTTACAGGATGTTCAACCTGTATACGTGTATTCATCTCCATAAAGAAGAAATTTTTATCTTTATCAAGTAGGAACTCTATAGTACCGGCATTCTCATATTTAGCCGCCTTTGCAGCCTTAACGGCAACCTCTCCCATAGCTTTTCTTAAGCTTTCGTCTATAGCTATGCTTGGCGCTTCTTCAAGAACCTTTTGGTGTCTTCTTTGGATGGAACAGTCTCTTTCACCCAAATGAACCACATTTCCGTATTTATCCGCCATTATCTGAAACTCTATATGTCTCGGTCTTTCCACATAACGCTCAAGATACATTGCATCATCGGAAAAGCCCTTTATTGCTTCCTGCTGTGCGGTAATAAAGCTTTCCTTAAAGTCTTCCTCACTTCTTGAAATCCTCATTCCCTTACCGCCTCCGCCTCCGGATGCCTTTATCATGATAGGAAAACCTATCTCCTTGGCTTCCTCCAAAGCCGCCGAAACATCGGTAAGACTTCCCTTGCTGCCTTTAACAACAGGCACTCCAGCCTTTATCATGGTTTCTCTTGCCATCGCTTTATCGCCCATTCTTGCGATTATCTCACTGTCCGGACCTATAAAAGTAATATTACACTCCTTACAGTGCTTGGCAAACTTGGCATTTTCGGACAAAAAACCGAAGCCCGGGTGTATGGCATCCGCACCTATAGCCAAGGTGGCGGATAAAATTCTCGCCATATCAAGATAACTGTTTGTTGACGGAGCCGGTCCTATACAAATGGCTTCATCCGCAAGCATTGTGTGCAGACTGTCTCTGTCCGCCTCGGAATATACCGCAACGCTTTTTATTCCCAGCTCTCTGCACGCTCTTATTATTCTTACAGCTATTTCTCCTCGATTAGCTATCAATATTTTTTGAAACATAATCTTCCCTAGCCTATCATAAATGTAAGCTCAGCCTCAACAGCCACTTTACCGTCAACACTTGCTACAGCCTTTCCTATGCCGACAGGTCCCTTTCTTTTAATAATTTCACATTCCAATTTTAACTTATCTCCCGGAATGACTTTTTTTCTGAATTTCACATTATTCATCCCGCCGAAATAAGCTATTTTCCCTTTGTTTTCCTCAAGGGAAAGTATTGCACAGGCGCCTGTCTGAGCCAAAGCTTCCACCATAAGAACCCCCGGCATTACAGGTTCACCCGGAAAATGTCCCGCAAACTGTGATTCCGAATATGTAATCGCCTTATATCCCACGGCTCTCACACCGGGTTCCAGCTCTTCTATGCAGTCTACCAGCAAAAAAGGATGCCTGTGAGGTATGATTTCCTGAATTTCTTTAATTCCCAACATAACAAACTCCTATCTTATACGAAACATTGCCTGTCCGAATTCCACCACATCGCCTTCATTGACAAGAATGGCTTCAACTACTCCTTCAAATTCACTTTCGATTTCATTCATAAGCTTCATAGCCTCTATTATACCGAGAACCTGCCCCTTCTTTACGTGACTTCCCACTTCGACAAAAGGTTCCGCTCCCGGAGCCGGAGCCTTATAAAAAGTACCTACCAAAGGTGAGGTCACAACATTTCCGCTGTCAATTTCAGCTCTTTGTTCCGGTAAAGCTTCAGTAGCTACAAGCGGTAAAGGCTGAGGCAAAGTAAGCTCCTTTGCAGTAGCCGAATTATCGTACACCACCTTAGGAACATTCTTTCCTATCTGTATTTTTTCTCCGTCCTTTTCATACGAAAACTTATCTATATTATTTTTATTTACAGCCTCTATAAGCTGTATCATATCTTCAATTTTCATCTTTTTAAGCCTCGAATTTCTTAAATATTATGCTGGCGTTGTGTCCGCCGAATCCCAGTGAGTTCGATATGGCAACATTTACCGGCATATTCACTCCGCTGCCCTTGCAATAGTCAAGATCACACTCGGGATCGTCAACTTCAAGTCCCAAGGTTTGATGCACATAAGAATCCTCTATGGACTTTATGCATGCAATAGCCTCAACTCCGCCTGCCGCTCCAAGTAAATGCCCTATCATAGACTTTGTGGAATTGATCTTTACCTTGTGAGCATGTTCACCGAGAGCAAGCTTTATAGCCTTTGTCTCAAACAGGTCATTATGATGTGTACCCGTTCCGTGCGCATTTATATAGTCTATATCCGAAGCCTTAAGATCGGCATCCTCCAGTGCAAATTCCATAGCCTTTGCGGCACCCTCGCCCGTCTCCATTGGGGAAGTTATATGATAAGCATCACAGGTGGCACCGTAACCGACTATTTCCGCATAAATCTTTGCGTTTCTTTTCTTTGCGTGTTCAAGCTCTTCAAGTACCAAAACTCCTGCGCCCTCACCCATTACAAACCCGCCTCTTTCCTTGTCAAAAGGAAGAGATGCTCTTTTAGGATCCGTAGATGTATTAAGCGCCGTCAAAGCACTGAAGCCCGCAACCGCTATAGGTGTAATGGATGCTTCCGTTCCGCCCGCAAGCATAACGTCCGCCTCACCGTAGCTTATGCTTCTGAACGCCTCTCCTATGGAATGTGTACCTGTAGCGCACGCCGTAACGACATTTATGTTCTTTCCCTTCAAGCCGAAATTGATTGCAACATTTCCCGCAGCCATATTTGAAATCATCATAGGCACCAGAAGAGGCGCAACTCTAGAAGGTCCTCTTTCTTCAAGCTTTTTACACTCTTTTTCAACAGCCTGCAAAGAACCTATACCCGAGCCTATACACACACCTATTCTATAACAGTCTTCCTTATTTGTATCAATTCCGGAATCTTCTATAGCTTCCTTTGAGGCTGCAACGGCATACTGTGAAAATTCTTCCATTCTTTTAGCCGACTTGGCATCCATATAATTTTTAGGATCGAACTCCTTAAGCTGTGCCGCAAGTTTAACTTTATAGTTTTCAGTATCAAAATATGTTATCTCACCTATACCGCTTACACCCTGCTTACAGGAATCCCAAAATTTCTCAACAGTTAAGCCTATAGGTGTTACAGCACCCAAGCCTGTTACAACTACTCTTCTTTTCATAAAAGACCTCCTACACAATTATTGCATACACATGCCGCCGTCAACGCTTATGGTCTGACCCGTAATATATCTTGCTCCTTCACCGGCTAAAAATGCTACAGTTTTAGCTATATCTTCCGGTAAACCGAAGGTTTTCATAGGTATGCTTTCAATAATCCCTTCTTTTACTTTATCCGACAAAACATCCGTCATATCCGTCTTTATAAATCCCGGTGCAACGGCATTGACCGTTATTCCTCTGCCTGCAAGTTCTCTTGCCGCCGATTTTGTCATCCCGACAACTCCCGCCTTGGATGCCGCATAATTAATCTGTCCCGCATTTCCCAAAAGTCCGGATACCGAAGACATATTTATTATTCTTCCCGTCCTTGCTTTTATCATGTGCTTGGATGCCGCCTGCATACAGTTAAACGTTCCCTTTAAGTTTACCGCAATAACCGCGTCAAACTGCTCCTCGCTCATTCTCATAAGAAGCATATCTTTGGTGATACCGGCATTGTTTACCAGAATATCTATTTTCCCGAATTTTTCAACAACAAAATCGATCATCCCGCTGCATTCTTTAAAGTCGGAAATATCAGCTTTATATATCTGCGCCTGAACTCCCAGAGCCTTTACTTCTTCAAGAACCGCCTTTGCAGCTTCTTCCGAACCGCTGTAATTGATCACCACATCCGCTCCGTTTTTTGCAAGCTCTAAAGCCACAGCTCTTCCTATTCCTCTTGATGCTCCGGTAACCAAAGCTACTTTCTTACTTAATTCTTTATCCATAATCATCTTAAAGCAGCTTTGCTGCTACCTCCTTTAAATCATCAACAGTCTCTATATTGAACGTATTTACATCCTTGTTTATCTTTTTAACAAAGCCGGTAAGCGTTTTTCCCGGTCCTATTTCAATGAAGGTATCCACACCGTCTTCGATCATTTTTTCTATGCTTTGACTGAATTTTACGGAGCCCGAAACCTGATCTCTTAACAAATTTCTTATATCCTTCGCCTCTCTTACATATTCAGCCGTATAATTCGATACATAAGGTATTTCAGGCTCATTTATCTGTATATCCTGTAAATATGTATACAGCTTCTCTCCCGCTCCGTTTAAAAGCTTTGAATGGAAGGGGCCGCTTACATTAAGCTCTATAACTCTTTTCGCACCTGCTTCCTTAAGCTTTTCCATAGCTAAGGTAACAGCTTCTTTTTTACCCGAAATAACAATTTGCCCCGGGCAGTTATAATTTGCAATATATACATCTTGTATGTCTTTTAAAACATCCTCAATTATTCCCGCTTCCAAATTAAGAACCGCCGCCATTGAGCCTACGCCCTGAGGTACCTCTTTTTGCATCAATATACCCCTTTGTCTTACCGTCTTAATTGCATCTTCTTCACTCAAAACCTTGCCAAGATAAAGAGCCTCATACTCTCCGAGACTGAGACCTGCACAAGCCTGTGCTTTAAGTCCCGTTTTTTCTATAGCTTTAAGCATGGCTATTCCTGTTGTCACCATAGCCGCCTGCGTATACTCCGTGATATCCAAATCGGCGTTTTCGGTAAAACAAAGCTTAGGCATATCTATACCCAAAAGCTTGCTTGCATTATCAAAAACTTGCTTTGAATCCGCATCATTATTATAAAAACTTTCTCCCATTCCGCACTTTTGTGCTCCCTGTCCGGGGAATAAAAAAGCTATCTTCATACAGGCTCCTTTACTTTTTACTCAAATCTTTTGATATTTTTAATCAACTCCTCAGTCTCCGCCATAATCTCTGAAATTATTTCCTTACAAGGCTGTCTTTTACTCACCAGACCCGCTATCTGACCCGCCATTACGGTTCCGTTTACAACATCACCTTCCATAACGGCTTTTCTTAAGGTTCCCAAAGTCAAATATTCAAGCTCCTCAAAGCTCTTTCCTTCGGCTTCAAGTCTTGCATACTCTCTCGTCATCGTATTTCTCAAGCTTCTTACAGGGTGGCCGTGACTTCTTCCGGTAACCGCACTGTCTATGTCTTTTGCCTTAATTACTCTTTCCTTGTATTCATCATGACAAATGGATTCATCGCTTACTACAAACCTTGTTCCCATCTGCACCGCTTCGGCGCCCAGCATAAGCGCAGCCATAAGGCCTCTTCCGTCTGCTATACCGCCTGCCGCGATAACCGGTATATTAACGGCATCCACAATTTGCGGAACCAATGTCATAGTGGTTATTTCTCCTATATGTCCGCCCGACTCCGTTCCTTCCGCAACTACCGCATCCGCACCGCATCTTTCCATTCTCTTAGCAAGAGCAACACTGGCAACCACCGGTATTACCTTTATTCCGGCTTCCTTCCACTGTTTCATATATTTTTCGGGAGAACCCGCACCTGTTGTAATAACCTTAATTCCCTCTTCCACAACCAGCTTCGCTATATCCTCGGCATGCGGAGACAAGAGCATTATATTTACTCCGAAAGGCTTATCGGTTAAAGCCTTACATTTTTCTATTTCCTGTTTTACAACCTCTACAGGAGCATTTGCACCTCCTATAAGTCCCAATCCGCCGGCATTACTGACCGCCGCGGCAAGATTATGTTCGGCAACCCAAGCCATTCCCCCCTGAATAATCGGATATTCTATTCCTAAAATCTCTGTTATTCTTGTCTTCATATACTATTTACTCCTACTTCTTATCTTTGTATTCTTATCAAAGAAAATAAACACTATCTATAATATCCATTTTCTTTGATAAGAATTTTATACACAAGTAAGCCGAGCTTTTATGCCGGCTTACTTAAACTGCTTTAATTATATTTCTACACCCTTGTCCTGAAGATACTTGATAACGGCTCCTACAGTTGTTATAGATTCAAGATCTTCTGTAGGTATTTCAATGCTGTACTCGTCTTCAAGTGCCATAACCATGTTGAACAGATCCAAAGAATCCGCGCCAAGGTCATCCTTAAAGCTCGCTTCGTCGGTTATCTTTTCAACCTCGATGTTTAATTGATCTGCAATAATTTCTTTGATTTTTTCGTTCATTTTTTCTTTCTCCTCTTTATTTAGATTCTTATTGTTACGGCACCCCATGTCAGTCCGGCACCGAAGCCGCACATAACAATGATATCGCCTTTTTGCAGCTTTTTGTTTCTTAAAAGCTCGTCCAGAAGTAAAATTACACTTGCGCCGGATGTGTTTCCGACTCTTTCCAAGTTGTCGGGAAATTTATCCATGCTTTCACCCAGTCTTTTTGCAACTGCTTCAAGTATCCTTATATTGGCTTGATGAAGAACATACATTTTAACTTCGTTTTTGCTTATGCCTGCCTCCGCCATCGCTTTTTCCAAAGTTTCCGGCACCGTCCTTACGGCGAACTTAAAAACATCCTGACCCTGCATTTTGATAAAGGGATAATCTCCCTTGGACGGACAGGTAAGGACGTCCTTTCTCACTCCGTCGCTATACATAACCGATGAAAGTATATCCGATTCATCCTCGTTTGAACATTCAAGCACGGCGGCTCCCGCTCCGTCACCGAATAAAACACAGGTTGATCTGTCCTTCCAGTCAATTATCTTTGACAGAGCATCCCCTCCCAAAACAAGGGCATTCTTATAGCTTCCCGTTTTAAGCAAGGCACGTGCGACATGCATTGCATACACAAAGCCCGAACAAGCCGCACTTATGTCAAAACCGAAAGCCTTATTTACTCCCAAAGCCGCCTGTATAACGCATGCCGTATTAGGAAAGTTATTGTCCGGAGTTGAAGTTCCGACTATGATAAGCTCTATATCTTCAGCTTTAATACCTGAATTTTCCAAAGCTTTCTTACTTGCTTCTATACATAAGTCCGATAAACTCTCATCCTCCAAAAGGACATGCCTGCCTCTTATTCCCGTTCTTGAAAATATCCATTCATCAGATGTATCTACCATATTCGCAAGATCATCGTTGCTTAAATATTTTTTCGGTATAGCGCTTCCGCACGCCTTTAATGATATATTCATACATCCTCCCAAAAATACTTTGATACTCAAACTATATTAACATAAGTTTCGTCATTGTCAATAAAAATTATCGTACTTATAAAATTTTACATATAGTTCATTTTTTATCCATAAAAAGGTCTATGCCTCATTTACTTAATTCGGCATAGACCTCTCTTTTGCTTATTCCTCTATCTTTAGCTACCATTTTCATAACCTCTTTTTTTTCAAAGCCCTTGGCTTCATACATCTTGAAATGTTCGCCGATATCTATAGTTTCCCACGCTTTTATTTTCTCATCCTTAATCTCCTTGAGGCTTTTTCCTTCAACAACAAGGACGAACTCTCCTCTGATCTTATCCTCCTCGGACATTTTCTCATACACTTTTTTCGCCTCACCCAGATTCATTCTGAGAACTTCCTCGTGCTTTTTACTTATTTCCCTGACAAAACTTATCTTTCTGTCTTCACCCAAATACTCCGCCAAGTCCTTTATAGTTTTTATAAGCTTATGCGGAGCTTCATATAACACTATCGTTCTTGTTTCTTCCCTAAGCTCTTCCAAAATATATTTTCTGTCTTTTTTATCCGTCGGTAAAAAAGCCTCGAAGCAAAACCTTCTCGTAGCAAGTCCGCTTATAGCCAAAGCACTTACAACGGCGCTGGCACCGGGGATGACGCCTACTTCTATCCCGTTTTCATAGCAAATTCTCACCAAATCTTCTCCGGGATCCGAAATTCCGGGCATACCGGCATCACTGACAAGAGCAATATTTTTGCCTTCTTTTATAAGCTTCACAAGCTCATACGCCTTTTCGATCTTATTATATTCATGATAACTCGTCATAGGTGTCTTTATATCAAAATGATTCAAAAGTTTTATGGTATTTCTCGTATCCTCCGCCGCAATCAGGTCAACTTCTTTAAGGACCTCCTGCGCCCTTTGGCTCATATCCTTCAGGTTCCCTATAGGTGTTGCCGCTACATATAATTTTCCTTGCATTTTATGCCTTTCCGTATATCCTTAAAATATCTTCGGTATATGCTCTGTCCTTATTGTATACAATCAAAGGAGCTTCTATCTTAAGCCAAGGCTTTCCGCCTTTTACCGCTTCCACCAAAATCATATTCGGCTCCTTATCTTCAAAAGGATGTACCGTCCTCAACCTTTTAGGCTCCATGCCGTATTTGACAAGAACCTGTATTATTTCCGGCAATCTGTGCGGCTTGTGTACCATAAAAAGCTTGCCTCCGTATTTAAGTATATATGATGCCGCAAAAACAACATCCTCAAGCTTACATTTTATTTCATGCCTTGCTATACTCAGCTTTTCACTGTCGTTCTTAAGTCCCCCGAAAACAGGCATATACGGCGGATTGCATGTTACGACATCAAAGCTTTGGGTTTTATAAAGGTCCCTTATGTTCTTTACATCCCCGCAGTCTATATTTATCAGAGCTTCAAGTCCGTTATATTTAACGCTTCTTTTTGCCATATTTGCAATATCTTCCTGATACTCCAAAGCTGAAATCACCCCGGCCTTTGATTTTGCGCTCAAAAGCAGGGGAATGACCGCATTTCCGCTACACAGATCCATTACCGAGGCATTTTGCTTTATCACGGCAAAGTCCGATAAAAGCACGGCATCTATGCCGAAGCAAAACACCTTGGGATTTTGTATTATTTTTAAATTATTTATCTCTAAATCATCAAGTCTTTCTTCTTCTCTAATCAGATCTGACACTTTTATTTTTCACCTTTAAATCTGTTCTTAGGTCTGTTCTTGTTGTATTTTTTCTTGAAGCTTGTCTTGGATCTTTTGACCTCAAGATTTATATCCTCATTTTCATCCGAAACGGTCTCGTCCTGAATATCTTCCATATCCAGTATTTCCTCTATCTCCTCGTTAAGCTCGGCTTCAAGCTCTTCTTCCTTAAACACGTGTTTTCTTCTTTTAAACCTTAATTCCGATACATGATAGTCTAAAAGCTCTTTCTCGTCACCCTCTTTTTCAACCAAGACCTTTACCGTCTGTCTCAATACGTTTACCGAATTTACCTTGCCCCTTAAGCCGGTATTTGTTGTAACTTCATCGTTTTCTCTCGGCAACTTTGCATTCAAATACTCATAGGTGTCCGCCTCGTTTTTAAGACAGCACATAAGCCTTCCGCATACTCCGCTTATCTTTTGAGGATTAAGTGAAAGATTTTGCTCCTTAGCCATTTTTATGGAAACAGGAACGAAATCCGATAAATAGCTGTTACAGCATAAAGGTCTTCCGCAAGAGCCTACACCTCCCACGAGTTTTGTTTCATCTCTCACTCCGACTTGTCTGAGTTCTATTCTTACCCTGAATATCGCCGCCAAATCCTTTACCAAGTCCCTGAAATCAATTCTTCCGTCCGCTGTAAAATAAAACAGAAGTTTTGAATTATCAAAGGTATATTCAACGGATATGAGCTTCATTTCAAGCCCATGCTCTATTATCTTCTCCTTGCATATCTTAAATGCATCTTTTTCCTTAGCCCTGTTTCTTTCAACATTTTCTCTGTCTTCTTTGGTTGCAGGTCTGATAACGCTCTTTAAAGGGCTTGTTATACTCGCCTCACTGACCTCTCTGCTGCCGAGAACAACATTTCCGTATTCCAGGCCCCTCGACGTTTCCACAACAACCTTATCGCTAACCTTTATATCAAATTCTCCCGGTGAAAAATAGTATATTTTTCCGACCTCTCTGAATCTTACACCTATAATCCTAGTCATTTCTTCTCCTTAATACCTAAGCATCCCTAAGCTCTTCCAACAAAACGCTTATGCTCAAGTCCGTACTTACATTTGAGCTCAACCTGTCCGTCGTTTCGTCCAAAGCCTCCAGTATCTTATTTAAACCCGTAAACGAATATGCTTTTGCGACAGTAAGTAAACTTTTATATTCGCTTTTAAATATAAGCCTTTTTTCTTTTTCGCTCTCACTGTATTCGTTTTTATCCTTTATCAGGAGCACATCTCTGTACCAGCTCCTACAAAAATCAACAAACTCTCTCAGATCCGTATCCCTTTTATTCAAGAGCCTCGCGTATTCGATAACTCCCGCCATATCTGTCCACTTTATATTTTTTAAGATTTCGCAGTTTTCTTTATAAATTCGCTTTTTTTCCTCATCCCTATACATATCAATAGCAGCTCCGAGGTTGCCCCTCGAATATGAAGCTATTCTTTTTGCCTCTTCTTCTCCCGCTCCCAAACTGTTTTTCAGATACTCTTCTATCCTGCGTTCCTTTATATGATTCATATTTAACTTAACACATCTTGATTTTACGGTGTCGAGAAATATATCCGAATTGTTTGTAAGTAAACATATAATAACATAAGGCGGCGGTTCTTCTATGGTTTTTAAAACCGCATTTTGAGCCTCCGTATTCAGTTTATGAGCTTCATCCACAATATACAGCTTATATCTGCCTGAATACGGTTTTATTAAAGCCGTTTCAACAAGCTGCTTCCTTATTTCGGATACGCTTATTATTCCGGGCTTCTCATGTTTTACATAAATAATATCGGGATTCGTTCCCGCCAAGGTCTGCTTGCAGGCATGGCAGCTCAGGCAGGGTCTGCCTTTATCGGCTGTACAAAAAAGCTCCAAAGAAAAAGCATTTGCCAAAGTTTTTTTACCGAGTCCCTTATCTCCGTTTATTATATACGCATGAGAAACCTTATCTTCCCTGACGGCTTTCCTCAAATATTTTATTGTTTTTTCCTGAGATATTATCTCTTCAAAAGAAAGCATTATGCCGGCTCCATATCTTTTTCAATCTCATCCAAACATGCTCTTAAATTCTCATTTACATAAAATTTGGTAATTCCCGCTTCCTTAAGTTTTTCGTCCGAAAAATCCTCCTCGTCCGCAAGATAGCGTCTACACATTTCATCATATCTGGGAAACTCCTGCATATTCTCCCTGTTTAAAGCCCTCTGTAGTCTTATTCCCGGGTCTACGGTTATATATATAGGCACAACCTTGTCCGCCCCGAAATAATCGGCTACTTTTTTATATGACTCCAAGGTTCCTATGACAAGGTAATTCCTGCTTTCAAGTCTTATCTTTCCGTCATCAACGGTTGCATATGTCCAGTCTCCGTACATTGTCTTATATGTACGCATTTCTATAAGCTTATTGGCTCTTTTGAACTCTTCAAGCTTTTCTCTTGTTACAAAATTATAAACCGAACCGTCCTCTTCATCGCTCCTTGGCGGTCTCGTCGTATACAGCACAATCTTCTTTATTTTTTTACTTTCTTCAAAAAGTCTTGTATAAATAGTGTCCTTGCCTGTGGCAGACTTTCCCATTACATAATATATCTTTCCCACTTAAGCCTCTTTCTTTTATCGGAATACCACCTTGTAAGCCATATCTATGTATTCACAAAGTTCCTCATACACTGCATATTCCAAAACGCAGCCTTTTTTTACCATAGGTATTCCGGGCGGATAAATAAATACGTCTTTATCCATCACTTTCTTTATATGTTTTTTTAAATATTCTTTCTTGTCTTCATCAAGCGAATTTTGTCTTATGCTAAAATCCGAAGCATTTTTTGTAATTTTTTCATCCAAATCTCTAAGTGCCGTATCCAGCCTTTCAAAGCCTTCTTTTTTATCGCAATAGCTTGTCAGCGCCAAAACATATTTTTTCTCACTCATTTCAAGCTCTATTCCGTAAACATTCCTCAAAATATCGGCAAGCTGCCTTCCGTTTAATGCGGTATTTTTTATACCTATTATCAGCTTACTTTCGTCTAAATATTTAAAGTCCTCTTCATAAAGCTCTTTTCTGAAAATCTCAAAATTTTTATATGTGTTTCGCCTGAAATTTTCCAAATTCTTTTTGTATTCTTTAAGCTCTTTTTTTGCACTCTCTTTGCTGTATCTTATGCAGGCATCTATTGATGACATAAAAATATAAGACGGAGAGCTGCTTTCAAATATTGCAAGATTTTCCTCTGTCTTTTCTAAATCCACCCTATCCGAATTGATATGCAAAAGTGCCGTTTGAGTAAATGCGGGAAGTGACTTGTGCAAACTCTGGATTACTATATCCGCCCCCATATACAAGGCTGTTTTTTTCTCATTCAAAAAAGTTAAATGTGCTCCGTGTGCCTCATCCACTATAAGGATAGCCGATTTTTCATGGCAAATTTTTGCTATCTCTTCAATATCACTTATTATACCATCATAAGTCGGACTTGTCATATACACAACTTTTATATTTTCATTTTCTTCCAGCGCCTTTTTTATATCACAGGGCTTTACACCCTTAAATATGCCGTAATTTTCTTCTTTTTCCACCTTCACGAACACCGGTTTAAGTGAGTTCAATCTTATAGCATTATAAGCACTGAAATGAGCATTTTGGGCAATGATTATGCCCTTATCTTCTCCCACCGCCGTTCTTATAGCCGTATGTACTCCGCAGGTGCTCCCGTTTACGAGAAAATATGTTTTCTTGGTTTTATAAACACTTTTTGCATAATCCAAAGCTTCTTTGATTATACCTTTAGCTTCGTGTAGGTCATCGGTATCTTTTAATTCGGTCAAATCTATATCAAGTAAATCACCCAGCACTTCTTTTATTTCTTCGGGCATATTTCTCTTATGCCCGGGCATATGCATAGGGTATATACCTTTTTCGGTATATTCCCTAAGTTTATATGCCAGCATTTGTTCTTTGTTCATTCTACTTAATTCGGCTTGTACTGCTCGGATTTATAAGCAAAGGTTTTCTGTCCACAACCTCTATCTTTCCTTCTTCGTTTACAACGCAATCCGACAAATAGCAGTATATTCCTTCCTTTTCAACCATTAATATTTTGAGTATGTCGGAGCCCGATGTATATATTCCGGCTCTCATCGAGGTATCATTTACAAGCAGGAACTCATTTTTTTCATCCAAAATCGCTATTTTACCTTGAATACTCTTTGGTGATTCCGGTAAATATTCCAGATATATACTCGCAAACTCCTCATAATAGTACATGTTATAAATACTTCCTCTGAACGGCTCTGTAACCTCTTTCTTTTCACCGGTATTAACATTTATCTTTTTTATCTGACTTATATTATATCCGTCCTCCTGTTTAAGCACAACACTGTAATAAATATTGTATCCTATGGCGGTAATCGCGCTTATCCTTTCGCCTTCCTCCACATAAACCTTTCCCTTGTTTACATAGATTTTGCCATATCTTACAGAGTATTCCCTATCGTTAAGCTTTATGTCTTTTTTAGCAACTCTGTCAATATGTTTTCCGCTGATATAGTATATCCTGTCTCCTATGGACACACTCTCGCCGCGACTTTCATCCACCATATCGCCGAAGGTGTCTCTCAAGCCGTAAGCACCTTCCGTTTCGACAATGCTGTAGGTTTTATTTATTTCCGTCCCCACCTCATATTTTTTAAAGAACTTAATTTGTTCATTCTTGCAATAGCAAATACGGGCATCAAAAACTATGTAACCGGATACATCTGTATCCACTCTTTCCAAATACCCGTCTTCTCTTCTATATCTTAAAAGATTAATACCTTCCTGTCTGGATTCCAGATTTTCCATGAAGTACACCCATGTCCCGTCTTCAACAACCGAACCTGCAACAATGTTTTTTGCCCTTTCTTCATACCCCTTGTCTCTGAGTTCCCTTTGGAACGCACCGTCTTCCGAAAAAATTTCCGTTTTACTCTTTATATCCTTTAAAATACCCTTTTTATCAAAGTTATAAGTAAAGATCTCTTTTTCCAAGGAGCTCTTATTTAATAAAGAATGTGAGTCAAAGTAATATACCTTGTCATCAATATCCAGAAATTCATCCGTAGCAAGCTTACCGTTTGACTTCATATACTTTTTTTCACCGTTTACTTCCTGCCAACCTATTACGGTCTTTTTTTCCGTCTGCACTGTCGCTTCACTTTGAGTTGAGCTTTTCTTTTTTGTGAGATTTTGCTTTTTTTTCAAAGCTTCGCCCGCCATATCAAAAACATTCACAATAATAAAAACGGCTATTACAAGAGTAAATACCGCTACTGCGATTTGTATAAACATTTTTATCGCTTTTGATTGCTTTTTTTCAGGTTCCTCGTCTTCCGATATTTCCAATATTTCTTCTATTTCTATCAAAATACCGAGAGCCTTCTGTTCCGGTTTGTCTTCCTCGTCAAAAATCACATCATCCGTGAAGCCGTTTGCTTCTATGTCTTTAAGTCTTTTAAGGCTTTCTTTTATAAGTATTCTTATCCACGCTCTGAGTAATTTCTTTTCGGGAACCGAACTGCTTCTGTTCCACAACTGTATATAGGTATCCGCCAAAACATCCCAGCTCTCTTTTTCATCGCTCACATACTGGCGTATATCCGATAAGGTATTTTCATAAGTCAACAAAAATATGTCTTCAAAGCTTTTCACATCTTTATTTCTTAAGCCGAATATCAGTCTAGGCATCAAATCTTCACTTTGCAAATTCAATCTCCCTGTTTTCTTTATTTGCACTCTATTCTACCATTTATCCCCCCTCTTGTGAATTGAATATTTGTAAAAAAAATAAGACTTACACATCTTTATTGATATGTAAGCCTTATTTTCGCGTTTTTGTGTTAGTTAGTATATAAGTTATTTGTCTTATTTAGCAATATTATTTAGTTTGTTCTACACCGTTTACAACCCATGCACCGTTGCCGTTTACGTTGTATTTTCCTTCAACCGTCGTATTTACGGCTAATGAACCGTCGGCATTAAAGTAATAACACTTTTCTTTTCCGTCAGCCGCCTTTATCCATTTCCAGCCTGTCTGCATTTCGCCTTCGCTTCCGTTTGCCTCGGCGCTTAAGTAGTACCATGCACCTGACGCATTTTTATACCAGCCGGTTCTCATTTCACCGTTTTCATCAAAGATGTACCATGTCTTTACACCGTTAACTTCCTTATACGCCCATGTATTCTTTACAGCCTCATTTCCCTGCACAAGCTTCCACTTGTTTCCGCTCTTTTGCCATGTACCTGTAATCTTTACATATTTTGTATTTTCGGTCTTTTCAGCAGTCTTTTTAACTCTACCGCCGGAACCGCCCGAGCCGCCTCTTCCCGAGCCGCCTGAGCCGCCGGAACTTCCTCTTCCAGAACCTCCGTAGTTACCTGAACCCGAACCGGAATTTGAGTTTTGGTTTTGGTTTGAATTCGAATTCTGATTTGCGTTTGAGTTTTGATTCGAATTTTGGTTTGCTTTCACAAGCTCGCTTACAGCTTTTCTTATTGCCTGAATCTGATTTTCAAGCTTTGTAACGCTGTTGCTTTCTTCTACGAGTGTTTCCGCCTTTACAAGCTCTCTTTCAAGCTTCGCAAAACTCTGCTTTGTGTACTCATTTTCCTTATTGCCGAATTCCTGTCTTACTTTTTCCACCTCGGCTCTCAATCTCGCTCTTGAAGCTTCAAGCTGTTCGGATGAAACTGTATAAAGCGCCTTATACTTTCTGTTGCTTGTTGCCGGAACAACTTCCTTATCCCAACCTGCGAACACATAGTTCTTTCTTTCAGGTACTTCCGGAATCTCCGGCATATTTCCGATTTCAACATACTGCCTGCTAAGTTCGGTTCCGTCGTAATCCTCAAATACTACTTCGTAAGCTTTCTTATAGAATACTCCGTAAACACTGTCAGTCGAAAGCATAAAGCTTATGAATCCGTCTTTTTCGACGCTGTCTACGACATCCACGGATACGCCGTCTTCAAGCTTCTTATATGACACGACCTTATAGTCAGCCATATTTCTGTCTTTTTTAGGTACTTCAACCGTAACTCTCACGGTCTTTGCTTCTTCTATCTCGGTTTCTTTGCGATTTTGATTTTCTACAGTTTCTTTTACAAGCTTTGAGTTTATGAAGAAGCCTGTTTCCATATCTTCCACAGCATCCGAGCTGCTTGCTTTAAGTGTATTTTTGTCGGTTTTTGTAAGTTCAAGTCTTAAAGCCGCTTCTTCATTGTCTGCAACTACAGCTTCAAATATGGTCTGTAAGTCCTCTTTATCCGCATTTGCATACCATGTTGACGGATTTGTCTTTGTGTATACATCATTTACAATTCTGTCATCCTTTGAGTATACTGCAACAAGTCTTACGCTGTATTCAGGCATAACAAAGCTTATTTCGACATTATTCTTGTCAGCAATCTCAAGGGCTTCAGGCATAACTCTCCAATATTTAAAAGTCATTCCTTCCTTCTCGTTCGCTCTTACACTAAGCTGTGTTCCCTTTTCGAAGCTCGCACTGCTTGCCTGCATCTGCTCGCCTGCCGCGCTTATGATTTCTCCGTCTTCTACAAATACTTCTCTTGCAGACTTACTCATTATCTTAAACGGAACTTTGATTTTTCCGGAATACTTCACAATACCTTCAACTACTGCATAAGCGGTACCTATCTTGTTATTATTCTCATATTTTATACGGTAATCCAAGCCGTATTTTAAAGCTGTTCCGTCCTTTGTAACCTCAACCTTTGCTTTTACAGGAGCCTTCAATTCGTCAACAATGTATCTGCTGTTCTCTACCTGTGCCTTAACTCCCGAATTTTCGTCGGCAATATTTATAGTATCCTTTGCAAGTTTTATTCTAAGCTCACCGGCACTCATAAATCTATCCTGCTGACCTCCTGAACCGTAAGTATGTACACCCTCAAGTTTTACATACTTTGCACTTACAGGATCAAAGGATGCCTGCTTCCAGCCTTGTTCGTTTTCCCATGTTCCGTGAGCCACTTCTTTCCATTCCTGAGCATCGGAGCTTACATAAATCTTATACTCTCTTACTCTTCCGTTAGCTTCACCGCCTCTTGCAAAGTATCTGATACCGTCTACGGTATTCTCTTCTTCCATTCCAAGACTTATCCATCTGTGTTCTAACTGAGCATATAAGCTCCACTTTGTATGCCATAAAGTAGAAGTGTTGCCGTCTACAGCATTAGCTGCCATATCCTGAGGGATTTGCTCGCTTCCGACCTCTACATTTGTCTTCTCTCGCGGATAATCCCTGCTTGGATCTTCTGCAGTTTCAGCCGCTTCGTCCGCATCAAGAATTATCTCCGTCTTTTTCCTTGTCAAATGATCCTCGGACTCAACAACTATGTATGCCTTCTTTTCTCCTTCTGCGTTAGGTATAAAGGTTGCACTTGCATTGTCCTTTGTTTCCATATTTATTGTATCTACAAACAAAGCCTGATTACTTACTTTTCCTGAATTTATAACTTCGCTTGAGTATGAAATTCCGTTTATTTCAAGTTTACTGAGCTGCGCAGTTCTGTTTGTTGTATAAGAACCTGTAGCAGGCTTTAATTCAACCTCCGTTATTCCTACGCTAGGCTTTCTTGTCATGCCGGTATCATTTGTAGAGTTTTTAACGGTAAGCCTTACAAAGGTAAATGTTACCGGGGTAAAGTCATAAGTATATTCTTTTACATTTTGACTATACTCGTCTTCTCCTATTGTTTCAACCGTTTCAAGCTTAGTCCATGCCGAACCGTCTTCTGAAACCTCAATAATTGTGGTATTTGCATCAGGATACCTTAATGATGAATTATCTTTTGCAAAGTACACTACAACCTGTCCGAGTCTTTGCTGAGTAGCGTATTCAAAGGTCAATGAAGCACTTGTTCTTCCACCCTGTGCCGCAGTCCAGTTACTCCACAATGAAGGATTAGGTCCGCCTGCCGTATTCGGATCGGCATCTTTCAATCCGTCCTTTATCGCATCTAAAGTATCGCTTCCCATAAAGTTACCTATATCCTGCTTAAGAGTAAGAGCCTGCTTGGATATGCTGTTTCCGAGTGCTATGTTTTCCTTTTGTACTCTTACATCTGCTTCCACCTTCAGATTTTCACCGAAGACCTCAGCTTTTCCGGCTACCTTTACAATTCCTTCGGTATTATACCTGCTATCCTCAACCGCCTCCCATGTAACAGGGAAACCTACCTTCAATACCTCTCCGTTTTCAAGAACTGCAGGTCTTGATTCCGGTAATATAGGCTTTACTCCTATCGGAGTTGTTGTAGAGTAATTGAGAAGTGCGGCTACCTTGTCGATCATATTTATGTTGACAATTACGTCTTTTCCGCTAGGTAACTTACCTTTTACTTCAAAAGCTCCGATTTTATTTATCTGCTCATCGCTTATGCTGTCCCAAACCACATTTTCTTCTACAGATGTATCATTATTGTAGTTAACCTTTATCTTCTCCGGCAATATAGGGTAATGACCCTTCTTAACATAATAATTCTTTGACATATAGTAGCTCTTTACGCCTGTAGTATTGCCTGAATTACCTGTCTCCGCTCTTTCCGTGTTAATTGTTACGGTAGTGCCTTCAAGTCCTGCTGAAGTAGCTTTAAGCGTTATGCTTCCTGCCGTTTCACTTGTCTGTACTATTGCCAGAGCTTTTCCCGAAAATGCATTTCTGTGATTAGCTTTATGTGAGGTATGGTCTACAGGGTTACCGTTATCAAGCCCTACAAGCTTACCTTCACCGCTAACCTCAAAGCTTATATCATTTTGTGCATCGGGAACTATATTTCCGTCCGCATCCACAACGTCAACCTCAAAGTAAGCCAAATCATAGCCGTCTGCAAATATATTTCCCTCTGCATTATACTTTTTAACAACCAATTTTCTCGCTTCTTTAGTTGTCGTAACCGAATTTCTTCCTACAGTTTCATTTATAGCCGTCTGACCGTTCTCATCGCTGTAAGCCACGGCTCTTAAGGTTCCGTCCGCATAAGGAACGCTCCATGTCATATAAAGATTTTCATGCTCAGTGGATGATTTACCTTCTCCCTCATATATCTGATATTGATAAAGTGAGGTATTGCTGTTTTTTGTGGTAAATTTCTTTAATCCTAAACTCTGCTCTACACCGTTTGCAGGCTTAAAGAAAAGCTCTACACTCTTTGCATTTGAGTATACCACTACCGGAACATTTCCCTGACGGTCTTTTTCAACTACATTTTCATTCCATGCCGGCAATATGTGAAGTGTCGTATTTTCATCATTCCACAAGCTTCTGTACAAATAATAGCTGTCCTTAGGAAAGCCTGCCGTATCTATTATTCCGAAGTATGAGCTCTTAGGTGAAGGCCATGATGACTTGGCTCCCGCATCCGTACCGTTATACGGTGTAGGCTCTCCTATATAGTCAAAGCCTGTCCACACATACTCACCTGCAAGATAATCTCTCTTTATAGTCTCAAACCAACCCTCACTCGCAAAAGCACCCCAGCCTACTCTGGACTTGTCATAAGCCGTAAGCTGCTTACTGGCGTTTTGGCTTCCTGTATAACCCTTTATTTTATATATGCCTCTACTGCTTATACTTGAAACCGTTTCGGATGCATAAAGCTTCCAGTCCGGCTTTAATCTGTGCCATGCATCGTATTGACCGCCGTTTGCGTAGTTTAATCCTACCACACCGCCGACATCTGCAACTTTTTGATCTATTTGGGCATATAAGTTATTAGGATTTCTCGTCTGACCCTTAATCTTATTGTCTCCTATCGTTGACGGTCTGCTCTCGTCCAAACTGTGAGCGAGTTCCGCAAGATTTCCGGACACCTCGACAAAGCTTGAATCCCAATCATTTGCGGTACCTTCCAAAACCTCGTTTCCGAGTGACCACATTATAACCGACGGAGAGTTATAGGCACTGTTTATCATGGCGGATAAATCATACTGGTACCACTTCATTCCCGAAGTTTTACCTATGATTTCATTATCACCTTCTATATTTGCATTAAAATGTTTTGAATAGTCATTTGTATTTCCGTTCTTCATTCTGTGCCAGCCGTCAAAGGCTTCATCAATAACCAGAACTCCAAGCTCGTCACAAACCTCAAGCAATTCCTTTGCGGCTGGGTTATGTGTAACTCTTATGGAATTACATCCCATCTCTTTAAGAATTTCAACCTGTCTTCTTATGGCATTTTTATTTGCAACCGCACCTAAAGCACCCTGGTCGTGATGCATACAAACACCTTTAAGTTTCATATTTATACCATTCAAACTGAAACCTGAATTTGTGTCAAAATTAAAATATCTGAAACCGAAGTCCGTATAATAGGTATCTACCACTTCGTCTCCTACCTTAACTTCGGTTTTTACCGTATAAAGATTAGGGTCATCGACGCTCCAAAGCCTAGGAGATGAAACATTTGTTTCAAGCTTTACTTCCTTGTTTTCTCCCGCAGCAAGACTTACCTCTTCCGAAGTTACACTTGCAAGCTCCGTATCGGCATCATCATAAATAGTATTTACAATCTTAACGGCTTTTGTTTCTTCACTGTCATTCTTTACTTTTGTCCTTATTTCCACCTTTGGATTTGCAGTATTTGTGTTCAAATCCGGAGTGTTTACCTTTGTTCCCCATAAGTCTACATGAACTGCATCTGTAACCGTAAGTTTTACACTTCTGTAAATACCGCTTCCCGAGTACCATCTGCTTGAAGGTGTTTTATGGTCAACCTTAACCGCGATAACATTTTCTGAATTGAAATCCAGATATTTTGTTATATCAAAAGAAAACGGTGTATATCCATATGCATGAGTTCCCAGTTTATGTCCATTTACATAAACCGTCGCATTCATATAAACTCCGTCGAAATCTATTCTCACACGTTTGTTTGAAGCTTCTGCCGGCAAAGTAAATTTTTTTCTGTACCATGCACTTCCGCCCGGTAAATATCCGCTTTCCGCTTCCATTCTGTTTGAATATTCCTGCTCTATACTATAGTCATGCGGTAAGTCAAGTTCTCTCCAAGAGGAATCGTTAAATCCCTTCTCACTTGCTCCCTCTAAATTCCCCATGGAAAAACGCCAGTTTTTATCAAAGTTTTGTGTTCTTTCACTTACGTTGTATTCATTAGGGTAAATAAGTTCCGGCAAAGAACTTGTTTGTGAGGTTAGCGTATCGTCTTCGCTTAAAATTTGCATTGAGCTTTCGGTAGCAAAAGTATTAAACGGAATACTGCTCGTAACCATCACGGCACTCATTGCCAATGCCGTCAATTTTCTTAATTTCATAACTTCCTCCCTATAACATATTCACACGTATCCGCGTATATGTATATTATATCTGTGAAAGCTTTTTTATATCTATATGTTTTTTTTCGCTTTTATAGCATTTTTTTACTTTTTTGTGCAAATATCCGCTTTTTTTGTACAAAAAAAGATACCCGGAATTTGTATCTTCCGAGTATCTTTTTATAAAACTATTCTGAAAATAGGGTCTTTATAAAGCTTATATATACATAAGCCACAAAAACTACGGCAATTATTATTTCAACAATAAGCAAAATATTTAAAGCCGGGTTTGCATAGCCCAATTTCCCGAAATACGCTATGCTTTGTTTTAAGGCTATAGCACTTATAACAAACGGGAAGGTGAATGCCGAAAAGCTCGGTTTAAAGCCCGTTGGCACTATTGTACATGCCTTATAAACGGCAAATGCAAACAACAATGTTGAAACAATAAGCATTCCCACCACAAGAGCAAATGATTTGTTCTCTACAGAGCTTATATATGCCGCAAGACAAAGGCTCACAGGTGCCGCATATATACATATCAATGCTTTTGCAGGATCCGGAACTTCATGCTTCATATATCTGTAGGTAACAACCATCAGCAATATAATAACCGCAACGAAGCCGAACATAAAGCTTGCCGCTCCCAAAGAAAGCTTATCAAAGGCTTTTGCACTTACTCCGGCTACCGCAATACCTACATATACGATATACCAAGATGCAAATACTTTTTTAATATCAAACTTAAGAACAAACTTCATTGTGAATATCACCATGAGCACAAGGTGAAGAACTATCGCAAGATACCAAAGGTATATGGCAAAAACTCCCAAAAACGGTTTCACATATACGCTTAAAAGCATAAGTCCCATACTGAAGGTTCCCAGTACGCTTGCCTGAACCGGATTATCCAAATCCTCTTTCAGTTTTGCAGGATATAAAATAAAGTTTAATACTGACAATATGCAATATATTCCGCCTAAAACTCCGCAAATGGTTTTGAATATTTCGGAATATGACTGCAACAAATTACCTAAAGCCAAAACCGCCAACATCGTTCCGCAAAAGGGTATCGAAACTTTTTTAATAAACTTCATGAGTTCCCCTTTTCTATGATGCTACTTCATCTAAATTTTCAAGCTCAAGCTCTCTTATGATGATCTCGGCAACCTTACCTGCACACATTCCCGTATATCTTATGCATTGTTCCTTATGTTCACCTTTTCCCATATCAAACTCTCTTGTAAGCACTCTACAACAAGCCGAGTTTTTTCCGTTTCCTTTTCTGAAGAACTCATGTAACTCGTTTGACAAGCTCATACATTTTTTAACCTTAGGGTCATTAGGTCCGTTCTGCTCCGTACGTCCGAAGAACATACCGAGTGCCATAATTCCTCCGTTTAAAGCACCGCACATACATCCCGATCTTCCCGCTCCTACAGACATACCGGAACTCATTGCTATTACAGAATCCGGAACATCCAACTCAAAGTTGTCTCTTATTGAGCGCACCAATGCCTCACAACAGAAATACCCTCCTCTGTAAAACTCTTCCGCATCCTTGCAAACCTTAGACGGACTGACACTTTGTTTTATATGCATAAATTTCTCCTCCTACTTTATGATGATATAAACCATATTTTTTGCACAACAAAAGCTCTTATATAGTATTCTGCCTAGGATATAATATATAATTTAAAGATTGAATTCAAACTATGGTAATTCTATCATATATAGGTTTAATAGCAACAAGTTATCTTTTTTAATACATCATATATTTCTATTTATTGTGTAATATATCGATAAAATCTATATATTACACCTATTTTCTTTCCCGGTCTTCTTTACGGCTTTTTCATAGCGGATTTCATCTCTTTTACATAATCGCCTATATATCCGGGTGCCTGTGTTTTATGCTGTTTTAAAAGTTTAATGAAGGCTGAACCTACTATAACTCCATCCGCTATTTCACTCATTTGCTTTGCCTGCTCCGGAGTCGAAATACCGAAGCCTATAGCACAGGGAATGTCCGTATTCTCCCTTACCGTCTTTATCAAGGAGTTTAAATCGGTAGTAATCTTACTTCTTGTTCCCGTTACCCCGAGACTTGATACAATATATAAAAATCCCCTCGCTTCCTTTGCAATCATTGCAATACGGTCTTTTGATGTAGGTGCAATAAGTGAAATAAGCTCTACATTATACTTATGAGCAATATCAAGAAATTCTCTTCTTTCCTCAAAAGGAATATCGGGAAGTATAATACCGTCAATACCGACTTCTTTACATTTGGCAAAAAACTTTTCGGAACCATATGAAAATACCACATTGGCATAGGTCATAAATACAAGAGGAATGTCTATATCCTTTCTGATATCCTCGACCATATTAAATACCTTATCGGTGGTTACACCTCCCTCAAGAGCACGGATATTCGCTCCCTGTATCACTACACCCTCCGCTGTAGGATCCGAAAAAGGTATGCCTATTTCTATAAGATCCGCCCCGTTCTTTACCATTTCAAGTATGCTTGCTTTAGTGGTTTTAATATCGGGGTCTCCGCAGGTTATAAACGGAATAAACGCTTTTTTATTTGCAAATGCTTCATATATCCTACTCATGTAAATCCTCTCCTTTATATCTTGCAATAGCTGCACAATCCTTGTCACCTCTTCCCGAAAGAGTGATTACAATAATTTTATCCCTGCTCATAGTCCCTGCTATCTTCATGGCGTGCGCAATAGCGTGTGACGATTCTATAGCGGGAATAATGCCTTCCGTTCTTGAAAGATATTCAAATGCCTCTACTGCTTCATCATCCGTTACCGGTACATAGCTTGCTCTTTTTGTATCAAAAAGATGTGCATGCTCCGGACCTACTCCCGGATAATCAAGCCCTGCGGAAATAGAATATACGGGTGCGATTTGACCGTATTCATCCTGACAGAAATATGATTTCATTCCATGGAAAATACCGAGCTTTCCTGTATTAATGGTGGCTGCGGTCTCAAATGTATGAATACCTTTTCCTGCCGCCTCACAGCCTATCAATGCTACATCCTTATCATCTATAAAATTGTAAAAGCTGCCTATGGCATTCGAACCGCCACCCACACAGGCAATTACCGCATCCGGCAATCTATTTTCCTTTTCAAGAATCTGCTCTTTTATTTCCTTTGAAATTACCGCCTGAAAATCTCTGACAATAGTTGGGAAAGGGTGCGGTCCCATTACGGATCCGAGGCAATAATGAGTATCATCTATCCTGCTTGTCCACTCCCTCATAGCCTCGGAAACTGCATCCTTCAAGGTTTTCGTACCGCTTGTTACAGGAACCACAGTTGCACCGAGCAATCTCATCCTGTATACATTAAGAGCTTGACGTACAGTATCCTCTTCACCCATAAAAACCACACATTCCATGCCCATTAAAGCGGCGGCGGTTGCGGTTGCTACACCATGCTGACCTGCGCCCGTTTCGGCTATCAATCTTTTTTTGCCCATCTTTTTTGCAAGGAGTGCCTGCCCCAATACATTATTTATCTTATGTGCACCGGTATGGTTTAAATCCTCACGCTTTAAATAGATTTTCGCACCGCCCAGATCTTCACTCATTTTCCTTGCAAAATAAAGTCTTGACGGTCTGCCTGCATAATCATTTAGCAGATAATTCAACTCCTTATTAAATTCAGGATCTTTTTTATAATGATTATAGGCATTTTCCAACTCTTTTACCGCATTCATAAGAGTTTCCGGAATATACTGACCTCCGTGAACTCCAAATCTTCCTTTGCTATCTGTCATTTTCGACCTCTCTTACCAAACTTACAAATTTTCGCATCTTAAAAGCATCTTTTTTACCGTCTGTTTCGATACCCGAGCTTACATCCACGGCGAAGGGATGCAGCCTCATTATTTTTTCCTTTATATTGTCAGGAGACAGTCCGCCGGCTAAAAAATACTCCTCATTAAAGTCTTCCAGTAAAGCTTCATCAAAGCTTTTCCCACAGCCGGCTCCTGCATCCAGCAGGATAAAATCCGTATCTTTTTTTATCTCCTCAATATCAACCCTCGATTTTATCCGATATGCACGTATAATAGGAATATTTACTTCTTCCTTCAAGGTATTTATATAAGCCCTATCCTCATTTCCATGTAGCTGAATAATATCAATTACTTTATTTTTTACCAAGTAAATGATATTTTTTATGTCTTCATTTACAAATACTCCCGCCGCTTTTACTTTTGGATCCAAGCTTTCCTTAAGCTTTTTCGCCCTGTCATAGGATATGAAACGCTTGCTTTTTTCTGCAAATACAAAACCTATATAATCCGGCAACAACTCATTTATTACTTTTATATCCTCTTCCCGCATTATTCCGCACAGCTTAATCCTTGTCATATTTTCCTTTTAACCAATCCAAAGTATATTTTTTATTTTCCGCTCTCATCAGTACCTCACCCACCAAAACGGCATCGGCACCCATATCGGAAATATTCTGTATATCCTTCGGAGTATTCACACCGCTTTCTGAAACAAATAAAATATCCTTTGGCACAAGTGTACGAAGTCTTTTACTGTTATCGGTATCCACCGAAAAATCCTTCAAATTTCTGTTATTTACACCGATTATGCGGGCATTTATGGATACTGCCATTTCTATTTCGGCTTCATCATGACATTCAAAAAGTGCCGAAAGTCCAAGCTCATCGCAAATATCCTTAAAATATCCAAGTTCCTCCGCCGATAATATAGAACAAATCAAAAGCACACAGGAAGCTCCCATCACCTTAGCCTCATATATCATATATTCATTTACGGTAAAGTCCTTTCTGAGAAGAGGGAGCTTAACCGCTCTTGATATTTCCTTTAAATATTCATCACTTCCGAGAAACCACTTCGGCTCTGTAAGTACCGAAATACAATCGGCTCCGGCTTTTTCATATTCCTTTACAATCTCAAGATAGGAGAAATCTTTTGATATAATTCCCTTGGAAGGGGATGCCTTCTTACATTCACATATAAATGAAAGCTCAGCCTTTTTTAAAGCCTTTTCAAAAAGAAATTCGGATGTATTAACCTTTTTTGCTTCAGCTTTAAGGATGGACAAAGGAAGCTTTTTTTGTTGTTCCGAAATCCTTTCCCTTGTATAATCCGCTATCATATCCAAAACGGTTTTTTCCTTATTCATTACTCACCTTTATAAAATCTTCCAAAACTCTTATAGCTTTTTTGCTTTTAATAAGCTTCTCTGCAAGATTTATTCCTTCCTGTATACTGTTTGCCTTTTCACCTATGTACAATGCCGCTCCCGCATTTAAAAGTACGGCATCCGTCTTAGGTCCCTTTTCACCGTTTAATATAGCCTGAGTAATAGCTGCATTTTCCTCCGGATTTCCGCCTGCCAAATCTTCCTTCTTGCAGCGACTAAGTCCGAAGTCTTCAGGCTTTATTTCATATTTAGTTAATGAGCCGTCCTTTATTTCACATACTGCGGTAGGAGCCGAAAGAGAAATTTCATCCAATTTATCCCTGCCGTAAACTACCATACCTCTTTTTATACCCAGTTCCATTAAAACCCTTGCAAGCGGCTCGATAAGATATTCATCATATACACCCAGAAGCTCGCGCTTCGGTTTCGCCGGATTCGTAAGCGGACCGAGTATATTAAAAACTGTCCTAAAGCCCAGCTCTTTTCTGATTGCTCCCACGTGCTTCATGGAAGTGTGGTATTTTTGAGCAAATAAAAAGCAAATACCCACCTTTTCCAAAAGCTCCTTACATTTTTCGGGATCTTCATCAATATTTACACCTAAAGCCTCCAGGCAATCTGCCGTTCCGCATTTGGAAGATGCGGCTCTGTTACCATGCTTACTTACCTTCATACCGCCTGCTGCAGCCACGATAGCGGAGGTTGTTGAAATATTGAAACTCCCTGCATTATCACCTCCGGTTCCCACTATTTCAAACAGGTCGTAATCCGTATTTACCGATGTAGCATGCTCTTGCATAGCCTTGGCACATCCGGAAATTTCCTGTATTGTTTCAGCCTTGGCACTCTTTGTAGAAAGAGCGGCAAGAAAAGCGGCATTTTGTATAGGAGAAGTCTCACCTTTCATGATTTCATTCATTACCGTATATGCCTCATCAAATGTTAAATCTTCTTTATTTACAATCTTTACAATAGCTTCCTTAATCATAATATCCTTTCCGGCTAAGATAATCTTTAAACCTATACTATACTACAGCTTCAGTGAAATAAAATTTTTAAGCATTTCCTTTCCGAATGCTGTCATAATTGATTCCGGATGGAATTGCACTCCGTAAATAGGAAATTTGCTGTGCTCTACAGCCATAACTTCACCATCATCCGTTTTTGCAACAACTTTAAGTTTATTAGGCAGGCTATCCGCCCTTGCGGCAAGAGAGTGGTATCTTGCAACCTTACCTGTATTTGGCAAGTCTTTAAAAATAGGACAATTATTATCAAAATATGTAAGAGAAGCCTTTCCGTGCATAAGTTCCTTGGCATAGCTTATATCGGCACCGAACGCCATGCAGACAGCCTGATGTCCGAGACAAACTCCTAAGACGGGAATATTTTCTCCAAGCCTTTTTACTGCATCTATAATAATTCCGGCATCCTCCGGTCTACCCGGACCGGGTGAAATAATGATTTTTTCGGGGTTTAAGCTTTTTATTTCTTCTAAACTCATTTCATCATTTCTGATCACTTTGATGTCGGGATAAATTTCCCCTGCCATTTGATACAGGTTATAGGAAAAACTGTCATAATTATCAATTAATAAAATCATTTATTCATCTCCTGTGCTTTTTTCAAGGCATCAACTACGGCACCCGCCTTATTGATACTTTCCATATATTCCTTTTCAGGCTTTGAATCCGCTACAATTCCGGCACCGCTTCTGATAAATACCTTGCCGTTCTTTTTATAAGCAAGTCTGATAGCGATACAGGTATCCATATTTCCGGTAAAATCAATATATCCTATGGCTCCGCCGTATACACCTCTTTTATTATTTTCAAGTTCTCCGATAAGCTTACATGCACGAAGCTTTGGAGCGCCTGAAAGAGTTCCGGCGGGAAGAACGGCTTCGAGAGCATCCAATGCATCATTTTCAGGTCTTATCTCACCTCTTACTGTGGAACCGATATGCATTACATGAGAATATCTTTCTACGGAATGCAGCTTTTCCACTTTTACACTGCCGAACTTACTTATTTTACCGAGGTCATTTCTCCCAAGATCCACCAGCATATTATGCTCCGCAAGTTCTTTTTCATCTGCAAGCAATTCCTCTTCAAAAATCTTATCCTCTTTTTCGGTTTTTCCTCTCGGCTTTGTTCCTGCAAGCGGGAAAGTATGAAGTATTCCTTCTTCCAGCTTTACAAGAGTCTCAGGCGAAGCTCCCGCAATCTCGACATCGGTTCCTGAAAAATAAAACATATAGGGCGAAGGATTTACGGTTCTAAGCATCCTGTAACTGTCAAAAAGACTTCCCTCAAAATCAGCCTGTAAACGATTTGAAAGTACAATTTGAAAAATATCTCCCTCTTTTATATGATGCTTTGCCTCTTTTATCATCTTTGAAAATTCTTTCTCGGAAAATAAAGGAGAGAATTCCGAAAGAAGTTTACCGGGGTCATTAAACTTTTCACCCATATATAAAAGCTTTTTTATCTTCTCAAGTTTCTCCACTCCCTTTTTATAGGCTATAGAAGTATTTCCCTCTAATAAGATATTTGTAATGAGGATGATTTTTTGCTTTACGTGGTCAAATACAATAACATCCTTAAAAAGCATTACATCAATATCTTTAAAGCCTTCCGTATCATTTATATTGTTTTTGATACCGGGCTCCTTGTAGTTTATGTAATCAAAAGAGAAATATCCGACCAGACCTCCCGTAAATGGAGGTAAAGATGAAAACCTCGGCCTTTTATACTTTTTTAGCAGTTCCCTTAAGTAGCTTGAAGGATAAATACAATTAAATTCCTCTCCGTCCACATTCATTTTTCCGTCTATACAGCTGATTGAGCTATCCGGCTCAAAGCCCAGAAAGGTATATCTTCCCCAGTTTTCATTCGCTTTTGCCGACTCCAGCATATAGGTATGTGTAGATACCTTTTTTAGAACTCTAATCGCTTCAATAGGTGTAATGAAGTCCGATAAGATTTCTATACTTACAGGCACATACCTATATTCTTTATTTTCTTTTATTTTTTCTATTTCATCTAATGTAGGGTAATACATATTTCTCCTTTATAATGTCTTTCCTTCAAGAACAACTCTTTTTTTGATTTCATCCATTAAGCTTGCAAATTGATTAAGGTCCAGTGACTGAGCTCCGTCACATAATGCTTTTGCGGGGTCATTATGAACCTCTACCATAATACCGTCCGCACCTACCGCAAGTGCCGCTTTTGCAAGCGGAGGTACAAGAGATCTTATACCCGGCGCATGACTCGGATCCACCAATACCGGAAGATGAGTTTTTTCTTTTAATAATGCTACAGCTCCAAGATCCAAGGTATTTCTGGTAGCGGTTTCAAATGTTCTTATACCCCTCTCACAGAGTATGACATTTTCATTGCCGGATGCCATTATATATTCGGCACTCATAAGAAGTTCTTCAATAGTATTGCAAAGACCGCGTTTTAAGAGTATCGGTTTTTTTAATTTTCCAACCTCCTTAAGTAAATCAAAGTTTTGCATATTTCTGGCTCCTATCTGAATAATATCCACATTTTCAAATAAAGGCAGTTGAGTTTGATTCATTACCTCCGAGATAATCGGAATATTCACTGCAGCTTTCGCATTTTCTAAAAATTCCAAGCCCTCTTTTCCCAGTCCCTGAAATGAATATGGAGAGGTTCTTGGCTTAAATGCTCCGCCGCGAAGTATTACTGCACCGCTTTCTTTAATACTTCTTGCCACCATCGTAATCTGCTCCTTTGTCTCCACACTGCAAGGTCCGGCAATAACGGTAAATGTCCCGTTTCCGATGTTTATATCCTTCACCCTCACTATAGTATCATCGGGATGTACGGTTCTTCCTGCAGCCTTATAGGTTTCCGTAACTCTCTTACCGTAGGCGACTATTGGATGGGTTTCCACTATAGTATCCATATCTATTTTTGAAGTATTTCCTATCAGGCAAACCGCCGTATGTTCCGTGCCGGGGGCATAGATTGTATCAAAGCCTATATTTTCAAATTCTTTCCTGAAATTTTGTATTTCCTCTTCACTGATGCCTGCTTTTAAAATAAAAACCATATATCCTCCTTAATAATAAAAATAAAAAAGTCCCTGACAAATAAAAACCTTAAAAAGGTTAATATTTGTCAAGGACGAAATTTCGACAACAAAAAATCGCGGTGCCACCTTGATTCACAGCATGACCTGTGCACTTTAGGATACCTACATATCCCTTGCAACTAACGTATGCGTACGTTGTAGTATACTCTGCTTATGCATTTGACTACACCCTCAATGGTCCATTTGCTAGACTGTTTCTTATCCGGCTCTCACCTACCCGAACTCTCTGTGAAGTCATGACTAACTTTATCTCCATATCAACGGTTTAATTTATAATATTCAATTATTGCTATGCATTCTAATATAAATTTGGGCTCATGTCAATAACAACATATAAAATTTTTTAATCATGGAACAAGTTAAATAAAATTATATAATCTGTATTAGACATTTATTAGACATTTAAAACCCTCTAATACAGATTAAAATAGCAACTGATACTCATAATAAAAAAGGCTTAAACACTTGATTTCACAAGCATTTAAGCCTTTTTACCATCCTGAGACACCCGGGACTCGAACCCGAAAAGGTGCAAATCGCGTAAGCCGAACAAATAAGCCATTCTTGTTATAAAGCCCGCAAATATGCGGGCTTGCAAAGCTTTTATATTTCTTATTTTAAAAATATTTTTCATCAAAAAGCTTGATTTTTCTCGACTATGCAACACAAATGCAACACGAAATAGCTTTCAAGACAATATTGTTTTAATTACTCACCATATTTATTTCACTCTTTCACCGCTTATCCTGTCCAGCTCTCCGCTTTCACTTGTTACGACATCCGGATTTTTCACGCAATAACCTTCCGTGTCAAAGAAATACAGCTTGTTGTTTATACGGACTGCGTTGTTTATGTGATAGTTGTCTTTGTCATCATATACGAACCACCATCCATGTTCATTTCTGTTCCAGCCGCGCACGTATTTTGGTTTATATACTTCTTTTACACTACTGCCGTTTTCAAGTGCTACAGCGGTATGATGAAACTCATACAAGAGTATATCACCCCTTTTCAAGTATTCGTCAGTCGTTAGATATTTCTTGTCGGTAAGCACCTCGAACTCGTTTGTCGCAAGAAGTGCAGCCGCCTCGTTTCCTGTGTAGATATCACCTGATACATACACCCCTGCCGCATTAACACATACAGCGACAAGAGCAGAACAATCAGTTTCGCAAGGATCATTAACAGCACTTATATTAAAACCATTTGCTCTACATAACTTGTACAACGTTGTGCGTTGTCCTTGGTCGTAACCTATGCGGTCATTCGCACAAGCGTCTTCCATTGCCTTTGCTATCTTTTCAGCAACAGCGGGCTTTTTAGCCCTCAAAACTTTATTCCATGGGCGGTTGTACCACTCTCGGATTGCGACTTCTTTGCCGTCTTGGTCTCCTGCTATACCCCCGCTGTACTTTCCTCTTTCATCTCTGCTTGCTTGTCCGATTTTAACCATATCCTAACCCTCCATTTTTATACATCTATTTTCAAACTTCTTGTAGGCATCCAGATATAACTCTTCTTTTTCGCCATTATATGTAACTTCATAGTACATACCGTCAAAAAGAGTAGTGCTGAGCAATGCCTTAGCATTTTTCAATGTTTTGCAGTACCAAACTACAAAAACATCATTGACTGAAACTTCTTTCTTATCAGATTTATCTAAATGTTCATTTGTATACTCCGCTACTATATCTCTGCATTTATCTAAAAAAATATTAAAATCCATCTTTCTTCCTTTCTCAACTCTTCTGCGTTCTACTCAACACAACTAACTAATCTTTATCTTCAATCTCTATAAATTCACCTGTGTTTTTCTTTAAGAAACTCTTTACTGTAACCCATACTCTGCGCACAGGTAAGCCTGACAGTGTCATATTCTTAAGCACTGAAAGTACCTCATATACTATGTAAAGTAACGCAAAAAACTCCATCACTGTAATATCCTGCAAGTGTATATATCCCCTAAAAGTCTCAGGTATAAATCCTATTAGATTTACCGGGCATAATACATCTACAAATACCAAACAAACCAATGACAGTAGCATTCCAATCTTGCGAATACCCCCATCAATGCCCATTGAGCTGTTAAATGCCCTGTCCTTAGCCGCTCTTAAGCTACCAAATAAGACGTCCATCACAATCATGATTACTACAAGCTGAAACAATGTGTTACCCCTCATTGTTGTAAAAATTGGTCTGAAAATATCAAAATGCATACTACTTACCCTCCTTTTTCTTTGCGTCGCTGTCTGTCGCTAAATCCTCACGACCTTTTTCTTTTAATTTCTTTGCTACTCCATCACGGAGCTTTGCCACAACTTTTTTAAAGCTGTACACTCCGTCTATGATTAGATTCGCAATCACTTCAAATAAATGTTCCATAAATGCTCCTTTCTACTGCATAGCGTTCATTGTAAGTTCTGCAAGCGCCAAATCTGTCGTCTGCTGTTTTGCGTTGAGCTCTTCAAGCTTTTGCTTAAGTTCTTCCATAGTCTCTTGACTTTTGTCTTTATAAAATTCGGCTTTTGGTTCTTTGCCCTCAACAGATATTCGCGACAAGAGTTGTCCCGGTGGTATTTCCACATCAAGTACGGCAGGGTCCACATCTGCATTCAAGCTTGTTGTATAGATATACCCGGTTTTTTTATCATAGATAACTTTCATAGTAAGCCTTCCTTTCTTAGTTAATGAATTCTATGTGATTGAAAATCATTTCTACGTGGCTTGCTCTTAAGAACTCTGTTCCCGCTCCGATTGCCATATAAAAATGTCCGTTCAGGTCTGAAACATTCATTTCAAGCCACATTTGTTGTCCTACCTTAAATCTGGCATCTTGTATAGCAGCATAATACTCCGCCGCTCTTGCGGCTCCTTTGCACTGACTAAGACGGTTTGAATTTACTTCTGTTAAACTGTCTACGTGTACTACACTCATAGCAATTCTAAGCACAGACTTTAACCAAGGTTTCC
>CAUQXC010000014.1:0-35559 GCA_963522175.1 uncultured Lachnospiraceae bacterium
CTCGTCCGTGTTTCGGACTGTCTATAACACCCCCCGTCTTCCAAACGTCAGGTCTCACAAAAACATTAAATACATTTGGCAGGTCTGTATCTACTTGCTTTAAAGGGATTGTGCCTTCAACAATTTCGCCTTCATCGTCAATTGTTGTTTTACCTTGTATCACATCATTTACACGAGCTGTTATCTCATCCGGATCCGCACTGCCGCCCCCGCCTAACCATATTCCTTGAGCCATCACATCACCCCTTTCATTTGAACAACTAAATCCACAGCGGGCTTCTTGTCATTACAGTAAAATGTTACGCTTCCGTTTGCAGTCGTGAAGCCGTCTATACAAGCCGCAGCCTTCTTTACTGCTTTAGCTGCCCCTTTTACAACCTTCACATTTGCAATCGGAACATCAGTTTCTTTTATATTCGTCACATTTACTGTCTGTGTATAAGGTTTAGTGCCTTGCCAGTTTTTAGCTAAGAGCGTGACCTCAATCACTCCATTTAAGCGATTTATTGCTGTATTCGTTGCATTGATGTCGTTTGCCCCAAATATGTCACCTTGTACAGTATAATTGGTGCTGTCTATAATCTCATATTTACCATCTCCACCCTGAGTCAATGTGTACTTCCTATTGCCCTCAAAAACATCATCTTTATAGTTTGTTTTTAGTGCCATCTTACCTCCTGTTTCCTATGCTCTTTCTACTCAAAGAAAAAGACAGCCTCTGCTGTCCACTTAAAGTGCTCTCGTACATATCTCCTAAGTCCTTGAGTATTTTTTCTATATCATTAGCCTGATAAATACTATCGTAAGTAATCCGTACTGGCGTTTGGGGCGTTGATATCTTAGTATAATAAGCTTCTCTTACCTTCTTGATATTCTCCAGTAGTCTGCCCATTTCTGACTCTGTTCTAAAGTCTTCCATCGTCCATACTTTCGTATTTATACTTACACCAAACAAATCAGCTAAATGCTTACACGCCTCTTCAACTCTATTCAAGTCTGTGTAAGCTATATAGGCTTTATCAGTGTCATTTATTAAGTCATCTACAGTTCTATCAAAGATTAAAGTGTTCAGTACATTACTCATTTTATCACCGCCTCCGCCGTAATCTCATTCCTGCTGAACTTAAAATCAAGCTTAGTAATTATTCCTTGCCTTTTACCTTTAAAGGTATCCAGTTCGACCAAATCCCCAAGCTCGTGATTATCTACTACAAGCCTGCAGGATATGCTTTCGTTCTTCATACAATCGTCATAGCATCTACCAAGAACTTCCTGCATATTCTCCTTAGTCACAAGTGTAGCCTCTTTAATTTCAGCAATATTTTTATTGTGTGTTATTCTCTCATTATCCTTGCTTACGCTAAATGTGTTATGTACATACTTCTTGCCAGATAACACCGCTTGAGTACCTGATCCGCTTATGCGGGCATAATTATCACCTTGTTCTATGATAATTCCACCTTGAATAACTAAATCGTGCATAGGTTCGCTGAACTCAATCTTAGTATTACCTACTAAGTAACCTTTGAAAAGTTCCATAGCCTCGTTGCTTTTTAAATACTCATGTACAGTCAGCTTTACCCCTGTGATTACGTCACTGTGAGAGAATGACAGCTTAGTAAATAGCTCTTCTTGCTTTATCTGAGTTATGTCGGTAGTTCGCGTAGGATACAGGTATAAGTTCCTATCATAACTTGTATCCACTACCGCTCCTATCGCAAAAGCCAACTGCTGCAGTGCTGCTCTTTTTGAACAAATTGGTAAGTACCCGCTTATAGGTTTGTTTTCAAGTGCGGTATCTATAAAGTACGGTATATCTTCGCCTTGCATTATCAATCTTAAAAGCTCTTTTGCTTTTACTTGATCATATACTCCGCCAATAAATTCAGTACCGTCAAGCACTCCTATAGCGTCATGTGTTTCCATTGAGTAGACCGTACTACTCAGCTGTTTTCCGTCTTTTAAGTAGAATATTCCAAGAATAGCCTCATCAAAATATAGAGTTTGTTTTTGCTTTTTCTGAAACTCAAAGTCGTATCCCATTTTATCCCTTACAGAATATTCCATAGTGTTTACCGATATTTCTTTTGATGTTCCGTCTATTTCTACCAAGCAATCTATACTTTCAATCTCATCATCCTTAAAAATCCTTATAAGCCCCCAAGTTATCTCTGTAAGAAAAGCATTTCTAAAAGGCTTATTCGTTTCAAGGAATGTTACAACAACTCTGTTATAGAAATCTACAACGCCATAGCAAAAGTATTTATAGCTATCCGGAGTATACTCCTGCTCTTTCAATAAAGTATTATCTGAATACCATTTTATGTTTACCTTACTACAATAGTCCTCACTATAGTTATTAAACTCAAGGCTTATACCTACACTTGAGAAGTTTTTCGTAAATCTAAAATCTAAAGTAGGAGGATTTACGAACTGTCCTGAACTGTCTGATATGCTCCTACTTATGTACCCCATGTGCTCAAAAGTGTTAGGATCAGGGGTATTTACATAATATCCGTCAAGCTTAGAATATCGAGGTAAGCACATAGCATAATTTGGATACTCAACTACTTCTTTAAGATTATCCAGTACTACAAAATCCTTTTTATCTGATGAACTTATAGAGCTGTCCTCTTTTGCTCCAAGTGCTATATCGTCATAGACAATCTTTAATCCTCCGGCATTTGTCATCCTCTGATTTCTAATTGCCGACAGCCAAATGTATCTATACGGCTTACTTGTCTGTAGAAACTCAATCTTTACGGTGTCAAAAAGCTTTACTTTAGCAGCACAAAAATAATCAAAAGATGTCGGATTATATTCTACAGCCTTTACAAGTGCACTGTCTTTAAACCAACTTATCTTTACCTTCTTTGCATAGTCACCCGATAAAAGGTTAAATCTAAGCTGTATACCGTTGCTTGTCTTTAGCCTGTCATACTTAACGGTGATTGTGGGTATATCAGCAAAATTGCAATTATGATCTGATAGACTACCGCTAATATATCCCCCAAGACCATGCGGTATACTGTCAGGAGCATTTACATAATCCCCGTTTAGTTTAGAATATCTAGGCAAGCAATATGCAAATCCCTGCATAGAATTCTCAGTACCAAATAAAGTATCAAGAGTGGAATACGCTTGCTGATTATTCGTCTCTGTTTGTATATCCCATCTCATTATCTTCTCCTCTGTGGCTCCATAGCAGTAAAGTTGACTGTCAGTCCATCAGCGAAACCCCAAAAATTTTTACCGTTCCTTACTACCAAACTATCCTCTCCTTGCGTTACATACGCCTTAAATGTCATAGTTTCGTTGCCGAAAGGAACAGTTATTTCGTGACTTACAGCGGATGGATTAGATATAGCATCATAAAATCGGTTGTACGACTCCATATCCAGTTTTTTAGGGGCAATCTTTAATGTATAGTTGTAAAATGTACCGATAATATCTCTATGCATAGCATAATCGGTAGTACGTCCGGAATTTTCTGTATCTGTTACAGCAAACTTTCTTTTAAGTTCAAGCACATTTATATTGTATTCTCTGCCATCTAATCGAAAAATGTTATTGGTCATCTTAATTACCTCCTACCAGCACAAGACTTACTCCCTTTCTTTTTGCCTCTTTATCAAGTTCAGGTTTCATAAGTCTTGCCAATGCTCCAAGACTGCCATCAAATCTAATTACAATCTGTGTAGGCTCTGCACTCCTACTATCGGATTGCAATTTATCTGCTAAAAGACTAAGAACATCAGCCTTATTTTCATAACTTGATTTTAGCGTATCCGTGTACCCTGCTCCCGTTGGTGTAATTCTTCCCTTTGCAATATTCGGTATATACGATGATGCATTTGGAATATTTAAACCTATAGGAACACCTATGCCGACACCATCAAATACATCCGTAACGCCGCTAAGCCACTTTTTTGCTTCACTCACAGATGTCTTTGCCATATCGGCAATACCGGCATTAAAGCCTTTTACCACATACTCAGCTATAGAGCGAAATTCTCTTGAAGGCGAGTGTATGTCAAATTCCTCTTCAGCTTCGCTTATTGCCTCTCTTGCCCATTTTTTTATAGCCGATTTAGCTAAATGTGCAAAATCGGAAATACCCTTTGCAAAGCCTTCATTTATGCGTTTTGCAATGTTGTAAAAGGATTGATATAGTCCGCCATTACCGTTTACATTACTATCACCCCAAAACCATTCCGTTACATTCTTACTCCAAGTTTGCATAGAACTCTTTGTTTCAGTATGGCTACTGTCTATCTTTGACTTGAAAGCGGTTATTATATCTTGTGCGAACTTAGTCCATGATTTAGCATTTATACCCTTCGCCTCACTCTCATCCACAAACCATTTTCTTACATTCTGCGACCATTTTTCAACCGGAGATTGTACGTCTGTATGAGATGCTTGAATTTTGTCTTTGAAACTCGTGATAATATCTAATGCAAATTTAGTCCACGATTCTTTATTTATGCCTTTGTCACTTCCTGAGCCGGTAAACCATAGTCGTATGCCCTTTGTCCATACATCTATCATGTTTTGAGTTGACTTATAATTAGTTGTAACTCCTGAATTAAAACCTGTAATAGTTCCTGAAGCCCATTTTTGTGCTTCTGTTGAATTATTACTACTTATCCCCAATTTAGAAGCAAACCATTCACTTACTCCACTCGCCCACGACTGTATAATTGACTGAGTTGCCGGCTGTTTTTGAGATACGCCTTGATTGAAGCCTTCTACTGTAAAGCCTCCTATTTCTTCCATAACCCTTGACGGACTATGGATATCAAGCAGCCCTTTCACACCATTTAAAAACGGATCTGTTATCTTCTCCTTTATAAAGGCACCGGGAGCGGCAAACGTGCTTTCTATTCCCTTGCAAAAGCCTTCCCACAAATAAATTCCTATTTCTTCCATGACTTTTGATGGGCTATGTATTCCGAATCCGTTTTTTAAGCCATCAATAAAAGGCTTTACTGCATTTCTATAAACCCAATTGGCTATTCCTATGGTTGCATCTTTTATGCCTTTTAAAAAGCCAAGAAATACATTACCTCCGCATTCTTCAATTTCTTTACCAAAATATTCTTTTGACTTAGTAAAACCTTTTATTATCAAATCTGCTACTATTTTCGCTAGCATTCCAAATACAGTACCTAATGCGGAATAGAAAAGCGTGTAAAGCCTGCTAGCTATACCAAGCCAGTCTATGGATGTAAGCATTGTTTCTATACCTACAGCAAACTTGCTCCAGTCTGTTGTCTGGACAATGTTTATAAGAGTATCAAGTATGCCTGTTACAAATAGACTTAATGACTCGGCTACTGTGCCGAACTCGAAATTTGTAAATAATGTAGATAGACTTGTTCCGATATGTTCTCCGAGCGTGCTCCACTCAAATTCATCCACTACTGTGTAAAAAGCGTTAAGAACTCCATTAAAGCCTTCAGCTATTAAAAGTCCTAAGTTCTCCCAAGGTATATGGCTTACCGTATTATTCAGACTTTTGGCAATTGCATCTCCTGTGTCTTCCCATTTTACCTCTTCGACAAACCCCCTAAGACCTTCTATTTTAGCCTTAAAGTATTCTCCGATAGTTGCACCGAACAAATCCCATTCTATAGTGCTTACCATACCATTCAGGCCATCACCCAGCTTATTACCAAGAGCATACCAGTCTATTTGAGTTAGGAGTAAATAAAGCGTGTGAAGTATTGTGTTTATACCCGTTCCAATCATGACACCTATAGCATTCCAGTCTATCGTTTGAACAAGCGTATTAAACATAGTCGTAAATGACGTTACAAATTGTGTAATTTTTCCACCTATATTATCCCAGCTTATAAATTCCGTAAATCTAGCAACAGCTTCATTTATCTTTTCGCCTATAAGTTTGCCTATTCCTGCCCAATCACCCGCATCAAATAAATCTTTTAACTGTTTGGCAAAATCGCTTATTCCCTTATTTATCTCAGCTGTTTCAAACATATTCGCAGGAGATGCGGCACCTCCGCCGCTTCCACCTCCTGCTGAATTTTTATTAGCATTTAACTGTATCTGTACAAGGTCGTCAAAAGGTGCGAGGGCTTTTTTAGCCTCTTGCCCTGCCTTCTTTGCTGCTCCCCCTGTTCCTTTTAAGCTCTTTGCATAATCCTCATTGGTCTTCTTTGCCCTTATAAACGTTGTCTTACCGCTCAAAGCTGAAAAGAACTGATTTATATAGTTTAAAGCCGTTGCAAGTAAGCTTATAAGAGCATTTAAAGCAGGAGCCACAGCGGTTAGGATAGGCGCAAATGCAGCCGCAAAGCTATTCTTTAGATACCCCATTGAGGACATAAGCCCTGAAAGAGTAGCGTTCGCTTCACTTGAATATTGAACAAGGTTTTGAAATCCTTCTTTAACCCCTTGTATCGCGGCACGCATAGCCATTCTTAGTAGAAGCAATTTAAACATATTTGACAGTTTAAGGATACTTTTGCTTACCCCATTTGATGCACCGTTAATTTTCTTTGTATTAGACACGAAATTTCTTATTTGTGCTGCCATTTTAGCACCTATAACTTTTGCAAACTTTAATGCCGCACTCGTTGCTTTATTAAAAGCTACCTGTGCCACGGTACCGAAATTCTTCAACGGTGTTCCAACAGTTTTTTCTCTTTCTTCTGTTTCCGCGAGTCTTTGTCTATATACTTCGAGTTGTCCTGTTAATTGTTGAACTTTGTTCGCCTTTTCAGCATATTCGACACTATCCGTCCCGGATGTGAAAGCGCTGCCATCAGCTTTTAGTTGCTCCATTTCGTTTCTGTATACTTCAAGCTGTCTTGTAGTCTGATCTATATCATACTGTAAGGTTTTCCACCTACTTGAGTTGTGACTTACACCTATAGCATCCATTTTTTCCTGTCTTGCTATGAGTGCTTCAAGTTTACTACTTGTTGCATCTATCTGCTCCTGATACCACTTATATTCATCAGTCGGTATTTGAGATTGTCCAATTTCTGCCATTTCAGTCGTAAGCCTTTGTATTTTAGCTTCTGTCTGCTCTATCTGGTTGTTTAAATTGGTTATCTTTGAGTTACCACCAAAACTTCTTTCTATCGCACTTCCGGTTCTCTCCATGTCGGCTTGGAGAGTTCTCGCAGCACTTGAGAGTGTACTTACACCTTGCTCAAACCCCGTAGTATCGACTCTGGTATCAAACCTTAAACTTCCATCACTTCCGCCACCTGCCATGTTACACCCCCCTTTCTAAAAATAAAAAAGGGCACTATGAAATGCCCTAATTCAACAAACTGTTTAAGTAATCTATTTCCGCCTGTTCTTCCTCAGTATATCTTGTCTTTATGTCGCAAATGTTTTTGTTGTGAGAGTAGAAATCCTGCTCCCATTTTTCAAGTTTCTTGCCTCTCAACTTCTTTTGTCTTATGGCTAAAACTGTCGAAAATGTTCCACCTTCAATCTCCATAAAGTAACCCATAAAAGTCCACCAATGGATATACTTTTCTGCTCTGACTTCCTTGTTAGCAACACGATTTATCGCAGGAAAGATAATAGTCGCATCCTGTACCCAATCTATTACTTTTCTTTGTGTGGCTTCGTTATCGGCCTTACCGCAATCGACAAACCACTTTGCCCGTTCTAAGGCTTCGCTGATATGGTCTTTTAGAATATCTTCATACACTTCACCGTATAGCCTTTTTAAGAGAATATATAACCTATCCTCATCACTTAGATCCGGATCTTCACAAGCCTCCAAAAATACAAGTATATTTCTAAAATCAGTATTTATTGGGTATTCTTTTCCTGCAACCGTTAAAGTAGTTGGTAAACATCCTATCATTTTGAGCCGTCAATATACTTATCTATTCTTGCCTGATTTTTCTTTGCATACTTTTCTATTGCGGGCTTCATGATTTCTACCAAGCCCTCAAGAACTCCCTCAAACAGATACTTCTGTCCAACTATGCAAAGAGGTGATTGCCCGTCAAAGATAGTATCGTATACATCTGCATTGAATACCTCGTTGAAAGCCTTGCGCATAACAGAGGTGAAATCTGCTATGTATGCGCCATCCTTCTCTAAACCGCTTTTGGAACTTCCGTCAGGATTAAGTTCTATACCCTCAGGAGCATTGTAATCCTCGAAGTCCTTTTGCATTTTAAGAATTCTGTTTATAATCTCCGGATCCGCAGGATTAAACCTTATTACTCTGCTTGGGTCATCATTAACGGTAAAGCTTTCCCTACCGTCATTAAAAGATAGATTTTTCATTTATACAACTCCTTCCTAATCTGCTGTAAATGTCTTAGAAGTGGCTACAAACTTACCCTTTACTCTATTGCCTGTGTAATGAAGATTAAAAGGTATCTGATAACCTGTAGTGTCACCGCCATAGCTTGAGATTTCAATAATCGCCTCTTCTTTATAAGCAACATAAGTCCCCGGTGTTCCACTGTCCTCATCCCAAAGATGTACCTCTACAACATCGGTAGCAAGGTCATCAAGTGTTTGACGTTCATCTATAATAGCCTGTAGTCTTGTAAACAGCGGATCGCCTACCTCAGCATAATAAGGCTCTACAGATGCCTCCGGCTGGTATGTGGTAAGATTTACGGATGTTTCGCCAAGTATATTACTCTTCTTTTCTGTATTGGCGTTCATCTCAATCTGATACTCTTCTAAATCCTTACCCAGTCTTACATATGCCGCAGGACTACCACTTTTACTTGTGTTTATAAAGTGCGCCATAAATTTACGCTTAATTTTTCCTGTTACTGCCATAGTTATTCCTCGCTTTCTAATTTATACTCGGCGTATATCTGTAGTTGATACATAATGCCGTCGTTTATTGTTTCGCCCATCAAACCCATGCTCATTGCATTAGCTGTTGTAGCTTTCAAAAATATTCCTTGCTTTTCTTCACCCTCGACTTCAAATGTTACAGTCTCCTCAGATAAATGCTCTAACCAGTACGATAATTCATATAAAAAATTACTATTGGCCAATCGGGTATAATCTGTATAAGACTGGCCAACCGCATACATTACGAAATTATGCTTTCTTACCTGATTCCCAAGTACATCCTCTTTTACAAGACTGTCGCCTGTACTTGACAGTCCGTAATTCGTTGGCTGTGACTCTGTGAAATCTATATGAATATCATCTCCCGCAAGGAATTCTGATATCTTAGGGTAAGTTGTCAACTTCTCCCTCATAAAGTCTATGATCGTCATATACTGCCTCTATCTATCAATGCTTGAGTTGCCTTGAGTATATCTTCTTTATGGTCAGCCTTCATTCTGTCAAAGAACTTCTTTCCACGCATAGGTGCGCCGAAGAACTGTAATTCTCTTACAGGGCTGGACATAACCTTTGTTACGCCTTTCCTTGACCTCCATTCGCCTGCGTACGGTCCTGATTTTATCTTAAAACCCGCTGTCTTAAAGATAGGATCCACATATACAATACCCTCATGCAAGTAGTGGGCGTATGGTCCTGGTATGTCTATTTGCCCGCTGCCTACTACTGTCGCCATAGCCATCATATGCTCAAGCTCTCCACTCTGTCGTCTTGGCATATAATCGCCCATATACCTCATAACCTCGGTGTCAACAAAGGACTGCACGGTATTCTTTAATCCTAAGCCCTTATCACGCATTATTGCGTCTGTCGGCTTTATATATAAATTTCCATCAAACATAAATACCTACTTTCCCGTTAATTCGTAGTGCTGCACCGACTTACTTCCGTACAATCTTTCGTCTAACGATACAATTGTTAAAGTCTTGTAATTTGTCTTTAACTTCGCTGTACTTTCTGAAATAGTCATTTGTGAAGTATTATCAAACTCAAAATCAATAACGCCTTTAACCATTAGATCCTTGCCTTTTGTAAAGTTAATAACTCCTTCAAGACTGCTAAGAGGTATCATAACTACTGCCGTACAACCACCTCTTTGCCCTGTTTTAATGAATGTAGAATGTTCCACGTCTTCCCAATACACATTTTTAACTACCTGTTTTGTAAACTTTTCAAGTTTACCCTCTTTACTACATAAATACAATGTGATATCCGAATTAGTAAACATATTACAGCCCCCTATAGCAAAGACCCGTATTGCCTAGCCATTTGATCACAATATCATACTGTTTTGACTTAAAAGTATCTTCACTATCCGCTTTGCTTGAAAAACTTACAGAGTAGGATCCTATCCGTTCAGATGTCTTATTTCCTGTATCTCTTGACTGTGTTTCATTTTCAACTATCAGTTCAGCCAATTCACAACAACAAAATTTTACATCTTTCGGAATATCCCTCACCCCTTCAAGTCTTCCAAATGTGTATAAGTCTATTATCTTACTCGCATTTCTCGCATAGTAGTTGAATCCGGCACTAATGGTCGGATTCCTACCCTGCAAATATTCCCTTGTATAAAAATCATTATCTGCATACATTTCCATCAGTGCCTTGCTCCTATTCTTTTGCTTTCTTTGCCTTTGCTATTTCTGCTTTTAAAGCTTCGTTCTCAGCCTTCAAGGCTTCGTTCTCCGCTCTTAAAGTCTCAATAATATCCTCAGCCTTCGCCTCTGTGCTTACGCCCATTCCGACTTCTCTCATTCCTGCTCCTTTCTTATGCCTTATGGCTCAAATAAATACCTGCAACCTTATTCTTGTATGCGTCTACAAGACCATACTTGCGATACTTAGAGATGTAAGCGTCCGAATCTGGGTTGTTTTCCGGAACTATAATGTTTGAAGCAATATGCTTATCAAACTTAATAATTGCGGGCTTATGAACAATCATAAAGTTGATATCCTTACCGCTTGCAGCCTTCTTATAATGCCCAAGCTCCTCACCTGAACTCTTTCCGTCAAGCAACTCTATAGCCGTATAGAATCTTGACTGTGGTACAGATTTCTTAAGCATAAATGTATCAAGTATCTCTCTTGACTTTGTAGTGTCAAGGGACATAACACTGTTTAACAATGTTGGAGTTGCGTACAAAATTCTGTTATCGAGTGGCACCTCATCCTCATCCATCTTGTTCTTTGCCTCAATAAGTGCAGACAAGAAATCAGATGCATTTGCGTATGATGTCGGTGTCGCCTTTGAAATTTCTGTAAGGCCCGCAAGAGTTGCAAATACAAATGCGTCAGCCTCAGGTGCCACCTTATCTCTCTGAAGTGTTGCCCCTGCTGCCCCAAAAGCAATGTTAAAGGTTTCCTGATCATCCATCGTATCGACAGATATCTTTGTACCTCGGTCATAGTTAAATGTTGCTGTCTTCCAAACAACATTTACAGCTCCGTTTGTATATCCGCTGTTTCTGTCATAATCCCCTAAGCCGGATACGGAAATCTGTGGATATAAAATTTCCTTTGCGTTAGCTCCGGCTCTCATCATTCGCGGATCACTTGTCAGATCCGCTGTGGCAGATGCATTCTTGTAGACCTCATCAAGTAGGTCTGTATAGTTCTTTGCTAATGTAATATTATTTGGCATATTCTTTTATTCCTTTCTTATTTATCCGAGGTACTTAACCCCATTGCAGCCCTTAGCGACATAGTGTTTGCATCCATCCCCCCGGTACTTCCACCTGTCGGTGCAGTAGGATTATGGATAGGCTCGTTACTACCAAACAGATACGAATTCTCTTTTTGACAGGCTTCAAGAGCTGTCTTAATATCAGTGCTCCTGTCCTTGCTTGCCTTTAATGCTTCAATATCAAGTAAGGCCTTGACAGCCTTAGCACTCTTTCCGCCTGCTGCATTGATAGCAGCCTCAAGGGTAGAATCAAATTGCATATCCGCAATCTTGCCTTCATATTCGGCTTTGGAATCTTCATACTTCTTTTTGTAATCTTCAACCTGTGCTTTTACCTGATCATAGTCCTTAAAGCTTTCAATAGTTGTATTAGCCTCCTGCAACTGTGTCTTCACCTGCTCAAGCTCCGCTTTAATCTGAGTTGCTTCACTCTTTGCGGCTTCGATATCATTGCCGTTCTCAGCCATAATGCTATCAATCTGCTCTTTTGTAAGTCCCATATCTTCCAAAAACTTTCTTTTCATGTTGCTCCTTTCACTACGCTTTTTACGGGTTCGCTCCCATGTGCTGACTGTTTTACGCCTAATCTACCGGCAAAATTGTATTAAAAAAGCACATTAAAGTGCTTGATTTTAATTTAAAATATGCTATAATTTAAATAGATATCTAGTTAGCGGGAGTTCTACGTGACCCACAGGGGTTGCGTGTAACTTCCGCTAACTTATTTTCTTAAATACGCTTAATATCTCTCCATCTTTTAGTATTATCAGAGAATTAACAAAACTTGTATTGGGTTTAGTAAATACATCCATTACTTGGGCATAGATGAAGGAAATACCTTTTTTATAATTAGATACGTCTATTATAAAGTTGTCGGCCTGTTCCTCCTTCTTATGTATCGCATTTCTTATGGCATTATCGCTTTCCCCGTTTAGTTCTTTCAGATCCCATCTTTTGCCATCTATCAAATAGTCCGGCGTACTAACTTTTAAGTATTTACCTTTTATAACAGGCACCATCGCCACATCTTTTCCGTATTTTTGTGCCAATAATTCTCCGACATTTTTTTCTTTTACACTATACTCAAGTTTCACATTTATTCCGTCCACCTTGTATACGCTGTCTTTATCTTTCCACTCCTGTAAATCTTTTATTTCCTTGGCTTGGGACTTATCAACAACCTTCCATTCAGATGTTATATCCTTATACTTCAAATTTTCTTTTTGCTTATCTGTATCCTCAGCATCTTTAGGATTGTTATCACTTATTCTAACTCTCAATCTCTCCAGTTGTTGCGGTAATCCCGTAGCCTTAGAAAATTCCGCATATAAAGCTTTAACAGATTGTAATTTACTTTGCTTTGCGATAAGCACATCTTTATCTACTTCCGCACGACTAAGCAACATTACATCCTGTTTTAACTTCCTGATGGTTCGCTCTAATTTTCTTTGATACTGTAAAGCATCATAAACAGTGTACGCTTTGCCGTTGAACTCCTTAGGCGTATTCTCTTTTTCATTCTGCTCCTTTAACCACTCATCTGTATACTTTCGCTTTGATACGCCTTTAATAAACGGCCACTTGATGTGATAGCAGTTAATACCGGCAAAGCCTAGTATATCGCCTTCACCGCATATGGTAATCATCTCTTGCTTGGAATATACCTTGCCTTGCCATTCCTGGTGGTTTTCAATGCCCACACCCTTGTTTCTTGCCCCAGAGTGCCAATCCACTTCAAAGTAATCAGTCTCTAACTTCTTTGCGTTGCTCTCGTTGATCTGATTAGTCATCTGCGCAACTCCCGTCATCAGAGCACGCCTTGCAGCTACTTCTATGCGGTCTGTTTTACCTGAGGCATAATTTATCACCCTAAGACCGCTATTTGTCATCTCGTCAATCACAGAGTCTATAGCTTGACTGTATGTATATGTTCCGCTGGCTATGCCTATAAGGCTTTTATCAAGTGCCTTGTTAAAATAATCAGACAGAGGTGTAAATACACCTTTACCATTATCAATCAAATTAAAGCCTGTTGTTTTTGTTATATTTTCAAACGGTCGTATATTTTCTTTTGTGTGTTCGCTTGTTACTTTTACCAACTGCTTTAACCACTCATTATCTTCATACGCTGCGTATTCTCTGCTGACCTTATCAAATAAAGCCTTATGTACCTTATAATCAGCTTCAACAGCCCTATTATATATATTGTCTATATCAATGTTAGCCTGTTCAAGCTTTTCTTTTAATAGATTCTTTATGCTTGAGTTATTGCGATCTAATACCGTAAGTCTATCAAGCATGTGTTTCCCTGCCGGGTTTATTTCATGTGCCTTTTTAATTCGATCTACCACTTCACCCATAACTTCAAGCTCAAGCTTTGATATAGTTTTCTCAAGCGGTTTAGGCAGCTTTTCCATCTCCTGTGGTGTCATTTGCTTACTCCTCAGTTAGTACCGGCTCAGGCAAGTTCTTTTTAGCCTCTGCCTCTGTCTCTCCATACCACTTACAGCGATATTCAATTAAGGACATAACCCCCATAGCCACATCCTGCCTATCTTGCTGCCTCTCTGTCTCTTCGTCTACAAGAACGGAATCTTTGAAAGTGCATACAAATTCATATCCTGTTTTTGTAAGTCCGTTATAAAATGCCAGAGCATATACTAAATCCTCTAAACAGTCCTTTAAGTTTGACTGTATCGCCTTTACCCTGTTAAACTTACGCTTCTTTGCAATCTTCGCTTCTGTGGCTGTCTTATCCACATTGCTGACATCTGACAAATCTCCGTAAGCTAAACAAGAATTAAACTCTATTCTTCTAAGATATGCGTTCAAACCGTTTATAATATTACTGTCCCTAATATCAGGACTGTACTCCTGGTATATATCATCTCCGTTGCCCTTAGATAGGTTTAACGCCCTATATAACCTTTCAGACAGTTTAGGCATCTTAAAGGTTCTATCACCGTCTTTTCCTATAATCGGCGCGGCCTGCAATGCTGTAATATCCACATGTACAGCCCTCTCGCCGCTTTCAAACTCCCAATCAAGTCTTGCAAATTGTGTGTCGGTCATCTTTATGAGATTTATGGAAGTATCAAATACTGATATTCCACAAGGTGAGTTATCTACTGTATTCTTTATGGGATTTCGATAATATCCAAAGTCAGGTTTTTCCACTCCGGTATAAAACACATCTTCAGGAAGGTTTGCCCACTCTTCTATATCCGTCAAAACGATAGAAGAACCGATACTGTTACCGTCTGAAGATTTATACGCTTTGTTCTGTATCCTTAGAGTCTTGTCTTCTTTCCATTCGTGGTATTCAAGTCTTATATAAAAAGTACTTTCGCCTACTCTCTTAACCTGTATAAACACAACACTTGTAAGCCTATCCTTTGCATTAAATGCAAGCGGTATAAATCTGTCTGCTGTTATATACTCAACCGCATCACCGCCCAAAGGTTTTATACAAAAGGATCCTAATCCAAGCCCAAGCTGTAAGTTTTCGTTTAATGATCTAATAGATTCCTGAAATATCGCATCTACCTGTTCATTTGATACGCTTGCCTCCATCTCATTTAGGCATACATTAGCGAACTCTGTACAAATACCTTGTTCTATCATCAAAGAACTTACTTTATTATCAATCCAAGAAGCGTGACCGTTGTACATTGCGTTCCATGATTCTATTTTGTTTATCATAGCTTGACTGATAGCTATATCTTGCCCTATCACCTGTTTTATTGTCTTTGCCGGAAACACTTTTTTAATCACCCCTCTTATCATTTCTATCAATCTACTAAACATCTTACTGCCCTTTTTTCTTCCAGATTCGGTTAGTCGCATATCTTACAGCATCTATACAGTGATCGTTACCGTCAGGATAACCACTTATTACATTATCTTCTTTATCTCTCTCATACTCATAATCTAAGAACTCCTGTGCCGCCTCCGGACATCTGATATTATCAATTATTATCTCTTTTAGAGATTGTAACCATTTGTATGAGTACTCTCTACTACCCGGACCTTTTTCCGCTGCTCTTGCAAGTAGTCCATAAGCTTTATAATCGCCTATAGATTTATTCTCCGCACTATCACAAGTTATTATGTCATTACCTGTAATACCTAAGCTTATAAGTGTATTCGCTGTCTGTTCGTTGCTCTGCTTGTTGCAAGTATATTCTTGCCAAATATATAGTTTATGCTGTGCAGGCTCATAATGAACACGCACAAAAGCATATAGATCCGGATACCAGCCCCAGTCGACCCCGTTAAGAATGTGGTCAAATTCTGCTATTTCCTCGTCTGTTATCTGCCTTATAACCACATTGTCAAATACCGAACCGCCTGCACCGTTGGCAACCCCCATATATTCGTTGTCATAAGCGTCCGGATTAGTTTCTTTTAAAAACTCCGCTTCTTCAAGAAACGGTTTGCCCAGCCACTTAGCCGGTACTTGTAAGTAGTTGCTTTCTATCACTGTTCTTGACTCCTTTGGTACCTTGATGTACTTATTTGCCCAGTTGTTGGATGTTTTCGGCGGGTTAAAGGACTTAAATATATAAGCAATATCACCACCACGGATAACGGACTGTTCTATTTTTCTTACTGACTCAGGTCCTGCGAACTGATCAAGCTCCTCGAGCCATAAAATACCGATGTATCCAAACGGCACCTTTATAGATTTAATCTTACCTGGATCATCTGCACCTCTGAAATATATCTTCTGTCCTGTGGACTTTCGTGTTATCTCCATAGGACTCACAGTAGCATGAAACTCTTCTGTAAGGTCTAAAGCGTCTATAGCCCACATAATCTGTTGGTATACCGAGCCTCTAAGTGTATCCGCTACCTGCCTCATAACTACAGCGTGCATATTATCGTTTCGCATTATTAAGTCTATAACTTGCAATGACACGAAAGAGGACTTTGTTGAGCCTCTACCGCCAGGGAAAACATACTCAGTGTAATTGTGTTCGTTTATATCAAACAAGACGGGAGCAAATACGGGTGCAACCATGCTTGCAGGTATTCCCGTGTATTTTGTTCCTTGTATGCTTGTATCTTCAGGTTTTAACTTTTCTGTTTGTGCCTTTATCTGCTCAACTCTTGCCTTTTGCTCTTTAACATCTAAAGCAGTCTTATTTTGCCCCAGCAAGTCCCTAACTTCCTTAAAAGCAGATACCGCATTCTTATTGTCCGGATCAGCCGCAATATCTATCAATGACTTTACCATCATTTCTGAAATATCGCCCGTAATCATGCCCTCGGCAATCTTTCGCAAGTCCGCTTTTCTTCGTCTTGCAACTCCCGAAGCCTTCCCGCCGCTTTTTGCAATCTCTCTTTGTTCGGTCTCTGTTCGCTCATTAAACGGTATTAAGTTATCCTGCCCATTTGCCACTCACCTCACCTTCCCATCCGTCTATATTTGGCAACAAAAAAGAAGGTCTGTGCCTCCTTCATCTAAATTTATCTTGATACGAACCGATAGCAACGATATTGTCCTTATCCCTGTCTATCCAATCAGGTACATTCCCATATTTTTATAACTTTTGCAATCATCTTCTTTTTTCATACTCCTCTTTATTGCATTAAAAAGGGACAGCCAAGCCCCTGACTGCCCCAAAATAAAATAGGAGGAAATCATGTCAAAAGTAAAAGCAACCTACTTTTTTCATCTATTCCAGTATACATAATACCACAGATTCGTTTTTACTTTTTTCACTCTTTATCTTTTCTTGAAAAATCTCATTAAATTCTCTCAGTGCATATCCATGTATTTTAAAAATCCCGGCTACTGAATAATTCATATAATCAGCTATTTGTTCGAATGTTACATTCGAAACATAGTACATAGATAATATCGCTTTATGATTATTATTGCCCAGTTTGTCAATCATTACTCTAGCCTCGTCCCTTAAGTCTACCAACCTGTCTATGTCAGCATTAATCTGTGCCTCAAGCTCCGTAATCTTTATGATAGTGTTCTCTATCCCCCCGGATCCACTGTCTTGCACTCTCTCCTCTAGGTTACTTGTAACCTTAGTTGCTAAAGCCCTCATACGCTCTTTCTCAAGCAACTTTGCATTTATCATATTATCAAGCGTCTTTAACTGTCTCAAATACTCTTTTGCTGTCATTTACTCCTACCCTTCTATCCACCATCTGTATAACGCTTCTGCGTCCTTCCACTGTCCTATGCCTTCGCCTTTTCCTTGTTTTTTCCTTCTCTCAAGCATTCTTTCAAAAGCCTTGATGTAATTGACTTTAATTTTTGGAAAATTCACTTCATCTTGAAGCTTCATTTCTTTTTTTGCCATAGGACAAAGCACACATCCTACTCTTTTATAGCCCATATCGTACAAGGGATTATACGGTATGTTGTTTTCTGTTATGTAACCCCAAATATCCTCGTCTGTCCATTCGTAAATTGGATTTACGATCAAACTCTTATGCTTTCTTGCTCTTGCAACGATCGTGCAATCCCATACAGGGTCATGTGTTTTTGCACTTTCAAACACCTCTTTCACATGGGCGAGATTAAAGTGCTTTATTGAGGCTTTTGTATTCTCGATGGTTGTAAAATCACTCCGACCAGTCCTTCCTCTTGATTCCGACTCTCTTACGCCCACCGCCGTTATTCTTTTCGGTGTAGAATTTTCTTTGAATATACTACAACAATATCTTATCCGCCTCGTTGGCGGAATACCTTTTTGCTCAATTAAGGAGAACATATTGACAGTCTTTCCCTTGTACGTCGGCTTAGTCCTGTTTGTTTTTATTCCCAGCTTTCTCAAACGGCTAAATACTTCACCTATGTGCCTCATCGTCTGTGGCGCGTCCACCGTTGTCGTGCTGTATAACACTTCAAAATCAATCTTAGCTTTTAATGCCAAATCTAACATTACGTCGCTATCTTTTCCCCCACTATAAGCAATAATAAGAGGCTCGTCATAGTATGTATCGGAGATATAAGCGGCTTGCTTAAGTACTTCTATTGACCTATTAACTTTACCTATCTGTTCATTTTTCATATAATCCATCCTTTTTTTAAATTATTTTCTCTCCTCCAAAGCTATCTCTCCGCCGCATGCCGCATAGCCTATTAAGTCTATCCAGCTGTCTTTACTTTTGTAGTAACTGCTCTTTAGCCTTGCTATCTTGAAAAGACACATCATGATTGCGACATCTTCAGCTCCTATATCTATATCCAGATAAGCGCTCCATAGCTTCGCTATTCTTAGAAAATTATCCTCCGGCTCTCCGTACTGTCTGTTTCTGTCGTTACATACACACTTCTCTGCTTCTGTTAAAGTCTCTTTCCTTGTCATTATTCATTCTCCTTTACTCGTGTAGCAAACGCTAAGCCTAACCACTCCTCAACTCCTTTTATGTAAACGATGTTGCTATTTTCACCGGCATAATAACTTACGTCCTGCCCGAATGGTTTTAACAACTTTTCGTCTACAAAAATTGATTTATCGTCTTTTGTCTTAAATTCTTTTAGCTGTTTACTTTTTAATATCCTTATCGTCTTGGTGCCCGCCAACTGCTGTGTGTCTTCTACACCCCTTAATATTTTCTCTGCCATCAGTTTGCCGACTTGCGCAAATGTGGGATTTAGTAAGCTATATTTCTCCGGTATCAGGTATAAAGATATTCTTTTGTACGCAAGCGGTATGTATGCGTTTCCATCTATCGTGACAACACTATAAAATTCATAGTCCGCCGCTTGGCCTGTAATTTTCGACTTACAAATACTTTTTACTGCATCCGCCTGTAATTTTCCAAAATCTAACATTTTTTCAATCTCTCCTTTACTTCTTGTATTCTGGCTTTTAAGCTGTCAAGCAAGGCTTGCTGTGTATCGCTCTTACCCTCAATCGCTTTGGCTACATCCTCATCCCTTTTGCCTTTTACGAGAAGCTGATGAACTATAACCTTTTGCTTTTGTCCTTGCCTGTGTAATCTCTTGATAGCTTGCTGATATAGTTCAAGTGACCAATTTAGCCCGAACCATATCATGTGGTTTCCCCCGTCTTGCAGGTTAAGCCCATAGGCTGCACTTGCAGGATGTGCAAGCAATAGTTCTATTTTGCCATCGTTCCAATCTTTTTGATCCTGTACAGTCTTTAACTCTCTACACTGCGGAAACTCCTCCATGATTCGCTCTTTATCGTGTTGGAAGCTGTAAAACAATAAAATATTGTGGCCGCTTAATGATTCTATAATCTCTTTCAATGCGTCCATCTTGCAGTCGTGTATGTGGTGTACTCCTCTATCCTCGTCGTACACCGCTCCATTACAAAGCTGTAAAAGCTTGTTTGAAAGTGCGGCGCCGTTTGTCGCCGATATTTCCCCATCCGGTATCTGTAAAACCAATTCTCTCTCAAACTCCCTATATGCTTTATCCGCTTTATCATCTAAAACCACCCACACCGGATTTATAACAAGATCCGGAAGCTCTAAATAGTCGCTTGCCTGCATTGATATGCAAAGGTCTGATAGTTCTTTCGATATAAGCTCTTTGGCTCCATCTTTGGGCGTATAGTTTTGTCTTCCCGATGCGTCCGCCGTATAACTGTCAAAATACCTGTTACGGTATTGGGTAATAGTCTTATAAAGTCTTTGCCCTTTATCCAGTAAATACATTTGAGCCCATAAATCCATAAGTCCGTTTGGTGCAGGCGTTCCCGTAAGCCCTATAATCCTCTCAATCCGTGGCCTTATGGCCTTCAAATCCTTAAACCTCTTTGCTTCTCTGCTCTTAAAGCTTGATAACTCGTCTATAACCACCGTATCAAACGGCCAATCGTTTTTATAATAATCCACAAGCCATGAAACGTTCTCACGGTTGATTATATAAATATCGGCATTCGCGCAAAGGGCTCTTATGCGCTTAGTGACGCTTCCGAGGCAAGTGCTTATTCGCAAGTGCTTTAGGTGATCCCACTTATCCGCTTCAAGTGCCCAAGTTCCTTCTGCAACTTTTTTCGGTGCTATGACAAGCACTTTTGAAATCTCAAAGCGATTATAAAGTAAATCGTTAAGGGCGGTTAAAGTTATTACCGTTTTCCCTAGACCCATATCAAGTAACAGCCCTATTTCCTTTTGCGCTATTATTCTTTCGATACAGTATTTTTGATAATTATGTGCTTCGTATCTCATTTAAAAAAGCTTCAACTCCCTCCTTGCTGTCTATTACCCTTGCATCCTGCCCAAGCCTCCTAAGCCCGCTTATTTGCATTTCCTGCAAAGGGCTTGTTTTTCCGCCCGGTCTTTTAAGCTCCACAAAATATATTTTCCCGCCCGGAAGTAATACAATCCTATCGGGTACTCCTGCGTTGCCTGGAGATGTGAATTTGAAAGCTATACCTCCCAGTCTTTTTACTCCAAGCCTTAAATACTCTTCAATCTCTCTTTCTCTCATTTCTCTCCTTTTTTTTACTAGGGGTAACATTGACGCGTTTCCCTATATATATACGCGTATAGGCGGATTAGGCGTGACGCACACGCTCTAATTTCTCTATTTTATATACTTTTATATATAATGTTACTGTTACCCCTATACTATAAACCCTTGTAAATCAAGGTTTTGAGGGGTAACATTGGGGTAACATTCTAAGCCACAATGTTACCCCTGTTAAATTTTAGAATGTTACCTTTACCCCATAATGTTACCCCTGAATGTTACCCCTAAAAAGTATCTGCTTTGTATCCCCTTTGTACTCCTTGGCAGCCGAATTTCATTGCCTTGTTACAGTATTTAAATCCGTCTAAGCTGCCCAATATCCCATTAATCTCCATCGTGTCTTGCCTCCTTGCAGTGCTTGCGTCCTTGCCGAAGCACTCTGTCCAAATCTCTGCTGCGCATATTCTGTCTCTTTTCATAAGCTTGCCTTTATATGTTTTATGCTCAAAAGACCAGTAGGCTCTTCTTTGTTCAAGGCTGTACGTATTCCATCCTTCCGGTACTTCCTTTTCTACGAATTCCCTCACCATTCCCGATTTGATAGAAACTTCTCTGTGCTCTTCCTGTACAAGTCTTGCCATGGCTTCTATATTTTTCGGAAGGTGAAGCTTTTCGCCTAATTGCCAATAGAAGTATGCTTCTGCCCATATTTGGTCTCTCTCTTTTGGAAGGTCGTTGAAAACGGATTTCGTGGTTTTAAGCGGATCCGCATCCACCGGCCAAAACCTACGACTCCCTGTCGGGTCTCTTAAATACTCACTGTCGTTTGTAGTTCCGAAAAATACGCACTTTCTGGGAAATTGCGCTGTTCTTCTTCCATATGCTTCTCTGTATATGTCGTCAGTCTTTGAAAGAAACTGTTTTACCGTATTAGTCTCTGACTTAGTCATACCGCTGAGTTCTCCAACCTCTATAAGCCACCTACCTTGTATAAGTTCCGCTGCTTCTTTACCCTCAAAAGTCATTAAGCTGTCGGAAAACCACTCACCGCCTAAAATAGCAAAAAATGTACTTTTGCCTATCCCCTGTGCCCCGGAGATAATAACCATATTGTCAAACTTAGCCCCCGGCTGCATTACCCTCGTAACTGCTGCGACAAAGGATTTCTTTGCTACAGCCTTTGTGTATAAGCTGCTTTCAGCCCCGAAATAATCTATAAATAGATTCTCAAGCCTTTGCACGCCATCCCAACTAAGCCCTGTTAAATAGTCTTTAACGCTGTTAAAAGCATGCTTATGGGCACATAAAGCAGTTGCATCGTATATCTTATCCTTGCCCGTGATTCCGTATACACTTTCAAGATACCATCTAAGGCCTGCATCATCCGTATCGTTCCACTGCCTTTTTTCTTCTTCGCTATTCCAAGGAAGTGCCCCCAGTGCAACACCTCTGCATGCGAATTCATCGAGAGCTATTTTATCTTTTAGTAACGGATCATTATCAAGTATCAGACTTATGTTGCCTATTGTCTTTTCCACTGCTCCGTTGCTGTTGATTTTAAGCCCCGACATCCAGTCGCTGCTATCATTTGTTATATCGGTTTTAAACTCTCCGCTTGCCTCGTCATAACGTTCTTTAGTTAAAAGAACCGCCACCTCTTTAATGCCTTTTGCAAAATTCGACATAGCAACGTAAGACGGCAGCTTGTTGGTCGGTGTATCAGGTCTTGCATCCGCATCTAAATCTTCAAATTTGTGAAGCCTCACAAGGTCCCACGCGTTACAGAGCTTACCGCTCGCAGGGTCTGTGGCGTGGTGTGAATACAGCCATAAACCGCCATATACCACAGCGCCGCCCGCTGTGGAGCCTCCTGAGTATGTAAATCTGTCCTCATACTCTGTACCAAGGTACACGCCCGGGATAAGTTCTGTCATGGCTCTGTAGATGTCGTACGTTCTACAGAACGCACCTATTATGCCGCTTTTTTCGCGCGGGTCTTGTTGCTTGTCGGCTACTTGCTTGTGCTTTTGAGCTTCGTTTGGCACAAGCGGCCATTCTGTATGATTACGCCAATCCGAGTACATCGCTAAAACGCCTGCAGGGTCTAAAAAACCACCCTCGACAGCTTTAAAAACGTAAGTACTGTCACTGCTGCAGCTCGGAAAATACATAAGTCTGGAAGCTTGAAACGTAGTAGGGTCTGCCCACTCAATACCTACAAGCTGTGCCACTTTCCTCGCCACAGGTTCGTACTCCTCGGCGCTTACCTTGTTAGCTAACGGAATAATCACCCTTAAACGCGGTCTAGAGGGCTCGTGTTTTCTCGTGCTATGCACTAAAAGAGTGCATCCAAGAAGACTTATCTTTTTTAATACCTCGTCTGTCATACCCGCGGGTATATTGTCGAGATCAAGCGTTATAAGCTCTCTGCTCTCAACGCTTTTTGAGCCTCTCTTACCCCTTAGGAGCGTACCGCCCACATAACCGCCTACGTCCTTAAGCTCGTCTTGTTTAGCCTTCGAAAGGCTTAAAAAGTAATCAAGCTTTTCAGACGAGCGCGCGGGAGTTTCAAGCTTTTTAACGAGCTCCGACCACCATATACTCTGATTTTTCCATTCAGTGGCAAAGCGGCTGTTTGCTACTGAGATACTAAGTTGTTTGTCGACCATAATCTAATCCTTTTTATAAAATAAAGATTCGAACCCATCCCCCCTTAAAATCAAACCATTCGCCCAAGGAACAGGCTCCGCCATTATATCTGTTAATTCTTTTAATTCCCTGCCCTGCGGGCTGTCTACGACCATTTCGTCGTGGATGTGCATTACTATCTTAAAGCCCTTTTTTGCGGTCTTTAACATGCTGTTAGCTAAGCAGTCTCTTGCTATAGCCTGTACAATATTCTCGACGATTTTACCGCCATAGGTGCCTATATCCGTCCATTTTTTCGTATTTTGGTCTACACCCTTGTAGAACATCTGCCACTTGCCTTTTTCATTAAGCCGAAGGGCAGGGTCTACGTAAAAGAGTTCTCTGCCGGAGGGTAACGTTACAATCATAAAGTCGTTTTCTTTTCTAAACGTACAACCGTTTACATTCTGCGCCGTGCCTGTCTGCATAGCGGAAACCACTGCGTTTTCACACCTGTACCAAAGTTCCGTTATTTTCTTATTTGAACCTCTCCACCTTGCTACAATATCTAAAAGCTCATTGTCATCCAATCCCATTTTATCGGCGCCCATAGCTTTTAAGGCTCCGATGTGCCCTTGGTAACCTAAAGCAAGTTCCGCAATCTTACCCTTTTGCCTTAAAGCATATTCGGGATTGCCTTTTTTAATTCGTTCGATTGGCACCCCGAACATCGCCGAAGCCGAAGCTTCATAAATTTTTCCGTGGGTAGCAAAAACTTCTTGCCTCCAACCCTCGCCCGATAACCATGCAATTACGCGAGCCTCTATAGCGGAAAAGTCGGCTACTATAAACTTATTACCTTCCGCAGGTACAAAAGCGGTTCTTATAAGCTGTGATAACGTATCAGGTACGTTTCCGAAAATCGTTTTTATAAGGTCAACATTTTTAGACTTTACAAGTTCTCTCGCAAGCTCCAGCATTTCGATATAGTTTCTCGGAAGATTCTGCACCTGTACGAGCCTACCGGCCCATCTGCCCGTTCTGTTACCGCCGTAAAACTGTAACAGCCCCCTTATTCGACCGTCATCGCAAAGAGCGTTTTTCATTGCGTCGTACTTCTTTACGGAAGTCTTTGAAAGTTCTTGCCTTATCTCAAGCATTCGCACAGCTTTTTCGTTATCAAGCCCTGCCATCATTTCCGAAACCGTTTCTTTCCTGAGATTGTCCACCTCTTCGCCTGTCTCTTCTTCAAGCCATTTAGATAACTGTTGAACGGATTTCGGATTGTTAAGCCCTGTAATCTCTTTAGCCTCGTCCATAAGTTTTTTTGTTATATCCTCCGAACAGTACAAAGCGCCTTCAATAAGCTTGGTATCTACGGCTACACCCGTATTGTTTATCAGTAAATCCAGTCGCCACAGCTCCATTTCGCCAGCCGGTACCGGGTACCTGTCAAGAATGTGTTTAACAGACATTTCAGTTACGACGTCTTGCTTGCAGTATTCTTTAAAAAGCTGCCATTTTTCAGGTTCGTGGTGCGGAAGTATCCGGACCCTCGGATCTGTTTTAGTCGGCTTACGAGGTACACAAAACTTACGTATGAGGCTTAAACCTACGCCCATTTTGCGCTTATCTTGTGAAAGCCCCAAAGCCTCGCCTATACTCGAAAGCCCAGCAGGATAGCCTAGATAAAGACCGTGATGCATAGTGCAAGCCCAGCCGTCTAACGGCAGTTCGTGGCCGTAATATTTGGATAAGCAAAGCCATTCAAAAGTAGCATTATACGCACACTTTTCAACTTCGGGAGACACAAGTAGACTATAAAGAAGGTCCATACCCTCTTTAAAATCAGGCTCTGTGAAGTCTAAAATCTGAACAGAGCCGCCATCTATGCTATAAGCGGCTAACATAATTTCAAAATCAGGAGAGCGTACATATGCGTACGCTCCTGCTTTTTTAATATCAACGCTGCTAAAAGTTTCAAGGTCTATAGACACCCTTATCATAAGCCCATCACTCCGCCTTGCAACACGGGTTGACCTGTGATAGGGTCAATTTGCGGCTGTCCATACTGTGGCTGTGGAGGCTGTCCGTACTGTGGTGGCTGCCCATACTGTGGCTGTGGAGGCTGTCCGTACTGTGGTGGCTGCCCATACTGTGGTGGCTGTCCATACTGTGGTGGCTGCCCATACTGTGGTGGCTGTCCATACTGTGGTGGCTGTCCATACTGAGGTGGCTGTGGAGCACCGCCACTGAAGTCTTCGGAAGCACTTGCTTTGATACCGCCAAGCGGCGCTCCGTCCTCGATCTTCTGTACGTTGTTAAGGTAGCAGCCTATGCCCTTTTTACCTGCACTGAAATAAGGTGCAAAGGTGATTGAAAGCCTGCCGTACATACCCGAGTAAATCTCTGCGGCGTTTAAAATCGGCTGCAGGTCGGGACCTACGATTTCGGGTCTTGCCTTTGTCGGATCCGCATTAGTTGATGCTGTGAATACCCAGCAGCCCCTGCACTCTTCGCCAAACGGAGAGCCGTCCGCTCTCGCTCCGTCTCCGTCATGGATTGGAGTAGGCACTACAGGCGGAACGAGACCGTTCCATTTGCTGTTTCTGCCTTCCTCTACAGCCTGTGCGATAGCCGCGTCAATCGCCTGTTTTGTCTGTATATCAGACTTTGGTAAGAGTGCTGTCACACTGTACTTACTATTTCCGTTTAAATCGTTTCTGGGATTTAAAAGTGCCACATAGCTGAACCTTACTTTACCTGTTATTACTTTACTCATTCGTCAAATCCTCCTTAAATTCGTCTGCTGCTTTAATCTTTAATGCCGGTCTTTTATCGCTTTCAGGTACAAGTGCCGGTTTACCTGTACTTGTTGTTACCATATCACCTACCAGAGTAGCAAAATCCTTTTTACCTATCTCATCTTCCACTTGTGCTAAAGTAAGAGGTGTTTTTTTCCACAAAATAGCTTCATCTATGCCGCTGTCTGTAAGCTTTTTAAAAGCCGTATCCATATCAGTCCAAGTTCTTGTTTTTCTGCCTGCTACCGCCTTCCATCCCGGTATATCGACGCCTTTTAATGCTTCTGCCAAAGCCCATTCATCTAAAACTTTTACCCAACTTGCAACGTCTCTCGCCTTCTGTAAGATAGCACCCACTTCTTCTAAAGTAAGAAGTTCAGGCTTTTTAAAATCCAGCGCTGCGAGTTCTCTACATTTTTCAGCGTGCTTTTCGCAAATCGGTCTGGCTTTGCAAAAGCCGCACCACGAACCTGCTTTTTGCTCACCTGCACCCATGTACGCAAGGTCTACGAGAGGTTTTATGCTTTCTCCCCAAGCTTTTAAATCTTCCGCGTTCATACTGAACACCCCGCCGCCTTCCGCGTTTCGCGGCTGGAAGATGTGCATACGCACAATCTTAATGTCGAAGAACATCCCAAAGCCCTCAATTGCTCCAAGGGCATACAGTTTTAACTGCGGATTATCTTCCGGATTTACGGCAACGTTTCTGCCGTATTTGAGGTCGATGATGTGCAGCGTATTACCGCGAATGATAATACAGTCCGCCGTGCCGAAGCCCTCCGGCACATATTTTGAAAAGTCCACCTTTACCTCTGACCGCACCACAGGTTTGGTAGGTGCGGATAGTACAAGCTCTTTTATGTAGTCGACATATTCGTCCGTTAAAGTGTCCATTTCTTTTTGATACTCTTCTCTTTTAGAGAAAGCTTTTAGCGTGCTGTTAAAAGACCTTTTCGGCAAGGGCTCTATAAAAGCATTTCTTAACTTCGCTTCGGCTATCTCGTGTGCAAGAGTTCCCTCTTTAGCGCTCGAGGAGGGTCTATCTTCGAAACCCTCTTCAAGTCTTGCGCTCGGGGTGCATTCAAGCCATCTGTGCGCCCCCGAAGCGCTAAGTACAGCGTGTTGACCCATTACAACCTCACCCCCATTTTTTGAAGCTCCGCCGCAAGCTCAGGCAGGCGTTCAGGAGCCAATTGGGTAAGGGCAGCCACTCCGAATTTTGCAAGAAGCTGCTGGAACTCTCCAAGCCTTCCTGCGTCTTTTAACTGCACTGCCGCTACGGCTATCTGCTCTATGGTGTATGTCGGTAGCTGTGTTGGTGCTGCAGGTGCAGCAGGTGCGGTAGGCGCAACAGGTGCCACAGGTGCGGTAGGTGCTGCAGGTGCAGCAGGTGTCACAGGTGCTGTTGTCTGATCCGACAACCCTAAGCACATTCTGGCAAAGTTAGCTACTTCTTCTAAACTGTTAAATCTTAATTCCATTTTTAAAAATCTCCTTTAATTAAAAAATTAGGTATTTCAACTGGCGTATCCACAGGCTTGTAAGTCACCTGTATTTGCGTAATTGCGCCGCTCGCGTCTGCGGACACTTTAACATCCACAGGCCTGAGGTTCCCCTCATTCTTCCTCAGTGCTTCGTTGTAAAAATCCATTACATTCATTTTTGATTTACTCCCCTTTGATTAATTCTATTATTTCTTTATCTTCCAAATCGAACCTGTCCGCTATTCTCCACAATTCGTGGAGCGGCATATCAGAACAGTCTTTTATTCTGTTCTGATATGTCTTTTTTGACCTACCTATAACGGTGGCCATTCTTTCATCTGAAATGGTTTCTTTATTTCCGGATATTCTCCCGGCAAGACTGCGAAATGCGTTAATACGCTTTTGATTTTTACTTTCTTTCAATTTCGGCATTACTTCACCTCCTCTATAATTTTTTTATAAGGTCACTCAAAAGAAAAAAATCTTTTGTACGTGTTCCTGAAAACTCCTTATGCAAATCCCAAAAGAAATCAGCTGTAAATTCTTTGTCCATATCTTCGGTACGGATTCCCGCTGTACCGTCGCAATAGTGACGATAAAGCTCTTTTTCATCTTTATTCTTCACCGATATGCTGTATCTAGCTCCAAACTCTCCGCAGCTGGTATTTGTATAGGTTAGCGTATAAGGCTCTCCGTTTCTCTCGAAACTAAAAACCTTACGCGGCTGAGAATACCCACCACCATTGCAGGCTCTTCTCGAATCTACCATCGGATTCAGTTCTTCTTGTTCAATTAAAACAATATTCTTTAACATACTTTTCCTCCTCTATAAGTTTTTTATAAAGTCTGTAAACGTCTTTAAGAGGTCCGTGCCTCTTAAGTCTGCATCTCTTAAATCGGCACCTCTCAGGTCGGCGCCTCCTAGTTCTGCACATCTTAAGTCTGCTCCTCTTAAGTCCGCGTTTCTTAAGTCTGCTCCTCTTAAGTCCGCATTATTTAAATAAGCGCATCTTAAGTCCGCGTTTCTTAAATCTGCTCCTGCCAAATCTGCTCCTGCCAAATCTGCGTTGGGCATAATATTTGAATGCATTATTTTTCCTCCTTAGTTCTGTTCTTATGTTTACAATTAATATTTATTTCCTTACAATAGCTTTATAGGTGTTGCCTCACCTAAATAACATTGAAAGGAGTATTGCTATGCGTAGACATAATCCGCCTTTTAACGGATTGCGTTTTGTTTTGAATAAATCTACCGGCGAAATCCATGACCTAGACAATGAGAAACCTCAATGCCAGATAGATGAAATCAAACCGGGACATATTCATAACTGTGATTCTTACTCTATGGCTCAAGTAGCTCGTACATTTTTATCTCAAAATAAAAGTAACGGCTGCTACTATTGCAATCCATCAAAAGACAAAGGATAATCATTACCATTTTCTTTGGCTGCTTGAATCATTTCGAGCAGCTGTTCTTCTGGAATTTCAGATTGCAAGTGCTTACATATTTCTTCCTGAGTTTTGTAAGTTTGTACTATCTCATACATCATGGTTGACGCAAACTCTACATTTCTAATTCTTTTAAATGCTTCAAACCTCGTCATACGGCTCCTATTTTTCTTTACTTTGTTCTTAATCTCTCCTACAATCTACTTACAGGCTCTGCCAAGCCGAGTAAATGAAAGGAGATTTGCAATGACTGATTTGGAAAAGCGTGCCCATGACCTTGCTATTTTTTCACTTTATGTACAATACGATAGAGATTATCGTGATACAGGTAAGCAAGGCGGTAATATAGTTGCTATGTATCAAAAATCTTACAAAGACTTTCTGATAGACCTTCGTTACGATGAAGACGGCAACCTATTTAACTGGGACGCTCCCCATAAATAACATCGGGTTGCTTTCGCTCCCAAATTGTGACTGAATAAGTCTGCCAACTTGTTCAGTGTCTGAGAGTTTGAGTTCGCCCTCAAGCTCTCTTATTTTTGCTTGAAACATTCTATCCATTCCTATTTTCAGAATTTTCCAATCTCGATAAGAAATTCCTTTTAAAGCTTCTGCATACTTAATTGCATTTTCTGTATTCATTTTTCCTCCTCCTAACCTACCTTTTCTTCGTTCTTCTTATAAATCGTGTTACTTACTGATACATCCAAGCTGTACTTGTCCTTTACTGCCATCAGTTCTACTGTGTCCGCAAGTATCGGCTCCCTGTCTTTCAACATCTCAGGTGTCATAATGGCTTTCTTTATTATTTTTGGATAGCCGTATTTAAGCGATACAGCTTTGTTTGCTATCGTATTAGCCTTGATAAAATCAACCCTTGCAGGACTTTTCAAACCCTCCTGAAGCTTCTTCATCATTTCCTTTTGATGTTCCTTATCAAGCATTCGGAATATCTCAAAGCCCTCATAGCCTGATGCCTTGCGGAGTTCTGAAAGCATTTTGTACACCCACTTACGGAAGTCTTTTGCTTCTCTCTTCCTACTTTGGAATACCGTATCATAAATGCCGTATTCATTTACAATTAGCATTTCCTGCTGTCTTCCTAAGTCGTCAGAGATGTGGTCGTTTGAAACGACCTCGTCTTCCAATCGTTCTTTTACATATTTAGTTTTCAGCCCTAAAGCGTTGCACACATCTTTAAGCACCGCCCACCATTCACCATCTTTTTCTACAAATCTGATTTCGTGGTTACACCACTTTTCTATTTTTATAAAATCACCTCCTTAGCTCTGTTCTTTTTCGGGAACGGTCTTTTTAAAAAAAATAGAGATTTTATCCCTATCTATTTTAAAAAGTGAAGCAAAGCCCGCTAATTCATCCGCCCCTATTGGTACAAACCCATTTTCTCTTTTTGCATACCACGCTCGAGTTTTATTAAAGCTTTTTGCGACATCTTCTTGAGATAAGCCGCTTGCTATCCTTTCAGCTTTCAATCTTTTCAAATCTAACTCCAAATTTACCCCTCCTCCTTCTTCTTTTATTCCCCGTATAGCCAGATAGGACAGCTTTTCACGGCTTTTTAAGCGGCTCACGTAGACGCTGTTATTTCTTTCTTGTCACTAAGTAAATAATGATACAGCTTGCAATAATCTGTATTACGCTAAGTACCGTATTTAACATAATATACCTCCCTATAACCTTATTTATATTGACAAAGCCTAAGAAAAACTTTATTATAATCTGTGGGAGGGGTTTCCCCCTCTCCACGAGGACTTTATAGCCCCCGTATTAGATTTATAAGTGCGATAAGCAAGTTGATTATCGCAGTAGCCAAGATGATGTTATTCAAGTTGTGGTTGTCTTGGCTATTTCTATTTTTCTTAGACATCTTTTTTTACCTCCTGTTTTATTATGCTTTCCTCAAGCACATTTATAGTATATATCATCCGTTCCCGTTTGTCAACATTTATTTTTATTTTTTTAGCATATTGTTTCTTTTTGGGAACTGTGCTATAATACTGGGCATAAGGAGGTATTATATGAAAACCAATTCTGAAATAGTTGACCTTATAAAAAGTTTATATATAGAAAAAGATATGTCTATGAGCGAACTCGCAAGACAGGTTGATATGGCTAAGTCTGCACTATCTAGGTATTTTAGTAAAGAACGGCAATTTCCTTTGAATAGGATACCTGCCTTTGCAAAAGCATTAAACGTTGAACCTGAATTTTTACTGGGCATAGATAACACCACTACAGCCTCAACCCTCACTTCGATATATGAGCAGTTAGAGCCGACAAGGCAGGTTAAGGTCGTTGACTACGCTAAAGAGCAGTTGAAAGAACAAGAGGAATACTGTTTTGTTAATGCAGCTCACGAGCGTACAGATATTGTCGGTACTAAAGAAATGAAAGACCACGACAATGATATTATGGACGATGAAAATTTCTAAGGAGGTGTGTGCTTTGACTAGATACGAAGAGTTACTTGATGAGGCTTACAACAACAATCTCATAGTTAAAGAAAAGTCACTTGAATATTATGACGGACGGATTAAAGGTAATAAAATAGCAATTAGAAAAACGATAGAAACATCGGCGCAAAAAGCTTGCGTTCTTGCCGAAGAACTCGGACATCATTATACAAGTGCCGGAGATATATTAGACTTAAACAATCCGTCAAACGCAAGGCAAGAAAATATTGCAAGACTCTGGGCATACGATAAGCTCGTTGGTTTCGACGGCATTATCAGAGCCTATAAAAAACGTCTCACATCTTCGGAAGAAATTGCGGATTATCTCGATATCAGCGTTGATTTTCTTCATGAATGTATCGACTACTACTCAAGTATATACGGTCCATACGTACAGTACCATGGCTTTTTTATACGCTTTAGTCCTTGTTTCAGGGTTTTTAGGCTGAAGAAAAGGTAACGCTAAGTATTGAGAAAAAGTGATTAATTTTTATAGGAGAATCTGAGATTGGAAGATATTAAAAGCAGACTTGTTGATAAAAGCATTGAAGCATTTATTTTAGGATTAGAAATTTATAATAAGCCCACCATAAGATACAGAATCGAGGGATTTAGCTTCTTTATTTGCAATGCGTGGGAATTAATGTTAAAAGCAGAATTATTGAATAGAGGAGAAAGTATATATTTTCCCAATTCTCCTGATAGAACACTATCGCTAGAAAACGTTCTTCAGCGTATTTACACTAACATATACACTAGAGTTCGACTAAATCTTGAAAAAATTATAGAGCTTAGAAATATAAGTACTCATTATATAACTGAAGATTATGAGTCTAAGTACGCCCCCTTATTTCAAGCTTGCGTAATTAACTTTGTAAATGAGTTAAAACGATTTCACAACAGAGACATAGAAAATCATATACCGCAAAATTTTCTAACAATAAATGCCAATTACGATATACTTAGCAGTGAACAGATACGGCTAAAATATCCTCCGGAAATTGCCGAAAGGTTCATACAACAAGCAAACGATATAGATGTCCTTAGCTCTGAATATAGCTCGGAAAAATTTTCAATTGATATAAGGCAGAATCTTTATATCACAAAGAAGCACGATGAAGCTGATTTTACTGTGGCTCTTTCTGGAGACTCTCCAAATAAAGTTGCTATCGTAAGGGATTTAAAGGATCCCGCCAATACTCATAAGTATTCATACAATAATGTTATTCAGGCTGTTAAAACAAGATTAAAAAATAAAAACTGCACTTTGCAATATAAATCGGGTTTTAATCAATACGTTTTAAATATAATAATTGATTTTTACAGCATAAAAACTAATCCCGATTATTCTTATGAACATAGAATAGGAAATACATCATCCTTTACATATTCCGAAAAATTTGTAGAGTTTATAGTAAATGAAATACAGAAAAACCCTATGCACTTTGTAGATAGTTTAAAAAAATCAAAAAAAAGATAACCCCAGGCACTTAGGAATGCTCACTGAACCAAATCAGTTACCCCATTCTGGGACCTAGTGTTTATCCTTCACAAGTTATCTATGATTATATTTTATGTTGTACGCACTACTTTGTCAAGTTTTAGAATATTAATTTTTTATTATTACCATTTCCCAAAATGGAAAATACTCAACAAGATAACTTGTTAAAAAATTGACAAGTTCAACAGTTTCAAAAAATGAAAATGTTCAACTACCGAGGTTTCTCGGTGGTTCAAAATAAAAAAGCCACCCAGTACGCTAATACCAAGTGGCACGCATACATTGTAGAGCTGTTACACTGCAACATACGCCTTCGACAAGCTATATTGTACCACTGTAACGGCTATTTGACAATGGCTGTTCTTTTTATACCCAAAAAGGAGGTAATATGGCAAAAGCAAAGAAATTAAAATCGGGGAATTGGAGAGTGCTTATATTTGATTACACGGATGAAAACGGCAAAAGACACTATAGGTCCTTTACGGCTGCTACAAAAAAGGAAGCGGAATATGAGGCTTCCTTGTATAAACTATCTGAAAAATCAATAGTAGACGGCAACATTACAGTTAAGCAGGCTCTTTTAAGGTATTGTGATATTAAATCAAATGTACTATCACCCGTTACACTTTTAGAGTATAAAAGGCTTGTTCATAGCAAATATAAAAGCATAGAAAATACACCTCTTGGTAAACTCAAAAAAGAGCAAGTTCAAATCTGGATAAACGAATATGCTCTTGAGCATAGCCCTAAGTCGGTTAGAAATGTATACGGACTACTATCTGCAGCCTTGCGTGTTTATTCATCCAAGATGATTAGCGACATAGCATTACCTCAAAAAATTAAGCCGGATCTGTACGTTCCAACCGACAAAGATGTACAGATCCTTTTAAAATATTTTTCAGAGAAAAGTGATGTAGATATGGAGGTTGCAGTTTACCTTGCTGCATTCGGTACCCTCAGGCGTTCAGAAGTGTGTGCTTTAACTTCTTCTGACATAAGGGGCAATATTATATATATAACCAAAGCTAAGGTTGCAGCAGAAGGCGGTAAATGGGTAGATAAAACTACAAAAACTGTATCAAGTACCCGGAGTATAGAAATGCCGGATTATATAATTAATAAGCTTCCAAAACGCGGTAAAGTGGTAAATCTTAATCCTAAACAGCTTTCAACACGATTTAGTAATGCTTTGGATGATTTAGGGCTATACCATTTTAGATTTCACGATTTGCGACACTATGCTGCGAGTGTTATGCATGCGCTCGGTGTGCCGGATCAGTATATCATGGAACGAGGCGGTTGGTCATCTGATGGAACATTAAAGAGAATATATAGAAATGTTATGATTGACTATAAAGCAAAATTTACAAATAAAATGATACAACATTTCGAGCACATGCAAGAGGAAATAAATAATTAAAATGCAACACAAAATGCAACACAAAAAAAATAAAACCCTTGATTTACAAGGGTTTTAAAATGAGACACCCGGGACTCGAACCCGGGACAACTTGATTAAAAGTCAAGTGCTCTACCACCTGAGCTAGTATCCCATATTCTGCCAAATATCAGAAAAATAAAATGCCTTGGACCGGAATCGAACCAGTGACACGAGGATTTTCAGTCCTCTGCTCTACCAACTGAGCTACCAAGGCATAATTGCGGGGACAGGATTTGAACCTGCGACCTCCGGGTTATGAGCCCGACGAGCTTCCAGACTGCTCTACCCCGCGATAATAATTCACCAGAGCGAGAAATCCATTCTGATGTTTGGTAAGTGGGGGAAGGTGGATTCGAACCACCGAAGGCGGTGCCAGCAGATTTACAGTCTGTCCCCTTTGGCCACTCGGGAATTCCCCCATACATATTGCTTTAAGCAATAAAGCCGATAATCGGACTCGAACCGATAACCTGCTGATTACAAATCAGCTGCTCTGCCAATTGAGCCATATCGGCATATTTAAAATATGCTCGTACATTATATTTGTAAATGGGACCAATAGGGCTCGAACCTATGACCCTCTGCTTGTAAGGCAGATGCTCTCCCAGCTGAGCTATGATCCCGTAGGTACAAATATAATATATAACAGTACTTTTGTCAAGTACAAGCGACCCAAATCGGACTCGAACCGACGACCTCCGCCGTGACAGGGCGGCGCTCTAACCAACTGAGCCATTGGGCCTCATAAATTAAAACTCATACCTTGAAAACCACACATCAAACTTCATCAACTAAAAACCTAA
>CAUQXC010000015.1:0-25974 GCA_963522175.1 uncultured Lachnospiraceae bacterium
ACCATTAGCCACGATTTACTCCTCCTTTCTCCAAATATAACTTAGTTATATTATACTACCTACCATCTCAAATTTCAAGAACAAAAGTTGTAATATTTTACTTTTATATGGTATAATGTAAAAACACAAATCAAATACACGCTTAATGCTTGCTACCTTAATCACACTTTTGTAGCAAGCACAGTAAGTGTATGGACACTTACGAAAAAATTGATGAAGCAGCCCTTTGGGATCTGCTTCTTTTTTTATCAATTTTTAGCTTGTTAGGGAGAACCCTAAGACCCCGAAATACATTCAAAGGAGGAACTAACTATGGCAAATAGAATAAGAAACGAAAGACTTGAAATTAAACTAACTGAAGAAGAAAAGGCTCTTTTTGAAGAGAAAAAAAGACTTGCGAAGTGTAGAAACATGAGCCATTTCATCCGCAAATGCGTTTTGGAAAAGGAAATTTATCAAGTGGATTTAGAGCCTTTCAGAGATTTACAAGGCTTACTTTCTAATGCAACAAACAACATCAATCAGATTGCAAAGCGAGTAAATTCGACAGGTGTAATCTACAAAGAGGACATAGGTGATATAAAAAAAGAGATTGAACATTTCTCAAAAGAGCTGTGGCAAATTCATTCACTACTTCTGAAAAGAACATCTGAAACGGAAGGTGAATAATAATGGCTATTACAAAAATACACCCAATAAAATCGACTCTTAATCTTGCTATTGACTACATTGTAAATGGAGATAAAACAGACGAGCAGCTTTTAGTAAGCACTCATAAATGCCACGAATCAACTGCTCACAATCAGTTTTTAAGGACACGAAATGACGCAGGAACAAAAGGAACCGTTCTTGCAAGACATCTCATTCAATCATTTTTACCGGGAGAAACAAGCCCTGAATTGGCTCACCAGATTGGTATGGAGCTGTGTAAAAAGATACTCAAAGATGAGTACGAATTTGTCTTATCTACTCACGTAGATAAGGGGCATATCCACAATCACATCATCTTCAATAATGTAAATATGGTAACAGGTAGGTGCTACCAGTCTAACAAGAAAAGCTACCACCAAATCCGTTATCAGAGTGATAAACTCTGCAAAGAAAATAGCCTATCTGTCATTGACGAGTTTTACGAAAGCTATAAGAAAAAATATAAGATTAACGGTAAATCTTGGTATGAAAACGAACAGGCAAAGCATGGCACTTCTTGGAAAAGTAAACTTCAATTTGACATTGATAGAATAATAAAACAGTCAAAGGACTGGGACGAATTTTTAAAGAAGATGGCTGATCTTGGCTATGAAATCAAATACGGTAAGCACATTGCTTTTAAGCCAAAAGATAAGGCGAGATTTACAAGGACTAAAACAATCGGAGAAGATTATACCGAAGAAAGATTAAAAGAACGAATTGCAGAAAGAGAGTTTATCAAGACTCCCGACGTCAAAAAACGCATCGGCAATGTTATTGACATGAACTCCAATGCAAAGGTAAAGGAAAGCAAAGGCTACGAATATTGGGCAACCAAACATAACCTTCATACAATGGCTGAGTCTGTTATTTATATCAGAGAACATGGCATTAAATCCGTTAAACAGCTTGACGAGTATATTCAAAAAGCAGCCGATGAAAGGCAAAATATACAAGAGAAAATCAAGACTATTGATAAGGAAATACAGAAGCTTTCCACCACTATGGAGCAAGTTCATAGCGTTAAAAAATACAGAGCGTGCTACAAGGAATATACTGCTAATCCGTCTGACAAGGCATTTTTTGAAGAGTACAAAGCTCAGATTACCCTATATGAAAATGCTCTCTCAGAGCTTAAAAAATCTTATTCCAAGCTCCCAAATTCAAAGGATATTTTAGCTGAGCTTGATAAATTACAAGAAAAAAAGAACACCCTTATGCAAGAGTATTCTTCCTCAAAATCCACTATGGACGAGCTTTATAAGATACGAAAAAATTACGGAATTTATATAGGTAAGGAGATGGAGAGATAATCTTTATCTCATTTTTTCGCAAATAAAAAAAGAGTCGGTGCAGTCCCAAGACCACACCGACCATATGTTTATCTCTCAGCTTCTTTTGATGTTTCTTTCTTTTCTTTAGGCTTTTCCTTATCTTCAGCCTGATATTTTTTGATAGCTCCAAGCACAGACTCTTTCTTTTCATCTCGACCTTTCATCTGTTCTTTTGCCTTTAAGAGCTTTGAAGAAAGTATCCTGATGTTAGTATGTTCCTTGCCGTTATCGTCAACGGAAGTTCTGATCTGTCCAAAGAGTTTTACAAAATCTCCCTGCTTAAAGTCTTTTGGAATATCACCCTTTTCTCCGTATGCGGAGCAATTATGATATACCTTATTGCCCTCATCATCTTTAGATGCCACAGAGAAGTTTACTACTTGAAAGGCTTCGCCGTTCTTATTTTCTCTTTCAACTACATCGATCTTTCCTACAATATTTCCAACGATATTGACAAGATTATCTTTCTCCTCTTGAACATAAGGAAGATCTTTAATCTGCCCCTGTTCTCTTAAATCCTCAATCATGTAATCAAATTCCTCATGCAGTAAATTAACGGTGTCATTGTCCATATAAGCCTCATAGAGCTTATCCAAAGCACTTTCATCGTTGATACCTTTTTCCATGCTGATAACCGCCTTAACAAAGTCCTTGTGATTATCACTTACCATATCTTCTATCTGATTTCTCATTGTTTTGTAATCCATGTTTTATCTCCTTTCATGGTAAAAGGGAGGTTTCCCTCCCTTATCGTACATATTCCTGTTCTTTTGCAGTTTGTTTTTCTTCTGTTTTACTTTCTTCCTGATAGGCTCTTATCTGTCCTAAGATAGATGGTTTATCACCCGTTTTCTGTGTGGCTTCCTCTTTGGTATGCAAATTATCTTCAACATCATAGGTTGACTCAAAATAATCGCTGTCCTTAAAGTCATTGTCATATCTGTCAGCAATTCCATCATTATCAAGGTCTTTAGAAAGTGGATCATAGAAGTTACCTTCATCATCAATTTCAAGTCCCATTGCTTGCTTTAATTCTTCTTCATCTACCGAAACAAAGGTATTAAACTCTCCATTTTCCATTTCAAATTTTATGACATCAAGAGCCTTTTCAACACTTCCATTTTCCTTTACATAATCATAATGACTTACTACAACATCATTTACATATTGAGTTGCTGTATAATTCTCAAGGTCTAACTCAAACTGTATGCCATGTCTTTCATCCGGTGTATCAGTATAAGCAATTCCTATGTGCTTTAAATCAGGATATAGAGCGTCAAACTCATCATAACTATGATTTTCTTCATACTCTCTGTTGCAGAAGTCAATGATGGCTCGTTTTACATCTTCTACAAGGGGATTATCATTTTTCTTTTCTTCCACTTCTCCCATATCAAGGAGCTTATTCAGTTCTGCCAAGCGAAGCACCTTATTCTTTAGTTCATCAGCTTTTTCAAAAGGCTTTTGTAATTCCTCTTTGGCATTTTCAAGCTGTTCTTTTGTGCTGAAGAGCTTTTCTTCAAGCCTCTTTAATTTCTCAGTCATTTTCTCAAGAGCATTATCAAGCCTTGTAATATTACCGTCCGCACTCGTTCCAAGCTCTCCTGAATGCTTTGCAGCACCATTTAAGCTAAAGTTATGCTCATTGGTAAAGAAGTTATAGCTGACCTCCAAATCCATGTTTCTGTACTTTCCTATGACCTTGCTTTCATTGATTTTTACTTTGGAAATCGCTTCAAGCAGCCTTTCTCCGGCTAACTTTTTATCTAATATCTTCACACCACCGATAGTAATGGAAGTAAACTTCTCTTCTCCTTCCGCTTTAGGTTCAACTTCCAATATATCTTTCTTTACAGATTCTATTAGCTTTTCTGTTCTTGCAATTTCTTCCGGGTAGTTTTTAGCGACCTTATCCTCTAATCTGTAACGATTGGACTTATAGTTTGCTTCAAGCATTTTAAGTTTCGTAACCTCATTATCCAAATCCATCTTTTCTTTAATCTTAGGATCACCTGTGGCAAGGGCTTTAATCTCTGCATAGTTTAAACTGCTTTCATCTACATCTTCTGCCACTCTGACAGGTGTTTTACTTGTCATAATCTGTGAAATGAATTTCTGCTTGTTTTCTATGGTCTGCCACAAATACGCATCAAAGGTGTTCTCTGTTACATAACGATAGATATTCACTTCTTTATTCTCATTTCCCTGTCTTACAATTCTACCTGCACGCTGCTCAAGGTCGGCAGGACGCCAAGGGACATCAAGGTCGTGGAGTGCAATCAGTTTATTTTGCACATTCGTGCCGGCTCCCATCTTCTGAGTAGAGCCAAGCAAAATCCTAACATCTCCCTTACGAACTTTTGCAAATAATTCATCCTTTTGTTTGTCGGAATTCGCCTCATGGATAAAAGCTATTTCTTCTTTCGGTATCCCCATTGCTACAAGTTTTTCTCTAATATCATCATAGATATTAAACTCTCCATCGCCTTTTGGAGTTGACATATCGGAAAATAGAAGCTGTGTTGACCTATCTTTTCTTGTCTTATCCCAAATGGCAAACACATTTTTTACGCAGACATTGACCTTGCTGTCAGGATTGTCAGGAAGTAATGGATTGATTAAACGCTGATCTAAAGCAAGTTTCTTACCATCATTGGTGATTTTCAACATATTATCTTCATCAGGCTCTACTACCCTGTTTCTGACATCATCAGCTCTTTCGGATAAGCTCTTTAGGATTTCCTTTTGTTCCTCACTTGGCAAAGTTTTAATAACTTCATAGTGTGCTTCAGGTGTTGGAAGGTTAAGCATATCCGCTGTTTGAATATCTGCAACTTCCTTAAACATAGACATAAGCTCCGGAAGATTATAGAACTTTGAAAATCTTGTCTTAACTCTGTATCCTGTTCCCTCCGGAGATAATTCAAAGGCAGACTGTGTTTCACCAAAGGTAGAAGCCCAGCTATCAAAATGCTCCAAATTATTCTTTTTAAGGCTTTCATACTGAAGATAACGCTGCATCGTATAAAGCTCTGTCATCGAGTTACTGACAGGCGTTCCTGTGGCAAATACAATACCTTTCCCACCCGTCATTTCATCCATATACCTACACTTCATAAACATATCAGAGGACTTAAAGGCTTCAGACTGCCCGATACCTGCTACATTTCTCATTTTGGTATAAAGGTAGAGATTTTTGTAATTATGTGCCTCGTCAATAAAGAGCTTATCTACACCTAATTCTTCAAAGGTAATGACATCGTCTTTCTTAAAATCATCGTTTAACTTTTCAAGCCTTGTTTCAAGTTTCTTCTTTGTTTTTTCAAGCTGCTTTACGGTAAAATTCTGATTTCTATCATGCTTATATTCCTCCACATAGTTTATAATTTCATCAATCTGATCCTGAATATGCTTTTCCTGATATTCCTTACTCATCGGGATCTTTTCAAACTGTGTATGCCCGATTACAACGGCATCATACTCTCCTGTGGCAATTCTTCCGGTAAATCTTTTTCTGTTTTTCGGCTCAAAGTCTTTCTTATCTGCAACCATAATGTTAGCTGACGGATATAGCTGCATAAACTCACGACCGATTTGACCTGTTAAATGATTGGGAACAACAAACAAGGACTTACTGCACATTCCAAGCCTTTTACTTTCCATCGCAGACGCCACCATTTCAAAGGTCTTACCACTACCTACCACATGGGCAAGCAGCGTATTTCCTCCGTACAAACTTCTTGCAATAGCGTTTCTCTGATGAGGTCTTAAATCAATTTCTGTAGTCATTCCCTCAAAAGAAAGGTTACTTCCGTCATATTCTCTGTTACGGATGGAGTTAAAACGCTCATTATATAGCTTTACAAGCCTGTTTCTTCTTTCCTGATCACTAAATATCCAATTCTTAAATTCTTCTTTTAGAAGCTCCTGCTTCTGTCCTGCAAGAAGCGTTTCTTTTTTATTTAGCACAGAAGTTTTTGAGCCGTCCGAATTTACAATCTGGTCAAATACCTTTGTTTCTTTTAAATTTAGGGCATCTTCAATCAGCTTATAGGCACTTACCCTTGATGTACCATAAGTCATTTCAGCAAGGTCATTTCCTCTGTCTTTGCTTTTTCCCTCAATATTCCATTCGCTTGTAAGATTTGAAAATTTAACCTTAATATCCCATCTTGCCCAGCCCGGCGTTTTCAGTGTTTCAAAGATAAACTTTTCAATATCTTTTATTGGTATCCAAGTAGCACCAAGCCTTACATTGATTTCACTTGCTTCAAGCTCCTTTGGTAAAACTTTTGTAAGCTCTGCCTTTTGGTATTCCAATCGGTTCATCTCATAGCTTATCAGCTCTTTTTCTTTGCCATCTTCTGCATAGCCAAGATGAGGTAACTCTCTTTCGGTCTGTCTTAGCTTTGCAAGGTAGCTGTCTACTATGGCAATCTTATCTCTAATATTTCCGCTTAGGTACTCATCCTTTGTTACATAGCCGAACTTATACGAATTACTGCCGTTTGCACAGGCAAAAGGTAAATCTCCATCTTCAAGGTTAAAGGATAATGGTCTATAAAAGTTTTGCTCTTCCCTGATGTTTAGGTAGATTTCTCCCCTTAATTCTTCTATCAAAGTCGGTCTGTCTTTTCCTGTCAGGCTTCCCATATACTCAAAGTCCACATAACCTTTTTCAGACATAGATAGTACAAGAGCTTCAAGAGAAGTATCTACATGGTTGATTGTCTTTGCCTTTGTTATTGTTCTTTTTGAAAAAATATCTCCCTTTGCCTTAAAGTTTTCTTCTTCATCAAGAATTTCTATTGAGGAAACAAGTGGGAAGTTACTATCTTCTTTTAAGGCTCTGGTATTGCTTAAATTATTTATAAAGCCATGCTTCTTTGAAAAGTTGTCATAGACTTCATTGAGCTTTTCTTGAGCTTTCTTTACCTCATCATCGGAATAGTCCTCTTTCTGCTTGTAGATAACATCTTTAAGGGCAGTATTCAGTTCAAGATAGTCCTTAATCTTTTCCTTATTCTTATCCGTTACTTCTTTCTTTACGAAAAGTGAGTTTTCTCTGTAATAAACCTCATCATCAATAACGGTATATGAAAAATTCTTGACATCATCCGTTGCAGAAATTGAAGTGATTTCATCATCTAAAAGCTCTATTTCTTCATAAGTTGATCCTTTGGATATTTCTTCACTTGCTTTTGTCAGAAGCTCTTTTAAGTCGGCATTTTCTTTCGGCAGGCACGCAAGTGTGTTTCCAAATCTTCCTGAAACTTCACGCATTGTGCCGAGTACCTGCTCAGGATGATCTACAAAATATTTGTTATATACAAGTCCCTTTTCATCTTCAGATAGATGTATCCAGTCCTCATCTCTTTCTCTGATACTGTCCCTTTTCTTTAGGAATATAATATCTGAGGTTACTTCTGTTCCTGCAACGCCCTTAAAGGTATCGTTTGGAAGTCTGATGGCTCCTAAAAACTCCGCCCTTGTTGCAATGTAGCGTCTGACACTCTCGTCCTTTTTATCCATTGTGCCTGAAGATGTGATAAAGGCGATAACACCGCCATTTCTGACTTTATCAATGGATTTCGCAAAGAAATAATCATGGATCAAGAAGTTATTTTTGTTATACTCTCTGTCATTTACCTTATACTCGCCAAACGGCACATTTCCAATCACAGCATCGAAGAAGTTATTGGAAAAGCTCGTTTCTTCAAACCCTTTAATCTGTATGTCGCTTTCAGGGTATAAGAGTTTTCCTATGCGACCGCTTACCGAGTCAAGCTCCACACCATAAAACTTTGACTTACTCATTTCATCGGGAAGATTACCGATAAAGTTTCCAACTCCCATACTTGGCTCTAAGATATTACCGCTCTTAAATCCCATACCTGCAAGTGTCTTATATACGCTGTCAATCACTGTTTTCGGTGTGTAAAAAGCTGTTAGGGTAGACTCTCTTGCAGCTTCATATTCAGATGGTGATAAATTTTCCTTTAAGAAACTTCTTGCAACTTCCCATTGTCCCTCTTTACTTTCGTCAAATACATCAGCAAGTCCGCCCCAACCGACATACTTTGAAAGGACTTCCTGAGCGTTAATATCTAAATCTCTCTCACCTCTTTCAATTCTATTTAACATAGAGATTGCTTCAAAATTATTGTTTAATCTCTCACTTGGAGATAACTTTTCAGGAAGTGTTTCTTCTGTGATTTTAAAGTTATGAGCCTCAGTTTTCTTTACTTCTACTCCCTCAATAGTCTTTTCATGTTTCGTATAGGTCAGATTTTCAAATAGCCTATCAAGGTCGCTTTCAAGACGATAAGGGATTACATCGGAGCCTGTTATCATACCACCAAGATATTCGGTATTGTCCTTGACTGTTATTGTCTTTAGGTTATTTCCCATATCATCAAAGCGTGTGATGGTATAGTTTTTATCCTTATATTTAACTTCATCTCCAACAATAAAGTTAGGTCTTTCAAGACTTACCTGCTTTAATAAGTCATCATTATCTTCAAAGGCTACAATGGGGATTTGATGATTTCCACTTCTTGCCGGATCAATCCATAAATCATTTCTTCTTGTGATTTGGTTTTTAGAAATCTCCCTTACAGTGTATTCTTCATGGTTGAAATATACGGTATCGCCTGTTTTAACTGCAAATTCATCTGCAAGGCTTTCCTCTTTTTCATTAAGCTCTACTTCTTCTCTTTCTTTGAGGTAATCAAATAGTGTTCCCTGAACAGGTGTTGCAGCTATTCTTTCTTCTACTTCTTCAGGTACTTCAAGCTCTGTTTCTTCTTCAAAACTAAGTTCTCCGTTAAAGACTGACTGAAGCTCCTGCTCATCCATCTGCTTAATAAGTTCTGTGTCCTTAAGCTCTCTAAAGGTTTTTGGGAAATCTTCTAAAATAAGCCTTTGAGCATTTAGTTCTTTCAATTCTTCAAGATTGAAATATCCCCATTCAGGTTCAATACCAAGTACAAGTCCAAAGGCATCTCCACTTTCCCTATCGTATTCTGTCATATACCAAGTCCAATTACTTCTAAACGGAATGATATATGCAGCATGAACTTGCTTATCTGCTAAAGATACATCTTCCTGTGCATAAAGCTCAGGCACTCTTTCAAGCATTTCATCGGTAATTAAGTTTTCAGGATCATCTTTAGAATAATATTGTGTTTCTTTTGCTTCTTCTATCTCTACCTTACTTTCTATTTTCTTTTCCTCAAGATAAAGATTTTTAGAAAGCAGCTCATCAATATGCTTTGCCACGCTTGACCAAGTAAGAAATACATCACTGCAATCTTTCTTTTGCAATTTAAGTCCCTTAGCATCGTGCCATTCATCGCTTCCCATTGCACCTGAAACAGCATGAGAGCTTCCACCTATGCCATACTCATCTTTTAAGAAATTTGCTTTTTCTTGAAGTGTATGGTTTTCTTTGAAAAATTTTGTAATTCGCTCTTTTCCCTTATCTATTCCGCTTCCTCTTGACAGGGTAGCAAGAACTTCGTCATCTGTAATAAATGACTTTACTTTAGGAAGTTCTGTCAGATTGGTACTATATTCCTTTCGTGTCAGCTCAAGCTCCTGTAATCTCTGATAAAGGCTATCTACCTTGTGATAATGAAATCTTAGTACACCTCTGTTTTCTTTGTAGCCTGCTAAGAACCTACTGTATTCTTTAATTGTGTCCTTTAGGTATTCAGGATTTTTTAATGCCTCAGATAGTCTTTTCGTTTCTTCCGGAAAGCCACCACCTCTTTCTATAAAATCAAAATAACCCTGTGCTTTTCCTTCTTCGCTTAAATCATGGTATAGATACCATAATGACTCTGAAATTCTGTCCCTTTCATAATCATATGCTTCAGAAAGTTCTACATTTGTGGCAAACTCACCGCTATTAAGAAGCCCGTTTATTCTACTTGCTGCATCATTCCAGCTTAAAATTTGCGTATCATCTTCTCTTGCCGAAGTCCCATACGCTAAGTGAATGCCTTTATCCGAATACCAGGAAGATACCTCTCTTTCATCAATATATAGTCCGTTTCCACCCTTAAAGGTATCTTTGAGGTATTCTCCTAATTCTTCATTGCTCTTTCCTTTGGAAAACTCTGATATAACGGGAAGCCTACCACCATCATGGTTTCCTCCGTTAATAAGGACGGCATCAATATCCTTATCAGTTAGCGGAATAGTAAGGCTTATCTGTCCATAAGAATTTTCGGGTAAAGAAAAAGAAGCCTTATCAGCTTCTCTTATCTCTGCTTCAGTATTTTCTTTTAGATTTCCACGATTTCCTTGACGGTCATCTCTTTCAGTGCTGAAATCATCGCCCCATACTGTGGATTGTTCTCGTCCTCTATCTTCCAAGCTGTCATCAGTTTCGGCTTTTCTGTTCTCATGAACTCTATCGCTTGTTTTTGAATATCCATCAGGTGATTTGTCAGCTTCTTCTCCTTGTATAGGTCTACCAACATCTCGAAGTGGCTCTGCTCCTCGCTCTGTGAAAGGTAAGTGAGCCTCATCACTGCGTATATCGGATTCGGAAATTCTTTCATGAAGTCCGTCTGTTCCTCCAAGCTGTTCAGCGTATTCTCCCTGATTTTCTCTATTATCTCGTCCGTACTCTCCATTTCGGAGAACTCGCTCATTTTCATTTCTTTTCTGATCATCTCGTCGAAGTACATTTTCTTCTACCTCCTCAATTTCTTCTCTAATCTTATTATATCCTGCTTCTTTACCTCTTAAAACTTCTTTATCAAGCTCTTTACTTTTCTGAATGGTTGCATCAATAATCTTTCCGCTAATATCCGATATGGTTTCGCCAAGACTCATAAGGGAAATACTATCAAGTCTTTCAAAATTCTCTCTTAGAAGTTCGTTATCTATCGGATAGTCTACCTTAAATCTTGAAGCAACTGCATGGCTTATTGAGTCCCTCACAAACTTGGTAAAAGATATTCTATCCTCATCCGCTATTCTAAGATCATTCATAAGGCTATCTATCTTTTCATCTCCGTAAAGCCTGCTTAAAGAAAAGATATTTTCTAAGATACTTTCACTTTCCTCATAGCCCTCACTTGTTATCATTTCCTTTAGGACATCCTTATGAACTTCTTTGTCAAACTTCCAAAGATTTACTTCATTGACATCTCTGTTTCTTGAAACGGTCTGACCTATATCAAAGATATAGTTCACCTTCTTGTATGTGCCGTAGTCCTCTAAAATTGGGATACCCTTTTGTCCTCTCATAACGGTACGGTTAAAGCGTTCCCTCCAATAGTCGAACTTGGCACAGGCTGTCGCTTCAGGATTTCTATCATAGATACTTAACTGACTTCTAAAGTCGTATCTTTGATTGTTTCCGACAACCTTTAAAAGCTTCAGGTATTCTGCTTCACTTTGCAAAATATCCAGTTTTACAAGTTCCAAAATGTTATGAAAATCATTTATTCGCATTTTTACCTCCTTCTTTTTTCCAAACAAAAAAGGTGGTTAGATTTTACTCTAATCACCTTTTGATTCTATGACCTTGTTTATTCTATTTCATTACTACCCATTTACCTGATTTGGTAGAGCCTTCTCTTTTAATCTTACCATCTGCTCTTAATTTTTTTATGTGATAACGAACTCCGTCAAAAGAAACATTTAAATGTTCCGCAATTTGTTTTGCTGTAATGTTTGGCTCCATCATCATCAATTCAATAATTCTATTCGGTACGGATTTCTCAATTTTTATTTCTTGGGTAGTTTCTTGGGTAGTTTCTTGGGTAGCACTACCATTAAACTCCTTTAAAAACTCTGCATTTATACCCATAACTGCGTTAGTATAGTTATCTTCTTCATTGTCCGGATAAAACTTAAGCTCAGGAGAACCATTTTCTAATAGTGCATCTTTTGCACGCCTTATTCCTGATCCGTAAGACTCTATCAAGTTTAATGAAAAGAACATATCTTTAAGTTCTTTATTAAGATACTGCCTTCTGTCAAAACTTCTATCCCTATTAAGAGCTTCGATAGTTACAGGAGGAAGTGGTCTGTTATGGTTTACAAAAGAAATTCTATCCTTGTAAATATAGATTCCTACATATTCAGGCGTATCATATTCTTTATGCAAAATAGCGTTAGTAGCAAGTTCCTCAAATGCCGTAAGAGGATAGTTATAGATAATCTTATGCTCAATTTTATCAGCTTCCCTTATGGTGTATGAAGCCATAATATTATCTTCAAAATACTTGCTGACTTGTTTTGCCTGTATCCAAACTGGACCATCAAATCTTTTTGATTCCATTTTATCCGTTCCGTCAATTTCTCTTATGATTTCAACATGGGCATTTGGAATAAATTTATTTGGTGTTTCCGCAAACATCAGCACAGCAAAATTTTTAGCTCTATAACCGCCATACTCACTTTCACTAACAAGTCCCATACTCTTTGCCATATCCAACTTAGACATTTCTCTAATATCTTTCTTTGCTCCCGTCTGAAGCAGATATTCTTTCATATATTCATAGCTTAAATCATCTATGGTAGCTGTATCATTGAGATTGGAACTAAAAGAAAAGTTTGCAAATTTCTTTAAAAGTTCAAATTCTTCGGTTGGATTTGGAAGTCTTGAATCTCTGCCGACTCTGATATATCTTCCTGCCTTTAGCTTAATATCTTTATCCCTTTCCGCCCTTTCACTTGTTTGAAACGGTCCATTACTACCACTCTCTACCGCAACTACGATATAATATTCATCATCAATTTTGTCCGTAATAATATGGTAATTTATTTTAGGATGGATATTAGAAAGAAGAGATTTTAATTCATTTTCAATACCTTCAACTTTAGACTCTTTTATCCCCTCTATCGGTCTTTTCGGAATTGCCTTTTCTCCTGTTTCTTTATTATCAACTTCTTCAATCCCAACAAACAACAAGCCTATCTCATTGTTCATATAGTTATTGGCAAAGGCACAAGCAGTTTTTAGAATTTTATCTTTAAAATTTACCGACTTTTTATATTCGATAAAACTGCTCTCTATATTTTGATTTTCAAGAATGTTATGAGCCATTCTCTTTATATCTAAAAGCTGCATAATACCTCCTTTTCAAAAAAAATATTTCAATATATTATAGCACTTTTAGGGTATTTTTTCCACTCTGATATTAGTTACCTCTTACTTTGTATATGTAAAAACCGCCTCTTTTATATCATTTTCAATCGCTTCTAAAAATTCTTCCTTTGAAGATTTTCCCTGAGCAATATCCGATAATTCCATTTCCCATTTTGCTGTCGTTTCTGCCGACTTAAAGTTATCAGCTACAATCGTTACAAGACTAATTCCTTTATGAGTGGCTATAAGATTTTTCTTATCCCTTTCTACAAATCCCTTAAATATTAAGTTTTCAATAATTCCTGCCCTTGTTGCAGGTGTTCCAAGTCCTTTTCTTTCCACTTCTACACCTTTTTCTAAGGCTTCATTTCCTGCAATCTCCATAGCTTTTAAAAGCGTATCTTCAGTAAAGTGTTTCGGAGGTTGGGTAAATTTTTCTTTTATCTCTTTATTTTCAACGCTCAAAACATCACCAACACTTACATCGGGCAATACAGCATCTTCACTCTTTTTTGATTTGTATTCTTTAAGGTATTTGCTAAAGCCTTCATCCTTAATTACCTTACCTGAACTTGTAAATTCAAAACCATCAAATGAAGCTACCATCTTTGTTGTATTTTCAATAAGCGGATAGCCTACACTTGCATGAAATTTATCTGATATAAGGAAGTAAACTTTTGCTTCACTTAAAGGTAATTCAGAAACATCTTCTTTTACTGAACTGATTGTCGGTATGATTGCATGATGGTCCGTAACCTTTTTAGAGTTAAATACTACCTTGATACGCTCTGTATCAAAGTCATTTTTACCCAAAATGTTGTTGACTGTACTCACAATCATATCCTCTGTTAAACATCTGCTGTCTGTTCTGGGGTAAGTAATCAGTTTCTTTTCATACAGGCTTTGAGCATAGTCAAGTGTCTGCTTGGCACTATATCCAAAATATTTATTGCACTCCCTTTGAAGTGTTGTCAAGTCAAAAGGCAAATCGGGCTTTGTTATTTTCTCTTTTTGAATAATATTGGTTATTTCAATCTTATCGCCTACTAAATTTAAGAGCTGTTCAGCAGCAACTTCATCATCAATTCTGTCTGTGGAGAGTGTAAATCCATTTGTGGACAGCTCTACTATATAATATTTTTCTTTCTGAAAATTTGCTATCTCATCATCTCTTTTTACAATCATAGCAAGAGTAGGCGTCTGTACTCTTCCAATAGAGTAATTTTGCTGATAAAGGCAAGAATAAAGTCTACTGATATTCATACCGACAAGCCAGTCTGCTACTGCTCTTGCCTGTGCTGATTCAAAGAGATTATCATAGTCCTTTCCATCTTTTAGATTATCAAATCCCTCTTTAATCGCACTATCTTCCATAGAAGAAATCCAAAGGCGCTTCATCTTCTTTTTGCACTTCGCTGCGTTATATACAAGTCTAAATATAGCTTCTCCTTCTCTTCCTGCGTCGGACGCATTAATAACAGAATCTATTTCTTTATCATTCATCAGCTTTTTAAGGATATTAAACTGTTTCCTCGTGGATTTTGCTATCTCATACTTATAGTTCTTTGGAACAATCGGTAAATCTGTAATATTCCATTTAGCATATTTTTCATCATAAGAATCGGGATTTGCCATTTGAATTAGGTGTCCAACGCACCAGCTCACCCTATATCCGTTTCCTTCATAATATCCGTCTTTCTTTTTATTTGCTCCAATAACCTTTGCAATGGAGATTGCAACACTCGGCTTTTCTGCAATAACTAACTTCATCTGTGTTTTCCTCCTGTTATAAATCAAAATAGAGCGAAAGATATTACTCTCCCGCCCTAACTTTGCACCCAAAATAATATGTTTTTAGGTGCGTTTATTCTTCATCTTCTACTTCATCTGCATCATTTATTTCTTCCTCGCTTTCAGATTCAGAAAAGAAATCATCATCTTCCTCCTCTAAGGCTTCAAGTTCTTTATCTTCTTTCTTTTTCACAACCTTAAAATAGTAGCCTGCTCCTAATGCACCACCTACTACAAGAAGCAAAATAATATAGGTTCCTAAATTACCCTTTTCGTCCTTCTTCTCAGGCTTTACTTCTTCCTTAACAGGTTCTTCTTTTACTACTTCCTGCTTTGGTGCTTCTTTTTTCTCCACCATGTTAATCAAATCATCTTCAGATACTTCCGTAAGAAGCATTACATTCTCACTATCTTCATCATGATTGATGATTAAATAAAAGGTCTTACCGTTTTTCGTTTGAAAGGTAATAAACTGCCTTGCATCTGCCGAATACTGATCCGTTTCTTTGTTATCGCTGCTATCTCCATGATGAATCGGATACTCCTTATTTGCATTATCTTTATTCTCCGTAACGGATGCTCTCGTCTTTGACGGAGATGAAGCTACTCCCTTGTTAGTGTTTACACTCTTACTTGCAGACTCCATTGATGAATCCTGACTGTTATTCGCAGGAGCTTTTGCCGTCAACTTATTAGGATAGCGAACTTCCTTTTCTTTCTCCTTTACTTCCGTTTTACCTTTGCCGGTATCCTTTGTAGTATTACCTGAGCTTACCGAATCCGATGAGCCTTTACCGGTACTACTTACAGAAGTCTGTGGTGTTCGAGGAGAAATACCTGAACTTGTCTTAATTTCGGAAATAGGACTAATCGGTGTAACTGATTGTGATGTTACAGGAGCTTTATTTGTTTCAGTTGCCTTTTTCTCAAGCTCTTTCACCTTTTCCGTCAGCTTATCTATTTCCTTTTTCATATCTTCTGATAAGTCCTTATTTTTCTTATCTTTCTTCATTTTTTCTTTCAAGCTATCAATTTCATCTTCAAGGTCTTTAATTTTATTCTTTTGCTTATCACTTAATTTGTCTTTGTCCTTAAGTTCGCAATTTAACTTATCAAGTTTATCCTGAAGCTCTTTTGCCTCTTTTTCTATTTTTGAAATATCGTCTTTAGAAAGTTCTGTCTGTGTTTCCTTATTCTTAATCTCTATCTTTGCTACCTTACGGATAATCTCATCTTTTCCATCTCCCTTTATCTCATAAAACAGAAACTCATCAATGAATTTCATATCATCAGGGAGCATTGGAAGATCTCCGCTATCAATAAGTTGTCCTTTCTCAGCCTTTATCTTTTCTTCCTTAAAGACCTTTTCATCTTCAAAGATATACCTTACATTTACTTCAACTTCCGTTTGAACAGCTTCGTTTTTTGTTGGAGATTCAGATTTTTGCTCCTGTGCATAAACAACCGTCCAAAGACCTAAAATACAACTAATACTTACAATTACCGCAAGTGCTACCGTCCAAAACTTATTATTCTTTTTCAAACTGGTTTTCATTTGTTTTCTCCTTTTTCATTTCTGCTTTTTGTCTGTTTACCTTTGCCATCAAATCGCTGATTGTGATGTTATTCTTTCTGCAAATGGCAATGATTTCTTCATTTTCAAGCTCTTCTTCACGAATGAATAAAGGCTCCAATTCTTCATCAATCAGAGCCTTTTTATCCTTTAACTTCTTTATTCTGTTTTTTACTGCTATCAGTTCCTTTTTCAAATTGTTACCTCCTATTTCTTTACATTTGGCGGAAAACCGAATCCTACGGGATGGTGTTTACAAAATGTTGCTATCCAATCATCTAAGGTAGTTACTCTTATTCGACCGATGTTATCAATCACTTTTCCATCTCCAATGTAAATACCTACATGACCATAGGTAAGCCCTGCACTGCTTCCGCTACTGCTGCTTTCGACTGCCACAAGCATTCCGACCTTGAGCTTTGATCTGTCTGATGTAAAGGTATAGTTTCGGTACATATCACAGGCATTCCCGCCTATATATCCAAGTCCTGCATTTTGATAGACCTGTGATACCCACATGGCACACCAGCCTGCACCCGGAGATGGCGTAATGTATGCAGCATTAACAATCTTCTTTTGTACTTCCGTAGATGCCTCATACTCTTTTCCACCGCCGATACCTCCATTTGCACTGATAAGGTCAGAATTACCAAAGGCTTCTCTCATATTGCCTTGTGCAAGGAACAAGGCTTCATAATGCTTTAGATTATCGGGATAGTTTGCAAAGATCTTTCGGATAATGCTGTCCATCTCTTTTTTATGAAGCGTTACGATGAGTTTTTTATACTCATAAGGTTCTTCGTGGCTTTCGGTATATTCATTGCCATCTTCATCGGTATAGGTTTTTGTAACCGTCCTGTATCTGATTTCAATTTCTTCCCTATACTCAAGGTCATACATGGACTCAAATAATTCTTTTAATATGGATTCTACTTCCGATGCACTCTTTACCTCTCCGCACCTTGATGTAATGTAGGATAAAAGCTCATGAACATTATGACCGATATACTCTGTGTTATTTAAGATGTACTCATCATAGCCGGGATGGTTACTTTTGACATTATCAACCTCATTCTGAAGTTCCTTTTCCATAGCAGAAAAGTTCTGATTGATTTCACTTAGGACATTTGGCTTTGATAAATAGCTTGTTGTAAGCACAGAGCTTGTAGAGTTCATAAAGCCTGTCATTCCCGTTCCTGCAAAGTTAATCACAAAAGTCCCTAAGATAATGATACCTATGAAAATAAGCATTAGTCCTTTTGCTTTTCGGATAATCATATCCTTTGAGCTTTTCAGTGTTCCGATAAGTCCCTCTTTAATTCGATCTCTAAGCCTTGACTTATTCTCACGAGAAATTGCTGCCTTTACCTGATTTTTCTTTTGAAATCTTTTATATGCACTTGCTCTTTTATACTCATCCGTCTTTTTCAGTTCCTTTTTGGCATCACGAAATTCCAACTTTGACTTACGCTTTCTGATTTTATAGTCCTTATTTGTAAGGTCATAGCCTCTTTTAGCTCCTTTCTTATCAGAATATTTCTTTATGCCATGAATGAGTTTTGAGCTTGTATCTGCTGTCTTTTCTCCTGCTTCCACTCCTTGATTTTCATCACTTCCATGAGACAAGTAATCTCTTACAGTTTCACTTCCTTTAGCAAGTCCTGAAAGGGCAGATACCTTTACCATATCTTTCTTTAGCTTTTTCTTTTGGTCTTTATAAATACTGCTATGAACTTTTTCGCTGACAGCATCTTTTCCCGCCTTTTTATCTTCAGGCTTATTCTCCTTTAACACATCATCCTTTTTCCTTGTATAAAGGCTTTCGGTGTAGTTTTTTCTCTTATAATTTTTCTTTTGAGCTTTTTGGCTTTTTGAGAAGCTATTTGTATTTTCTGCTTTATGATGAAGATTATCCTCGACATCATAGGTTGACTCAAAATAGTCGCTATCTCTAAAGTCATTGTCGTATCTGTCTATAATCCCATCATTATCAAGGTCTTTTCCTAAAGGATCATAGATTTTCCCATCCTTAACCTCTGTAACATAATCCGCTCTTCCAGTTTCAGTTACAGAAGTTATGCTCCCCTTATCTGAAACTCTATATTTTGCGTTTCTCTTGGAATTTCCATAATCCTTTTCATTATCAGCACTTACCTTACTTGTTTTTTCATGCACTTTATCCTGAAACCGTTCTTTCTCATGAACGATTTTACCTCTGTAATCATCGTTATGTTTTAGCTTACTTTCTTCAGGTATCGTATCTGTTTTACTATGAAACATCTCTCTTTCAAGGCTTGCCTTATGCCTTTCCTTAAAGTCCTTTTTCAGCTTCTTTCCCATAGGCTACCTCACTTCTTCCGGCTTGGTAGTCATCTTCTGATAAAGGATTGTATCTTTCGGAAACTTATCAAGGAAAGGCACAATGGTATTTCCAAAGAAAAGTAGTCCCTCACCTTCATTTGAATTAGTAACATATCTGAGCTGTGGAAGTGAGATTTTAAGTTTCCTTGCTAAGATTTCTCTATCTCCCGAAGCCTGATTTAGCATTAAGACAAAGTCCGTATTGTCAAAGATATTTTCTATCTCCTTACTCATAAGTAGGTCTTTGACATTTTGTGTGATACCTGTCGGGATACCTCCCCATTTTCTAAAACGCTTCCAAATCTCAACCGAATACGATGCTGTCTGCTCATCTTTTAAAAGTAAATGAAACTCGTCGATATAGTACCTTGTAGACTTGTTTCCTCTGTTTTGTGACACCTTATTCCACACCTGATCCTGAATGACAAGCATACCGATTTTCTTTAGCTGACTTCCAAGTTCTTTAATATCAAAACAAAGGAGCTTCTTATTCAAATCCACATTTGACCTGTGATTAAAGACATTAAGAGAACCTGATACATAGATTTCCATCTCTGTTGCCAGCTTCTTACCAACCTTTTCCTCCTGTCCTTTTAACATATCGTATAGGTCTTGAAGTATCGGCATATTGTCAGGAGTAGGATGTTCAAAATACTTTTCATAGATTTTAGGAAGGCACCTATCTATAACGGACTTTTCTTCTGCTGTAAGACCACTACCGCCTACTACAAGCTCAAGCATACTCATAATAAAGTTTGCCTTGTCTTTCAGCGGTGCATCCCCATCCCCGTAGTTCATGTTTATATCAAGGGGATTCAGGTAATCCTTTGACTTACTGCTGACCTTAATGACTTCTCCCTTAAACTGCCTTACGAGGTTTCCATACTCTCCTTCCGGATCGCAGATAATCACATCATCATCTGTTACTAAAATCGCATTTGCCATTTCTCTTTTGGCACTAAAGGATTTACCGCTGCCCGGAGTTCCGAGGATTAGACCGTTTGGGTTCTTTAATTTCTTTCTATCTGCCATAATCAGGTTATGGCTTAGGGCATTTAGTCCGTAGTAAAGACTATTACTTGAATTGATAAAAAGCTCCTCTGTGGTAAATGGCATAAATACTGCCGTTGATGAGCTTGTCAATCCTCTATCTATCTCAATCTTATTTACACCAAGAGGCAGCACGCTCACTAAACCTTGTTCCTGAGAATGGTCAAGTCTTTTTAGCTTACAGTTATGCTTGTTTGCAATAGAGCTTATCTGAGCAATGGTATTATCAAGCTTTTGCACTGTCCTTGCAAAGTTCATAAAGACGATACTTACAACAAACATTCGCTCATCTCTTGTCTGCAAGTCTTTTAAGAGGCTCTTTACATCTTCTCCGTAAGTAATTAAATCACTTGGAAGAATGTCCATGTCATATCCTGACCTTACAGCCTTTTTGTTTTCTTCAATCCTCATCTTATCAATATCAGTGTTTTTTCGTTTTACCATCTTAATGGCTTCCGATTGGTCGATTGCCCTAATATGAAAGGAAATATTGATGTTATCGTCAATATCCAAAAACTCGGATAACATCCTATCTGAAAGCTCACTGGCAAGGATTTGAAAATGACTTGTTGCTCCGATGAATTTGCCAAACTTAAAGTATCTACTCGGTGTAAAGTTAAACTCATCAGGCACAATATATGTCTTTGTGCTTTCTCTTTTCTTTAGGTCTTTGTAGGAAAATTCAAAGGTCTTATTCGGATTTAAAACATCATGAAGTATCTTTAGCCTTTCTTCTCCGTTTAGGCTTTCTGCTCTCACACCCATGCTCTTTAGATTAGATAATATATCTATCTCCAGTCTTTCAAGTTTTGATGTTGCCTGCTCTAAATTATCCGCTTCCACTGTAAAGGTTACATACTTTGATTTTTTAAGTCCGTTATTTCCCTTTACAATCTGGCTTTTAAGCATCTCTCTAAATTCAAAGCGTATATCGTCAAAACCGTCCTTTTTATCCGGTATCTGAATTGCCGACTTCATTTCTTCGTTTCGTCCGAGCTGATTGATATATGAAAACTCAATGCTGATACTTGGATCAAAAGAGTTTAGGAAGTTTGCAAACTGATTAAAAATCAAATCCCTATCTTCATCTAAGGCAAGCTGATAGTTAATGTCCTGAAAGGCTATACTTTTACTGAAGTGCCTTTCATCAAGCTGGCATATTCCGCTTTTTAAAAGCCTTAGATAGGGAATGGTATCTTCTACCGTATATCTTTTCGGTTCTTTCTTAAAGATAAGGTCAAGGATTCCTCCCTTATCTTTTTTTGACTTGCAATTACTTTTCTTTAAGTCCCGCTTTTGACTTCTCAATGCCTTTTCGTTTTGCATGAGTTTTATTTGCTGAATTTTTCTTTTCTTGTTCAAGGTAAACCTCCTTTCTCACTCTCTTTTTTGGCTGATAAAACTTATGAAGGTAGATGTGCTTAAAATATTTCTCAAAGGTCAGTCCGTCCTTTTCAAATAGTGTGATGAAAAAGATAGGAAGCGTGGACACGATAAGGAATATGACAGCTATGTCATTTGGCACAAACTTCCTTATAAATAAATAGACTGGTATTCCAACCAGTCCTGCAAGTGTGAAGCCTATGAGCTGCCTTTTCGTTAGGTTAAAAGCAACCTTTGTCTTTACCCTATTTAAGTCTTTAGGGATTGGTACATATGCCATATCTTACCTCCCATCTTCTTTACCCTTTGACAGCTCCTCAAAGTGTTCATATACAGAGCCGATTTCTTCCTGAATACTCTCTATCTGTTCATTCGTACTTTTGTTATATCTTTCCTGCATTAAGCAAAAATCATTATGGCAGCGACCGATGTCATCTGTTCTTTCTTCCAATTCTTTTACCTTGTTATGAAGCCTGATTCTATCAATTATCGCCATAATACCTGCTCCAATTACTACTGCTGTAAATATTGTTTTTCTTTTATTCATACTATCTTTCCTTTCTTTTAGTGTGCATTTAATATGCTTTTGGCCAATGTTCCGCTCTTTAGCATCATTAACCCCAGCAAAACCGCATAGCCAAGTATCGTCATTGTACTTGTGTGGATATCTGTTATCTTAATCGTCTTAACTAAAACTGCGTAAATTCCAAGACAAACCATTAAAAAGAGTCCTTGTAGTCCAAGTGCAAATAGTCCTTTGATGTAGTTTGTTCCAATCTGTCCCCACTCCTTGTTTCCCATTGTGGCAAATGGAATGGCTGAAACCGATGAGTAAACATAAATCTCAAACATTCTTCCGTAAACTACAAGCATAATCACAACGGATATTACCTGTATAGCAACCTTGATGAGTGAGGTTTCAAAGAGAATCATGACAAGTTCTCCAAGCCCCTTTTCTTTTAGGGTATCCATCATTGCCACTATCTGATCTCCGGAAACGGTGGCAGAGGTATTTATCACCCCTGCCGCCTTATTTACCATGTGCTGTGCCACATCAAAAACTGCCATTGAAAACTCAAAGGCATGGGATACTAACCATACAGCAATCCACATCTTGATGATGTACTTGAAAAATTCAAAGGTATCTGTATCGTGCATATTGTTCTTTTGCATTACCATGTTGATAAGCTCGATACAAAGAACTGCTGTTATGATTAGTCCCGCTATTGGAATGATAACGGAATCGTTAATGCTTTTGATAAAGGCAAATACATCTCCGTTCCACCCCATAGGTGTTTTACCTACATCTGTTGCAACCGCACCAACTTTATCGTTGATGTCAAGAAACATGGACTCTAAGTTTGCTTGGATACCGCCCAGTAGAAGTTCCTTAAAGAATTCTTCTATCTTGTCGAATATTCCAAACATCTAAGCTCTCCTTTTCTTCTTAATTGAGTACACCCGCAAGTAGTGGAATGAGCTTAAGTCCGATAAGAACGATACCTCCTCCAGCCATAAGCTGCTTAATACCTTGGCTCTTAGCACCGGGATTGTCATTACCATATCCTTCCATCAGGTTGATAACGCCCCATGCTCCAAGTCCTGCACCTACTGCCATAACCAAAATCTTTAATACATTAACTGCCTGTGTAAAAAATGCCATAAGTTATTCCTCCTCATTTTCTTCTTTCTTTTCAATCTTGTTATATGACTTCACTACAAAGTTTTTGTAAGTCTTTCCCTCTTTTTCACGCTTCTTAAAGTAACCAAAGATGTGGATTAAATCACCTTTTTCAAAGTCCTTTGCTTTCTTAGCTTTTTCTCCATAAGCTGCACAGTTGATGTACTCCTTGCCTTTACCGTACTTTTTTACAAGCGTGAAGTTTGCAACTTCTACTTTCTCTCCTTCATTTTCAAAACTTGAGAAGGTAGGCTCTGCTACTAAGCAAGCATTGATGTTAATCATTTCCTGTTTCATTTTTTTAAATTTCTCCTTTTCATTTCAATAAAAAAAGCGACCAGAAGTATTACTTTTCCAATCGCTGATACTCTTACTATTTAGTTTTTTCTTAGTGGGACTTCTGATCCTTATCATCTTATCTCCTTTATTGTCTTTAACATATTTAAGGGAATTAGCATTTTGTCGTGTATATATTAGTGAAAGGTACTTGAAATACTAGTTCGCTAATTAGCGAGTTTCCCCTATTTATTGATCGCAATATAAATTGAAAATAGGCATGAAAAAAGACGATAGATTTTTTTCTTTTCTATCGTCTTACGCATTTAGTATTCAATTTTTCAGTTCAACAAACTGCAATTTGTCTGTCTCAAAACAATTCGTTTATCATTGTCACAAATAAATCCGGTTTCAGTAAAACAAGACCTGCATGCCCCAGTTTAGGCAAAACCTTGAATTCTGTTTGCGGAAAATGCTGATTCATGTAGGCGATATCAAGTTTTCGCTCCTTTTCTTCGCCATCGGCATACCAGTAATGCATTTGCGTATCGACCTTCGGAATGGGCTGTGGAATCTTATAGTTGTTGCATGAGTCAAAAGTTCTCCATAACGTTTTTCTACTGGAGCACTTCAAAACATCTGCAACATATTGAAGTTCTTCCTTCGAATATTCATCGGTAGCAAAAGCCTTCTCAAGCAAGCGCACTCCACCTGTCCTGCCCAGCATCACCATGAGATAGTCTCTCAAGGCGATAAAGCGTGTGACAAGCCATGGTAGCTGATATGGTGTAATGCCTCCGTCCATAATGCAGTGTCTGATTGGAATAAGTTGTCCAAGCGTTACCATTAAAGCAACGGAGCCGCCCATCGAGCACCCATATACTGCATACAATTCGGCAATCTCTTCAGCCTGAAGCCACTCATTCAATTCGGCAGCGATCTTCTCAATGCTTGTAAAGTCACTTTCATCCTCAGAATCTTATCCGGGAAGAGCCGGAATAATCAGATGATATTTGTTTTTGAGAAGCGGAATTAAATGTTCAAAATAATCCCATCTTACAACAGAAGGATGTATCAGCAGAATTGCTTGTTCATTACCTTTTCCAAATTCATGTATATTCATTAGTCTAATCCATCCTGTGTACAAATTCAAATTTATCTAGCTCTATTATATCAAATATACCCTCGACCATATAGTTATAACAGTAAATCTTACAATCTTGTAATTACCGTATTTCTATTAAGCTTAACCTTGCCTTTTCTCTTGATATATTCCTCAATATCAAACACATTCTTCTTGTCATAATCTTCTAAGAACTTATAGTTCTTATGCTTTGTGATGTCGAATTTATCTGAAAGAAAAGGTCTTACACCTCTAAGCTGAAAAATACATTTACTACCGTCCATTACAGTAATCTCATCTTGGCTCATCAGTTCCTTACCTGTCTTTTGATAATTAAGTCCGAAAGACTTTTGATTTGACCTTGTTTCCGATGTGTTATATAAATCTATCGTTTCTTTTCCCAGTGTTTCAGACAATTCTTTTAGTGTAGTTTTCTCCTTGCCACCAAGGAACAAGGTACTATCACAGTTACCTACGATTGTATCGGCATTATCCTTATAGATTGCCTTTAACTGAGATTGTGCTTGAAGTATGATACTTGCTGATATTTCTCTGGAACGGATTGTTGCTATAAGTTTCTCAAACTTTGGAATTAAGCCGATGTTTGCAAATTCATCAAGCAAGCATCTCACATGAACAGGTAATCGTCCGCCATATACATCATCTGCCTTATCACATAAGAGATTAAAAAGTTGTGAGTACATAATGGATACTACAAAGTTAAAGGTATCATCAGTATCAGAGATAATAACAAAGAGTGCCGTTTTTCTATCTCCGAGTGTATCAAGCTCAAGTTCATCTTCACTCATCAAGTCCCTAAGTTCCCTAATATCAAATGGAGCAAGCCTTGCACCACAAGAGATAAGAATAGATTTTGCCGTTTTTCCCGCAGCCAATTTGTACTTTTTATATTGCTTGACTGCAAAGTGTGTAGGCTCTTTCTTTTCCAGTGCTTCAAAGAGTCTATCTATCGGATTCATATAGCTCTCATCATCTTCTCTAACTTCTGAAGCATCTATCATATCAAGGAGCGTTGCGAAGTTCTTTTCCTCAAATGGAGCTTCATACCAAATGTATCCAATAAGTGCTGTGTAGTAGAGCTTCTCAGCTTTTACCCAAAAATCTTCACCTGCTTTTTCGCCCTCTCCTTTCGTATTTGCTATAATTGTCTGCACCAATTTCAAAATATCTTTCTCAGAACGGATATAGGCAAAGGGATTGTATTTCATGGACTTTTTGAAGTTAATGGTATTTAAGATTTTAATCTCATAGCCATTATCCTCAAGCATCTTGCCACACTCAAGGACTATTGTTCCTTTTGGGAAGATTTGTCAAGGACATAAACAAAATTTTTTTGATAAATTTATATCTTCTCTGTTTCTCTCTTGATTAGCTTTAGTATTTTATCCTTGTATGTTTCCCCTGTACCTTGCTTGAAATGTAGGTTTACGGTGTATTTTGTTTTTCCAATATCCATTATTAACTGTTTATGTTGTGGTTCTTTTATTACTCTTTTTTCTTCTTCCATGTGTCCTCCTTTCCGTTTTTAAACAAAGAAAAAACAGCAAACCTTTTTGATTTACTGCTTTCGTGTTAGCT
>CAUQXC010000016.1:0-25346 GCA_963522175.1 uncultured Lachnospiraceae bacterium
CAAAACATCTTTCACTAATATAGTGATTAAGTGTTCTTCTTAATTCTATAACTCCCGCTGCAAGCTTGTATTTTCGGTATTGCTTTACCGCAAAATGATTCGGTTTTTCTTCTTCTAATGCGTCAAATATATAATCAACTGCATTTTTAAAGTTTTCATCTTCTTCCCTTACCTCACTTGCATCGATGAATGTAAGTAAGGTTTCAAAATTTTGTTCTTCCTCAGGTGCTTCATAATATAGGTATGCTATTAAGGCTGTATAATACAAACGCTCCGCTTTACACCAAAAATCTTCCGTAGATTTTTCTCCTTCTCCCTTTGTGTTGGCAATAATGGTTTGTACAAGCTTTAAAATATCTTTTTCACTTCTTAGATATGCAAATGGATTGTAGTGCATGGATTTTTTGAAATTTATAGTATTTAGGACTTTAATTTCATATCCATTTTTTTCTAACATCTTTCCGCATTCAATTAGGACTGTTCCTTTTGGATCAGTTATAACATAGGATGAGTGCATCTGCATAAGATTAGGTTTTAAGAAGAACCGGGTTTTTCCACTTCCGGATCCTCCAATTACCAGTACATTTTTATTCCTTGCAAATTTAGGATTTTTAGGTCTACTTTCCATAGTAAGTCTTTCCGTATTAGTTAAAAGTATGTTGTTTTCAAATTTTTCGTCTACATATGACTCTATATCCGTGGGACATCCCCATCTTGCAGAACCAAATTCTACTCCCTGGCGAAATTTCTTTGCATTTTTCATTTTTGTATGAACAATGAACTTTATGAGAAATGCCGTTATTAATCCTGCAAGTAAATCTTCTAGATGTATACTTAGAATAAAGCTTATCTCGTGTATTTCCAATATTCCTTGAAAAATTTTATCAATTACATCTCCTCCTACATAACCTCTTATGTGTGCAAAAAATATATTTCCCAGATAAAAGAAAAAGAGATAAGGTAAGTTTTTAATTACAAACTTTTTCTTATCTCTTATGTGAAATATATTTTTTATATCCTTTAGTATTTCTTTTACAATCTTCGTCTTTACCACTCCTTCCTACAAACTCTGTTCCTTATGCTTTTCTTTGATTTTATCTTTTTGAGGTGTATTTTTAACTTTTTCTCTAAAATGATTTAACTTATCTATTACAGATTCTTTCTTTTTATCTTTCCCTGCAAATTTTGCTACCGCTTCTTTAAATGCCTGTTCCATTACCTTTTCATCTTTTGCCTGAAAAAATACTATCTTATTTCCTGTAGTTAAATCTTTTTTAATACTGAATTTCACACCACTTTTATTTAGTTCTCTTTTTAGGTTTTTTAAGTCCACATCATTTAATTCTAAGGTTTCCACTTTGCCTTTTTTTACTAAATCTTTTACTGTAGTAGGCTTTTGTTTGCCGATGAAATCCTTTAATCCGTTTTTCTCTTTTTCTGCCTTGTTAAGTATCATTTTCATCAGTTTTATTACTTCTCTTGCCGTTAGATGAAGTGCTTTTTTCTTTACTGCAATTACTTGCCTTGTAACTTCTTCATTGATCAATATATCACCTGCTTTCCGTGAGTATTGTGTTTACCTTTCGTGCTTTTTCTTTCATCTTTGATATTCTTCTGTTTTCTCCTGTAAAAAGAATGGGTGTTGCCATTTCCAGTATCCTTGAATAAATTCTCTGTTCTTTCAGGTTATTGGGACTTGTAAGCTGCTTTGCACTAAGGTTAGTAGTTAAAATTATCGGTTTGTTTGCTCTATACCTGCTGTCTATGACGTTAAAAATATGTTCTGTTGCAAAAGGGGTATCTCTTTCCATTCCAAAATCATCAATGATAAGTAGTCTATATTTATTTAGATTTTCAATATACTTATTTTTATTGATTTCAAGGTTCATCATATCATTTAAGATAACAGCAAAATTTGTCATCTTGACAGAGATTTCTTTTTCAATCAGGGCATTGGCGATACTGCTTGCCAAGTAGGTTTTTCCTGTGCCTACAGGTCCTGTAAGTAGCAAGCCTATGTTTTCTTTTTCCATTTCCTCAAATTTTCTTACATAGTTTTCTCCGATATTTCTATGCTCTAAGCTACCGTCCTCCGCTTCAAAGGTCTGGTCTTGTAAAAGTTTATCTTCAAATGCTTGTTTTCTTAAATCCGATAGGATGCTTTGATGCTCCAGTTCTTTCCACTGCTGTCTTTCTTTTTCCAATTCTTTTTCTCTGCAAATACAGTTTTTAGGTATTTTTCTTAAAGTCCCGCCTATATCCTTAAATTGCTGTTTGGGACTATGACATAGTCCACAATAAATAAGTCCGTCTTTTTCATAATCTCCGTTTTTTTCGTTCAAAACACCTTTTTCTAAACGTTCAAATACTCTCCCGAAGATGTTTTCTGTACTGTCCATATGATTCCTCCATAATCTTTATAGTTTCATTTAATTTTCCTAAACCTTAAACATATTTCCTATCATCATCTTTAACTGCTATGTGTAACTACTACGTGGCATTGAAAAGCTCCTGCCATATTTCTTTATCTTTGCTGTAATCAGCATCATCTGTCTCTTGATATGCTGTCATCCCTAAGATATTGACCGGTGCATTATACAGCAGGGATAACAAGTAGGCTCTCAGGTTTGTAATCTTTTTCTTGTTTTCATTAAGAACAAGCAGAACATAGTTGATATGCTCTTTTTGTAGTGATAAAAACTGCTCTTTTACTGTTTCATGCTCTATTATTCTACGGTTGATTCTTATATCCGTCTTACTTTGAATTGCCTCTGACATTAAGTCTATAACAAGGTCAATTTTTTCTTTCTCTTGCGGTTGTTCTTCCACAAGAAAAGAGTAGCCTATATTTTGTTTGAGTATTTTTGTTATTTCCTCCGCTTCCATATCCCCTTTTTTACTAAGTAAAGTATCTTTGATCTCTTTTTCTCCTGAGGGGGATATGGGGGAGGTATTATTATATTCAGTATCACTATATTCAGTCTTATTAAGATCAGTATTATTACATTGTGATTTTAACAATTCTTGTTTTGTGAAATTCACATTTCTTGAATTGTGATTTTCATCATTCTTAAATTGTGATTTACATAATTCCTGATTGGTGATTTCTTCTTGTGCATCTATTTTCTCTTTTTCTTCCTGAAGAATAAAGTTCTTTACATAGAGTATATTTGGTTTGCCAAGTCCCAATCTTTTCTTTTCAACAAGTCCTATCCCTTTTTTATCATCCAATTCCTGAAGTATCTTTGTCGCTTTCTGTGTGGCACAGCACATGATTTCTGCGATTTCTTCTATGGTAAAAATGATATATACCTTGTTTTCTTCATCAATCCAGTTATTTTTCATAGACAGGTTCATTCGGTCAAGTAAAATTCCATACAGCACTTTGGCATCACTGCTCAGTTTTGCAAATATGGGATTTGTAAATAACAGCTTGGGAATACGAAAAAAAGAAAAGCTTTCAGCTTCTTTTCCGTAATAGTAGTTAAATTTTATGCTCATACTCTCTACCTCCTCCTATGTTTTTTATTGCATCAAAAAAAGAGACAGCTGTTTTTCTTTGCTATCTCTTGATAAATGAATTCTTTATATTTTATTTTTATCTATTTTTCCTTATCGGTATCATCTTTTTTGTCTTGCTTTTTATCGAGAGGTTCTTTTACCACATCTTCAATCAATCTTGATAAATCTACTGCATTTTTTGAGGTAATAACAGGTTTTCCGGTTTTTTGTTCTATTTCTTTTCTGGCATTACCTGCTATGCTTCCTCCCTCTTTAGCAACTTTCTTATTTTCTTCCAAACCCTGTGGGTTGGTGGTTTTTGTAAGCTCTGTTGTTGTAGCTTCTGCAAGCATATTTAAAACAATTTCAAGAGTGGTCATATTATCTCTTAGATTTTCTTTTTTCAAACCTTTCAGATTTTTATATCCTCTTGTTGTCATGCCTGACCATGCTTTTGTAATTTCATCGGTTAGTATTGCATATTCAATTCCTTTTTCAATCCCATGATCATCCCAAGCATCGGTTAGCTCTTTTCTCACTTGGATTGCTTGAAGGCGTTGGTTAATCCATTCGCGACTGTACCCTTTCTTCAAATAGGTTTCTAAGGCTCTGTCAATCGTCAGTTCCGGATCGATAATTTCATCAATTCGCTCTTTTCCTACTTCCGCAAGCCATAATTTGAAAGGTTCTGCTTTAGGAGATGGAATGGACTGGATAATACGGAAAATTCCCTGCATATCCGCCACATCAGTTAGACGCATTTTCCCATCTGCTGCTTTCATTTTCAAAGCGTTACAATTTGTAACGGTTTCGTTGCCTTCATCTTTTAATCTCTTTTTCAGTACTCTCCAGTATACTTGTGGATCTTTACTTTCTGTAAGTACCGCTACTACATCTACTACTGAAAAATACCATTCTTCTTTTTCTTCATCCCAAACGGAGCGTATCTCTTTATTTTCATATAGTTTTATTTCGTCCATTATGACACCTGCCTCTTTTATATATTAGTTTGTTAAACAGCCTTTTCTCTTGTTTATTGTTTTATATTATACATTAAATTTATTATTTTGTCTTTTCACTTGTCGGTATACCCTTTAAAATATATTTCTAGTGCTTTTTCTATGATTTCCTCCACATCTTCCTTACTTTCTTCATATCGGAAAAATTTTTGATAAATACCCTGAGATAGCTTGATATTCTGATACTCTTTTACCTTCGGTTTTTTCAAGTTCAGCAAATATGTTACAACCATTTCTTGATTCATCTCTTCTTGGCTGTTCATCAGATGAAGTGTTTTGGCATCGCTTGGTTTTAAGGACAGTTCCAGTTCTTCACACTGCTGATATAGATATTCCTGTGTTTCTTTGGAAAGATAGGATATATCCACTGCCATTGTCAGTCCTATTTTTTCGTTATCAACCTCTTGTTTCCAAGACTTAGATAATTCATTTAATCTGAGATACCTTGCAATGGATGCCCCCGAAAGATTATATTCTTTTCCGAGTACTTTTCTGCTGTTAGTTTTATCTTCTTCTTTGCTTTCCTTTTCTATGATACCCTGCTCTAAATTGTTTATCTCTTTTTGCAAATCATTTCTCTTGCCTTGACTTGCTATTTTTTCATATCGCATTTTAAGAACAAGGGCTTTTTCTGTCGGCAATAAGTCGGAGAAAGAGCGTTGCATAAGGTTTGTTTCAATTACATAGGTATAGGTTTGTTCTTTGGAAAGATTTTCTTTAACAATACAAGGAACAGTTTTTAGGTTCACAAGTCTGGCTGCATTAACCCGATTATGTCCGGAAAGTATCTCGTATTTATTATCGTCTTTTTTTAAGACAATAATAGGGCTTAATATGCCATTTTCTCTGACACTTTCCACCATATCGTCTAATCTCTTGCCTGTGTATAGAGTAAATGGATGGTCGTGATAATTTTCAAGCAAGTCAAGTTTTATATTCTGTATATCTCCCTGTTCCAAGATACCTGCGTCATCAAGTAAAAAATCTACGGCATCGGTGATTTCTCTTTTTAGAAGTTTTTTACTCATGGCAGATCTCCTTTGCAAGATTGTCATATGCAATATCTACGCTGTTGCCTTTTGCATATTTTTTTATGCTTTGACCGCTGTATATGGATTCACCCACTTTGACGGTTTTGGGAATTTTGGTTTGCAATACCTCTACCTTTCCTTGATACATTTCTTCCACCTGCTGAGTAAGTAGTTTTGAAAGATTTGTCCTGTTATCACACATGGTAAGCAAAATACCTTTTACCTTTAGCCCCGAATTGACTCTCTTTTTAATTTTTTGAATGGTTTTTAAAAGTTCACTGATTCCGACGATTGCAAACAACTGCGTATCTGCTGTGATAAGCACACTGTCCGATGCACAAAGAGCATTGATGGTCAAGATATTCAGCGATGGAGAAGTGTCTATAAGGATATAGTCGTAATGCTCTTTTACCTGATTAACAATTTCTGATAGTATCTGTTCACTCCCTGTTTCTGCCCTCATTTGTGTTTCAACAGCGGATAAGTAAATGCTTGAGGGGATAATATCTATTTCATCATAAGATATGATATATTCCTCTACTGAGTAACTTTCTTCTTCCAACTCAGCCATTAACAAATTCCCCATGGTTTTTATAGTTTCTGAGTTTCCTACATCAAAACATCTTGTCAGATTAGCTTGCGGATCAAGGTCAATGACGAATACTTTTTTGTCGAGTTCTTTTAATGAGTATGCAAGGTTTAATGTTGTGGTTGTTTTTCCAACACCACCTTTTCGATTGGCTATGGTGATTATTTCTGCCATATTCGACTCCTTTCGCTATTTGAGGTATATTTTAAGGTATAAAAAAATAGGGATACAGTACCGAAAACTCCTTATTATCAAGGTTTTTTCTTTGTATCCCTATTATAACTCAAGCCCACTACTCTCAAACTCATATTCTCATATTCTCTTTTCTATTATTGTTTGACTACCATATGAAATTACACCCTTGTGTCAAGTATTGGATACATATTTTTTCAAATTTCCAATCAACTTTTTTACTCTATTTTAACTTTAAAATTGGATTTTTCAAGAGCTTGTTTATCAGGTCTGCATATACTACTTGGTCAACTACTTCCGATATAGTTGTGATTCTTTGCCCTGCATCTTTGGAAGATGCTCCACAGTGGTATATCCTTTGCTTATCCGTATTCCAATCTATGATAATATACCTGTCATGGAACTCTCCACCGGATTTTTGAAACTTTATCTTTCTAAACGGATATTCTTTGCAAAAATCTTGGTATTCAAGGGTATGAAGTCCTTTACCAACATTGTCGCTGAATATAGTGATTTCTACCGATGAGGGTATATCCTTTAACAGTACAAGTGTCTTAACTCCGATATAGTTATCAACAATATAAATGCTCTTTTTTGCTATGCTGTAAATGTCCTTATAAGCAAGATTCGCTTCAATCGGCTCTCCATTTAAAAGCAAAAATCCATATTTTAGCTGAGGATTGCTAAGATCAAGAATTAACTCGGACAGTTCAGATTTATGCACAACATTACCTAAATTGTCCACCAATCCTGCCACCTTATCTTCCACATTCATTAAATCCCGTCTTAAATCTTGCATTTCTACGACATTACTTGTTATCTGCATGGAAAGCTGTAAAAATTCTCTTTGTCCAATCAAGCCTTGGTTTTCCACAATATAGTCTTTCATCTGCTTAAAAGTACGTATTAAGGCTTTACTCTGCTTGATCGCAAGCTCTCCTTTAAGAACCGTCATCAGCATGTAGATTCCGGCTTCACTAAAAACATAAGGTAAGTATCTTCTTCCTCCTGAACCTGTTTCCGATTTTGAGGTCGAAATTTTCGACCTCAAATTTTCCCATTCCTCTTTTGTAAGTTGAAACCTGAAATCATCGTCAAATTTCTCAATGTTATTTTTGACCTGCTCATTAAATCTTTTTGTTTCATACCCATAAATCTCTGCCAGTTCAAAGTCAAGCATTACTTTCTGTCCCCTTATGATATAAATTTTTTCTGCAAGGGATTCCTGATTTACAAGCATAATTTCGTCTTTTTTATCCATCTCTTCCATTCCCTTTCTCAAATTTCCAAATAATCTCCACCTTGTCTTTATCATAAACATAAATCCTGTCTATGACTTCGTTGATCCAGTCTAAAACAAGCTCTCCTTTTGTAACCGCTTCTCTTAGCTTATCAACATTAAGGTTATGTCCTGAAGATGTATTTTCTTTTATCTTGTCCGTAATGATGGCTATTTCCTGTTCTGTATTTTTAAGTTTTTTGCTTAAATCTTCTTTCTTTGATAAATATGCTTCCTTATCTATTTCGTCCTGTTTATGCTTTTCATAAAGCTGCATTTTGGAAACCTGAATCTTTTGCTTTTCCGCTTCCAGTCTTTTCTTCCTGTCAAGCAGGCTTTCACAAATGCTTTCCATAACTTTATGCTCAATCTTTCTTGTCTGTTCTTTTTCAAGAAAGTTCTCTGTATAAAGTTTAATCTCTTCTGAAACAATATCTTCAAGTATTTCCGCTTTTATCTTCCCTTTCATGCAGCCACAGTCTTTCGCTTTGTATCTATAAGGGCAGCAGTATCCATCACTTTTTCCGTAATTAACAGTGTAGCTCATTTTATGATGACACTTTCCACAATAAACTTTATCCTGAAGTATATGAAAATTCTTACGCTCTCTACTGATTAGTTTTGCATTGCTGTTTAGCATATCCTGAACCTTACAAAAATCTTCTTTAGAGATAATAGCTTCGTGCATATCTTCTCTAATTATCCAGTCTTTGCTATCAACCCATTTCCTATTATCAGAACCAACTTCCTGCACTCTTGTCTTTCCACCAACAACAGCTCCTGTATAAACTCTTTGTGTTAAAACATATCTAATAATCTGTCCTGTCCATACTCCACTTCCTCTTTTAAGCCCTATATGTTTTGCCGGCGTCAGAACACCTCTATGATTAAATTCTTTAGAAATGGAAAGCATACTTTCACCACTAAGGTATCTTTCAAAGACTTCTTCAATGATGTTTCTCACTCTATCATCGACAAGTAGCTGATGATGGTCTTTTTCATCTTTTACATATCCATACGGTGCTTTTGAACCGAAATAATACCCTCTATCCTGTCTTACTCTTACTGATGAACTGATTTTTTGTGAAATGTCCTTGGAATAGTAGTCATAGACAAGATTCTTAAAAGGAATTTCTAAACTGCTGATTCCATTCTCATTGTTATTACTGTCATAATTGTCATTCACAGAGATGAAACGAACCTGCATAAAAGGGAATATCTGCTCAATATATGCTCCGGATTCAATATAATCTCTTGCAAATCGTGATAAATCCTTTACAAGAATAGTTCTTATCTCATTTTTCTTCACAAGACCTATCATCTTTTGAAATGCAGGACGATTAAAATTTGTTCCGGTATAGCCATCATCAATATGTTCTCTTATCTTCACTCCGGTAAATTCTTCTCTTGAACTGATATAGTCTTTTAAGATTTCTCTTTGGGAAGTAATGCTGTTACTTTCGTCTTTTAAGTCATCATCTTCTAAGGAAAGTCTTAAATAAAAATCTACTGTATTCATATCAGCTCCTCCTTGTCTTTCTACCGAGTTTTTCAGTAATCACAGGAGTTTCTTCAAAATTAAATTTGATTTCTATTGTGTTATCTTTCCCTATAAAGATCTTATCAATGATGCTATCTACAAAGTCTTTATCCCATTTCTTTGTTTTACCTTTAAAAAGTGCTGTAAGGTACTTATGCCTTTCTTCAAGTTCAAATACTTCTTTTTCAAAGATAGCAACTTGTCTTTCTTTTAGACTTTCGAGTTCTGCTTTCTTTTTACCCAGAAGTCCTTTTTCCCTTTCAAAATCTTCTTTCCTCCACTTGCCCAAAACATATTTTTCATAATACTCACTTTGAAGTCTGCTAAAGCCTAAAATTTTTCTTTCAATTTCAGTTATTTCTTTTTCCTTTTTCTTATCCATCTCTATTTTAAGATTGTCATAAGCATTCAGATAAGCCTTATAACTTTTACTGTTATTTAAAAGAATAGTATCAAAGGCTGCTTTAACGGTTTTTACAAGAGTAGCTTCTGTAATAGATGTTCCGCATTTTTCTGTTGTAAATTCTCTGAACCGATTACAGTTAAAATAAAATACAGTTTTCTTACCGCTTTTTTGCCTGTGTACGCTCATTTTTCTCTTACAAATCCCACAATAGAGTTTTCCTCTAAATACTGTATCATCCTTAGCATTCTTATTTTCTTTTCTGCTATTTTTAATGGAATTAGATTTTGAGGAAATTTTCTCCTGTACCTTTTCAAATGTATCAAGCGAGATAATTGCTTCATGGGCATCTTCTGTTATTGTCCAATGTTCTTTGTCAAGCCTTTCTCTCTTTTTGCCTTCAAATAAATGCTTTTGATTTCTGCCTTGAATGAGTGTTCCTGTATATACACGATTTTTAAGCACTTGTAATATTGTTGTTGGAATCCAAGCTCTTATAAGTTCATTTTCATCAGCTTTAGCTTTTCCAAACTTCCTATAATCAGTTGCTATATATACTTTCTTTTCAAGCAGTAACTTTGAAATATCAAGTGTACTAAATCCCTTCAAATACACATCAAAGATTTCTTTTACGATGGAAGCTGTATTTTCATCAATATATAACCGTCTTACTCCATCTTCATCTTTTCTTGCTGTATAGCCATAAGGAGCTGCACCACAAATAAATCCACCTTGCTTAATTCTAATCTGATGGGAAGTTGATATTTTCTTTGAAATGTCTTTTGCATAAGTTTCATTTACAATATTCTTCAAGATTACCTCAAGAGATTTATTGGGCTCTTCCATGTGAAAGGTATCCAGATTGTCATTAACCGCAATAAATCTTACTCCAAGAAACGGAAATATCTTTTCAATGAAGTTTCCAAGCTCCGTATAATTTCTTCCGAAGCGGGATAGATCTTTTACAATAATGCAGTTGACTTTTCCCGTCCTTACTTCTCCCATAAGTTTTTCAAAGTCAGGTCTTTCAAATTCTGTCCCTGTCTTTGCGATGTCTTTATATATTCCAACCAAATTATGCCCATCATTTTTCTTTATATAACTTTCACAAAGAGCAATTTGATTTTCAATGGAATCACTCGGCTTTTCTTTTTTATCTCTTGATATTCTTGTGTAAATCGCTGTTTGAAAACTGTTTCCGCTTTCTTTGCTTAACAGAGCTTCTTCCGCTTTTGCCCGCCTGTTCGCTGTCCTTGCCATCTACACCACCTCCTTCATCAGCTCGGAGGATTGCTTTGTGTAGTCGCTTAACTTATCCAGTATATCTGTGGTTTCATCATAGTTAAAATGGATTTCTATCCTTTTTTCTTCCAAAACATAGATTTTATCGACAAGTCTTACAAGAAGCCCTCTTTCTAAGGTGCTTATATTCCTGTACTTTTTAATATCTGACAGGAAGTTTTTGTTTCCCAAACTCTTTTGATAGAGCCTTGAGATTTCTTTATTCTGCTTTTCTAAAATCAGTTCACTTTCTACGATACGATTTGTATAAAACTCTCTCATACCGTAAAATTCTTCTTCAGAAATGATTCCTTCTTTTAAGTCCTGATACAGAGCTGATTTTAAAAGTTCAAACTTTGCCTTGCTTTTCTTGGTATATTCCTGTCTTTTATCTATTTTCTTAAAAAGCTCATAGGATACTTCCATGTCCCTTACTTTTTCCGAAATGCTTTCATACTTTCCAAGAGAGTTGATGTAATGGCGAATCATCTCAAGTACGCTTACTTTTAAATCCTCCTGTTTGATTGAATGCCTGCTGCACTCTTTTCCTTTGTTGTACTGGGAGCAGATATAGTAAATAGTGGGAGTTTTCCCTCTCTTATCGACTTTCTTTGTCATCTGAGCATTACAGTCCTTGCAAAATAAAAGCCCTGAAAACAAATCTGCTTTCTCTCCGACATTTTTTGCCTTTATATCACATTTCAAAAGTTTTTGGACAATTTCAAAGTCATAAATATCAATAATGGCTTCATGATTATCCTCTATTTCAATCCAATCACTTCTATCCTTGGAAACCACTTTATCCAGCTTATAATTGATTTTTTCCCGTTTTCCCTGTTGCAGTGTTCCGATATAGACCTCGTTGGTTAAAATACGATTAACTGCCGGCGTATCCCATTTGGCAACCGCCTTTGTGCTAAAGCCTGTCTTATACCTTATTCCCTTTGCCTTTTTATGCTCCATCGGTGATGGGATTCCATTATCGTTTAAGTGTTTGGCAATAGAGTAGGAGCTGTACCCTTCAAGCTTCATTGAGAAGATTTTCCGCACCACATATTCCGCTTCTTTATCAATTACTATTTTGTGCTTATCTTCCTTATCTTTTTCATAGCCGTAAGGAGCATAGTTTGATATAAACTGTCCCTGTTTTCTCTTTACCTTGCAGACACTTCTGACCTTTGCGGAAGTATCCCTACAATAATTGTCATTGATGAAGCTTTTAAACGGAATGACCAAGTTCTTTTCCGTTTCACTGGCTGTATAGCTGTCATAATTATCATTTAGGGCAATAAATCTTATATCAAGAGAGGGAAACACTCTTTGTAGGTATCTTCCGCTATCAATATAATCTCTGCCAAATCTGGATAAGTCTTTTACAACAATGCAGTTAATTCTCCCTGTGATGACATCTTCCATCATTTTCTTAAATGCCGGTCTTTCAAAGTTTATCCCTGAATATCCGTCATCGACATATTCTTCTATCAGCTCCATATCCTCATTTTTATCAATGAAGTCATTAATCTGAAGTCTTTGGTTGGAAATGCTGTTGCTTTCCACCTTAAAGCCTTTATCATATTTTTCATCATCTTGTGATAATCTAAGATACATGGCAACTTTGAGAACATCTGTATCTAAATTGTTTTTAGACATAACAAAACCTCCAAACTTTCATATTCTTTTTTAAGGAGAAATATGATAACTTGGAGTCTTTCAGCTCTTATGAAGTTGTATCCCTATTTGATTCGTATTATACCATAGATTTGTAAAAAAGTCTGCCCCTTTTATCATATTTTAATCAAGAAGCATTGCTTTCTTTTTTAGGTAAGACAAAAAGCAATCCTCCAAACTTCTTCCATTCTCTGCATAGCTACATTTAACAATGACATTTCCGACTTTCATAAAGTACATGGAAAGCGGCTCTGCATTTTTCTTATCTTTTATATCTTCAATATCAGGGACAATTTTCCTGTCTATCTCTTCCGCTGACATGTTTTTATATATTGCTAATTCTTCTGCATTCATTAGAAAACTCCTTTCCCTGTTGTTTTCTTTTTTAAGTTTTTTGACATTGGTAGGTGTCTTGGCTGACAACATAGGAATCTCACCTCCGCCCCTTATTCAAGACGAGCCGGCATAAACTGTTGAAGTATCATTATCACTGCCTGTATCAACGAACAGACTGCCACATCTGTTTTTTATGTAATCTTATTTGTCGCTCGCTTCCTTGTTTCCTTGATTTTCTCAGTATTCATTGAACCAAAATATTTTTTAGCAGAAAGGTCTTGGCGTAAGTCATAATTCTCCACAAGCAGATAAAGTCCTACCTTGGTCTATTCAGTTGTCAAAGAACAAAATATTTGAAAGGGATTTTTCTTTCTATTTTCCAATTTGCCATAGCAACCTATCTCTTATAAAAGAAAGTAAAAGAGGTCAAACTCCCCTTCACTTTATATAAGGAAAATTTGACCCCTTTGGTTACCGAATTTCTAAATTTCTTCGATAAATTTTTTCAGCTTCTCTAAGATTTTGTTTCTTTTCTTAATCAAAGCCGGGTGTGTGATACTCTTTAACTTTGCTACCGAACGGACTGGTTCATCATGAAAATACAAACGCTCTATGATGTCCTTTTCTTCTGCGTTAAGCCTTGATATAGCGTTTCTGACTGCTTCAATCATCATCTGTGTTTCCACAATCTTTTCTACATCAACGCCTTCATCAACAATGTTTTCATAGAAATGTCCATCATGGTCTAATGATGAAAAAAAGAGCAAGTGGTTTTTCCTGTCCACCTGCTCCAAATATTTTTCATGCTCTTTCTCACGCCAGTAGACCTTATATATCTCCTCACTGACTTTCACCTTTTGTCCATTGACATAAAGGTAATATTCTTTTTTCATTTCAAGTCCTCCATTCTTTTTCTGTCTGCTTGTTTTCAGGCAAAAAAAGGAGGACTCCTGCACTTAAGCATAAGAAGTCCTCTAAAATGGGTAAGTATTGCCGAATTATTTAAATAAATTCTTAGACAATACGAAAAAAGGTGATTCCATCATTAAAGCTCTCATTATTATTTCATTGAACATAATTATCCTCCTGATACATTTACTTTTCTCATTTCATCTGCTCTTTCCCTCAATTTTTATATTTCATTTGAATTTAATCTTAATTTTTTTCTTACATCTATTGCAAAAGGTATTGTTATAATTGTGGTTATTAAATCAGCGACAGCTTGAGAATATATCACACCATTTAATCCAAAAATTTTAGGCAAAAGCAGAATGATCGGTAAAAATATAATTCCTTGTCTGCAAATGCTTAAAAATCCTCCAGCTAAGGCTTTTCCCATTGATAAATATAATGTGGAATATGTGAATTGAAATCCAAATGTAATAAACATAATGACTCCTGCTCTTAAAGCAGGAACTGCTATTTTCAAAACACTTTCACCAGTTCCAAAGATAGATAATATATTTGGTGCAAATATATAAAGTAAAATTGTCCATACTAAACAAAATAGATTTATATATTTTATACAGCACCTTATTGCTTCATTTAATCTTTTGTAGTTCTTCGCACCGTAATTAAAGCCGACTAATGGCTGTAATCCTTTCATATATCCAAAAACAACATTCGTTCCCAAAGTTACAATTCTAAGTACGATCCCCATTGCAGCAATCGCATCTTCCCCATATAAAGATGCCGAAGATGATATTTTACTCATAGATATACTTGAAAAAATCTGGAGCAAAAACATTGAAATACCAACTTTCAATATTTCTTTATAAGCATTAATGGTTGGCTTAAAATTAGAAATTTTAAGTTTTATATAACTTTTCTCGCTTTTAAAATAAATGATATAAATAAACAGGGTTACGACTTGAGATATAAGAGTTGCAATAGCTGCTCCATTTACTCCCAAATTTAATCCATATATAAATATAGGATCTAAAACCATATTCAAAACCGAACCAATAATCATTGCTTTTAAGGAAACTTTAGCTGCCCCTTGTGCTACCGCCAGATTGCCTGCCGTTACATTAGCAGTGCTGACCATTGTACTTATAATGAATATGATGGCATATTTTTTAGCAATTTCTATTATAGAAGGGATTGCTCCCATAAATTTCAAAACATCAGTCAGCAGAAACAGCAGTGTCATGCCGGTAATCGCTCCGATGATAACACTTGTAAACATTGCTACAGTAGCAACTATATCTGCTTCCTTCTTCTTTTCTCCACCTAATAATCGTGATATATAAGAACCTGCCCCTGCACCAAAAGTTAACCCAATCCCCGAAAAAATAAGAGAAATCGGAAAAGCTACCGATACGGCTGCTACTGAATGTTTCCCCAGTCCTGATACAAAGTAAGTATCCACAACATTATATAATGCCATTATCAGCATACTTACAACCATTGGCATTCCAAGTTTAAACAAAGCTTTCGCAACATTTTCCTCACTCATAATCTTTATTTTGCTGCTATTCATTTTCCCGCTCCTTACATTATTTGTTTTTTGCCTGTTCTTGCTCTTTAATCATTTGGTAATAATGACCTTTTTTCTTTATCAATTCATCATGTTTTCCTATTTCTTCTATTTTTCCGTTATTCATTAAAATAATCTGGTCTGCATTTTTTATTGTATGAAGCCTGTGAGCAATAGTGAAAACCGTCTTTCCTTTTATCAAATGGTCAAATGCTTTATTAATCTTAATTTCATTATCTGCATCTAAAGATGCTGTAAATTCATCCAATAACAATATTGGAGCATTTTTTAAAATTGCTCTGGCAATACAAATTCTCTGCTTTTCTCCACCTGAAAGTGATGTGCCGCCTTCTGAAACTTTTGTATTATATCCATCAGGTAAAGAAATAATGAACTCATGGCAACAGGCAATTTTTGAAGCTTCAACAACTTCCTCAAAAGTTGCATTTGGATTGCCTATGGAGATATTATTTAAAATAGTATCTGATAACAAAATATTATCCTGAAATACTACGCTTACCGAATTTAATAAAAAATCCGGATTTAAATTTTTAATATTTTCTCCTCCAATGGTAATTTGCCCATCTGTTATATCCCAAAACCTTGTGATTAAATTCATTATGGTACTTTTCCCAGAACCAGATTCTCCTATCAGTGCGTTTATACTTCTTTCTTCTGCTACAAAACTAATGTCGTGCAGAACTTCTTTATTCTTTTCATAGGAAAATGAAACATTCTCAAATCTGACTGTATAGTTTTTTAAAGCATTTTTCTTACTGTCAAAATCATATTCTTCGCAGTCCATAGCTCTATTTAAATTGTCAGAAGCTATTTTTAAGTTTTTAAGCATGATATAATATCTCTCAAATGAAATTAAAATTCCGGAAACGGCAATTCCCATAATAAAAAACGCAATCAAAGACTCAGCTTTTAAATCTCCACCCATGAGCAAATAGCTTCCGCTTAATAGTGATATTGGCACAATAAAATTTATCAAACTTCCATATAATGCCGTTGGAATAGCCATTTTCACTTCTGTTTGAATACCATTTTTTCTGACTGCTTCCATATTGCTTTTTAATCTGGTAAAATTTGATACCTGCATACCATAGGCTCTAAAAACCTTTATGCCATTTATATATTCCAAAACATTAGAAACCATAGTTTCATTTAGTTTTCGTTTCTGATTTTCAAGTTTTTTAGATAATCTCTCGCCCCAATGCAATATCGGTATTGATATGATGATTACTATGCACTCAGCGAAAGCAAGTCTAAAGTCAATAAAAAAGGTTCCGACTATAAGCATTAAACAGGTAGTTATTGTTTTTATAAAAAATGGCAATGCGTGTGAAAGTAATCCTTCAAAACTACTTAAATCATTTGTTAATGTGTTTATTAAATATCCTTTACTGTTTTTGCTAAAATGACCTAAACTTAATTTTCTAAAATGATTTGCTAAGTCAGTGCGTAAAACCCCGGTTGTTAAAAAAGATTGCTCAAAAGACAAAAGATAGCTTTTCCTATATATTAAAATCCTTAACATAACGCCTATAAAGCATATCAATGTGTACTTGGAAATATAAGTGATATCTAATGTTCCATGAAAAATATCTATTATGGTCAGGTATAAAACGAAATATGTAACCATACTCCCTAATGAATCCAAGCACATAAGGAAAATAGGATAATACAGTCTATTTTTATTCTTACCTATCAGGTTATTTATGCCCTTTAACATTTTTCCCTCCTACTCCACATAATTTTTCATATAACTTGCCCACATTTTAGAATAGTATCCATTTATTTCTAAAAGTCTTTTATGTGTACCTTGTTCAACTATTTCCCCTTTTTCAAACACTATAATTTTATTGGCATCACATATTGTATGAAGCCTGTGAGCAATCATAATTACTGTTTTATCTTTTAATAAATTTTTCAATGCCGTCTGAATCTTGTGTTCATTTTCAATATCCGAATATGAAGTCGCTTCATCAAAAATAACAATCGGAGCGTTTTTCAGAATTGCTCTCGCTATACTGATTCTTTGTTTTTGTCCACCTGAAAGTTTAAATCCTTCCTCTCCGATTTTGGTATCATATCCTTTTGGAAGTGTAGTAATAAAATCATGAATTTGTGCATATTTTGCTGCTTCTTTTACACTTTCTTCATCCGCCTCACTGCCCATTCTAATATTTTCAAACAAGGTATCTTCCATTAAAAATGTGTCCTGAAATACAAACGAAACCGCAGAAGTAAGAGTTTCCTCACTTAGTTCGTTTATAGGAATTCCTCCGATACAAATTTCACCTTTATCAACATTCCAATATCTCCCTATTAAGGACGCTGCTGTTGTTTTTCCTGCTCCAGAAGCTCCAACAAATGCAGTAAATGACTTAGGTTCAATCTTCATAGAGATGTTTTTTAACACAACATTCTCATCATCATATCCAAAACTGACATCATTAAATTGAATATCCAAATTTTTAGACTTCAGTTGTTCTTTTCCTACCACTTCAACCGGTATTCCAAAAAGTTTTTTTATATTGACCAATCCACTGTTTAACTCAATTCTTCCCATCGCAATATTAAATAGGTTAAAAAATGTCCTGTAAAAACACATCGTTAGTAACATAAATATCAATAAATGTTCTGTAGAAATCAACCCATTTACATACAAAAAACCGCCTATTGGCAATGTGAATAATATGCCTGAATCCAAAATTACTATCGTTATGGCAAGTGGATAACAAGAACACTTTGCCATTTCAACTAAACATTCCGTATAACTTTTTGATGCAGCACTTAACTTTGCAAATTTTTCTACGGTTAATCCAAACATCTTTATAATCGGCATACAGTTAATATACTCATTTATAGAACTTAACAGCTCAGAAAAAGTATCTGTATATTTTTTAGTCAGATTAGGATACTTTTTCATCATCATTGTTGGTAGAAGCACGCCAACAACGACAGGCAGAAGCATTGTTAATGCCATAAATACATTGATATAAAACATTATTAACATTGATATTATAGTGATAACTACTGCCTGCGTAATTTCTATTAAATTGTGTGCTATAAACCCTTCTAATTTTTCAATATCATCAAATAATGCCGCTTTTAATTCTCCGGATGTTTTGTTATTAAAAAATCCCAAACTCACTTTTGATAAATATTCAAGGGCTTCCATCTTCAAACGGTGTATAATATTGTATGCGGCAACATGGGTGAATATCATAGTAATCGACATCAATATATTTTGCAGGATTGTTGAAAATATCATAACTAAAGCCCATGGCAACACAGACTTAAAATCAATTTGGTTGTTGATTAAAGCTGCAATCATTTTATATAAAACAACATACGGCACAAATGATAACAAGCCGCAAATCGAACCTAAAAATATTCCAATCGCTATTTTGAATTTTTCATAGCTAAGCAGCGAAAATACATTCAACTTCTTATTACTAAAATTTTCCATGTAAAATCACCTTCTTTAAATTATATTATTTATTATTTATAGACTATGTCAAAATAAGAATTAAGTCAATAATTGACTATTTTAGAACATACTAATATGGTTATCCTTAAAATCCTTTTATTTAAGCAGTTATAAGAGATTTTATCAGACAAAAATTAAAATATTGTGATATAAATTTAGTTGATTATGATATAAACTTGTGCTAAAATGATGTTTAATACGAGGAGGTGATACTTTGAACCGTACAGTTATTGAATATTATAAAAATTTACCTGAAAGTTTACATTTCTATAAAATTGAGGAAGAATCTGATTCAGAAAATGATTTTTATCGTATGAGTTCAGAATATGGGAATGGAACTTTGCAGATAATGAATTTTCATGGTCAGTTTTTAATTATAATTGCAAGCTTTATCCCTAAAAGTAATTTTGAAAAAGTGGCTGAAATTAAGGAGGAATATTTTGAGATTAGTCAGTTTGAAACTGATTCAAGTTCATTTAAAGTTGGCGGCAGAAAGGTAAAGCAGGTTGACAAAGGAATCTGCTGTTACGCAAATACCCGAAAAAGTGCTTATGCTTTCTGCGAAGCTAATAAGCCTACCTGTTTCACTAAAGTTATCATAACAAAAAAATATTTCGATTCATTTTTAGAGGGATATTTTGGAAATACTTATGAATCATATAAAAGTGCTTTGGATTTTTTAATTGAAAAGCCTAATTCACCGGAATTAAACTTTGTTTTTCAACAAATCAAAGACTGTCCGGCTATAGGAAATACCAGAAAATTATATATGGAAAGCAAGGTTATCGAAATTTTATCTCTAATAATTAATACTGCCCAAAAAGAAGAAAATCGTCCATATATCTCTGTAAAGTTGGATAGAAAAGATAAGCGTTCTCTAAACAAGGTCATTACATTTATGAAAAACAATTTATCCGCTTATCCTTCCATAAAAGAATTGTCAAAAATGGCAAACATGAGTTGCTCCCGTTTTCAGATGGCATTTCGTCAGGTTTATGGAACAACCGTTTATGAATACTTAAAAGTAATGCGAATGAATTATGCTCTTTTGCTATTGCAAGATACAGACGATAAAATTTATCATATTGCTCTAAAGGTTGGATATAAAAATGCGGGACACTTTGCAAAGATTTTCAAATCAACTTTTAAAATGAGTCCTATGGAATATCGTAATATTCATCATATCTAAAAGTTTTATATCGTAATATTTTTTATATCTATCACGATATTTTAACTTATTTCAAAATAATATTATGTAAAATCTCTATTTCTTGTGATTTAATAAGCGTTTAAGGGTGTTTTAAAATTGAAATTTGTAACCTTGTTTATAAACTAAATAATGTGTAAAATGTGAGTTAGTTATATTTGTCTAACTCACATTTTTGGGTTAAGGGAGGTTTTATTTTGAGATTAATGAGTAAATTTTTTAGGTTAATACTTATATTATTCATGATAAGCCTGTTATCCTTTTTCCTTTCAAATATATCTTCCATTGATTCAGCCGAAACTATTGCTCACCATTTATATGGCAACCCAAGTTCGGAACAAATTGAGAAAGTTAGAATCGAAAAAGGCTTGGATAAACCTATATTTGTTCAATATACAAATTGGTTAAAAATGGCTGTAACGGGTAATTTGGGTACTTCGTATCAAACATCTAATCCTGTGGTAACTGACATTAAAGAAAAATTTTGGGCAACCATTACCCTTGTTATTGCTGCACTATTTTTTATTGTGCTTTTCACTATTCCTTTAAGTTTAGTTTCTGCTTATAAAAAAGGGGAATTTGTTGATAAACTTATACAAAATATAACGATTTTAGGTATATCCATTCCTTCTTTTTGGCTTGGTTATCTATTACTTTCATTGTTTGCAATTACTATACCTATTTTTAGAGTAGTAGAGTATGGAAATTTCAGGAGCTTAATATTGCCATCTATAACCCTTGCAATCCCTGTAATTTCATCATCTACCAAACTACTAAGAACTATACTGCTTGAAAACATGGAACAGGAATATGTGATATATGCAAAATCCAGAGGTTTATCTAATAAGAGGATTTTATGTAATCATATCTTAAAAAATTCACTTCCTCCAATGATTACTCTATTCTTCCAAAACATCGGTATGATGATCGCCGGAAGCGTAATTGTTGAAAGTGTTTTTTCATGGCCGGGGCTTGGCTCATATTTTATGTCATCAATTATAAATAGAGATACCCCGGCAATTACAGGGTGTATGTTGATGCTTGGAATAATATTTGTCATATCTAATTCTATTGCAGAAAACATAAATCACTTATTGAGTCCCCATATTTTTAAAGGAGAGGAATTCAATGGCTAAGAAAATATTTCATAATAGACAAGCTGTTTTCAGCTTATTATTGGTAATATTGGTTATTACAGTTGCTTTATTCGCACCTTTTATAGCACCTAACAGTCCTTATACTGTCAACATTAGCGAAAAGTTTTTACCTGCTTCGAGTACATATCCTCTTGGAACGGATCAACTGGGGCGTTGTGTATTTTCAAGATTGGTTTATGGTGCAAGATATTCATTAAGCATTGCATTTCCGACTTTACTTATACTTGCTTTTATAAGCACCATTGTAGGAACTGTCAGTGCTTGGTTTGAAGGTGTTTTAGATAAAATAATTTTAATAGTATGTGATATCTTTATGGCATTTCCACCAATGGTTATAGTCCTTGCCCTATTAGGAATAATCGGACAGGGAGCTGTCAACTTAATAATATCCATCGTATTTTCTATGTGGATTTGGTTTGTGAAAGTAATACGCAGCTATGTATTAATAGAAAAGAGAAAAAATTACATAATTGCAGCTACGATTTCAGGCTGCAATTCTTTTGAAATTATATTTAAACATATATTTCCTAATATTGCCCCACTAATCATTGTATATTTCAGTACCGGTATTGCAGCTATTATATTGATGATTTCCGGATACTCTTTTTTGGGTATCGGACTTGCCGATAACACTCCTGAATGGGGTGTAATGCTGTCAAATTCAAAGCAATATTTATATTCTAATCCAATGCTAATCATGTATCCCGGTCTGTGTATTTTGCTTACTTCAGCAGGATTTAATATATTGGGAGAAGCATTAAGGGATGTACTTTCACCAAAGGAGTATTAGGTATGAATCCATTATTGGAAATAAAAAATTTAAAAATCATTCACCGAAAGTATAAAAAAACTCTCATTGATAATATAAATTTTGGACTTAATGATAGTGAGATCTTAGGTATTATTGGTGAAAGCGGTAGTGGTAAAACCTTAACATGCCGCTCTGTATTAAATTTATTAGACAGAAAAGCATTTGATGTAAGCGGCGAAATTCTGTTTGAAAACCAAAATCTGCTATCTCTTTCTGATAAATCATTAAATGCCGTTAGAGGGAAAAAAATAGCATTAATAATGCAAAATCCTATGAGTGCTTTTGATCCCATGAGTAAAATAGGTAAACAAATACTTGAAACATTAAAATTACACCAAAATGCTTCAAAAAAACACCTTATGGCAAGTATAGAGGAAAATTTAACTAAATTTGGACTATCAGAAACAGAGCGTATCCTTAATAGTTTTCCATCACAACTAAGCGGCGGCATGTTGCAAAGATTAATGGTTATATTAGCTCTAATGCTATCACCTGAGATAATCATAGCAGATGAAACAACAACGGCACTTGACATTAAAACACAATCCATTGTTTTAGAGCAATTTATCAAAATAAAAGAATCTGGAATTTCACTCATTGTAGTTACTCATGATTTTAGAGTTATAGCAAAATTAGCTGACAATGTGATTGTAATGAAAGATGGAATTATTATTGAAAAAGGAACTGTATTTGAAATTTTTAATTCTCCAAAGACTGATTACACTAAAAATTTACTACAAGCCAGTATTTTAAAGGGAGGAGGAATATAGAATGATTGTTGTAGAACATTTGAGTAGAAAATATCCTTGTTTGGGAGCAAATAAGAAAGATTTCATATCAGTAAATGATGTTTCATTTTCACTATTACCTAATACTTCTTATGCTTTGGTGGGTGAAAGTGGCAGTGGCAAAAGTACATTATCAATGATGTTATCTGCAATAATTCCTCCCAGTAACGGAACTATTCATTTTAACAATAAAAATATCTGGTCAATGACTAAAGAAGAAATTCTTATAATGAGAAAAAATGTTCAATTAGTCCTTCAGGATAGCTCAGGAGCTTTAGATCCAAAAAAAACTATTATTGACAGCCTATATGAGCCGTTACATAAGTTATGTAATTTAACAAAAAGCGAAATATATTCAACGATTATATCCACACTTGTTAAAATGGAGCTTCCCGAATCAGTTTTATCAAAATATCCTCATGAATTATCAGGTGGGCAGCAAAGTCGAGTCTGTATAGCAAGAGCTATATGTGTTGAACCCAAGTATATTATATTTGATGAATCTGTAAGCGGATTAGATGCAACTGTAAGAAAGAAAATATTAGATCTTCTGATAGAAATACGAAAACAAAGGAAAATTACTTACTTATTCATTACTCATGATATAGATGTTGCTCTATATATGGCAAGCCACATATTTGTTATGAAAGGAGGAAAAATAATAGAAGAAATATCCAATGCCACTTCATATGATTCATTTCATGGAGAATACTCAAGGGAATTAATTGCCTCACTTCCCCCTGATACTCCCTATGGCAGATGAACTTACAAAAAACATCAGTTTCAGTAGTAAGCAAGTAATTACAAACAACTAAAGAAAGGACGTGTATTTATGAAAACTACAAAAAAACTATTGGGAGTATTACTCTCTTTCATTATGCTCTTGTCAATAACAACCGGATGCAGCTCACAAAACACAGTTGGAAATTCAAAAAAAGTAAAAGAATTAACTTTTTGTGAAAGTTGGAATTTTGATGGTGGATTTTCTGTTTTTCAAGAACCTCTGAAGGCAAACGGAACATTTGGGTTGCTTTATTATATCCCAAACTTCTATGAAACTCTCATCAATTATGAAAACGGAAACTTTGTTCCCGGTCTTGCAGAAAAATGGGATGTAGGCAAAGATAATATGACTTATACCTTTAAATTAAAAAAGGATATTAAGTTCTCTGATGGCGAGGAATTAACTGCTGAAGTAGTGAAAAAAAATTTCGAGAATGTCGGAAAAAATTTAGAAACATATAACGGAGCTTTTGGTCTAACAAGTACATTAATAGAAAAAATCACTGTTGTTGATAAATATACTGTCTCTGTTAAACTGTCATCTCCTTACTATGGTGCTCTCAATGATTTTACTCTCCCTCTGCCTATGGGAATTATGTCGCCAAACGCATTTAATGCAGATGGTACATTATCAGAAAAAGTAAAAAACGCCACAATGGGAACCGGTCCATACATGTATAATGGTCAAAAGGACAATGATACCTACACCTTTGTAAAAAATCCGAATTACAACCGTAAAAATGTTGATGTAGAATCATTTAAAATCAAAATCATTCCTGATAATGATTCCAAATTACTGGCACTTCGCAACAAAGAAGTTGACTTGATTTTAGGTACGAATAATCTAAGTTATGATTCTTATAATTCTTTACAAAAAGACAAGTCCTTTGCCGGCAAAACATCAGATACTGTAATTCAAACAAGATATATCGGTATTAATACTGACACATCTCCTTTTGATGATGTTTCTGTCAGAAAAGCAATAAATTACGCAATAGATACAAAATCTCTAAGAAAAAATATTCTGGGAGATATTGAGAAAGAAGCTCCTTCAATCTTGGATAAAAATTTACCATATTGCAATGTGGACACTGAATCTTATTCTTATTCAGAACAAACAGCTAAAGATTTGCTTGAAAAAGCCGGTTGGAAAGACCAAGATGGTGATGGTATTCGTGAAAAGGATGGCACAAAACTCTCTGTAAATATTTCTTGCTCAAGTGATCAGGTAATGCTCAAAGATATATCAGAAGCCGTTGCCAGCGACCTAAAAAAAGTTGGATTTGAAGTGAAAACATCAAGTTCCGAAACAATGAATCACTATAAAAACATCTCTGAAGGCAAGTATCAACTGGCTATCGGAATAACATACAACATACCAATGGATCCATATAAACTGGTTTCATCATTTTCAAAAAATCCGGTAATGGATAATATGACATCAAAAGCATTAACCAGTATGAAAAACTCTGATGAGCTAATCAGAAGCTTAAATACTATGACCGATAAAAAAGAAATTCAGAATGTGTATAATACAATTATAAATGGATTACATGACGATGCAGCATTAGTCCCTATATCAAGAACGGTTGGTATGACCGTCTATAATGCGGATAAAATCACAGACTACAAGTTCCACTACCAGCCTGACTATTTAGATGTTTCCAACATCAGAACAAAGTAAATTGAATACTTGCTTAACACTTGCTATAAATCATTCTTTTGTAGACCAACTAAGGAAAGTCAATAGTTATTTTTAAAAATTGTTAGAATATTTTTC
>CAUQXC010000017.1:0-24119 GCA_963522175.1 uncultured Lachnospiraceae bacterium
TGATAGTACCCTATTCTTAGGTGGCAAAGAGAAAACAACTCTAAAAGAGCTTTCTGAAACACTTGGTAAAGAAACCATAGACCTATATAACACTTCTGAAACAAGGAGCAATCAAAAGAGTTTCGGATTAAATTATCAAAAGACCGGTAAGGAACTGATGAGCCAAGATGAGATAACCGTTATGGACGGCAGTAAATGTATCTTTCAACTTCGTGGTGTCCGCCCTTTCCTATCGGATAAATTTGATATTACAAAGCACAAGAACTATAAGCTACTTGAGGATTATGATAAAAAGAACCTGTTTGATATAGAAAGCTATATGAAAAGAAGGGGCAAGGCTAAACTAAATAAGAATACGGTTATTATGAAGTTATAGCTGTTAGATATTATTTGCATTTGGTATAATAATCAAAGAGAAATACACAAGGAGGAAACCTTATTGAACGATAAAGAACTGATAGGAAAAGTTCATTCATCTATGTATCACCAATTAAAAAGAAAAGGATATGCAACAGCAGTAGATGTGCTTATGGATTTGGAAATACTTTCAAAGACCGACTATGAACTTTGGAGAAATGGAAAAGTTTTGTATTTGGAAAAAGTATGCAAGGTCAATCTTAAAAAATTGTCTACAATACTGCATGAAATGAGGGTATATGCAAAGAAAGGAAATCTAAAACCGTCGTTTTGTGTATATAAGAAATGGGCGGTTAAGAAAAAGAACGGGCAAGGGAAAAAGCCGGTTATTAAACTACGGTTTAGCAAAAGTGGTTCTGAAGATATTGAAAAATGGTATGCTACTCACTTTGTAGACACGAAGAAGATAGAAAAGATAAAAGAAGAAAAACAAGTAAACAGCAGTGATGATAAGCAGTAAGTCTAAAAATAGATTTGCTGCTTTTTTCATGTAAAAAGCAGGAGGAAAGATGATAAGGATAAGAAATCCCACTTAATAAAACATAAGAAAACTTAACAGTAGCGTTATGAAGCGATTGGAAAATAAAACTTTCAGTCGCTTTTTTTATTGAAAAGAAAAAGGAGAAATAAAAAACATGAAGCAGGAAATGATTAACATCAATGCCAACTTGGTTGCAGAGCCTACGTTCTCAAGTTTTGAAAAAGATGAGGAAACAGTAGAAGTTACAAACTTTACTCTTGTAAAAAAGTACGGGAAAGGCAAAGAATATATCAACTGTGCAGCCTATGGCGAGAAGGCAGAAACAGCAAAAGACTTTGAAAAAGGCGATCTCATTCATATCTTTGGATATTTCAAAGAGCGTGAAAAAGACGGTAAGACTTACAAAAACTTTGTAGTAAAGTCATACAACAAAATTGAGAAGAAAGAAAATAGGGAGGAAGAATAAAATGGAATTTTTTACACAGGCGGTAGATGTATTAAAAATATTAGTTATGGCGGTAGGTGCAGGACTTGGTGCATGGGGAGTCATCAACCTGATGGAAGGGTACGGTAATGACAATCCCGGAGCAAAATCACAAGGTATAAAGCAGCTTATGGCTGGAGGAGGTATTGTCCTTATCGGCTTAAAGCTTATTCCGCTACTTGCAAATCTTTTGAAGTAAGGAGAAATCTATGTTTGGTATTTTCGATAAGATAGAAGAATTTTTCAGAGAACTTCTGCTCGGAGGTATCAAGGCAAACTTAGAGTCCATGTTTCTTGACATAAACAATCAGGTAAACAGCGTTGCAGCAGATGTAGGAAAGACACCTATGGGGTGGAACGGAGAAGTATTCAGCTTTATTAAAAATATTAATGACTCCGTTATTATTCCCATAGCAGGGCTAATCATAACGGCAGTCCTTTGTATCGAGCTTATCAATATGGTCATGCAAAAGAACAATATGCACGATACGGATACCTTTGAGTTTTTCAAATACATCATCAAGATGTGGATTGCTGTATGGTTAGTATCTCATGCCTTTGAGTTTTCAATGGCGGTTTTTGATGTTGCACAAAGTATGGTAAACAAGGCGGCAGGGGTAATCAACACCTCTGCCACCGTTTCCGGAGATCAGATTGTTCAGATGGTGGATGCCCTAAAGGATAAAGGACTGGGTGAGCTTTTAATGATTCTGTTTGAAATCTCACTTGTAAAAGTTGCAATACAGGCAATATCCATCGTGATTATGCTTGTAGTTTATGGAAGAATGTTTGAAATCTATGTGTACTCATCTGTTTCAGCCATTCCTTTTGCGACGATGGGAAACAAAGAATGGGGGCAGATAGGAACAAACTACATCAAAGGACTGTTTGCTTTAGGGCTTCAGGGATTGATTCTAATGGTTTGTCTTGGAATTTATGCAGTATTGGTTAAAACGATAAACTTTACGGACATACACACGAGCATATTTATGGTACTCGGATATGCCGTATTACTGGGACTGATGATGTTAAAGAGCGGAACACTTGCAAAAAGCGTGATGAACTCGCATTAAGGAGGATAAGATGAAAACAACAGAAAATAAAGAAAGACTCTTTTTATCTGTGGAAGTTTTACTTGCAGGATTTGCAGTAGCTTTTACTGCACTAAACAGGAGAAAACTAAGCAGACTGGAGAAAAAGATTGATACTGTCAAAAGAGACAGCAATTCCATTTTGATGTTTCAAAGTGAGAAAAATAATGAGATGGAAAGAGAAATCGAAGAAGTAAGGGACGAAGTTTCAAGCGTATATGGACATATAGAGGAACTTTTGAGAATAAAGGAAGATGGGAGGTAGCTTATGGCGTATGTACCCATTCCAAAAGATTTAAATAAAGTTAAAACAAAAGTTGCTTTTAATCTTACCAAAAGACAGCTCATAGGATTCAGCGTTGCAGGACTGATAGGAATCCCCGTATATATCTTTACAAGAAAATTTGTACCAAATGATATAGCGGTCATACTTCTTATTGTATCAACGCTTCCTATATTTTTCGCAACTCTTTTTGAAAAGGACGGACTGCCCTTTGAAAAGTATTTTAAGCATATCTATTTGCACAAGTTTTACCAACCGATGAAGCGTGTGAGAAAGGAGGTTTACCTTGAACAGCAAAAGAAAAATTCAGCAGATAAAGTTAGAAAGAAACAAAAAGGCACTAAAAAGGGGTAAACAGGACTTAAAGCAAGATAAAACAAAGATGAAAAAAGAGAGAAGCGGATTTTTAAGTCTTATCTTAAAGAAAGAGCCGAAACGCCATACCGTAGAAGATACCATTCCCTATCTTAGAATGTTAAAAAGCGGTATATGCCAAACAGATGAAAGGTACTTTAATAAAAGTATCGTCTTTGAGGACATTAACTACCAGCTTGCCTTAGACGAAGATAGGGACTTGATTTTTAACCAGTTTGCAAACTTTCTAAACTCCTTTGATCCGAGTGTAAGTATCGAGCTTTCATATATTAATCAGCTTGGAAGAAATGAAGAAATGCAGTCGGCAATACAAATACCGGATAAAAAGGACGGCTTTGACGATATACGATTAGAGTTTAGAGAAATGCTAAAAAGCCAGATAGTAAAGGGAAATAACGGACTGAAAAAATCAAAGTATGTAACATTTACAGTAGAGGCGGACAATATGGAGCAGGCAATCTCAAAACTTGAAAGACTGGAGATAGACATCTTATCCAATCTTAAAAATATGGGAGTAAGGGCGGAAAGCCTTACCGGCGAAGAAAGGTTAAAGATTCTTCACGATATATTAAATCCAAGTAAGACATTTTACTTTTCATATAATGACTTGCAAAGAAAAGAAAGTACAAAGACATATATTACACCTGATGAGTTTAACTTTACACCAAGCAGATATTTTAAGTTCGGTAAATTCATCGGAGCAACAAGCCATTTTCAAATCCTTGCAAGTGAGCTTTCAGACCGTATGCTTTCAGAGTTTTTAGACATTGATGATAACATCAATATCTCGTTTCATATCAGGGCGATAGAACAGAGCGAAGCCATTAAGATGGTAAAAAGGAAAAATACCGATATTGATAAGATGCGAATTGAGGAAAATAAAAAGGCGGTAAGATCGGGTTATGATATGGACATCTTACCGTCAGACTTAATCACCTATGGGGAAGATGTAAAAAGCCTGTTAAAAGACTTGCAGACAAGAGATGAGAGAATGTTTGTTGTAACCATTGTCTTTATGAATTTTGCAAGGACAATACAAAAACTTGAAAACTCTATTGCACAGATAAGCTCCATTGCCAATAAGCATAACTGTAAGATAAAAAGGCTTGACCACACACAGGAACAGGGACTTGTAAGTGTACTTCCTCTTGGAGTAAATAAGCTTGAGATTAACAGAGGACTTACTTCCTCATCTACGGCAGTCTTTATGCCCTTTACAACGGAAGAACTTTTCATCAACTCAAGCAACAGTTTGTATTACGGATTAAATGCCCTCAGTCATAACCTAATTATGGCAGACAGGAAAAGGCTCAAAAATCCGAACGGTTTGATACTTGGTACACCGGGTAGCGGTAAGTCATTTTCAGCGAAAAGAGAAATGGCTAATGCTATTATTGTAACGGATGATGATGTCATTATCTGCGATCCCGAAGGAGAGTACGGAAATCTTGTAAGACAGTTTGACGGGGAAGTTATTAAAGTCAGCAGTAAGTCAAAGGACTACCTCAATCCCCTTGATATAAATATGAACTACGGGGATGGGGACGCACCGCTTAAAGACAAGGCAAACTTCATAATGAGTATGCTTGAGCTTGTAGTTGGTGGAAGCGGACTGACTGCGGAAGAAAAGTCGGTAATAGACAGGTGTTTGCCTAAGATTTATGAGAAGTATTTTGACAATCCGATAAAAGAAAATATGCCGATACTTCAGGATTTATACGATATGCTTAAAAATCAGGAAGAAAAGGTCGGTAAGAAACTTGCAACAGAGATGGAGATTTATGTAACAGGCTCTCTTAATGTATTTAACCATCAGTCAAATGTGGATTTGAATAAGAAACTGCTTTGTTTTGACATCAAAGAGCTTGGAAGTCAGTTAAAGAAAATAGGCATGCTTGTGATACAGGATCAGGTGTGGAATAAGGTATCTTTAAACAGAGGAAATAAGGCAACAAGATACTATATAGACGAGTTCCACCTGCTTTTAAAAGATGAGCAGACCGCCTCTTACTCAGTAGAGATATGGAAGCGTTTCAGGAAATGGGGTGGTATTCCGACAGGTATCACGCAGAATGTCAAAGACCTACTCATGAGTAAGGAGATAGAAAATATCTTTGATAATACGGACTTTGTACTAATGCTTAATCAGGCATCCGGCGATAGAGAAATACTTGCAAGAAAGCTTAAAATCTCAAAACCTCAGCTTAAATATGTTACCAACTCCAATGAGGGCGAGGGACTGCTGTTCTTTGGAAATACCATAGTTCCATTTATCGACAAGTTCCCAAAAGACACCATTTTATATAAGAAGATGACAACGAAACCTGAAGAAGTGAGGTAGGCTTATGAATAAAAAACTGAAAAAAGACTTTGCCGAAAGACAAAAAATAAGGGAAGAAGCAAAACTTTTAGTAAAAGATAGTTTTGATATTGACGAAAGTAGTAAGCTAAAGCATGGGGATGATTATAGAGGGAAGATTATTCATGACAAAGATAGATTTCAGGATAAGATACACGAAAAGATAAGCAAGAGAGTTTCTAAGAATGAGCTTACTCAGGGAAGTTCCAAGAAAAATGCAAGGCATAGAAAATCTGTTAAGATAAATAACAGTCAAGGAAATGACAACAAAGGAAATGCCGAAATAAAGTCAGACTATAATATCGATGTGAAAGACGGACGAATCTACGATCCTTTAGGCAAAGACCTTGATAATGACGGTATCATCGACAGATATGACAATGACTTTAGGGACAGCGACTATTTTGAGTCAACTTATGATGTGGAAGATAATCTTCATATAAAGGAAGATATAACAGGAAAATCTTCCAAAAAATATAATGCTCGAAAGGAAAAGTATAAGAAGAAAAACTATTCAGATAAGCTCTATACAAGAAGTAAGGATAATACTTCAAAAGAAGAAAATGCTAAAGATAAGGCTGAAAGCAAAAATACCGGTAAAGAAACTGTCTATGACAAAGAAAAAAAGAACAGGCTTTCCAAAGAGCAAAAAAAGGCACTGAAAAATAAGGTAGCAAAGGTGTCTGCTCTATCAGGACTTGCAAAAGGAAGTGAAACGGTAAGGGATTATCTTTCCCATGGCAGTGATGAAAATCAGGGTGTGGAAACAGGAGAAAAGATTGCAGATGTAAACTCAAAATTACTTCATGGGATAAAAAATTATGCCAATAAGAAAAAGGCTAAGAAAAGCTATGATCTCAGCAAAAAAGATTACAAGATACGAAAGCGTAAATCAAAGCTGGAGTTTCGGGAAGCCAAAGAGGAATTAAAGAAAACGGATGAGTACAAGAAAGCTGATACCTTTAAGAGATTTCAAAAGCGTAAGCAAATGAAAGATACTATAAGAAAGCAGAATAAATCAAGGCTTAGGGACAGGATTAAGGAAGGAGTTATTAACACCTTAAAGAGTTCAAAGGAAATGATCGTACGAAAAGCAAAGGGACTTATGATGATTGTCATAGGTCTTATTATTTTACTGACTTTCTTTACCAACTTTGCAGGCACATCTATGACTGGAATGATGAACTCTACAAGCGGAGTATTAACCACAACCTATCTTTCCAACCAAACTGTGCTAAGTGAAATCAATCAGCAGTTTTCGGGATTGGAGGAAGGACTACAGGAGGAGATAGATTCCGTAGAGGGAAATTATCCCGGCTATGATGAATACATCATAGAAAAAGAGGGAGAAATCGGACACAATACCCATGAACTTTTATCCTACATCACTTCAAGATGTGGAGAAATTAAGGATTCAAAGGAAGTTCAAAGCATCATCAATGACCTTTTTACAAAGATGTATGATTTATCTTATCGGGAAAAAATTGAAATCAGATACAGGACAGTTACGGAAACATATACCGATGAAGATGGCAATGAGCATACCGAAAGCCATGAAGAAGCCTATGAGTATAAGAAGCTCATAGTAACGCTGAAGAAAAGAGAAATGGACAGTGTTGTAAGAGAAATCTTTGCAGAGTATCCCGATAATGTTCTTCACTATGAAGCACTGCTTGCATCTAAAGGAAATATGGAAACTGTCTTTGGAAGCGGAAACGGAAATTTATCGGAGATTGTAGAGAATCCCGACTTTTCAAATCCGGGAATTGCCTTTGATGATGTAACGGTGAAGGCATTGTTTAACGAAGCGGAAAAGCATATCGGAAAGAGATATGTATTTGGGGCGAACGGGCCGAATAACTTCGACTGTTCGTCCTTTGTGTGTTGGAGCTTTACCCATTCGGGAGTAAAAAATATGCCACGAACGACCGCTTGGGGAATTTACAAAACTTACTGCAATCCCGTATCACCATCGGAAGCAAAGGCGGGAGATATAATCTTTTTTAAAAACACCTATAACAGTGGAAGTCCAATATCTCACGTCGGCATTTACGCAGGGAACGGAATGATGATACACGCAGGAGATCCGATTCGCTTTGTCAGTATCAATACACCTTACTGGAGAGAACATTTCTATGGATTCGGTAGAGTTCGTTAAACGATGAAAGGACGGTAAAATGTGAAAAAAGAACTTACAGCAGTAAAAAACAAGATAAAGAAGTTAAGGGATAAGAAGGCTCTGATTGATGAAGAATTGGAGCCTTTATTGATTCGTGAAGAAGAACTTGAAAATGAGGAGATTGTTGCCATTTGCAGGAAGAACAACATCACAATTACAGATTTAATGGCAAAGGTTAAAAAGGAACAAACAGAAACGAAAAAGGAGAAAACAGATGAGAACAGTTATGAAAAATAAGGTATTTACAAGGCTAATGACAGTTTTGCTTCTTGTGGTTATGGTCATTATGGCAGCTTACCCATCGGTAGCCTATGCACAGGTTGATGAAAAAGAAGCAGCACAGGAAACACTAAAAGAAGAACCGAAAAAACCGGAAATTACAGTTATTAAAAAGGAAGAAGAAAAAGAAGTCCGCTATCCCAATAAGTTAAATGCGAAAGAACCTGAGAACTTAAAACAAAATAATGCGGCTTCAAACGGTGAAAAGGCAAATACAAATAAGGGAGTGGCTTCCGCTCCCTCAAAAGCAAGGGCTTCCGTTACGGAAAACAAGGATAATGCCAATCAAGATTATCCGATTCATCATAACAGCGATAAGGAGAATAAGGAAACCGATAAATATTCCGCTGATGCCAGACAGTTTATTACCTTTAAGACGAAGAACGGTAAGACCTTTCACCTCATTATCAATCACGATGAACAGGGAGAAAATGTAATGCTCCTTACCGAAGTTTCCGAAGATGATCTGCTCAATATGGTTGAAGCAAAGGAAAAACCGAAAGAAGTAGTCAAGGAAGAACCTGTAAAACAAGAGAAAACGGAAGAAGTAAAGCCTGAAAAAAAGGAAGAAAAAAGCAGCACCGGAACATATATCCTGCTTGCTCTTGTAACTTTGGGTGCATTGGGAGCAGGATATTATTTCAAGATAACAAAGAAGAAAGAAGATAAGGAACTGGAAGCCTTAGAGGAAGATGATGATTTTTTCTCGGAAGCGGAAGTCAATGAAGAAATGGAAAATGAAGAAGTTGAAAATCAGGAAACGGAAGATGAAACAGATGACAGAGAAGATGAATTAGAAGAATAATTCTTCACGAAAAACATATAATATTCAGAACATAACACAGGGCGGAAGAATCACGACTTTCGCCCTATTTTACTGAAAACAAGGAGGAAAAACGATATGGAACTTGTGATAGCAGAAAAACCGAGTGTTGCCCTATCCATAGCCAAAGTGATTGGAGCAAAGAATAAAAAAGACGGATATTATGAGGGGAACGGATATATAGTTTCTTGGTGTGTTGGACACCTAATTCAAATGGCAAATCCCGATTCTTATGATGAAAAGTATGCAAAATGGAATATTGACGACTTGCCGATTATTCCAAAAGAGTACAAATATGAAGTGGCAAAGGCAACAAAGAAGCAGTTTGCAGTCCTAAAAAAACTGATGAATGATAAGGAGATTGATACAGTTATCAATGCCTGTGATGCAGGACGGGAGGGAGAAGCAATCTTTAGACTTGTATATCTTCAAGCAAACTGCAAAAAGAAGATGAAAAGGCTTTGGATTTCATCAATGGAAGATTCTGCAATTAAAGAGGGCTTTGATAATCTAAAAGACGGAAATGTTTATGATAATCTCTTTGAATCAGCACAGGCAAGAGCCATTGCAGATTGGCTTGTTGGAATGAACATCAGCAGACTTTATTCCTGCCTATATAAGCAGAATTACAGTGTTGGGAGAGTTCAGACACCTACCCTTTCCATGATTGTTAAAAGAGATGACGAGATAGCAGACTTTAAGAAAGAAAAATACTATACGGTAGAACTTGAACTTGACGACTTTACTCTTTCCACAGAACGAATTGACAGCTTGGAAGTGGCGGAACAGCTTAAAAACTTACTCGAAAACAGAATAGAAATTACGGATGTGATTCAGAAAGAAAAAGTTACTAAGCCTGACTTGCCATTTGATTTGACAACACTTCAAAGAGAGTGCAACAAGTATTTCGGATATAGTGCAAAACAGACACTTGACTATGCACAAAGCCTGTATGAAAAGAAGCTGATTACTTATCCAAGAACGGACAGCAGATGTTTAACCGAAGATATGATTACAAGCACAGTTAACAATATCTTAGGAAAAAATGATTTTGATACAGGGCGCATCAAGGTAGTATTCAACTCTAAAAAAGTTACGGATCACCATGCGATTATCCCGACCGTATCATCGCTCAGTGAAGATATATCAAAACTTTCTGAAAGTGAAGCAAAAGTATATCGACTGATTTCTAATAAGTTTCACGCAAGTGCAGGCTATCCACTCACCCAAAATACTACTAAAATTGTAGCTGAATTTGACGGTTTTGAATTTACAAGTACCGGCAAGGTAATTAAAGAGGAGGGCTTTACAAAATACCTTAAAGAATACAAATCTAAGAAGAATGAGGACTTGGAGCTTCCTGATGTAAGCATTGGAGATGTTATTACCATTGAAAATAAAGAGATTAAAGAAAAATACACTCAGCCTCCGAAACACTTTACAGAGGACACACTCTTAAAAGCTATGGAGCTTGCAGGTAATGATACATTGGAAAAAGGTGTTGAAGTGGAAAGAGAAGGACTTGGAACACCGGCAACAAGAGCAGGCATTATTGAAAATCTGATTTACAAAGAATTTATTGAACGAGATAAGAAGAATCTGATTGCAACACCGAAAGGAAAAAGCCTGATTGAGATTGTTGCAGATAACTTCAAATCAGCAGAAATGACGGCACAGTGGGAAATGGAATTGTCTGAAATAGCACAGGGCAAATCTTCCAAAAAAGAATTTTTAGAAAAGATTGAGGAACAGATAAAACATACGGTAGAGGAACACCAGAAGAATGAATAGGAAAAATGAATATTAGAAAAAGGAGGTAAAAATGCGAATCAATGATTTTCATAACATTTTGGAGCTTGTAAAACAGGACATTCTGCATAGTGAAGCGGAATATTTAAAGCTCCTGAAGGTTGTCGGGAACAATCAAAGATATGACTTTAGAAGTCAATTAAGTATCTATGATAAAAATCCTGAAGCGATAGCTTGTGCCAAGTTCGACTATTGGCGTGAACGCTTTCATCGAACCGTTATGCGAGGACAAAAAGGAATTCCGATCTTAGAAGACTACGGCATAAAAAAGAGAGTGGACTACATCTTTGATGTAAGCCAGACCGTTTCAAGAAACAGAAATGTCAATGAGGTCAATCTCTGGCGATTTGATAAAGAATCTCATCAAGAGGTCTTAAAGGAGATGATAGCAAATGAAGGCTATGAAGAAAGTGAAAGTAACCTTGAAAATATCTTTTTTCTAAGCAGAATCTATGGCGATGAAAAGATAGACAGCTTGATGAATGAGCTTAGAATAGCTGATGAGGACAGAATATCCTTTGTCAAATTTGTAAGGGATTCCATCAGCTATGCGGTAGCTTCAAGGTTTAAGGTGGATTATCCGATGAATAAGGAGCTGTTAAGAGAAAATTTCAAAAGACTGGACAGCATATCCCTTATGAGCCTTGGTGAAACCGTATCGGATATTAGCGGAAATATCATAGATACAACCATTCAAAAGAGCAAAGAGATAGAGCTTCAAAAAGGAGTTTTAAGAAGCAGAGAAGCAGGATATAATAAGATTAAAGAAGAAATTGAGGAAGGAGAAAACTATGTACTTCGACGAGATGATAAGGAAAGAATTAGTGAAACCGAGCGAGTTTTCAGAAATGGGGAGTACGGAGGAGATAGCAGTCAAAATCAGGGAGAATACACTAAGCAGCTTGGAGAAACAGATGGAATTCATCAAGGAATATCCGAATCCGACCTACGCAGCGATGAGGCTGGATTATCTTTCACAGAGCGAGGAGCAGAGCCGCTTCGAGATGTTAGTGGATCTATACAAGGAGAAGAAGCTGACAGAACACCTGATGGATATTCAAAAACAGGCGATAGCATTTATGAGGACAGAAAAACCGAAGCTGATGAAGGCTTTGAAGATAGAGAGCGAGGAAAGTCCTCAGTATGGGGCGATGATTTCAGCCTTGAAGGAAATGACCATCAAGGAAATCGTGGAAATCTAAAAGAAAATACTAAAGTAGAGATAAGAGAAGCGGACAAGGCTTCTTTTTCTTTGCCTGAAAATTCTTATGGACAGATAAGGCTTAGCATCCCTCTTGCTCAGAAAGATATAGACACTGTCCTTATTAACGGAGGAAATCACGATGGTGGCAGACTTCCTGTTATTGCCGAGTTTTCTAAAGGAAAAAGCAATGAAGAATTGGGAGAATACCTTAAAAATACTTTTCAAGGGGGAAACGGCTATATCATTGACGGAAATGAAATCTCAGCGTGGTATTCGGATAAGGGGATTGATTTTGCTTCCGGAACATCGGCAAGGGAAGATCATACGCAGGTTTTAAGTTGGAGTGATGCTGCAAAGAGGATCAATGAACTTCTTAACAGCGGAGAATTTGCCACAAATGTGGAACTACAGGAAGCCTTAGACTATGAAAGAGATCGGATTTCAGAGTCCCTATGGTATCTCATTCACGATTTGAGTGAGGAAGGAAAAGAACAAGGCTTTTTTGAATTTCTCGAAAAGGGAGGTGGCTTTCTGGATGAAACAAAACGATTATCCGAGGCACTGAAAAATCCTGAACACCTTGGGGATGTCATCAAAGAATATGATAGATTTTTAGCAGGATACAAAGAAAACAGAGATATACTGAGGTTTCACTATCATAAGGTGGACAGCCTTTATCAGAAGTTACAGGAGCTTGCACTGCCACGAAAGGAATACAGTACCAATTTGACGGAACTTCCGAAGGTAAAGCCTTTTATTACAGAAGATGAAGTCCTTGAAAGCCTTTCAAGAGGAAGTGGAATCGATAGAGGAAAAGAGCGAATTACAAAGTTTTTTAAAGAAAATCACACTTTACAGGAAAAAGCCAACTTTTTAAAAGATGAGTATGGAACAGGAGGAAGAAGCCATGCGGTATCAGGCTTGACAGGTAGTGGAGAATGGCACGATGCCAAAGGAATAAAACTGGAAAAGGATAATTGTAAAGATGTGTTTCTTACTTGGTCAAGTGTGGCAAAGCATATTGATGAGCTGCTTTCTAAAAATCTTTATCTTGAAGAAAAGAAAATAGAAAGTAAGGCAGAGAGAGAAGAAGAAAAAGAGCCACAAAAATCACAATATTATTCTAAAGATGAACCTGAAAATCTGATGACAAAGGAAATGCTTGAAAGAGTACCGGAACTTTACGCACAGGAAGAAATTGATTTAGCGGATAAGGAAGTTCATGCAGCATATATCATTCCTTTTAGAAGCAACTGGACTTGGTATATGACGGAGTACGACAGAGAAAGCGGTGATGCTTTTGGTCTTGTTTTAGGGATTGAACCTGAATGGGGATATTTCAATCTTGAGGAACTGAAGGAACTAAACGCACAAAGACTTATTTTAGAGGATTTTCCAAAGACTTTTCGAGAGATTAAAGATACCGAGCTTGTAAAACAGATGAGCGAGGAAGAAATAGACCGAGTATTTAACGGACAGCTTTCCTCAAAAGAGAATCATAAGGAACAGGAAATTTTTTATCTTAGTGATGAAATGGGAATTTCATTAGAAGAAGCAGAGAGTATTATCAACGATAGGAACAAATTATCAGGTGTTAATGCAGAGGATAAAGAAAAAGAAGCAGATGACATAAATGCCCTGCCTGATGAAAAAATTGCTATTAAGATCGGCACAGAGTTCATTGTGGCAGATAAGTCTGATGTAGCTCATATCAATTTATCAGAAGCGAAAAACAGCGTAGCTCTTGGCGGTGTAAAGTACAAGCTGTTTTATGGAGAAAGCTATGAAGATAGCAAAAAGGTTGATGAACTGATAGACAGCTACGGCTATACAGCGTATCAGCTAAAAGAACATTTAAGAATAGATATAGCCGAGTATAAAACTTATGAAAACTTTGAAGAAATGGAAGAAACACTTGGGAAAAGTCCTGTTCAACCTACCCTATTTGACTACATTCAGCAAAAAGAAGAAGTAGAACTGAATGAAAAAGAAGAAAGTCTTACAGAACAATTTGCAGTGAAACAAGGTGATACCGTCTATTTTGACCATGAAGCATATATCGCAAGGGATATTGAAAAAAATAAAGTAAACGGAAAGCCGGAGGTATGGCTTTATCCGGCAAGAGATGGAAATAGGCAAATTGCAATCGTACCGTTTATGGATAATGAGGAGCTATTAAGAAAGGTAAGCCTTGAAAGACCGAGCTTTATTGTTGGTGATGAAGTAAGATACAAGGATAAGGACTGTACCATTACCCGCTTTGACAATATGGGAAAGAACCTAAAGACGGTAACGGTTAAGGATAATACCGAATATCTCGGCGGTATGATAACAGGCTCAGATGTCATTCCCTATCGTTTAGAAAGAGATCTTGATCGAATATTTGAAAATCTGACATACAAGAAAGCTAAAGATACAATTCAAGACATTGATGAAAAGGCAGAAAAAGCTAAAATAGAAGCTCATAACTTTAAGATTACCGAAGAAATCCTCTCTGAAAAGCTAAGTCCAAGTGAAAGATTAAATAATAACCTTGAAGCAATCTCTATGCTTAACCGAGTGGAGAGCGGGCAAAGAGAACTTGACAGCACAGCTCAGGAAGTCTTGGCAAAATATGTCGGCTGGGGCGGACTATCCGAAGTCTTTGACGAGAGCAAGGAAGGTCAGTGGAAAGAAGCAAGAGCTTTTCTAAAGGAGAACTTATCGCAGGATGAATATGACTCTGCAAAAGAATCTACCTTAACGAGCTTTTACACACCGAAAACAGTAATTGACAGTATCTACTCTACCCTGTCAGGAATGGGCTTTAAGAGTGGTAATATCTTAGAGCCGTCAATGGGCATCGGAAACTTTATCGGCAATCTTCCTGATGAAATGAAAAAGTCCAAATTTTACGGTGTGGAGCTTGACTCCGTAAGCGGTCGAATTGGAAAACTGCTATATCCGGAAAGCGATATACAGATTAAAGGACTTGAAGAAACGAGCTTTTCCAATAACTTCTTTGATGCGGTTATCGGTAATGTACCTTTTGGAGAATACAAGGTAAATGACAGAGAGTATAACAAAAATAACTTTCTGATTCACGATTATTTCTTTGCCAAGTCCATTGATAAAGTCAGAAATGGCGGTATTATCGCTTTTATAACATCTTCAGGGACGATGGATAAAAAGGATGAAAGTGTCAGACGATACATTGCAGCAAGGGCGGAGTTTTTAGGAGCCATCAGACTTCCAAACGATACCTTTAAGGGCGTTGCAGGAACGGAAGTAACATCGGACATTATTTTCCTAAAGAAAAGAGATAGTATTAGAGAAAGGGATGAGGACTGGGTACATCTATCTGAAGATGAAAAGGGACTTGTATATAACAAATACTTTGTAGATCATCCCGAACAGGTACTCGGCACAATGCGTGAAGTATCAGGAAGATTTGGAAATACCCTTGCTTGTCTACCGAAAGAAAATGCTGACTTAAAGGAATTACTTACAAAAGCAGGTACAGAAATATCAAAGAACGCAAAGTATGAGGAAATAGAGCTGCTTGATGATGAAATCACATCTATCCCTGCCACAGATGATGTCAAAAATTTTTCATATACTATCATTGATGACGAAGTGTATTACAGGGAAAATTCTCTTTTTGTAAAAAAAGAGATAACGGACAAAAACAAAGAAAAGATTAAAGATTATCTTGAGCTGAATACTGCCCTTAAAGATGTCATTTACAAACAAAAGGAAGATTTTTCCGACGATGAAGTGAAAAAATCACAGGAAAAGCTCAATGAAGTCTATGACAGTTTTTCTAAAAAGCATGGCTATGTCAATAACCTAAGTAATACCAGAGCCTTAAAAGAGGATAGCAATTTCCCACTTGTTTCCTCCATAGAAATCCTTGACGAAGAAGAAAACTTTAAGGAAAAAGGTGATATTTTTTCAAAAAGAACAATTACAAAGGCAAAGACTATCGACCATGTAGATACTTCTTTAGAAGCTCTTGTGCTATCTATGTCCGAAAAGGGTTATGTGGACTTTGACTATATGGAAAGCCTGACAGGAAAAGATAGACCGACTCTAATAGAAGAATTAAGGGGAGAGATTTATCTAAGTATCAGAGAAGAACAGAACTTTTACAGACCGCTATCCTTTAACCCCGAAGATGGAGATTTGCCTTTCGCCTGTGCAAATGGCAGCAATTCCTATAAGTATGGCTATGTTACAAAGGACGAATACCTATCCGGAAATATCAGAGAAAAGATTACCATCGTAGACAGTTACCTTGCAAAGTTAAGACAGACGGAACGGGAACTACCTCATCTTGGCTATGCGGAAGATGGAAAAGAAAAAGAGCTGATAAGCTATGAGATGAACCGTTTGGAATATCAAAAAGCGGAACTTACCAAAGTATTACCGAAAGAACTGGAAGCAAGTGAGATCAGCATTCGTCTTGGTGCGACTTGGATACCGATTAAAGACATTGAAAAATTTATCTTTGAAACGCTGAAAACACCGGGCTGGGCAAGATGGGATATTAAAGTCAAATTCTCCAACCTGACAAGCGAATGGAATATTGAAGGAAAGAGCAGAGATAAGGGCAACGATCTTGCAGAAATGACCTACGGAACATCAAGGGTAAACGGATATAAGCTGATTGAAGATGCCTTGAACTTAAAAGAAACAAAGGTATTTGACCAGATTGTAAATTCGGACGGCTCAAAAACTTCTGTGCTAAATAAAAAAGAAACCTTATTAGCGGGACAAAAACAGGAACTTCTAAAAGAAGAATTTAAAAACTGGATATTTAACGATCAGGAAAGAAGAAGTAGACTTGTAAAGCTCTACAATGAGCGTTTCAATTCAATACGAAATCGAGAGTATGACGGAAGTAATCTCTCTTTTGAGGGAATGAATACGGAAATCAAACTCAGACTGCATCAAAGAAATGCAATTGCACGAAGTTTGTACGGTGGAAACACCTTACTTGCTCATGTGGTTGGCAGTGGAAAGACCTTTGAAATGGTTGCTTCCGCAATGGAATCAAAAAGGCTTGGAATGTGCAGTAAATCACTCTTTGTTGTACCGAATCACCTAACAGGACAGATTGGCAGAGAGTTTATGCAGCTTTATCCGTCAGCTAACATTATGGTGGCAGATAAAAAAGACTTTGAGCCGAAAAACAGAAAAAGATTTATCGGCAAAATTGCTACCGGAGAATATGATGCGGTTGTAATCGGTCATACGCAATTTGAAAAAATTCCGATGAGTAAAGAATACCAAGAGAAGCATATTCAAGATCAGATTGATGAAATTTTGAACTATATTGAGGAATATAAGCATGACAGAAACCAAAACTTTACGGTTAAGCAACTTGAAAAAACCAAGAAAAAACTGGAAGCAAGGCTTGAAAAACTAAACGATGATTTTAAGAAAGACGATGTCATTACTTTCGAGGAACTTGGTGTAGATAAGCTTTTTGTGGACGAAGCACATGGATTTAAGAATTTGTATCTTCATACAAAAATGCGCAATGTTGCAGGGATTGGGCAAAGTGAAGCCTTTAAGTCGTCCGATATGTTTATGAAGTGTAGATATATGGACGAGATGACAAACGGGAAAGGAATAGTCTTTGCCACAGGAACACCTGTAAGTAACTCTATGACGGAGCTTTACACCATGCAGCGTTATCTTCAGTATGAAAACCTGAAGAAAAATCACTTGGAGCATTTTGATGCTTGGGCAAGTACCTTTGGAGAAACTCAGTCCGCCTTTGAACTTGCTCCTGAAGGAACAGGATACAGAGTGAAAACAAGATTTTCCAAGTTCTATAACTTGCCTGAGCTTATGAGTATGTTCAAAGAAGTTGCAGATATTCAGACTGCGGATATGCTTAATCTTCCTACACCTGAAGCACACTATGAAGTGATTAAAACTTTGCCGAGCGAGGAACAAAAAGAAATCCTAAAGGGATTATCTGAAAGAGCGGATAAGGTTAGAAATAGAGTGGTAGAACCTGATGAGGATAATATGCTCAAAATTACGAATGACGGCAAAAAACTTGCCCTTGACCAAAGACTGATCAATCCCCTACTTCCTGACAATCCCGACAGCAAAGTCAACGTATGTGTAAAAAATGTATTTGCGATATGGGATAAGACCAAGGAGAATAAATCCACACAGCTTCTATTTTCCGATATGTCAACTCCAAAAGGCGATGGAGAGTTTAATATTTATGATGATATTAGGGATAAACTTGTAGCTATGGGCATACCGAAAGAAGAAATAGCATTTATCCACGAAGCGAACTCCGATAAACAAAAGGACGAACTCTTTGCAAAGGTGCGTAAGGGAGAGGTGAGGATATTACTTGGTTCAACTCAGAAAATGGGAGCAGGCACGAATGTGCAGAATAAACTGATTGCACTGCATGATTTGGATGTGCCTTGGCGTCCTGCGGATTTAGAGCAGCGTGCGGGTAGAATTGTTCGTCAGGGAAATGAAAATAAAGAGGTAAATATCTATCGCTATGTTACGGAGAACACCTTTGATGCATATTTGTGGCAGACGATTGAAAATAAGCAGAAGTTCATTTCTCAGATAATGACCAGTAAAACACCTGTCAGAGTGGCGGAAGATGTGGACGAAAGTTCCCTTAATTATGCAGAAATTAAAGCGTTGGCTACTGGCGATCCGAAGATTAAAGAGAAGATGGACTTGGACAATGAGGTTACAAAACTTAAAATGCTGGAAGCAAACTACAAGTCCAACCGTTATAGATTAGAGGATAAGGTTGCTAAAAATTATCCGGAAGAAATCACAAGAACGGAAAAGCTGATTGAAGCTGTAAAGAAAGATATAGCTGATGTAGAGCCGCAAGGAGAAGGCGAAAATAAATTTACTTCCATTACCATTTTGGGAGAAAAGATTACTGATAAGAAATTAGCAGGAGAAAAACTTCTTGAAGCTATCAAGACTATAAAAATCAACGAAAGTAAGATAATAGGAAAGTATAGAAATATGGATTTAGAGGTCAGCTATAACTTCTTTACCAATGAGCATAACTTCAGCTTAAACGGTGCTGCAAAGCATTCAGGAGAGCTTGGCACAAGTGCAGACGGTAATATAACAAGACTGGATAATGCTCTTGAGAAAATGCCTGAGAAATTAAATAGACTTGAAGAAAAGCTTGTCAGCACCAAAGAACAGCTGGAAAATGCCAAAGAAGAACTTAAAAAGCCGTTTGAAAAGGCAGATGAACTAAAAACTAAAGTATTAAGGCTTGCCGAACTGAATAAGCTGCTCGATATGGGAGAGGTAGAAGAAAAGAGAAATGACAATCCCCTTGTGGAAGATGTAAAACGAGCGATTATTGACTTCTGTAACAGAGAGTATGAAGAAAACCACAGTTATGATGAGTTTGACAAGTTATACCCTGATTTAAAGCATATCAGGATTGCCTATACTAATACTCCTGATGAAAGGCATGGGATTCAGTACGAACTGAACTTAGAGGATAAGACATGGACGCAGTACATTGATGATATACCAATCAAGACTGAGAGCTTTGATTATGAGAACAAAGGAGAGATTGAAGCTCTAAAGAACATGAAAAATGAGATTGAGCTATCCTCTTTTGAAGATTTGATCTATGTGGATTCCGAAGATTTAAGAGCAGCAACGGGACTTGATATTGATGATGAAGGAAACTTCTATGATCCGCTTGCAAAGGACTTAGATAATGACGGTATCATCGACAGATATGACAATGATTTCAGGGACAGTGATTACTTTGAATCAACCTATGATGTGGAAGATAATCTTCATACAAAAGAGGAAACTTCTCAAAGGACGGAAGATAAACCGTCTATTTTAGGACAGATCAGAGCTTATCAAAGTGAAAGCAAAACGGAAGAGAAACAAACTACAAAAGAACAGGAATATGCAAGATAAGGGAGCGAACAGCTCCCTTTTACCATGAAAGGAGATATAAAAACATGGGTTACAAAACAATAAGGGATAGGATTGAAGATATGGCAAAGGATAACCACAAAGATTTTGTGAAGGCGGTTATCAGCATGGAAAAAGGCATTAACGATGAAAGTGCATTAGATAAGCTATATGATGCCTATATGGCAAATGACACCATCAATCTGCTTCATGAAGATTTCGATTACATGATTGAAGATTTAAGAGAACAGGGACAGATAAAAGACCTGCCCTATGTTCAGCAGGAGAAAGATGACCTTGTAAATATTGTCGGAAATGTTGTAGGCAATGTAGATGTAATCGAAAGAGAAAATAAGAACGGAGAAGCCTTTAAGGTGGCAAATTTCTCCGTAGTTTCCAAAGATGATGACGGGAATAAGGTATATCATAATTGCTCCGCTTATGGAGAAAAGAGTGATATTCCAAAGGACTTTAAACAGGGAGATTTTGTGAAACTTTTTGGTCAAATCAGAACTTCTATTGATGATAACGGCAAGGAGCATAGCAATGTAAGGATATTATCCTCAAAGCTCTTAAAGGCGAAAGAACAGATGAAAGGACAGGATAAGAGTCAAGAGATTGCTAAATTGAAAAGCGAGATAGAAGAAAGAGAAAAAGACTTATTTTATGCTGATTCTTGGGAGCAATCAGGACAGATTAGAGCAGATATTGAAAAAATGAATGCTAAGTTAAATACCTTGCTCAATTCTGAAAAAGGTCAAGAAAACGGTAAAAAATCCATACTTGGTGCGATTAAAGAATATCAGGCAGAAGATAAAGAAAAACCGAAAGTAAAGCAGGAATCGTCAAAAGAAACGGAAAGATAAGATGATGGTCGGTGTGGTCTTTAGGGCTGCACCGGCTCTTTTTTTGTCTATATATTTACTTTTACGCTTATATAATATATAATAAGAGCGTGAAAGGAAGTGAGTTCATGAACCAGTTAGAACAGATTGGGGAAATTTCAACTGCGGGTAATGGAGTTTTAAGAACTTCAGAAGTCATCAGTAAAGGAATTTCTAAAACGACTTTGGCAAAATTTGTAGAAAAATATAATTATGAGCGTATTTCACATGGAATTTATTGTTCTCCGGATGTATGGAAAGATGGACTGTACTTATTACAGCTTCGTTGCCCGAAAACAATCTTTTCTCATGATACAGCTTTGTTTCTGCTTGATATGACGGATCAAGAGCCGCTGCAATATACTGTTACGGTAAAAAGTGGATATAATGCCACTCATTTAAGAGAAGATGGTGTAAAAGTATTCTCTATTAAAAAAGACTTTTTTGAACTTGGGATTTCAAAAGCAAAAACACCTTTTGGAAATGAAGTTTTCATCTATAATCCTGAGCGAACTGTTTGTGATATGATTCGTAGTCGTTCACAAATTGAAATTCAAATTTTTCAGGATGCAATGAAGCAGTATATCAGGCGTAAAGACAAGAATTTGCATCTACTTATGGAATATGCAAAAAAACTTCGAGTAAATCATATGTTAAGTAAATATTTGGAGGTGTTATTATAATGATTCATTCATCAAAACAACTAAAAGATTTGATACGAAATTTGTCAAAAGAAGTCGGTATTGAAGCCCATGTGCTGATTAGAAAATATATGATGGAGCGATTTTTAGAGCGAGTATCTTCATCAAAATACAATGGAAGTTTTATCCTAAAAGGCGGAATGTTGGTAGCAGCTTTTGTAGGGGTAGAGGCAAGGGCTACAATGGATATAGACACTACCATTAAAGGTATTCCTGTAACGATAATTGATATGGAGCGTACAATTACAGAAATTTCAAATATAGATTTAGATGATAATGTGAAGTTCAGAATTAAAAAAGTATCGGAAATTATGGATGAAGCAGAATATTCAGGAATACGATTCAGTATGGATGCTGTATTAGATGGAGCAGTTATTCCTTTGAAGATAGATATTTCTACAGGCGATGTAATTACTCCAAGAGAAATAGCCTATTCATACAAACTGATGTTTGAAGATAGAACAATCCCCATTATGACATATCCTATTGAAACGGTCTTGGCAGAAAAGCTGGAGACTGTCATTTCAAGATCCATAACCAATACAAGAATGAGAGATTTTTATGATATTCACATACTCTTAAAATCACAAAATATAAATGCTGATATATTGGCTTTAGCGTTAGAGAGAACTGCTAAGAAGAGAGGAAATTTTAGCCTTTTAGAAAATGCAGAAAGCGTATTGAAGATAGTAAAATCAGATGAAGATATGAAAAGGTTGTGGGATATTTATCAGAAAAAGTTTAAATATGCAGGCGAATATACTTGGGATGAGGTAATACATTCGGTTAGGGAACTATCCATAGAAGCTAAATTAGATGTTGAAAAAATATCTGTTGCAGAAAAATAGAGAGAATACAAAAAAATGACAATGTGGAATCCGCAAAAATAGAAAAAAGATATGAAAGATAAAAGGAAAAAAGAGATGAAGATTTATCTCTCCATCTCCTTGCCCATATAAATTCCATAGTTCTTTCGTATCTGATAAAGCTCGTCCATAGTCGATTTTGAGGAAGAATACTCCTGCATAAGGGTATTCTTTTTTTCTTGCAATTTATCAAGCTCAGATAAAATATCCCTTGAATTTGGCAGCTTGGAATAAGACTTTTTAAGCTCGGAAAGAGCGTTTTCATAGAGGGTAATCTGAGCTTTGTATTCCTCGAAAAATGCCCTATCAGACGGATTCGCCTTATATTCCTTGTAATAGGCACGATATTTTTTGACAATATGAACTTGCTCCATCGTAGTGGATAACTGTTCCATTTCCTTATCAATCGCCTTGATTTTATCCTGTAAATTTTGTCTTTCATCAGCACTTTTCTTGATAAATTCGTCAAGCTGCTGAACAGATTTTATGCCGTGTTCTCTAAGGAAGATAACAGACTCAGCCATTGTATTAAGGTTATGTTTGGTTGCCCAATATTCATAGCCTTTGCTTTCTTTTACTTTCATATTGGTGTTCATATCAATAACATTGCCGATGCGTTTTTTGACAGCATGGGTTTTAATAGATGATCTTTCTGCAAGGCGTTCTTTTAATCTTTCTTCAGTGTAATCTTCTCCGATTGTTTTGGCTCTGGTAAATCTCGGCTTATCTTTTGGCTTAAAAGCAATATGTTTGCCATACTTAATTTCATATCCAAGCTCAGCCATTTTCCTTAGAAATTCATCCCAATCCTTAGACTGTTTTATCATTCTGTCAATATCAAATTGAAGCCTACTTTTCCAAGAAGTCCCTTTCTTTGCCTGCTCATTTTCATACCAAGACTTTCCGCTTGTTTTGTATTTTTTCTTATAACTTTCGTAAAACTCATCAATGACAGATAGGTTGTTTTCTTTGCATAGCTTATCGCTCTGGTAACGGATCTTATGATAGCTTTTCTTGTTCGACTGATAGCATTTACCGGTAACCATATTTACATTATTGAAGATGATATGATTATGGATATGCCCTTTATCTATGTGCGTCGATAAGACAAACTCATACTCATCTTTGAGTATCTTTTTACATAACTCAAGACCGATTTGATGTGCCATTTCAGGCGTTGTTTCTCCCGGTAAAAAAGATTGAATCAGATGTCTTGCAAGGACAGTTCCCTTAGTTCCCGCCTCCCCTCTTGTCCTTAAAAACTGAGTATGAGCAGTTGACTGATGGCATTTATGCGTACTGACTAAAAGCTGTTCATCTGTTTTATCTCTATTAACAATATAGTCAATAGCAAGATGAAGGGTTGATTTTATAGGGTGTATTTTTGTAATCGCCATAAATTTTAATCACCTCCGGAAGTCCTGTTTAGAAGCAAGGAATGAATTTGCCACAGTTCTTTTGAGAAATGTTCAATCTCTTTTTTCATATCGCCTATGTCCTCTTTGTAGATAACACCGGTCGAATTTACTCGCTTTGCAATCTGATTGATGTTGTTTGTTGCGTTGGAAAGTAAGCCTTGTAAATCTCTAAACGGTTCTAAATCTATTTGATAAATTTCTTTTTCTAAAACGCATTTGCGGATAAAGTGGCTCATATTTCTGCACCTTGCGAGCTTTCTTTTCTCCTCAAAAAGCGTCTTTTCTTCTTTGGTCAACTTAATTTCAAGTCGTTCATTTCGTATCCTATTTGCCATAGGTATATTTTCCTCCTTTGTGTGAATTTCGGGGGTATTAGGGTCTCCCTAACAAGCTAAAAATTGATAAAAAAAGAAGCAGATCCCGAAGGCTGCTTCATCAATTTTTCCGTAAGTGTACGGACACTTACTGTGCTTGCTCATATACTAATAGTATAAGAACAGCTCTAAGCATAGTTCTTAAAAATGA
>CAUQXC010000018.1:0-19442 GCA_963522175.1 uncultured Lachnospiraceae bacterium
CCCTACGTGGACTTTCACCACAGACTGATGGCATGCCCGTCATACAATAATAGGGCGGAAGATGTTACTCTCCCGCCCTGTCTTTTGCACCAAATATTGTATAGTTTTGGGTGCAAATTTATTCCAATTCATCTTCTTTATCTTCTGTTTCTGTTTCATCTACTTCATTTTCACTTTCTTCTGCCTCTGAAAAGAAATCATCATCTTCCTCCTCAAAGCCTTCAAGCTCCTTATCTTCTTTTTTCTTAACGACCTTGAAATAATATCCTGCACCTAATGCTCCTGCTACTACAAGAATGAGAATTAAGTAGGTTCCCATATTGCTGCTTTCTTCTTTTTTTACTGGCTTAGGTTCTTCTTTTTCAGGTTCTTCCTTTGTAATTTCCTGTTTTGGAGCTTCTTTCTTTTCAACCATATTAAGAAGATCATCTTCGGATACTTCTGTTAGGAGCATGACATTTTCGCTATCCTCATCGTGATTGATGATTAAATGAAAGGTCTTGCCATTCTTAGTAGTAAAGGTAACAAACTGTCTTGCATCCGCTGAATACATATCCGTTTCTTTATTATCTTTACTGTCATTATGGTGTATTGGATAATCCTTGTTCGCATTATCCTTATTTTCCGTAACAGTTCCTCTTGCCTTTGATGGTGCTGACGCAACTCCTTTATTGGTATTTACATTCTTACTTGAACCATCCATAGAGGAATCCTGACTGCTGTTATTGGCAGGCTGTTTCGGTGTCAGCTTATTGGGATAACGAACTTCTTTTTCTTTGTCATTATTCTTACCAATATTTGTGTCCTTTGTAATCTTTCCTGTATTATCCTGTGATGATGAGCCTTTACCCGTATCACTTACAGATGTTTGAGGAAAGTTTCCTGTTCCTGTTTTCATTCCGGAGATAGGGCTGATTGGTGTTACAGTAGGATTATGCGTAACTGTAGCCTTGCCAACCTCATTCGTCTTTTTCTCAAGCTCCTTAATTTTCTCAGTTAGCTTCTCAATCTCCTTTTTAATATCCGCCGATAAATCCTTATCGTCTTTGCCCTTTTCAAGTTTTTCCTTCAGCTTATCTATTTTTTCCTCAAGGTCTTTGATTTTCTCCTTTTGCTTGTCGCTTAATTTATCCTTGTCCTTAATCTCCTGATTTAGCTTATCAAGTTTTTCCTGAAGTTCCTTAGATTCCTTTTCCATTTTGGAAATGTCATCTTTGCTAAGCTCTGTTTGAATTCCCTTATCTTCAGTTTTTGGCTTTTCTGTCTGCGTCTGAGCATTACTTTCTAACTTCTTTACAATTCGGATAATACTATCGCTTCCATCACCTTTTACTGTGTAGCTTACAAAATCGTCATTAAAACTCATATTATCCGGAAGCATTTCAAGATCAGACGCATCAATCATCTGATTTTTGTCAAAGGAAGCTGAATACTCCTTATATACATTTCCGTCCTGATATTGATATTTGATCTTTACTTCACTTTTTGTCTGACTTTCCTCATCCTTAGTATCCTTATTGTCTGTTTGAGCTGACGCATTCGCTACCCTCTTATATAAATCCTCTAAAGGTAATTCAAGGTAGGGTACACCAGTATGAAATCTATTCCATGTTTCAATAATCAGCTTGTCCTTAACAATCTTAATTTCTTTTACATTGTTGATATTGGGATTTGCTTCTTTTACTCTGCCAATAATAGAATTCTTTGTTTCCTCTTTAAACTCTCCCTCATAGTCAACAGTTACTTTCTCAATATTTCTATTTAACTGTAGAACAGGGCAGGTATAGACAATGACATTTGCTTTCTTTCCTTTTACGGTTCGTTCTTCTGCATTTTCTGTAATATCTCCAATATAGTAATTATCCTTATCTCTTGGAGAAACGATACTTGTAAAAGCACCTGTCCCTATATTATGAATTCGATAATATGGATAGGGTTTCTTTGTCATATATCTTAGATCATCTAACTGATTTACCTTGTCCATATTCTCATTGGTAAAGGTTTCATTATACTTATCGACAACTACACCGCCCTTTTCTTCAAAGGATTTTGATAAGGAAAATTTAAAGTTCAATGGCTGACCTTCCTTATTTCCTTTTCCGAGATGATAAAATCCTCTAAAGGTGTCATCTGAAGTATGATCCTCAAATTTCAGTTCATAATATGTTTCATATTTTTCAGGCGGTTCATTTGATGCAAATACTGTCTTTGCACCAACTTTTAACACCCCTAAAACTCCACCCATTAGCAGGGTAAAAGCTACAACAATGGCTGTAATTCTTTTATTTTTCAAACTGGTTTTCATTTGTTTTCTCCTTTTTCACTTCTGCTTTTTCTCTGTTTACTTTTGCCATTAAATCACTGATTGTAATGTTGTTCTTTCTGCAAATGGCAATAATTTCTTCGTTTTCAAGTTCTTCCTCACGAATGAACAAAGGCTCCAATTCTTCATCAATCAGAGCCTTTTTATCTTTTAATTTCTTTATTCTGTTTTTTACTGCTGTAAGTTCTTTTTTCAAATTGTGTCCTCCTTATCTGTTTACATTTGGCGGAAAGCCGAAGCCTACTGGATGATGCTGACAAAAAGATGCTATCCAATCATCTAAAGTTGTTACTCTGATTCGACCGATATTATCTATTACTTTGCCATCGCCTATATAAATGCCTACATGACCATAAGTAAGTCCTGCTGTACTTCCGCTGCTACTACTTTCCACCGCAACAAGCATTCCCACCTTGAGTTTTGATTTGTCCGATGTAAAGGTGTAGTTTCGATACATATCACAGGCATTTCCGCCAATATATCCAAGTCCTGCATTTTGATAGACCTGTGATACCCACATGGCACACCAGCCTGCCCCCGGAGATGGCGTAATGTATGCAGCATTTACAATCTTCTTTTGAACTTCCGTAGAAGCCTCATACTCTTTTCCGCCTCCGATACCTCCATTGGAAGCAATAAGGTCGCTATTACCAAAGGCTTCTCCCATATTGCCTTGAGCAAGGAATAGGGCTTCATAGTGCTTCAGATTGTCAGGATAGTTTGCAAAAACCTTTCTGATAATGCTATCCATCTCTTTTTTATGAAGCGTTACAATCAGTTTCTTGTACTCGTAAGGTTCTTCATGGCTTTCGGTATATTCATTTCCATCTTCATCGGTATAAGTTTCTGTAACTGTCCTATATCTGATTTCCACTTCTTCCTTATACTCAAGGTCATACATGGACTTAAAAAGCTCATTTAATACGGAGCTTACTTCCGATGCATTCTTTACTTCCCCGCACCTTGATGTAATGTAGGATAAAAGCTCGTGGACATTATGACCGATGTACTCTGTGTTATTTAGGATGTACTCATCATATCCGGGATAATTTTCTTCTACATTGTCAACCTCACTTTGAAGCTCCTTTTCCATCTCCGAAAAATTCTCATTGATTTCACTTAGGACATTTGGCTTTGACAAATAGCTTGTTGTAAGAACAGAACTTGTGGAGTTCATAAAGCCTGTCATTCCTGTTCCTGCAAAGTTGATAAAGAAAGTTCCCAAAATAATAAGACCTATGAAAATAATCATAAGTCCCTTCGCTTTTCTTAATATAACTTCCTTTGAACTTTTAAGACTTCCTATAAGCCCTTCCTTAATGCGATCTCTAAGCCTTGACTTATTCTTCCTTTTAATGGAATCTTTCATCTGCTTTCGCTTCTGAAATCGCTTAAAGTTATTTGCTTTTTGATACTCCTGTGTCTTTTTCAGCTCCTCTTTGGCATCTCGAAACTCAAGTTTGGATTTTCTCTTTCTGATTTTATAGTCCTTATTCGTAAGGTCATATCCTTTTTTTGCTTTTTTCTTATCCGAGTAGTTCTTAATGCCATGAATGAGCTTTGAGCTTGTATCTGCTGTCTTCTCTCCTGCCTCTACCCCTTGATTTTCATCGCTTCCATGAGATAGGTAATCTCTTACGGTTTCACTTCCTTTAGCAAGTCCTGATAAAGCGGACACTTTAGAAGTCTTATTCTTAAAGGCTCTTTCCTGTTCTTTAGAAAGCCTGTTTTTCTTTTCTCTATCAAGAATGGCTTCTTTTCCGCTTTTTTTACTATCCGCCTTTTCCTCTTTGGCTTCTTTATCCTTTTTTCTGGTATAGAGCTTATCAGAATAGTTTTTTCTCTTATAATTTTTCTTTTGAGCTTTTTGGCTTTTTGAAAAGCCTTTTGTATCTTCTACTTTATGTTGCAGATTATCCTCTACATCATAGGTTGACTCAAAATAGTCGCTGTCCCTAAAGTCATTGTCATATCTGTCTATGATTCCGTCATTGTCGAGGTCTTTTCCTAAAGGATCATAGATTTTTCCATCCTTAACCTCAGTATCATAATCCGCTTTCCCGATTTCTTCCTGACTTACACTTCCTGTTTCAGGACTTCTATACCTTGCATTTCTTTTAGAAGTTTTTCCGTTTAATTCAGTTTCTGCACTTCTCTTACTGACCTTTTCATGAACCTTATCTTGAAATCTGTCTTTGTCATGGACGATTTTCCCTCTGTAATCATCGTTATGCTTTAGCTTATTTTCTTCAGGCTCTATGCTGCTATTACTTTGCAGCCTTTCCTTTTCAATCCTTGCCCTTTGCCTTTCCTTAAAGTCCTTTTTCAGTTTCTTTCCCATAAGCCTACCTCACTTCTTCAGGCTTGGTTGTCATTTTCTGATAAAGGATTGTGTCTTTCGGGAATTTATCAAGGAAAGGGACAATGGTATTTCCAAAGAACAAAAGTCCTTCTCCTGCATTGGAATTGGTTACATATTTTAGCTGTGGCTGTGAGATTTTAAGTTTCCTTGCTAAAATCTCTCTATCTCCTGAAGCCTGATTAAGCATTAAAACAAAGTCCGTATTATCAAAGATATTTTCAATTTCCTTGCTCATAAGTAAGTCTTTGACATTTTGTGTAATGCCTGTCGGGATTCCTCCCCACTTACGAAATCTTTTCCAAATTTCTACGGAATAGGAAGCTGTCTGCTCATCTTTTAACAATAAGTGAAACTCGTCGATATAGTACCTTGTAGCCTTATTTCCTCTGTTTTGCGATACCTTATTCCACACCTGATCCTGAATAACAAGCATTCCGATTTTTTTAAGCTGTGAGCCTAACTCCTTAATATCAAAACAAAGTAGCTGCTTATTTAAGTCCACATTGGACTGATGGTTAAATACATTTAAGGATCCTGTTACATAAATCTCCATTTCCGTTGCCAGCTTTTTACCGACTTTTTCTTCCTGATTTTTGAGCATATCATACAGGTTTTGAAGAATCGGCATATTACAAGGCTTTGGATTTTCAAAATACTTTTCATAAATCTTAGGAAGGCATCTGTCTATAACCGACTTTTCTTCTGCTGTAAGACCACTACCGCCAACTACTAATTCAAGCATCGACATAATGAAGTTTGCTTTATCTTTCAGTGGTGCGTCCCCATCGCCATAGTTCATATTTATATCTAAAGGATTAAGGTAGTCTTTTGACTTACTGCTGACCTTTATTACTTCTCCTTTAAACTGACGAACAAGGTTTCCGTACTCGCCTTCCGGATCGCAGATAATAACGTCATCATCCGTTGTAAGAATGGCATTTGCCATTTCTCTTTTTGCACTAAAGGATTTACCACTTCCCGGAGTTCCGAGAATTAAACCGTTCGGGTTTTTCAATTTCTTTCTATCAGCCATAATCAGGTTATGGCTTAGGGCATTTAGTCCATAATACAAACTGTTCGCCGAATTTATGAAAAGCTCCTCTGTGGTAAAAGGCATAAATACTGCCGTAGATGATGAGGTTAGTCCTCTGTCAATTTCAATCTTATTTACCCCAAGTGGAAGTACACTGATTAAGCCCTGCTCCTGTGAGTGATCAAGTCTTTTTAACTTGCAATTATGCTTATTGGCAATGGAGCTGATTTGAGAAATGGTATTGTCCAGCCTTTGAATTGTCCTTGCAAAGTTCATAAAGATGATGGTTACGACAAACATACGCTCATCTCTTGTCTGAAGGTCTTTTAAGAGGCTTTTTACATCTTCCCCATAGGTGATTAAATCACTTGGAAGAATGTCCATATCATAACCGCTTCTTACAGCCTTTTTATTCTCCTCAATCTTCATCTTGTCAATATCGGTATTTTTTCTTTTTACCATCTTGATGGCTTCCGACTGTTCGATTGCCTTGATATGAAAAGAGATATTGATGTTATCGTCTATATCCAAAAACTCTGCAAGCATACGGTCTGAAAGCTCACTTGCAAGGATTTGAAAATGACTTGCTGCTCCGATAAATTTCCCAAACTTAAAATACCTTGACGGTGTAAAGTTAAATTCATCAGGAGCAATATATGTCTTTGTGCTTTCTTTCTTCTTTAAGTCCTTATATGAAAATTCAAAGGTCTTATTGGGATTTAAAACATCATGAAGTATCTTCAGCCTTTCTTCTCCGTTTAGACTTTCTGCTCTTACTCCCATACTTTTAAGACTTGATAATATATCTATCTCCAGTCTTTCAAGTTTTGATGTTGCCTGCTCTAAATTATCCGCTTCCACTGTAAAGGTTACATACTTTGATTTTTTCAGTCCGTTATTTCCCTTTACAATCTGGCTTTTCAGCATTTCTCTAAACTCAAGGCGAATATCGTCAAAACCGTCCTTTTTATCCGGTATTTGAATGGCTGATTTCATTTCTTCATTTCTGCCAAGCTGATTAATATATGAAAACTCTATGCTGACACTTGGATCAAAGGAATTAAGAAAATTTGCAAACTGATTAAAAATCAAATCTCTATCTTCTTCTAAGGCAAGCTGATAGTTTATATCCTCAAAGGCAATACTCTTATTAAAATGCTTTTCATCAATCTGACATATCCCGCTTTTTAAGAGTCTAAGATAGGGAATGGTATCTTCAACAGTGTATCTTTTCGGTTCTTTCCTAAAGATAAGGTCAAGTAATCCGCCCCTATCTTTTTTAGACTTTCCCTTATTTTGCTTTAAGTCCTGTTTTTGACTTCTTAACTTCTTTTGGTTTTGTTCTAACTTTAGCTGCTGAATTTTTCTTTTGTCTTTCAAGATAAACCTCCTTTCTCACTCTTTTTTGTGGCTGATAAAATTTGTGAAGGTAAATATACTTAAAATATTTCTCAAAGCTAAGTCCGTCCTTTTCAAAAAGAGTTATGAAAAATATAGGGAGAGTGGACACAATGAGAAAGATGACTGCTATATCATTTGGAACGACCTTTCGCATAAATAAATAGATTGGTATTCCAATAAGTCCTGCAATCGTAAAACCTATAAGCTGTCTTTTCGTCAAATTGAATGCAACCTTTGTTTTTACCTTCTTTAAGTCTTTTGGGATAGGTACATACGCCATAACTTACCTCCCATCTTCTTTTCCCTTTGAAAGCTCCTCTATATGCTCATATACGGAGCCGATTTCTTCCTGAATACTTGCAATCTGTTCATCTGTACTTCTGTTATATCTTTCCTGCATTAGACAAAAATCATTGTGGCAGCGACCGATGTCTTTTGTTCTTTCTTCCAAATCATTCTCTTTGATGTGAAGCCTGATTCTATCCATCACTGCCAAAATACCTGTTCCAACTGCTACCGCTATCAATACTGTTTTTCTTTTGTTCATCATATCTATCCTTTCTTTTAGTGTGCATTTAATACGCTTTTGGCCAGTGTTCCGCTCTTTAGCATCATTAACCCCAGCAAAACCGCATATCCAAGTATCGTAAAGGTACTTGTGTGTATATCTGTTATTTGTATTGTCTTAACTAATACTGCGTATATTCCAAGACAAACCATTAAAAAGAGTCCTTGTAATCCTATGGCAAATAAGCCTTTGATATAGTTTGTTCCGATTTGTCCCCACTCTTTGTTTCCCATTGTGGCAAAAGGAATGGCTGAAACGGATGAGTAAACATAAATCTCAAACATTCTGCCGTATACCACAAGCATAATCACAATGGAAATGACCTGTATTGCCATCTTTATGAGCGAGGTTTCAAAGAGTATCATGACAAGCTCTCCAAGACCTTTATCTTTTAAGCCTTCTACCATCGTTACAATCTGATCTCCAGAGATAACGGCAGAGGTGTTAATTACCCCTGCCGCTTTATTTACCATGTGCTGTGCCACATCAAAGACTGCCATAGAAAACTGAAAAGCATGGGACACTAACCATACGGCAATCCACATCTTTATGATGTATTTGAAAAATTCAAAGGTATCCGTATCGTGCATATTGTTCTTTTGCATAACCATATTGATAAGCTCGATACAAAGGACTGCCGTTATGATTAGCCCTGCAATGGGGATAATGACAGAGTCGTTAATGCTTTTGATAAAACTAAAAACCTGTCCATTCCACCCCATCGGTGTCTTTCCCACATCCGTTGCAATCGCACCAACTTTATCGTTGATGTCAAGAAACATGGACTCTAAGTTTGCTTGGATACCGCCCAGTAGAAGATCTTTGAAAAACTCCTCTATCTTGTCGAATATCCCAAACATTTAATTTCTCCTTTTCTTCTTACTTGAGTACATTTGCAAGAAGCGGAATCAGCTTTAATCCGATAAGGACAATACCGCCTCCTGCCATAAGCTGCTTAATACCTTGAGATTTTGCACCCGGATTGTCATTCCCATAACCTTCCATCAGGTTGATAACACCCCATGCTCCAAGTCCTGCACCTACTGCCATTACAAAAATCTTTAATACATTAACTGCCTGTGTAAAAAATTCCATAATTTATTCCTCCTCGCTTTCTTCTTTCTTTTCAATCTTGTTATATGACTTCACTACAAAGTTTTTGTAAGTCTTTCCCTCTTTTTCACGCTTCTTAAAGTAACCAAAGATATGAATCAAATCGCCTTTTTCAAAGTCCTTTGCTTTCTCCGATTTTTCTCCATAGGCGGCACAGTTGATATACTCCTTGCCTTTCCCGTACTTTTTTACAAGCGTGAAGTTTGCAACCTCAACAGTTTCTCCCTCTTTGTCAAAATTTGAGAAAGTGGGCTCTGCCAATAAATTGGCATTGATGTTAATCATTTCTTGCTTCATTAAAAATTTCTCCTTTTCTTTCAATAAAAAAGCGATTGGAGTTTTTTCTTTTCCAATCGCTAATGCTCATCCTATTTACTTTTTTCTTAGTGGGACTTCGTATTCTTATCATCTTACCTCCTGGCTTTGAGTAATAAAAAAGCAGCAAATCTATGTTCTTTAGACTTACTGCACTCTTGTAATAACTGTTTCCCTATTCAGCTTTGCTTTTCCTTTTCGCTTCATATAGCTTTCTATGTCAAACAAATTTTTCTTGTCATAGTCCTCAAGCAGCTTATAGTTCTTGTGTTTTGTAATATCGAATTTATCTGATAGAAAAGGTCTGACACCACGAAGCTGAAAAATACATTTACCGCCGTCCATGACCGTAATTTCATCTTGGCTCATAAGCTCCTTACCTGTCTTTTGATAATTAAGTCCAAAACTCTTTTGATTACTCCTTGTTTCCGATGTGTTGTAAAGGTCAATGGTTTCTTTACCAAGCGTTTCAGAAAGCTCTTTAAGTGTTGTTTTCTCCTTTCCACCAAGAAATAAAGTGCTATCACAGTTGCCCACGATTGTGTCAGCATTATCTTTATAGATTGCCTTTAGCTGAGATTGTGCTTGAAGAATTATACTCGCTGATATTTCTCTGGAACGGATTGTCGCTATCAGTTTTTCAAACTTTGGAATTAAGCCGATGTTTGCAAACTCGTCAAGTAGGCATCTTACATGAACAGGTAATCTTCCTCCATACACATCATCTGCCTTATCACATAACAAGTTAAATAGCTGAGAATACATAATAGATACCACAAAGTTAAAAGTATCATCTGTATCGGAGATGATAACAAAGAGTGCTGTCTTTCTATCTCCCAGTGTATCAAGCTCAAGTTCATCTTCACTCATTAGTTCTCTTAGCTCTCTTATGTCAAAAGGTGCAAGTCTTGCTCCACAAGATATTAGAATTGACTTGGCAGTTTTTCCTGTAACAACTTGTCAAGGACTTTCTAATCATTTTTATGAGGTTTTTTATCTTTTTCTCGCTCCATTTCTCTAAGCATTATCCTTTTCAACTTATCTTGCATAGTTTCAGTCGCATTTTCATTAAAATGGATAATAACCTCATAAGTTACTTTTCCAATCTTCTTTATAGTCTTTGTTCCTGTATTATGTTCATTTCTGTTTTCGTTCATATTGTTTTCCTCCTACTTTTCAAGCATTAAAAAAACGACCAGATTGCCATTTCCAGTCGTTTCTTTTTTCAGGGTCGCAAATTGCCACCTTGAAATTTTAAATATTATTGTTGATTATTTAATCTTGTTTTTTTCATCTTCTATTGATAGATACTCTCTATTTAATTCGTTGAGTAATTCTTCTTCACTTGGTAAATACAGCTTATATTTTGATGCAAATATCTGTTTTTCATCTTCAGGAAGAGTATATTTAACAATCGAATCGCTTTTGTCTGCACAAAGTACAATCCCTATTGGGGGATTATCTCCCTCATTCATCATTTCTCTTTCATAGTAATGGACATACATTTGCATTTGTCCTAAGTCTTGATGTGTCAAATCACCAATTTTTAAATCAATCAAAACAAAGCATTTCAAAATATAGTTATAAAAAACTAAATCTATTCTGAAATGTCTACCATCAAAGGTAAATCTTTTCTGTCTTGCTACAAAAGAAAAACCTCTGCCCAATTCTAAAAGAAATTTCTGCAAATGAGTTATTAAGGCTTGTTCCAAATCACTTTCATAAAAATCTGCATTGGCTTCCAGACCTAAAAACTCCAGCACATACGGATCTCTTATAATATCCTCCGGGGCTTTATTTTTCTCTAATTGTGTTATTTCTTTTGACACTTCTTCTTTATTCTTGCTTGACAGCAATCTTTCATAAAAAAAACTATTTATCTGTCTATCAAGCTGTCTTGTACTCCAATTAGATTTTATAGCTTCTTCTAAATAAAAACTCCTTGCTCTTTCATTTTCAACACGCATTAAACTACGATAATGTGTCCAACTCAATTCGCTACGCAGTGCGTAGCCATTTGGAAAAGTAATGTAAAACTGCCTCATATTTTTAAGATTTGCAACTGTAAATCCCTTTCCAAAATCCTTTGTCATCTGCTTAGATAGTTCTTGTAATAATCCTTGCCCATATTCTGCTGTATCTTTGCCACTTTGTTCATCAATAATTCTCTTGCCAATATTCCAGTATGCTTCAACCATCGCAAAATTTGCTGTCTTGTAAACTTTATTCCTTGCACTTATGAGTATATTCTTAATTTCATTATAAAAATTATTTTCCATAACCATACCTCCTAAATTCTTTTATATTTTTCTACTCCGCCTTCAGCTTTTCCGATGTGTTCTACATTTTTTACAAGTCCCTTATTTACATTTTCATAAAACCATCTGCCAATCAATGCCGGCGGTGTTGCGATTAACTCTCTTAAAACAAATTCTTTGTCCTTTGGTAAAGAGCTAATTTTGTTTAATAAGGTAGTATATAGGTCAGCATAGCTTGTATTTTCTTGTAAACTGCTACACTTACAATATTCAGTAACGCTTGGGAAACCTCCCTCTATTGCTTTTTTAGTTAAAATTTCAAGTTCTTCATCGGTTACAGTAAATTGAATTCGCATTTATATATCCTCTCCTTATAACTGAGTTTATTACCATATCATTATCATTTTATCATAAATACGATATTTTTTCCATACTGCAATTTTAAGCCCTATTTTACACTTAGCTATAGTCTGATACCTATTTTATCATTAACGCTCTAAAAACACCTTTCCACCGTCTTATACGAGGTCTACAGGTGTTCCCCCTTGTCATAATCTTCAAGGGTATATATTTTTGATTTATGGCTTTCTTTTAATTTACCTTTATCTTGCTCATACCAATGAACTAAGGTCGCATAATGATCTTTATAGTTTCTTCCCGTGCTTTGCATATAGGTTGACAGCTTCTCTATCATTTCTTCCCTATGACCTTGCATTTTATCCTTTAACTTTCCATATTCTTCATCGGTTAAGGAAACATTTTTATATTCTCCGTAAAAGGAGGAGGATATTTTTTCTATCTCCCCCTCTTTCTCTAATTCTATATCTATCTCTTTCTCTATCTCTATCTCTCCGTTGCAGTTTTGTTGCAAAAGGTTGCAAGATGTTGCACTTGTGTTGCATTGCAACGCTTTTTGTCCTCTTGATTTCCTCGAACGCCTTGTAGACGCTGTTTCTGAACCTATAAGACTTGGGATTTCTGTTAAAAAATACTCGTCATTTTCTGTGATTATCTCCATCAATCCTTGTGCTACAAGATAATTTACTGTAACCATTACATCATCTTCCGTTTCATCAATCGTTAATGCAAGTTCCTTGATAAAGTCTGTTTCTACTCCGTCATAATACAGTTTCCCACTGTCTTTTAAGCTAAGCAAAAGTAATTTGAGGTAAATGATTGTATAGGTATCTCCTCCTGATATTTTTCTTAGCCTTTTTATTCTCTTATCTGTAAAAAAATCTTCTTTTAACTTTAACCAATAATATCTTCTGTTATCTGCCATTTTTCTCTCCTCTCTTTTTCTTGCAAAAGGGGGTAATGAATTGTTACACTCCTTTGGTTTTTAAGGATGTCGTGATTTACGACACCCTTTATAGATAACACACCCTGAAGTATGAAGTCCTTATAAGCCTGCCATCGTGAAACACGACACCAGCTATATGCTTTCCAAAAACAGTGACTCATCTTTATATCTGTGTTCCCAAAATGGGCACGCAGACCTTATCTATTGATCTGACCGAACGATTTGTTCTGTCAGATTTTGTTTTTTATGTTGTCCTATTTTAGGATTTCATCTTTCTTGTTCCGTATATTTTTCTTTTGCTTTTTGTTTGTACTGCTCCTTTCTTTCCTCTTGCTCTTGGAATTTTTTCAGTTGTGCAATTACACTTGGTTTATCTCCTCTCTTAATTGCCTTATCTATTTCTATGGATAGGTCTATTCCATACTCGTCATTGACTATCTTTACTGCGTATTTGATATGGTCTATCTGCTTAAATTCATCTTGTACTTTAGCTTTATCTTCGGTTAAGTCTTGTATCTCATTTTCAAGACTTGATATTTCTTTTTGCCAATCATTTAATTTTATGGCTGATGTCCCGGTGAATTTTTCTATGGTCTTTCTTGCTCTTAGGTATCTGTCTATTTCTTTTTTATGGGAATTGTAAAAGCTGTCTTTGAATATGGTTTTGCTTTTGTATTCCTGATAGACTTCTTTGTTTTCTTTGATAGAGTCTATGCAGCTTACACACTGATTTAGGTCTTTAATTCTTTGCGTTTTATCTTGAATATCACCACTTATATTTTTACTTTGCTTTGCCAGTTCAAAGACTTTTTCTTGTAGGTCTGCTATGGTTTGAAGATGATTATCTTTCAAATAGTAGATTGCTTTTACAAATCTCTTTAGGTCTGCATTTCCCTTTTTTATCTGTCCGTAGTAGGATAGATTTTTTGTTTTTTCTCCCTGTATCTCGTTGTAGATAGAAATATATTCATATAGGTTAAAGAGTTCTGCTTTATTCTCCAGTTCATCTTTCTTGGTCTGTTTATACTCATCGTATTTCGCTTGCAAATTTCCAAGTAAAGAGTCTATCCAAGAGGTGATTTCTTTTATCTTGTTCTTAATGGCTTTTACTAAGGAATTATGCTTTTTGATTTCTCTGTTGATGCTTCCTTTGTCAGTTTCGATTCCTTTTTTCTCTAAGGCACTTGCACTTGCTCCTAAATGAATGGTTGGGATTTCTTCTATCCCTTGTCTTTTGTAGGAACGATGATCCACTCTTTTTTCCTGATGATTTTTTTCTAAATACTGATTACAAAGGCTTGCAAAATTCTCTCTCCATTTCTCTGCGTTGCCTTTATCGTTCCAGTCCGTCAGCTCTACTTTTCTTGTTTTGTAGTTACCGCTTTTTAATTTTATCTTTTCTCCGTTTTCATCAAGAACATATTCTTTTTTGCTTTTTGCCAGCCACTCTCCTTTTTCATTGATTGGTCTAAGAGTAGTCATAATATGCGCATGGATATTGTTATTTTCTTCATCACTTTCATCATGGATTGCAAGGTCTGCTATCATTCCTTTTGACACAAAATTTTTTTGTATGAATTCGGTAATGAGTTTTTTGTTTTCTTCAAAGGATAATTCTTTCGGTAAGGCGATAATGAAGTTTCTTGCAAGTTGTGCGTTGCTTGCTTTCTCGTTTAGTTCAACACTATTCCATAAGGTAGTTCTATCTTTTAATTTTATGGGGACATTTTCCGGCAAGAATATTTCCGAATGTAAAAGTCCTTTTTTATTATGATAGTCATGGACTTCTCCATCCCATTCATTTTTGATTTTCTCACAAGAGATATATGCTGCACTTGCAACTGCCGATTTACTCTTTCCTCTGCTTATCATGGAAATACTAAAGTGAAATGTTTCTGCCATCTGTATAAGCTCCTTTCATTTTTTGTTTGTTTTCAGGTAAAGAAAAAAGCAGACAGGCTATTTTTTGTATCTTTTCCTATCTGCTTTATCCGTATGTTTTTATTAAGTTTTGGATTTTTAAAGACTTGCTAAAATCCCTTAGTTTTTCTAAGGGCGCAATTATACACCCTAAAGGGTGCTTTGCGTTCTGCGAAGCTTTTTGCCCTTGCAGGGAGCTTCTGAAAAAACTAAGGTTTTTTTATTTTATCTACTCGATGTCTGTTTTATCTTCCATATCTTTACCATTTATCATTTCTTCATAGGCTTGTCTGTATTCTTCTGAATGTGTAGAGATGTTTAACAGTTTTTCTATCTCATCATTGGTAAACATAAGAGGATTTTTAATGACTCTTTCTACTATTAAGCCCCTTTGTATGAGCCTGCGATTTCTTCTTTTTCGTTCTTTTTCGTTTGCCAGCTTTTCTAATTTCTTGCCTTGATTTTGTAGTTGTTTCAGCTTTACATCGCACTTTTCTCTTTCTTCCTGAAGTTCAGAAATGTGTTCCTGTACTTCCTGTAATGTGTTTTCTTTCTTCATTTTTTATTCCTCCGTTTTGCTACCTGCTTGTTTCCATAAAGAAAGGTTAAGCACCTTTTTGACACTTAACCTTTCCAAGTTTTTAGATTTTATCTTTTAATATCTCTCTTAGTTTTTCTAAAATCTTATCCCTCCTTTTCCCGATTGCTTGATAGCTTACTTTTTCTTTTCTACTTATTGACCTTAGGCTTTCTTCTTTGTAGAAAATGGCTTCCATTAACTCTCTTTCTTCTTGTGTTAGAGTATTTAATGCTTTATGAAGTTCTTCTATTTGCATTTTTACTTCTACAATTTTTTCTAAGTCTATTTTTTCATCTATAATGTTATCTACAAAGTGTCCGTCATAGTCAAATACAGAAAAGGGAAATACATTATACTTCCAATCTTTTCTTTGGAGATACTTTTCGTGTTCCGTTATTCTCCAGTAAGCTCTGTATATTTCCTCATTTACCTTAACTGCTTTTCCTTTGACATAAAGGAAATATTCTTTTTTATCCATTGTGTAATCCTCCTTTTTCTGCTCTCTGATTTTAGTTTTTGAGCATAAAAAAGGAGGACTTCTACACTTTGGCGTAAATAGTCCTCTTTCAAAAATTATGATTTTTGGTTTTTCAGCAAAAAATCAGTGAAAAATCACTCGTTATTTCATTCCACATAGCTTCTTTATTTTTTATTGGTGATATATTACCTCCCGTCGTTTGTGTTACTACCTAAAATAAGATTCCTTTCAGAAAAGATTTTTTTTGCAACAAATGTAGCATTTAAGACTTTTGGAAAACCCACATACGGAATGCATTGAATAAATGTCTCAATAATTTTTTCTGGAGATATTCCCACATTTAAAGATCCATTAATATGAACTTCTAATTGTGGTTCGCACCCTCCTAATGTCAATAAACTTGTGATAGTTATTACTTCTCTTTCTTGCAAAGAAAGTCCTTGTCTACTATAAATATCTCCAAATGCAAATTCGATAATATATTCTCCTAAATCTGGAGCAATATCTTCTAATGTTTGTATAACTTTTTCGCCACTCGCACCATCAATTTCTTGTAATTGTTCTAAACCTATTTCAAATCGTTTACTTTTCACTTGAATTCACCTCCTTTTTTCTTTTATAATATAACTGTACTACTTAAACCTTGGTTTAAGTCAAGTTCTTTTACTTATGAATTTTAAAAATTAGAAAAGGAGTCATCTGCAATGAAAATAGGCGAAATTGCAAATAAAACAAATCTTCCAGCAAGCACCCTTCGTTACTACGAAAAAAAAGGATTACTCAAAGTAGATAGAGACAAAAATGGTAGGAGATATTATAAAGAAAGCGATATAGAGTGGATAAAATTTATAAGACGGCTGAAAGAAACAGGAATGCTTATCAAAGATATTCAACATTATTCCGAGTTACGATATGTTGGCTCAATTACAATGCCTGAACGATTACAAATTCTCCAATTACACAGGAATTATGTTTTAGAACAGCAACTAAAATGGACTGAGTATCTTCAAAATTTAGATGATAAAATTGAGTTCTATCAGCAATCTATTAAAAATATGACAAAACATAACTTGTAATTCGATAAGATCTGTTACATTGAGCTAATGAAAAAAGAAGCCTAATTATAGACTTCTTTTTTCATTAGCTCTTTATACTCACTCACCGGTATCCCCACTCTTTTCAAAACCTTTATTTTCTCTTGTTTCTTTTGCTCCCTTCTTGCCTTATATTTATCTTCATACTCTTTTTGTTTTCCACTTGCTTTTCTCTTTAGATAATTTTGATGTAGCTTATCTTTTCTTTCCTTGATTTTTCTTTCTTCTTCCTCAAGTTTCTGTTTTTCTTCATCACTTAACTCTTCCTGTGAAAGTTCGTAATTGCCTATGAAATTAAAGTAAATTTCTATCTTTTGCTTTGATGTTTGACTCCCTTTTCTATCTCTTTCATGTACGATAATCTTTTCTACAAACTCATTTATCATTGTGGTTGTAAGTTCATCAAAGTTTTCATAACGACTGATAAGAGATATAAATTTTTTAGCTCTGTCAATTTCTTTTTCATATCTTGATACCTGCTGCTCCAAATCCTTAATTTCTTTACTTAAAGTTATCTGCTCCGTTTCATATTGATTATTTAGTATCTCATATCTGCTATTTGGTATTTTGTTAAGGATCATATCTTCATAGATACGACACATCAGTCTTTCTAATTCTTGTAATCTCCCTTTGCTGTCAATAAGCCTTGTGCGTTTCTTTTCTATCTCTATTTTTTCCTTTTCTTCCATTTCATTTTGAATAGAACGGATAAAGGCTTCATTATCTTCATCAAGGTATTTTTTAATATCTTTTAGTGTTTCCCTAATAAGGTTTAAGACCGCTTCTGCTTTTATTCTGTGTGCTGATGGGCAAAGTGTGCCACAAGGTGTTTTGGTATAGGAACTGCAAGTGTAATAGGGAATATTCTTATAATTGCTTGTTCTATGAACATACATCTTGCTCCCACAATCTGCACAATACATCAGTCCTGTGAGTGGGTGATATTCTCCCCAACCGTCAGGATACCTTTTTACATTTCCCCTTATCCTTTGCACATTGTCAAAGGTTTCTTGGTCTATGATTGGTTCATGCGTGTTTTCAAAAATAAGCCAGTTATCTTCCGATACATATTTACTTTTCTTGTCCTTGAAATGCTTTCTTGTCTTGAAATTGACTGTATGCCCCAAGTATTCTTGTTTCTTTAAAATGCTTGCTATGGTTGAGCTGCACCAACGATAGGGATGTTCAAAGTTTTTGCTTTGATATAGCCCATAGCCTAATTTCTGTTGATGATAGGCGGGTATATCTACTTTTTCACCCTCCAATATCTTTGCTATTCGATACGGACCATTGCCTTGCATGGTCATATTAAATATTCGTCTTACTACTTCGGCTGCTTTTTCATCTACTATCCATTTGTTTTTATCTTTTTCATCTTTGATATAGCCATAAGGCGGTGTACTTGCCGTATGTTTTCCACTTTCACCTTTTGACTTGAAAGTCGATTGGATTTTTCTTGATGTATCTCTTGCATACCATTCGTTCATGATATTTCTAAAAGGGGTAAAATCATCTTCTCTGTAAAAACTATCTACATTATCATTGATAGCGATTAGTCTTACGCCCTTTTGTCTTAGTATCTCCATACATTGACCGACTTTGAGATAATCTCTGCCAAGTCTGCTCATATCTTTTACAATGATACAACCGATATTACCTTGATTGACTCCGTTCATCATTGCCATAAATCCCGGTCTGTCAAACTGTGTTCCGCTGATTCCGTCATCTGTAAAGTGAATGATGTTTGACAAATTATTTTTGCTTGCGTATTCTTCCAATATTTTTTTCTGATTGATGATAGAGTTACTCTCTCCTTGCAGTTCATCATCACGACTTAATCTCTCATAGAGTGCTGTTATCTTTTCAAAATTCCTCATTTTTACCCCCTTTCTCTTAATTTTTAAATAAAAAAGAATTAAGAAGTACATATTTCACTAAAATAGTGATTAAGTGTTCTCCTTAATTCTATTACTCCAGCAGCCAATTTGTACTTTTTATATTGCTTCACCGCAAAGTGTGTCGGTTCTTTCTTTTCCAATGCTTCAAAGAGTCTATCAATCGGATTCATGTAGGTTTCATCATCTTCTCTTACCTCTGAAGCGTCTATCATATCAAGTAGTGTTGCAAAGTTCTTTTCTTCTCTTGGAGCTTCATACCAGATATATCCGATAAGTGCTGTATAGTAGAGTTTTTCAGCTTTCACCCAAAAATCCTCACCTGCTTTTTCTCCCTCGCCCTTCGTGTTTGCGATAATTGTCTGAACAAGCTTTAGAATATCTTTTTCAGAACGAATATATGCGAATGGATTGTACTTCATAGACTTTTTGAAGTTTATGGTATTTAGAATTTTAATCTCATAGCCATTATCTTCAAGCATCTTGCCACACTCAAGGACTATTGTTCCTTTTGGGAAGATTTGTCAAGGACATAAACAAAATTTTTTTGATAAATTTATATCTTCTCTGTTTCTCTCTTGATTAGCTTTAGTATTTTATCCTTGTATGTTTCCCCTGTACCTTGCTTGAAATGTAGGTTTACGGTGTATTTTGTTTTTCCAATATCCATTATTAACTGTTTATGTTGTGGTTCTTTTATTACTCTTTTTTCTTCTTCCATGTGTCCTCCTTTCCGTTTTTAAACGGCTCTATGTCAAATAACGTTGGTGATAATTTAAATCAATAAAATCTATTAAAT
>CAUQXC010000019.1:0-13131 GCA_963522175.1 uncultured Lachnospiraceae bacterium
CCGAACGGCACGCTCCGTGGTGTGAGAGGGAGGAAAATTCCTCCCTACTCGATTTGAAAAACAGGAGGAAAAAATAGATGAATTTAGTAATTGCTGAAAAGCCAAGTGTTGCAATTTCTATTGCAAAAGTGATCGGAGCAACAAAGAAGAAAGACGGATATTATGAAGGAAACGGATATAAGGTAAGCTGGTGTGTTGGACATTTAATTAAAATGGCAAATCCGGAAAGCTATGATGAAAAGTATGCTAAGTGGAATATGGCGGATTTACCGATTATTCCAAAGGAATATAAGTATGAGATTGCAAAGTCTACAAAGAAACAATTTACGATTCTTAAAAAGCTGATGAATGATAAGGATATAGACATCGTGATAAATGCCTGCGATGCAGGGCGTGAAGGAGAAGCCATCTTCAGGCTTGTATATAATCAGGCAAATTGTAAAAAGAGAATGAAGCGTCTTTGGATTTCATCAATGGAAGATAGTGCCATAAAAGAGGGCTTTGATAACCTAAAAGATGGAAGTTCTTACGATAATCTATTTGAGTCTGCACAAGCAAGAGCAATAGCAGATTGGCTTGTGGGAATGAATTTAAGCAGACTGTATTCGTGTCTATACAAGCAAAATTACAGTGTGGGCAGAGTGCAGACACCTACCCTTGCAATGATTGTAAAAAGAGATGGTGAGATAGCCAATTTCAAGAAAGAAAAATATTTTACAGTGGAATTAAGCCTTAATGGCTTTACACTATCAACAGATAGAATTGATGATGAAATAACAGCGGAACAGCTCTTAAATTTAGTAGGCGATAAGATAGAAATTACCGATGTTATTCAAAAGGAAAAGATAACAAAGCCTGAGCTGCCATTTGACCTGACGACGCTTCAAAGAGAGTGCAATAAATATTTTGGATACTCAGCTAAGCAGACACTTGATTATGCTCAAAGTCTTTACGAAAAGAAACTGATTACCTATCCAAGAACAGACAGCAGATGCCTTACGGAAGATATGATTGTAAGTACGGTTAATAACATTTTAGGAAAGAATGATTTTGACACAGAGCGTATCAAGACGGTATTTAATTCTAAAAAGGTTACAGACCATCATGCGATTATACCGACAGCAAGCAGTATGAATGAGAACTTAACTTCTCTTCCGGAAAGTGAATTGAAGGTATATGAACTTATTTTAAATAAGCTACATGCAAGTGTAGGCTATCCTTTAATTGAGAATACAACGAAGATTGTGGCTGAATTTGATGGATTTGAATTTACAAGTAGTGGAAAGGTGATTGTAGATGATGGCTTTACCAAATACCTAAACGAATATGCGAAAAAGAAAAATGAAGATACAGTGCTTCCGGATGTAAAGATTGGTTATAGTCTTGATATTAAAGATAAAGAGATAAAAGAAAAATACACTCAACCAGCTAAGCATTTTACGGAAGATCTTCTCCTAAAGGCGATGGAGCTTGCAGGAAATGACGCATTGGAAAAAGGTGTAGAAGTTGAGCGAAAAGGACTTGGAACACCTGCAACAAGAGCAGGGATTATTGAAAATCTGATTTTCAAGGGATTTGTAGAAAGAGATAAAAAGAACCTTATTGCTACACATAAGGGAATCAGCCTTGTAACGATTGTAGCCGATACTTTTAAATCAGCAGAAACAACAGCAAAGTGGGAAATGGAGTTATCGGATATTGCACAGGGGCAATCTTCAGAGGAAAACTTTTTAGAAGCGATTGAAAATGAGATAAAAGAAGTGGTTTCCACTTATACCAAGTAAGATGCCACTAATTTCAAGGTGGAAAAAATGCCCTAAAAATGATATAATCTTTTGTAGGAAAAGTAGGGAGAAAGGAAACAGGTATGAAAGATACATTTATGGATACTGCAAAAGTTATGTCAAAAGGGCAGGTTACTATTCCAAAAAGGATAAGAGAACTTTTGGACTTACAAAATGGAGATTATGTTACTTTTGTAGTCAATAAAGATAAAGTGCAAATTCAAAACTCCAAGACTTTTATTGAAGAAAACATTGATAAATAAAGGTGGTGAAACAACAAAGATGACTATAGATGAAATAAAAAAGTTAATTCAAAATGGAGAAAAGATAGATGTTGAATTTAAAGAATCGAGGAATGCTCTAACCAAAGATGTCTTTGATACAGTATGCTCTTTCAACAATAGAAATGGAGGACATATTTTACTTGGTGTAAATGATAAAAGAGATATTGTTGGTGTTAGTGAAGATAAAGTTGACAAGATTATTAAAGAATTTACAACATCTATCAACAATTCGCAGAAGATGTACCCACCACTTTATTTATTACCGGAAGTATTTGAGCTTGACAGTAAAAAAGTGATTTATATCCGAGTACCTGAAGGTTATCAGGTATGCAGGCATAACGGAAGAATATGGGACAGGTCTTATGAAGGAGACATCAATATCACAGACCATGCAGAACTTGTTTATAAGCTATATGCGAGGAAACAGGGAAGCTATTTTGTGAATAAGGTGTATCCAAACCTCGATATAGAATTTCTTGATACTGATGTTATTGATAAAGCCAAGAGAATGGCAGTAGCAAGAAATAAAAATCATGTCTGGGAAAATATGAGTTATGAGGAACTGCTCCGAAGTGCAAATCTCATTCTGACAGATCCTGAAACAAAGCATGAGGGCATTACATTAGCGGCAATTTTGTTATTTGGAAAAGACAACTCTATTATGTCAGTTCTCCCACAGCATAAAACTGATGCAATATTTAGAGTTGAAAACAAGGATAGGTATGACGATAGAGATGTTGTCATAACAAATCTGATTGATAGCTACGATAGGCTTATTGCGTTTGGACAGAAGCATTTGAATGACTTATTTGTCTTAGACGGAATTGTAAATGTCAATGCAAGGGATAGAATACTTAGAGAAATTGTTTCTAATACATTGGCTCACAGAGATTATTCAAGTGGTTTCCCTGCAAAAATGATTATTGACGATGAGAAGATTATGATTGAAAACAGTAACTTAGCTCATGGCATGGGAGCATTGGATTTACAAAAGTTTGAACCTTTTCCTAAAAATCCGGCTATTTCAAAAGTATTTAGAGAAATAGGACTTGCTGATGAGCTTGGTTCAGGTATGAGAAACACCTATAAATATACAAGGCTATATTCAGGTGTTGATCCTCTGTTTGAGGAGGGAGATATATTTAGAACGATTATTCCTTTGAAGAAAATAGCGACTCAAAAAGTTGGAGGAAGCGGTGTCGCTCAGGATGTCGCTCACAGTGTCGCTCAGGATGTCGCTCACGATAAGATAGCTCTTGCAGAGTTTATAAAAGAAAAAATAAGAGGAAACAACAAGATTACAAGAAAAGCAATTGCAGATGAAGCTGGAGTTAGTGTAAAGACTATAGAAAGAACCATTAAAGAAATGGATAATCTACAATATGTAGGAAGTGGAAGTAATGGTCATTGGGAACTGAATGAATAGCAGTAAGTTGTAGCACACAGAATTTAAAGGTGATTAGAGTAAAATCTAACCGCCTTTTTTGTTTGTAAAAAAAGAAGGAGGTAAACATGCGAATAAATGATTTTCATAACATTTTGGAGCTGATAAAACAAGATGTTCTGCAGAGTGAAGCAGAGTATCTGAAGCTCTTAAAAGTTGTCGGGAACAATCAGAAGTACGATTTTAGAAGTCAGTTAAGTATTTATGATAAAAATCCTGAAGCGACAGCTTGTGCCAAGTTTGACTACTGGAGAGAACACTTTAACCGAACTGTCATGCGAGGTCAAAAGGGTATTCCCATTTTAGAGGACTATGGCACATACAAAAAGGTGGACTATATCTTTGATATTAGTCAGACAGTTTCCAAAAACAGAGATGTCAATGAGGTAAATCTTTGGAGATTTGATAAAGAAGCTCATAGAGATGTATTAAAAGAAATGATAAAAGCTGAAGGCTATGAAGAAAGTGAAAGCACCTTAGAAAATATCTTTTCTTTAAGTAGGCTTTACGGAGATGAAAAAATAGATAGCTTGATGAATGAACTTAGAATATCTGATGAGGACAGAATATCCTTTACCAAGTTTGCAAGGGACTCGGTAAGTTATGCAGTAGCTTCAAGATTTAAGTTAGACTATCCAATGGATAAGGAGCTGTTAAAGGAAAACTTTGCAATGCTTGACAGCATTTCTCTTATGAGCCTTGGAGAAACTGTATCGGATATTAGCGGAACAGTCATTGATGCAACCATTCAAAAAAGCAAAGAATTAGAGCTTCAAAAAGAAGTTTTAAGAGGTAAAGAAGCAGGATATAATAAAATAAAAGAAAAATTAGAGGAGGTAGAAGAAAATGTACTTCGACGAGATGATCAGGAAAGAATTAGTGAAAACGAGCGAATTTTCCGAAATGGAGAGTACGGACGAGATAATAGAGAAAATCAAAGAGAATACACTGAATCAGTTGGAGGAAGAGATGGACTTTATGAGGGAATATCCGAATCCGACATACGCAGTGATGAGACTGGATTATCTTTCAAACAGCGAGGAGCAGAGCAACTTCGAGATGTTAGTGGATCTATACAAGGAGAAGAAACTGATAGGGCATCTGATGGATACGCAGAAACAAGCAATAGAATTTATGAGAGCAGAGAAGCCGAAACTGATGGCAGCTTGGGAGATAGAGGACGAGAGCCATCCGCAGTACAAAGCGATGATTTCAGCCCTCAAAGAGATGACAATCAAGGAAATAGTGGAAATCTAAAAGAAAATACGGATAAAGAGATAAGAGAAGCTGACAAGGCTTCTTTTTCTTTACCCGAAAACAGATCAGGACAGATTAAACTTACAATACCTCTTACACAAAATGATATTGACAGTATTCTTGTAAACGGTGGAAACCATGAGGGCGAAAGACTTCCTATCATTGCTGAATTTTCCAAAGGGAAAACAGTAGAAGAATTAGGAGAATACCTTAAAGATACCTTTAGAGGCGGAAACGGTTTATTTCTTAATGGAGCAGAAGTATCTTCCTGGTATTCGGATAAAGGTATTCATTTAGCTTATGGAACTTCTGCAAGAGAAGATATGACGCAAATTTTAAGCTGGAGTGATGCTGTAAGAAGAATCAATGAGCTTTTGGAAAATGGAGAGTTTGCCACAAATGTAGAGCTTTTGGAAGCACATGACTATGAAAGAGATAGAGTTTCAGAATCCTTATGGTATTTATATCACGATTTAAGTGAAGAAGGGAAAGCACAGGGATATTTTGACTTTATGGAAAGAGGAGGTGAGTTTCCTAAAGAAACAAGACAGTTATCGGAAGCTCTTAAAAATCCTGACTATCTAAAAAATGTTATTTCCGAGTACAGCCGTTTTTTAGCAGGATACAAAGAAAATAGAGATGTACTAAGGTTTCATTATCACAAGGTAGATAGCCTTTATCAAAAATTGCAGGAGCTTGAACTTACAAGAAAGGAATATACTTCTAACCTTATCGAACCTCCAAAGGTACAAGGCTTTATTACAGAAGATGAAGTCCTTGCTACGATTTCAAGAGGAAGCGGCTTTGATAGAGGAAAAGAGCGAATTATTAAGTTTTTCAAAGAAAATCATACCTTGCAGGAAAAAGCGAATTTCTTAAAAGATGAGTATGGAATCGGTGGAGGTTCTCATGCTGTTTCAGGAGCAAAGGGAAGTGATGAATGGCATGATGCAAAGGGACTGAAATTACAGAAGAATCATTGTAACGATGTTTTTCTTACATGGTCAAATGTAGCAAAGCATATAGATGAGCTGCTTTCTAAAAATATTTATCTTGAAGAGAATAAAATTGAAAGCAAGACAGCGATAGAAGAACAAAAAGAGCCAAGTTATTACTCTAAAGGCGATCCATATAATCTAATGACTGATGAAATGCTTGAGAAAGTTCCTGAACTTTATGCACAAGAGGATGTAGCTTTAGCGGATAAACAGGTTCATGCAGCATATATCATTCCATTTAGAAGTAACTGGACTTGGTATATGACGGAATATGACAGGGAAAGTAAAGACGCTTTTGGACTTGTGCTTGGAATAGAGCCTGAATGGGGATATTTTAATCTTGAAGAGCTAAAGGAACTAAATGCACAAAGGCTCATTTTAGAGGATTTTCCAAAGACCTTTAGAGAACTTAGAGACAGTGAGCTTAAAAAGCAGATGGATGAGCAGGAGCTTCACAATGTATTTAACGGAGAACTTAGCTTTGAGGAGAATATTGCAGACCTTGAAGCACCTGAAGAAGTAGAAGAAAGCATACAGGCAGAACCTTTTCAGGCTACCTTATTAGATTATCTAAAGGAAAAAGAAGAAGTAGAGCTTAATGAAAAAGAGGACAGATCTTCAGATGAGTTTGCAGTTAAAGAAGATGATACCGTCTATTTTAATCATGAGGAGTACAAAGTAAGAGAGATTTCCAAAAATCCAATCACAGGAAGAAATGATTTGTGGCTTGATCCTGCAAGGCAAGGTAATCATCAAATACCGATTGTAGCCTTTACTGATAATGAGGATTTATTAAGACAAGTAAGTCTTGAAAGACCTGACTTTATCATAGGTGATGAAGTGAAATATAAGGGAAAAGACTATACCATCACAAGATTTGATGATATGGGAAATAACCTAAAGACAGTAACGATTAAGGATAATACCGAATATCTTGGAGGCATGATTACAGGCTCCGATGTTATTCCTTATCGTAAGGAAAGTGAGATTGGTAAAATCTTTGAAAATTTGACTTATGCGAAACCTGAAAAGACTTTTGAGGAAGCAGAGATAAAGAAAAATCAGGCTCACAATTTCAAGATTACAGAAGAAACGCTTCCTTCAAAGTTATTTCCAAGTGAGAGGTTAAACAATAACCTTGAAGCAATCTCTATGCTCAACAGGGTGGAAAGTGGAGAACGAGAGCTTGATATTACAGCTCAGGAAGTTTTAGCGAAATATGTTGGTTGGGGTGGACTTGCTGATGTCTTTGATGAAAGTAAGGATGGACAGTGGAAAGAGGCAAGAGCCTTCTTAAAGGAAAATCTATCGTCATCAGAATATGAAGCTGCAAGAGAATCAACCTTAACGAGCTTTTACACACCGAAAACCGTTATAGATGGCGTATATAAGACGCTTTCAGGTATGGGATTTAAACAGGGAAATATCCTTGAACCGTCAATGGGTATCGGGAACTTTATCGGTAATTTACCTGATGAAATGAATCAGTCAAAGTTTTATGGAGTAGAGCTTGATTCGGTAAGCGGTCGTATTGGAAAGCTGCTATACCCTGAAAGTGATATACAGGTAAAGGGACTTGAAGAAACGGGATTTTCCAATAACTTCTTCGATGTAGCAATCGGAAATGTTCCATTTGGAGAGTATAAGGTAAATGACAGGGAATACAATCGTAATAACTTTCTTATCCACGATTATTTCTTTGCCAAGTCCATTGATAAGGTAAGAAACGGCGGTGTTATCGCCTTTATTACATCTTCAGGAACAATGGATAAAAAAGACGAAAGTGTAAGAAGATATCTTGCAGCAAGAACCGAATTTATAGGAGCAATCAGACTTCCAAACGATACCTTTAAGGGTGTTGCCGGCACAGAAGTAACTTCGGATATTATCTTCTTAAAGAAAAGAGATAGTGTATTAGAGCGAGATGAAGATTGGATACACCTTGCGGAAGATGAAAATGGACTTTCATATAACAAATACTTTGTCGATCATCCTGAGCAGGTGCTTGGTTCTATGCGTGAAGTTAGCGGAAGGTTTGGGAAAACACTCACTTGTGAGCCGATAGCTTATTTAGGTACAGAGATAAACATGGCTTCATTAAAGGAGCGTATCGAGATTGCAGGAGAAAGAATTTCAAAAGAAGCCAAGTATGAAGAAATAGAGCTACTTGATGATGAAATAACTTCTATCCCTGCAACCGATGATGTAAAGAACTTCTCTTATACCTTGATTGACGATGAAGTCTATTACAGAGAAAACTCACTTTTTATCAAAAAGGAAGTATCAGACAAGAATAAAGAAAAAATCAAGGATTACCTTGAGCTGAATGCTGCCTTAAAAGATGTGATTTACAAGCAGAAAGAAGATTTTAACGAAGAAGAAATCAAGGCTTCACAGGAAAAACTAAATGAAGTATATGACAACTTTTCTAAAAAGCATGGCTTTGTCAATAACCTAAGCAATACCAGAGCCTTAAAAGAGGATAGCAACTTCCCGCTTGTTTCCTCCATAGAAATCCTTGATGAAGAAGAAAATTTCAAGGCAAAGGGAGATATTTTCTCCAAAAGAACCATTACAAAAGCCAAAATCATAGACCATGTGGATACCTCTTTAGAAGCTCTTGTTTTATCGGTATCTGAAAAAGGATATGTGGACTTTGACTATATGGGAAGTCTTACCGGAAAAGACAGACCAACTTTAATTGAGGAGCTTCGAGGGGAAATCTATCTAAACATCAGAGAAGAACAAAACTTTTACAGACCACTTTCCTTTAACTTAGAAGATGGCGATTTACCTTTTGCCTGTGCTAATGGCAGTAATTCATATAAATATGGCTATGTAACAAAAGATGAATATTTGAGTGGAAATATCAGGGATAAGATTGTCATAGTAGACAGCTACTTATCAAAGCTAAGACAAACGGAAAGAGAACTTCCTCATCTTGGCTATGAAGAAAATGGCAAAGAAAAAGAGCTGATAAGCTATGAAATGAACCGTTTGGAATATCAAAAAACAGAGCTTACAAAAGTTCTTCCAAAGGAATTGGAAGCAAGTGAAATCAATGTGCGTCTTGGTGCAACTTGGATACCTATTAAAGATATTGAGAAATTTATTTTTGAAACGCTAAAAACTCCGGGATATGCCAAATGGGATATTAAGGTAAAATTTTCCAACCTTACAAGCGAATGGAATGTAGAAGGAAAAAGCAAGGACAGAGGAAATGACCTTGCAGAAATGACCTTTGGTACAAATAGAGTTAATGCCTATAAGCTGATTGAAGATGCCTTAAACCTAAAAGAAACAAAGGTATTTGACCAGATTGTAAATCCGGATGGCTCTAAAACTTCTGTCTTAAATAAAAAAGAAACCATGCTTGCAGGACAAAAGCAGGAGTTATTAAAAGAAGAATTTAAGAACTGGATATTTAACGATCAGGAAAGAAGAAACCGTCTTGTAAAACTGTATAATGAGCGTTTTAACTCAATCCGCAACAGAGAATATGACGGAAGCAATCTCTCTTTTGAGGGAATGAATACAGAGATTGACTTAAGACCTCATCAAAGAAATGCCATAGCAAGAAGCCTTTATGGAGGAAATACCTTGCTTGCCCATGTAGTAGGAAGTGGAAAGACCTTTGAAATGGTAGCTTCCGCAATGGAGAGTAAAAGGCTTGGAATGTGCAGTAAGTCCTTGTTTGTTGTACCAAATCATTTAACAGGGCAAATCGGGCGTGAGTTTATGCAGCTATATCCATCGGCTAACATTATGGTGGCTGATAAGAAAGATTTTGAGCCGAAAAACAGAAAGAGATTTATTGGTAAGATTGCCACAGGGGAATATGATGCGGTTGTTATCGGACATACGCAGTTTGAAAAAATCCCGATGAGTAAGGAATATCAGGAAAAGCATATTCAAGATCAGATTGATGAAATCGTAAACTATGTAGAAGAATACAAGCATGATAGAAATCAGAACTTTACCGTAAAACAGCTTGAAAAGACAAAGAAAAAACTGGAAACAAGGCTTGAAAAATTAAATGATGATTTTAAGAAAGACGATGTGATTACCTTTGAGGAGCTGGGAGTTGATAAGCTCTTTGTTGACGAAGCACATGGCTTTAAAAACCTTTATCTCTATACCAAAATGAGAAATGTTGCAGGTATAGGGCAGTCAGAAGCCTTTAAGTCCTCCGATATGTTTATGAAATGCAGATATATGGACGAAATGACAGGCGGCAAAGGCGTGGTCTTTGCCACAGGAACGCCTGTAAGTAACTCAATGACCGAGCTTTATACCATGCAGCGTTATCTTCAGTATGAGAGCTTAAAGAAAAATAATCTGGAGCATTTTGACTCTTGGGCTTCCACTTTTGGAGAAACACAATCCTCCTTTGAATTATCGCCTGAAGGTACAGGATATAGGGTGAAAACGAGATTTTCAAAGTTCTATAACTTGCCTGAGCTTATGTCTATGTTTAAGGAAGTTGCTGATATTCAGACGGCAGATATGCTTAATCTTCCTACACCTGAAGCTAACTACGAGGTTATTAAGACAGAGCCAAGTGAGGAACAAAAGGAAATTCTAAAGAGCCTCTCTGAAAGAGCAGATGATGTCAGAAATAGGGTTGTAGAGCCAGATGTTGATAATATGCTTAAGATTACCAACGATGGTAAGAAACTTGCCTTAGATCAGCGTTTAATCAATCCACTTCTTCCTGATAATCCTGATAGCAAGGTCAATGTATGCGTGAAAAATGTATTTGCTATTTGGGATAAGACAAAAGAAAACAGGTCAACACAGCTACTTTTTTCCGATATGTCTACTCCAAAAGGAGATGGAGAATTTAACATCTATGATGATATTAGAGAAAAGCTCGTATCTATGGGAATACCGAAAGAAGAAATCGCCTTTATCCATGAAGCGAATTCCGATAAGCAAAAAGATGAACTCTTTGCAAAGGTAAGAAAAGGCGAAGTTCGTATCTTAATGGGTTCGACACAGAAGATGGGTGCTGGTACAAATGTGCAAAATAAACTAATTGCAATGCATGATTTAGACGTACCATGGAGACCTGCTGACTTAGAGCAAAGAGCAGGGAGAATTGTAAGACAGGGAAACGAAAATGAGAAAGTAAATATCTATCGTTATGTTACAGAGAATACATTTGACAGCTACTTATGGCAGACGATAGAGAATAAGCAGAAATTCATTTCTCAGATTATGACTTCAAAGACTCCTGTTCGTGTTGCGGAAGATGTGGACGAAAGCTCTCTTAACTATGCAGAGATTAAAGCTCTTGCAACGGGTGATCCAAAGATTAAAGAGAAGATGGATTTGGACAACGAGGTTACAAAACTTAAAATGCTTGAAGCAAACTATAAGTCTAACCGTTACAGATTAGAGGATAAAGTGGCGAAAAACTATCCTGAAGAAATCGCAAGAACGGAAAAGCTCATAGAAGCTGTTAAGAAAGATATAGCAAGTGTAGAACCTAAAGCGGAAGGTGAGGAAAAGTTTACTTCTATTACTATTGCAGGAGAAAAGATTACCGATAAGAAATTAGCCGGAGAAAGACTGCTTGAAGCAATTTCAAAGGTTAAAATCAATGAAAGCAAGGTTATAGGAAGGTATAGAAATATGGATTTAGAGGTAAGCTATAACTTCTTTACCAATGAGCATAACTTTAGCTTAAACGGTGCTGCAAAGCATTCAGGAGAGCTTGGAACAAGTGTGGACGGTAACATTACAAGACTTGATAACGCTCTTGAGAAAATGCCTGAGAAATTAAATAGGCTTGAAGAAAAACTTATCAGCACAAAGGAACAACTTGAAAATGCCAAAGAAGAACTCAAAAAGCCTTTTGAAAAAGCTGATGAGCTGAAAACTAAGGTATTAAGACTTGCAGAACTGAATAAGCTCCTTGATATGGGAGAAGTGGAAGAAAAGAGAAATGACAATCCACTTGTAGAAGATGTAAAAAGGGCAATCATTGACTTCTGTAACAGAGAGTACGAAGAAAATCACAGCTATGATGAATTTAATACCTTGTATCCTGACTTAAAGCATATCGGGATCGCCTATACCAATACACCAGATGAAAGGCATGGGATTCAGTATGAACTGAACTTAGAGGAGAAAACTTGGACACAGTACATTGATGATACTCCTATCAAAACAGAGAGCTTTGATTACGAGAGTAAAGGAGAAAATGAAGCTCTAAGGAATATGAAAAATGAAATGGAAATGTCCTCTTTTAGTGATTTAGTCTATGTTGATTCTGAAGATTTAAAAGCAGCAACAGGGCTTGAAATTGATGATGAAGGCAACTTCTATGATCCGCTTTCCAAAGACCTCGATAATGACGGTATTCCTGACAGATATGACAATGACTTTAAGGACAGTGATTATTTTGAGTCAACTTATGATGTGGAGGACAATCTTCATAGCAAAGAAGAAACCGCACAAAAATCTGAGGATAAGCCATCTATTTTAGGACAGATAAGAGCTTATCAAAATGAAAGCAAAACTGAAGAAAAGCAAAAAACAAAAGAACAGGAATTTTTAAGATAAGGGGAGGGTAACCTCCCTTTTGCCATGAAAGGAGATAAAAACATGGATTACAAAACAATGAGAAATCAAATAGAAGATATGGTAAATGATAACCACAAGGACTTTGTAAAGGCGATTATAAGCCTAGAAAAAGGTATCAACAATGAAAGTGCTTTAGATAAGCTCTATGACGCTTATATGGACAATGACAGCCTTAATTTGCTGCATGAGGAATTTGACTATATGATTGAGGATTTAAGAGAACAGGGGCAGATAAAAGACCTGCCTTATGTTCAGGAAGAAAAGGATAACCTTGTAAATATTGTAGGAAATATCGTTGGAGAGGTCGATGTAGTTGAAAGGGAAAATAAAAACGGAGAAGCCTTTAAGGTAGCGAATTTCTCCGTAGTATCCAAAGACGATGAAGGGAATAAGGTATATCATAATTGTTCGGCATACGGAGAAAAAAGCGATATTCCAAAGGACTTTAAGCAGGGAGATTTTGTTAAGCTCTTTGGACAAATCAGAACATCCATTGATGATAACGGCAAGGAGCATAGCAACATCAGGATACTTTCTTCAAAGCTACTAAAGGCAAAGGAACAAATGAAAGGACAAGAAGAAAAGAAAGAATCTGTACTTGGAGCTATCAAGAAATATCAGGCGGAAGATAAGGAAAAGCCAAAAGAAAAGAAAGAAGCAAACAAAGAAGCTGAGAGATAAATTTACGGTCGGTGTGGTCTTAGGGCTGCACCGACTGTTTTTTATTGTATGACGGGCATGCCATCAGTCTGTGGTGAAAGTCCACGTAGGGC
>CAUQXC010000020.1:0-10104 GCA_963522175.1 uncultured Lachnospiraceae bacterium
GAGCAAGGAACTGAGTGGATTGCGAGTGTACGGAGGTGGTAACAGAAAATGTTTAGAGAAATGTTAAAACTACTTACAAAAACCGGCAAGAGAGATTTGATTATATCAAGTGTATTCTTTGCCCTTTATGGACTAAGTTCCATAGCCATGATTGTTATCGTATTTTCTATACTGTTTCAGATATTTGATGGGACGAGTTTAGGTATGCTTTATAAATATTTTATTGCGATTGGATTACTTGTAGTCATCAAAGGTATTTGTAACATGGTTGCGGATATGAAAAAGCATAGTGCAGGTTTTGATATTGTTCAACAAATAAGAGAACGCATGATTATCAAATTAAAGAAATTCAGTTTGGGATTTTATACCAATGAAAGACTGGGAGAGATCAATACAATTTTACACAAAGATGTTGATAATATGTCCCTTGTTGTAGGACACATGTGGTCGAGAATGTTTGGTGATTTTTTGATAGGTGTAGTCGTATTTGTTGGTCTTGCAAGTATTGATTTCAAACTTTCTATTATTATGGCTGTACCTGTTCCGATTGCACTTATCTTTCTATATCTGACAATTAAGCAATCTGAAAAAATAGAAAATCAGAACAACTTAAGCCTTCTTGATATGGTTAGCTTATTTGTTGAATATGTTAGAGGAATACCTGTATTAAAGAGTTTTTCAAACAATAAGAGCTTGGATAATGAGCTTATGAATAAGACAAAAAAGTTTGGAGAAACAAGCAAAGTAGCTTCAAGATTCAAGGCAAAACAGCTATCTATATTTGGGTTTTTACTGGATATTGGATATTTGGTTCTTTTAATTGCAGGAACAATTTTTGTTGTAAAGGGAAGTCTTGATGTACTTCATTTTATTATCTTTGCAGTAATTTCAAAAGAGTTTTATAAGCCGTTCGCTTCTATGGAACAACACTATATGTACTATGTTTCGGCGATAGATAGTTACGAAAGACTTTCAAGAATTTTATATGCAGATGTAATCCCGGATAAAGTGAATGGAATTGTTCCGAAAGATAATGATATAGCTTTTGAAAACATAGATTTTTCTTATGAAAAAGATGAATTTAAAATGGAAAAATTGAGCTTTTCTATTGCTGAAAAACGGGTGACAGCCTTAGTTGGAGAATCAGGTAGTGGAAAGACTACTATAACCAACTTGCTTTTAAGATTTTATGATGTGCATAAAGGGAAAATTACACTTGGAGGAACTGATATAAGGGATATTCCTTATGATGAGCTTTTAGATCGTATTAGTATTGTCATGCAAAATGTTCAACTGTTTGATAATACGATTGAAGAAAATATCAGAGTAGGTAAAAAAGGAGCTACAAAAGAGGAAATCATTAAAGCTGCAAAGAAGGCAAGGATACATGATTTCATTATGAGTTTACCAAAAGGTTATGAAACTGATATTGGAGAAAATGGTGGGATTCTTTCAGGTGGACAGAGACAAAGAATATCTATTGCAAGAGCCTTTCTGAAAGATGCACCGATTTTAATTCTTGATGAAATGACAAGTAATGTTGATCCTGTAAATGAATCTTTGATACAAGATGCTATTACAGAACTTGCAAAGAATAGAACTGTACTTGTAGTGGCTCATCATTTAAAAACCATTCAAAAAGCTGACCAAATTCTCGTATTTCAAAAAGGCAATTTACTTGAAAAAGGAAAGCATGGGGAACTTCTTGATAAAAATGGTTACTACACAAAATTATGGAAAGCTCAATATGAGGTGTAACCATGATTTTATTAAAAGATGTTTCTTATGAATGGGAAGATGGGCGAACTGCTTTAAAAAATATCAATCTTGAAATTAAAAAAGGTGAATTTGTTTTAATTTCAGGGAAAAGTGGAAGTGGTAAAAGCACTCTTGGAAGTGTAATGAATGGTCTTATTCCACATTATTACAAAGGCAAAATGAAAGGAGAAGCCTTTGCGTCCGGAAAAGATATAAGCAAATTATTACTTCATGAAGTAGGGCATATTGTAGGGACTGTATTTCAAGATCCAAGAAGTCAGTTTTTCACGACAACGACAGATGAAGAAATAGCTTTTGGGCTACAAACTATTTGCAAATCAAGAGATGAAATCAAACAGAGAGTAGAAGAAGTATATGCAGAACTGGATATTGAGGGACTGAAAGGAAAATCTGTTTTTGAATTATCAAGCGGGCAGAAACAAAAGATAGCTATTGCAAGCATCTATGCGATGAATCCGAAAGTTTTAATTTTAGATGAACCTTCAGCAAATTTGGATATGAAAGCAACATTTGACCTGTTTTTAATTTTGGAGAAATTAAAGAAAAAAGGAACAACGATTGTTCTAATTGAACATCGTTTGTACTATGTAAAGTCTTTATTTGACCGTTTTCTTTTGATGAAAGATGGAGAAATTGCACAGGATTTGAGTCGGGAAGAAGTTATCCATCTTGAAGGGGAGTTTTGGGATGAGAATGGACTAAGAACTCTTGAATTAGAAGAATACAGGATAAGTGAGAAGAAAGATTCATATCAATTAAATGATGAAAGTATCATCGGTAAAGGCTTGAAATTTTGCTATCCGAATGTAGCTAAGGATGGAAAGAGGCAAAAACAGTACATTTTAAATCATCTTGATTTCAATATGGAGTGCGGAATAGCCATTGGTCTTATCGGCTTAAATGGTACCGGAAAAACTACCTTTGCAAGAGTGCTTTCTGGACTTGAGAAGATAGAAGAGGGAAAAATATGGGCGAGGAAAGATAAGTCGCTTAATCATAAAGATTTAATGGATATGTCATATTTTGTCTTTCAAGATTCAGACTATCAGTTGTTTTCGGAAAGTGTACTTGATGAAATGCTACTTGGTATTTCAAGTAAAGATAAAAAAGAAAATACTCAAAAGGCAAAGTCTATTTTGAGTGTACTTGGCTTAGACAAATACATTGATAAGCATCCGTTTGCTTTATCAAGAGGAGAGAAACAAAGACTGACAATAGCTTGTGGAATGATGAAACAGGCAAAGATTTTTATCTATGATGAACCAACATCAGGTTGTGATAAAGACTCAATGCTTTCCGTCGCAAAACTGATTGAAGAACAATTGAAAAATGGGACAACAGTTTTGGTAATAAGTCATGATTTTGAGTTTTTAGCAAACACAGTGAGCAAGCTATGGGTAATGGGAGATGGAAAAATAGAAAGTGTTTTAGATATGAGTGAAAGTAATAAATTTCTCATATTAGACAAGATGAGAGGAGGTAGAGAGCTTGTCAGATAGAAAAACTATAGATCCGAGAATAAAACTTACTCTACTTCCAATTGCCTCCTTTACGAGCTTTTTTATAAGCGATACAATTCTACTTTTTGTACTAATTGTTTTTGCCTTTTTTCTGTATGTATATAGTGGGATGTGGAAAAGATCGTTACGCTTTATCTTGTTTTTTGTGCTTTTATACTGCATAGAGTTAGGGCTTGGAAAGTTTTGCAAAGCAAGCATTGTATTTGCAATATATATGTTTATTTACTTTGCATCAAGAATGACCTTAATCGCTATGTTTGGTGGATATATAACAAAGACTACAAGTGTAAGTGAAATGCTGGAAGCGTTAAATAGAATGAAAGTACCAAGAAGCATTGGTATACCTTTTAGTGTTTTGCTTAGGTTTGTACCAACTATAAAAATAGAACTCAAGGCATTAAAAGAGAATATGAAGATTCGAGGAATTGTAACAAGCAGATTTTTCCCGTTGCTACATCCAATTAAATATATGGAATATACGCTTGTTCCGCTTTTAATGAGAATGATTAAAATTTCAGATGAATTGTCAGCTTCAGCACTCATTAGAGGACTTGATAGTGATGAGAAAAGGGTAACATTAACAGAATTGCGGTTTAGAAAAACAGACTTAATGATTGGACTATTAGGAGCTTTGATGATTGCTCTTGTGATAGTAATACAGAAAATTTATTAGGAGGACTTTTATGAAAAACAAATTGAATGGTCGTGATTTTATTACAATCGGAATTTTTAATGCAATTGGAATTGTCATATACATGGCAGTAGCATTTGCTATGGCAACAACAGTTATTGGAGGATTTATTGCTTCAGGAGTTAGCTTTATGGTAGCTGCTACCGTTTATATCCTTATGGCTTTGAAAGTTAAAAAGAATGGCGTATTTACAATATCAGGAACGCTTCTTGCTTTAATTGCATTGTCAGGAGGACATTTGCCTCATGCAGTCTTTGCTGTAATCGGTGGAATTATATGTGATTTGATTATAGGAAATTATGAGAGCAAGGGACGAATGATTATTGGATATGGGACATTTGCATTAGCAGATTTTTTAGGAACAGTAATTCCTGTAATTTTATTCGGAACAGCTTCTTTTGTGGAAAGAGCATCAAAATGGAAAATGAGCGAAGCACAAATAAATGAAGCATTATCTTATTTCAAAGTTTCGTGGGCAGTAGGATTTGGCTTGATAACCTTTGTTCTTGCTTGCATAGGAGCATTTGTTGCAATAAAGATACTTAAAAAACATTTTGAAAAAGCAGGAGTGATTTAATAATCAATTTACTTGGGAGGAAAAGCAATGGAGGAATAACCATGTCAAAACTTATAGTTTCGATTTTAACCAACCTTCCTCAAAATCAAATCTTTAATTATTTGCTGCCTAATCGGCAGATTGACCATAGAAGGCTAATTTACAGAAAAAATTACATACACTCGGTATAAGATACAAAAAGGCAACATCCATAGCTATAAGTTTGCTATGGATGCTGCCGCATAATTTAATAGATTTTATTGATTTAAATTATCACCAACCTTATTTGACATAGAGCCATATAAGTTTGTGACAATCCATTTTTTACTCTCCAAATACTTCTTTTGCATACCTTACTGATTCCATCGCATCTTTACAATACTTATCTGCACCTATCTTTTGTGCATAATCTCTTGTAAGTACTGCTCCACCAACCATTATTTTTACATCTTGATTGAAGGTTTCTCTTATAAGGTCTATTGTTTTTTGCATATTATCAACAGTAGTGGTCATAAGAGCTGATAAGCCTACTAAAGTAACTTTTTCTTTTCTTATAGTATCCAGTATAATATCATAGTCTACATCTTTACCCAAATCATACACATAATATCCGTAGTTTTCTAATAAAACTTTTACTATATTCTTACCTATATCGTGTACATCACCTTTTACAGTTGCCAGTATTATTTTTTGTTTTTCTTTTGTATTATCTTCTAATGCTATCATTTTTTCTTTTAGTGCGTCAAACGCTCTAGCTGCTGAGTCTGCACTCATCATAAGTTGTGGCAAAAAAACTGTACCTTTTTCAAAACCAGCCCCAACATCATCAAGTGCTGGTATTAACTCATCATTTATTATATCAAGTGGCATTTTTTCATTCAAAAGATTTTTTGCTATATTAAAACTATCTTCCTTTAGACCTTTTTTTATAGCATCTTTAAGAGATATATCTGATACTTCTACTTTTTTTACAGTATCAATTTGTGCAGAATATTTTGATATATAATCTGCTGCATTGTCATCAAGCCCCGCAAGTACCATATGTGCATCATATGCTCTCATCATTGTATCAGCGCTAGGATTTATAATACCAAAATCTAATCCCGCTCTAAGTGCTGATGTAAAGAAAGTGTGATTTATAAGCTCTCTTTGTGGAAGTCCAAACGATACATTAGATACACCCAGTATTGTTTTTACTCCTAAATTCTCTTTTATCATTGTAAGTGCTTTTAATGTCTCATTTGCTGCGTTTTTATCAGAGCTTATAGTCATACATAGTGGATCTACCACTATATCTTTTTTATCTATACCATATGTTTGTGCTGTTTCTATTATTTTTTTGGCTATGTCATATCTACCTTGTGCATCAGAAGGTATACCATTATCGTCTATAGTAAGTGCAACTACTACTGCTCCATATTTTTGTACTATAGGAAATATCTCTTTCATTATAGATTCTTTACCATTTACAGAATTTAGCATGGCTTTACCGTTGTAGTTTCTTAACGATGTTTCCAACACATTAGCTTTTGCTGAGTCTATCTGTAATGGTAATCTGCTTATCTCCTGTATTGCCCTTACCACATTTAATGACATTTCTTTTTCATCTATTTCATTTAATCCAGTATTTACATCTAAAATATGTGCACCTTTTTCCTCTTGAGCTATTGCCTCTTTTAGTATATAAGACATATCCTTATTTATAAGTGCCTGTTTTAATATTTTTTTACCTGTTGGATTTATTCTTTCACCTATGATTTTAGGTACATCGCACACAACTGTTTTTGCATATGAGCTTACAAGTGTATGATTTTTAGGTTTTACTTCTACTACATCAATATCTTTTGTATATTCATAAAGACTTTTTATGTGAGTAGGTGTAGTACCACAACAACCACCTACAACACTTGCACCCATTGTCACAAACTCTTGCATTATCTTACCAAATCCATCTGCTTCAAGATTAAACTTTATCTCTCCATCTATATTTTCTGGTATACCTGCATTTGGTTTCAGTATAAGTGGTGTAGATGAGTAATACAAGAATTCTTCTACTACATCTTTTATATTTCTAGGATCGAGACCACAATTCATACCTAGTGCATCTACCCTAAGTCCTTCTAATATAGATACTACAGTTTTTACATCTGCACCATTTAACAATCTCTTATCATCAGAAAAAGCTACAGTAGCTATAATAGGCAAATCACATACTTCTTTTGCAGCTAATATGGCCGCCTTTAGCTCATACGTATCTGACATAGTTTCTATTGCTATAATGTCTACACCATTTTGTACACCTATTTTTATTGTCTTTTTAAAAATATTTATGGCATCTTCAAAATCTAAATCGCCTATAGGCTTTAATAACTTACCAAGTGGTCCTATATCAAGAGCTACGAATTTATTATCTTTGTTTGTGGATTTTTCTCTTGCTATCTTCGCATTTTCTACACCTTTTGCTACAACCTGTTCTATTGTGTAACTGCTATCTTCAAATTTTAATTCATTTGCACCAAATGTATTTGTATATACTACATTTGCTCCTGAATTATAATATTCTAGGTGTATTTCTTGTATCATATCAGGATTTGTTATATTTAGTAACTCCGGTAGTTCTCCTGCTTTAAGACCTTTTTGTTGTAATACGCTACCCATACCCCCATCAAGATAGATGAGTTTTTTCCCTAACAATTCTCTAAAATTTATTTTAATCACATCCTTAATTAATTTCTTATTATATAACAAAACAAGTTGAGCTTTTTTAATTTTCTCTAAATTCACAATTACTAGAATTACAACTACTACATTTATTTTTTGCTCTGAAATCTGTATTTGTAATTCCTATTATAGCTGTCACACTTTTCGTAGGTGCAAGCATACCACCGTTTGTAAGACTTAGACCTATTTTTTTAGGTGTATCTAATAATCTTATAAAATCCTTTTGATATGATATGTCAAGATCACCATAACCAGGAGAAAATCTTGGTTTTAGATATATTTTATCATTAGAGCTAGATACCACATCTTTTTCTATTTCATCAATTATTTTTTCCAAATATTCTGCAGCTATAGCTTGTACAAATACCATGGATGTGCTATCTAAAGATGAGTATCTTCTTATAAGCGCATCTATTTCATTTCCTAATGTTACTGCCAATATTATAACTTTGTGACAAGTGTCAAGATTTTTTGCAAGAGACTTGCTCTCAAATACTACATTTGAAAATTCTATTTTATTTTCATCTACCTTAACATCAAAAACATCATATACATATTTTACCCTTGCCTTTTTTTTAACTTCGTCTATCAAGACATCTATTTTTTCTTCTAGCTCTTCTATTATTTTAAACTTTTCTTTGTATCCTGAATATCTGCGTACTTCGCTTTTATCCAAAACTATATTTTCTATATCCATAAAATCACCTTTACAATCGCTATAATAAACAAAATCAAATACATATTATAATTTATATCATATACTGAAACTTCAAATATATTGTATATGTATATACTAAATTATGATATTAAAACTTATGATTTACTATATGCGACATATTTTGCATTATCTGTTTTGCTACACTCGCATTATTCATAGTATATATGTGTATATTATTTACACCATTTGATATAAGATCTATTATTTGATTGCATGCATATATTATACCGGCTTGTTTCATAGAATCCTTATCATCTTGGAATTTATCAGCTATAGATAAGAATTTTGAAGGTATATTAGCATTTGACAGTTCTTTTATCTTTTTTAATTGAACTACATTGGTAACAGGCATTATACCAGCTACTACAGGTATACTTACTCCAGCACTTCTTAGTTTATACATAAAATTATAGAAAATAGAATTATCAAAAAACATCTGTGTAGTAATAAAATCAGCACCCATATCCTGTTTTAGTTTTAGATAGTTTATATCTTCATTTTGATTTTTACTTTCAGGATGCACTTCTGGATAACAAGCTGCACCTACACAAAAATCATAGTTCGACTTGATATACTCTATTAATTCACTTGCATATAGTAAATCATCTTTTTTAGCAAACTTCTCTTTGTCTATGATATCTCCCCTAAGAGCAAGTATATTTTGTATATTATTTTCTTTTAATTGCACCAATTTCTCATCTATATTATCTTTACTAGATCCTACACAAGTAAGATGAGCAAGCGCTGGTGTGTTAAGCTCATTTTTTATGTAGCTTGCTACTCTAACTGTATTTTCGCTCGCACCACCATTAGCACCGTAAGTTACAGAGCAAAATGCAGGGTGCAATTTTGATATCTCTTCAACTGTATTTAATACTGGTTCTATAGGTTGACCATACTTTTGTGGAAATACCTCAAAAGATATATGTAATTTATCATCACTTAATATTTTATCTATTCTCATAATACAACTCCTAAATTTTTTTCTTAAATTATATCACAAAATCAAATAAAATCATAACTATAAATTCTTATGATTTGTTATAAGTATTTCTTATTATTGAATCAAAACTACCGGCTTATACATTATACTTATAAAAGTGGACACATATTTTAGGGAGCTTATATAAAGCCTCTATTTTTTATGACTTTGTACAGATGTGTTATAGATGTGTTATTTTGACATTAAAAAAGGAAATGCCAAACTATATAACTTAGCATTTCCAATACATTAACTTCTAATAAAATATGATTGTAAAATATAATTGGTGGAGATGAGGGGAGTCGAACCCCTGTCCGCAAGCCCATTCCCTGCTACGTCTACATGCTTAGTCATCTCTTTTAAAATCTCAACTCTCATGGCACCGAGTGACAGGTTCCATGATCATACAGCCTTAATTAGTCCGCAATGGGTCAAGACAACCCCCAAAGCAGTTCCCTGCATAAATAGCGTCAGCTCTTAATCGGCAGGAGGACTAAGAGGGACGAGCTGCAACTAGGCAGCTAATAAATTATTTTCGTTTGCGTTTGTTTTAAAATTCCCCAGTTTTTACGTGACCCAGAGTAACACGACATGCTGTCTCAAGTTCAAAACCCACGTCGAAACCGGTACACCCCCGTGTATAGTTTCAATGAAGTTAACTAACTCATTATAGCATATTTAATAATAGGATACAAGCCAGTATGGTTTGGTAGGTTTGTATAATTTCTTATCACATTACAGTATGGTTTGGTAGGTTTGTATAATTTCTTATCACATTACAGTATGGTTTGGTAGATTTTTATAATTTCTTATCACATTACAGTATGGTTTGGTAGGTTTGTATAATCCGTTTATAAGCAAAGGGAAATATAAAAATCTCCATAAAAATTTCATAAATTATATTGAAAAAATACGCAAAAAAATCTCCATAAAAAAGCCTAAATTTGTATATAAATATTATCAAAAACTTATTAAAAAATATTAAAATAAAAGATCTGGGAAGGAAGGCTAAAACTCTTGCTACAAGCCGATTTAAATTATCTTATAAAAACCTTTGAAAAGTTCTGAAAAATACATCTAATTATGTAATGTGCTATAACATATGTTACACAATTGAATAAAAAAGAGAGGAACTCT
>CAUQXC010000021.1:0-8988 GCA_963522175.1 uncultured Lachnospiraceae bacterium
GTTTAATCTTCAATTTTCAAGGTTCTTTTGTTTTATTGCCCCTCAAGAGCAACTCATATAGTCTACTACGCAACTAAGTGTTTGTCAACAACTTTTTTGAATTTTTTCAATTTTTTTCAAAATTTTCAAAACAAAAAGATGTATAACACTCAATCGGTGCTATACATCTTACTCCAAAACATTAATATTGTCAATAGCTTTAGCTAAAATATCTTGAATAAAATCCCTTTCATAAATATCCCTACCAAATTATAGTCAAATATGAACTTCAAGAAAATATTAGCATTAATCTGCTTTACCACCTCGGCTCCCCATGAAGTTCCCGACATTGCACCGATAAAAAGTGCCACTATCCACAAAACAACAAGAGCATTTGTAAATCCGAACACCGCCCCGGCTATTTGATTGAGTCCATGTATAACCGGAACTTTTGCGAATACATCCAATATTTCCATGAGTATATGCAGAAGTATCCATATAACCAGGGATGCTAAAACAAAAATAATTATATTAAGCACGGTTTTACTTATATACTTTATAAGATAATTTTTAAATCCGTCCGCTCCCAAAAAATTGTAGACGGATTCATCATTATTTTTTATCAGCTCATCTTTTATAATTTTCGGTAATTTTAGGGAATCTATTGCTTTTTCCTGCTCAAACTTATCCATTTCCTCACCGGAAATATGATCCACACCTATATTTTCAAGCATAATGTTACTTATTCCCTTTTCTATGCCTGTATTTTCCCGGATAAATGAGTTTATACTCGGAAATATCATACTGCTGAAAGATAATGTTATTACAAGGGAAAGCAAAGAAACCGCAATTCTGAAAAATCCCTTTTTATGCCCCCATAAAGTCATTGCACCTATATAGAAGATAACTGAGGCAAACAGAAGATTGTTTAAAAGCCACTCCATCATTTAACAAAATGTTCCCTTTCCAAAACCAGCCTGCCTTCTTTGTCATGTCCGTCTCTGAACATAAAGAAATTCCTTATTCTTTTGAATATCTTCGGATTTTCAGCCTTGTCAGCCGCTTCCTCTATTACCTTTATGGCATTTTCCTTTGTAAGAGGAATATGCTCATCCTGCAGCATTTCTATTTTCTCATATAAGGCAAGCATGCTCTTTCCCGTTATTACGCAATCTATACTCGTTGCATAGTCACTTGCGTAAGCGGCAAAATCATCTATCCCAAGCTCCTCGGAGATTAAGCCCCTAGGCTCGTCACCGCCAAGCTTGAACTCCTTTTCTTCCCCACCGAGCTTGAACTCTTTTTCTTCACCGCCAAGCTTCAGACCTTCTTCCTTCTCAAAAGAATCCATGGTGGTTATTATCGTATAATCGGACTTATCTTCACTTATATTAGGTACGGTAAGCTGCTCTTTCTTTGCAATATCGGACTTTAGCTTAAGATTATTAAGCTGAAGCTGATTATCCACAAGTGCAAAGTAAATATCCAATTTATCATCCAAAGCGGCAGCTTTTATGCTCTCATAAGTGTAGAAACTTAAATCCCCCGCCTCTTCTATTATCAAATCCTTTCCGGCTATCTTAGGAAATACCTCTTCCAGGTTTTTACCGTTAAGCTTTGAAGCTTTAATCTTGATAGCTTGGCGCTTTACACCTCGTGCGGCATGGATTTCTTTAAGTCTGATACTTGCATTTTCAAGGCTCGATTTATAGTTGTTCTCTACTATATAAATCAGTCTCTCCTGTTTCTTTTCAGACTCGTCCTCATCATCTTCATCTCCATCCATGAGGCTGTCCAAATCTTCTATATCCTTTGGCTCTTCCGCTTCATCCAAGAGTTTTTCTTCCTTCCTGTGTACGGCATAGCCCGGAGCTTCTATTTCGTCTTCCTCCACTACTATCTGAGGGGCTTCCGGAGTTTTAGGAACAACCTTTAAGATATCCTCGGCTGTGTCGTTTACATCCGGCTCCTGCACAGGCTTTATATCCTCTTTAACAGGCTCCGGCTCTTTGATATCTTCCGTTCTTTCCTCACTTAATTCCTCTTTATTACCTGTATCGAAAGTGGAAAATTCTTCCTCAGACTTTTCTTCACCGACAATATCCTGCTGCACAGGCTCGCTCTCCAAAGCAAGCTCCTCCTGCATAGCATGAGATTCGGGCTCCGGTGTAATTTCCTGCACAGGTGAAGTTTCAAGGCTAAGCTCCTCTTCTATCGACGAAGGTTCAGGCACTTCTTTCCCAATAGATGAAACTTCAGAAAGCACTTCTTCTTGTACAACCGAGGCTTCAGTAAGAACTTCAGGCTGAGCCGGCGAAATTTCAGGTTCTATTTCGTTTTGTACCGGCAAAGTTCCACTAAAAGTCTCCTCTTCCACAGATTGAATTTCCGAAAACGCTTCAACCTGTTCAGGCTGTTCAAATTCTTTAAACTCTTCAATCTTAGGCTCCAAAATTTTGTTATTTTCCGGCTCAGATATTTCAGGTTCCTCGTATTCAGGAACCTCAACAACTTCAAACTCCGATTCGGATATATGCGTGGTCTCTTCTATGGAACGCAAATCATCCTCTATACCTCCGAACTCTTCGCTGTATCCATTTTCTTTTATATCGTCAAAACCGGGATCGGGAGCGGCATCTACACCGAAGGTATCCAAACGTTCTATATGTTTTGCAATCTCCTCATCGAGTTGCTTCATGCTGTTCAGTTCATCCTCGTTCGGAGCTTCAAAACCCATATGAGCTGTGAATTCTCCTCTTTCTTCCGGAGCGTCCTGTATACCTTCAAATCCCATGCCGAGATTTTGGCTTGGAAATTCCCCATCTTCAACTGCTCTGAGCCTGTCTTCATAGCCTTCTTTATCATCTACAAGACCTTGCTGATATTCATTCAAAGACACACCGAGCTTCTCGGTTTTTAAGCTCATAGCTTTATCTACATATTTTCCCAGCCCGAACATAAGCATTATATTGTCACAGGCACGCAAACACTCATCATGCAAACCTGCTTCATAATACAGCTTCGCCAATTCATACATATACTTTTCATCAAGCTCTCTTGTATTGAACTCTTCGAGCGCATTTATTCTTTGTTCTATAGGTGCATTCTTTGCACTTAAAATTTGATATCTCAATAAAAAAATCCTGGAGTCACCTGCAGCTATCTCTTGGAACTCTCTATAGTATGATTCCGCCTCTTGGAGGCTGCCTTCCTTTACAGCCAGCTCTACAAGCTTATATAAGAATCTCCTTCCCAGACCCGCTCTTTCATACGCCAAAAGCAGGATTTCCTTCGCTTCCCCGTATTCGGCATTGTTTTCGTATACCTCCGAAACAATTTGAAGCAGCTTAGAATCCTGAACTCTCCTCCAATCTATAGCATCGGCTATCTTTATGGCGTTCTCGTAATCTCCTGTTCTGGCAAGCTTTTTTAGTTGCTCTACCTTAATACTAAAATCGTACTTATCCATAATTATACTCCTTAATCAAAGCTCCACTCTTCCATCAAGTGCTCTGAGAAGCGTTACTTCATCTATATATTCCAAATCACCGCCTACCGGCACCCCGCTCGCTATTCTGCTGACCTTTATTCCCGCAGGCTTTACAAGCTTGGCTATATACATAGCCGTTGTTTCCCCTTCCAAGGTAGAATTAGTGGCTATTATCACCTCGTCGATATCTTCTTCAAGACGCTTCATTAATTCTTTCAACTTTATATCTGCCGGACCTATTCCCAACATGGGAGAAATTGCTCCGTGTAAAACATGATAAACTCCATCATATTTTCCTGTTTTTTCATAAGCCACCAAATCTCGGGTACTTTCCACAACCATTATCATCTTATGATTTCTGGCATTACTCGCACATATAGGACAAAGTTCACTGTCTGTTAACGTATAACAGGACTTACAATAGTTCACCTTTTCCTTTGCTTCCACTATGGACTCGGATAAGGATGCCACCTGCTCACTCGGCATATTAATTATATGAAAAGCCAATCTTTGTGCAGATTTCATCCCTATTCCGGGTAATTTAGACAGCTCACCTATTAACTTGGTTATATGGCTGCTATAATAATCCATTTAGAATGACAAACCTCCGCTAAGTTTACCCATATTTGCCTGATTCGCTTCTTCTACCTGCCTGAGCGCTTCATTGATTGCAGCCGTAATTAAATCTTCAAGCATCTCTATGTCATCAAGGTCAACCGCATCTTTATCTATACTTACTTTTATAACTTCTCTTTTTCCGGAGACCGTTACTTTAACGGCACCGCCACCCGCTGCGGCATCAAATTCTTTGGCTTCCAATTCCTTTTGCTGTTCTTCCATCTGCTTTTGCATCTTTTGAGCCTGCTTCAAAAGGTTACTCATATTGCCGGGCATTCCCCCCGGAAAACCTCCGTTTTTTGCCATATTATCCTCCATGATATTATACTTATTTATTTCAACACTTTATTGTAACATATATATCACAATATTTAAACACCACTACTCTATATCTATATCAAACTTAATATTATTTTCCAAAATTTCCTTTGTAATATATTTTATGTTTACATTCTCTTTATTTTCTTTCAGTATTACATTGATTTCAAAGTCCTTTTTATACTGAATTGCAATAAATTCTTTCAGTTCTTTTATTTTTTCTTCTTTTGAAGCTAAAGCAAACGAGGTTTTATTAAAGAAAATTATCGTAATTTCTTTGTCATTAAAGGCCTCAACCATAGTATCTTTGAATAAAGCCGAACTTCCTCCCGCCAAACCTCCGATAATTTTGCTCCACTCCTTTTTCAAAAGCATAAGTTCGTCATATCCGGCTTTTTCCAAAGTGACAACTTTTTCCTGTTCCTTATCCTCGGAATCTTTCTGTGTTACACCTTTTCGGGGAGACGCCGCTTTTAGTCCGACTTCACCTCCTATTATACCGTCCGTCAGTTTCTCCACCCTCGACAGCCTGTCAAGAATCGCCTCTTTACTTTCTTCCATAACGGGAGTCAAAAGCTTTATTACGGCAAGTTCGAGAAGCACCCTTTTTTGCATGGAATATCTTAGCCTGTTATATAAATCCGAAAGTACACGTATGTATCTGTTCAGACTTTCTTTAGATACACCTGCCGCTATTTCCGTCATACGCTCAATGCTCTCCATCGATGCATCTATTATCTTATATGCATCGTCACCCGCTTTTATGATAAGGAGATTGCGCAAGTACCATAAAAAATCATTCACAAATCGAGATATTTCTCTTCCTCCGACAACCAAATCTTCTATAATTTCGAATGCTCCAAGCATATCCTTGTCATTTATAGCCGTAAAAAGCCTTTCAAATTCTTCATTATCGCTTGTTCCAAGAATCTCCAGAACCGCATCATAGCTTATCTCTTCGTCTATATGAAAAGCCACACACTCATCCAGCAGACTGAGAGCATCTCTCATTGCTCCGTCAGCAAGCTTCGCTATATATTCTAAAGCTCTTTTCTCTATTTTTATGCCTTCGTTTTTGCAAAGCTCGTAAAGCGTGGAAGTAATCATACTTATACTTATTCTTTTAAAATCATATCTTTGACATCTCGATAAAACCGTAACGGGTATCTTATGCACCTCCGTTGTAGCCAAGATAAAAATCACATACTCCGGCGGTTCTTCAAGCGTTTTAAGCAGAGCGTTAAAGGCTTGATTTGACAACATGTGAACCTCATCAATTATAAACACTCTATATCTCCCGGATGTGGGCGGATATAAAACCTGCTCTTTTATCTGCCTTATATCATCTACACCATTATTGCTTGCCGCATCCATTTCCACAACATTTACTGATGCCTCTCTTGCTATAGCCTTACAGGTTTCACACTCATTGCAAGGATTTCCGTCAAGGGGGGTTTCACAATTTACAGCTCTTGCCATTATCTTCGCCACACTTGTTTTACCGGTTCCTCTTGTTCCGCAAAACAAATACGCATGACCTATTCTATCTGCTTTTATTTGATTTTTCAATGTTGTAACTACCGGCTCCTGACCTTTTACTTCGTCAAAATTTCCCGGTCTGAACTTTCTATATAAAGCTGTATATGACATAAAAACAACCTTTCACGGTAAATATATAAAAAAGCACGCTGTAAACGTGCTTTGCTGTCCTTTTAACGTACGTCTTGCTTTGAATGCTGTCCATAAGCGTTCCTAGGCAGTTAACTCTGCGGCGGCTGTCTTACGGCACACAAAAGCTCCCACTTAGTGCTGCTCCATTCCTGTCCTGACACGGTTCATAGGTTTTTGTTGCGCAAGGACCCCCGCGTCAACATTACTTACCACGGTCGTTTTTACAGGCACGCACCCGAGGCAAGACATCACCCCTGCTAAAGCGGATTGCAGGTACAGGGCACCGCTATCTCCCCGGCTGTACAAAATATAGTATAATATCCTCCCGCTCATTTTGTCAAGCAATACAAACAGGAGGATATCATAAAAGATATCTTAAAAACTTTAGTCGTCTATTCCAAGGGCATCTTTTACAGCGTCCTTTATCCCCCGCGAGGAATATGTAGCTCCCCCGATAATATCGACATTTTCTATATCATCCTTTGTTCTTTGTCTACCCTCAAAATCCTTAGTCATTTTTAAAGCACTCTTCCAATAGGGTGTGCTTTTCTCCCCCGCGTATGTTCCGTTATCTTTAACGCTTACTATTTCTCCGCTTTTTATATCATAGGTCACAGCTACAAGAGCTCTGTATCCGAACTGATCCACCCATGCCTTTCCCGTCACGGTTCTAGTCCTTCCGGCGTCGGAATCTGTTGCTTTATTTTCCTTTGAACCCCTATGCGAACCATCTTCCCGGTTGTCTTTATTCTCCTTCGAGCCTCCGTCCGCCATTGCCTTTTTAATAGCTTCTATCACCGCATATCTTGACCATGTAGCTCCGCTGACGGCATCTACACTTTCCAAATTATCCTTCGTTTTTCCTTTAAACTTATCAAAAAGCTTTTTGTTTATAAGTTTTTTCCAAAATCTTGCAGAAGCGCTATCCGGAACGGTTTTGTCTTCCACGCTTATTATGACTCCCGTTTTTTTGTCGTACTTTACAAGCACCTTAGCCTTATAACCGAAGTCTTCGTCGTCATCCTTATTTATGACTTGCTCCTCTCCTTCGGCACTGACAGCATCTTTTGAACCTTCATCTTCACCCTTGTCCTGTGAAGCCGCTTTTTCATTTTCAATATTGAAATCCTTAGCATACGACACATATCCGCTTGTAATGTTTACATCCCCGAATATAATCTTATAATCTCCTGCTCCCGTAACCGCCGTATCATTAATTTTTAAGGTACTTCCGTCAAAGGTGTAATCCGTATTTTCCGTGAGCTTAACTTTGTTGTTTCCGTCCATTTTATATAAAACGGCTACCTTCACACCTTCTTTGTAAGGCAGTACACTGAGGTCAAAATCTACGCTGGCGCCTTCACCCTTTTTGAAGCCTTTTTTATCGGAAACATTAACCTCTTTATCCGGCGCAAGCCTGATTTGCTTAGGAACATATATGTTCAATCCGTCAATAACAGCTTTTTTATTATCTTTCAACAAATAGGTAATACTTTTTATATTCTTACCCTCCATTGTTTGATATCTTTGATAATGTATACCGCTGCCCGTTGCCCTTCTGTGTACCGAAAAGAAGAGTTTATTTGAGTCGGAAGATATATTCTCATCAAACAGCATACCGAACTTATCATTCCCTTTACCGTCTTTCCTGTCCATAGTTATAATAACACCGAGAACATTCGATTTCGGATCTATCTCCTTAGGAAGGTTTTCTATTGTTATTTGATAATCGTATCTCGGGTCTTCACTTTGATCCGTAAAAATAGTTGTATGTCCGTCAAGAGTCACCGTCTCAACATTATCCTTATTTTTAAGCTCCGACAAGCTGCCGTTTACATAAAGCTCTTTATATACATTAGGCTCATTTGTACTTAGAGTTCTCTTGACCTTCTTTATATTACCGTCTTCATTTACGTCCTCTTCAGCTGTCATGCTTGCTATTATTCCAATCAATTTTCCTTTTACAACAAAGCCCGGTTTCTCTTTTTTCGAAATCTCACCCAATATAACAGCTTTTGCATAAAGCTCGGCATCTACCTGAACAGGTATTTTTATACCGTTTATATAGTACCCGCTTCCCGATTTAAACTTTTCGTAGTTGGCATTCTTAAAGCTTTCGAAGCCCTCAAAGCTTTTTCTTTCAATATCCTTGTAAATACCTCTGTAACCGCTGATAATAAAGTTTTCAGTACCTACATCAGGCTCTTTATTTGCAGGCTTTTTCAAATATGGGTTAAGTTCACTTGCATAAAAATCCGCAAATCCCACTGTTGCACGACCATAAATATTTCCGCTCAGCTTTCTGTCCTCGGCAACATAATAATGTGCTACCGGTGTTTTATAATTCATTATCTTCCCGGCTTTTGCACTTATATCTTCACCGTTCACCTTCAAAACTTCATTTGCATTGTTTTTATCATACTGCTTGTAATAATATGTATGTTTAACACCGTCTACAAAAATATCGACTTTTTCCATATTTGTTGTTTTATCTACATCGGGCTTTTCTTCTTCCTTATCTTCTTTAGGTTCAAACTTAAACCTCAAGCTTATACTTCCGTTACCGAATCTCGCATCATGATAATCGGGTAAGCTTATATTAAGACCATAAAAAAGTGTTCCCTGTACTTTCACATTCAGAAGCTTCTCATCTTTATTGTAGACCTTGACCGTAAACAGATTATCGGGAAACTTGGTTTTTTCATCCGCATTTTTTGAATATTTATAAGGCAGACTTACATCATAAAGTCTATATTGAGCATTTGACTCTTCGAACTTGTTCTTATCTATGCTTATATTTTGAAGCCTTATATCATTATCCCAAAGCTCCACCCTCGCAGGTACCTGATCTTCCTTTGGCTTTTCAGGTTTTTTCGGCTCCTGTGGTGCTTCTTCCTTCGGCTTTTCAGGTT
>CAUQXC010000022.1:0-7523 GCA_963522175.1 uncultured Lachnospiraceae bacterium
AGTTTGACTACCATATGAAATTACACTACTCTCAAACCTCAATTTGAGAGTAAATGCCACTACTACATTCGTAATTTCATATAATAATTAGTATAACTCACACAAATCACTGTCTATTATATACTCATTCACATCAAATTTCAAATTTAACTGCATATTTTCTATAAACAATATAATCAGCCCTTTGTATTTCGCATGTTCTTTCAAAAACTCCATATCCTGTTCATTCATATATTTCATGCAAGATATAAAAATAAAAATCTCTCTTCCCAACAAACGCTGAGTATTGGATGAGTATTCTATAAACTTTTCAATAAACCTTCCTTCCGGCTCTTTAAGGTGTACATCAAAGCTCTTTAGTAAGCCTCCTATTTCAAAGTTTTCTTCAAAGTCCAAGTCATAATCGGTAGATACCTTCAACTCATCCAATAACTCAAGAAATTTGCTACATATCACACTGAATTCTTCTGAACTTTCAGAACATCGTATGTCCTCTATCAGCTCGGTGAAAAGCCTTTTTTGTACTTCCTTTTTATCATATTTAAGATCTAAGGGTGACAAAAGTATTTCGGCTTTTTTGCAAATTTCTTCCTTTTCATTTTTATCAAACAACTCTATATCAAAATTCTTTTTATTTAACCTATCATCCAAAGCAATAACAATTTTTTCAAATTCATTAGGATTTTCAATGATAAGCGTATTAAATTTATCTCTGCATAAATCAAAATCAATATTCAAACTATAATATCTAAGCTTCATAAAATTATCAGCCTTTCATCCGAGTCTATAATGTTGCACTTTTTTTCCCCACAGATATACTCCATCTTTGAAAATTGTTTTTCCGTAATAGCCAAAAGAGAAACTAAACCCTCTGCAGGCTTATTACTTCTGACAGACTCTATTATCGAATTCGCAACCGTTTGATTTAATGCAAGCTTACAATATACACTTTCTTGTAGCATCATAAAGCCCTTTTTAATTAAGAACTTTCTAAAATTCCTGTAATCTCTTTTATTATCCATCGTTTCGGTAGGTAAATCAAAAAACACAATAACTCTCATATATCTATAGCTCATCTTTGTAAAATTTTATTTCTGCGACATCCCTTTCATTTAATGCAAGAAACACACTTTTAGTATATATTTTTATGGCATTATTCAACATATTTTGCTTGCCGTCTATATACACCTCTTTATTAAACAAATCCAATATGATCATTTTTTCTTCATGCCCAAAAACTTCAAGAGACATATTTACAACCTGCTCATCTATAAGTATCCTAAACGGTTCCATAAGATCCGAAGCTAAATTAAAATGATTAAACATGTTATCGTGAAATAAACCTATTTGTGTTATGAAACCGTTAGAAACAACTTCCCTGTTGAATGCCGCAAGTATAAGGCTATATCCATAATTCAAGGCTGCGTTTATATCATTATCCGCACTTCTTGAAAAATCCATGCCGAACAAAGCATTAAAATAAACCTTTGCCGCATGCCCCTCTCTGTTACTTTCGTCTCCCATTTTAATTTCCAATGTATAAGATTTCAGCATATCCGCCTGTTCCATATATCCCAGTTTGTATAGCAGATTCATCTGATTTCTAATCTTTTCCGTTACTATTTCCGTCCAAATCAGCTTTTTAATCTCCTCATCCCAAGACATTTGTTGTCTTATTTTTAAACTGCTGTCATGACAACCGTAAAAAGGACTAAGCTCCGATTGAGGATTATGCTTCTCATCGCAAAAAACCACTTTTACCTTCTTTCTTACAAGTTCGGATATTAATGTACTTGTAAGAGATACGGCTGTAGACTCAATCAAAAGTAAAGCTATCTCTCCTATATAAATCTTCTTGGTTTCCTCCTGTTTACGGACTACAAGATAATCCATCTTGTAGTCCAATTTTGCACAGCCTGTAATTACCACCTGACGCCAACTCATAGTTTTATCCTATTCTCTATAAGACCTGTAACGGATTGATTCACCAAAAGTAACTTACCTTTGCACATAGTGCTTTTACTAACTGCAATGTTGCCTACCGTTTTTCCCGCACCTAAAAATGATAAATCTGTCACACTTGTCGCATCACATCTTAATAAAGTTAAGGCATTATTCAATAACTTCATCTTTCCAAGCAAATTATCGGATTTTCTGAATTCCTCTCTTTTTTCCTCCAAAAGTTTATATTGATTTGCCGGTCTTTTAAGATACACCGTTTTCAATTTCTCCGTTAATGTATCATATAGACAATCCAATTTTTCATGATCTATTTTATCTATTTCACTGTTAGGTTCGTAATCCGCATCTTTATTCAAAAATTTTTCAATACGCCTTATTGTTTCCGCATTCTTCTCATCCAGCCTTAATTGCAAATTGTTTTTTAATAAAAGTTGCTTTTCATTTTCCCCTCTTATTCTCATAGGAAAGCCATCCACAATAAGTAACGAATTTTTCTTTATTTTCGGATAAATAACTTTTACGTTTTCCAAGCCTTTTATTCTTGTGCAATAATCCAAAAATGCATCAGGTTTATGTTGAAGCATATTAGCCACATAAAGAGGAACTGCTATTATATTTCTCACCCTATTTATTTTTTTCCCTTTTTTCTCATCAAACTCTATTAATGAAAAGTATGAACTTGTAGGGCTGTTGTATCCGCCATATTTTGATATATCAAGGTTTGCTTTAAGAGGTATGTTCGAGTCTTCATTTTTTCTTTTTACACTTGCATTAAAGAGCTCTCCTTTTTCGCAGTAGCAATGTTCCGTATATAAAACCTTATCACTTTCCATCACATTTCTAACGGTTTTTATACTACCCTTTGCCTTATCTGCATCCCATACCTTGCTATTTCCTTTCAATACATCATAATCAAATATTTTGTTTAAGCTATATTCTTTTCCTTTATTCTGTTGCAACCATTTTATAGGATTCGAAGTGAACTTTGTATTGTAAACATTTCCGACTACAATATTCAAATATGCATCTTTTGCATGGTGATAATCATTCAGTCTCCTTGATTTTAGTATTTTTAGGGTATCATGCCTAAAATCCGACACCAGATTGGCTTTAACGTATACAAGTTCAGACTTTTCATATATAAGCTTAAAAGTATCGGCTAAAATTTTTGTAGACTGCCTTGTTTCAACCAACTGCCTGTTTATAAAGCCGGATAACTCTTCCTCTGTAAAGTTGCCCTTTTTCATAAGTCTGTCGTACTTTTTCTTGCTGATAAGCCCCTTATCAAGTAAGGCTTTCCAATACCCTTGCATCCTATCTTGTATCTCGGCGGTTAGTACTTCATTACTCTTTTTGCTGTTTATATCTTTATTTACCAGAACAAGGTTATCCATACTGTCATCCTTGATCTTCGACTGTGGATATATGTGATCTTTATCCCATTTGGAATTTTTATGAATCAGAGAATCAAAGTCTATATTTTCACCCGTATACATGCATTTTCCCATTTGTGTATAATACAAAAACAATTTTCTGCTGTTAAAATCTCTCTCATCCCTTTTTTCTATCTCATCCAAAAATCTTTCCCTGATATCTTTTTCACAATTTTTATACAAGGATATCAACCGGTCTTTTCTTGAGGTGGTTCTTACTTTCTTTTTTGATTCCTCCTCGCCTCTTGCCATTTCAAGAAAAATTTTCTTAGGTTCCTCTCCCATGACTTTTTTTACTTCTTCGACAATTTTCACACTTTGCCATATTGCTCTTTTTACAGAAGGAGAACAGAATAAATTTTCTACCACACTCTTATAATTTATTTTCTCTATTTTCCCAAGTTTGTCTTTATTTATGGCATCTATTTCTTCTCTAAATGTAAAACGTCCGCTAAGAATTTGCATCAAGTTATTATTTGTCTCCCATAATGCTTCAATGATATTGAAACATTCACCGCTCTCTTTATCCGTACCTGATACCTCTTTCAAAAACTTCCCGGAAAAGTTTCCCCAGCCTTTATAACTGAGCTTACATATGTTTTTCAGTTCCTCAGCACTTATCTCATCAGAATATTCTTTTGCTATAACATTCTTAAGCATCTTTTTATCATCACCGTAGATAGTTATCCACTTTATAATATTCTCAACCATCTCTTGAACCTTTGTCTGCTCTATTCTGTCTCCGAAAACCTTTTTCTTAAAATCCAGATATGAGTTTAAAGACGATTTAAAATCAATATCAAAGCCGCTTAAATCTTCTTTTTTAAGTTCCGGTAAGTCTCTTCTTAAATAGTCTAAAAGTTTTTTACCCGTAACCTTGTTACTTTGCTTGAATAAGTCATTATATATATCCTGCTTTAAGCTCTCCGAAGCCTTGTTCCCTCTAATTTTGAGATTATTTAATTCATTTAAGACCATATACTTTGTGTACAATAATGAATTCTTAGGCAAAACATCTTCACCTATCAAGTACGTACACTTATTTGTCATTCTTTCTATGAATTTTTGATTGGATTTTTCCAAATCCACTACTTGTTCAAAATTCCACGGATATATTCTTCCCTCTTGATTTTCTCTCCTTACTATCCAAACATTTGCTCCGTCATCCTTATGTCTGTCACTTAAAGGACCCACAAAATAAGGTATTCTGAACACAAACAAACTCCTAATTTTATCCTTGTTGCTTACTCCGGATTTGTCTTTTAAGTTTAAAAATTCTAAATATTTTGAGGCATTATCAAGTATGGAATTCAACTCTATCTCATTTACCTGATAAGGAACAACTCCATTTTCTTTACCTCTTTGTAAAGGCAACAAATCTCTCATTTCACAGCCTCTAATGAAGCTGCTTAATATTTCTTCATCTGTTTTATCCGGTTTTATCGAACTTAATATACTTTTGAGTTCCTTATAGAAGTCCTCGTCTGAACAACGTTTTACATTATATTTTTTATTATTCTTCTTTAAATTTCCCACAAAAGAAGCATAGTTGTTCTTTTCTTTATCAGAGTTGAAAAACCTATTGTATACTTCCTTTTTACAATATTTTAATATTAGTCTTCTTAGTTCTTTGAGATTTTCATCATGCTTGTTATATTTTTTAACTTTTGCACAAGATATAAATCTTTCATCTTGCAAAATATCGGTCAGTATACTCCAATCATACACAGCCTTTATCAAATCAATCAAATAAGTCTTATCTTCCAGCTCATTATCAAGATTTTCTCTTATGGTTTCATCATATTTTGTCTCCCCAAAAGAAAAAGATGTCGTTTCAAACTTTTCTTTATCCATTAAGAAAAGTTTTGTTAAATCTCCTTTGTTACCCACAATAAACTTGCATACCTGCTCGACTATACCCCTTTTCTCTTTTGCAGAAATCCTACTTTCCACACTGTCGTTTATGTCAAATAATACAGACAGTTCTTTAGCTTTTTCACTTTTTGATAAATTTTTTTCTACTAAAATTTTTTGAAATTCAGCTTTGTTTTTTTCGGATATATCAATATCAGCTTCAAGCTCATTACACAAAGCCTCGAACATAGCATTAAATGTATTGAAAAAATCCTTTGCACTGTCCAAGTCTCCTTGTACAAGAAAATGCCCTCTGTATTTTATAATATTATGCAATGCCAAATATACCAACCGAATATCATGGGCTGACGTATTTTCTATAAGTTCTTTTCGCAAGTGAAAAACAGTCGGATAGTCCTCATAATAGTCCAAGTCTGTATAATCCTTGTCTTTAAACAGTGTATAGAAGGACTTTTGACTTTTATCCTCAATATGAAGCCTGCTCTCATTCAACCTTATAAAGAATGTGCTGTCAATCTTTGACATTTCTTCCGCAAATATCTCTTGTAATAAATCTATTCTCTGTTTTCTTCTCTCCAACCTTCTTCTTATGGCTCTTTTACTTCTTCTTTCAGCAGCGGTTTGAGCTACTTCAAATAATCGCACACCCCACATATCTTTGCCCTTAAATTTACATAGTTCATAATTTTCATTACAAACTGCCCAGCCTACCGAAGCGCTTCCTACGTCAAGCCCCAAATAATAATCCATACTGCATACCCTCCTAAAATATTTGACATTTTTATAATTTTGCGTTATGATAAAGAAGATCTCTTTGACTACCATATGAGATTACACTACATGGTTCAAATAAAGAATTTTTCCAATCACCCTTAGGGGTTCACAATGATGTGAATTTAAACTCGCTTTAAGCGAGTTTTTTATTGTATGTACATTACTCTTTCCCCTTATTCACACAATACTATTGTATTACTTAATCATCGTTTTGAAAAGCAAAAAAGCCTTGAAAATCAAGACTTTTTCTTCATATTCTCATCTTTTAATTTTACCTATACCCTTTTCTCCCCCTTACTTCACCCTCGCTTTCGCACTGAACTCCTTCGCCGTAAATTTCATAACGGTTACAGCCTTTGCCATCTGCTCATTTATCTCAAATTTCTTTCCCGTCTGATGCTTCATAAGTATGTTAAGCCCTCTAAGCTTTTCTGTGCTATCCTCGACAATCTCGCATACTCCCTTAGCTATTATCGAGGAGTAACTCGAACTGTATTTGCAAGCGATGTCTCCTCCGGAAATAGGCTCCACATCACATTCAAGCTCAATGCAGGACTTGGCATTTTCTCTTATCAGATCAAGCTTATGCCCCTCTTTTGCTCCATGCATATAAAAAATCAATTTTTCATCCTCATAAACATAGCCGTAATGCAAAGGTACAACGTAGGGATACTCTCCGTCAAATAAGCCCAAATGCAAAATTTCAGCACTGTCCGCAATCTTCAAAATCTCCGATATTTCATTTACTTCGCGATCTTTTCTTCTCATTTTCTCACCTGTATTTACTTTCTTATTAATACTTTATTTTTGTCTACAGTTTTCATAATACACTCAAATTTTGCAAATTGAAATAGAGACTCTCCTCTTTTCACTATATTTTGATTTTTTCGGCAGATAATGATAAGATACTATTTTATGCAAAAAATAATTTATAGGATTTATGAAGGAGAACGCTATGATTTTTGACCATATTAAGAATAAAGAAAACTATAGGCATTTCCCCAAGCTTTACAGGGCTCTGAACTTCTTATCCGAATTGGAAGAGGGCTGTTTACCGGAAAAGGGCGGGGTTTTGATTCCCGAAGAATTGTTTTACAACCCCGTAAGCTTTTACTCCAAACCGGAGGATGAATGTAAATTTGAAGCTCACAGAGTTTATTGTGATCTGCATTATATCATAAAGGGATGCGAGCGTATCTCAACCGCCGATGTAAGTACTCTCAACACCGATACCCCTTACTCCGAAGATAGGGATATAGCCTTTTTCACGGGAGAGTCCGACGGTTCCTATAATTTAAAGCCGGGACAGTTTATGGTCTGCTTTCCTAATGATGCGCATAAGGTCGCAATGATGGTAAGCGAACCCGAGAAAATTGAAAAAATAGTATTTAAAATAAAGGCGGAATAAAATATTACCTCATAAAAGGCTGTGTGAATCAAAGTCTGTAAATTCCAACTTTCGGACTTCTATGATAAGTA
>CAUQXC010000023.1:0-6898 GCA_963522175.1 uncultured Lachnospiraceae bacterium
AATTAGCTCCAGAGGGCGTGCAGTCGGCACGAGCCGACCGGGGTCAAAGGGGCAGCGCCCCTTATTTTTTTTTTAATGCTTGTCAAGCCATTTTTGGATGTAATAGTTAATGATGTTTATTAATATAGGCAACAAAATATATTCACTTATTGCTATAAGTATTTTGATCATATACTTTCTCCTTTCTTCGTTCGTTAATACTCCCGAATTTTTTTTATTACATCTCTATATACTTAGAGGCTTTAAGTGTATATTTGAATGTTTTAAAGCGTATATATGCTGAGATAAGAAAAAAGAATAAGAATATATAGTACGGAAATTGAAAATTTCCTGTTTCTCTCTTGCCAAAAACTCAATAAATACAGGGGTTTACAGGTGTTTTGACTATTGTAAAAACATATTAAGTGTAGGTTAATAAACCTATTAAGTGTAGGTTAATAAACCTATTAAGTGTAGGTTAAACTATTTAAGTACAGCTTAAGTTATAAGTTAAGTAAATTAATGCTTGATATTAACCTACGCTTAATATATAACTTAAGTACAGGTTAATATGAAAGGTTATATTAGTATGAAAAAAAATTTAATTGAAGATTACAATGGTCAAACACAAGAAGAGAGAGATAAAATAACATTTGAATTACAAAAAAGTCCCTTTGATGAGTGGGTACAGTTGAATAAACAAGGAATACAGCACTTGATGTTATTAAATACAATAAGTCCGCTTGCAACTAATATTTTGTATTTTTTGATAGAAAATTCAAATAATTATAATTGTGTTATTGTATCGCAATCTACCTTAGGTAAAATATTTAAAAAATCTAATACATCAATAAACTTAGCGATCAAAAAGCTAAAAGAACATAATTTTATTAATATACAAAAAGACGGTAGGGGAAATATGTATTTTGTGAACGCTAATTTAGTTTGGAAATCCTACGGTACAAATCATAAATTTGCGGAATTTAATGCAAAAATTATATTTTCTCAAGAAGAGATTAAAAAAATGAATTTCAAAAATACATTATTGAAAAAAGGTCAAAATATTATTTCTGGAAGTAATTAAGTATTGATTTTCTACTGTACTTTGCTATAGCAAGCTGAATTTGAATTACAAAAAATTTTTAATTATAATATTCTTTGTTGTCGTACCTAATCTGACATCAGAAAGGGGGTGTACTCATTGTCAATGATAATATCTCTTTTAGTGTCTATTATGGCAAATGTAATTAGCTACTATATTTGCAAATGGTTAGATAGATACTTTAGCGATGACGATAGCCTAAAGGAATAAGCCACCTTACGGAATAGAAAAGCCCCGGAGCTGCAACTCCGGGGCTTTTCGTGTACTCATTAGATAATACCTCTTTAGCTATTAGGTATTATAGTTTAATTTTCCTAAAAAAGTCAATATACTGATCCTTTATATGGCTCAGGAAGATTTTAGTGAACTGTTATAGCGTTGAAATATAAAAAGGGGGTGCGGGGTCTCCCCGCTTCTATAAGGGGGCTTCGCCCCCCCTTATAGAAGATATAAGAGGGAATAAACTATGTAAAAAGCCTGAAACCCCTATAAATAAAGGCTTTAAGGCACTTTTTGTTACCCAACCTATTTATCACAGTATGATACATTAATTTATCATAGCTTGTGATAAATAGGTGAAAAACCGTTATCATAATATTGATTATTTCGTTATCATATAGTATAATGGTTTTATCATTAAAGGGGGTATTATTTATGGCAACAATTACAGTTACTGATAAGCCAAATATTTTAAATCCTAATAATCTATCTTTTGAGGAAAGAGCATTACAGTTACAGGCACAGGAAAAAGCAGAAACAGAAGCTAAGAAACGTGAAAAACAAAGTCCTTTTAGTCGTTGGACACAGTTCAATAATGAGCATACAAAAGAATTAATGATACTTGCAATTAAATATCCAAAAGCTCATGCAATTTTATATTTTTTAGTAGATCAAATGGATAATTATAATGCTTGTATCTGTTCTTACAAAGTTATGCAAGAAGTTCTTGAATGCGGGCAAGCTACTATTGCAAGAAATATTAAAACACTAAAAGACCTTGGATTTTTAGCTGTTCTTAAAAGCGGAAACGCTAATGTTTACACAATTAACGATAAGGTATACTGGAAGTCTTGGGGTAATAATAGGCAGTATAGTAAATTTCCTGCAAATGTTGTACTTGCTATGTCAGAGCAAGATAAAGAACATCAAATTAGTTTTGAAAACTTGAAAAGTGAAAAAGTAAAAACTGTTACTCTAAAAAATAAAGATTAATTGTGAGGTGTTAAATGAATGTAAATATAATAATAAAAAACGCTAAAACAATAGCAGAATACAAAGAAATGAAAGAGAAAATGAAAAAGCTTACAGAAAAGTGCTATGACAAACATAAAAAAGAATTCAAAGATTGGAAAGATGGAGAACCTCTTAAAGCCTGGATAGACAGTACTCAACATATTTGCATTGAGTACGAAAGTGGTAAGTTTTGGCATTATAGCGATGAAGGTAAAGTACTAAGCTGGGATTAGATCAATATATATTCAAAAGGTAAGGAGAATAGGTATACCTACTCTTCTTACCTTTCCAAATTCATATTTCTTTTATTTTTACTGATACTTTCTTGTCTTTGCAAGTCTTTTTCAGCTTTTTTATAAGCAGCTGCAAGCTCCGGATCACTGTTAATTACTTTTTCTATACGTTTTAAAGTCTCCTTATACCTAATCGATTTCCAAGTTTCAGATACAGACTTAGCCTCTTCTTTAGCCTTATCAACTATATCTTCAGCTTTAAGTTTTGCATCAGCTATTATACGATCCGTCAATGCATTGGTCTTTCTTGCCGACTCAATCTCCTTAAGCAAAGCTTCAGCTATACCGGCAATCTTACAAAGCTTTTCAAAGTCGGAAGTAGCTACAACCTGTTTATCCCCTATAAGGGCTTTTGTATGAGGTACAGTCTTAGACTGCTCAAAAGTAATTATATCCCTCTTAAAACCTTCTATTTGCTCTTTTAAGACCCTTTTATGCTCTTCAAGTACCCTTACATCATCTTGAGCTTTAAAAACGATTTTAGAGGCTTCTATTTGCGTTTTTTGAAGTGTTTCTATAGCACTCTCCCTTTTTAGCTCTTTAATACTTCTATTACCCTCTATTGTTGCAGCGTTCAAAATACCTACACTATGACCTAACGTATGTTCTATGTATGCCTGTAAATCACTATGAAAGCTTATTAAATCGTTGCGAGTCAATACTTCCTTAGCCGAAACTTTGTTATACTCTTTTAATTCTTCCGGATTTTTCTTATCTGTCTTAAAACCATGCTTTACAGGTATAAAAGCAAAATGCATATGGGGAGTAGTCTCGTCCATATGTACCCAAGCAGATACAGTATTAGCAGATCCATATCTATTTACTAAAAACTTATAGGTCTCTTCAAAAAAAGGTCTATGTTCTTCTTCCGGAAGATCCTTAGGTACTGTAACTATCCAATCACACAGCACATTTACATCTTTACGGTTTTGTACTTTAACTTCACTAAGGCGTTTATGCATAAAATCTAATTGTTTCATAGGTTGCAAATCAAAAGCAAGGTTATAATTCAGATCCGTTTTGTCCGGATCTATACTTTCGTTGCTCCTATAGTCTGATTTTTCTTCACGCCTTGCATAGTGATTAAGCATATGACCAACAGCAGCTTTAGTGTACTTTGCAACATGAGCCATACCTATATACCTCCCTCTGCTTTTTGATCTAAATATATCAGTACAGTAAGCCCATGTCAATGGTATAGCAAGGTATACCATTTCTGCGAAATGAACCTTGCAAGGGGTTTCACCCCTTGACCCCTAAGGGCTCTGCCCTCGCCAAAGGTCGCTTCGCTCCCAATGGCTCACCCGGTCGGGACTGCCCCCGACAGTGCACAAGGGACCGGTCCCTTGACCCACACTCCCCCCGGCTTTCGCCATGCCCCCCAGGGGGCATTCAAACCCTCCGGGCTAATTAGCTCCGTCGGTAAGCCATAAAAAGCATATAGCCTTAGCAGTCAAGGGTACCGTAGGTACCGGCTTCGCCGGCTTTGCCCTTGACAAGCTAAAAGGGCTATATGCTATGGCTTACTTACCGACGGGCTAAATTAGCTCCAGAGGGCGTGCAGTCGGCACGAGCCGACCGGGGTCAAAGGGGCAGAGCCCCTTACAGTTATAGAATATAATAGAAGTGATTTTTTTAAAAAAGCTAGTATTTATGAGGGTTTGAAGCACTTTTGCATTCTAGTATTCCTAGAATATCATTCTAGTAATACTAGAATGTTTTACTACAGTTTTGGGGCATAAATCCTAAAATATTTTAGGATTTATTCTAGGAATGCTAGAATGTTTTTAAAATATCTCTTGACTGAACATCCTAATATATATTAGAATGTTGCTATAATTTAGAAAGGGGAAATATGCTATTGAAAACAGAAGATAAGACCACTTATGTAAGAACCGTTATAGACCATATAAACGGTGGAATTATTGAAGAGGAATGGGTTCATAAACGAGGAGCAGAACCGCCTTTTATAAAATTATATCTTGATTGTTTATGTGATTTTAAGGGCTTATCAAAGAGCCTTAATCCTATTCTTTTAGAGTTCTTGAAGTATATGACATACGCAAATACTAACGACCCTAGTGGCGGTCAAATCATATACCTAAATGCAGCACTTAAAAAGAATATAGCAACTGCAACAGGAAAAACTGTAAAAAGAATTGAACAAGCTATTACGGATTTTGTAAAGACAGGTGTATTTTCTCGTATTGCAACAAGTACATATCAAGTAAATGCTGAATTATTTGGCAAGGGAGATTGGAGAGATATTAAAAATATTAGAGCGACTTTCGATTTTGGAAAAGGCACCATTGAAACTGAAATCATTAAGGATGATGAGGAAGAACAACCGACAGAAAAACCAAAAGCAAGACAAGTGGTATAAAAGAGGTGTTAAATGAATGTAAATATAATAATAAAAAACGCTAAAACAATAGCAGAATACAAAGAAATGAAAGAGAAAATGAAAAAGCTTACAGAAAAGTGCTATGACAAACATAAAAAAGAATTCAAAGATTGGAAAGATGGAGAACCTCTTAAAGCCTGGATAGACAGTACTCAACATATTTGCATTGAGTACGAAAGTGGTAAGTTTTGGCATTATAGCGATGAAGGTAAAGTACTAAGCTGGGATTAGATCAATATATATTCAAAAGGTAAGGAGAATAGGTATACCTACTCTTCTTACCTTTCCAAATTCATATTTCTTTTATTTTTACTGATACTTTCTTGTCTTTGCAAGTCTTTTTCAGCTTTTTTATAAGCAGCTGCAAGCTCCGGATCACTGTTAATTACTTTTTCTATACGTTTTAAAGTCTCCTTATACCTAATCGATTTCCAAGTTTCAGATACAGACTTAGCCTCTTCTTTAGCCTTATCAACTATATCTTCAGCTTTAAGTTTTGCATCAGCTATTATACGATCCGTCAATGCATTGGTCTTTCTTGCCGACTCAATCTCCTTAAGCAAAGCTTCAGCTATACCGGCAATCTTACAAAGCTTTTCAAAGTCGGAAGTAGCTACAACCTGTTTATCCCCTATAAGGGCTTTTGTATGAGGTACAGTCTTAGACTGCTCAAAAGTAATTATATCCCTCTTAAAACCTTCTATTTGCTCTTTTAAGACCCTTTTATGCTCTTCAAGTACCCTTACATCATCTTGAGCTTTAAAAACGATTTTAGAGGCTTCTATTTGCGTTTTTTGAAGTGTTTCTATAGCACTCTCCCTTTTTAGCTCTTTAATACTTCTATTACCCTCTATTGTTGCAGCGTTCAAAATACCTACACTATGACCTAACGTATGTTCTATGTATGCCTGTAAATCACTATGAAAGCTTATTAAATCGTTGCGAGTCAATACTTCCTTAGCCGAAACTTTGTTATACTCTTTTAATTCTTCCGGATTTTTCTTATCTGTCTTAAAACCATGCTTTACAGGTATAAAAGCAAAATGCATATGGGGAGTAGTCTCGTCCATATGTACCCAAGCAGATACAGTATTAGCAGATCCATATCTATTTACTAAAAACTTATAGGTCTCTTCAAAAAAAGGTCTATGTTCTTCTTCCGGAAGATCCTTAGGTACTGTAACTATCCAATCACACAGCACATTTACATCTTTACGGTTTTGTACTTTAACTTCACTAAGGCGTTTATGCATAAAATCTAATTGTTTCATAGGTTGCAAATCAAAAGCAAGGTTATAATTCAGATCCGTTTTGTCCGGATCTATACTTTCGTTGCTCCTATAGTCTGATTTTTCTTCACGCCTTGCATAGTGATTAAGCATATGACCAACAGCAGCTTTAGTGTACTTTGCAACATGAGCCATACCTATATACCTCCCTCTGCTTTTTGATCTAAATATATCAGTACAGTAAGCCCATGTCAATGGTATAGCAAGGTATACCATTTCTGCGAAATGAACCTTGCAAGGGGTTTCACCCCTTGACCCCTAAGGGCTCTGCCCTCGCCAAAGGTCGCTTCGCTCCCAATGGCTCACCCGGTCGGGACTGCCCCCGACAGTGCACAAGGGACCGGTCCCTTGACCCACACTCCCCCCGGCTTTCGCCATGCCCCCCAGGGGGCATTCAAACCCTCCGGGCTAATTAGCTCCGTCGGTAAGCCATAAAAAGCATATAGCCTTAGCAGTCAAGGGTACCGTAGGTACCGGCTTCGCCGGCTTTGCCCTTGACAAGCTAAAAGGGCTATATGCTATGGCTTACTTACCGACGGGCTAAATTAGCTCCAGAGGGCGTGCAGTCGGCACGAGCCGACCGGGGTCAAAGGGGCAG
>CAUQXC010000024.1:0-6650 GCA_963522175.1 uncultured Lachnospiraceae bacterium
TCTTAACTCCGTCCTCATGCTTTATAGGAAAATATATTCCACGGGTATACTTGTCGATAAATCTCCTATTTTTGTATACTGTATGTTTATTTGTCACTCTTCCTATAGCTGTTAGTGAATGTGAAGGCATAAAATCTTTCAATTTTACTCCGTATGCATAATCAACGTTTGCCTCATTAGGTCCCCCTAATACCGTTACGGAAGGTGTACCCATAAAGCTGTATAAATCTCCCGTACCGTCGCTCCTGCATAACATAATTGCTACATGTCCCGCTCCATTGGCACCACTTTCATAATTCAAATACATCACGCCTGTATAACTTGCCGTTCCTGTATTTTTTGCTATGTCTTCTTGGGCAGATTGCTTCTGCAGTATTCATACCAATTAAGCCCGTCCATTACGGAGTCAAGGCTTGTAAACCTCTTGTCTGTCGGGTCGTATGTTCTTGCCTTTGCATAGTAAAGCCCCGCTATATCGTCATATACATGTCCCGTATATCTTGCCTTATTTACATTGTTATCTACTAAATCCTCTTTCGTAAATACGTCTATAGGCTCCCTCTTCCTTCTCAGGTCCGTATACATGGGTTACCTTCCTTAACTTTTTCGTAAAAGGTAAATTTATAGTCATAGCTATTTTCACTCTTTCTTGCATAAAGGCGTTAGAGGTATGTTTTTCCGCTTTCCATAAGCTTACCGGTCAATATAATCATATACGCTTGACATTTATAAACTTATAATACATTTTCAGCTCATAAATGCCAAGCAACATACTTTTAAATTGTGACTTAAAAAACTATTTTTGATTTATTTAAACTTACCAGTCAATCCCGTAAAAATCTTCACCGTCCGCCCATCTTTTCAATTCTACACTCTGTTTAGTTTCCAAATTTAATACCATAAAACGTAATCGTGGAGTTCCCGGGAAAAAAGGATCTTTTCCGAATGTATAAAACAGGTACTTGCCGTCCGGAGAAAACTTAAGATCTACAACATATTCACCCTTACCCGGTTTAATTTCAATCATATTTTCAACTTGTTCTTTTTCAAGGTTATACATGCATATATACGGATATTCATAATAAACCAGTTTATTTTTATCCCCGGTCATATCCATACGTCCCCGTTTATAGGCAGAATAAATAAAAAGTTTAAATAAAACATCCTCCTTTCCTGAACTTAATCCTTTTTCCATTATATATCCCTTACCCGTATAATTATCTTCCTGTATTCCTAAAAACAATGTATCTTCTTTATTACCTTCTTTTATAAAATAGCTATACGTTTTATTTTCAGTTCTATATAGTTTTTCCATGTTCCATGAATCCCCTTTCTTTTCAAGATATAAAAGCGTATCCGGCTCAAACATATCGTTATAAAATGTATAACCTGATTTATAGTATTTTGGTCTAAGGCTAAGTACTCTAAAGTACCTATATTTAAGTTTATCCATTCCCATTTTTGAAAGCAAAGCATCTATTTCATTGAAATCTATGATTCGATTCAATTTGTTGCTGCTTAACTCAATCTCTACCAAACCTCCAATAATTTCATCATTAACTGTACCTATTATATATTTATGATCATCACTATAGGAAAAATCCGAAAGTATATGTTCTGAAATTTTTTCTATTTTCCCGCTTGAAATATAATATTTAAAAGTTCCTCCTCTCCCGCTAATAAAGTTGTTTGAAAATACTAAATACTCTCCCTTTGATATTCCGGCTAAAACCTTCATTTTCCTGTACTTATTTATGGCAAAGAGTACCCCCGCTAAAAATAAGATAACAATACCTATAACTATTAATACTTTTTTTCTTTTTTTCATACGTTTCTCCTACAGTTTATCTATAAAATGGATAAAGCATCACTGTATTCTTATGAGGGATTTTTCCCCAAATATCCGAAAGATTTCCATATATCGGGGCTGAAAGTTCGTCTTTTCGATCTTCTTTTTTTATTCCTTCAATCTTATTCTTGTATATACTATTGGGAGCTACCTTAGGAAAGATTTTATTTCCTTTTGCATCGGTAGGTATAGGAAGTTTCGTTACCTGATGCGTCCGCGGTTTTTATCACTCTATTAAGACTCTCATACGAATTTTTCATTATATCATTCAGTAAAATTTTACCTTTGTGAATATATCCCCCGGTATCTTTAGACTTATAACGTATCTTAAATCTAAAGTACCGAAGGATACAGCTTTTCGGCTTATAAAACCCGACTTTTAACCGTTTAGGATTTACCAGTCAAACCCCGCAAAAGAGTCTTTATATCTCCACTTTTTAAGCTTTACTATTTCCGTAGTTTCCAAGTTCACCGCATAGAAGCTCCACCTTTCCATAGCCTCCAGAAAGTATTCATATTCTCTGAGAGCATAAAACAAGTGCTTACCGTCAGGAGAAACCCTGATATAGATAACTTCTTCATTTTCCGGTTTATCTTTCTTGACCTCAACGGTTTTTTCAATCTGCCCGGTCTTAAGGTTATATACATATATATACGGTTCCTCATAATAAACCATTTTACTTTTATCCTCAGTTATATCTATACCGCCATTATCAAACATATCCTCTGTAATATAAAGCTTTTTTATATACTCCGTTTTTCCCGTTTGTAAGCCTTTTTTTATTATGGCACCTCTGCTTTCGTGATAACCTTCATCATCTTCTTTTACTTCTATAAGCAATATGTCTTCCTTATCACCTTCCAGTATAAAATAATCGGAACTGCCGTACTCATTTTCATATATTTTTTCCATACTCCAAGAGTCTCCCGTCTTTTCCATATATAAAAGTGTCTTTCTTTCCGTACCCTCGCTAAATAATGTATAACCCGATTTATACTCTTTAAATCTGAGACCGCTTCCATCCCCATCCTCACGCTCAATTTTTTTTAGGCCTGTCTCTAAAAGTAAAACATTTAATTCATCCAAGCTTATTATTGGCTTAAGCTTATTATTCCCCAACTCAAGTTCTGCAAATCCTACAAAATCATCGGCATAAGCCCATCCTATTATTCGCTTACGATCATTACTGTAATGCAAATCATCAAACCTGTCACCACAAACTTTCGCGATACTGCCTGTCAGCATGTCGTACTTAAAGGTACTTCTTCCATTATCTTTTAAATAGCCGGAAACCATCAATTTTTCTTTTCCAGATATTCCCTTTAAAACTCTCATCCTCTTATAGACCTTCGGTATAAAAAATAACATCAGTATGATTAATATTATAAGGCATATAACTTTTAAATTTTTTTTGTTTTTTTTCATATTCTCTACCTGCCTGTCGTATAAGGAGATGGTAGCGTACTATGAGGCATTCTCTTCCAAATATCATTCAAATCCCCGTACAGCACACCCGGCAGTTCACCGTTTTTTTGCTTTTTTTCTATTTGTTCGACATTGTACTCATATGTAGCATTCGGTCTTTTTGCCCATAACTCCTTTGTCTGTCTTTCTGCTTCTCCTATCGCTTCTCCTATATCCCCCCATCGACTACTATCTGACTTTGTTTTATCAATCGGCTTTTCTTCCATTACTATACCTCCGGCTTTTAGCCATTTTCTTGCTTGAATGTCACAATTATTTGTTAACAAATGATAATCGGGATTATCTTTTTTCTCGGAATTATTTACTTGGTTCATAGTTTCTTTTACCTTCTCCAAAATCTTAACTCCGTCCTCATGCTTTATAGGAAAATATATTCCACGGGTATATTTGTCATTAAATTCCCTGTTACCATCCGAATTTACTCTACCTACAGCCGTCAGTGAGTATTTTCCTTCTGCATCCAAAGTCATAAAATCTTCTAACTTTTCTCCGTATGCATAATCAACATTTGCATCATTATACTCCGAGTCCTTTAATGCCGTTCGAGACTGCCGTCCTCTTGTTCCTACAAAGCTGTATAAATCTCCCGTGCCGTCACTCCTGCATAACATAATTGCTACATGTCCCGCACCCATGACGCTGTTTTCATTATTCAAATACATCACTCCTGTATATTGTGCCGTTCCTGTATTTTTTGCTATATCTTCTTCAGCAGTTTGCTTAAGTTTATCACTCTTATTTCCATTACCCGATATATTGTTTCCCGTCGGGTCCGTATACTTAAGCGGGTTGCTCCTGCAGTACTCATACCAGTTAAGCCCGTCCATTACAGGGTCAAGGCTTGTAAACCTCTTATCTGTCGGGTCGTACGTTCTTGCCTTTGCATAGTAAAGTCCCGCTATATCGTCATATACATGTCCCGTATATCTTGCCTTATTTACATTATTATCTACTAAATCCTCTCTCGTAAATACGTCTATAGGCTCACCGTAAGCACTGAAGTCCTTGGCTACGACAGCTTCTCCTTTCGGGTCACTTACAAGTCTTGTGCTTAAAAGCCTGTCTTTTGTAAACGAATACATCACATAGTCGGCGTAGGTTCCTACTTCTCCCTCAGGTCCGTATACATGGGTTACCTTCCTGAACTCTTCCGTAAAAGGTAAATCTATAGCCGAAGGATAAAACGGTATATATTTTTCATCCTTTGTAAGATTAAGGCTCTTATCCTTACCGTAGGTATATCCCTTATAGCTAAGCATACGACCCGTTCCGTCATAGCTGTATTCGCTCTTTCCCGCAGGTGTTGTTACCGATGTAAGCTTTCCTGTCTTATTCCATTCATAGCTTTTAAGGGTAGCTCCGTCCTTGGTCTCACGAATAAGGTTACCTCTTTTATCGTAGCTGTAATCTACATCATCTCTTCTTATAAGTGAATTAAGCTCGTTATAGGCATAGCTTGTCACTCTATCTTCGGCTTTTCCCGTAAGCGGATTTATAGCAGTAGCCTTCTCATTTTTTTGTTGTAACCCTCAGTAAAATTTTACCCTTGTAAATATATCCCCCGGCATCTTTAAACTTATAATGTATTTTAAGCCTAAAGTGCCGGAGATTATAATTATTAAGCTTATAAAACTCGTTTTCTAATCACTTTAACTTTACCAGTCAAATCCTCGAAAGGTATCTTGATATTTCCACTTTTTAAGTTTTACTATTTCCGTAGTTTCCAAGTTCACCGCATAGAAATTCCACCTTTCCAAGGTCCCTATAAACGATTTATATTCTCTGAGAGCATAAAACAGGTGCTTACCGTCAGGAGAAATTCTGATATAGACAACGTCTTCATCTTCCGGCTTATCTTTCTTGACTTCAACAGTTTTTTCAATCTGCCCTGTTTTAAGGTTATATACATATATGTAGGGTTCCTCATAATAAATTATTTTACTTTTATCCTCAGTTATATCTATACCACCCTTCTTAAACATATTGTATGTAATATGAAGCTTTTTTATATACTCCGTTTTTCCCGTTTGTAAGCCTTTTTTTATTATGGCACCTCTGCTTTCGTGATAACCTTCATCATCTTCTTTTACTTCTATAAGCAATATGTCTTCCTTATCACCTTCCAGTATAAAATAATCGGAACTGCCGTACTCATTTTCATATATTTTTTCCATACTCCAAGAGTCTCCCGTCTTTTCCATATATAAAAGTGTCTTTCTTTCCGTACCCTCGCTAAATAATGTATAACCCGATTTATACTCTTTAAATCTGAGACCGCTTCCATCCCCATCCTCACGCTCAATTTTTTTTAGGCCTGCCTCTAACAGCAAAACATTTAATTCATCCAAGCTTATTATTGGCTTAAGCTCATTATTACCCAACTCAAGTTCTGCAAATCCTACAAAATCATCGGTATAAACACATCCTATTATTCGCTTACGATCATTACTGTAATGCAAATCATTAAATCTGTCACCGCAAACTTTCGCCATACTGCCTGTTAACATGTCGTACTTAAAGGTACCTTCGGTATCATCATTGTAATAAGAAATAAGCAGCGATTTTTCTTTGCCGGATATTCCTTTTAAAACCCTCATCCTCTTATAGATGTTTGGTACAAAAAATAATATCAGTACGATTACAATTATAAGACTTACTGCTTTTAAACTTTTTTTATTTTTTTTCATATTCTCTACCTGCCTGTTGTATAACGAAAAAGTCCCGTATTATGGGGTATTATAAGGCATTCTCTTCCAAATATCATTCAAATCCCCGTACAGTACACCCGGAAGCTCACCGTTTTTTTGCTTTTTATCTATTTGCTCAATATTATACTCGTATACACTATTCGGTCTTTTTGCCAATAACTCCTCTACCATCCTCTCTGATTCTCCTATATACTCCCATCGACTATTTAACTTTCTTTCATCAATCGGCTTTTCTTCCATTACTACACCTCCGGCTTTAAGCCATTCTCTTGCTTGGATGTCACAATTATTTACTAACAAATGATAATCGGGATTATCCTTTTTCACGGAATTATTTACTTGGTTCATAGTTTCTTTTACCTTCTCCAAAATCTTAACTCCGTCCTCATGCTTTATAGGATAATATATTCCACGGGTATACTTGTCGTCAAACATCCTATTTTCGTATACTGCATGTTCATTTGTCACTCTTCCTATAGCCGTTAGTGAATGTGAAGGCATAAAATCTTTCAATTTTACTCCGTATGCATAATCAACGTTTGCCTCATTAGGTCCCCCTAATACCGTTACGGAAGGTGTACCCATAAAGCTGTATAAATCTCCCGTA
>CAUQXC010000025.1:0-6065 GCA_963522175.1 uncultured Lachnospiraceae bacterium
AAGCTCCATCATATCGTACAGCTAACCCATTGATAGAATTTATAATTGAAGATTTTCCGCTACCACTTTTCCCAGTAAATAATACACATTCGCCTTTTTTTACATCTAAAGAAATGTTTTTTAACACTTTAGGAGAATTTCCATAAGATAGAGATAAATTTTCAATTTCTACCATAAAGCTCCTCCTATAACCATAATCAATATTGAAAGCACATAAACAAAATCAACTATTTTCGTTTTGACGGATATGTACCTTGTTTTTTTAACAGGATTTTCAATACATTTTGTTTCTGCTGCCTTTGCAATATCATCAGAAATATTAGAAGATATTACAAGTAAAGGCACAATTACATACTCGATGTATGAAATTGGATTTTTAAATGTAATACCTCTTATTTTCATAGCAAGTTTTATATTGTAACTTTCTTCCCTAAATGAAGGAAAAAACCTAAACATTACAGCAATTGGTATAGAAACAGTACGAGGCAAATTCATTTTATCCATAGAGGATATTACACTTCCTACATCCGATGTTTTTAAAAAAAAACTTCCCGCACTAAATGGAAGATAAAACATCTTACATACAGCAAATAGCATAAAAAACATCATTAAAATCGCATTCATATTTCTAATTACATCAAGATTAGGTATCAAAGAAAGAACCCCAAAAAATGATATGTTTTTTAAGGCTTCTTTCTTAAATCCATTCATTAAAAAAAGAAATGAAATAAGAAGCACAATTCCCCATTCAAAATAGGTATTTACTTTATAAAACACAGCAAATCCAAGTGAAAAACTTACTAAAATTTTACTAATTGGATTGGGATTATATGGATTGTCTAAAGAAACGAGCATTATACAATACCCGCTTTTTCGAAATGCTTTTTCAAAAAGACTTTACCGATATATGCGCCGAGTATCCCGCCGACAACAGCACCGATATATACTAATACCATACTACGATAATTCAAAAGTGCTATGAGCTTCATTATATAATCGTGACCCATACCGCCTGTTTCAGCCAGTTTAATAACCTTGTCTTTAGCCAACAAAACTTGCATAAGGAAACCACAAATCCAAGTGTTGAATACGGCAAATGAGAGCATATTAAATTTAAATGATTTATATTCTCCTTTTTTTCTTAAAAGTTCCGCAATTGCCATACTGATTACAGCATGTATCAATATTACATATGTATTTCCCATTGCAATTACTACAAGACTACAAATCAACCCAAGTATAAATAATCCCCATGATTTTTGAACTTTTGCCATAAAGAGCATTATAACTATTCCTGTTATAATGCCTGCCAGTGTAGGGTATGCCAAGTATAAAATCGGTACAATACCAATCATTCCCGAAGCAAACATAAGTACAAAATATATTACTGTAAATACACCTATCGTAACTAAATCTTTAATTCTTAATTTTTCCATTTTTATATTTTCCTCCTAAATAAGTTTTCACTGAATATTTGATTTTCTAAGCATTGCTTTATAAAATTCCGAGCTTTTACAAAGTTCTTCATCTGTCCCTATCGCTTCTATTTTTCCGGCATTTAATAAAACGATTTTGTTTGCATTTCTTATTGTTCTTAATCTATGAGCAATAACAATTGCCGTTTTTTCTTTTATAAGTTCAGATAAAGCCTCTTGAATTAGACTTTCATTTTCAACATCCAGAGATGCTGTAGCCTCATCAAGCAATATGATTGGTGCGTCTTTTAGTATTGCCCTTGCTATTGAGATTCTTTGTCTTTCTCCGCCTGAAAGTCTTTGTCCGTTTTCACCTATTACTGTATCTATTCCATCCGGCATTTTGTCTATAAATTCATAACATCTAGCTATTTTAGCCGCTCTTATAATCTCTTCATCTGTAGCACCTTTTTTACCGATTTTTATATTATCTTTTATGCTTGAATTAAAAAGAGTAACATCTTGGAAAACGATAGAGAAATTTTTAAGGAGTGTTTCCGGATCAATTTTACCAATGTCCTCTCCCCCTATCAAAATCTTTCCTTTATCTATATCCCAAAATCTTGCAGCAAGCTTGGTGAGAGTTGTTTTTCCGCTTCCGCTTGAACCGATTAGCGCAGTGATTTCACCCTGCTTTGCAGTAAAGCTCACACCATTTATTACAGAATAATCATCATATCCAAAATAAACATCCTTGAACTCAATATCGTAATTTTTAATGTCAATATCTTTTTTGCCTTCTTGAACAGGCATGGTCTTTATTTCCTTTATTCTCCCTACAACCGCATCAAGAATAACTATCATTGACATAAAGGTGATTATTCCTTCTATAGTAAGATAAATACTTGCTGTAAGCATTAAAAATGCGATATAAACCAGCACACTTACCTCCCTTGCCATAAGCATGTTGACGCCGATAACGGCAACACTTATAATTCCAAGCTTTAAAATTGCAGTAGCTATTCCTGTAAGTGTTCCGGCAACAACTTCACCTTTCGTTTTCTGTTTTGTGGATGCATTTAATTTTTCAAAAAAATCATTTAACACCCTATCTTCTAAGTTGTAAGATTTTATTTGCTCTATCTGCTCTATATTTTCCTGTAGATTATCGAAAACCTTACGATTATCATCTATCCAGCCCTGTACTATTTTTTTCTGACTTTTCTTTGATAAAAATATAATCAAAATAGAAATGGGAATTACCCAAAGGGCTGCAAGTGCAAGTTTCCAATTATAGAAGATAAGCATTAAAGCAATAATACTTGTGGATATAGCCGTTGAATATATCTGAGGTACAGCATGAGAGAAAATTGTTTCATATAAGTTCATGTCATTCATCATGGTTTCCGCAAGGTCTGCCAAATCTCTTTTACCAAAATAAGAAAGAGGTAATTTCTTTAACCTTTCCGCTAACTCAATTCTTGAATTTGCACTCTCGTTGTACACATTGGTGTAAAGTCTTACATAATCCCACCTCGCTACTAAGAACATCACAATCATCATTACTACAATTAGTGCAATATAATAAACAGAAGTAAAATTGTAGCTCTCAATGCCTGTTAAAATGCCTATATACTGGAATAGAAACATAAAACCGATCATTGGTGCGAACAATTTAGTTAAATTAACAAGCGTGTGTGAAAATATGGCTTTTCTTAAGTTAAGAGCGCCTTTTTCTGACATCGAATATTTTTTCATAAAATAAGAAACCATATATTTAACCTCCTATCTTCCAATTTACGGATTTTTGATATTCTTCCCAAAGCTTTTTATAATGCCCATTTATATCTATTAAATCTGCATGCTTGCCTTCTTCTACAATTTTCCCTTTATCAATAACGAGAATCTTGTCCGCATCTATTACTGTAGATAATCTATGAGCAATCATCAATGTTGTCTTGCTTTTTGATAGCTTCTTAAAAGACTCTTGAATCAAATGTTCATTTTCAGGATCTGCAAAGGCTGTAGCTTCATCTAAAATGATAATATCTGCATCTTTCAAAAAAGCTCTCGCTATAGAAATCCTTTGAGCTTCTCCTCCTGAAAAATATGCTCCTTTAGTTCCGTAAACAGTATCAAGTCCTTTATCTAAATTTTTAATAATATCTTTAGACCCTGAATTGATTAAGGCATTGTCTATTTCTTCATTAGTTGCATCAGGCTTTCCGATTAAAAGATTATCTCTTAAACTCATTTTAAATAGTTTAGAGTTTTGAAAAACAAAAGCAATTTTTCTCATTAAAGCCTCTTTTTCAAAATCTTTTATATTAGTTCCTCCAATATAAATTTCACCTGTTTTAATATCGTAAAATCGTGCAGAAAGCCTTGCTATAGTAGTTTTACCACTGCCTGATGATCCGACTAAAGCAACTCGTTCTCCTTTATTCACCTTAAATGAAATATCGTCTAATACATTTTCATCTTCATAAGAAAAGCTTACATTTTTAAACTCTATCCCAACATCAGAACTTGTTTTATTTCCATAAACAAAATCATCAAACTCAAGTATATTTTCAATTTTATCTAAAGCAAGTTCCGCAAAATAACTCGATTGAGTAATCGTCGCAGTTCTCATAATAAAAGTAGCAAATGCCGGTCCTATTAGGAAGTAAATAACAGAATCTGCAACTACATTAGATAAGTTTCCATTAAATTTTATTAAGAGTAATGCCACAGGTACCAAGAAAAATGCCGTCGATGTAGTAACGGTTTCAAACCACGACATTTTATTCGTATAACTCATAGTAAGCTTAAGTACATTGTCTTTTGTTTTTATGATTAACGAATATAACTTATCAAAGCTCTCAACACTTTGTGCAAATGTTTTAACAACAGGAATTCCTCGAACATATTCCACTGTCTGAGAAGATAAATTGGAAAGTCCTTCATAATACTCATCTTTCATTTTTTTTGTTTCGGATGTCATCATAGATGACATCAATATCATACCGATAATCATCGGTATCATACTGGCAAGTCCTAACTTCCAGTTAAACACGAAGAAAAATACAAGCAGAACGATTGGCGATATAATGGTCATCGCCATATCAGGAAGTTGATGCGCTAAAAAAGAATGAGTTTCAGACGCTCCGGACACAATTACATTTCTTATCCTTCCGCTTTCTTTGTCATCGAAATACCCAAGCGGTTTGTTTATTAGTTTTGTTACGGAAGTCTTAATAATGTTATCTTCCACTTCAAATGCAAAAATATGGGATAAAATTAAACCTATTAGGTATATGAATAGCCCCAAACCGGCAAAGGCTGCTGCATAAATTGAATTTTCCTTTACATAATCAAAATTCACCATCCCATTTAAAATTAAGTTATTTACAATTCTATGAATATATACCATAGGCATCAAAACCATGACACCTGATATAGCAGACATAACCATAGCAATATAGAGTAAAAAACTTTTTTTACCACCGTAAGGCATTAGTCTTTTCAGTATTGATTTCTTCTTATTCTTCACTGAACAACTCCTCCTTTTTCTTAAAATTAGCAAACCTTATAAATAGCCTTTTTAGACTGATTTTAGAAGTTTGTTTTCAAACTCTTTTGCAATACGCATAGTTTTTTTCTTGTTTTTATCTATTATTTATTTTATAATAAATGAGAATTTCAATCAATTAGATATGGCTAACTAAGTCTATTCGGGATAATGTCTATTCGGGATAAAATATAAAGCACGGAGGTATAATATGAGTGATTTTTATAACTTTGTTAAAAACTTTTTTTCTACAGATGAATCTATCGATAATACAAAATACTCCACTGTAGGACATGAATTCCGTTTTAGCACGGATAATTCAGAAGGCATATATTGGTTTTACGAGGGCGATAATTTCACTATTGATATTTATGATGTTTTCATAAAAAAAGAAATTATCCATACAAGTTTTTCTGGTTTAGATAATTTCTATTCCTTTTATTCATCTTATTTAGTTACAGCAAACGGTGAATGTTTTAATCCTTATCAAAATCTTTCTTCAAATTCACTTTATGTTATAAATACAAAAAATTCTAAAGACTATAGGTTTATACTTCACAAAAACTCTCCTTATTTAGGAATCGGTATAAATTTCAATCAGTCCATGATAGAGCAATGCCTGTCCTCTTATAAGAATAAAGTCTGTAACTATGAAGATTTATTTTTTAATACCAGCACTATAATAAACAAGCCTTTAGAAAGAATTGCAAAAGATATCCTTAATTGCAAGATGGTATCTCCTGCTGCTGAAATCTTTTTTGAGTCAAAGGTAAAGGAATGGTTAAGTATTACAATAGACTCTTTTTTAAATAAGTACAGCAATCCACTATCTATTGCCGATGATGAGGCTTTGAAAAATGTCGCCAATTATATAGACGATCATTATGCAACATCTATCCCACAAGATACTTTGGAAAAAATATCCACTATGAGCGGCACAAAACTAAAAAAATTATTTAAGCAAAAATATCAATGCACAATTACAGAATATACTCAAAGACGGCGAATGAATATGGCGGAATTACTCCTACTGAACTCTACCCTTAAAATTCAAGATATAGCAGAGGCTGTAGGATATTCCTCTCACAGTAAATTTA
>CAUQXC010000026.1:0-5335 GCA_963522175.1 uncultured Lachnospiraceae bacterium
TTACCTTCTCCAAAATCTTAACTCCGTCCTCATGCTTTATAGGATAATATATTCCGCGGGTATAGTTGTCATCAAATATCCTATTTTTGTATTCCTCATCATCCGATTGCAGTCTGCGTATAGCCTTCAGTGAGTATTTTCCTTCTGCATCCAAAGTCATAAAATCTTTTAACTTTACACCGTATGCATAATCAACATTTGCATCATTATACTCCGAGTCCTTTAATGCCGTTAGAGACTGCCTTCCTCCTGTTCCTACAAAGCTGTATAAATCTCCCGTACCGTCGCTCCTGCATAACATAATTGCTACATGTCCCGCACCCATGACGCTGTTTTTACTGTTCAAATACATCACTCCTGTATATTGTGCCGTTCCTGTGTTTTTTGCTATGTCTTCTTCAGCGGTTTGCGTAAGTTTACCACTCTTATCACTCTTATTTCCATTACCCGATATATTGTTTCCCGTCGGGTCCGTATACTTAAGTGGATTGCTCCTGCAGTACTCATACCAGTTAAGTCCGTCCATTACAAAGTCAAGGCTTGTAAATCTCTTATCTGTCGGGTCGTACGTTCTTGCCTTTGCATAGTAAAGCCCCGCTATATCATCATAAACATGTCCCGTATATCTTGCTTTATTTACATTATTATCTACTACATCCGCTCTCGTAAATACGTCTATAGGCTCACCGTAAGCGCCGAAGTCCTTGGCTACGGTGACTTCTCCTTTAGGGTCACTTACAAGTCTCGTGCTTAAAAGCCTGTCCTTTGTAAACGAATACATCACATAGTTCGCATAGGTTCCTACCTCTCCCTCAGGTCCGTATACATGGGTTACCTTCCTGAACTCTTCCGTAAAAGGTAAATCTATAGCCGAAGGATAAAACGGTATATATTTTTCATCCTTTGTAAGATTAAGGCTCTTATCCTTACCGTAGGTATATCCCTTATAGCTAAGCATACGACCCGTTCCGTCATAGCTGTATTCGCTCTTTCCCGCAGGTGTTGTTACCGATGTAAGCTTTCCTGTCTTATTCCATTCATAGCTTTTAAGGGTAGCTCCGTCCTTGGTCTCACGAATAAGGTTACCTCTTTTATCGTAGCTGTAATCTACATCATCTCTTCTTATAAGTGAATTAAGCTCGTTATAGGCATAGCTTGTCACTCTATCTTCGGCTTTTCCCGTAAGCGGATTTATAGCAGTAGCCTTCTCGTTAAGAATATTTCCGAGACTGTCATAGCTGTACTCGGTACTTTGATTGGTACCGTCCTCATAAGCTCTCACTTCCTTTGTAAGTCTGTGTGCGGCATCATACGTATAGCTTAAATCCGTTTTTGTTTGGTAGAAGTTTGCGTCCGTTAAACTTTTATTTTTGTAAGTATATCCCTCGGTATTTATAGATTTATAGAAGCTTTTAAATCTAAAACATCAAGGGATATAACTATTAGACTTATAAAACCCGAATTTTAGCTAATATGAGTTTATAAATCAAAGTCCCCAAATACATATTTTATCCATATCTTAGCAAGCGGTACCTATCATCTTAATTTACACTAAATCCCGACATAAAACCAAACATCGGCTTGCATGGTGTACACTTACCAGTCAAAACCATAAAAATAAGCATTCTCCCATTTTTTCAGCTCTATCCTCTCCATAGTTTCTAAATTCAATATAAAAAAACGTAATTTTAGAGTTCCGGGAGAAAAAGGAATACTTCCAAGTGTATAAAATAAATATTTTCTGTCAGGTGAAAACTTTAAGTCTACCATATACTGATTTTCCCGCTTTTTAACTCCGACTCTACTTTCAATCTGCTTAGATGCAAGATCATATACGTATATGTCAGGAAAATCATAATATACTATTTTTCCCTCATCTTCAGCCATATCTATACAACCTCTGCTATCATTCTGATTTCCGGTATCAAATCTGCACAATATTTCCGTACTTCCTGAATTCAGGTCTCTTTTTATTATTACACCGCTATATGTATCCTCGTCATCCTCCGTGCTTTCCACCCTCGTCTTTACATACAAAAAGTCTTCATCCACAAAATAATTTGAGAACCCATACTCACTTTCATAGATTTTTTTCATAATCCACGAATCTCCAAGCTTTTCTATATAAAAAAGCTTATCACGGTCATCATTACAGAATGTATAGCCTGATTTGCAGTACTTAGGTCTAAGTTCAGAAAAGTTTCGTTTTCCTATATTGTCAATTTCATCCGGCTCTATATCTAAAAGTAATGCATTTATTTCATCAATACTTATGATAGTATTAAGCTTATTACTACTTAACTCAAGCTCTGCCAATCCCTCAAAACCTTCTTTGTGCATAAAACTTATTATACTTTTACGATCGTCACTGTAGGAGAAGTCAAAAAAACTGTAATCTGAAACTTTTTCTAATATTTCATCTAATATATAATACTTCACAGTTCCGTCCGCCGAAGCAGAAAACAGAAAATATTCTTCATTTGATATTCCTGATAAAACTTTCATACTCTTATAATATTTCAGCACAAAAAATACCGTTAAAAGAATTACAAAAAACAGACATATACCTATAAATATTTTTTTGCTTTTCTTCATACAATCCTACCTTCCTGTTATTTATAAACGGTAAAATAAAGAACTACTCTATCTTATGGCGAATATTTTCCCAAATATGAGATAAATCTCCATAGTATATTCCGAACTCTTTAGAAAATAACCTATTTTGGGTATACAAAGCATTTACATCCAGCATAAAAAGTTCCAATAAAGTATCGTTATATGTATTATTAGGACGCAGTCCCGGCAATATATAATCCACTCCTCCTGCTTTAAGCCACTTTCTTGCTTGAATATCACAGTTATTAAATATCAAATGATAATCAGGTTTATCATACCCCAAACCGTTCACTGAAAGTATAGTCTGATTTGTCGCATCTGCAATCCTCATTCCTTGCTCATTACTTATAGATATATATATACCTCTATTATATATTTCTTCAGCTTTTCTATCTTTAGCATCTCTCTTATTAGCATCAGGCATATAACCTATAGCACCCGTAACTGTATATTGATATATTCCATCTTTATTTTCTCCTTTAGACATAAACTTTTTCACATCAACTCCATATGCATAGTTGACATTTGCATCACTATAGCCCGCTATTACCGTAGGAGAAGGTTCTGAACTTACATAGCTATACAAGTCCCCTGTACCGTCACTTCTACATAGCATTATTCCCGTATGTCCATTACCAGCTGCCCCGTCTATACGGTTCAGATACAGTACCCCTATATAAGGTGCTTTTCCTGTATTGTCGAGTACATCTTCTTCTGCATATTTTCTAGGTTCATTTATAAAATCACAAGCATATGCACCCGGTGATGTACCTACCGGCGAATTTCCCGTCGGGTCCGTATACTTAAGCGGATTGCTCCTGCAGTACTCATACCAGTTAAGCCCGTCCATTACAGGGTCAAGGCTTGTAAACCTCTTATCTCTCGGGTCGTACGTTCTTGCCTTTGCATAGTAAAGTCCCGCTATATCGTCATAAACATGTCCCGTATATCTTGCTTTATTTACGTTGTTGTCTACTAAATCCTCTCTCGTAAATACGTCTATAGGCTCTCCGTAAGCGCCGAAGTCCTTAGCTACGGCGACTTCTCCTTTAGGATCCGTTACAAGTCTTGTGCTTAAAAGCCTGTCCTTTGTAAACGAATACATCGCATAGTCCGCGTAGGTTCCTACTTCTCCCTCAGGTCCGTATACATGGGTTACCTTCCTGAACTCTTCCGTAAAAGGTAAATCTATAGCCGAAGGATAAAACGGTATATATTTTTCATCCTTTGTAAGATTAAGGCTCTTATCCTTACCGTAGGTATATCCCTTATAGCTAAGCATACGACCCGTTCCGTCATAGCTGTATTCGCTCTTTCCCGCAGGTGTTGTTACCGATGTAAGCTTTCCTGTCTTATTCCATTCATAGCTTTTAAGGGTAGCTCCGTCCTTGGTCTCACGAATAAGGTTACCTCTTTTATCGTAGCTGTAATCTACATCATCTCTTCTTATAAGTGAATTAAGCTCGTTATAGGCATAGCTTGTCACTCTATCTTCGGCTTTTCCCGTAAGCGGATTTATAGCAGTAGCCTTCTCATTTTTTTGTTGTAACCCTCAGTAAAATTTTACCCTTGTAAATATATCCCCCGGCATCTTTAAACTTATAATGTATTTTAAGCCTAAAGTGCCGGAGATTATAATTATTAAGCTTATAAAACTCGTTTTCTAATCACTTTAACTTTACCAGTCAAATCCTCGAAAGGTATCTTGATATTTCCACTTTTTAAGTTTTACTATTTCCGTAGTTTCCAAGTTCACCGCATAGAAATTCCACCTTTCCAAGGTCCCTATAAACGATTTATATTCTCTGAGAGCATAAAACAGGTGCTTACCGTCAGGAGATAACCTGATATAGACAACTTCTTCATCTTCCGGCTTATCTCTCTTGACCTCAACAGTTTTTTCAATCTGCCCGGTTTTAAGGTTATATATATATATATATATACGGTTCCTCATAATAAATTATTTTACTTTTATCCTCAGTTATATCTATACCGCCCTTCTTAAACATATCAGTTGTAATATAAAGCTTTTTTATATACTCCGTTTTTCCCGTTTGTAAGCCTTTTTTTATTATGGCACCTCTGCTTTCGTGATAACCTTCATCATCTTCTTTTACTTCTATAAGCAATATGTCTTCCTTATCACCTTCCAGTATAAAATAATCGGAACTGCCGTACTCATTTTCATATATTTTTTCCATACTCCAAGAGTCTCCCGTCTTTTCCATATATAAAAGTGTCTTTCTTTCCGTACCCTCGCTAAATAATGTATAACCCGATTTATACTCTTTAAATCTGAGACCGCTTCCATCCCCATCCTCACGCTCAATTTTTTTTAGGCCTGTCTCTGAAAGCAAAATATTCAATTCATCCAAGCTTATGATGGGCTTAAGCTCATTATTACCCAACTCAAGTTCTGCAAATCCTACAAAATCATTGGTATAAACACATCCTATTATTCGCTTACGGTCATTGCTGTAATGCAAATCATAAAGCCTGTTGTCAGAAACTCTCTCTATACTGCCTGTTAACATGTCGTACTTAAAGGTAATATCTCCATTATCTTTTAAATAGCCGGAAACCATCAATTTTTCTTTTCCCGATATGCCCTTTAAAACCCTCATCCTCCTATAGATGTTTGGTACAAAAAATACTATAAGTACAATTACAATTATAAGACTTACTGCTTTTAAATTTTTTTTATTTTTTTTCATATTCT
>CAUQXC010000027.1:0-5318 GCA_963522175.1 uncultured Lachnospiraceae bacterium
ATGATATGAGTTTCAAAATGAATAAGAATACAATGACGGCTTTAGTTGGACAGTCCGGGGGAGGTAAATCCACAGTAGCAAATCTTTTAACAAGATTTTGGGATGTGGATTCCGGTGAAATTTTGATTAGAGGAGTGAATATAAAGGATGTTTCACTATCTGAATTGATGTCGGAAATCAGTATGGTTTTCCAGAGAGTTTATTTATTTCAAGATACGATTTTTAACAATATTGCCATGGGGAAAGAAAATGCAACGAAAGAAGAAGTTATAGAAGCAGCCAAGAAAGCAAGATGCTATGATTTTATTATGGCACTTCCTGATGGATTTGACACAATGATTGGAGAGGGAGGGGCAACTCTATCTGGTGGTGAAAAACAAAGAATTTCTATTGCTCGCTGTATATTAAAAGATGCTCCTATTGTAATTCTTGACGAGGCAACAGCAAGTGTTGATGTGGATAATGAAAGCTATATACAGGAAGCAATCAGTGAATTAGTAAAGAATAAAACATTATTAGTTATCGCTCATAGATTAAATACTATTAGAGATGCCGACAATATTATTGTAATCAAGGAAGGTAATATTGCAGAACAAGGAACCCATAATGAGCTAATTGCTTTAAATGGGATTTATAAAAATATGGTAGAGCTGCAAAATAAAAATAATGGCGTAAAAATACTGTAAGAATATATTTATTATAAATGGAGGTAAGTACTTGAAACAGGATATAAAAGAACAACTATTAACAAAAAGACCGATAGATTTACTCTTTCAGCTATCTATTCCGGCGGTTATCGGAATGATAGTAATCGGTTTGTATCCGTTAATGGACGGAATATTTGCAGGGAAAATTATAGGACAGACAGCAATGACTGCCTGCGGCGTTGCAATGCCACTTACTTTTTTTAACAGCGGTGTTTCAACTTTACTTGGTGTAGGTTCTGCTTCTGTACTTTCAAGAGCAATCGGTAAAGGAGATCAAAAAACTGTAGATAAAATTATGGGGAACTTAATCTTTTGGGTGATTTTGTTCTCTGCTATCATCACGGTCGGAGGAATCCTCCTCGCATCACATTTTTTAGATATGGTGGGTGCGACAGGTGAAATCAAAGCCTATGGTATCAGATACCTTAGAGTGATTTTTATCGGTTCTCTATTTGTGAACTTTACACAGTCTGCCAACATGGTAATGCGTGGCGAAGGACTGATGAAAAAAGCCATGCTGATTATGGGATTTGGTGCTTTGCTTAATATCATACTTGATCCGATACTAATGATCGTTATGGGAGAATACGCCATTGAAGGTGCTGCCCTTGCAACGATCACAGCCCAATTTGTTCAAGCTGCTGTAACACTACATTATTTCTTGAAAAAGAGTAATGTCGTTAAAATTCATAAGATACAATCTGATGCGAAAATTAAAAAAGAAATGTTTTCTGTCGGTTCATCCGCTATGATGATGCAGCTCCTATTTATGATACAACAAACAATGCTTTATAAAATGTCATTTAAATATGGTGGAGATACGAACGGAATTCTAATGGCAGCATCACTTCGTATATATGCCTTTTCCTTTATTCCGCTTTGGGGAATGAGTCAAGGGCTGCAACCTGTTGTTGGTACAAACTTCGGAGCAAAACAGTTTGATAGAGTAAGACAAGGTATGAAGGTATTTTCTATTGGAGGACTTATCCTTGCAGCAATCTTTTGGCTTCCATCTTTACTGTTTTCAAGTCAGATTCTTTCCTTGTTCGGTGTAGAGGCAAGCATTATTGCACAAGGAGTAGGAAATTTCAGATTGTTCTATTCCGTATTTATCTTGTACGGCGTGATGGTTATGACGATTACATTCTTCCAATCAATCGGAAATGGAAAGAAAGCCGGAATGATTGTTATGCTTAGGCAGTTATTCTTATTTGTTCCTGCAATGATCTTTTTGCCAATGGCATTTGGAATAAAAGCGGTATGGTTCACACAACCACTGGTAGATTTCATTATGATTACTGTTGGAATACTTATGATGCTTAGTGAACTTAATAAAATGGGGAAAGACAAAGCATAAAGATAAGGACATTTGATATAAAAGCGAAAATAATCAAAAGAGGCTGAGGGTATGGATGCTATTTATCAATAATGAATGGAGGGAAAGGGAGATGAACAAGTGTAAAAGTTTCCTTGTAGAATTGAAATGGAATAAAAATACTCCTTTTTTCTATAATCCTTGTAGTTGTCTGTGCTTACGCATACTCTCTTAAACAATTAAATACATTTCAAAAAAGAACGAATTTCGTTCATTTTAGAGGACTTCTTATGCCCGGATGCAGAAGTCCTCCATTTTTTTTGCCTGAAAAACAGTCAGTCAAAAGAAATGGAGGACTTCAAAATGAAAAAAGAATTTTATCTATATGTAAACGGACAAAAGGTAAAAGTCAGTGAGGAGATATACAAAGTCTACTGGCGTGAAAGAGAACATGAAAAGTATTTAGAGCAGGTGGACAGAAAAAACCACTTGCTCTTTTTTTCATCATTAGATCATGACGGACATTTTGTAGACAACATCATAGATGAAAGTGTTGATGTAGAAAAGATTGTAGAAACACAAATGATGATTGAATCATTGCGATACGCTATATCAAAACTGAATGATGAAGAAAGGGACATCATAGAGCGTTTGTACTTCAATGATGAAACACTTCGATCAGTAGCAAAATTAAAAAGTATTACACATCCGGCTTTAATGAAGAGAAGAAATAAAATTCTTGAAAAGCTGAAAAAATTTATCGAAGAACTTTAAAACTTCGGTAACCAAAGGGGTCAAATTTTCCTTATGTAAAGTGAAGGGGAGTTTGACTTCCTTTACTTTTATAAGAGATATAGCCTATTTATGGCAAACAGGAAGATGTAAAGAAAATCCCTTTCAAATATTTGTTCTTTGACAACTGAATAGACCATGACGGGACTTTTAATTACTTAGTGAGCGTAAGGAATTTACGCCATGACTTTCCTGCTGAAGAAATTCGGTTTAAATGAATACTGTCAAAGACAAGGATAGAAGGAAACGAGCGATAAATAAATTTTCTTAAAGCAAAGAACGAGGATAACTTTGCGAGCGATGACCTAAGTAATGATAATGATACTTCTTTAGTGAAAACCGGCTCATCTTAACAGGGGCGGTGGTGAGATTCCAATGTTGCTTATCCTAAGCACCCGTTAATGTCATAAAACTTTAGATAAAATTATATGAGGAGGATTTAGAATGAATAATGAACTATTAAGATATAGCCTCCAATTATCTATGCTATCTATCTTGCTCTCTAAACATTTACTAAACGATATTGAATATAGAAAGATAAAGTTAAAACTGATGAAAAAGTACAACATTTCAACAGAATTATATTTATAATGTTTTGCGAGTGTGGTATAATAGAATTGCATAGAGAGATACAAAAAGGAGGCGGATGCAGTGAAGAAAGATGTAAAAGTTATTAAAGGTGATACCACACTGAAAAGAACTGCATCAGGCTGTGTTGAACGCTCAATAAAGAGAGTGGCAGCGTATTGCAGAGTTAGTACGGATACTGAAGATCAGATTAACAGCTATAATTCTCAGGTAGAACATTACACAGAATTTATACAAAAAAATAAAGAGTGGACTCTTGCCGGAATATATGCTGACGAGGCGATAACAGGAACACAGGTTGATCGAAGAATTGACTTTCAAAGATTAATAAATGACTGTATGAACGGCGATATAGATATGATAATTACAAAGTCTATATCAAGATTTGCAAGAAATACATTAGACACCTTAAAGTATGTAAGAAAGTTGAAAGAGTTTAATGTTGCGGTCTTTTTTGAAGAGGAAAACATAAACACCTTAACAATGGACGGAGAGTTGCTTTTAACAATTTTAAGTTCAGTTGCGCAACAGGAAGTAGAGAACATTTCAGCCAATGTCAAAAAAGGTTTGAGAATGAAGATGGAAAGAGGAGAAATGGTCGGCTTTCAAGGGTGTTTAGGCTATGACTATGATCCGGAAACTAAAAGCATTTCTATCAATGAAAAAGAAGCTGAGATTGTAAGATATATTTTCAGAAGATATATTGAAGGTGTTGGCGGTATGGTAATCTCCAGAGAACTTGAAGAACAAGGATATTTATCGCCAAGAGGAAATAAAAGATGGACGGAAACAACAGTTTTAGGAATCATAAAAAATGAGAAATATAAAGGGGATCTTATGATGGGAAAGACCTATACGGTTGATCCTATTTCAAAGAGAAGATTGGATAATTTCGGAGAACAGGATAAGTTTTATATAGAGAACCATCACGAGCCAATCATTTCGGAAGAAGATTTTGAAAAAGCTCAAGGTATTAGATTAAGAAGGTCAAAAAACAGAAATACCGTTGCTAATAATGGCGGTAAGAGAGAAAAGTATTCAAGAAAATATGCTTTTAGCAGCATGCTTGAATGTGGATTTTGCGGTCATAATCTTTCAAGAAGAAATTGGCATTCGAGTTCAGAATATACAAAAGTTATATGGCAGTGTGTCAATGCTACTAAAAACGGAAAGAAGTATTGTCCGCATAGTAAAGGGATTGAAGAAGAAGCAATAGAAAAAGCATTTATGGAAAGTTATCGTCAGGTATGCCACAATAATGTGGAAATTACTAATGAATTCCTTAAAACTGTGGAAGAAGAATTGAAAGACAACAGTTTAGCTAAAGACCTGAAGAAGATAACAAATCAACTTGATAAGATACTAAAGAAAGAAAAGGATCTTGTTGAGTTAAGGCTGAATGAGTCAATCAGCATGGATATATATCAGGATAAGTATAATGAAATAGCTATTAGTAAAGAAAAATTACTTGCAGAAAAAAGGACTTTAGAAGTAACACTCACTGATGAAAAAGCGTTGAAGAAAAGGCTCGAGGGGTTTAAAAAATTACTTGAGTCCAATAAATATCTTGAGGAATTTGATAGGGCAGTATTTGAAAGTATAGTAGATAAAATCATCATTGGGGGAACTAACGATGAAGGTGAAATTGATCCTGCAATGATTACTATCATATATAAGACTGGAAAAAAAGATTCTCAGGATGGAAGATTATTCAAGAGCAGAAGAAAAAATGCCAAGGAAGTTAATGAGGAAACTGACAACAAATTGTATCCTCGTTCAAGTGACGAGGTCAATAATTTGTGTTCCTATCCTATGAACAACACATGTGGAGACGGTGGTATTATTGTCAAGAAAATAGAATAACAAGTTATAAAAGTGTTGAAATAGGTGCTTTTAGGATTTTAAAAGAAATCAGT
>CAUQXC010000028.1:0-4765 GCA_963522175.1 uncultured Lachnospiraceae bacterium
CCAATACTTATGCTTCCATCTAAAACATCATAATAATGAATTAAAAGTTTAGCCAAAGTACTTTTTCCTGAACCGGATTCGCCAACAATCGCTGTCTTTTCACCAGCTCTTGCCGTAAAACTAACATTATGAATAACATTCTTAATATAGGTTTCGGTCTGTCCGTTTTCTCCCATCTTGCTTAACTGATAACCAAAGGTAACATTGTCATATAAAATATTATGCCCTGTTCCCTTAAAATCATTTTCTCCCTGTTTTAAAGGAGCCATATTTAAGGCTTGTTCTAAAGCAGAAATCTTATAGTTTAACTGTGGCATAGTTGGTAAAAATCCAAGAGCTTTCAGTAGTGGTAATCCTATACTTAAAGAAAGGCATAATATCAGTATTAAGTTAGAAAGACTTGCATAGCCCATATACACAAAGTAACCACCAAGCGGCAATGTTAAAATAATCGTGCATGGAAGTAAAGCACTGTATAACGCCATCCATGGCCATGCCGTCTTATACCAAGCGAGTGCATAATCTCTGTAATTACTGATATCTTTAGAAAGGCGCTCATAAGACTCTGTTTGCTTATTAAATACTTTTACAACTTCCATACCGTTTACATACTCAATAATGGTATTATTCATTTTTCCACTTGCCATATAATATGGTCCCATTTGTTTCATACCTACAGAGTACATAATCATCATTGCAAGAACACTAATCGGAATAGAAGTTAATGACATTAACGCTAATCTCCAGTCAATAAAAAACATTGAAACATAAACCATAATAGGTACAATTAGGTTGGCTATTCCTTCAGGAAGCGAATGGGCTAAAAGCACTTCTAAACTGCCAATATCATCCACGAACATTTTTTTGATTGTACCAGTCCCTTTTTCTTCAACAACACCCAATGGCAGATCTTCCATTTTTTTCTGTAAGGATGTTCGAAGTCCAAGCAGCGTGTTGTATGCTGCTTTATGGGATACATTAAGACCTAAACCTCCTAAGACAGCTTGCAACACTAAACAAACTAAAATACTGATCAATAAAATAGCAAGTCTTTCAAATTCTAATTGCTCACCCAAAATAAGCGGATTGATAATCTGATATGCAAATAGAAAGGGTAGCACACCCATAATTACACTAATAAGCATAATAAAACTTGCTAAGTGAATTGATTTTTTATGCGAACCTGCATATTCAAAAACCTTATTTAACATAGTTTTTCTCCTTCAATAAATTTCCTTTTTTATCCATAAAATCCATAATTGACGCTTCATTTCCCTTTACAGATATTTTTTTATAATCCTTATCACCAAGCATTAAGACGGAATGACAGGTTTTAAATAACAACTCTAAGTCATGAGTAATTATTATAATTGGAATCTCCTTTGCTTTTTCTGTCATTAAATCGGACATAATTTTCATACTTTTATAATCAAGACCTGATGTTGGTTCATCCAGAATTATCAACTTACGACCGGATAAAAACGAAGTAATAATCGCCAATCGTTGTTTTTGTCCACCAGATAATTTCTGCGGATGATTGGTTTTTTTATGCCACAGGTCTGTATCTTTTAGATATTCTCGTATTTTTTCTAAATCACTTTCCGAGTTTTTATCTTTACAAAATATCAATTCATTTTCTACTGTGTCTAAAAAAATCTGAGCATCTACATCTTGTAATACACAATACGAGTTTCTAAGCCTTTCCTTTTGTTTCTGTCCATAGCTGACATCTAAATATTTTTCAGATAATCCGCATAATGCTTTTGCTAAGGTACTTTTTCCAATACCATTAGGCCCAATCACTCCCATTATTTCGCTCTCACCAATCTCAAAGGTTAAGTTTTCTATCAAGATTCTTTTCCCTTGATGGATACAGGCGTTATTTAATTTTATGTAGCTTTTAGCCACAATCGGTTCTTTTTTTGATACCAATTCTCTTTCATTAAGCGTTCTTAACTCAAGCTCCTTACATTTATTATTACTAAGACTCCCATTCGGAAAAATATCACATATTGTACCGTCTTTTATATAAATCAATCTGCTAAAAATCTCTTTTAAATAATAGAGCCTATGTTCCGCTATAATTATTGTCTTTCCCATCGCCTTCAATCTGAGAAGTATTTCACTGAAGTGTTTTATACTATCGTAATCAAGACTGCTTGATGGTTCATCAAAAAAAATAATATCCGTATCATAGATAAGAGTTCCAGCTATAGCTACCTTTTGCCTTTCACCTCCTGATAACTCGAAGATAGACTTTTTTCTTAGATACTCTATTTCAAGTAACTGCATTGCTTCGTCAACTTTTTCTCTTAAGATTTTTTTCTCTAACCCTAAATTTTCACCAACTAAAGCAATTTCATCTTCAACCACATCACAAAAAAATTGATCTTTAGGGTTTTGAAATACATTGCCAATATATTTAGCTAACTCTCCCTTTTTATATGCCGTTATATCTTTCCCTAAAATCTTGATTTCTCCGTCAAAATCACCATCATAAAAGGATGGAATAAGCCCGTTTAGTAATCTTAAAAGTGTTGTTTTTCCGCATCCAGAAAGACCTGTTAAGACTACAATTTCGCCTTTCTTTATAGACATTTTTAAATTTTTTAATATCAAATCCTCTCCATAATGAAAGGATCTTATTTCTGCCTCTAAAATATTTTCCATAAACTCGCCCCCAACAAAATCATCCCTCCTACTATCATTGAGATATCAATAAATGTAATTTTCACCTCATGAAAACTTGTTTTTTTCCCATCGTATTCAATTCCTTTTGATATAATTGAACAAGTTAAGGTATCACTTATGTCTATGCACTTATACATAAGAGGAACAAAATATAATTCAAATGTTCTAATTGGTTTGAAAATGCTTGCTTTAAATCCTCTAATTTTCATACCATTATTTATTTCCTTCATCCTAATAGAGATTTCCGGAATAAAACGAAAAAATACTGTGATTCCTATACCTATTCCACCATCAATTCCAATTTTTCTAAATGCAGCAATTAGATGCGAAGAGCTATATGAAGACAGAACTCTTCCCAAGATGAAAAGTGGAGCAAATTTCAACACTATAAGTAGCATTGTATATATAGAACCAATCAAAACATTTCCTAAATGGGGTTTTAGTAAATAAATAAGTCCCCATACTATAAGCAATGAAAATATTGTTCTAAATGCTTTTTTAATTGAAAATAAGGATAACAGTCCTAAAACAAAAATAAGGGAAAATAAGTATTGGGTTTGTTCTCCTATTGTTAAAACAACAGAAAATAGCAAAATCAACCCAACTATAGTAAGCGGGTTGATTTTGTCTGATAGTTGGTATTTGTTTATATTATTTTTTACATCTCTACAAAACACTTTTTTTCTTCCTATCACTAAAAAATTTATTATAAATATATGTTCCAAAATAGGCGCCTATAACTGAAGCCACAATTGCAATCAATAAACAAATCAAGATATTTTTAGGTGTGTAAAAATTGTAAAGGAATGTTGCGTAATCGGTTGTAAACATCTTTGGAAATTGCTTTGTAAGTCCTTCTACACCAAATACAAACGTAAAATACATGGCATGTAAGGAATATATGAACATACCTGCTCCAAACGCAGCCCCAATCTTCATATTCTTGTTCTCATAATTTTCCTTTTTACCAATTACAAGTTCTGCTAAAAGTCCTGCAATAGCACAAACAGCAATTACTGGCCACATTCCCATGAGAACATAGAAAACACCCATCAATAGGAAGTATAAAAATGCTGTACCTCTTTGCCCTACCTGCTTACACATAATAACAAAGACCGGTGCTACAATAATTGTTGGCAGGGCTGATGATAAATATAAACTTGGAAGCATTCCAAACGATCCCGTCAAAAAACCTAATCCCATTGTTAATACAAACCCAATAACAGAAAATACTGCTATTTTTACAATACCTTTTAAATTCATAATTTTGTCCTCCTTGTTTTTTTCAATTTGATATATTTCTATTTTCATACAGAAACAATATCCGGTTTTATTTTTATTCTTCTGAGATCTCGAAATATAACTAAGTTATGTTTCGGGCGAAAAATTTGTCTATATTCCTCGTATCTTTTTCCATCCCTCATTAAAGAACTCCGAAATCAAAGCTGCATTCAATTTCACTTCTTCTTTACTTTTTGAATGAACTGCTACTTCCGATAATGCATAAAAGTATGCATGGTTGATTAGATGAATTCCTCTATTAGTTATCACATTATTTACATGATCCGCTCCGTATATCATACTTAAAATTTCAAAGTGATTTTTATCTTCTTTCTCAATAATTCCGTCTAAAAAGTTGTTAAATTTTGTTCCATAAGAACCAAAGACCAGTAATTCAAATGCATCTTTATGTTCAAAGAAATATAGAACCATTTTAATAGCACCTTGTGCTTTTGATTCTAAAATCTTGGAAATCGTTTCTTTCTTTATGTGACTTTCTCTTTTATAAACATCAAAACTCTTATCTTCATACATAGCATAAGATCTTTGTATCTGATTCACGATTGGCTCTACTAATTCGGAGAAAAGAGCTTCTTTATCTTCAAAATGACCATAAAAAGCACCAGTGGTAACACCAGCAGATTTGCAGATTGCTCTTAGATTAGCTTTTTCAAATCCTTGTGTTTTAAAAATATTCTTTCCACAATCCAATATTTTTTTATGAGTTGCTTCGTAATCACCATTAGCCACGATTTACTCCTCCTTTCTCCAAATATAACTTAGTTATATTATA
>CAUQXC010000029.1:0-3836 GCA_963522175.1 uncultured Lachnospiraceae bacterium
CAAAACATCTTTCACTAATATAGTGATTAAGTGTTCTTCTTAATTCTATAACTCCGGCTGCCAATTTGTACTTCTTATATTGCTTGACTGCAAAGTGTGTAGGCTCTTTCTTTTCCAGTGCTTCAAAGAGTCTGTCTATCGGATTCATATAGGTTTCATCATCTTCTCTGACTTCTGAAGCGTCTATCATATCAAGGAGAGTAGCGAAGTTCTTTTCTTCTCTTGGTGCTTCATAGAATATATAGCCGATAAGTGCTGTATAGTAGAGTTTTTCGGCTTTTACCCAAAAATCCTCACCTGCTTTTTCGCCCTCTCCTTTCGTATTGGCAATGATTGTCTGAACCAGTTTCAAAATATCTTTTTCAGAACGGATATAGGCGAACGGATTGTACTTCATGCTCTTTTTGAAGTTGATTGTATTTAAGATTTTTATCTCATATCCGTTATCTTCAAGCATTTTGCCACACTCAAGGACTATCGTTCCTTTCGGATCGGTTACGCAATATGACGAGTGCATTTGCATAAGGTTCGGTTTGACATAAAACCTCGTCTTACCACTTCCACTACCTCCTATGACAAGTACATTTTTATTTCTTGCATACTTCGGATTTGTCGGTCTGCCATTCATGGTTAATCGCTCTGTCTGTGTAAGCAAGATGTTGTTTTGAAACTTCTCGTCCATATATGGCTCGATGTCTTTTTTATTTCCCCATCTTGCCGAGCCGTACTCTTTTCCTTGTCTAAACTTCTTGGCGTTTTTACCTTTGGTATAGATAATGAATTTAATTATAGCAGCAACAACGATTCCTATCAGTATATCCATAAGGTGTACGCTTAGAATAAAGCTCATGGTATTAAGCTCTAATATCCCCTGAAATATCCTGTCAATCACATCTCCGCCGGTATAGCTTCTTACATGATGAGAGAAGATGTTGCCAATATAGAAAAATGCAAGATAGGGAATGTTTTGCTTTGCAAACTTTACCTTATCTTGCACCTTAAATAAGCCTTTAATGTCCTTTAATATCTTATCTATCACAAGTCTTTTCACCTCCAATCAAAAGTAATAGGTAGTTCCTGCCTTTCGGTGTTACAAAGGTCTGTATCCCGACCGCTTCGCTCCCTTCTTTGCACCATTCCTTCACCTCAAAATAGCCTTTATTGTTCCTTGCATAGGGAAGAAGCCTGTTTTTCTTATCTCTGTAAATGAGTTCCTTCTCTAAGAGGAATTGAATAAATACCTTTTGTGGAATATGAAGCTCTTTTGCTGTATTTCTAAAGTTGGTCAGCAAGTTATTATCTACCAATTCATCAAAATACTTGGCTTTCGGCTCTAAATCCTCTATGATTTTTTCTTTTTGAGCAATCAGGTGATTGGCAAGGAGTACCGCATTTGCCAATATTTCTTCATTGCTCATTTTTTCTTGATTTTTGATATATCCGCCATTCTTACGAATACTCGGCAATACCTCTGTGGTGATCCATTTCTTAAATTCCTTTGCCTGTGGCAGCTTTGAAGATAGGATCAGAGAGTATAATCCTGACTCGTTGATAGATACCATACTTCTTCTTTGCCTGCCGTCGTGAAACACGACATCAGCTTTATCATCTATATCCACATGTCTTACCAAAGCATCTCTCGTGTTTGAATAGCCCAGTTTTTCGGCTACTTCTTTTCCGATAAAGAAAAACTCACCGTCTTTTTCCATTACAGTGAGTTTCCCAAATTCCATATTTTCAAATGTTATCAAGCTGCTCATAGGCTCTGCTCCTTTTGCTTATTCTTAACTTTGTCCTTAGAAACAGTATTTTTTGCCATCTCTTTAAACTTCTCAATATTTTTACGAACGGACTCTTTCCGTTCCGTTTTTCTTTCTGATCTTGCAAGAGCATTTTTAAAGGCTTTCTCCATCATTTTCATATCTTTGGCTTGGAAAAATACGGAGTATTTACCTGTTTCTTTATCTTTCATTACCGAAAACTTAACACCGTATTTGTTCAGCTCTTTTTTCAGTTCTTTCAGTTCCGCTTCTTCTACCGGTATTTCTTCAAGCTGTCCTTTTTTCGCCATATCTTTGAGCTTGACTTCATTTCCGTTTACTTTAACGAGTTTTTCAAGTCCTCCAAGTTTATTCGCTTCTTTCATCAGTTTTTTCAATAGCGTTAAAAGAAGTTTTCCGGTTACTTTGGCAGCCTTAACTTCAAGGCTTAGTGTCTTTCTTGCAATTTCTTCGTTAATCACATTCAATATCCTCCTCTCATATCATAGCTTACAAGGGCAGAGTAATGTGCATCTATCCCACTTGGTGCATTATATGCTGCTGTTAGGACAAATGCTCTGATATTCCTAATTTTGTATTCATTTTCCTTAATAACATCTGACAGATACTCCAAATGCTCTGATTTAAGTTTTCTAAATCTTTCTTTTACTATATGTGCAGGAAGCTTCGTTTGATTGATTGTAACAAACTCTCTATCATCAAGTATCATAATATCTGCCAGTATCTTTAATACCTCATCAAAGTCTTTAACTATAAATTTATTGCCCAACTCAAGATGTTCATAATAGCCTGTCTGTGTTCTTAACTCATCTAAGCAGTTCTGATATATATTTTTGTTTTCTATTTCCGCCTCTCCGTCCATCCTTTTTCTTGGTTCTGAATACTCGGCATCTATGACGGAATGATGGGTGGAATTATATGATGAAATATCTGTAGTAATCTTTGATGAATTATTTGTAGTATTCTCTGGTAATGGTTGGGGCATATTGCCATTTTGCATTGGTGGATTTTGCTCTGTTGCATTGGTGCAATCTGCACTTGTGCATTGGTGGATTTTGCACTTTTCCATTGGTGCATTTTGCCCTAATGCATTAGGCACAGCTTTTTCTAAGGCTTGTAATTCTTCTTTTTTCTTTTTGTTCTCAATTTCAGCATAAAGTTCCTCCAGTTTTTCAGTATTTATGGTGTACCATTTTGTTTTATCTCTTGGATCTTTATTGTAGTTTCCTACGAGTAGAAAACCTGCCTTTTCCAACTTCGCAAAGGTTCTTTTTACAGTATCGAAACTCATATAGTCAAAATCTTTTTCCTGCCATGCTCTTATTGAGTTATATGTCCAATATCTTCCGTCATAGAAGTTATTGCCGGATTTCTTATTTATTTCTATCCAATAGTTTATTTGCTGTAAGATAAGAGCTTCATTTAAACCTATCTCTCTTGCCAATGTCTTATTTGCAACGATAGGTTGTTCATCAAATAAATACATACTCATCTAAAAGCTCTCCTTTCCATGATATTTTTCCACTAAAAAAGACGATAGTTTTTATCTATCGCCCTTGGTAACCATTTTTATGAAATTTTTTATATTGATTTTATGGCTTCATTGATTCCTTGTATAAAAGCTATGATTGCCACTCCAATCATCGATATTCCGTAAGGACTTAACAAAAATCCAATGATAAGTGCTTCTATTGCTGCTCTTGTGTTGTGTAGCATAAAGAACGAGCCTATGGCAGCAAATACACACATCAGCATTAGCAAATACAATATCGCTGTTCCTATACTAAGCAAGAATGTTAGAAATGCGGTCAAAATGCTTAACAGCAGGCTGATTGGGAACAAGATTATTTTTATTATCCATCTCATTGATTCACCACCGCCTTTGCTAATGGAATAACTGACACAATGGCTTGAAATATTTTTCTACATATCATAAAAGCCTCCTTTTCGATATTTTGTTTGATTTTAAAAATAGGGATACAGTGCTGAAAGCTCCTATTTATCAAGCTTTTTCCTCTGTATCCCTATTATATCTCAAGCCCACTACTCTCAAAC
>CAUQXC010000030.1:0-3810 GCA_963522175.1 uncultured Lachnospiraceae bacterium
TTGGAAAAGTGTTGCAGAAGCGGCAGTCCATTTCCATCAATCGACAGGACGTTTCGACCTCCATCAATACGCAGATGGATGCCCTTATACCACCGAGCAAGATTTCGGGGTTGACGCAGGGAATGTTCGTCGGCTCGGTGTCGGATAACTTTGACGAGCGTATCGAACAGAAGATTTTCCATGCCGAGATCGTCATCGATAACGCCCAAGTGGCTGCCGAGACGAAACGGTATAAGCCTATTCCCATCATCACCGACTTCACCGATGCAGAGGGCAACGACCGTATGCGGGAGAAGATACAGGAGAATTACAACCGCATCAAGGCGGAGGTAAAGCAGATTGTGAAAGATGAACTGGAACGGATTAAGAATGACCCGGAGCTTGCACATCTGGTGCAAAAGAAGGAATAAAGAAATAACTTGTATAAATCGAGAGTGTAAAGTAAACTGTGTCATACTACGAGACCTCTGCAAAATAGTATAGATAGATTCATCAGACACTCACCGAAACGGATGAACTCTCGTTTGATGTTACCACTTCCTTTGATTTTCTATTTGTTATCAATCAATTATATTAAAATAATTTGTGAAATGAGTAATTATATATTGTGTATGCACCATCGAATACCCATAGATAAATAAGTACTCCCATTACAATCCATGAAAGAGTAATGATAATATTCTTTTTTCTATTATACTGTTTGTCTATTCTGACTACAATCTTGTCTCCTCTCTGTTCATAGTAATTATATAAAAGTTTATATATAATACAATAAGGAATTAATAATGTAAACAAATCATATTGAAGCCTTCCATAACGCTCATAATTATATATATTGTAAATAGCAAAGAAAGGCGATAGAATAAGAAGTGACATAGCTCCTGTTACATAAATATTAATATTATTGCCTATAATAGGAATTTTTGTATAAAAGTGATATAATGAATAATAGATAAATTTCATACTATAAATACTTAATATTATCCGTTGGCGGAATTAATTTAGTGCATATTTAATTCTTCCGATGGGTAAGGTTTTATTTATTGTAAGGCATAGCAGGAATAGGAATACTGTATTTATCCATCCCAGATAAGTTGCGATCTGAAATGCCAAAATCGCTATATCATATGCCAGTGTGTTGGCGTTCTTTAATGTGGCAGCATCGCTAAATAGCACGAGATTTAATAGCCGTTCAATAATAAAGAACCCAACCACAGTGATGCCGAAAATGAGAAAATCTCTTGGCAATATGCGCAGAATGCGACGTATTTTTGGACTATTCATGAGTTGAAATATGATAGGGAGTTGTTTATATTTCATTGTCCCCCATGTTGCTTGTGTTTGTTCTAACCAATGAGGATTTCTAATGATAATCATTCTTTATTTTATTACGAATCAACTGCAACCATTTATATCTATACGGCTGTCTTTTTCTCTGGGGGGCATATGTACTAATGTTCTTTCCATACTCGAAATAAAAATGGCACTTTCTATGGTTTTTATATATTATGAGTTCGGTTTCTAATGCGTAAAAGAGTGGGGGAATAAACTGCAACTTGTCTTCTTGCAGAATGGCTCCCGTTTTATATTTGTCTCTGAATCGGAAGATTGCAGATAAGTTGCTCTTTCGTTTTGCGATGATATTGCCATCTCCAATAAAAAGATATATCGTAGAATCTTTAGCGTCCAAGACATAACTCGTTCGGTTTCCGCAACTGTCTATATGGCAGTATAGAATGTATTCGTATTGTGCCTGTGTGTTCTCAATGCTGTCTAATAATTCATATACTGCACCAAGCCCTTCTACCTTAGGAACCGGCAGATAAATATTCTTTGCATTTATCTTGGATGTAAAAGATAATGCAAGCATTATTGTTATTATCAATCTCATCTTCTAATTAGCGAACCCTAATTAAACTACATATTATTATAGACTAAATCCCATAAATTTTATAACCATAGTAATAATACCTGCCTTTTTTACTTTATAATATAAAGTGAAACATCCAGATGAAACTATTCGGTGTTTGGAATTAGACTCCTGTATTAACTGACATATATTAAAGAGTACACATACTTTTTTTCTATGGGACTCCATTGTATTTAGTATATATATATAGGAAGGCTTTCCCCTATTTTGAGTTGTGGAAAATCATTAGAAATCATATTTATTTTTTTTATCTTAATGTTTCTATCATTAGGAATAATATAAAGAGTATCAGAAGAATCTAAATATGAAGCTTGTAACTGAATTTTATGCAATCTGCATATAGCGTCTGCATATAAATCTTCTTTGTTCAATTTTTGTGCTTTTGCAGATATACAGAAGCACAAAAATATGACATATGTAATATTTTTAAACATTGTAAAACCTTATTTTACAATTGAGATAGGGAACACTGCATTAACTCCCGATCTGTCATATCGATATATCAATTTACTTTCTTTGTCCAAAGTCTACCACTGCTCGTATCTGCTTTGGGAGTATCTAGATTTTTTACTCCTGTTCCATCTATGACATATTTTAATAGTATAATAGCTTCTTCGCTATTCATTTTCTCTTTCTTAATATAATCTACAATAGCATGAGATAAGAGGTTTCTTTCATTTGATAATTGCAAAGCCTCTTCCTCAATATTCTTTATATTTTTAACTCTTGATAGGATAAAAGTATTCTTTTCACTATCATTATTGAAATCTGGTATATATTTATAATAGACATTTGTCCCATAGTCTAATCCATATTCTCCATAGACATATTTATATAAACCTATCAATGTCATTTCAATAAACCGTCGATTACAATTATTATCTGATAGATAACTACATACTTCATTTATAACATTTACGGAATTTTCAAATCCTAAATTTTGAAAAACATGAACTTCTCCACCATTTATAACAAAAAGTTTTGTTGGGTAATGCGGCTGAAAACTTAACCGAAAAGAGTATACGCCATCATATGTTCCTCTCTTAATTTGAGAAAGCTTTCCTATGATGGTTTTACTCCTAACTCTAACTTTAAATTCCTTACAAACCTTAATAGCAATTCTATCAGGTAAAGTAATAGTGATCTCGGAATTTTGACCACCAATCTGCAATACCATAAAAAGTACCACAAATAATATACAAAATCTATTTTTCATCTTTTGGTGTTTCTGCTTGTTTTTGTTTACTTAATTCATCTCGATATTTTTGTTCCGTTTGCCTTGCTTTTTTCTCATATGTAGAGGAAGGAACTTTTTTTTGCTTGGACTGACTTGATCGAATATCCCGATCAACTTCAACGGGATCTGCTGCATGAACAGATTCATGGCTAGCCTCCGCTCCTAATGCCTCCTCTAAACTTAAACCAAAATTCGCATTTCCTTCTTCTTTTGTAGATTTTTCTATCATATCAACGAAAAAAGTTATTTTTGCCCATGTGGAACTATAACGATTATTTTTCAGTCTTATACTACTTCCATCAGCAGTTGCTTGCTGAGTATTAGCATATGTCGTTGTCGTTTTTGTTTCTGTATTCTTATGGCTATATATTAAATGTATTTTTGTTGGAGAATTTACTAATAATGCAAGTTGTTTCCTACCGGTCTCTGTTTTCATCATTCCTTTAAAAAGAGCCTTTGTATTCTTGTTGGCTTTTGGAGACACAGTCAATTTACCCTTTTCATAATAAATAACAATCATCTTTCCTTGATATACTTTTTTTCCATCTGGATCAATAAACTTGATCGGATTTCCGATACAATAGACATAACCACTAACGGAAGCATATTTCTCAGTTAAAGGATCTATTCCATACCACAAACT
>CAUQXC010000031.1:0-3698 GCA_963522175.1 uncultured Lachnospiraceae bacterium
TAAAAACATTCATTTGGAGATAGCAAAAAGTGGCTATCTCTTTTTAATATCATAATTCAGAAAATAATCAACAATATTATGTTGATGCAGTTTCGGGAGATTGAGGTAAAAGATAATAAAGTTGATTTATCAAAGTATGGAATATAGAGGGGTTAAATGAAATTATTTACAGGATAGGATTTTTCGTCCGTCACTATCTAAGTCGATTGATTTTAATAATACTTGATACATCACACTCAAGGTTTGTACAGACAGCGTAAAATCCGTCGTATTTGGTTTCGTTATACTACTTTAGTATTCATGATTAATAAGGTTATTAAAAACCTTAAACCGGAACTTGACTTTTGTATTTTCTAGGTTTATAATAACCTTATAAAATAAAGGTTATTATAAACCTAGAAGGAGGGGCGTGGATACATCATATCTTAAGAGATTGGAAAAGCTTGATACATCAAATATTTCAGAAGCTATAAACAGCGAGCTTCGTATAATATCAGGTGATAATAAATCAAGATATTCAACCATATTGGCATATATATTGTACAGGGCAGCTAAGGACAAAATTAAAAACCTTGACAGTATTGAATTGTTTGAGAATATTTGTGATGTAGATGACAGTATAAAAAGGGAGTTGACTTATTATTTTCCTGAGATGTCGCCTATATTGGATAGATTAAAGGTATATGAATTTGATGCGGAGAATCTCCTTGCATATCTGTTATTTAATAATGACTTAGAAGATATTTTACAAGAGGCATCTACTCCAAGAGGAATACTAAAGCTGGTTGCTAAGATATTGGATATACAGGAAAATGATAGTGTATTGGAGCTTTGTTCAGGCAAGGGGAATTTCTTTGTTGAGCTTACATTGCTAAGAGAGAATCTAAAATATACCGGTATAGAGTGTAATATGGCGATTAACTTTATTGCAAATATAAGGGCATCACTATTGGACAGAGATATATCTTTAGTTTTGAATGATGCTACGAAATACAAAGCAGAAAAGAAAGTCGATAAGCTTTTTGCTAATTATCCTTTTTTGATATCTATTCCGGATATTGAAGATATTGTAAAAGATTTTGTGGATTTACCGGATAATATAAAGAGAGTTTCTTCAGACTGGATATTTAACTTGAAATTAGTTGAGCAGATGAAATCCGGTGGAAGGGCTGTAGCCATTATGACAAATGGAACAACATGGAATTCTACAGACAGAAGAATAAGAGAATACTTTGTTGAAAACGGTCTTATAGAAGCAACTGTTTTATTGCCGGCAAAACTATTGCCCGGAACATCTATTGCAACAACTCTTGTGATTTTCAGTCATGGCAACACTAATATTAAGATGATTGATGCCGGTGAGAATTTCACAAAAGAAGGAAGAAGAAATATATTATCGGACAATGACATATCTGATATTCTGGAGTTATTACAAAAGGACGGTAAGAATTCTATAACAATAAGTATAAATGAGATTGCAGAGAATGATTATATAATCAATGCAAGTAGATATTTAGAGAAAGCACCGGAGATTAAAGACGGAGTGGAGATTGAAAATATTGTAAAGAGTATAACAAGGGGAGCACAGGTAAAAGCATCATATTTAGATGAGTATAGAGCAAGTGAACCCACACCTTATAAATATATTATAATTTCAAACATCAGTGATGGAGATGTTTTCTTTACAGATAATCAGTACTTAAGGGATATACAGTCTAATGTAAAAAAGTTTTGCATAAGAAACAATTCAATTGTTTTGACTAAGACAGGATCAACCGATTTCAAATCTGCGGTTATACAGGTAAAAGAAGGTACGGAAATATTGGCTACAGGAAATATGTTTATTCTTGAAATAGATGAGACAAAGGCTAATCCATATTATGTGCAGGCACTTTTTGACAGTAATCTTGGAAGAGCTTTATTTAAAAGTATATATGTAGGTAGCGTAATCCCAACAATTTCCTTAGAAAAGCTTAGAAAACTTGAGATTCCTTTGCCTTCACCGGAAGAACAGAATATAATAGGGAAGAAATACAAAGAGGAACTTGAGAGGATGGCTGACTTAAAAGAAAAGCTTTCAATTTCAAGAGAAAAACTGAAGCGAATTTACAATATAAAAAATAATATGGAATGAAATAAACATTATTTTTAAAGAAAGTGGAAAGGGAGATTATGACAGGCGAATTAAAAAATAAGATTGACGGATTATGGGAGATATTCTGGACAGGAGGTATTACAAACCCTCTTGAAGTTGTGGAGCAGATGACATATCTGATGTTTATCAGAGATATTGACAGTGCAGACAATATAAGAGCAAAAGAAGCAGCGATGCTTGGTTTACCTTTTAAGAGTATTTTTGACGGTGAGGTAGTGATAGGTGATAGAAAAGTAGAAGGAGAACAACTGAAGTGGTCTGTTTTTCATGACTTTCCTGCACAAAGGATGTACAGTATAATGCAGGAATGGGTATTTCCTTTTATAAAGAACCTGCATGGTGATAAAAAAAGTGCATATAGCAAATATATGAATGATGCCATTTTTAAAGTAAATACACCTCTAATGCTTTCAAAGATAGTAGATGCTATGGATGAAATATATGCAATAATGGACAAGGAGCAAAGTGCAGATGTAAGAGGAGATGTATATGAGTATTTGCTTTCAAAACTTGAAAAATCAGGTGTAAACGGACAGTTCAGAACTCCAAGAAATATAATAAGAATGATAGTCGAGATGATGGATCCACAGCCAAATGAGACTATATGTGATCCGGCATGCGGTACATCAGGATTTCTCGTAATCAGCGGTGAGTACTTAAAGGGAAAATATAAAAAAGAAGTACTTATGAATGGAAAGAATAAAGAGCATTTTATGAATAGCATGTTCCACGGTTTTGATATGGACAGGACAATGCTACGTATAGGTGCTATGAATATGATGGCTCATGGTATAGAAAATCCTTGTATAGAATATAGGGATAGCTTGTCTGATCAAAATCCTGACAGGGATAAATATTCTCTTATACTTGCAAATCCACCATTTAAAGGCAGTTTGGATGCAGAAATAGTATCTGAGGATATCCAAAAAATATGTAAGACTAAAAAAACAGAGCTTCTGTTCTTGGCACTCTTTACAAGAATGCTGAAAATAGGAGGAAGGTGTGCCTGTATAGTACCTGACGGTGTGCTTTTCGGTTCTTCAAATGCGCATAAAGCTATCAGAAAAGAAATAGTGGAAAACCAGAAACTTGAAGCGGTAATATCAATGCCTTCAGGAGTGTTTAAGCCATATGCAGGAGTATCTACAGGTATACTTATCTTTACAAAGACCAATCATGGAGGTACTGACGATGTATGGTTCTATGATATGACAGCAGACGGTAAGAGTCTGGATGATAAGAGAACGCCGGTAGCAGAAAATGACATACCGGATATCATAGCTCGTTTCAAGAATCCGGAGGGAGAAAGAGACAGAAAACGTACAGATAAGTCGTTTATGGTACCGAAGAGTGAAATCATAGAAAAAGATTATGACTTATCCATCAATAAATACAAGGAAGTGGAGTATGTCCCTGTAGAATATCCACCAACATCTGAGATTTTGGATGAAATAGAGAAGCTGAATAAGCAAATAATGGAAGAGACCGGAGTGTTAAGAGAATTATTGAAAGGGATCTCAAATTGAGATTTGTGAGGGAAGAT
>CAUQXC010000032.1:0-3580 GCA_963522175.1 uncultured Lachnospiraceae bacterium
TCCTCCATTTTATCAATAATCTAAATAGTCAGTATCTTTATCTTCTTCACACATAATTGATTTTTATTCATTTTTTAAGTTTCTATTCTATCAAATAGTTTGATAATCTCAGAATCCGAAAATCCTAAGGTATATAGTTTTTCAAACAATATTTTTGTTAGCCTGTTAAAATTCTGATTTCTTAACTCAATTATTTTCTTCTCACTTTCAATAACAAAAAATCCTTTACTTCCACGACTAACAATCAACCCCTGTTTCTCAAGAACTTTTAATGCTTTTTGGACGGTTGCAGGATTACATTCTTCCCTCTATGCTAAAGTCCTTATGGGATGCATCTGTTGCCCCGGTACATACTTACCTCTTAAAATAGTTTCTCTTATCACAGATGCTATTTGTAAATATGGATACATATTCACTTAACCTTTTTATTTTTCCTTCCTCGTATAAATTTCCAATAAGCAGAATACGGAATAACCGTAGCAAACAGAAGATAATATTTATTAGCAAACAAATCTGCAACTCCTTTTGCATTGAAATGAACAGGAATTTTCTCTGGGAGAAATATGCAAATAATAAATATTACAACAATCATTAATATCAACACCAAGACATCTTTTAACAGTCCATCTTTCATACCATTTTCCCTCCTTGAACTAAATAAAATTTAACTTGCTAACTTTTATATAAACTTCGCTTGAAATAACAAGTAAAGTAACTGATATTATCTGCAAAACTGGTGTTATCGAAAGATTTAAAAACCAATTAAGAAGAATTGGTGTAATGAGTGCAATTATCCCAACAAGTCCAGACACAATAACAGGCATGCTCTGCTTTACAACCATCATCTCGCTTTCCCATTCATAATTTGGATACTTTTTATTTAGGGAAATTCCTATCACTGTTATAAAAATCGAATAGCATATAGGAACAATTATTAGGTTAATAACTTGAATAAAGTTCATATCAAGTTTTAGCGTAAATGCAAATATGGAAATCATATACCCAATCAAATGAAGTGTAAGGTTTACAGCTATCTTGGAATTTAAGATCATTTTTACCTTAACAGGAGAGCTTTGCAAAATCCAAATGTTTTTTCCTTCTAAAGATATCGCTGAAGCTGCCGGGCAACTGAGCGAGAGCATAGATGCAATAAATAATGGAGCAAAATTTGAGAGATATTCATTTATATTTTCTATTCCTGAAGACTCTCCTATTTGTTCTACCGAATTAAAAAGTAAAAATATACTAAAAACACATAAAAGTATTACACCGAGGCCTGCATTCAAGACCGCCATGTACGAGCTTAAAAAGCGTCCCATTTCTTTTTTATACAAGGCAAGAAATATCGATTTTCTATTATAAGATTTTTTATTATCAGAATATCTTGATGTTGTTTTAGCAAGAGTATTAAGCAATCCATACTTCATCGCAACAATTTTTACAAATATATAAAAAACTGCTGTTGAAAAAGCAATAAATAATCCCATTCCAATATACATTGGAAAATTTGTGTGTTGCACGAATAACCCGGATATTGGGTACAGTCCTGTAATTTGCTTAGAAAGCATGATCCCAATGCTGTCTTCATTACCTGATTTCATAGCTGACACTGCAATATATCCAATTATGCCTATCATTGCAAATGAAAAGATTAGAGCAATAACATTTTTCCTCTTAAAATAAGATGAAACAGCAACAACAATCATTCCCATACATGCTGCTATGCACATAGGTATCAATGGAACAAAAATCATGGAGGTAAAATACAATATAATCTGTAATACATTTAAGCTTCCGTTTAATACCCAAACAATGCCCCCCGGAAGCATAAATATGAATCCTATTAAAAAGTTCAATAAATACATAAACATAAACTTGCTACTTATAATGTCTGAGCTTTTTAAAGGTAGCGATAAAAGCGTTTCTATATCACGACTACCAAATAAAATTCCATTAGAATAAAATATTGTCAAAAATAATATTGAAAAACTTGATACCGCAACCATATAAGCCGGTATCAATTCCTGCTGTCCAACTTGTACCAGTGTTTTGGCTGTCATAATATTATAGACACAGAAAAATATAGCAAGAGTTATTATTCCAAAACTTGCAATAACAACAGAGCTTTGCTTTTTATTTCTCGGCTCTCTAATTTCGTTGATTGGAAAAAAATTTATCAATTGGGCTCTAATTAGTATCCAAATTTTGCTCATTATCTTGTACCTCCATGAAAAAAGTTTCCAAAGTTTTATCACCTTTGACTTCTTCTATATTTCCGCTTGCGATTAACTTTCCATTTTTTATAATTGCAATTTTATTACATAATTTTTCTGCAACATCCAAAACATGTGTTGAAAAGAAAATAGCTCCTCCATCTGACACGCATTCGTGCATTACTTTCTTTAGTAGAAAAGCTGCTTTTGGATCAAGTCCTACAAAAGGTTCATCTAAAATTAGTAACTTTGGAGAATGAACCAGTGCAGAAATAATCGCTGTTCGTTGCTTCATACCATGTGAATACGAAGATATCATCCCCGAAAGATGCTTAGTCATTTCAAATAAATCACTATATTTTTGAATTCTTTCTCTGCGTATTTCAGTAGAAATTTCAAATAAATCTGCAATAAAATTGATGTACTGAAATCCCGTCATATGTTCATATAAGTCTGGATTATCCGGAATGTATGCCATCATTTTTTTACAAATAACAGGCTCCTCTTTAATGGAATGCCCATCAATCGTTATACTTCCATTCTCAAAATCATGAATCCCAACTACTGCTTTTATTGTTGTAGTTTTTCCGGCTCCATTTGCACCAATGAATCCATAAATATCTCCAGACTGTACTGAAATGGATAGGTTATCAACAATTTTTTTATCTCCATAAAATTTACTAAAATTATTTATCTCTAACATACTTTTACCTCCATTGACAATTTGTCAGTTATTCTTTGAAATAATACCGATAGCTTTTTTAGCATTAGCTATCGGAACATTATTATTTTTACAAACATTCTATTCTTTTTCAATTGCTAAAGAGTTTTTTTGCATTTAAGCTTTGTTCAAGCATTATCTTAAATGCGTTTAAATACTCATTGATAGACTCTTTTTTTGAATATCTTATACTTATGTTATTTGAAACAAAAACATAAGCTGTCATAAGAAATTCCGCTGTTTCAGACGGGTATTTTACAAAAAGTGTTTTTTCTGATATTCCTTGGTTTATTATCCTTTCAAAATATATTGTCAGTTTTTCAATAATCTTATGGGATAACTTATCTATCATATATCGATTTTCTTCAAGATCAACTGTTTTTTGTAACGCTGTTCCCTCTGCTGAAATATTTTCCGAAGATATAATTGTGGCATCTATAAAAGCTCTAATTTTTTCGATGGCAGTTTTATCTTCATCATAGACAATAACATGAATATCTTTCAATAATTTATCTGAATATTGTTCCACAAGACAATATAAGATATCTTCTTTATTCTTAAAGTGATAGTACAGCAAGCCTCTTGATATATTTACTTTGTCAACAATATCCTGAGTTGTTGTATTAGTATACCCTTGCTCTATAAA
>CAUQXC010000033.1:0-3546 GCA_963522175.1 uncultured Lachnospiraceae bacterium
ATTCATATTTAACTTTCAGAAAAATTATGTGGATGGCAAGATACCATTCTATGCATTAGTTGAGATATTGTCCTTTGGCACACTGTCCAAGTTCTTTAAGAATATGAAAAATCCTGATAAGAAAGCCGTAGCCCAAACCTTCGGTATTGGATATGTCTACTTTGAGAGTTGGATTGAAAGTCTTTCATATATTCGTAATATCTGTGCACATTATGGAAGACTTTATAACGCCAAACTAATCAAAACCCCCAAGCTATATACTCAAGACAGAAAAAACGGTATTGCCAATAACCGTATCTTCGGAGTACTTATTTGTATGGCTCATATTCTAAAGAAAGATATTGCATGGAATTCGTTTATTGTTTCTATTGAGAAACTATTTGAAAAATATCCACATGTGAAGAAAGATACCATGGGCTTTCCTGATAATTGGAAAGAGCTTATAGATTAAAAATCAATAACCTGCTTCTCCCAAAATAAAATAAGCCGCCCTTAACAGTTTTCTAAACCATTAAAGGCGGCTCGGGGGTAATATTATGACTTTTTCTTATTTAAGAAAATGTCAGATATATTTTTCCATAGCATAAATAATATTAATACTGCTCCTACATATCCATTTAATACATATACATAATTAACTAAAGCTCGAAACGGTAAGAACAATCCTACTACCAGTCCAACAAGTCCAAGCACTACTGTAAGTATCTTGAATGTACCTGTTCCCTCTTTTGAAAATCTTACAACAGGATTATAAAGTAGAGGAACCGCTGTCGTATAAATTCCGGCAAATACTACGATTGAGAATATAGCTGAAAACGGTTTCCAAATCTTTAACGCAAGTATAAGATTCGGTATATCCGCATTCCACACATAAGTACCGTTCTCTCCGGTATTGATATTGGATATTTGCGCAAAAGAAACAATTACTATCGCAACACATACAGCTATTGTTCCTGCAAGTATTCCGTAAGTGAACTACCCATAGTCTAAAGCCTATGGGCTTCCTGCTTCGCTGACCTCGCAACCTACTATCTCCACAGGCGTTAATTCGGGCAGTCCCTGCCCTATCATTTTTCTTATACTACTTTTCTTAATCCTTCTGCCAATATGTTTTTTGCCGCATTGATATCTCTATCATGTTTTGTATTGCAGAAAGTACATATCCAATCTCTTACTTTCAGATCTTTTACATTTGTATTTTTATATCCACAACTAAAACATAGCTGACTGCTTGCATAAAATCTATCTATCTTAATATAAGTTCTGCCGTTCCATTTTGACTTATATTCAAGTTGCCTTGTCAGCTCATACCACGATGTATCACTGATAGATTTCGCTAAATTATGATTTTTCACCATGTTTTTTATCTGTAAGTTTTCCGAAACTATCACTTGGTTTTCGTTTATAATTTCGCTTGAGATCTTATGCAGATAATCTCTTCTTGTATTAGTTATTTTCTCATGGCATAGTGCTATTTCTTTCCTTTTTTTCTGATAGTTCCCACTCCCTTTTGTTTTACCTGCTAATTGTCTTTGCAATTTTGCAAGCTTTTTCTCATATTTTTTAATTGTCTTTGGATTTTCATATTTCTTTCCATTTGATGTGATACATAGATCTTTTATTCCAAGATCTATTCCTATTTGTCCGTTTGTCTTTACAAGTGGACTATGTTCGGTTTCTACAAGAATAGACACATAGTACTTGCCGCTTGGTACCTTAGATATAGTTGCCGCCTTTATCTGACCTAAGAATTTTCTATGTAATTTTATTTTTACCCTTTTTAATTTTGGCAGCTTTATTCTTCCTCTATCAAAATCTACAGTTATATTCCCATTTGTAAAATTAGTTGTATATGATTTACGATTACTGTGCTTACTCTTAAACTTCGGATAACCTGCATGTTCTTTGAAAAACTTTTGATAAGCACTATCCATATTATAAATTGCATTTGTTAAAGCAAATTTATCTACTTCTTTTAGCCATTCATAAACTTTTTTCAGCTCTCTGTTGCAATAATTATTACAATCTGTTTTACTGACAGACTTTTTTTCTTTTTCATAAGCATTTTTTCTGTACGCAAGGGTTTGATTATACACAAAACGGCAACAGCCAAATGTCTTTGCTAACTGTATTTCTTGCTCTTTGTTTGGATAGATCCGATATCTATATGCCTTTAACATTAAGCTCACCCGCCTTTCTACCCTTGATTTTCTATATATTGCTTTAACATTTCTTCAGAGACATTGCCTACACTACAAGCAAAATATCCGTCCGTCCAAAATGTATGTTCTTTCCAAAAATGATTCTTAAGATATTCTGTATGCTTTTTCCATATATTATATGTTGTATAGTTCTTAATCAGATCAACCGCTTTACTTATGGACATTGTAGGCTCAGTCTCTATCATATAGTGTATATGGTTATTGTCTGTTTCCATATATTTTATGATTATATTACTCTTTGTGCATATCTCATAAGAAAATTATTTTATATAATCTGATATTTCTTTTAATGCTAAAAGCTTTTTTCTATACTTACATACAAAAATAATATGATACTGTAATAAATATTTATGTCTGTTCTTTGATTTCCATACTCCCATAACACCGGTTATTGTATCACAAGTATATATTTTTTTGCTACCTTAACCCACCGTCTAAAGCCGGTGGGATTGCGGTAGCATTATTTCAATATCTCATCAAAAAATCTACCGTCTCGGCGGTATTTGCGGCAAATCTCATCTGCCATTTTTATGCCCCTACTTCTATTTGCTTCACTTTCTTGTTTTAATAGGATACGCTTATTTTCGGTAATTGTTTGTTTATCAATTATAGTTATCCTATCACAAGCTTTTTGTGTTATAGCAATATATTGCTTACCGAGCTTTAGTTCTTTTCCAAAATCACAGCGGTCTCTGCTCATAGGTGCTATAGCACCGTCTATCCCTGACTTTGAACCATGATAGAGAGTTAAAACATCTTTATTTTCCATAGTCTCTCCTTAACAGACGAAATAAATATAAGGACAAGTTTATTATAACGATAGCCCTTAGATTTATAAAGTAAATAGTAGGCATATTTATAATGTATTTGTATTTACTTTACGCCGTCCTTATATTAATATACATTTAAGGAATACAAAGAATATCCTTTACTTTTGGCTAAATTATATTTGGGTATGCAACTATAATATATAAAACAACACAAGGAGTAGAAATATGCCTATTTTTATACCGCCCTATGCAGGCGAAAAGATAAAAAGCGATGCGGAAGTTAAAATTTATAAAGTATTACAAGATCTTAATCTAAAGAATGCCTATGTTCTGCATTCACTGGGTTTGCCAAGACACAATGTTAAAATCTACGGGGAGATAGACTTTGTTGTTGTATGTGAGCTTGGTGTTGCCTGTCTTGAAATAAAAGGCGGCAGGGTAGAGTGCAGAGGCGGCAAATGGATCTTTACCAACAGGTACGGTAATGAAAATGAAAAGTCCGAAGGTCCCTATACACAGGTAAAAGACAATATGTTCAGCCTTAAGAATAGATT
>CAUQXC010000034.1:0-2810 GCA_963522175.1 uncultured Lachnospiraceae bacterium
ATGCTGATATTGTATGGGACAAACCCGATGAGGAATTACTTTTAAAGTTTTCAATCCCTTTTAATTCAAAAGAACTTGAACAAGAAGGCAAAATAACTATAAATCCAGAATATGGATATGAATTTAGCCATACCTTAGAAACTCAGATTAGAGGACAACTTAAAAATGGTCTTGCTATGATCGATTTTTATGAATCATGTGATAAAAGAAATAGATTATCCCATTATGGAAATGACTATATAGCTACACTTTGCGTTAAACTATAATGATATAGAACATACTTCAGGAGAATAGCTTAGAGGGTTAAAATCTAAAAGTTCAAGTTTGTATCATTGAATATAACGATTTTAGAAACAGTAAATCAAATTGGTTTACTGTTTTTTATTTACTAAAAATCAGAAAGGAGAACAGAAATTGAAAAATATAGATGAAAAAATCTTAATGGTAGAAGAGGAAACTAAGCAGTTACAAAACAAAAGAAAAAAACTCATCAGTCAGCAGAAACAGGAAGAACGAAAGAAAAGAGATAAAAGGTTTTATGAAAAAGGAGCAGTTTTTGAAAGTATTTTTAACGAAAGCAAGGATTTTACTAAATATGAATTTTATTAGCTAATTATATTTCAAAATATCAAAGAAACAATAAAAAATCAAAAAATCGTGGAGAAAAGAGCACCAACACACTTTGCGGTAAAGCAATATAAAAAATATAAGTTGGCTGCGGGAGTAATAGAATTAAGGAGAACACTTAATCACTGTTTTAGTGAAATATATACTTCTTAATTCTTTTTTATTTAAAAAATTAAGAGGAAGGAGGTAAAAATGAGGAATTATGAAAAGATAACAGCACTCTATGAGAGACTAAGTCGTGATGACGAACTTCAAGGAGAAAGTAATTCAATCGTCAATCAAAAGAAAATCCTTGAAGAATATGCAAGTAAAAATAATCTATCCAACATCATACATTTTACAGATGACGGAATCAGCGGAACACAGTTTGACAGACCGGGATTTATGGCAATGATGAACGGAGTTAATCAAGGGAATATCGGTTGTATCATCGTAAAGGATATGAGTAGACTTGGCAGAGATTATCTTAAAGTCGGTCAATGTATGGAAATCCTAAGACAAAAGGGCGTAAGGTTGATTGCTATCAATGACAATGTAGATAGCTTTTACAGAGAGGATGACTTTACCCCTTTTAGAAATATTATGAATGAATGGTATGCAAGAGATACTTCAAGAAAAATACAATCTACATTCAGGTCAAAAGGAGAAAGCGGTAAGCATACGGCAAGCTCTCCACCTTATGGTTATATCAAAGATGAAAAAGACAAAGATAAGTGGATTGTAGATGAAAAAGCAGCGGAGATAGTAAGGCGAATATTTAATCTGACCATGCAAGGCAATGGTCCGTATCGAATAGCAAAGATATTAGAAGCAGAAAAAATTGATATACCTGCTTATCATCAACAAAAATTAGGATATGGACTACATCAAAGCAAAAATTTTGAATACCCATATCGTTGGTGCAGCTCCACAATTGCAAGTATCTTAAAGAAACAAGAATACTTAGGTCATACTGTAAATTTCAAAACAAGAAAACATTTCAAGGATAAGAAAAGCAAATATGTATCTGAAGATAATTGGCTGATATTTGAAAATACCCATGAAGCAATCATAGACCAAGAAACCTTTGATAATGTACAAAGAATATGAGGAAATGTAAAAAGGTATCCTGACGGTTGGGGCGAATATCACTCACTAACAGGGCTTATGTATTGTGCTGATTGTGGAAGTAAAATGTATGTTCATAGAACAAGTAACTACAAAAATATCCCCTATTATACTTGCAGTGCCTACACGAAAGTCCCTTGTGGAACACTTTGTCCATCGGCTCACAGGATAAAAGCAGAAGCAGTATTAAACCTTATACAAGAAACCTTAAAAGACCTTAAAAAATATCTTGATGAAGATAACGAAGCTTTTATCCGCTCCATTCAAAATGAAATGGAAGAAAAGGAAAAAGTAGAGATAGAAAGGCAAAGAGTAAGACTAATTGATAGTAAGTCGAGAATACAAGAGTTAGAAAGGCTTATGTGCCGTATTTACGAAGATATGATACTTGAAAAAATACCAAGTAGTAGATATGAGATACTTAATAGCCAATATGAAACAGAGCAAAGAGCTTTAAGTAAAGAAATTAAAGACTTAGAGCTTACAATATCAAGATATGAAAAAGAAACAGACAGAGCAAGAAAATTCATATCTCTTATCAATCGCTATGAAAACTTTGATGAACTTACAACCACTATGATAAATGAGTTTGTAGAGAAGATTATCATTCACGAAAGGGATAGGAAAGGCAGTCAAAACTCAAAACAGAAGATAGAGATATATTTTAACTTTATCGGCAACTATGAGCTACCTACAGAAGAATTAACTGAAGAAGAACGCTTAAAACTTGAGGAAGAAGAGAGAAAAATCAACGAAAGAAAAGACAGACTTCATCAAAATTACCTAAAGCGTAAAGCAAACGGAAAACAACAGGAATACGAGGAAAGGTATAAAGCAAGGAGAGAACAAAAGAAACAGGAAAAGCTAAAGGTTTTGAAAAGGGGAGGTATACCATTGAGTGAATACAAAAAAAGAGATTGAGGTTAATCAATCTCTTTTCATTGTTATGAAGAACTGGTATTTTTTGTGTATTTTTTTATGTCTTTGGGATAAAATCCCTTATATTTTTTGAAGCATGTACTAAATTTACTGTGAGAGGAATATCCTACAGCCTCTGCTATATCTTGAATTTTAAG